>CAVTET010000015.1:0-74887 GCA_963733675.1 uncultured Methanosarcinaceae archaeon | reverse complement strand
CAAAATCTCGCTGGCTTCCCGTCCGGCCACCCTGCTATCCGGCTGGGATTCCGCTGAAACCGATTCTTCAATCCGGGGCAACTGCTCTTCATTCAATCTGTAAGACGCTCCTGACGGGTACGCCGGTAATTATCGATCAGCAAGTTGCGGGTCAAACGCGCCAGCCACGTAGTAAATGCGCCCTCGGTCGCCCGGAACGTTTTCAGCGTCCGGTAGACGCGCAGGAAAACTTCCTGCGTCAGATCCTGGGCTTCGCCATCTTTCCCGGTAAAACGATAACAAAGCCCGTACACGCGCCGGGTGTGGGTCCTGACCAATTCCTCCCAGGCGGCTTCGTCGCCGCTGAGACACCGCTCCACCAGACTGTGATCGAGGTCCAAACTCTGTTTTATCCAATATTGGCTGCCGCTGTCCGTTCTTTGTTGAAACGGAACGCCCGAAACCATCGCCAGGGCTGCGGTCGCCATGATTACCTCGTCTCCTCCTCCGGAAATCGTTACATTTAAAGAAACGAGGCTTTATCATGATAGGTTCATTTTTTCCCGGATGCTAGGGGGCGGGGGGGAAACCGCTTCGTTGAAGACGAGCTGCGCTCGCCGGGCGGAGCTATGAGCTCCGCGCAGGCTACGAGCCTGACCCCACAGGCGCGCCCGTCTTCATCACCTTTGGTGGGCCGCAGGCGCCATGGGGCACTCCCTTACGGTCGCGGCTCAGTAAATGCAGTTCGCGGCTCGGGCAGCCGCCGTTACCGCTGTTGCCGGGCCGCGGCCGTGTTCCCGAGCCGCGACCGTAAGGGAGCGGTCTTCGCCACCACCCACCACCCACAATCCGTGTTAGGCTCGTTTCTCGCGGAAATGAGGAGTTCCGATTAAGCGCAACTGGAAGTGGCTGGCGCTCGGCGCTGGTGGGCCTGGCAGCGGGGATCTGGCTGGTGCGTCCTTTCCTCGAAAGCCGGAAATTCGACTGGCGAGCCTTTGGCGCCACCTTGCTGGCCCTACAATGGTGGTGGCTGGCTGGCGGCCGCCGGGGCCGTTATGGCCGGCTATTTCGGCCGGGCACTCCGCTGGCGCGTGCTGATGCGGCCGGTAAAGGCGCATCCGAGCCTTTGGAACCTGTTCTCCGCCACGGTGATCGGCTTCGCGGCCATCACCATGTTAGGACGGCCGGGCGAGTTCGTACGGCCATATCTGATCGCCATGAAGGAGAAAGTGCCGACTTCCTCACAAATTGCCGCCCTGCTGCTGGAGCGGATCTACGATGTGCTGATTGTACTGGCCATTTTCGGCTTCGCGCTTAGCCGGGTGCGGCGTTCCGATGCGCGCTGGGACCGGCGCTCTCCTGGGTATTCGCTATGGGCGGGTGGCTGGTGGGTGCACTGTCGGTAGTGGTGCTGGGTCTGCTCGCGGCCTTCCGGCACTTTTCCGCGGCGATGCGGCAACGACTGCTGGATGCGCTGACGGCCCTGCCCGAGCGGCACTTCAAAAAAGCCGACAGGCTGATTACGGCCTTCGTACAAGGAGTGGAATCCACCCGAAGCGAAAAGGCCATGCTGCTGGTGGTCTGGTACACGATCTTCGAGTGGGCCACCATCGCGCTGACCGTGTATTGCGTAATGCGCGCGTTCGGCGACCGGCTGCACTTCGGGTGGCTGGATGTGCTGATTTTCCTGGGCTTTCTGGCTTTTGGCGGCGTGGTGCAGATCCCCGGCGTAGGCGGTGGAATGCAGGTGGTTTCGGTGCTGGTGCTGACGGAGCTATTCCGCATCCCGTTGGAGGTTTCTACAAGTGTGGCGCTTGTCCTTTGGTTTACTTCATTTGTAGTAGTAGTGCCTATTGGGATGGCGTTGGCTCTGCACGAAGGCGTTCGCTGGCGGACTTTGAGACAATTGGAACCAGAGGCTTCCATATGAAGTGCCCTTTTTGCAACCATATAGAAGATAAGGTGGTGGATTCGCGAGAGAGCCGGGAAGGCGATGCCATCCGGCGGCGGCGGCAATGTTTGGGTTGCGAACGGCGATTCACGACCTATGAGCGTATCGACGAAGTGCCGTACATGGTCATCAAGAAAGATGGGCGACGGGAGAAGTTCGAGCGCCAGAAGGTACTATCAGGTCTACTGAAGGCTTGCGAGAAGCGCCCGGTAAGCATGGGGAGACTGGCGGAGCTGGTGAACCAGGTAGAGGCGAAGGTCACCGACTCGGCCGACCGGGAAATCTCTACTATTGAAATAGGAGAATTGCTGATGGAGGCTTTGCGGGATCTGGACAAAATCGCTTACGTGCGATTTGCGTCGGTTTACCGCGACTTTCAGGACGAGGAGGCGTTTTTTAACGAGTTGAAGAATCTCATGCGGCACAAGGTGCCGTAGGAGCGCGGGTGCATTGTAACCAAAACGATTCTGAAACATCTTTATAGATTAGGACTTAACATTTCCAGGTGATCGGTGTTATCATCAGTTGATGTGCCCGAGGCGCAGTTAGCCCACGCGCTTGGTCGTCCGCAAGCGCGGCAAGTCCGAAGCTTTTCAGGAGCCCCAGAATCTAACCAAGTGACAGTGTTCCCGAGGTGTTCTGCATAAGGGGAGGTGAGTCGAACGGTGGATCAATTCGAAGATCAATTTCTAGCAGATAATCCGGAAGCCTTGGGCCTCAACTTTGAGGAAGATGCCAAGTTTTTCGACCCCGAGGCGGGCCACGAAGCCGATTTTCTGCATCCCGCGCCGGTGGAAGAGTCCATCTACACCGACGATCCGGTACGCGTGTATTTGCGTGAAATGGGAGCGGTTCCGCTGCTGACGCGGGAAGGCGAAGTGGATCTGGCGCGGCGCATGGAGCGCGGTAAGTTGCGCATGCAAAAGGCGATCAGCCGCTCGGCCTTGGTACAGCGTGTAGTCGTGGAATTGGCTGAGCAGTTGAAGAAGGGCGCCGACGAGATCGACAACGTAGTGGATGTCGGCGACGTCGAAGAAGGCACCCCTGCCGATCTGAAAAAGCGTGCGGATCTGTTGAAATTGTTCACCGATCTGATTATGGTGTACCGCAAGCTGCAGCAGGTTACCGACAAGCTGGAGACCGTACCGGTGAACATGAAGCGGCAGCGCAAGCGCTGGTGCAACCGGCTTGAACCGGACGAAGGTGCAAGTGTCTCAGGGAATTCGCGCGATCCCCTTTCGTTCGCTGAAGTGGAAGGAATTCTCGAAGGAAATCGAGCGCGCCGTCGAAGAACTGGGCCAACTGGACCGCGAAGTCAAGAAGATCGAAGTGAAGGCCGCCGGTACAGCCGCAAATCCAACAGCGGCTGAAGGATCTGAAGAAGGAGATCCGCAAGCGGGAGACCGTAGCGGGCGCCACGCTGCCCGATCTGAAGCATACCCTGACCGTAATCCGGCACGGCGAAGCCGAAGCCGAGCGCGCCAAGAAGGACTTGGTGGAAGCCAACCTCCGCCTGGTGGTTTCGGTGGCCAAGAAGTACGTAAACCGCGGACTTCACCTGCTGGACTTGATCCAGGAGGGCAATATCGGCCTGATGCGCGCGGCCGACAAGTTCGAATACCGGCGCGGCTACAAGTTCTCCACGTACGCCACGTGGTGGATCCGCCAAGCCATCACGCGCGCCATTGCCGACCAGTCGCGCACCATCCGCATTCCGGTGCATATGAACGAGAGCATGAACAAGTTCCTGCGCGCTTCGCGCGAGCTGGAGAAGGAACTTGGCCGAACTCCTACAAATGACGAAATTGGGCGGCGGATGGATATTCCGGTTGAGAAGGTGCAGAAGCTGAAGACCATCTCGCGCGATCCCGGTTTCGCTGGAAACGCCGGTTGGGCGGGATGGCGAATCGGCTCTTGGGCGACCTGATCGAAGACCGCTGGGTAGGTTCGCCGGTGGACGCAGTGATCGAAACCAATGTCCGCGACGAAACCGCCGGCATCCTGAAGACCCTTTCTCCGAAAGAGGAGAAAGTGATCCGGCTGCGGTTCGGCATCGGCTGCGAGCGGGAGCATACGCTCGAGGAGATCGGGCAGGAGTTCGATGTCACGCGCGAGCGCATCCGCCAGATTGAAGCCAAAGCGCTGCGGCAACTGCGGGCACCCGAACGGGCGCGCCGTTTGCGGGCGCTGATGGCGGCACGGTAGGACAGGCCTCCGGGCCTGTCCCAAGCGGGTCCGCCGAAGAGCGGGCCTACGAGGCCCGCGCAGGCTGCGAGCCTGCCCCACAGCGCGTTACTGTTTCGCCACCCGCGCGGGGTCAAGCAGATGTTTCGGCTCGTAAACCTTCCGCGACCACTTCTGCCCGGCCTCAGACCGCACTCCCACGAAATAGCCGATCTCATGGCGCGTGCAATGCGCCACCTGCCCGCGAAACTTGTGCCGCCCCGAGCTTTAAGCTCAGCCGAGGTCCACCGCCACCGCCCGCTCGAACTGCACGCACGCTCCCGAAGGCGAAATATCCTCCAAATTTGCCGTCACCTTTTCCGGCTGCGCGCCCTCGATGCGCACCTCGATCAGATCTGAACACCACAGCCGCGGTTCGCCGCGCCGCTCCTTCATTCGCCAACCACCGTCACCAACACCTGGCGGTCGCGCGCGCGATTGTCGAAATCGCATAACACGATCTGCGCCCGCCAGGTGCCCGTGCCGATCTGCCCTTCGACCACCGGAAAGCTGCGCGCCGTACCCACCAGCGCGCTGCGCAGGTGCGCGTAGCCGTTGCCATCGCCCCAACGCGCGTTGTGCGCGTAATCGGCGTCCGCCGGAGCGATCTGCTCGAGCGCGCGCCGCAGGTCCGCCACGCAACCCGATTCAAACTCGATGGCTATGAGCCACGCCCAGCGTTGAACCCACGCCGGCGATGTTCACAATGCCATGCCGCACGCCGCTATCGGCCACGATGCGTTCCACCTGCGCCGTGATGTCCAGCACGTCGGAATGGCCGCGCGTGGAAACGCGAAAGCTCTTCTGCAAGACGGGCATGCGGCTGTAGGATATCACAGGTCCATGAAGGTCGCGTCCTCGCCCAGCGCCTCGATGAAAATAAGGTCGCGGGGGATGGCCACCACCGCGCCGGAACAATTGCAGCGCCTGTTCGAGCGGTGGGTGATTGAGCAGCTGGAGATTAGCGCGGCTGTTGAGGATGCGAGCCAACGCCACTTCGGTGCGCGCGCCGGAATCCGCGCCGCAGATCTCGACGGGCCAAAGGCGCGCATCGAGCGTGTCCAAATCCTACGCTGGTGGCCGGTTCCACGCTCGCGCCGAAGCGCACGGATCCCGGCGTCCGGCTGTAGAGCCCCGCCGGTGATATTCAACAGAGTCGTCTTGCCCGATCCGTTGGCGCCCCGAATGACCAGGCGTCCGCCGCGGCGCAGGTGGAAGCTGAGATCCCGGAACAGCGCGCGCATGCCGTAGGATCCCTGCAGGCGTTCCGCGACCAGCACGAGATCGCCGGAGCGCGCCACCCGCTCGAACGATAAGCCGTCGATGGTGGTCTCCTGCCAGGGCTTCTCGACGCGATGTTCGTCCGCAACCCGTTCGCGCAGGATACGCGCGGTGCGGGCAACTTTGGCCGCCTTGCGGGCATAATGATCCTTACCGCCGCGTATTCGGCGGGCGCTTGCGCCACGCGCGCGGCCAGCGCTTCGCGCCGCGCGGAAGCCTGCGCCATGGCGGATTTCCGCCGCTCGAACGCTTCGTAAGCGGCCCACGCCTGGCGATCGCGCACCGCGCGCGCACGGCGATATTCGGCGTAGCCGCGTTCGCATACGCGCACGCGCCCACGGTCGCCTTCCACAATGCGGAGCTGAGGATTCCGCCGATTTTTGCCTGATTTAACCAACGCGGACCCGATTTCCGGTGAGCCAAACAAAGCGGACCGAAAAGGGCTGCTGGCCAGAATTCCCGCGTTCCGCCTATCGTGCTGCGATTGCTGGATCTGCTGGCGCGCGACGACGTCGAGATCCGGGAACTGGTCGCGCTCATTTCCAGCGATCCCGCCTTCTCCGCACAGATCCTGCGTGTCGCCAACTCGCCCCTGTTCGGATTCCGGGCGCAAATCGACAGCCTGCAATCGGCCCTGGTGGTCGGGCCTGGGGCGTGTGCGGTCGCTCAGCATGACCGTGGCCACGGCCAATCACATGAACGCCGTGCTGCACATCGAGGAACTGGCGCGCTGCTGGCGGGACACGCCGGCCTGCGCGCTGCTCACCGAGGAACTGGCGCGCTCCTGCTCGGGCCGATGAATACTGGGCGATACCGCCTGCTGCACGATGTCGGCCTGCTGGGCTTGCTGCTGGCCTATCCGGACAATACACTTATTTAGGACCTATGCGATTGAACCGAGAGATCAATATTACTAAACTAGTAATTATCTTAAACATATATTTAAACTCTTAAAGCTAATGTACTTAATTTGGTGTCACAAATGCATAAGTTCGTTTCTTATGATAAAATATCTACCCTCGATTGTATCCAAGGTTTAAAAGATTCTACAGGTGACTACGGTATCATTTTTGTGAAAAAAAGAATTGTATTAATACAAAATTCAGAGTGTAGAATGATGGCAAATTTTGAAACAAATTATCAGGTGTAGTTTTAGTAATGGATCTATAATGGTTGCCCCAAACCTATTGGTAGTCTACCATCACAAGGTTGATGTTTTCATGATTAAGTCTTGATTGTGGCAATTGCTTGAACTTTCACTAATTTAATCAAACATGGTTCGTGCCACCATAATTTTTCTTCGTGTCCTAAAGCTAGCAATCCTTATTGTTACTTCTGTTACAATTCACTGGACAAGCTAATGTCCTGAATGGGGATCTTTCGCACTGGTTTGCTGGTGCAACTTGGAATGATTAAAATTTATTTATTAGTTAAAAGAGAGCACATAACTCCAGAAATCAAACAGAGATGTATTAAAGAATTACGAGTATAGATCACTAGCCAGAACAGCTAAATAATTATATATATGTTTGACGTATTTACACTGTAGTAAATATTGGAGAAAATGAAACTTGAGAATCCTATAAGGTTAAAGATAATTGCACTTTCAGCTTTTTTATCTTTTTACCTTTCAGTTCAAATTAAATATTTCTTGCTAAAAATTTATCAAATGCTTAATTTGTTCAACCAATTTCATGTGTTGTTTGTAATGAGTTGATATCAAAATCCATTTCAGAATTGATTTCATGATTCAAAACTTAATTGGTCATTCAAAACACCAGATTCAAAAAATCAAATCTTGAATTTTGGATCAGCTCAATAAATATATCTTCGATTGTATTTTAGTACTTAAAGTTGAAGTGAGCTATTAAGTGATAATTTATGAATATACTTATATGTAATGAAAGGTTTCTTTTCCGATTTGGTGTAGATAGAGTAAATTTAATTTTAGGAAAGGGATTGAAGGATCTAGGCCATACAGTGTCTTTTATGGCAAATAAATATGATAAGAATGTTGTAGAATCTATTGCTTCCCAAATTATCGAAATCCCTACATTAGAAGATGATTATCTAAATTCAAATGAGTATACTGTTAAATGGTTAGAACAAAATTGGAATAAACATTTCATTGCCAATGGTAAGCCAGATGTTGTTTTAATTAATGGATGGCCTTTTTTTTCAGCCATCGATTTTTTTAATAAAATCGGAATTAAAACAATTTTCATAGATCATGGTGCAGTCCCTCTTGAGGGTTTTTCTGGAGGGGCAAAAAATGTTCAGGAAAAACTTCGCAGATTAAGAAAACAGTTTCTTCCAGATGCATCTCTAATTATTGGAATCAGTGAATTCATGGTTAATTCCCAAAGTAAAATTGACGTAGACAATAAAGTGCCGACGAAAACGATTCTATGGGGTGCAGACCACATAAAAATGAACGTTTGGGATTCTAATAATCTACATTTATCGAAATTTTCAGAATATAAGACTAATCTTCTTAAGCCCTTAAAATTCGAGGGGAAAAAAATTATATTAAATTTAGGTCGATGGGAACCTAATTGTTACAAAAATTCAGAAGCATCATTCGATATAATGCGTCAAATAATGAGATTTTTCCCCAATTGTGTTTTACTTATTCTTGCTGATTCTAGAGATGTTGAGATTCCTGATGATCTGCAAAAATCGATCCTTCCAGTTGGTTTTCCTGATGACAAGGAATTAAAAAAAATAATGGAAGAAGCTGATATAGGTATTTCCCTTTCTCTTTGGGAAGGATTTAATTTGCCAATAGCAGAGATGCAAATTCTTGGTCGACCTGTTCTTGCTTTCAATATAGGTGCACATCCTGAAGTTATTGTTCATCCGTGGTATTTATGCAAAAATAATTATGAAATGGCTGAGAAAGCCTGTGATATTTTAAGGGAAAAGGGATTGGATGTCAATATAAAAAAAGATTCATTGAATAAATTTATGAATTATTTTAAGTGGGAGCGCGTAATTAGTGAATATAACGTGATTTTAGAAGAATTGATTTCCAAAAATGAGATCCATAAACAAGAAAAAATTTCCTTAATAATCGATGTAACAAATGCTGCCAAAGATCCTGCAAATTCTGGTGTTATACGTGTAACTCGCAGAATAAGCCGGGAATTCCAAAAATATTTAGATCCAATTTTTGTGATTTGGAACTCACAAGATAATTGTTATGTTTTTCCCACAATACAAGAATTTCAAACTTTAGGACAGTTTAATGGACCCTTATTATCTAATAAAGATAAAATTTCACCTGTCAATGATAGAATTGCATTTGACGATTATTTGATTCAGCTAGGGAATGAACAAACTAAGTGGCTTCTCTTTACCGAAACTCTTGACGAATCATATGGCAGGCTAGTCCGTAGATATGCTAGAGCTCACGACATTAATTTAGCCGCAATTTTTCATGATGCAATTCCATTATTGTTTCCTGAATTTTGTAAAGATGAATTAATCAGAAATAATCACACTAGTTATATGATTGGACTTGTCGAATGTGATATTGTAATCCCGAATTCAAATTATTCTTCTTCGTGCTTGGATAATTTCTGGAAAGAACATAATATTAAAGGTTGTGCTTTGTCACCAAATTTACTTCCTGGAGAATTTAGTGGTTTTGAAAGAACGCAAAGAATTCGAGAGTCAATATCAAATAAAGTTAGCATCTTATGTGTATCTACATTAGAACCTCGGAAAAATCATAAAAAACTTATTAATGCTTGCCTCCAAATACAAGAAAAACATCCTGAACTGGATTGGACTTTGACATTAGTCGGGAATCGCTATGTAGGTGCGTCTGACATTGCAAATTACGTTCAGAATATTTCAAAGCAAAATTCCAGAATAAAATGGTTAGGAGTTGTTGACGATATTATACTCCATGAGCTTTATGAAGAAGCTATGTTCACAGTATATCCTTCAATAATCGAAGGCTTTGGTATGCCTATTTTGGAAAGTATATGGCATGGAAAACCCTGTATATGTTATCAGGAGGGGGTAATGTCAGAGATTGCAGCAGAAGGCGGATGCTTGACTACTGATGTTTTAGATGAGAACAAGTTATCTGATGACATATATCGGTTAGCTACTAATAAAGAATTATTGCTTAAATTATCAACAGAAGCAGTTAAACGAAAGATTAAAACATGGGAAGACTATACACTTAGCTTCATACATATTCTTCAATCGCATAATCCAGTTATGAAGTTTCCTGTATCCCAAAATCAGTTTATTGTATCACAAAATAAACGAAATTTGGAAGATATTCTTTATCCAGATTGCTTATGCAAAAATTGGCAAATGAATCACTCAGAGAGATTAGCTCTGACAGCGCTACTGTCACGTTTGAAACCCTTATGCACTATCGAAGTCGGAACTTACGGAGGTGGGAGCTTATCTCTCATCTTACAATATTCGAAAATGGTTTTCTGCCTTGATATTGATCCAAGAATACCTGGGAAATTTAGTAATTTGAAAAATGTAACTTTTTTGATTGAACCTGCAACCACTACATTGCCGATATTGCTACAGGAATTAGATGCTGAAAATATACCAATTGAGTTTGTTCTAATTAATGGAGATCATTCTGCTGAAAGTATAAAAGGTGCTATAAATTGCTTACTCAGTTATATTCCTAAGAAACCACTTTTTGTAGTCCTTTATGATAGTTTCAATCCAGAATGTCGCCGAAGTATATTAGAAATAAACTGGGATAACTCTCTCTATGTACATCATGTTGACGTTGATTTCGTACCTGGTAGGTTAGTTGAGAATAAAGCAACTAATCATAGAGAAATGCGGGGTGGGTTGTTATTAGCATATCTAAAACCTGAAATTCGCAGTTTCAAGCTGGAAATTAAGCAAACTGTGGAGGGGATGTATAAACAAATTTTCCAATGCTTAGAATAATGGAGTTATGACAATGAAAAAGAGAATAATATTTTGTTGTAATGCATATCCACCTAATTTTATTGGAGGAGCTGAGTTGATAGCTCATTCTCAGGCTTTAGAATTGAAAAAAAACGGCCATGACGTGATAGTTTTTACCGGTGATATTAGTGATTTTGGAAATCGGCATTCAATAAGACGTGAAGTCTATGAAGGTTTAACCATCTTTCGGATACATCTTGTTTCGGAAGACTATGAACCTGAATACATCAATTTTTACCATAAAAAAGTGGAAAATCATTTTAAAGAGGTTCTCAACAGTTTTTCTCCGGAAGTTGCACATTTTCACAATATCATAGGTTTATCTCTTGGGTTAATTTCCATTGCAAAACAAAGAGGTATTAAAACAATTTTAACTCTCCATGACAATTGGGGTTTTTGCTATAAAAATACAATCCTTAAAAATGAAGATGAAATTTGCCAAAACTTTACACGTTGTAGAGAATGCAAACCATATATTTCAGATGAAGACAACAGAAATATTCCCATGAGAATCAGGCAAGATTTTTTTAAATTCATTTTTAGAGATGTAGATGAGTTTATATCTCCAAGTCAATACCTTGCAAATAATTATTATTTGGCTGGTATACCTGAAGATAAAATGCATGTTATATGGAATGGGGTTGATGTCCAAAAATTTTCGAATTTTTCAACCGTTCCTGATGACAAAAGAATTAGATTTACTTTCATCGGATATTTTGGCAAACATAAAGGTATCGATGTGCTAATTGAGGCATTGGCATACCTTAAAAATCTGAATTGCGTTTCTGTTAATCTTATAGGCAAAGGAGAATTGATGGAGAATCTTAAGACTAAAGTTAAAAATATGAGACTTAACAATATCGTTTCCTTTTGGGGTAGAATTGATGATATTGGTAATGCTTATCGTAATACAGATGTCCTCATTCTTCCATCTATTTGGCCTGAAAACCAGCCTGTAACAATAACAGAAGCAATGGCATCAAAAATTCCGGTTATTGGTTCAAATTCAGGTGGAATCCCAGAACTCATCGAAGATGGAAAAACAGGATCGCTTTTTGAACCGGGAAATCCGAAAGACCTTGCCCAAAAAATGTCAGATTTTGTGTTACATCCGGAGAAAATAACAATTTTTGGAGAGTTTGCACATAATAAAATTGCAAATAATACATTAGGGAATCAAGTTAAAAAAATAGTTGATATTTACAACTTAAAAAATTCTGAATTTGAACTCCAGCGCGATGAAGAAATGGTAATCGCATGTGTCGGCAAAAATTTTGATTCTAGATGTACTCAGGCGATGGCTTATTTTTTAAATAAAAATCCAGAACTAAATTCCCGCTTTATAATGGCCGAATGGCTCCAAGATGATCAGTTAAAAAGAGTCAAAATTTTATGGGTAGTTGATCCAAAGATAGGTGAAGATGAGCTAAATATAGCTTTTAATAATAAGTTTCCTATTCTAGTTCCAGAAATGAATGATATTTTGAAAAGTATCTGCACAAAAGGAAACTGTGGCCTATATTATTGTGGTGCATTGGAAGCTGAAGCGTGTTTGGAATTTCTTGCAAACAACGAAAGAGAAAGTAAAATATTAGGTCAAAATTGCTTTAAATATTCTAAAAAAGTAACTATTCAAACTTAGCCAAACAATATAAACAATTGTTTTTACTAAGATTTAATTGGCAAATTTCAGTGAGTTTATTTCATTTAACTGGCAGTTAGTGGTTATGTTTTTTGTCATCAGTTAGTGATTAAGCATATTCATTACGTCAAAATCAATATAAATGAACTGTTTTTGGTAGGTTGAATATTTATCTAAAAAGTTAGATACCGAACATCGGTTAAGTAGTTATTTCCTTCTATTCTTAATCTTTTTTGGATCCAACTCCGTATTTCTTATTCAAACAATTCCTCTTTAAATCCGTCTCAGTTTACATGTGGATAAGATGCTTGACTTTCATATACATCCATTATAGAGAGCGTCATAAAAGTCTAAACTCCTCCAAATTTATACTAAAAAATAACATATTTAATTTTTTCCTTTTCATCACAAACCCTCATGAATCGTTGCCATATGTATGAAGTATGAAAAACTTTAATTTGATACCGAAGTTTTTCATCGGAAAACTAATCATTTATATGTAATCCTGTTTAACACTTTCATCATATGAAGTATATTAATTTGTGACTAATGATGTATTCTCTCCCAGAAAAGGAAAATGGGAACCTTAAGCAAACCAAGACGCAACTTAAATTTATATGAGAATATAAATATCATGAAAACCAATGTGGGGAACCGTCTACTACGTCTATCTACGTTGGTTCAGCACACTATATTCGCACGTTGGGCTAATATCAGTGTGATTGGGACTATATGGCAATTCAACATTCGATAATCCGATTTTATCGAGAAAAGTCAGAGCAGTAAGTATAATTTAAAATATTGTAAAGATGCATGCCGATATCAATATTGTATATATCGCTAGCGTATCTGGCATATACATTGTACATATATCAGCTAAAAACTAATGAAAACTTGATATTAGTTCAAATCAACATTACATATGACACAGCATAAAGTTCAGCGGGTTTGTTAGGTAGTGCAATTAGTAGAGTCGTCAACAGCTAGTCAGACCTCCTCAGACGGTATTGTTCCCGTAGAAGCTGGATTACTAAAATTAAAGAATTCCCATTAATTTGAACTTAATGGCCTGAGATCTTTTTACTTATTTATCTTCAGTCTCTTGAAGCTGACTTATATAGGTTTTCTACAAAGCTCAAAAATCATTTATTCTTTTTTGCTCCCAAAAATTTGGGGGGTTCTATATCGAAGCCTTTCATTAGATTTCTCAAGACCGGAAAATTCTAGGACTTCATTCTGGCTGATCCATTTATGGAGGTGATATATACTGAAATTCTCTGTAAGCTTATAGCTTAGTAAAGCTTTGATTAGGGAATTAAAGTCGATTCCTCTAGTTTTGTGCTGACCTAAAATGAAGGACAGATGGAGCTGCTTATATAGATTTTCAATAGTAAAATAATCCCTATATGAAATCATATATTGTCGTTAGGAGTGATTTCATATATTCTAAGTTTTGTTTGCATTTTGGTCGATAAGACAAGACTAATAACATAAATTTTTATTTAACTGTCACAATTAGAATTTTAAGTATGTGTTATTTGTAGTATCCTAATTTTTCGAACATTTACTAGTCAAACACAGAAAGTTGAAGCAATAAATTTTTTAGGACCTGAAAAAGGTGCAAAATTGATCAATGAGAAATGGACCATTATCTAGATATTTCCAATGCTACAAAAAATAACATACTTGTGACAGGAGGAGCCGGTTTTATAGGAAGCCACCTGGTGGATCATCTTATAGAAGATAACAGAATTATTATTTTTGATAATCTGAGTTCAGGAAAAATTGGATTTATAGAGAAACATCTTGAAAAAACTGATTTCACATTATAAAAGGAGACATTCTTGACAATGAAATGATAGAAAGAGCCTGCAGAGACATTGAACTAGTTTGTCATGTAGCTGCGAATCCAGATGTAAGACTTGGGGCTTCAGTTACTAAAATACATTTCGATCAGAACATTTTGGCAACCTACAATCTTCTGGAAGCTATGAGGAGAAACAACGTTAAAAAGGTTGTATTTACTTCCACCTCTACAATTTATGGAGAGGCACAGATAATGCCCATTCCAGAGGATTACAGCGCCCTTATTCCCACTGTACGGCGCTTCCAAACTTGCTTATGAAGCTCTTATTACCTCATACTCTCACACCTTTGATATGCAAGCATGGATTTTTCGTTTTGCAAACATTGTCGGCCCTCTTAGCACTCATGGGATTATTGTTGATTTTATCAGAAAGCTGAGAGGAAATCATACCCAACTGGAGATTCTGGGCGATGGTAACCAAGAAAAGTCCTATTTGCATGTATCAGAATGCGTCAATTCGATACTCATTTGCAACGATCACTACTAGTTAACCATCCATAAATATTTCGACAACCTGCTAGATAAGCATATCACGGCAATCTACAACTGCATAAATCCATTTAGTTGATGTCTCAAGTTAATGCAAAGTTAGTTCAGATATTACCTTCTCTATTCTTTTTGATATTAAAAATTTTAGTAATGGGAATTAAATAGACAACTGAATTTTAAAATTCCATTTTAATATTTTTTGGATCTGTCTGTCCATTAGGTAAATCATTGTAGCAAGGAATAATGAACCAAATGCAAACATTGGAATATTAGACACCGAAAGCGGAAGCAATAGTCCATGTATAAGAAATATGGGAAAGGTAAGTTCGCTTAAAAACGTAATAATGTCTGATTTATGCTTGATTTTTGGGTAAAGTTTAAGCTGGACGACGTAAATGCCAAGAGCGAACTCGAAAAGGTGTGCAAAGGGGAACCATCCGCATGTGCCCACCCCTAGCATCTCTAGGTTATGGGTATGAAAATAAAAGCATAAACTAAAGGAAATTAGAGCGAAAACTATAATCCACACGTGAGGAAGCTTTTGAATTAAATGTGACAATAATGGAAATAACAAGTAAAGTATGACGATTAAACCAACAAACCAGTTGGAAGAGCCTGGGACTATACCACTCCACTGACCAACGAATGCTGTGAACCCTGTAAAGCCCCAGAATAAATTAATTGGCTCATTAAATAATTCAGGGTGAAATATTAATACGAAAATTATCGTTATCCAAATAGCTGGGTAGATTCTCATAAGACGCTTCATATAAAATAATTTCAGATCGCTGATATCCTTTATCTTGTTATAATTGTATTGAAGCATAGCGCCACTTATGAACAAAAAAATATAAACTCCAATCTTCCCGACGTTTAATTCAAAAATATTGAAGAGTACTGGGAACTGATTCCACGGAATCCAGTTTTTACGAAATGCAACGTGACTGAAGACAATAAGAATGATACTTATGATCCTGAGCAAGTCGAATGCGAGCAATTTTTCCTTAGTCACCCTTGATCGCATCCATGAGGTTATTATTTACATAATTCCGATACATTCTATACTATTTTATATTTATTAACTTAAAAATTTATCGATGATATCGATAGTTTGTTCCAAGCAATTATAATTCATCCGCCTTGAGATTGTTAGATGAAAAAAGTAATAACCCTATCAACCCAATCCATAAGAATGTAGGCCATCAAACGGTTAACTCAAAACAAATATTTCAATCATTAGATAATTTAACGGTGGGTAAACCCATTCTCAGTCACTTGCGCAATAAAAATTCACCTTTACATGCTACAATCAAGCTATAATTCTTGCTGTTAAACTGGTTTTTTGGACTTAAAGTTCAAATTTTTTTTGATTCTCTAAAACAGTACCAAATTACCCATTTTCGTCAAAATTAATTCTCAAATAAATACCAATTTTCACTATAAATTGATACATAAATCCCAAAATTAATTAGCTTTTTTCATTAAAATTGCTAAATAATACCGAATAAATCTATTAATTCAAATAAAACGTCTGTAATTAGTGAAAACTAGTCAACTAATTACTAAATAAATCTACTATTATAATAGCCTAACAAATTGAAAGCATTCATCACGCTAAAATTGTTTGATTATCAAATATATTTCTGAATGTATTTATAAAAAAATTTTAGTAATTGGTTCCTTAGATATGTTACTTTGAAAAGGACTAGTTTAGGCTGTAAGCGCAATCATTCCACAGCTTTAATATATTTTGGATAATCCACTAATAAACTAGATATGAAGTAGAAAAGCGTATCAAAATAATAATTTTTTGTAATAATCTCCTTATTCAATATCCCTTAGCCCACATAGGCGCATAATATTTTCACTCGAACGTGCTCAGAAGTTGCTAAGGGGAATTACCACATATAATAAAAATAATAGTTGAAAAAATAATTGGCTTGAAGTGCAAAATCATTCACACAATAAAATTTTTGTATAATTGTACTTGATTTAATTATGTCATTTATTTCAACAGTTAAGTCGCTTTACAACTAATTTAACATATGTGATCAAAGATCTTTCGGCATGAACCTGAATAATATTAATGGAACTTAATATATCATATATGCAATATTTTAATTCAGTATATAAATTATCAAAATTATGTCTAGACTATCAATATAAATAATTAAAAATTATATGAGTGGAAATGTTTGGCAAAAGAAAGATTGTTATTTATCGACCTGCTCAAACTCATTGGCATCATTCTTGTTGTTTGGGAACACGTCGTAGCGACATATCAGTGGAAAAATTTCCTTTTTTATATTATTATCCCAAAAGTGATCTTTCTTGATATGGGAATTTTAGGCGTGGCTCTTTTTTTATTCGCGAGTGGTGCAAGCCTTGCCCAAAACACTAAAATAAATAATATAGGTGACATTCTGAAATTTTATATAAAAAGATTTTTGCGTATATATCCTGCATATTGGACGGCAATAATTCTTTGTATAGTCTTTTCCAGTACACTTCTGCAATTTAATTTTAGGAATTGTATTGAGCTAATTACTGGTTTTCAGGCATATTTAGCCGATTTTAATGGCCCTCTAAATTATGCTTTCTGGTTTATTGGCCTCATAATATGCCTTTATCTAATATACCCAATATTGGATTATCTATTCAAAAAAAAGCCACATTTAACGATAATAAGTTTATTTTTCATAAGTTTGTTTTCACGGATTATTTTTAATGAATTCAATAATTTTGGCATGGATAGACCTGCTGAATGGTTTCCGCTGTGTCGTGTCTTCGAATTTGGATTGGGCATATACATTATTAAAATAGATTTTTATCCCCATATAGTAAATCAGTCAGCATTGATCAGATGGTTGAGTAATTTAAGCTTCTATGCATACCTAATACATGTGCCCCTGATCAAATATTGGGTGTATAACCCGTTTTGCTTTGTCATTATATTAATGTTATTCGCATCGATGCTCTACTCATTCGATATGCAAATAAAAAAAATATTATCCAACTCAATTAGCCAAACATTAGCGTTTAGTATTTATAATATCTAATATGAAAGTGTCGAAAGTCATATCTCAAAAATGTTCTAAAGTATAATTGCTTTTTCTAATTTTCGTGCTTGATTTGTGACAATTTATTAATATACAAATCTATATATAAAATTAACAATCTTAAGAATTATTAAGCCAAAAATACTTGTTTTACAGCAATTGAATAATTTTTCTGGCTTTTAACTTGAGAAGCAATCATTGATCTAATTTTTCTTTCAGCATAATTTCTTTATTTTCTGTTTACTTCTACTGTTTTTATACTTAGTACATACTGAATAATTCTATGCATAGTTTTTTTTGGGTCTAAATCTATGCATTTTACCAATTTCGGCTGAAATTATAAGTGATTTTTTTGTTTGAATTTAAGAAAAATAAATCTATTTTAGTAAAATAACTTTATCCAGGATATCGAGATGCTACTATCAGATTGAATCGACGCTTAGTTAGGATAATAGGAAACAAGAGCTTTATAAAGAGCACTTGATATTTGCGAACATGTTCTGAAGCCGCAAAACCCATCTGTTGCAATAATCTTAAACGAACTCGTAGTACTCTGTCATCATATAGGAGATTGCTAAAAAGCACTCATACTTCATCAGAGAATAGGAAACCATTTCAATTACTCTGAACAGTAGAAACCTTTCACTACTTCATTGTTGCACATGCATTACATTATAAATTATGTTCAAGTGAAAATAAAAATAATACCTTCCTTAAATAATTTAGATATTGTTGGTATGTGCAGCATCAACAGTATTTTCCTCTCCAATTCATAATGAACTTTGATTTCAATAATAGTTAATTTTTGCAACAGAACCTTATAGAGAAACTAAATGAGAAAAATGATAATTTTATAGGTTCCTGTTTTATGTACTGGGGCCTTGCTGGTAAGATCATCGGGGATTATGACCTTTTCACTTTTGGATGTGAGAATTACTATTACTGGATGCGAATTAACAATTTATTCAACATTCAACATCTAGGCACCGAAGATATCCTCTACCGCGATCTTGTGCACGATAATACATTAAATGCTAAAGCTGAAGAACTGTGTATAACAAATATATATAGCTATATATATATTTAATACAAAATATAAAATAGTATTTCGTATGTGAAGGACGTTAATATTATGCAAGTCTCATTGATATTACCGGCATATAATGAAGCTGTTAGATTAGAAGAAACAGTAAACCAAACTACAAAAAACCTGAAAAAAATTACGTCATCTTTTGAGATTGTTGTAGCAGAGGATGGGAACAGTGATGGAACTGATAAGATTGCTAATAAAAATACTAAAAAATATAACTATGTACGGCATCTTCACTTAGATTCGTACCAAGGACGCGGCAGAGCCTTAACTAACACTTTCAAATCCGCGTCAGGTGAAGTACTTTGTTACATTGATGTGGATCTTGCAACTGATATGAATTATCTGAAGGATCTCATCGAGTCAATATCAGTAGAAGGATATGATTTCGCGACAGGCTCCAGAATAATGCCTCAAAGTAAAGTAAAAAGACTTTTAAAAAGAAACTTAGCTAACCGAGAGTTCAATTTTTTGATAAGAACCTTATTACACTCAAATTTATATGACCATCAATGTGGATTTAAAGCGTTTAGAAGAGATTCATTGTTTAATTTGATTGACAAAGTTAGGGATCAACACTGATTTTTTGATACCGAACTTTTTGTTCTTGCACAGTACCAAGGATATAAAGTGAAAGAATTCCCGGTAATGTGGAACCGGGAGGCACTACTAAAGTAAGTTTCAGAAAGGATATTTTAGATATGGGCTCACAAATATTTCGTCTGCAACGGGATTTAAACAAGCAATTTAAAATGAATGATGGTAAACCTTGTGAATTGATTACTGAAACAAAACAGATCTGAAACAGAGCTATTCTTTTATTTTAGTCTGATAATTTTTCCAGTCTTTCTTCAGGCAGCCAGTGAAATTTGCGGGAAATATTCTGCAATGACAGTAAAAGACTCTTCCCTATTCATTACAGTTACTAACATTTTTATCTTCTTTCGTTAATATTTCTTATTTTACAGGCAATTGTTTGGCAACAGACATTGATACATTATCCCCTCTCCTATACATATCCATTTGTAAGTTTAATTAACTTTGTGATATTGATTTCTTCTGCAATCTTGTTCAAAGAGCAAATTACTATGAATAACATATTAGGACTAATCTTGATATCATTAGGAATTTTGGTGCTGTCTCACAGTCTCGAGGAAGAAGCATGACTGATCTTTCAATGGTATTCTTGGTTTCAGTGATCATATTTACAGGATTTAGTCAAGTATTGTTAAAAGTGGGAGCAAACAAAGCTAATATGAAAAAATGTAATATGTCTTACGTAAATCCATATACACTCATCGCCTTTAGCCTGTATGTGCTAACAACTCTCCTCACAGTTTATACTCTTAAGGATATCCCACTAAATTTGTTTTACGCAAGTACTTCGCTAAAATTCGTTCTAATTCTAATTTTATCCAAGCTTGTGCTTCGGAAAAAGATCGACTCTAGTAAAGCATTTGCAGTACTTTTAATTTTGGTTGGTGTGATGGTGTTTAATATGTGACTAACACAAATTTTCTGTTGAAACATAGGGTCAATTACGTTATTTCCTAACTAATGTACATTTAGACTCCAAATTATAAACTACAAATAATAATTAAAGTCATATTAACTAAAACTAGTTAAAATTTTTCAAAGCTTCTTACTTACATATCAATCAAGAATCGCTAGTCTAGACTACTATCTTAAAAACTTAACGAATAGCGAAACTCAGCGTAATAAGATTTTCTGAAATGTGCTTGAAGGTAATTTCTAAAAAAAGAATGTAAATAGGGAAAATAACTAGAATATATCTGGGTATAGACATAAGTCCAGTAGAAAATGGAAAAAAATAGAGTACATACCAAACAAAAAGTAAGAAAATCTGATTTTTCTGTAAAACAATATGAAAATGAAAATAAAAATAGTAGCAAAAGTTGCCCAAAGACTGAGTAAAGAGTTTCGTGGAAACCTTTGATAAGAATCTCTAGAGGGTTTGCAAAATATATTTGCCATATTACCTGACCAATTCAAAAGCCAGAAAGTCTCCAGTTAGATAGACCAAAGATCATGAAAAAAATTATGCCAAGAGGAATTAATGAGAGACAAAATAGAGGCAGTATTTTGCCCCTGAATTTTTTAAAACTCTTTAAATCCTTATTTTCGTTTAGCAACGGCATGAGACCTTCATAAAGTAAAGGCAAAAGAACAAAAGCACCAATAGAGCTTGTTAAATGAAAAAAGAACCCTGTTATTCCAGCAAGCTACCATTTACCTATCCTGGTGTAGTAAAGCTCCATATTTTGCCAGCGTTTCATCTATCTCAATACCTGAAGCATCTAAACCCTATTCGGGAAAGACCTCTAGGAATCCTCCATAGGCACAGCCAACATCGAGATATCTTTTGCTACTTCTAAATATTTTTTTTAAAATTTTCTTTCCTTGCTTAAAATATGGCAAAATTAATTTAACTTAATCTCTTCTCCTTCGGATGGTGGACGTGACGTAATAGAAGTGCAGTGGAGTTTACTTGGCCATTTACATTATTTTTGGATAGAGGAAACATTGGAGATATATTTTCCATCGAAAAAATATTTGCAAAAACAATTTAGAAAAGTTGCTTTTCACATTATATTTCTGTTTAATCTATGTTAATAAATTTCCATTTAAATTAATGAGAAGTCACTTAACCACAAATCTTTTGATTAAATAGTTATTATCTTAATCCACGAGTTCTCAGACACTTAATCTATTTATATTTCTGATACGCATAATCTTTTTATATTTCAGAGAACCGCTTTACGACAAGTTTTTTCGGATCAGTCGAAGTCCTCTTAAACAACATTCTCGATTAATTTGGACTTAATAGCCTAATATATATTACTTCACTATTATTGCCATGTTGAAGCTCATTTATATAGGTTTTCTACAAAACAGATTTTTCAAGTTTGATAGGCACTCACTTTATCTTAGGCAGATATACATATGAAGATCTTTCAGTTTATCCATTTATGTTGTGAAAGCCATATTGTGCATCGCTAAATATTTATTTATTTTTAATGGGTTCGGATAGTTGATAACATTTATATTATATGTAATCTGTAGGATAAATATCTCGATATGATACAAATACTCAGTAAATAGGATTGATTTGTCCGTTTTGAATTCCACAAATATGCCAATATTCTTTGTGTGAGAACTCGATAGCAAAAATATGAAGATTCAGAGTCTGGGTGCAAAAAAAGATTGTAAACTCACAGAGTTTATCCATAAAAATAAAAGGGGCATTAATCCCTCTATTTTGTAACTGTCACAAATTGATATTTCAAACTACTTCCCACCCCATTAACAACTGTCAAAACCACCTTAACTTCCCTACTTTTGTAAACTTATGAGATATATTCTTTAAAGTGGAAGTCACACCAGCCCAAAATATCCATTTTCCATATGTAATTGTGCCCGTGCTCTGGTCTGTGAAGTGGATAGTAAGGGTAACTTCCCCAACGATTTTGACATTGCACAAGGAGCAACTGGAGATTATTTTTTGATGAAATTCGAATATTCCATCCCCTAGTAGTTAAATTATTTGCATGTTCTATTCCTATAATCGATGATGCAGCATTTCCAGTTAAATCTAAATGACCATTTTTAGTTTTATAGGAATCTAAAGTTTGAAGTGTTCTGTCAATAGCTTCTTGATTCAAATAGTTATTATGAGCATCTAGATTAGTCAGCCCAGGATCATTAGAAATATCTAAACTTGTGAGATTGTTATCATAAATATTCACAACAGCATTTCTACCAGCAGGAAAACAGCCAGAAAAGACAGCAGCACTATAATGATTATTGGATGATTCAACATTTTTTAAATTTGTTGAAATTGGGTGTAGAGTACCTTTTTGATTATCGTTCCAATTGTAAAACTGTCTCAAGAGTGGAAACTGACTTAATGGTAATGTGTTGGTCATCTGTGCGTTATCTCTTACACATATATGCCATATATTAGTCCCTGTAGTACCCCAATTTATTATATATGTTGAGCTTCCCTGACGTGCTCCACGAAGGTCAGCCAGAGAAGGAACTTCTGATAGATTCAGATAAGAAATGTTACAATGTTCAAGGCAAAGCCTAGTCAGAGATGGAACGTTATGGAGTCCGATAGTAGCCAATGACGTACAATAAAAACACTCAATTGTATCCAGCGCAGTGAAATTACTGAAATCCAGCGAAGTTATTGGATTATGACTAGATGCCCATACTTGGAGGTATGGTGCAACATTTTCTAAACCACTAACATCTATTACATTCTGTTTTGTGAGATATGCTATTGTATTCGAACTTGGAGTTACACCGCCATCTGAACCATCATAACCTATATTGATTTTAGTTACTGCACTCCATGGTGTTATTACTAAAGTGTTTACTCTTGTCCTCGCTGAACTAAAATTTACAACAGGAGACGTAGAATTAGATGTTGAACCATCACCAAATATCCATTGAATGGTGGGATTACCCGTAACTGTAATAACCGGTGAAAATGATGAACCATTAGTAACAAATATAATATTTGTAGATGGTGTTGCACCTGCGATACTCATTAGTATTAAAAGTACTAGAGTGGCTATCCTTAAAATTTTTAGGGTTTTGTGCCCTGTAAGTGAATTATTATATGCTATTTTTTTCATTAATATCCCACGAGATACATTAATGATATAAGTTAATATAATTATAACAATGGAAAATTATATTGAATTATTTTTGTTATGTTAAATTATATAAAACATGCCTATAATATAATATAATAAGATAATTAATTAAAGATACTTAAATAGAACAATAGATAATAATGTATCCAGTATAACTAAGTAAAAAAATATTAAAATTAGAAGGAAGATGAAACAAAGAACTTGGTAACTCATCAATGACAAAGAAAACCTCATGAAATGCACAACAGTTACATGCTACAGATCGAAGTTTTCAGAAAAAGCCAGATCAAAAATTGCTTATTGTCGGTGGCTATGAAGCAGGAGATCATGCATCACGCTATGCATCTAAGTTAATTACGGAGCTCCTGGAAAACGTAACGCTCATGGGCAATGTTTGCTAGGAAAATTACTTGAGTTTATGCCACCTGTATAGGTCACATTAACACTAAAAGAATGAGAATTTTGGAATGACACCTATTGAACCTATGGATACAGGAAAACCCATGGTAGCAGTTAGAGAAGGTGGCTACCTTGAAAGTATGATTGATGAAGAAACAGGGTTGCTAGTTGAAGCAAACATAGAAAGTATCGTCAGACCAATAAGTTGTCTCGAAAGATCCTGAGAAATACAAGAATTCAGGTATGCGAAGAGCAAAACGTTTTGATCCATCAGAATTTATTAGGAAAACGAAAGATGTAATCAGTGTATGATCAAAAATTTGTGTAAATATCGTTGTCTTGTAAAAAGACTAGCAGTAAGCGAGTTCAATGTATGATATAAAAACTCAGTCCTTGGATTTTTCTGGTCCTTGCTGGAGCCATTACTAATGTTAATGGTACTATATATTATATTTGTAGATGTGTATCCAAGTACTCAGAAAAATTACCATTTGTTCCTTCTTCTTGGCATTGTCTTGTGGGATTTTTTCACAAAAAGCACTTCAATGGGCCCGTCAAGCATAATCAGCAAATCAGGACTGGTCAGACAGGTATATATCCCAAGAGAAATATTGATTTTCAGTTAGTCTATAACTGCTTTAATATGGCTGTGCTTGAACTTGGGGTGTTTGGTGCTTTCATGGCGTCTTCGGGATTGACACCAACATCGATCATTATTTATTTTCCCTTCATTTTCGTGAACATATTTGTACTCGTATTTGGTACTTCCCTTGCTTTAGGAGCACTCAATACATACTATAGAAATATCCAGTATAGCTGGGCAGTTATTCTTCAGGCTGGCTTTTTTGCGAGTGGAATTTGAATTAATTTATCGACTTATCAAGGTGAACTTAAAAATTTATTACTTTTGAGTCCAATGGCAAGAATAATTTTGATCTCCAGAGAGTCGTTGTTGTACAATACAACCGTTTCTTCCTCATACCTTATCTACTGTTTAGCTTCGTCTCTTATGATGTTAGTTATTGGATATTTGATTTTTATTAATCTTGAACCTGGATTTGCAGAAGAGGTTTAATTATTATGGATATAATTGAAGCAAAAAACATATGGATAAATTACAAGATCCCTCACGAAAAAAAATACGTTATTTGAGGCTTTATATGGACTGCTGGATAGTAAAATAGGATACACATCATCTACCGCATTACAAGACACAAACTTCACAGTCAAGAAAGGAGAGTGAATCGGAGTTATAGGTCATAATGGAAGTGGAAAAAGTACTCTTCTAAAAGTCATTGCAAATACTATCCGTCCAACAAAAGACAAAATAACGTTAAACGGAAAAATAACTTCATTTTTGGAGCTAGGGATAGGTTTTCAACCCTATTTGACCGCAAAAGAGAATATAAAAATTTATGGAGCTATTGTGGGATTTTCTGACAGCGAGGTAGATAGCCGAATAGACAATATTCTTGAGTTTGGGGGATTAACCCTTTTCAAGGATACAAATACCAAAAATTTTTCCAGTGGAATGATAGTAAGGCTGGCATTTTCAACAGCAGTTCAATAGAACCGAAAATTCTTCGACTGGACGAAGTCCTTGCCATAGGCGGCCTTGATTTTCAGAGAAAATTCTTTGAAATTTACGAAGGATACAGGGAAATGGACAAAACAGTCGTTTATGTCAGCCATTATTTGAGTACAATACAGCGTTTTTGCGATAAAGTGCTTTTGTTGAGTAATGGAGAACAAATTGGGATTGGCGAACTGAGCGAAATGATACAGTTATATCAATCTATCGCATCTTCAACCCCTTCTCAATGCCCCTTATTTATGTATCTCAATTGTGGCTTAACCGATTAATTTTATGTAGCTATCCTTTTTTGTGATTCGGCCTATAGCCCTTGATCCTTTCTTAGATGCTCCAATGAACATCCAACTTCAGAAGTATAGATTAAATTTATACTTTGTTGCACACAATATAACATTGCAAAAGTCGGTAAAACCCTTAAATTATAGGGCAAAATTCGAAAAGCACACTCATAGCATTGAATTTTATAATATTTGTTTTATTGTTTGTCTCAGAGACCAATACAGAAAAAACAAATAACTTAGTCCAAAGGCTAGTGATTTTGATTTATAATATTGACCATGGATAAAAATATTAGGTTGAAAGAATTAGTTTTTATGGAGTATGTTTTTCTCATCTGTTCTTGTAACTATAGGAATAAAATGGTTTCTTTCGATTATATACGTATTAAATATAAAATCAATTCGAGAAACAATCCATGTATAAAAGCATTAAAACCGAAGAATCTAATTTCCTAATAATATTCGTTCAACACTTTAGAGAAATAAGACTCTAAAATTGGGTGCCTCAAACATTTAATATTCTTTACATTAGAGTGTTTTATCAGTAGGTCAGAGCATGGCCTAAAAACTGGAAAACGACTGAATTTTCCATCTTATTTCTAGATTTTTGTGCCCTAGTTAGCAAGTTTAGTTAGCGAAAACTCAAAAGAATCTTCATTTTTCCTAATATAAGTCATGGTTGATTAAAGTTTCACCACCCTTTAACTTGTCCAACCATTTGAAAGAGATTCAGCTTGCTCAATACTCATTCTACAGCATCTGTATCTTTAGTTTGGCGGGAATTGAAAATAAAGTACTTCTGTTTAAAATTCCAGGAGCTATCACTCCGGCTTCAGATGATATCATAGTACAATAGCAAAAGCTGAAAATGAAGGTGTTAAAGCTCTTGTAACTAGCCTGGATATACCTGGGGAAGAGTTGGGAGAAACAAAGGCAATCATAAGAAAATAGGGGATGCAACAGTTCATAGTCAGATAGGTACCTGGGAGCGGAAACGCTTGATCAGCTTGTACTTTTTTCTGATGGGAAACGATCTGTTTACAATGGATCCTTTCACTATGATTGTTCAACGCAGCCAGTGTAGATCTCAGCAGATGGGACCTAAACGTCAATTCACTATTGATGAACTATCATCTAACATAAAAAGAACACTTTTTGTATTTTTTTGACTTAATACCAATGCTAGTTAATGATCAGTTTGTATACAATGAGATTGGTCATTTAATACGCTCTGATATGGTCATCAATTTGATTATATGCTTCTTAAAATACCCTAAAATTGGGTCCTAATAATGAACTTTCAAAAACGCCTCAAAAGTGATTTCTGATGAAAATAGATTTTCAAGAAGAATCATAATAATGTAGTCATGTTCTACAAAATTTTTTTAGGCAGTTGTGTGCAATTAAAAACTTATTTTAAATACATTAGAGACTCTTTTTTCTGCCCTTATGCAGAATCTGCACTTGAAGGAAAAATGAACTGTGATTTATTATAGCCTAAGCTTGTGTTATAGGTTACTCCTCCGGCTATTTCCTAAATCTGTCCAACATGTCTGTAAGCACATTGATAGCAAGAGCTTGAGAACGGTATCGCGTATTTATACTCTAGCTAAGGATTACAAAAACTCATATTGATCTTGTAGATATGGAAATAACAAATACTGCGACTCTGGAAATGATTGTTAAGTTCTCAAAGCGTGATAAGATTCCAATAATTGCAATATACCTCTGTCACCAAATGATAAAATCTGAAAAATTGAAGTCTCTACCAACTACCGGAATAATCTATGAGGTCTACAAAATGATCTATAAAATCTTAGGTGAGTCTCTAACCAGTGAGAGAAATATATCCTGAAGGCTGACTGATTTTAATGACAAGCAACTGATCCATGAAAAGAAAGTAAAAGGCTCGGAAATTCAAGGTATATATCTCTTACATATGATATCGAATATGTGAGAGATTCGATAATATATAATAGATTCATATATACAACGATTTTAAAGGCTCAAATAAAGGCAAATTTTAATGATGTTGAATCACATATGATATCTGCAATAAAGCTGAATAGGCGAAATGTAAGCTGCTGGAGTTTATTTAATTTTCTGTCTTTTTATCCTATGTCTGCAACTGCGCTACTAGTGCATTGGTTCCAAAATGGAAATATATTCAAGATCTGATCGTGGTTCTGAACACAAATAGGGATGGCTTTATCTCAAGAATTTAAAACGAATGAAGCTGACGCAGCAATTGACCATGCACTTTTATTAAACCCTAATAGTTCAACGTACAACGTCTGGAAAGGCATAGTGTTAGGTATAATAGAAAGTAAAAATGACGACGTACAAGGTTATTTAGATAAAGGCTTGATGCTTGATCCAAACAATGCATTCGGCTGGGTTTCAAAGGGAATGGTTGTCGAAACTAAAGGAGATAAGGCGGAGAATCTGTTATTATAAAACAGTTTGGAGTATAGACAAATGGAAAAACAAGTATTTAACCAAACAAAAAATCTGGTGCCGAAGGAAATGATGCATTCTTCAGCGGGCAGCATTAAAATCGGCCGCAAGGCGCAGGCTCTGGCGTTTCTGGCAGAATCCACATCGATTTTCACCGGCGACAAACTACTAACCATGCTTAACCTCGGTATCAGTGAGGATCATCGATTAATAACGGCACTGGGATTGAAGGCTCGCGCGCCGAATAAAAAATGTTATGAGGGGCTTCATTGTGAAAAACTTCGCGCCTGATCTCGATCGTCTGAAGGCCATGGGGCGTTATCGTTCGCTCCACCTCCCTGCAGGAATTGATTTTTCGTCGAATGATTATCTCGGCCTTTCTACACATCCCGCTTTACGACAGGCGGCAATTGAAGCGTTGCAGGGTGGTATAGAAATCGGCGCGACAGCCTCGCGGCTTTTACGCGGGCACAGACAGGCACATGAAGAACTGGAATATTTTGCCTCCGCCTATTATGGATGCCCTCGAACTTTGTTTTTTGCCAACGGGTTTCAGGCGAATTACGCCCTGATTACAACGATGGTCAAGCGTAACGATGTCGCGATTTTCGATGCCTTGTGTCATGCTAGTATGCGCGATGGGCTGCATGCGGCTCAATGCAGGAAGGTCAAGATTCCTCATAACAATCTGGAAGCTTTTGAAGATGCGCTTGAGAAGCCAGTCGGCGCAGAATGTAATAAATGGATTTTGGTTGAATCCATTTACAGCATGGACGGAGACCTCGCGCCGGTACGCGACCTTCTCATGCTTGCAGAAAAATACGATGCGATTCTGGTCGTTGACGAAGCGCATGGCACGGGTGTTTCCGGCGCGACAGGACGCGGCGAAACCGAAGGATTAGCGCACGACCGGCTGATTTCGCTGCATACTTGCGGTAAGGCGCTAGGGGTCGCAGGCGCACTTGTTTGCGCGAATGAGAATATCATCGACTATCTCATCAACTCCGCACGACCTTTTATCTATAGTACTGCGCCAATGCCTTTGCAGGCGGTTTTGGTTAAACGCGCGTTGGAATTAGTGCGTGATGAACCGGAAAGGCGCGAACGACTTGCTGCGCTAAAAGCGCTTGTGGCTCGACGGATTCCCACTCTTGCCGTTAAAAGCCAGATTGTACCGATTATCATTGGTGAAGATGCCGCAGCGCTCGCTCTGGCAAAGAACCTACAGGCGCAAGGATTCGACATTCGCGCAATACGCCCCCCTACAGTTCCCGAAGGCACAGCGCGTTTGCGCTTGTCATTGAATGTGGGGCTGACGGTGCAGGATATAGAAAATTTTGCACAGGCTTTTGAACGTCTTTTGCCGTCCGGTGTTGGCCTATGACGAAGTCCTTTATCATCAGCGGCACAGATACTGGTATTGGCAAAACTACCGTTGCTGCTATGCTGACTGTCACACTGGATGCACAATACTGGAAGCCTCTCCAGTCCGGCATCGAAGACGGCACGGATACACAGCGTTTACAGGCGTTGACCGGATTGTCCAATGACCGATTTCTGCCGGAACGCTATATTCTATCGCGTCCGCTCTCACCGCATCGTGCAGCCGAACTGGATGGCATTGAAATAGGCTCGTTTTCTTTGCCCAAGGTGAACGGGACTTTGATTGTCGAAGGCGTTGGCGGGCTTATGGTTCCGGTAACCCGCCGGAAATTACAGATAGATGTTTTCAAGGCGTGGGCTGCGCCGGTTGTTTTATGTGCGCATACGGGGCTTGGAACGATCAATCATACGTTATTATCCGTTGAGGCCTTGCGCCAACGAGACATGACTTTGCACGGGCTGATTTTTATCGGTGAGGATAATCCCGATACTATGTGTACGATTGCCGATTTTTCCGGCGCGCTCGTTCTCGGTCACGTCCCGCATCTGGATGTCATCGACCGTGCCACATTGTTGGCCGTTTTTGCGCAGAGATTTCGGAAAGAGGATTTTGCATGACTCATTCTCCAATTTGGCATCCCTTTACTCAACATGCATTATTACCGGATTCTGTTTTTATCGACCGCGCCGAAGGTGCTTATCTTTATGCCAAGGATGGACGGCGGATTGTCGACGCTATTTCTTCGTGGTGGGTAAATATTCACGGGCATAATAGTCCAAAGATAGTCGCAGCTGTGCAGGAACAGGCCGCAAAACTAGACCAAATTATCTTTGCTGGATTCACGCATGAACCCGCTGAAAGATTGGCGGAGAAATTAGTGGGGCTCACACCGCCCAATTTGACGCGTGTTTTCTATTCCGACAGCGGTTCGACGGCAGTTGAAGTTGCCTTGAAAATGGCGTTGGGATACTGGGCGCACAAAGACAAAACGCGAGGGGGCATTGTGACGCTTGAGCATGCGTATCACGGAGATACTTTCGGTGCGATGTCAGTGGGCTCGCGCGGCATTTTCAGCGCACCCTATGAAAAGTTTCTGTTCAATGTACATCGCCTGCCTTTTCCTGAAACTGGTCGCGAACATTTGACTGTAGAGGCCTTCGAGAAGCTGCTCATAAAGCAAGCGAACGATATCGCCGCATTGATTGTCGAACCACTTGTTCTAGGTGCTGCCGGAATGCGGATTTACAGCGCTGCGACGTTGCGCTCGCTGTACGCTTTATGTCGGAGCTACGGTGTGATTTTTATTGCCGATGAAGTCATGACTGGATGGGGACGCACAGGGACACGCTTTGCCTGCGAACAGGCGCATATAGAACCGGACATTGTATGTTTATCTAAAGGCCTTACCAACGGTTGTTTGCCTATGGCTGCAACGTTAGCAACTGAAGATATTTATCAGGCATTTTACAGCACGAACCGCGCCAAAGCTTTCTTCCATTCAACTTCTTTTACAGGAAATCCGTTGGCCTGCGCCGCAGCTTGCGCCTCGATTGATCTATGGGAAGAGGATAATGTGGCAGAGCGCATAAAGACGTTGCATGACCATCAAGCCGCTTTGCTGCCGCGGTTGGCGGCGCGCAAGGATATCGAAAATTTGCGGCATATCGGCACAATTATGGCGTTGGAAGTATGCGATGTTCGACAAGGATATTTGTCTGACGTTGCACCGAAGCTTTATCGCTATTTCCTGGCGCAAGGTGTGTTGTTACGACCTATAGGGCAAACGATCTATATGTTGCCACCATATTGCGTTTCACAAGACGATTTGAACTTTATCGTTGGCGTTATTGAAATGGCACTCGATGCCTTAGCTTGTGGAGATCTTGAGAATATTTGATTTTGTGAACACAGGCTGCTGACCTTATACAAGCTAAAAATCGTATAATTGAACAAATTTCTGAAGTGAAATCACTCTATAAAACAAAGCTAGATAAATCTATTCATGCATTACTCAAAGAGAAATACCCTGCTCTTTTTGAAGTATCTGAATAAATCCTTTTTATGACAATACAATTGATCTAACTCTCATGGATGCACAATTTTTAAAGTAAAATCGATGCATTTCCTCAGTTTTAGCTAAAATTAGAGAACATTGACATCTCAATTTTTGGAAAAGTTAGAGTAAAAGAAATTTTATGTTTTTCAGCATCATAAATGCACAAAATTGATTTATAAACCATATATGAGGTCAGAGTTGGAGTTTTTAAAGACATGTTAGCCTATTTAGAGCAATATTTACAGATTTTTTACCTGAAAGGAGCAGCACTCCAGGGATAGACCCCATTCTTGGAACGTAGGTTGCTGCATTCGCGGCCATTCCCGTAACAATCAGACCCGGCTAGATCTCCTGAGTTGCATTAACAGTAAGGTGCTAGCCAATCTCTGATCACATGGGTTTCTCCCAAACATCCCCAATTTCCCTATTTTTGAGTTTGGTATTTTTTGGAGAATCGTGTTGCTGACAGCTGCATCGTACCCTGTTACGTCTATTACGAGTTTTGTGCTGATCATGAGAGGATCCACTTGCAGGTGCTTTTCTGCAACAGGTCCCCAATTGGTCACTATGCCAGTAATCTGATCATTTTCCTGGATCATAACGTCCTCAAAATTCACAAGGTTAAAGACTTCAGCCCCTGCTGAAGTTGCACCTGCATTTAGCTTTCCGACTGATTCAACTGAGTTTGCCACATAATACCCTGGGTGGTATTCCCTATATAAATCCAGAAGTCGTCCAGCATGCAGCGAGCCTCTTCCTGCACAACTCTAACTATGCGTGGGAATATCACGCCACCAGCCCCACATACCAACCCTCAAAAGGTATCTTCTTTTCATAAATAGCGACTTCTACCCCCCCCTCTGCCAGATATTTTGCGGCCACCAGATTTGCAGGCTCCCCTTCTACAAGTGCCACGCCGATATCTGTGTGGTCAGGAAGGTTTTTGAATACTCATCAAAAATTGCTCGTGTGATTATGACTTCGTCGAACCCAGTTAAATTCCTCATAAAGCTTCTAGTTTTTGAACTTTTTGGGAAAACAACTCGGCCTTCTCAGAAACAAACAAGAGTATTATAAAATCTAACCACAGCAAATGAAATTTACGTCGTGGTTAGAGATTTGGTAATATTTAAGACTTATGCAGTGGAATTGCGAAATCAATACACATTAAACCATTAACTATCTAAAATGTGAATTTAATCGAAAAATATATTGAGCTTAATTTTGTACTTCAAGAACTTAAGTCTTTGAATGGTTATTGTTTTTAAACTAATTGAATATAAGTAGGAAAGGAAAAGAAGAATCTCAAAAAAGTCGGACCAATCTTCATATAACACCTACTTCCAACATGTGTGATAAGAAGCTATATTATAAATTTCATCACTTTGTTACTCTTCTGCATGATGTAATTTTGCTTTAACATACAGTAACATTTGTGTCGGAAACGCACATGTCAATATCAAGTAGTTGAGAAATCTAACAAGTACATTATTTTCGATTGAACCAAATTTGCATTATCAAATACTTTCCTTCTAATCTGATGTTACTAATCTATCCTTATGAGATTTACTTTATTCGAGAATCTGTAAAAGCCTCTTGTTCTTCATCATGGACTCAATTATCACTGCAATTTAGATTTCGACTCCATGATACAAAGTACCTATGGATCCATATAAGATGTGAATGAAGCTTTACTTAAGAATAAAATTAAAATTTATCCAAAAAAGTAATATAAACTGATGCATATGTAATACTTGATAATCTAGATTTGTAAAAATATTCTAGGACTTATATATTATCTAACTGAAAAATTAATCGCATCAAATATTTAACTGTTAAAAATATGCGTCAAAATTTAACACATGTTTTTATTTAGAATTCTTAGGCACTGATTACAGCAATTATTTTTGCCTATATCCAGAGAACAGATACATCCGTATTTTACGGAGAGAAAACAAAGGTGGAAATGAACGAAATGATGACCTGAGTCACAATCTGAGGCGAGAATATGGATATACTGATAAGGAACTTATCCATTGGCCTGGTATTACTTATAATTTTTGCGCCTCTAGGCCTGCTTGCTGCAGGCACTGCCTATGGTGAATGGGGGCCAGATGAGCTTAAGGATAGAATTGGGTTTGTGCCCCATGGGTTGAAGGAGCTCTCGGGATTATGGAATGCTCCAATGCAGGATTATTCATTTCCTGGCGGCGGGGATTCGCGAATCGTATCTTCAGCAGGATACATCTTGTCTGCATTAGTAGGCATAATAGTTGGTGGTAGTCTCTTGTATTTCATAGGAAAGAAGGTGGTTAAAAACTCGAGCACCATTGCGTTGAGGATCACCATGATCAAAATTTGGATTTATTTGGAAATGAAAATGAAAACTATGGAATCTAAAATATCTCCACTACTTGTTTTGGTGTGTATTTGCGTACAGGTATTGTATATGAAGGATGTGTAAGAAAGCGCTAGGCAAGGCAGGTTTTTTGTCATCTGGATTAGAAAAGCTTTCAAATCTATTGAATGTGTTATTCTCATACCATCTTATTCCTGACTTCCATAAAGTTATCGGATATATTATAGCAGCTGTAATAGGCTTACTATGTATTATAGATATCTTATACTTCACTGGCAAGAAAGCAGTCAACGACTAACAAACCGATGATCTTTATTTATTTTTACTGGAGGCATTATGATCCAGGACTGGATGAAAGAAGTGATAGTAGAACCTTGCGGGTGCTTTGCTGTTCATCATGGCAAGAAAGGATTCATAGAGAACACAATTGGTGGGATCTTAGGTTTTATTGAGGAAGCTTTTATATCGGAGGGATTCTCCAGAAGAAAAGGTTTTCTGCAGAGCTTGGATCCGAGGGTCAAGTTGCTTTCCATTATGACCGCAATATTCGCAACAAGTTTGATCAAAGACTTGAAATTACTGGTTTTGATTTATACATTCACGTTGTTGCTTGCATATCTCAGTAAAATCAATATCTTATTTTTCATCAAACGGGTTTGGCTCTTTATCCCCATCTTTGCAGGCATCATCATCATACCTATGATTTTCAACATTTTCTTCCCAGGTGATCCATTAATTACATTAGCTTATTTAGGCCCTAATAACCACGTGGGATCACTTACACTACCAGAAAGCGTATATATCACCAGACAAGGTGTATATGCAGCAAGTATATTTATTATGCGTGTTGCAACGTGTGTTTCTGCCATAGTCTTGCTCTTTCTGACCACACCACAGCAGATTCTTTATAAGTCTCTGCGAACGGTGGGCGTGCCGAAGATATATGTTTTCACGCTGGAGATGACCAACAGGTACATCTTCCTTTTGATGGATTTAGTCCGAGATATGCATTTTGCCAAAAAAGCAAGGACCATAAAGGCTGGAGGCATGTTAGAAGAGCAGAAATGGGTTGGCGGACGCATAGGTTACACGCTTATACGATCTATGGATATTAGCGAAAAAGTTCATATGGCTATGATATCCAGGGGCTTCAATGGAGATGTTAAGGTAATGCAGGAGTTCAGAATTCACAAACGAGATTATATCGTAGGTGCAACGGCGATATCCCTAAGCATAATAATGGTGTTGATATCCCAGAACATTATTAGGTGATAAGAATATGGAAATGATCTTTGACTTAAGGAATGTATCATATTCATATGCAGGAAGGATAAACGCCTTAAAAGATATCTGCTTCAAAGTGAACCAAAACGAGCAGATATCTATAATTGGCTCAAATGGCAGTGGCAAATCGACTCTGTTAGCCATTTTAGATGGGCTCATATATCCAACAGTTGGGGAATTCCATGCCTTTGATACTAAGATATCTGAAGAGGTTTTCAATACTATTGAGGATAATGAATTTAGATCCTATTTCCGGACAAGAGTAGGACTTGTCTTTCAGAACTCAGATGTACAGCTCTTTTCACCTACGGTCTTCGAGGAGATTGCATTTGGACCGATGCAACTTAACCTTACTCCGGGAGAAGTAAAAACCAGAGTTTTGGAAGTCATGGAAATGATAGGGATCACTAAGCTTAAAGATAGATCCCCTCACACTCTAAGTGGAGGTGAAAAAAAAAAGGTGTGCATAGCCACTGTTCTGGCTAGCAACCCGGATGTTCTTCTATTGGATGAGCCCACAGCCGGATTGGACCCTAGAACCCAACTCTGGCTTACAGAGCTATTACAAGAGTTAGGGGATGCAGGCAAGACGATAATTACTGCTACTCATGACTTGGAACTTGTAGAGCAAATTAGCAAAAGAGCCATAGTCATGGGCGAAGAACATAGAGTTGTGGTGGACGATGATGTGGAAAAGGTTCTCAATAACTTGGAACTTCTTCTGGACTCAAATCTGATTCATGAGCACATGCACATTCACAGCAAGCTTGTTCATGAGCATTTGCACACCCACAAGGGCAAACATTTTCATGAACATGATACGGAGTGCGATCTTTCATCTACTAGAATTGAGTTATTATTAGCTAGGGAATTGGAATAAAGACGGCCATCCACTATGATATCAGAAGTAGTGTCCCCTATGACAGGAATTTGATAAGTATTGGGATCAATAGCCCTATTCTAGCTATGGTAAGATCACCTATAGTATAGGTGCCTAAGTATCTGTACAATACATTATGCAATGAACGAATTTGAAGGGTTTGTATGCCTATCTTCAAACTATTTTGCACATGCCAAACTACGAAATTCATACTGTGGAAATAGTAATATATCACGTTCATTTATTCTGGAATTCCATTCAAGTAATCTCTATCAAAGGTAGTTCAATACTCGAAAAAGATAAGCTTTACAGACTCTTCAAGCTTCAGCCTGAACTGAAAAAAGATATTTTGAGGGGAGTTTATAGCAAAGTGTCAATTTTTATCGATCCGTTGAAAGAACAAACATCAGATGATGACGAAAAATATTTGATGCATGGTAGAATCTGATGAACGAGCTGATTGAAAATAATAGATGACTAAGCAAGTAACCCAATCTGAGAATGGATGAGGAAAAATTTATTCTAAAAGTGGAAAATAGCAAAGGCAGACTGATAGAAGCTCAGATGAATTCACTTTTTTAATCCGTCTACGAAATCTCCCATTCTCTCAATTGCTTTTTTAAGATCATTCATTGATGCTGCATAAGCGCATCGAAGGAAACCTTCCCCTGCTTCACCAAAAACATCTCCTGGAATCGTGACAACCTTCTTTTTGTCCAGAAGACGCTCAGCAAACTCAGAAGAAGAAAGTCCGGTATCCCCCATATAAGGAAAAGCGTAGAATGCACCTTTGGGCTTAAGGCACTTAAGCCCTATCTTATTAAAGCCGGTGACGATAAAGTGTCTGCGCCGGTCATATTCCCTGACCATCCGCTCCATCTCCTCTTTACCATTTCGAAGAGCTTCAATGGCTCCCACTTGAGCAGTTATGGGAGCGCAAAGCATGCAGTACTGGTGAATCATCGTCATTGAATGTATGATCTCCGAGGAGCCCATTGCAAAACCTAACCTAAACCCTGTCATTGCATGAGATTTGGATAATCCATTCAGCATAACAGTCCTGTCCTTCATACCCTCCAAAGAAGAGACTGGTACGTGGCGTCCATCATAAGTCAGGCACTCGTATACCTCATCCGAGATAACAAACAGATCATTACCAACAACTAGATCAGCAACATCCTCAAGCCCTTCTTGTGTCATGATTGCTCCTGTGGGATTATTAGGGAAGTTGAGAATTATTGCCTTAGTCTTATTCGTTATTGCAGGCTTGAGTGCTTCCGCAGTCAGGCTAAAATCATCATCCATATAAGTTCGAACAATTACAGGCTTGCCTCCTGCCAGAATAACCGATGGGACATATGCTACATAAGAGGGCTGGACCACAATAACCTCATCCCCCGGGTTTACTACTGCCCTGATCGCTATATCCAGGGCTTCGCTTACACCTGAAGTGATCAATATCTCTGATGCAGGATCATAGTCCAAGCCGTAACGTTTGTAATAGGTCCTGGTAAGTTCATCTCTGAGTTCCGGAAGCCCATAGTTTGACGTATAAGAAGTCTGCCCTTTTTCCAGAGAATGGATGCACATCTCACGAATGTGCCAAGGAGTGACGAAATCAGGTTCTCCTACTCCAAGGGAGATTATGTCTTCAAGTCCGGAAACCATATCAAAAAAACGCCGTATTCCTGAAGGTGGGATATTCTTAACAGCTTCCGCAATAAATTTTGAAGAATCGCATGGAAGTCTCAATCAAGCACCCCTTTGAAAAATTATATTAGCAGGATGTAAAAGTAAAACTGAAGAGGAGCAGGCTTTAAGCTGTTTCTTATTAAAATGAAACTGGGAGCCTTTTGATCGTCTCAGGTTCGTGGAGGATAACCCCATCTTCTTTATATGTCTTCAGCACAAAGTGAGTTGACGTACTCTTTACCTGATCAAGAGTTGCAATTTTTTCTGCCACGAAAAAAGCAACATCTTTCATCGACTTCCCTCGGACAGTAAGAGATATATCATAGTCCCCAGATAATAGTCTGACAGACCTTACTTCCGGAAATTTATAAATCCTTTCTGCAATTGCCTGATAACCCTGGCTACGCTCGAGAGTAACCTTCAGTTCAATCACAGCATAAACATAATTTTCCCCAACAATGTCCCAATTAACGATGGTTTTGTAGTGCCGGATAACTCCTGTTTCCTCAAGTTTTGCTATCGTCTGGGAAACTTCCTGTGGAGACATATCTATCAGGGCTGCAATTTCTTCCGGACTTGCTCGAGCATCATTTTCGAGAATTTCCAGTATGTGTCTAATCTGTTCTTCCATATTGATCCCCGGCACAACGGTGAAAAAAATCACCAAAAAATCCTCGCCTTCAATGTTGAGTTCTACAAAATCACTCAATCAATACAGCATTTACAACTCCATCTTGCCCTGGTCTGCTCGTAACTCTCGCAGTTCCTATAGGAGTCCTTATGACAGAGCCTTTTGTTAGGATGTTACGCCTTACATAGTGTTTGTTTGCAGCGTTGTCGACAACTGTTTCAATAGTAGCAGAAACTGTCTTTCCGTTTTTCTGATTGGTTATGTTTGCAACATTACATTGGAGAAGCCTAACCTTCCTATTGCCTCCCATTACCGGAACATTTTTTCGTTTTATTTCACTTATGCGGGTATCCGCAGATTCGCGACCCATTTCAAACTTACGCTTCCCGCGAGCGACAATAACTTTCCCACCGGTCACTTTTCTTCTGGAGCTACCTTGCCATCTCATATTAAAACCTCATCCTTTTATTGAAATTTTAAAATCATGGAGATCATGATCTTTTGAATTTATCAAAGCAAAAGCATACTTAAAAGTAGCTTAATTGTCCTTATTATATATTAATACATTAACTGGGATACTTGACTAGCATATTTGCTATGGACTTATCAATACAAATCAAATCATATAAGAACTTTGCGATCAAACGGTTTTGAAATTTCCTACTTTTTCCACCTCTATACACGCTTTCTTTATCTACGAATGAAAACTCAAAAATTCATAAGTATATAATAGAGGATTTAGGAAATGTGAGTGAGGTTTTAATCCAAAAACAATTTTGCTTCGAAACTCTTTTCAATTTCTTCATATTCTCACAAACAAAAATATCTAATTCATATCTAAGATTTTACTTCCACTAACAATCTATTCAATAAGCATTTTCTAGTGATTTAAGTTCTTTTAATCTTCAAGGCTCAATGTATGGGACCATTTCTCAATTATTTTGATTTTCTGATGGTGTCTTCACCTTGCAATTATTAGCTTAATCCAAAATTTTTCATTTACATCTTGAACTCGCTGTCTAATGAATCATCCTTATTTAATTCTGTATGCCCCTAATTCCTTTCCTGATCCATTATTAATTTCTCCATTGATATCCCCAATGCTCTATGAAAAACTCGGTCTATCACCAAACCGTGATTTACATGTTATAATTAACGTATTCTTTACTGGGGAATAATGATCCTTGATAAGTAATCAAGAATGACACTGACTTACAAACCTAGAAGGAATTCTCATTCCACTATATGCACAGTAGACCTGCTACATTCACACTCACATTGACACCATATTCTTCTATGTTTCTTTTTATTGTCTTAGAGTGTAAGTACATACTAAGTAGATAATTATTGGTCATATCATAAAGTTTTTTATATTGTAATCAGCTTTATGACTGTTCAAGATATCAAGATCCAAACTTATTTTAATTAAATACCACAAAAATTGCTAAGGGGATAGGAACTTTCCCAATAACTTTTATTAAACAGTTGATATCTATTTTAAGCTACCTTTGCATTATAAAACTAGAACTACGTATAAAAAATATTGTATAAAGAGAATAAGATGTCAAATCGTTTTGCTTGAAATATCTGGAAAAATTTCATTGGGATATTAGCATTATCATCTATTTGAAATATATATGCTTTAAAATTGATAAAAGTATAGTTTTGATTGTTCTACAATAAGCAATATGTTATTATGTACATCTTTTCGTTGGTTGAACCAAAATATTTCCCATTAAGGTTGATGAATATTATAAAAAGTATTACAGCAAACAAAATCTTTAAAGAACACTCTGAAGTTAAAAAACATTTATTAGATGGTGAACTGTGTAATTATGGAGGTTATATTTGAACCATTGGGATGAACTACTTCCGATTTGATTAAAAACTACTCTGAAGATAAAGGAAACCATGAAGAAAAAGACTAATATAAGCAAATGAAAATATTTAAATTTGAATAGTTTATTTATATCCAGAAAATGGCACAGAAATATCATTTTCTCGCATCCGAGGCAACACAGCAAATCGATTGAATTCATCGACATTATAGATAAGAATAAATGATCTGTATAGAGAGTTACTTTTGAATGATACGAGTAAAATAATAATGTTGATGAGCATTGATTGTGGAAGAAGAATATTATAAGCTTCCGTAGCTAAAAAACGATAGACTTAGCAATAATTAAAATGATATTATCAAGCAAGTACATCTGGGTAGATTTATCGACATGACTTTATCCATTCTTACAACTTTTTTAAATAATTATATTTATAAATAGTTTTAATCTTTAGGAACTTCAAATTCGTAAGTCATATAATAAAAAGGGTTCCGTTGCAAAAACTTCAACAAAATATGTAAATCTATAAGTGATTAATAAAAATCAAAATATTCAAGGAAAATGTACTAACATTATAAAGCTATACCAAACAAGTGATTAATGTATTTGACTTCATTAAGAACAGAGTAATTTAAATCGATTACTTGTCCTTTTTTGATCATATTTATAGCTTCAATTCCTTTTAAAGTCTTATTAGCAGATCGAAAAGACTGAAATCCTAACATTGGATTAACGATTCTCTTTATAGATCTGTGATCTTGTTCTATAATGTTATTCAAATACTTGATTTGTCGAATGCCTACGTTTTTAGGTAGTATTTTATCAATTTTTAGTTTATCTATAGCAGGTGGATAAGCTGGATTCTTATCAACGGTTATTAATCTTGGAATTTGATTATGATTAGAACTTAAAGCTTTCTTAAAGAATCTCTTCGCTGCCTTTCTATCTCGTTTTGAACTTAACATGAAATCGATTGTTTCTCCATTTGAGTCAACTGCTCGGTAAAAATATTTCCATTTACCTTTTACTTTGATATAGGTTTCATCAACTCTCCACGAATCATTTGTTGGTCTTAAATGTCTTCTTATCTTCTTTTCTATTTCAGGGGAATATTGATGTACCCATCTCATGATTGTTGTATGGTCGACTTTTACTCCCCTTTCTGCCATCATTTCCTTTAAATTTCTATAACTTAATGCATATTTTAAGTACCATCTTACATTCAATAAGATAATTTCCCCTTCATAATGCTTCCATTTAAAGGAATTAGATAGCATGTTACTATCTTTGGTTTTCTTTTTATTCTATTGTATCATTAGAAAGGATTTTTTGCAACGGAACCATAAAAAGTATATGACCCAGTTATTTTCGTAGAATCTGCAGCAGCAACAAATATCTGCATCGAGAACCTTATTCTTTGTTCTGCAGTAGCTACAGCTTTTTGTTTAAAAATTATAGATACAGATGTAGCCATGGATATCTCTTTAAGCATTAAAGTGAAAAACATCTTTTTGATTAAAAATCCACATTAAAAATTTAGAAATTAAAATTAATAATTCATAAATTAAAAGTAATTTTTGTACTTTTGCTCTTATCCATCAGTTATTGATCAATATTATGAAAACGAGTACTTTTCCTTCTTTTGGATAAAACATAAAGAGAACCCTTTCGAAGGTTTTTCGCAACTCCTGGAACTAACTAATCCTAAATATTGGCAAAAAAAATAATTGATTCAGTTTTATTAGTGAATTTTTGACCCCGATTAACTGTATTAGTATTTAAATTTGACATATTTATAAAAATATATATAATAAAACCATTTTGTTATATAGTCCTATTCTAACAAACCAACATCTACCTTGAAATTATTCAGGGCTTCGAAATCAAGAGTTGCAAAATAATCTTCAATAGTTTCAGATCTCCTTATCTGCACAACGCTACCATCTACTCTTAAAAGAAGTTCAGCAGACCTGAGTTTTCCGTTGTAATTGAAACCCATGGAGTGCCCGTGAGCTCCAGCATCGTGAATTGCAAGGATATCACCAATTTCGATCTCAGGAAGGAGCCTATCGACAGCGAACTTATCATTATTTTCGCATAGAGAACCAGTTACATCATACTTATGGATAGCATCTTCCTTTTCTTTACCTAGAACGGTTATATGATGATAGGCTCCGTATATTCCAGGGCGCATCAAGTTTGCCATACAAGAGTCCATTCCAACATAATCTTTATAAGTATGTTTGAGATGCCTTACCTGGGAAATAAGATAGCCATAGGGACCTGTGATAACTCGGCCACATTCCAGGAAGACTTTGAGTGGAGATAGTCCGTTTGCAGTGATTATGGAAGCATAGGATTCGTTGACACCTTCAGCCACAGTTTCAAAGGAGACTGGATCCTGATTTGGCAGATAGGGAATTCCTATGCCGCCACCAAGGTTCACAAATTCAAAAGTTATATCTAATTCCTTTGAGATTTCAACTATGAGTTCAAAAAGTATTCTTGCGGTTTCCACAAAATAATCAGGGTCTAGCTCGTTCGAGGCAACCATCGTATGCATTCCAAAACGCTTAACTCCCCTATCTCTGAGTATGCGGTAGCCTTCAAAAAGCTGGTCTCTCGTAAGTCCATATTTTGCCTCTTCCGGTTTTCCTATGATGAGATTTCCTCTTTTAAGAGGACCTGGATTGTACCTGAAGCAGATAACTTTCGGAAGTCCGGCATATTTTTTCAGATAATCAACATGGTTTATATCATCAAGGTTAATATAGGCCCCAATATCTCTCGCTTTTATAAACTCTTCGAAAGGAGTGTCGTTTGAGCTGAACATAATATCTTCACCAATTAGTCCCACTTTTTCAGCAAGGATTAACTCAGGCAGAGAACTGCAATCCACACCGAAACCTTCTTTCTTGAGAATTTTGAGAATAAAGGGGTTTGGGAGAGCTTTTACGGCAAAAAACTCCTTGAAGCCTGAAACTTTCCCGAAGGCTGCTTTCATTTTTCTGGCATTTTCCAGAATAGCTTTTTCATCATAGATATGAAAAGGAGTAGGATGCTTTTTAATTATTTCAAGAATTTTCTCTTTGGTGAAGGGAAGGTCCTTTGAAACCATATTTTTACCTTTTACCTGATTTTTGATTAATGGAATCTATATCAAATTGAACTTTTACTCCTTTATTAGTTTTTCCTTTATTCTAGCATTAGAGTACAAAAACCCTATTATTTATAGTGAAAAATTACTTTCGAAATTAATTTTTGAGTTAACAAAGAAAACTGAGGTTATTGTAGAGAATTTCGATAAACTCTTATACATTTGAGTTTTGGAGAGTTTAAATCACTTAACATTGAGTTTTTTTTATTCATGAAAAATCTTATTGATTTTGCTCTTCAAGATAAATATACACTTCTTCAGTTAGTTGCAGATAAACTTGTGAAATTTATTCCGGCAAATATTCCGAACATGTTTATACCCAGCATCAACTTCTTGTTCAGATTTTGTTGAATGAATATATTAGTACAGAATATCACGATTTTTTTTATAATTTATTGACCTAATGAACGATAAATAGAATAAAAACTAGATCTTAATAAGACTCCCAATTTCACTACTCATCAAAAGTTTGTATCCAGAATTCTCTCATATCTGTTTAACCTTCTTTTATCAAAAACTCTAACGTTTTTTACTCACATGTATAAATAATCTATTTTACGGCAATTAATATAGCCGGAATTACAAGTTCTGAGACAGTTATTATTATTCCCGCAAAACAGGGAAGCTACGAAGGAGTTCCTTGAAAATTTCAATATCAATCCAAAAAGCTAAAAAGTTAGTATTAAGAATGTAAAATTAGTCAAAAAAATATATCGAAATCAAACATGCAAATTCTCTGATAAGACAATCAAATAGGATAAAAGAAAATCTTAATAGTGTGTGACGGATAAAGGATACGCTTCCGAAAAAGCAGACTAACCAGACCTGTATAAAAAAGAAAGGGAAAGAAAATTTTGGGAAATATAGAAGACAGCTAGATTAAATCTTTGATAATATTAAAATACAATCAAAGAAATATGACTAAGACAAAGTTCTTTGTTTTCAAAAGGAAGTTTAGAGAGTACTTCGAAATAGAAAGTTCCATAATCAAATCAAATAAGTGAAATTTAAACGGACAGCCTATAATGTAAATATAAATGATAGTAAAAATAATTTGAATTAAATTAAGGATTACTACAGAACCGATAAATCCAACTAAAAAAAAACCAAATATGGTGTTCCAAAGTCCAATTTTCTCAGGAAAAAATTTACATTATGATTAAATAATGTGTAAACCAGAAGTTTTATAGCTAATAATTTTTAAATTATTTATATTGGTGATTTTTTGGTAAAAAGAGCATTGCTCAGCGTCTCAGATAAAACAGGAATTGCAGAATTCGCACGCGGGCTTGAATCACTTGGTGTGAAGATCATTTCAACAGGCGGAACAGCAAAAATTCTACGCGGCGCAGGCATTGGAATTATCGATGTTTCGGAAGTAACAGGCTATCCAGAAATGATGGGAGGGAGAGTCAAGACTCTTCATCCAAAAATTCATGGTGGGCTTTTATGTCTACGGGACAGCAAGGAACAGATAGCAGAGGCTGTAAAAGAAGATATCTCACTTATTGATCTTATAGCTGTAAACCTTTATCCCTTTGAGATGACGGCATCAAAAAGGGGTGTGGAACTGGAAGAAGCCATCGAAAATATAGACATTGGAGGTCCAACACTTCTTCGTTCTGCAGCCAAGAACTACCGTTCTGTGACTGTACTCTCCGATCCAGCAGATTACGGACACATCCTTAAAGAATTACGCTCAAATGGGGTAGTCTCTGATGCGACCCGAGCTGCCCTTGCGGTCAAGGCCTTTAGGCACACTGCTGATTATGATGCTGTTATCGATTCTTACCTGAGCAGTACATTGCTCGGAGAAAACGTACTCCACCTGAAGTTTACTGACGGTGTGAAACTTCGCTATGGAGAAAACTGGCACCAAGAAGCCTACTTCTACAAGGAACCAAAAATTAAAGGTCCTAGCCTAGCAAAAGCCACTCAGCTACATGGAAAGGAACTATCCTATAACAATTATGTTGATGCCGACAATGCCCTTCAGACTGTCATAGAACTTGGAAACGCCTTCCCAGCAGTGGCAATCGTGAAACATAATAATCCCTGCGGACTTGCTACTGGAAACACACTTATTCAAGCTCTTAACGCTGCTTGGGATGGAGACCCAATTTCAGCTTACGGAAGTATAATCTGCACGAATGAAATTTTTGACCTGGAAAGTGCTACTATTTTGAATGAAAAATTTGTGGAGATTATTCTTGCTCCTGACTTTAATCCAGATGCCTTTGAATACCTTAAAAACAAAAGTGAAAATTTGAGACTCCTAAAGCTGCCGGAGCTCAGAAAAGATTTAGGGACTAAGTACACATATAAATATATAATCGGTGGCATGCTCAAGCAAAGCCGCGACACCGGACTCTATGAAAAATGGGAGTCAGTAACCGACATTCCTTATCCTGAATCCAAAAATTCTCTCTCAAAATTTTGCCTTAAAGCCTGTAAAGCAACCAAATCCAATGCAATAGTCCTTGCTCACGAATATAATCCAGGATTTTTCATGGTACTGTCTATAGGTGCAGGTCAGCCGAATAGGGTTGACTCAATTCGCAAACTTGCAGCCACAAAGGCTATAGAAAATCTGAGGGTAATCTATGGACGAAATAAACCGGATATATCCTTTCAGGAGTATTGCCAGAAGACTATGTCTGAATGTGTTATGGCTTCTGATGCTTTTTTCCCATTTGATGACAGTATAATCCATGCAGCAGAAAATAACATTCGCTATATAATTTCTCCTGGAGGATCAATCCGGGACCGTGAAGTTATAGCTACAGCAAATCTTCTGGGAGTTGCCATGATTTTCACAGGTATGCGTCACTTTCTACATTGAGGTCATTAGCAAAAAAAGGAATGAATTGAAGCTAGAACCCTGATAAATTTGCCGTCTCAGGGTATGTCTACTTTGTTAAAAAAATATTTCCAGAATCATTTTCAAAAATTTTTCATTAAATTAGTTGTATATTAAAAAATAAGAGAATAATCTCAAAAAAAATTAGGGTACGAGTTTTTCTATTAACTAAAAAATATTCAAAGCCTGTAAAAGCCGCAGAATATGAAAAAATTAATTTGGATTCCTAAAAGTTTATCTTGTTCTGAAAAATTCAATTTATGAATCCAAAATTGACTCGTATACGTATCCGGGACAATTTCTGCATATAATCTTGTGACTATGTGATATATAATTAATTATTATATTCCTCATTTGATATTCACTTTAACCTTTATTCCAGTTTCGATTCGTTAAGGCCTATATCTCAGGAACTTTCACAATTAATGTCATAATCAGAGTTGATTAAAGTTTCTTTTATGCTTGAGTTCTGATCTATCTTTATTTCCGGCCAGACTTTGACTCCCGAATGGATGATAGAATTGTTCCCTACAACAACTTTATGCCCGATTAAAGTTCCATTTTCAAGGTAACAATTATCTCCTACAATTGTTTCATCTGCCACCACAGCTCCCGAAATATTCGAATATTTCCCTATGTTCACATTATCAAAAAGAGAAGATGAAAAAATCTTTGCATAGTTACCAATCGTGCAATTTGAGCCTATAACACTGTAAGGTCCAATAAGGACATTCTTTCCTATTGTTGTTTTTTTTCCGATGGCTATTGGTCCTACAAGTGAAGAATTGGAACCTACCGATACATTGTGTCCGATAGATAGAGGACCTCGTATTCTAGCATTTCTGGTTGTGAAATTCCCTTCAATTGTTGTTCCTGGAAGTTCATCAAGCATCCAGCGCTGTGCTTGTCTATAAGCCGCTGAACTTCCCACATCAGTCCATTTTCCCCTAACAAGCATTCCGTGAATTTTTACATTGGCTGCAAGCATGGATGGAAAGAGATCTTTTGCAAAATCGTACTTTTTGTTTTCAGGTATCCATTCAAAAATAGAAGGAGTGCAAATATAGATGCCTGTACTCGCAAGATTGCTAAATATCTGACCTGTCGTCGGTTTTTCCAAGAAACGATGGATCCGGTTGTTAATATCCATATCTACAATTCCAAACTCTCTTGGGTCATCAATCGACAGAAGACCTATGGTCACTTGAGCATCGTTAGCTTCATGGAAACGGTACATCTCTCTAAGATTCAGGTCAAGGACATGGTCCCCACCAACCACGATAAATGGTTCATTTTTTAAATATTTTTCGGCATTTTTAACCCCTCCTGCAGTTCCAAGCTTTTCTTTCTCATAAACGTAATCTATATGCACCCCGAATATATGCCCATCTCCAAGCTGTTCTTCTATGTGCTCTCCCATATATCCAAGTGTAATAATTATTTCATTGAAACCTTCTCGCGATAGATGCTCTATCAAATGTAAAACGGATGGTATATTTATGATCGGTATGCTCGGTTTAGGATATTTAAAAGTCAGTGGTCTAAGCCTTGTTCCGGTACCACCACACATGATGCATGCTTTCATATTTCCCAAAATGTCATTATATGAATATATTACTAACGATCAATTACCTATATGCAAAGGATTATTGGTATGATTCTTAAAAGTGCAGCTTTTATTCATCACAAAAACCAGGATTTATCAGTTTCATTGGGTTACAGTGGGTCATTCTAAAATATATTTCGAGATTAGATTAATCTAGAGCTTTAGCGAAACTATGCTAACTATACACCCAATTATATACCAAAACGAACATTATAAATTTCATCAATGGATATATGATAATTAACATATTTATTTTGCTAAAAATTTTTAACTTAGGATTATATAATAAGTATCATGTCTAAGAAGCTAATTGCTATCAGACTTATGATATTGTATATAGCATTGACAGCTACGACAGTAGTAAAAGCTTACTGTTATAATGGGAGATTACAGATCTTTCATACAATTTCCTGGACATTTTGCAGGGTTACAGAATAAATAATATCTTTATTATTTTATGAAATAAACATTAATTAATTTCCAAATAATGACAATCTATAGATGTAAACAATATAGGTAGTTATAGTAGTTATATATTAAATCAACTTGTTAACTTTATAAATATATTTTATTTAACAACAAATCGGATTGTCACAATATTTTAATTTTTGTTAAAATGCAGCTATGTGGGGGGAAGAAAATCATTTTTATAACACTCGTTTTTTTTAATTTAAAATATTTATCGAATTGTATGGCTGAACAACAAACAAATTATATTGCATTCATTGTGAAATAAGGACATAAAAGAATCGAACAACTCTAAAATGCTGTGAAATACTGAGCAAATACAATTTGTGTTTTTTTATAGAAAAAAAAAGACGTAGTGGAAAAGTCGCCAATTGTAAAATAGGTAAAAAATAGTTGGATTTTCATTTCAACTAAATGGCAGTAGTGATTGCAGCGACGAACTTAGATCCTAACTTCAGGTGGGCCATAAAATATGGGAAGAACAAAACAGTCCTAATAACTTTATGTGAAATTATGAAAACTGACTGAATTTTCACTCTAAGACTATGAGAATCTAACTTTACATATTAAGGCCAATTCCTTTAAGGTATCATAAGCATTTTCTGCAGCTAGCTGATTGATGACAGTCAGCCCTTGCGAGTGACCAAACTATTCCAGAATTTCTGCAATGTCCACAGGTGGAAGATAGTTCAGTTTCTCCTTCAATATATTTAACTTTACATCGCCGGTAAAACTTCCAATATTTGGAGGAAGGGCTTGAACATAGAACCAGGGGATGAGCATGTTCTTACTTTTGTCGTATTTCCTGTGGATCAAATTCACAAATTTCTCAAGACCCAACCTCCGAAATAGCGCATTTTCAGATGGATCCACATCGGTGACATAGAGTTTGTTTTTCCTTAGTACCATCTTTATATCGTATACAACTTTAACATCTGTACCTTCTATATCTTGAATTTTCTTATCTAGAACATAATCCTTAAGAAGGATAAATCCCACAGGAACTTTGCAGGCGAATTTTTCCACATTATCGAGACTTATATTGATAGTCATTTCATCGAATGAACTGACATTGCCCCAAGGTACCATTAATGAGGGATAGCCAAACGGTCTACTTACCACGATGTGTGTGGCCTCTGCTACCTTGTCCTTTTCAATTATAATGAGGTCTAATAATTTCCCTATTTTTTTGCCGTTGAGAATTATTTTTGTCCCCACCATTTCGCTCAAAAAAAAGATACTCTCATTTATTTTTTTTTTGGATTCGTTCTCCATATTTCCACCTCCTATTTACTTTACAAGTGTTTATAAATTATAGATCAAAATTATTACCGGCATTTATTAGATAAAGTCTGAGAGTAAGAATTAAAACCCTACAAAAGGCTTCATCTTCAAGCATGTTTTGCTGTATTTCTGACTGAGATTGTTGCTTTTTCTCTCCCCTCTCTTGCAATATAACTTATCTGGCCCTTCTCGGACATGCATCAATTTAATCTCTTCACATTGTTGTCAACCACGTCATTCTCGTGTATTTAAACATTTCCTGAAAAACGCCACTTCTTAAAGTTTTTATTGATGAAATCAGCCATTTAGATGGCTCTCTTATTGGTTATAGCTTGCCAGTGATTTATATAACTTTAAAATGACATCTAAGAGTTCTATGGGAAAACCTAACAAACAACCGAATAACTGTCAATAATTATATTTGCAGCATAAGCGCCTTCTATATCTGTTTTTCCTGGCTTGAAAAGTAGTGTGCAATGCGGGTTCTGCAAAAGGCTAAAACCATTACTGTGAAGAGTTTACCAACTGCAGTGTAGAGCTTTTTAAAGGGGATATCTCTCTTAGTCATACATTGTCCACCACCATTACAACAATGCCTGGATCTGCAAGTACCAATTATAAACTCAGCCATTCTATGAACATGTGCTATCTGAGAAGTAACAAATGTTTTTCATGAATAGTCAGCTCCATAGCAGGAGCCCATATGAGATTGTCATATATATAATTTTCCACTAACTGTCTTCACAATTTAAGGTTCTACAATCCGATTTTGATCCAAATATCTATTACTAGTTTACACTATTTTATAGTTAGAGAGGATTTCGATAAAATCCTATACATTTGAATATTGGCTAGTTTAAATCCTGAACATTAATTTTTACTAATGAAAACTTTTAATGAGTTTACTCTTAAAGAAGAATACAAACATTTTAGTCAGTTGGATCCAAACTTGCTGAAATTGATTTTTTTAATTGATTGGAGATCTGTTCGTATCATTTTTCATCCATGTCTTTGAACAAAACAGCTTAATGAAGAGACTTAAACCTGAGATAATCTTTATGATTAAAATGATTGGTTCACATAAATGGCATGACGATTTTGAACTTGAGAAACAAAGTATTTATCGAATTTAATTAGAGAAATTTCTTGGTTTTCCTGAGTACATGCCAAAAAGTACAACAGTCTGATCATTCAGAAAAAGAATTGTTGATAACTGCAAAGAAGAAATAAATATGGTGATAATTGAAAAGCCAACTTAATTGCCTTGTTTGAAAATGAAAAAGAGACTGATTCAAGACGCTACTTTTATTCATTTAGTTATGGGGTATGCAAAAATGGATAAACCTCAAGAAAATAAATCAAAAACGATGAAATGAAGTACACATTTAAAAAGAACATATATACTTACAATCATCATTTAATTAGGCTATAAGAAGTAAATCTATTTTTGAAACCATCGATTACGGGTTAGTGAAGTATTCCAATTTCTAGATTTTTCCAGAAGTTATTTTTCCCATAATTTATTTGCCTTCACCCCATCGCTGATAAATACAGTTTTCGATCCCCAGAATGTCAAGAGCTCTTCCTACCATTATATCTATTAGATCTTCGAGGGTTTTAGGCTTTGAATAGAAGCCTGGACAGGCTGGAAGAATGCTTGCTCCTGCCTTTTTGGCCTGAAGCATATTTTCAAGATGTGGGAGACTAAGCGGAGTTTCTCTAGTCATTAAAATAAGCTTCCTCTCTTCTTTAAGACAAACTTCTGCGGCCCTCGTAAGAAGATTATCAGATATCCCGTTTGCTACTGCACCAAGAGTTTTCATGCTGCAGGGAGCAATAACCATTCCTGCTACCCTATAAGAGCCGCTTGCTACCGGAGCTGAAAAGTCTTTAGGGGAATAATTCCAGGTTGCAAGCTTTAACACCGCTGAGGGAGTGTAATCAGTTTCGAGTTCTATTATCTGAATTGCAACATCGGTCAAAATCAGGTGAGTTTTAATCCCTTTTTCCGCCAATATTTCAAGAAGGCGGATTCCATACCGAACCCCTGAAGCTCCGCTAATTCCCACCGTTATTTCTACCATCAGTTTCGTCCTGTTAGTTTTTGTCTTTTCACGTAAGTGATCAAATCTTCTACCATTTCACATGCGACTGAAACTATATTTTTGATATCCTCATGGTTGATATTATCCTTATGGATACCAGCAATAAATATAGTTGTTTTCTTCGTGGCTATGCTAACCTGTCTTGCACTTTTCAGGGCAAGCTGCTCTTCCCTATGGCCAGGTATTGTTATCACCGAAGAGCTTGCTCTTTGGCTTTTTTCATCAAAAAAACCTATGGCAACAGCTCCGACATGATCCCTACCTCCTGTAAGAGTCACAAGGTAGTCATTCCCAATCTTCTTTGCATTAAGTACTATTTCAATACTTCCTACATTACGTTTAATCCAAAACAAAATTCCTACACCAGCATCTCTAGCTTTTGATTCTATGATTAATTATGCTTGTTATATATTTTGTTAGAAGTCCATTAATCTACGTCTCTTAAAGTTTTGAACTCTGCTTGAAAAATTCCTAGTTTTTGTTTATTACTTATGGAATGCGGAAGATCATAAATACCCCTTCCTTTAGGTAAGGGGATGAAGTGACTCCTCACTTTTTTTGTTTTAGTTTAACCCTCTAAATCATCGCTTCTTCTTAAAATAAGTTTTTTTTGGAACATTGTAAGAAATGTGTCACATCTCTGACCGAAATGTGACAAGCGTTGGAATCAAACAACTTTATCCATGGCTATAATCAGATCACCTACCACATAGTTTTAGTACCTACGTATCGAGAAAACATACTCTATAATAATTGAATTAAAAAGTACTGCCATTTATATTATTTTTATGAAACAAATATACAAAATTCATACTTTGGAAATGGTAAAAGATCATGTTCATTTATTTCCTAGAATCCAATGCAAGCAAATATCTATCAACTGTAGTTCAATACTTGAAAGAAGGTAGTTCTTACAGACTTTCTAAACTTCATCCTTGACTGAAAAAACGACATTTATATGAAAGTCTATGATCAAGTAGCAATTTTGATTAATCTGTTGAAGGTGTGCCTGCTAGCATAATAAAAACTATATTCATAGATATGGGGGGAAACCGACAGCAGAATTTAGATAACCTAGATTAAAGAAGATCTAGATAAACCCCTGATTTTCACGAGTCAAATATATACCATTTATAAAAACAGAACGAGATTTAGGGATTTGTCGAAATCCTATAATGAAAAGTGGTCAAACAAGAATCAATGATTTCTGAGTTTTAACAAACTGAAAAGGTTGCCTGAAGGATGCTACATCCTTTAAGTTGAGGTGGAAGTACTCAATTTGATTTATCTCATAGATCAGTCAGTTTAAATTGTTTTGTGGATTTCTTAACCTCAAAGTAATCTTTTGCGGCCTTTCCCACAACTTTAGAGTGTTCTTTAGGGCTATATACCCCCATTCTCCAGTTTTCCATATGGGCTTCTTGAAGAATTGATACGAAATGAGAAGCCTCATTAAGTGGGATCATTCTATGGTCAGTCTTTATCATCGCCCGCATTTCTAACATTTCAGGTGTTTTAGGAATATCCACAAGCACGTATTGAGGATCAACCCCTGCATGTTCTGCAATTTCGTTTTCCGCTCTCTGAATTTTGTCGCGGTGTTTAAGTACACCTTTTTCTACATCTTCCAACCCTACATATAGTGCCCTTTTATAGAGTTTACGGGCATCTAGCAATCTGGCAATTTCCCCTGCATATCCTGTGGCATTTCTCATGGCTGCAACAAGATCTATGTCATCAATTTGTCTAAGTTTCGAAGGATCAAGCTCCTGGTTTTCTATCATATACTCAACTGCTTTAGAGCACATTGATTCCGAGATTCTGGTTACATGGTGATAGTAAACAGATGTGTTCATCCAAAAACGTGAAACAAGGAGTGATTCAGCAGCTTTCAAACCTCCATGTTCTACAACGAGCCTGTCTTCGTAAAAATCCAACTGATTAATCAGACGGTTGTAATCCACTACTCCGAAAGCGACGCCTGTGTAATGAGCATCTCGGACAAGATAATCCATTTTGTCTACATCAATCTCACTGCTAATAATCTGGCCTAGAGAAGTTTCCCCTTTGATGTGTTTTGCAAGAGTTTTTGGAGAAAAACCCCATTTTTTCAATATTTCTCCTATTTCCCCTTTTACCAGTATTTCCTTTAGATCATCATGCCTATGTCGTGTGTACTTGTCAATAATATTTTCTGTAACATGGGAAAAAGGTCCATGTCCAATATCATGCAAAAGTGATGCGATTTTTATCTCAGTTTTTTTGTCATCTTCAATTGAGTCAAGATTCTTGATTAGCATAGAGGCAAGGTTCATTGTTCCAAGAGAATGTTCAAAGCGATTATGATTAGCTCCGGGATAGACAAGGTTTGAAAAACCAAGCTGCCTGATTCTTCTTAGGCGCTGCATCTGAGGAGTGGAAAGAAGTTCCTGGACAAAATCATCCAGTTCAATGTAACCATGTATTGGGTCAAGGACAACCTTCATTATTATTTAGACAGACGCCATTATATATCGCTGTTACTATCACTATGGTACTGCAAAATTTACAGAAATACCTTCTACCCTAAATTGGAAAAAAACCAGAAAAAGGAATTATAGTGATCATATTTTCAGGCGGCACTGGAACCCCAAAACTTCTTGACGGACTTAAGGAAATCCTCCCACCAGAGGAACTGACCATTGTTGTAAATACTGGCGAAGACCTATGGGTTTCGGGAAACTTAATATCTCCTGATGTAGATACTGTGCTCTACCTATTCTCAGATCAGATTGACAGAAAAAAATGGTGGGGAATAAATAACGACTCATTTGAGACTTATGAGCGGATGAGAGAACTCGGAGTCCCGGAAAGAATGAAAATTGGTGATAGAGATCGTGCGACCCATATTATTCGCTCGAATCTTGTCAGAAATGGAGTATCCCTCACAGAGGCAACTCTAAAACTCGCTTCCATTTTTGGAATTAATGCACAGATTTTGTCCATGTCTAATGATCCTGTATCAACTTATGTAGAAACTTTTGAAGGAATTATGCATTTTCAGGACTTCTGGGTTGGAAAACATGGTAAACCCGATGTAATGGGAGTCGATATAAGGGGAGTCTCAGAAGCTTCAATTTCTCCAAAAGTACTTGAAGCCCTTGAAAATGATGATAATGTTCTCATAGGGCCAAGTAACCCAATTACGAGTATAGGTCCAATTATCTCGTTGCCCGGAATGAAAAGTTTACTGAAAAAGAAGAAAGTTGTGGCCGTAAGCCCCATTATTGGTAATTCCCCAGTAAGCGGACCTGCTGGAAAGCTGATGCAGGCCTGTGGGCTCGAGGTTTCATCTATGGGAGTTGTTGAGTATTATCAAGATTTTCTTGACATTATTGTTTTCGATGAAAGTGACCTGACAGATGAATTCGCATTTGAGAAGCTTGGATGCCGTGCATATCGTGCCGACATCCTTATGACCTCAACTGAGAAAAGCAAGAAACTGGCAGAATTCGTAGCAGGGCTCTTTGACACTATGTCTGATCCCTAAACTTATATTCTATTTTTCTTTTTAGTGGACTTTTCAGGATATCATCTGGCTTTCCCAGTGCTTTCCTGCAATTATAGCATTTCAGAATTTAGTTAGTTCTGGAATCAGTTCTATAAATCAGAAGAGTATCAGTGTTTTCAAATATCATCAGTTCCGAAACCATTTATACAAATGAGGGAAATATCAAGAAAATTAATACGGTAATTAAGTCATTGATTAGCATAACGAAGAATGATTTTACTTATTGTATAAACAAAGCCAGTTTACTGTCTGTATCTTCGAAATTATGCAGTATAGTTGATATAATTACTTTATCTGATGAAGCAACCTATCGCTATCAAAAAGAGCATAATATTTTGTTTCATGTTGCAGCACCTTCCACCAATTCTCTTGAATATGCAACCAACGATCTAAGGTAAAAATATACCAAAAATAAAAATTTTTCCAGATAATCCTATTTTTAATTATAGAGGATTTCGATTGATTTCTTTTTTCCGCGGGATTCAGATTCATATTTTTCTTGGCAATGTCTATATTTTGCCAATTTTTCCTTTTTCAGGCCCACTGTTCTTTGATTTTAAGGATAGCTTCTGATATCCTTATAACACTTTTTTTATTTTCAATGCCATCAAAGGATATAGTTTACAGAGGATCTCGATAGACCCCTAAAATATGTAATATTCATATAAATTGTATATAATAGATATATAAACGATTTTTTTCAATTGTTTAAGTTCCACTAACAGTTACTTCCACATATATTCCCAGTACTTTGATCACTTTGCAATTGAAGGACTTGTTTGTCCTCAAATAATTTAAGCTAACCTTAAAGATGCTGCTTTAAGACAAAGAATTGACTAGCTTCAGGAAGTAACTCAACTTAATTTTTACGAAGTACGTCTTGAAAATTATGAAAAAGTATCAGCATCAGTAATCAACTTCAACATTTGTGGCGACAAATTCTAGAGTTTATAGAGATTACAAACATATCACTGCAAGTTTCTCTATAAAAATTTTGATGAATTTTACATCTAAGATGGTTGTTTATAGTGCATATCTATGCAATTTGTTGAAATTGTAGATCTATTTGAATTATATTTTATGGTATGATGTGAATCCATGTGTATTTATGTGCATCAATGTGTGGTTATATAAATTTATATATATGTTATTAAGGACATATTGTGAAAATAACAAATCTTAAAGTATACAACACTACTTCGCAGCAAAAGTCACTAAATGAAGATTGGAGTTTAAAATGGTGAAACATTCGAATGATTGATACAAAAGTTACTGATTGAGTTATAAATTTAACATTGCCTATTGGGGGAATATGAAGCCTAAAGATTGTTTTAACTGCGAGCAATCTAAAAGTACTGGATCATGTACTATCTTTTTTTGTGAATTATTACAAAAAAAAGTTTGGGGCTATAGTACGGATAACGATTGCCTTTTACAGGACTAACTCTATGAAAGAATAGTAATGAATTTTAATTTTATGCCATACGTAAGACTGGGTACCTCTATCCAAATTTAATAATTTGAGGATTGGAACCTAAAAATCATCGTTGTCAAATTATGGCTGCAATTTATAAACTTGTTTTTAGCCACGCATTTTTGAGATTATTCTCTTTTTGAGATCAGATTTAAGGTTATCATGAAACTAATGGTAAATATTATAGCAAGTATTATTATATTTTGTTGGCTGCATATATCTGAAAAATTATTGACAAATGGAGCAGTAATAGAATAAACTGTGTTATTGATGTAATAAGTGTTCTTTTGATTTAATCCAAAATAAGCTGCCTCTATAAGTACTGCTATAATTAATATGAGACAAGCTATTATGAAACAACGTATTATATTATCTAATTTCATTTTTAATCATCTTTATTATAACTGCATCCTGAAATATAAACAAATTTGTGTCAGCTCTGTCTCATGCGCTGCATGCACCCATATTATGTGTCATCTTATACAAATCGTTTGAAGGTGATTTTCACCACTTTTAAGACAGGTATTCAATATGTTGTTTCTTTATATGTAGTCTTACTAGCACTTCAACAATTAGATAATATTTCTTAATAAGTTCTAAATCTATCTATATCCTTACATTAAAATACTATTTTGGAATCTCGTTAGTTCCGAAACCAGTTCTACAAATCAAAAAATATCATGCAAATTATTTAAGGAAATGTAGCCATCGAGCATGATGAAGAAGTTTAGTATAAACACAGCCAGTTTGTTGTCTTACTTATAAATTATGTAATATCGTTGCTATAATACTTTTACTTGATGGAGCAAATTATCGCTATAAAGAATTTCATAATGCTTTAGAGGATTTCAATAAACTCCATAATTTTGTCATATGCTTATAAAGGTTCCGTTGCAAAAAATCCTTTCTAATGATACAATAGAATAAAAAGAAAACCAAAGATAGTAACATGCTATCTAATTCCTTTAAATGGAAGCATTATGAAGGGGAAATTATCTTATTGAATGTAAGATGGTACTTAAAATATGCATTAAGTTATAGAAATTTAAAGGAAATGATGGCAGAAAGGGGAGTAAAAGTCGACCATACAACAATCATGAGATGGGTACATCAATATTCCCCTGAACTAGAAAAGAAGATAAGAAGACATTTAAGACCAACAAATGATTCGTGGAGAGTTGATGAAACCTATATCAAAGTAAAAGGTAAATGGAAATATTTTTACCGAGCAGTTGACTCAAATGGAGATACAATTGATTTCATGTTAAGTTCAAAACGAGATAGAAAGGCAGCGAAGAGATTCTTTAAGAAAGCTTTGAGTTCTAATCATAATCAAATTCCAAGATTAATAACCGTTGATAAGAATCCAGCTTATCCACCTGCTATAGATAAACTGAAAAATGATAAAATACTACCTAAAAATGTTGAAATTAGACAAATTAAGTATTTGAATAACATTATAGAACAAGATCACAGATCTATAAAGAGAATCGTTAATCCAATGTTAGGATTTCAGTCTTTTCGATCTGCTAATAAAACCTTAAAAGGAATTGAAGCTATAAATATGATCAAAAAAGGACAAGTAATCGATCTAAATTACTCTGTTCTTAATGAAGTCAAATACATTAATCAATTATTTGGTATAGCTTTATAATGTTAGTACATTTTTCTGGAATATTTTGATTTTTATTAATTACTTATAGATTTACATATTTTGTTGAAGTTTTTGCAACTGAACCCAATATCATTACCATGGTAAACATGAAAGAATATACTAAAGCTGTAAATTTATAAATTCTTCCCCTCGAGCTTAAGGATAAAGACTGCGTACTCATGAAGAGCAATCCGGGTAGCAAAGAAATATTTATCTAATTCTTATCCCTTATGTCGGGATAGTCTATTAAAGCTAACTAAAAACTCTGAACTTTCAGAGAATGATTATCAGAAAAAAAACCGAGGCTTTATAATTCTGTTGTGTTCATGAGTTTTTGAAAATTGTAGCTATGAGATTCTCTCTACATTTTCCCAAAAAATGTGAAATATACTCATTTTTCATATTTTATCAATAACTCACGAACAATGTCCGGGATTAAAGAAATGCTCAAAGAATCAGAGGCAATGCAATGTTACCTGAAGAAGATCTGAAGATCATTATAAAAGAACTCGGGAGAGAGCCTACCCTGGTAGAACAGGGTTGTTTTTTAAATATGTGGAGCGAACACTGTTCCTACCGCTCAAGTGCCCCTCTCCTAAAAACCTTTACTACTAAGGGAAAAAACGTGATTATCGGCCCCGGAGACGATGCCGCAGTAATTAGATTCGAAGATGGATATGTGCTAGCAATCGGTATGGAAAGTCACAACCATCCTTCATATGTTGACCCCTACAACGGAGCAGCTACCGGTGTAGGAGGCATTGTAAGGGATATAATTTCCATGGGAGCTCGCCCTATAGCCCTTATGGACCCTCTCTACCTTGGGTCTCTAGACACCCAAAAAAATGTCTTCTTTTTCGAGCAGATCATTAAGGGAATTGCAGGGTATGGAAATTGTATAGGAGTGCCTGTAGTCAACGGTGAGACTTTCTTTGACAGTAGATATCGTGGGAATCCATTGGTGAATGTAATTGCAGTAGGACTGGGTAAGGAGAAAAATATCATAACTTCTAGCTCACAAAAAGCTGGAAACAAGCTTGTACTTGCAGGCTCAAGCACTGGAAAAGATGGGCTTTGTGGAGCTTCCTTTGCTTCCAGAGATCTCTGTAAATCAGCAGAGTCCGAAGACCGTCCCAGTGTCCAGATCGGAGATCCATATTCAGAAAAACTTCTTATAGAAATGACCCTGGAAGCCATAGAAAATGGCTATATAAAATCCTGCAAGGATCTTGGAGCTGCAGGCTTGGGTGGAGCAAGTTCGGAGTTGGCTGCAAAGGGAGGTTTAGGAGTCCATATTATTACAGATGCCGTACCTCAGAGAGAACTCGACATGAAACCCTATGAAATATTGCTTTCCGAGTCTCAGGAACGTATGCTCTTTGAAGTATCCCCTGAAAATGTTGATGACGTACTTTATCTGGCAGAGAAATATGACCTTAATGGAGCTGTAGTGGGATACCTGACAGAAGAACCCAGGTATATTGTTGAGTTTAGAGGAGAAATCGTTGCAGATCTACCGATATATTTTTTGACTGGAGGAGCTCCTACCTGTGAGAAATCTTCCCAGGCTCCTGTTCTTGAGATGGAAGGAGAGAGCAAAAAATATGAAACTCCGGAAGATTTAAAGACAATTTTTCTGGAAGTCTTGTCCTCACATAACATCTCCTCAAAAGAATGGATCTACAAACAATATGACCATGAGATTCAGTTGAGAACAGTTGCCAAACCCGGAGAAGACTCGGGAGTACTTAGGATTACATCTAAAAAAGGAATCGTACTCTCCTGTGGCTGCCAACCCAGAGCTACACTTCTTGATCCTTATTCGGGAGGAAAAACGGCAATAATCGAAAATGCTATGAACCTTGCAGTGAAAGGTGCAGAGGGACTCGCCATTGTAAATTGTCTGAACTTTGGGAACCCTGAAAGTCCAGAAGTTTACTGGCAATTCAAAAGCGCTGTATCTGGCCTTGGAGATGGGGCTAGGGAACTTTCTATTCCGATAGTAGGAGGAAATGTGTCTCTTTACAACGAAAGCGATGAGTTCAGAACTTCAATTCCCCCTACTCCCTCAATAGGGATGATGGGGAAAGTAGATCTCGAAACTTCTCTTCCATCAGGGTTCTTTGTAAAATCCGGGGATACAATTATCCTAGTGGGAGAAACAACCCCAGAAATGGGAGGTTCTGAGTATTATGCCTGTTTAGGAGTTAATAACACAGGAAAAGTGCCTTCAGTCCCAAAAAACGCCCCTGAAATAATAAAAGCTATAATCAAAACTGCTAAGAGTGGAAAACTCAGTTCGGCTCATGACATTTCCTTAGGAGGAATCGGTGTTGGACTCGCAAGGATGTGCAAAAAATTCTGTGCAAAGATAGATCTGAGTAAAATTGGAGAAATGAAGGCTGATGAGCTTTTGTTTTCAGAATCACCCGCAAGAGCTTTGCTTGCTACAGCCGAGCCAGAAGCTGTGAAGGAAATCCTAGAGGCTGTACCTTGTACTGTAATCGGCAAGGTAGGAGGCGATGTCCTGGAAATCAGAGGAAAAGATTTCGAGATTTCATTCTCCTTAGAAGAAATTTTAGAAGCATATGGAAGTTTTACAAGATTTATGATAGAATGAAACCGATAACATATGTTAGCTGTAACTCTGTTATATAAAATCGTTGAGGATTTCAATAAATATTTGATTTTCACGAGTCACTTCTATACTATTTATGATAACATAATAGAGTATGGGTGGGCTCTAGCTATCAAATATCCCCAAAAATCACCCAAAATTCATGATTCCATCCCAATCAATTGAGATTGAAAATAATATATCGGCTCTGTAAAAGAGAAGTACTTTGTCATTTTGAAGTACATGAGCTGCAGTTTCTCAAACCAATTACAGTGAAGTTCGATTCACGTAATGGTTAATCTCTTTAAAAGTCGGACCTATATCCCAGATTCCATCAAATTATAAATGAATATTTGTCGGCTTTCCTTTAACACGGTATACTATTTTTGTTTCTATATTCCTACCTTTAACAATTTCTATATATTGATAGCCAATAGAATTATCAAACATACTGGTATCATGTTCATACTTGAGTCCATCTGCAATCAAATTCCTATCGCTTGGACTTGTTGTTTATACTTTGACCACCATCGTTTTGAAGATATCAAGTTCTAACTATATATTCATAACCTTATGAGGCAGTCGTATATTAGCCTATATGAGATGTCGCATATCATTTCTAATCATAATAACAAGGTCCGCTATCTACTGCAATTGCGAACCCTACGAAACATAATCCCATTAAACAAAGAATTGAGCAAGCAAATCCTATTTTTATTGCTTTTTTGAGATCCATTTTATCTTTCCAATTCAATTTTATCTCTTAATCTAAATAAATTGACGATTATATAACATATAATTTTTTATCTTGTAAGTAGGGTGAACTCAGCATTGAATTTACCCAATCTGGCTAAGAGTATCGGGTCTTAAATATACTGGAATAATAAATAGAATCTTAATAAATCAATTTTGTATTTACTGTGAGGGGCAAGAATGGAAAATTACGATCTGATTATGATAGGCACAGGTTCTGCAATGAACTACCTAGATCTTATCATCGATTCAAATCCGGAAATGAAAATTGCTGTTATCGATAAAGACGAACCAGGAGGAATCTGCCTCACTGGGGGTGTATTCCTTCAAAAATATTACTCTACTCTGCAGAACTCATCAGGGAACTGGGAACTGCATCTCTTTTTGGGATAATGGCTGAGATAAAGGACATTGATTTCCTTGCGATCATGGAGAGGATGAGGGGAAAAATATGGGAATGCATAGAAGCGAGGAGGAATGTATTAACCGAAAACCTGTACCTTGACTATTATCATGACATTGCTGAATTCATTTCTCCTTATACTCTAAAAGTGGGGGATAAAACGCTTTATTCGAAGATGATTTTCCTGTGTACGGGCTCAAGGTCTGAAATCCCGCCTGTTGAAGGGCTTGAAGAAGCTGGTTATCTCACAAGCGATACTGTTCTCCAGTTAAATGAATGCCCCCGAAGTCTAGCCATTCTTGGAGGGAGTTATATTGCAGTCGAGTATGGCCATTTTTTTGAGGCTATGGGGGCTGAGGTCACGATCATCGGAAGAAACTCCAGGTTTCTTCCTCAGGAAGAGCCTGAAATCTCCAAACTTGCCGGGATAAAAATGTCGGAGTACATAAAGATCCTTACGAATTATGAAGCCATAGAAGTTAGAAAAGAAGATAACGGGCAGAAGATCATTGTTGCAAAGGAACAAAATTCGAGAGAAGAGGTCAAGGTTACTGCAGATGAAATCCTCGTGGCAACAGGCAGAGTTCCAAATACCGACATCCTCCATCCTGAAAAGGCCGAAATCAAAACAGACTTACAGGGCTGGATTCGAGTAAATGAATATCTTGAAACGTCCCAGCCAAATATCTGGGCTTTTGGAGATGCAAATGGAAATTATCTGTTCAAGCACGTTGGAAACTATGAGTCAGGAATAGTTTACCTTAATGCCATCCTGAAAGAAAAAGTGAAGGTAGACTACCATGCCATACCGCATGCAGTCTTTTCCTATCCTGAGATTGCAGGGGTAGGTATGGGGGAGCAGAAAGCCATAAAAAAATATGGGAAAGATAGAGTGTTCATAGGTCTCAAACTCTTTGAGGATACTGCAAAGGGCAGGGCCATGGAGATAAAGGACTACTTTGTAAAGGTAATTCTATATGAAGAGGAAGAGAAGATTCTCGGAGCATATATTATAGGGTCTCATGCCTCAATCCTTATTCATCAGATAATCTCTCTTATGTATACGGAATCAAGAAGTGCAGAACCAATAATGCGCGGTATGTACATCCATCCCTCACTGAGTGAGGTTGTAACCAGAGTCTTCTACTCGCGAATGCCACTGGAACACTATCACCATTTCCTGAAAAAAATTGGGCTTGAAGATTGAAAAAGCCGAATTTTTGTTTCTTTTAAAATTTTATGGTCGTTTATTTAAAGAAGCTTAAGAGAATTTCGATAAACCTCTAAGTTCACAAATTACTTATAAATCAGTTATAAAAAATCAACCATAAAAATGGGATTTATCAAAATCCTCTTAACTGTTCCTTTTAGTCGAATATCCTGCACCATGCTACGGAGATGGAAACTTTCTTATTAACGGTGTTAAAGCAAATTGAATGTGGCCACCCCACCTTAAAGTATGGAGTATGCCTCGGGTCTTACTTATTGATTTTGGGAATCGGAGTGTACTCAATAGATTTCCTTAAATCAAATCACATTCCCAACTAATGGCTTGTTGTCAAACAAACTTATTTTACAAAGAAACGATGATATAGAGTTTTGATATCGTTGCTTTTCTGATGACTATTATCTCCTTTTACTTGCATTAAAGGGCAATATTTCCCCATATTTTACAAATCCCTATTATTCCAAGTTCCTTTCTCAAACACCTTTTTCCGTTTAACTGTATTCTAAATCTGCAACTTATCATTTCATCTGTTATGTTTTTCTATCTTATGCTTTTCATACTCTTCTTTTGTTGCAAAAGTCATCTGGCACACAGGACATGAGAACTTCTTTCTTTCTACTGTTTCTTTCTCCGGCAAGTTTGCTCACCTCCCGTTTGTCTTCTGTTTCTCTTCCCAATTTCATTCTTATTCAAGTCCTAATTTATTCATTAATATAACTTGGATTCGTCTTAAAATTAACTTAATTATTTTTATTTAACTTTTAAACCTTCAGTTGCGCTTTCTTTTCCTGGTAGCGCGTAATTGTATCCACAAATTCTGCATGGCTCCAGGTCAGAGGGGCTACAGAGAGTGACTCTTCTGTGAAGGGATGTATCTGTTCAGGCATAATCCCGGTCTCAAGGGAGCAGTCTGCAACCCAGTTGATCAGCTCGAGGGCTTTTTCTAGATCCCTGTTTTCTTTTGCTTTTGCGACATACCACTTTGCAAGCCAAAGGGTGCATATGAGCCAGGGGTTACCTGTGACCAGGTCTGTCTTCCTGTGGTAGGGGTCAGTTTCATATCTTGCCATTCCCCTCTTTCCAGGGACCCAAAGTTTTTCCTCCAGGTTCTGAATTGTCCTGACTACACGGGGATCATCTGCGGGCAACAGGTCGAACTCAAAGATCCAGTAAACACTGCTGTCAGCAGTACTGTCTATTATTTTCCAGTTTGTGTCGTGGTCTTCGTATCTGATGCCACGGAGAAAAATGTTTCTTTCGATGTCATAAAGCTCGTTTATGATCACCTGCTTGAGCTTGGAATAACGGATCTGACAGATTCTGCAGATTTCCTCATCATTTAAAAGGCGGCCGAGTTCTTCTCCTGAGAGAAACCCTCTGTAAACCGCAGAGACCATGAAAGTAAAGATGCCTCTCCGTTCTTCCCACAGGTCGTAGCTCTCTACCGGGATGTCGTTAGGGTAATTGTAGCCGTCTAAGAAAAAATGGCTTTCTTTACCAGGGGCTCATAGAGTTCTTTTACAAACTCAAGGTCCTCCGGTAGCCTCGTAATATTTCCACAGGGCATGGATGACGAGAGACGTCTCATCTTCCTGAATCGGAAGGGGTGGCTGTCCATAATCTATCCAGGGGTGCCAGCTGCTTCCCAGAATCCCGTCGGGGTTATACTTGTGCAACAGGCATCCAGCCCACCAAAGCACATCTTTACATAACCTGAAAAAGGGTTTTGTGAACTCTGGAAAGCCTGCTTTTATCATGGCAATCGAAACAAGAGCTCCATCTCTGGGCCACATATAACTGTAGGTGTCCCGGTTAAACTGCAGGGTATCAGAGTCATTTGCAGCTATTATGGCTCCACCTGCATCTGTCTGGGTCTTTATTATCAGGAGGGAGCGCTTATAGAGAGCTATAAGCCTGGGCCCAAGGCCCGAAGATCAGTGCTTGCCTGGTTTACCCAGGATATCTGGCACTCCTCAGTACGCTCCAGAAGACTTTCTGGGCCTTCGTCCATGATCAGGTTATTGAGGGGATAGACTTCCTGAAAGTCTTTTCCGGCGGTCATGTAATAGTACACAACCTTTGAGGAATTTCCTGGAATCTGCAGGCTTACTCCCACCGTTGAGTCTACTGAAGCCTGAGCGATGGGGTTTTTTGACAGAACACCGTCTTCGGCGTCCACATAGGTACCTCGAAAGCCCCTATTTTCAGCCTGGCCTATGGCGTAGTCGTCGATATCTGTGACGATATCCTCTGTTATGTTCGATTTGAGGACACCAACCAGGAAATATCTGGACCTTTTGTAATGCACTATGACATTGTGGTCCATCTGGTACACTGCGGTGTCCCCTATTCCATCTCCGTACAAGTGAAAATCGTTATTAAAGAAAAGCCGGACTTCCCTTGACCTTTCCTGCAGGTTTTTCACAGTTATTTTCCGGATAAAGATATTGGCTTCGCGGTAGACGTTCTCCTCCAGAAGGAGTTCGATATTCTTCTCCCTGTTTACGGCTCGGTTTTCGGTGACGAAGGTATCGTTTTTATAAGCAAGATTCTTTTCCCAGCTTTCCTCATTGACCCAAGAAAGCCTGCCGTCAGTAAAGATTCCTATCCGTTGGGCATGCCCCATAAGGTGATTTTCCTGGCCTACGTGGGGGTAATATATATCCCTTACCGGGAACAATCTGTCTATATTTATGAGGAAGGACTGATTGCCTAGGACTATGTGTCTTGTCATGCTTTTTTCCACCGGCTTTCAGTTTATTTTGAGGTTTCTTTAGGATTTATGATGCTTTTCCAGAATTCTTACGCTTCGAATTAGATTATCTATTTTATGTCTTCGTCCAAGGATGATACTGGTTTATCAATTTTTTCCGGCGTATACGTTGCGGTTATTAGTTTACTCTCATTATTGGCAATCACTTTTCCATATACAAATGTCTTGCGACCCTTTGGCAGCTTACATAGTTATATCATCAAAATATTATATGCCAATTGGAGATTTTTTCAGATTTTTTTTAGAGTTGTGCACTTTTCTTCAATCATCAAATATACCTTTTAAAGTCAAGTAAAAAGCAGTAGCTTAATCATTATAAACGATTCCATTTGGTCCCTTTAGCCTTAATTTTATACCTCATATGCATAAGTACTAATAGTTTTAATAATTTTTATTTTTTCTGTCTATATGTTTCAAAACTCGAACGTTCCAGAGTTTAATAGAGTATTTGACAGATTACTTACTAGTCGAAAAGGAAAAATGATAAGAAACACATAGGTAAAATCAACTAAATCCTTCTAATATCGATTTTTAATTGAGAAAGAGCCTTACAATTTTAAAAGTCCCGACATGTGAATAAGATTGAGGTTTCCAGTTAACTCACATTTCAGATTTTGAGTCATCTTAAAAATATAAAAATAATTATATTTTATGAGGACTATTCCCATTATGGACTAAAAATCAAACAAAAGTAAAACGGGTTCATTAACATGAAATTTTATAACCAAATTGAAAAAATAGCAATGTATCGCCAAAATCAATTTTATGAAGTTACTGGGGGGACTGTTGATGGATCTGATTATAGATGATGAATTCAAGGCATTGATTACTTTAATGGCTCGATGCTTCTTCCTGATGGGGAAAATATAAGAAAAGTGGCAATTTACTGTTCCAATTAAAACACATAGTCAGATATAATATGAACCAATCCTGACCCTAAAATTCCAAGTCCTGCACCCAAATATCCAAAGTATCCCATTATCGCACAAATAAATATCCAGAAAATCGGGTTGTGCATAAAACCTCTATGTTTTGTGAAAATGAATAAATATCTAAAAGGTCCAATTCTTAATTTAGATTGGGAGTATCTGGCATCTAAATCCGGAGACAAATATAGCGTGCCTATTATCCAAAACAGGAAAACCTGTGTGAGTTCATAAATTGAAATATGAAGATAACGAAAAGTAGGGATAAGAAGGCAAAGGACGAAGATAGATAGCCTATCGTGATTGATTCCCTTCATTTGTGACCTTCCTTTTTTTAGTTACTCAGTTAAACTTGCATTTTTCTCGCTCTTTGAATCATCTTGCTTTCAGAGTTCCTTAATGAATTATATATACATTGGTTCATCCAATTTACCTAGCATTGACGATAGGGTCCCCCATTAATGGGGAAAAAAAATCATAATTATATATGTATCCTTCCTCATATTTCCCCTTGTAGGTATTATGAATGCTTAACTGTTGAATATTTAGTATCCCAGGGGTCAGTTCCAAATCTACGCCTTTGCTTCGTATTTCGGACTCCTTGGATAAACGATTCTGCAAATTGAATTAGGGTTGGATTTCTTCCATGTTATTTTTTGTAGTAAGCATAATAATAGTTGTTTGGAATTTGCACAGTTTTCTCCTTGCTTTGGAGGTTTGGAAAAGATGAATTTTCTTCAACGCCTTTCATGACAACAAAATTGAACCTTACTTCAAATACTTTAATTTGCTCAAGATCTAATTCTTGAACTTGATTTTTGCATTTGTTAGTTTACTTTTTCATTTCCGTTAGAAGCTCATCCAACATTCCGCAAATGTACACATATTTATATATTTATTTGCCTATCTTCCCACTATTATTAATTGAAAATTAGATTAATTTTTATACTATGGATTTTTTGATATAGGAATATAGTGCGCAGGATCTTTAACTTGATGCCTGTATTTCCTATGATGGGGAGCAGGGTGCTTCGTTCTTTTTACGCCAGGAAAATTTTCTATGTAAAAGCTACTTAGAGTGCAGTTTCTGTCAGAAAATTTTTTGCTTTTCTCATGGCAATTTTTGGAATTCTTGTTGGAAATCTCTTTTTTACTCTAATTGATCACTTTATTTATGTGGAGCATCTTAAGAGGAACGATCCACTAAGGTCGAGATAGCTCCCAAAAATATTCGGTCAAGGTTATCATGAAAAAAGATGTTATCGCTGTTAGTCTTTCCATGAGCCTGAAAGATTTGATCCGGTTTATGTTTGAGAAAAAGCACACTGGGTACCCTATATTTGAGGGGAATAACTCGAAATTTGTCTAGTGTATTCCCTATTCTGAGCATTGTGCATATATGTTTTTGGATATATGACAAAATATGTCATACTCTTTCTTCCAATGCGCTATCTAGTGAACCCTGAAACTGATTTTCTCTGAAAATATTTAGAGATCTATGGTTATTGATATAAGGGCTCGCTTGTAGGAATTCTTTCCAGAACAAATTTTATACGGAATTTGAGATTCAGATAAAAGTCCTAATTTAAAAGAGAGAATTTCAATAAACCTATTTTTTTTGCATTGAGAACATTAAATCTCTGAACGTTAAGCATCGACAAAGATATCGATAAATTACTGGAAGATTCCAGGGATCATTCTATGCATGCTTCACAGTGGCGTCGACGATGAACTGTTTAAGTTAGTTCCTGGCCTTTGAGGTACTATACAGATTTCGCAACTATGGCTGAGGTGAAGGTAACTAAACTCATGATTTGCTTTAGATAGCGCAGAAAATATGACCGAAAATAGAACTCGTTCAGGATTTGTTGGAAACAGAGTGTTAGTTATTGCAAGCGAAAAGGTAATAGAGGAAATTGGAGGTTTTTTTGTAAACTATGAGACAAACTGCATCTGAACGAGAATAATTATCCATAACCACCAAACTGAAATAACGTGGATAGAGGAAACTCATTTCTGTCATCGATGCATAAATTGCAAGTGGAGCTTTTTCACTCAAGAATATCCTGTACTGATTTGGAGAATTTCTAAACTAATGTATGAAATCTTAAATGTATATGTTATCGTTTATTTCGTATATAATTAATTTTAAGGGGGATTCATGGAGAATGTCTGATAATAAAAGCAAGTATATCCGCTGGTTTGAAGAGACTACGATTGATGATGTTCCGCTTGTGGGTGGAAAGAATGCTTCTCTTGGAGAAATGTACAGGGAGCTTACTTCGAAGGGGGTTAAAATCCCAAACGGCTTCTCGGTAACTGCTGAAGCTTACTGGCACACCCTCAAAGCTGGGGGAATTCTAGAAAAGCTCAAAAAAGCAATGAAAGGTCTTGATATTGCTAACGTCGCTGACCTATCCAAAAGGGGGAAGATCGCTAGAGACCTGATCCTTGGGGCAGGAATTCCTGACGATCTTTGGGAAGAAATCAAAACTGGATATGATAGCTTATGTGAGCAGTATGGGGACGATACGGATGTAGCTGTACGGAGTTCGGCAACTGCTGAGGATCTCCCAACTGCTTCTTTTGCTGGCCAACAGGAAACTTACCTAAATATAAGGGGTTATCCAGGTCTTAGGGATGCCTGCTCACGTTGTTTTGCCTCACTCTTCACTGACAGAGCTATTTCCTACCGCGTAACAAACAACTATGATCATTTCAAAGTAGGACTCTCGATAGGGATTATGAAAATGGTCAGGTCAGATCTAGCCTCAAGCGGCGTTATTTTCACTCTGGATACGGAAACAGGATTCAGGGAAGTGGTTTTCATTACAGGTGCATACGGACTTGGAGAAAATATCGTACAGGGCCAGGTTAATCCAGATGAGTTCTATGTCTTCAAGCCGACTTTCAAGGAAGGATATCAGCCGATTATTCAAAAAAAGGTGGGAAACAAAGAGATCAAGATGATCTACGGTCGCGGAGACTCCAAAGTGCTCACTCGAAACGTAGAAGTTCCTGAAGCTGAGAAGCTCCGCTTCTGTATTGATGACGAAGAAGTGCTTGAACTTACAGGATATGCGATTACTATCGAAGGTCACTACTCCAATAAATATGGAGAACCACGTCCAATGGACATCGAATGGGCAAAGGATGGCATAACAGGGGAACTATTCATAGTCCAGGCAAGGCCAGAAACTGTCCAATCTCAGAAAAGCAAAGAAATTCTGGAAACCTATGTACTTGAAAAAAGATCTGGAATTCTTGCAAAAGGCAGGAGTGTAGGAGACAAAATTGCTTCCGGAAAGGCTCGTGTGATTCCTGATGTTTCGGATCTGCCCTCTTTTAAACCAGGAGAAATCCTGATTGCGGACACAACGACTCCAGATTGGGAGCCTGTCATGAAAACTGCAGCTGCAATTGTCACAAACAAAGGAGGCCGGACTTGTCATGCTGCTATTGTAAGCCGGGAACTTGGAATTCCCGCAGTCGTAGGAGCAGGCAATGCAACCGAGGTGCTCGATACAGGCAGGGAAATTACAGTAAGCTGCGCGGAAGGAGAGGACGGTATTGTATACGATGGTATTCTTCCTTTCCATAAAGATACTCTGAGTTTAAAAGATCTTAAACGCCCAAAAACCGAGATTATGATGAATCTTGGAAATCCTGAGGAAGCTTTTGCTTTTTCCATGATCCCCAACGACGGAATTGGGCTTGCGAGGCTAGAATTCATCATTACAAGCTATATCAAAATCCATCCAATGGCTCTCGTACACCCTGAAAGGGTCAAAGACCCTAAAGTCCTTCGGGAAATCGAACAACTTACAAGAGGTTATGATAAAGAGGAATATTTTGTTGAACGTCTTGCCCAAGGAGTTGGAACTATTGTTGCGGCTTTTTATCCGAAACCTGTTGTAGTCCGTATGAGCGATTTCAAAACTAACGAGTATGCCAGCCTTCTTGGAGGCATCTATTTTGAAATGGTGGAAAATAATCCCATGATAGGTTTCAGGGGGGCTTCTCGTTATTTTGATGATCGTTATAGGGAAGGTTTTGCCCTTGAGTGCAGGGCTATGAAAAAGGTCCGGGATGAAATGGGGCTTCGAAATCTCATTCTTATGATTCCCTTCTGTAGGACAATTGAAGAGGCACAGAAAGTGATTGCTGAGATGGAAAAAAACGGACTAAAGAGAGGAGAAAATGGGCTACAAGTCTATGTTATGTGCGAAATTCCAAATAACGTTCTTCTTATCGACGAATTAAGCGAATTCTTTGATGGTTTTTCCATAGGCTCAAATGACCTGACCCAACTGACCCTCGGCGTTGATAGAGACTCCGAACTTCTTGCCGCAGAATTCGATGAACGGGATCCTGGGGTTATGAAAATAATGGCAATGGCTGTACAGGGAGCAAAAAGAAATGGAAGGCATAGCGGGATATGCGGACAGGCTCCAAGTGACTATCCTGAAATTGCGGAGTTTCTTATAAAACTGGGGATCGATTCCATTTCACTAAATCCAGATTCGGTTATGAAAATCACCCTTAAAGTCCTGGAGACGGAAAATAAACTGGGCAGGTAATTAAAAAGCGGAAAAATAACTACTGATTTACGTTGGATAATTCAGAAGGTTTGCTCTTCCTTTCCTCTAAGAGCTTATCTGAATATTATTTTTCTCATTTTTTTAGAGTTTGTCTTAATATTAACTTTGCGATAAGGCCTTCATAAAATAAGTTCTAATTCCTTCATAAAGAATAGTTCTAATTCTTTTATGAGTTTTTCGGAATATTCAGGCACAGAACCAGTCTTTGATGCGACGTAGGTTCCGAGAATACTGGCAATTAAAGTGGCTTTTGAAACTCCGTATCCTGAAAGATATGTATAAAGGAAACCTGCGGAAAAAGCATCACCTGCTCCGACTGTATCCGCTACTTCTATTGGAGTGATTTTGATTTCCTCGTAGACGCCCTTATTGTAAGCTACAGCTCCTTTAGGTCCCTGTGTTATGCAAATTAAGGATATTTTAGGGTACTCTTCTGTAAGTAGGCGACAGAGAGCATCACAGGAGTGTACGATGCCAAAAAGAAAGTCAGAAATTGTCGCAGCTTCTTCTTCATTCATTTTGAGAATCGTGCAGTGTTCAAGAGAAGATAATATCCATCTCTTTGTGTAGAAGCCAACTCTCAGATTAACATCGTAGAAGAAATTGTTTGTCTTTATTTCTGAAAGCAGCCTTTTAAGTGTTTTCCTGTTTTTCCGACCTTTGAGCAAGCGTTCCGAAATAGAAGGCATCCCATTCCTTTCCTGCAAGCGCCTTAAATTTTTCTTCATCTAGAGTGATTGCATCCCAGGCTACCTCTTCATTGATAGTGAATATAGGAATTCCCTCATCTTCCAATTTGACAGTAACAGTTCCAGTTGGTCTTTTTTTATCGACTAAAATGTATGAAGTGTCAATTCCCATTTTTTCAGTTCTGGTAAGGAGAACTTTACCGAGCTCATCTTTTCCGATTGCTGTTATTACAGTCGGTTTTGCTCCCAATTTTGCAAGGTGGGCTGCAATGTTAAGGGGAGCACCTCCAAGATGAGCTGAACCTTTAATTATATCAAAAAGAGCCTCTCCGAAAGCGAGAACTTTAATTTGCTTCAACTGATCCTTTTTCACCTTTCCACTCCATTTATCAATTTGTATCCCCGTTCTATTAGTTTTTCTACGGGCAGGTATATTGTATCACGATGGAAAAGTTTATCGAAATTATCTAAAATGATTAAAAGTACAGGATTAATCTGTTCGCGTCTTGCAGCTATCCATCAAATACAGTTTTTGTGTTCAATTTAATCTTTTATAGCTATAGTTTCTTTAATCTAGATTCTATATACTCCTTTAAAGCTATGGCGTTATTGAAACGTTCATTCTTTGCAGCATAGAGCAGAGTCAAATGAGTTTCTTTCCTTTTTCAATCAAGTTTTTGTACAACTCCTTCATTTTCTGCTCCAGTTCTTTAAATAAAGCGTTTCCCCAACTTTTCCACTTATCAGGATCATGGGAAAACCATTTTCTAAGCTCTTCATCAGGAGCTATTTCCTTTAGCCAGATGTCAAGCCGGACTTCATTTTTTGAAGTCCTCTAGGCCAGAGCTTATCCACTAGTACCCTTAATCCATCTTTATCTGAGGATTGTTCGTAAATTCTTTTCAGTTGGATCAAATGCTTCCCTTCTTACTTATTTAAATATACTTCTTAATATACCTGTATTATTTACTCATTTTTTTAGTTATGTATTGTTCTTAGTTGTTAGATTTGTTCTCAAAAATTCAGACAAATCCTTATACATTTGAGTATTGGAGAGTAATCTAAAATTATTTTGATATTAATGATGTTTTAATAATAATTTTATCCCAAAACTATTATTTTTAGAGTAGTTTTAATTAATAAGGGAAAAGTGTATATTGTGGCTTAAAACGGATCTCAATAAACACCTTAATTTATCAAGTACTCATATATGTTATTCAAGGCTTATGAAATCAGGAGTTTATTGAAATCCTCTATATATTTAAAATGATATTTTAAGATCGATGTTTTTGTGCGAAAAATTCTGAATTCCCTAAGTTCCATCCGAAAAAAGAAAAAATTGCTGGTCAATAACTTGTAGAGCTCATAGAACTCATAGGATCCCTAGAGCATATGTAACTACTGGAATACCTGAAGCTAATTAACCTAAACCACAAACATAAACAGAAAATATAAGAAAAAGAAATAATGGAGGTTTCAATAAATCTCTGATTTTAACGAGTAATTTTATATATTATTTATAAACATAGAACGAAATTTTGGGGTTTACCGAGTTCTTCTGCAGTTTATTTTAGATCAATCTTGTGGCTCACACTTTTCCCTCACAACCATAACAGGAACCTTCGAGTGACGAACCAGATTTCCTGCAACACTACCCAGAAGTATCCTGTCTAATCCTGTCTTTCCAAGGGTGCCCATAATAACAATATCCATTTTTTCCTCATCGACATACCGGTTCAGAAAACTCGTCTGAGGGATTTCCTTCAAGCAGGACAGATTCTACGTTGATTCCTTTTACCTCTCCTAATCTTTTATATAATCTACAGCCTGTTGCCCTTGGCTTTTCAATTCCTCTATGTATCAAATCCCCAATTTCACCCCTCGGAAGATAAGTAGGCTGTCCATATCACATAGACTGCATAAACTGTTCCCCCACTTAATCGAGCAAGCTCTATCCCTTTGTCAATAGCCAGCTTGGAGCAATCCGAGCCATCGGTTGCAATCATTATTTTCTTATAATCGACGAGTCTCATGTAAAATCCTCCATTACATATTTTCTTGGAAGAAATATAATAGCATCGGAATTTATATCGTAAAAATGCCACTGAATTTTTTGATCTTATCTAGATGGAAGAAGTAAAATCAGCTATTAAAAAAATTGAAGTTATGTGCTTAAAAGGCGAAGATTGGGATTTAAGCACTCAAGAGATTATTTGGAAAAAAATCTTTCCAAATATTAATCCAGGGGGAGTATCAAAATCATTTTCCTTTTCAAAAAATGAAAGGAAACGTCCAATTCAGTGATAAAAAGTAGAATTCATCGAGTTAGAGACTATAATTAAACATTCTAAAGTAAATTTTGCTCATTTTACCACATCATATCCAGCGTTCTTCCATGCGGTCATACCTCCAAGGACATTGTATACTTTACCATAGCCATTCTTTTTCAAAATTGAAGCCGCTAAATTAGCACTCCGAGCAGTGCCACAATAAACAATTACAGGCCTATCTTTTGGAACTTCATCCAGTTTATCTTTCAGATAACCAACGTAGATGTGTTTAGCTCCATTTATATGTCCTTTATCCCATTTTTTTCTTGTCTCTCACATCAAGAATTACTATTTTCTCTCCTTTATCCAATTTGCCTTTCAAATCATGA
>CAVTET010000014.1:0-20468 GCA_963733675.1 uncultured Methanosarcinaceae archaeon | reverse complement strand
TAAATATCGGCTTTACGATAAGCCTTCAGAAGATAAGTTATAATTCCTTCATAAAGATAGTTCTAATTCTTTTATGAGTTTTTCGGAATATTCAGGCACAGAACCAGTCTTTGATGCGACGTAGGTTCCGAGAATACTGGCAATTAAAGTGGCTTTTGAAACTCCGTATCCTGAAAGATATGTATAAAGGAAACCTGCGGAAAAAGCATCACCTGCTCCGACTGTATCCGCTACTTCTATTGGAGTGATTTTGATTTCCTCGTAGACGCCCTTATTGTAAGCTACAGCTCCTTTAGGTCCCTGTGTTATGCAAATTAAGGATATTTTAGGGTACTCTTCTGTAAGTAGGCGACAGAGAGCATCACAGGAGTGTACGATGCCAAAAAGAAAGTCAGAAATTGTCGCAGCTTCTTCTTCATTCATTTTGAGAATCGTGCAGTGTTCAAGAGAAGATAATATCCATCTCTTTGTGTAGAAGCCAACTCTCAGATTAACATCGTAGAAGAAATTGTTTGTCTTTATTTCTGAAAGCAGCCTTTTAAGTGTTTTCCTGTTCTTCCGACCTTTGAGCAAGCGTTCCGAAATAGAAGGCATCCCATTCCTTTCCTGCAAGCGCCTTAAATTTTTCTTCATCTAGAGTGATTGCATCCCAGGCTACCTCTTCATTGATAGTGAATATAGGAATTCCCTCATCTTCCAATTTGACAGTAACAGTTCCAGTTGGGTCTTTTTTTATCGACTAAAATGTATGAAGTGTCAATTCCCATTTTTTCAGTTCTGGTAAGGAGAACTTTACCGAGCTCATCTTTTCCGATTGCTGTTATTACAGTCGGTTTTGCTCCCAATTTTGCAAGGTGGGCTGCAATGTTAAGGGGAGCACCTCCAAGATGAGCTGAACCTTTAATTATATCAAAAAGAGCCTCTCCGAAAGCGAGAACTTTAATTTGCTTCAACTGATCCTTTTTCACCTTTCCACTCCATTTATCAATTTGTATCCCCGTTCTATTAGTTTTTCTACGGGCAGGTATATTGTATCACGATGGAAAAGTTTATCGAAATTATCTAAAATGAGTTAAAAGTACAGGATTAATCTGTTCGCGTCTTGCAGCTATCCATCAAATACAGTTTTTGTGTTCAATTTAATCTTTTATAGCTATAGTTTCTTTAATCTAGATTCTATATACTCCTTTAAAGCTATGGCGTTATTGAAACGTTCATTCTTTGCAGCATAGAGCAGAGTCAAATCAGTTTCTTTCGCTTTTTCGATAAGTTTTTGTACATACTCTTCATTTTGCTCAAGTTCTTTAAGATAGCGTTTCCTGAACTCTTCCCACTTATCAGGATCATGGGAAAACCATTTTCTAAGCTCTTCATCAGGAGCTATTTCCTTTAGCCAGATGTCAAGCCGGACTTCATTTTTTCGAAGTCCTCTAGGCCAGAGCTTATCCACTAGTACCCTTAATCCATCTTTATCTGAGGATTGTTCGTAAATTCTTTTCAGTTGGATCAAATGCTTCCCTTCTTACTTATTTAAATATACTTCTTAATATACCTGTATTATTTACTCATTTTTTTAGTTATGTATTGTTCTTAGTTGTTAGATTTGTTCTCAAAAATTCAGACAAATCCTTATACATTTGAGTATTGGAGAGTAATCTAAAATTATTTTGATATTAATGATGTTTTAATAATAATTTTATCCCAAAACTATTATTTTTAGAGTAGTTTTAATTAATAAGGGAAAAGTGTATATTGTGGCTTAAAACGGATCTCAATAAACACCTTAATTTATCAAGTACTCATATATGTTATTCAAGGCTTATGAAAATCAGGAGTTTATTGAAATCCTCTATATATTTAAAATGATATTTTAAGATCGATGTTTTTGTGCGAAAAATTCTGAATTCCCTAAGTTCCATCCGAAAAAAGAAAAAATTGCTGGTCAATAACTTGTAGAGCTCATAGAACTCATAGGATCCCTAGAGCATATGTAACTACTGGAATACCTGAAGCTAATTAACCTAAACCACAAACATAAACAGAAAATATAAGAAAAAGAAATAATGGAGGTTTCAATAAATCTCTGATTTTAACGAGTAATTTTATATATTATTTATAAACATAGAACGAAATTTTGGGGTTTACCGAAATTCTCTGCAGTTTATTTTAGATCAATCTTGTGGCTCACACTTTTCCCTCACAACCATAACAGGAACCTTCGAGTGACGAACCAGATTTCCTGCAACACTACCCAGAAGTATCCTGTCTAATCCTGTCTTTCCAAGGGTGCCCATAATAACAATATCCATTTTTTCCTCATCGACATACCGGTTCAACTCGTCTGAGGGATTTCCTTCAAGCAGGACAGATTCTACGTTGATTCCTTTTACCTCTCCTAATCTTTTTATATAATCTACAGCCTGTTGCCCTTGGCTTTTCAATTCCTCATGTATCAATTCCCAACCTCCACCCCTCGGAGATAAGTAGGCTGTTGATATCACATAGACTGCATAAACTGTTCCCCCACTTAATCGAGCAAGCTCTATCCCTTTGTCAATAGCCAGCTTGGAGCAATCCGAGCCATCGGTTGCAATCATTATTTTCTTATAATCGACGAGTCTCATGTAAAATCCTCCATTACATATTTTCTTGGAAGAAATATAATAGCATCGGAATTTATATCGTAAAAATGCCACTGAATTTTTTGATCTTATCTAGATGGAAGAAGTAAAATCAGCTATTAAAAAAATTGAAGTTATGTGCTTAAAAGGCGAAGATTGGGATTTAAGCACTCAAGAGATTATTTGGAAAAAAATCTTTCCAAATATTAATCCAGGGGAGTATCAAAATCATTTTCCTTTTCAAAAAATGAAAGGAAACGTCCAATTCAGTGATAAAAAGTAGAATTCATCGAGTTAGAGACTATAATTAAACATTCTAAAGTAAATTTTGCTCATTTTACCACATCATATCCAGCGTTCTTCCATGCGGTCATACCTCCAAGGACATTGTATACTTTACCATAGCCATTCTTTTTCAAAATTGAAGCCGCTAAATTAGCACTCCGAGCAGTGCCACAATAAACAATTACAGGCCTATCTTTTGGAACTTCATCCAGTTTATCTTTCAGATAACCAACGTAGATGTGTTTAGCTCCATTTATATGTCCTTTATCCCATTTTTTCTTGTCTCTCACATCAAGAATTACTATTTTCTCTCCTTTATCCAATTTGCCTTTCAAATCATGAACGGATATGAGATTAAAATTATCTATCGGTAGAGCTTTAATGTACCAGGCAGCAATTCCATCGTTTAGTATACCTGCGATATTGTCATAACCCAATCTGATTAAATATTTTACAACAGTTTCCAGCTGCTCTTTTTCTTCCAGAACTAGAAGTATGGGTTTCTCATAAGGAAGCACCCAACCGGCAAAGATAGGTACACCTCCTAGCCAGATACTGTAAGTATCTTTTATATGTACTCCACCAAAAGAAAAGGGCATGCGTGTATCTACAACTGAAGCTCCTTTTTCTACCTCTTCTTTGAATTTTTCTGGCGAAAGAAACTCTGGAGTTGGCAATCTTTGCAATAGAGGAGGCCCTTGAAGGTTATACTGCTCCATTTTCTTGAAGTAAGGCGGGAATTCAAGTTGTTCTTCAACCTTATATTTTACAAACTCCTCCTTCTCAATTTTTTGGAGAATAGGGTTTTGGATATGTTCCAATCCAAGGGTACTAAGCTCCCTTTTAGCGATAAAACCCCCACAAATAGAGCCCTCACCATGTGCAGGACAGAGTATTACCTCATCTCCAAGAGGTAATATTTTATGAAAAATACTATCATACAAATTTGATGCTAGTCTTGAAGCTTCCCGTGAACCATAGAGATCGGTCCTCCCTACGTCACCTATAAACAGTGTGTCTCCCGTGAAAACCATAATGGGGTCTTGACCGGTATCAAGATCTACTAGAGTATAGGATGTACTTTCGTCAGTATGGCCTGGAGTATGCAAAGCAGTCAGTTTCATTGAGCCAAAATTGAACTCCTGACCATCATCTAGGTAATTTCCATATTTAAAATCTACACCACGACCATGGTAAATTTCTGCATCTGTAAGATTTTTAAGTTCCAGAGAACCTATTACATAATCCTCGTTTCTGTGAGTTTCAAAGATGTATTTTATCTTCATAGACTCTCTTCTGGCAAGGTCAAAATATGCCTGACAGTCCCTTCGTGGATCAATAACTAAGGCTTCATCCTCAGAGCCAATAAAATAAGAAAGGTGAGCTAGACCTTCAGATTTAATGCGTTCGAATATCATAGGAATTTCCTCAACAATATCCTAAAGAGGCTTTCCATAAACCCCCAAATTTTGTCATTGCGTATAATAATATATAAATGACTCTTGAAAATAAAAGATTTATCTAAATCATCTAAAGTGTTCAAAGTGTGCAGGTGAACAAGATGGCATAAATATATCTTAAAACAAAACTCTGATTATTTTTCAATATCTTTGAAGTACTTATCGATCCTCTCCCAGTCGACTATATTCCAAAATGCATCTATAAATTTGCCTCTTTCATTCTTGTAGTCAATGTAGTAGGCGTGCTCCCATACGTCCAGAACCATTAGAATCGGGAAACTTGGGATTATATTTACATTGTGCTTTTCTATCTGCATGATTCCGAGTCTTTTAGTACCCTTGCAGAAGGTTAATGCTCCCCAACCAGAGCCTTCAACACTTGATGCGACCTGGGTAAACTCCTTTTTAAACCTTTCAAAATTCCCAAAATTTTCTTTGATCACTTCAGATAATTCACCGACTGGTTCTTTGTTGGAATTGTTTGCAGGAGTCATCTCCCACCAAAAATAATTATGAAGGACATGTCCTCCCAAATTAAAAGCCAAAGCTTTCGCATTTGCCTTATAATCAAACTCAGTTCCTTCCGCTCTTGCTTTGTCCATCATTTGCAAAATTGAATTCGCATTAGTTACATAAGCCTGATGATGTTTATCATGGTGTATTCTTAATTGCTCTTCGGAAATAAAAGGTTCCAAGTCTGCATATCCATATTTCAAATCTGGTAATTTGTATAATTCTTTAGCCATATTATCTTCCTCTGTTAGAGAACAATAGATTTCGTAAAATTAGTTCATGAATCTGGATCATAATTTTTCAATTTTAGAAAATTCTATTCACAAATCTTGCTATCATCTATCTTAAAGAGCTGAAATTTCTACAGAAATTTACATTCCAATAGCTTTATTTGTTTTCTCGATTGACTTTGCACCTTCACTTTCCAGTTCCATCATGGCCCTAATAGCATCCACATTTTCGGGAACTACGATAGATTCCTGATGGATTGCTTGGAAGAAGTAGATCTCCTTCTCAGTCACTGTTATGGATTCAGGCCAAATACAATTCTCCCACATGTCATTTCTGGGCCGCCCGATATCTCTGGCAACTTCTATGATTTCAGCTGTTGAAGTAATCCCCTGTCCTACGAAATGTATCCTGGACTGGGTACTGAAAATTTTCTTGATATCTTCTGCAGTGCAGTCAGTGTTAACTTCCATATTCACAGTATGCAGGTGCATTAGAGTTGTCGGAACTACCAGTGCTGCAGATGTGATATTGATGTTTGGAAGTACACTCTTTACATCAGGTCCATGATGGGACGGAAGTTTCACTGGGTGAAGTACAATTGAATTAACAGGCCCCTTTTTAATATCGTTGGGGTCGACAGCCCTCCTTGCAACAGTTACCCTCACTTTCTTTACTTCGAGTTCACTGTCTATCTGGGATATTACCCTGCAGAGTCCTGTGGTATTGCATGAGACCACCCTCACAAGGTCACGACCCAGAGCCTGATCATAATTACTGATCGCATTAAAAGAGAAACCTGTAAGTGGATGACTCTCTCCTCCCTGCCAAATCGCCTTTACTCCGGCTTTCTCATATAAAGGCTTATTTTTTTCCCCAACTCCACCTGGAGTGCAGTCCACAACAAGGTCGGCTTTTCCGATCATTTCTTCAATTGTTCCGGCTGCTGGCATCCCTGCCTTCTCAAAAACTTCAATATTCTCAAAAGGTGCGTATATATCGTACCCGAGTTGATTGGCTACTGCAGCTTCATAGTTAGGCTTTGTCTTGGAAATTCCAATAATTTCCATGTCATCCTGAGCCCTAACAGCGTCTGCAACTCTTTTTCCTATGGTTCCGTAACCATTTACTGCAATCTTTGCTTTAATCATTTGTTACCCCAGCCTATCTGATTTTGGATTCTAGACTTAGCCTCTTGATGTCCAAAATCAAGTACAATAGGTGTATATTGTCAAATTCTCTCATTAGGCAATTAAAATAATTAAAAAAGATATAACATCAATTGAACCGACATTTTGCGGATGTACACAGATTTAGAATTCCTTTGTCTATTCCCCCACTATTGTTCATTGAAAGTTATATTGATTTTTGAGCCGCTATCATATTGAGAAAATCGATGGCATTTTTGTGTACATCGATGGAAAGTGGAATAAAATTTAGCAAATTATTAAGCGCATTCCAATTCATGAATCATTTATATATTATTTATTGGCATATGACTAAATTTAGGAATTTCTCGAAATCCTCTAAATTATATTCAATCTATAGAGATTTGCTGTTATATGCTTCAGTTTTCGGCATTTCCGTGTAAAGAAGCTTTTTCTTTAATCATCGCCTTACTCGATTTTCACATCTACTAATTTTTCTAAAGGCTGTTGGTAAGGTACTGTCACTTTAAGTACACCGTTTGAGTATTTAGCAACTGCTTTTCTCGGGTTTACTGGACAGCAGATCGAATAACTGTCCAGATACTGAACTCCTTCTTTACTAGCAGCTACATAAAAACTGTCTTCGGTAATTTTAAAAGAAATATCTTTCTTTTCGACTCCTGGAAGAACTACTTCAATTAGAAAGTTTTCGTAATTGTCGTCAGGATATGCACAGATAATTGGTGATAATCTCAAGGTTTCCGCCATCTTATTACCCCTAATATTCATACATGATTAAGGCATCTATTAAATTGCTTATTTCAGTTCGGTTTTATATCTTTGATTACAATTAATTTTTTGTTTATTTTAAATTATTTATACAAAAAATAGTTTCTTAATAAAAATTATTTTCCCATAAAATATTTTAACCTAGAATAATAATTTTATATTAATTATGTTGTTATTACTTTTGGAGATCTTCACAAATTTAACATTGAGATTCTTATTCTCTAAAAAAGAAATGCAGATTAATCTTAAATCAAATTTTAAATTTCAAAGGCCTTATCAGAGTTATCATTGAAGTTATATTATTAAGCTGAAATTTTTTACATATGTTTTCATTCCCTTAGGTCCTATCACAAATTTGAAAAATGATTATAATTTCTATTCCGTTGAAATTGTCAAAGAAAACTATATATATCCTCCTTCAATATACTTAAAATAGCACAACTATTGTGTTATAACTTTATTTTATGGAGATATTTGATATGAATTGGCCTGTGAAGAGAATATTTCAAGGACCCACACGCTGGGATCCATTTGAAGAGATTAAGAAAACCCAGGAACGTCTGAACCTGTTATTTGAGGACTTCATGCCTAGGGAAAAATGGGAAGGAGGAAATGTATTTACTCCTGCCATTGACATAAAGGACGAAGGAAGCAAGCTTTTGGTAACTACCGACCTGCCAGGAATAAATAAAGAGGATATTGAGCTAAACCTTAAAGAAGACATGCTTGAGATAAGTGCAAAGAGCGGAAAGGAAAAAGAAACCGAAGAGGGAGGATATATTCGTAAGGAAAGAGAATATACGCACTTTTACCGAGCTGTTCGCCTACCTACCAGCGTTAAAGAGGAGGGGTGCACTGCAAAAATTGAAAATGGTGTCCTGACTATAACACTCCCGAAAATGGAGTTGGAAGAGCCAGCAAAAAAAATACAAATCGAATAATCTTCGAGAACTGACAGATATTTTTTGATTCAATAGGGAGTTCAGTTATGAAAGGAAATGAGAAGATTATTGAACATCTAAATGCTCGTTTGGCCGATGAACTAACAGCTATTAACCAGTACATTGTTCATGCCGAGATGTGTGAAAACTGGAATTACAAGCAACTAGAAGAGATGATCCAGAAACGAGCCATCGCCGAAATGAGACACGCAGAGAAGCTGATCGCCCGGATTCTTTTCCTTGAAGGGAAGCCAATCGTCAGCAAACTGAATCAAATAATCATCGGCGCCCAAGTTCCAAATATGCATGAGTATGATCATGGAGCCGAAGACTCGGCTATTCGAGGTTACAACGATAGCATCAATGTAGCAGCTGAGGTGGGGGATAATAACACCAAAGTGCTTCTCGAATCGATCCTGAAGGAAGAGGAGGAACACATCGACTGGATTGAGGCCCAAATCGATCAGATTAAACAGATGGGTGTCGAGAACTATCTGGCAGAGCAGATTTACTGATGGAGTGCTTGTTGCATCTATGCACTTTTGAGGATGAGCTATTTGGGAGTTCACCTATGCAAACTCCCCGGTAAAGAGCAAAAGTGGATTTATCGTCAAGTATATAATTTTTTTTACTAAATTTAAATGCAAAATTGGACGACGGAAAACACGGAACACAACAAAGAAAGACAATGAGAGAACTGTTCCCCCTTTATCTCATCGTTTTTCCACGTTTATAGAATTTCGAGTTATTTATACGCCAATAATTATGTTTGCGACTATAATCAGTTTTTTAAAAATATAACTAATTAGTGAACTAACTATGATGTTGTCTAGCCACATTTTAAACGTGCAATAGAGAGCTTGAGGACCAATATGAAGCTTGCGCAATTGAACTGAATAAAAATAGCATGAGATTTCAAAATGTCTAAATTATTTTATTTATGTTAGATCTGTGAATGCTTTATTTGCTACTCAAATACACAAGTCCTAAAATATGAAACTATTGAATTTTATTGAAAAGGGGGCTTTTAATGAGAAAGATCACAGAACAACATCTTATCAATGCATTTGGGGGAGAAAGTCAAGCACATATGAGGTATGTTCATTTTGCAAATCAGGCTAAAAATGAACAATTTAATAATGTGGCTCGCTTGTTCCGAGCAATCGCTCATGCTGAATATGTGCATGCAGGAGACCCTTTCCAGGAATTAAAACACCTCAATGGAGGATTTGTCGCAAATAACATGGCAGTTTTTGGCCTGGGGAATTCCGAGAAAAACCTTAAACTAGCTGTTGCTGGCGAAACATATGAAATCGAGAAAATGTATCCTACGTACATTGAAGTTGCAAAATTTCAGGGGGAAAAAGGCGCACAAAGAAGTTTTGAATGGTCTTATGCACTGAAAAAATGCACAAAATGCTTTATGAAAAAGCATTAGAATCAGTGAATTCAGAAAAAGATATTGACTTCGGTCCTATCCAGGTTTGCGAAGTATGCGGTTATACACTTGAAGGAGAAGCACCCGATATCTGTCCGATATGCAGCGCATTGAAATACAAATTTACTGCATTTAAATAAGCTTCTATCTTGCATCTGCGGACTCTTAACAGGAAAGCTTTAGTCTGCTGGAGGATTCAGATAACACGAGCTCTATGTTCCCAGAAGTTTCAATAGAGTGATGACAAAAATGAAGAAAGTTGGCCAGAGGAGTTTCTGGTTTGATGTAATTATTTCAAACAAGCCTGAAAATAAGAGTTTTGTATTAAAGTTCTGTATGAGTGACTGAAACTTATACGAATTTAGATAAAAAGGAAAGAATCTATGGGGGCAAAATTTATGGATTATACACTTCTAGTAGGAGGAGAAGCTGGACAGGGGCTGGTGACTGTAGGAGGAGCCCTTGCCAAGGTCTTTTCCGGAATAGGATATCATGTATTTACGCACCAGGATTACATGTCCAGGGTACGTGGTGGCCACAATTTTTACCAGATTCGCTTTCCGACCATGAGATATCCGCCTCCAGAGAGATGCTCGATATTCTCGGCTCTTGACCTGAAAACTATCGAAGTTCATAGAAAAAACCTGAGAGATGAAGGATTTATTCTCTACGATTCTGGAATTACCAAAAAGAAATTTGAAGAATCTGAGTTTATGGATATTCCTTTCAGAAAAATAGCTCTTGATATCGGAAAGGAAAGCATTATGAAAAATACCGTAGCAACTGGAGCAGCGCTTGGCATGCTTGATATTGGACTTGAAGCCTTCAGGAATGTTCTAAGAAAAGTTTTCAAGGAAAAAGGGGAAGAAGTGATCCAGAGAAATATAGCATGCGCAGAAGCAGGGTATAATTATGCTCGTACAAACTGTACTGACTGCGAAGCCTTCGGAATACACGAACCTGAATACAGGAAGCTCATGCTCATTGATGGGGTTCATGCAATCGGAATAGGAGCTGTTATTTCTGGTTGTAAGTTTTATTCCGGTTACCCGATGACGCCTTCAACGGGAATTCTGGACTATATGGCCTCCAGAGCAGAAGAGTATAACTTAGTCGTTGAGCAGGCTGAAGATGAGATTGCAGCTATTAATATGGCTATTGGAGCCTCTTTTGCAGGCGTAAGGGCAATGACAGGAACTTCAGGTGGAGGATTTGCTCTGATGGTAGAGGGTCTATCTCTGGCAGGAATGACAGAAACTCCTATTGTAATTGCAGAAATGCAGCGTCCTGGGCCTGCAACCGGTTTGCCTACACGTACGGAGCAGGCAGACTTGCTTTTTATTCTTCATGCAGCACATGGAGAGTTTCCTAGAGTAATTTTTGAGCCCGGAAATCCAAAACAGGCTTTTTACCTAACCAATAAGGCTTTTGAGATTGCTGAAAAGTATCAGGTCCCTGTGTTCATTCAGTCAGACCAATACCTCGTGGATACCGAATGGACATATGAAAAGTTCACCTCTAGCACCTTATTTACAACGATTACCGGCTTAGACAAAAGGATCTTGAAGGTGTTGAGGAGTATAAACGGTTTAAATATTCTGAAAAAGGGATCTCTCCCCTTGCGATCCCAGGAGAGGCTGGAAGGCACCTGGTAGTAGCTGATAGTGATGAACATGATGAAGAAGGACATATTATCGAAGATAGTGAAACCCGTATCAAAATGGTCCAAAAAAGACTGCTCAAGAAACTGCCTCTTATAAAGAAGGAAATAGAACCACCGCTTCTTTATGGAGACTCTGTCCCAAAAGTGGTGCTCATAGGGCATGGCTCTACTTATGGGGTGATAAAAGAGGTTGTTGATACTCATTCTAGGGAACAAAAGGTTGCGATGATGCACTTCAGCCAGACTACCCTCTTCCCGAGCAGGTTAAGTTTGATTATATCGAGATTCTTAAGAACGCAGACCTTACCGTTTGTATAGAAAACAATTCCAGCGGGAATTTGCAAAATTAATAAGAGCAGAAACAGGGTTTGAATTTTCCCATCAAATTTCAAAGTACGATGGGAGGCCTTTTACCATCGAAAACCTGAAGGAGGAACTGCATGCCTACTTCTGAAGATTACACGGGACAGATTCCGGCCTGGTGCCCAGGATGTGGAAATTTCAATATCCTTTCGGTTATTAAGCAGGCATTAGCAGAACTTAGTATTGAGCCATGGGAAGTGCTTGTGGTTTCGGGAATAGGCCAGTCTGGAAAACTTCCACACTATATTAGATGCCATACTTTTAATGGGTTACATGGAAGAACCCTACCTGTAGCTACTGCTGCAAAACTTGTCAATGATTTTTTGCACGTAATTGCGGTTGCAGGAGATGGGGACTGTTACGGAGAAGGCGGAAATCATTTCCTTCACACAATTCGTCGCAACCCGAATATTTCTCTGTTCGTGCATAACAACCAAATTTACGGGCGACAAAAGGACAGGCATCTCCTACAACAGCCCAGGGGACCCGAACAAAAATACAGCCTTATGGTGTCCTTGAAGAGCCGTTGAACCCACTTGCCTTGGCAATTTCCCAGGACTGCAGTTTTGTAGCCAGGGGTTTTTCAGGAGATCAGGATTACCTGAAAGATCTTATGAAGGCCGCCATAACACACAAAGGTTTTGCCTTCCTTGATATTCTTCAACCCTGTATCACCTTTAATAAGACAAATACTTTCAAGTGGTATCGAGACAGAGTATATAAACTGGAAGAGGGGTATGACCTCTATAACCGCTTAAAGGCATTTGAGAGGTCTCTGGAATGGGGAGATAAGATTCCCAACGGCGTTTTTTATCAAAACGAGCGAGAAACTCTTGAGGAGGGGGTACTGACAATTCAGGAAAAGCCTCTAGTAAGGCAAAAATTTTCTATTGAGGATGTGAAGCACGAAATCGAAAAATTTTATTAAAATCGGCTATGTGAAGTTCTCGGTTGATAGCATTATGTCCTAGTTTTGATAGATGAATCATTGCGAATAAAGGATATAAGTTGTCATTTTACTTCTGAAAAAGCGCATCTTATACGTCTGATTTTATTCTAGCAACAGATAACTTCACAAATTAATCCTTTGGTGCTAATTATTAATATTTTATATATACTATATTTTAAAGATTCCAAACGTTATATTTTTCTTTTGAGTTCCCTTTTTGAATCAATTTCTCAGCCAGTATTCATTCTTCAAGCATGATATCTCTCCTCAAATATGAGGCAGCTCTTTCCGGAGGAACTGTATTGATATAAATTCCCGTATTCAGCTCAAACCCTGCACTGATAGAAAGCCTAGGAAGAAGCCGAAGATTTAGGTGATAGTCAGAATTTTTGGAAAGCTGGTAAAGCATATAGTTGAAAGGAATATTCCCTAAGAATCTCCTGTAGCTTTTTAGAGAAGCTCTTAAAGCCTCTCCAAGGGCTAAAAGGAGTTTATCATTGCAATCTCCGAGAAAACTTACATGTCTCCTAGGAAGAATCCACACTTCAAATGGTCCCATCGAATAATAAGGAGCAAAGGCTATACATTCACTGTTCTCATAAATGAGTCTAGAGATGCTTTTTCCTTAGAAAAAATTGTGCAGTAAGCACACGTTTTTCTTTCCCTAATAGCTTTCATTTCCCTTTCGAGTGGAGGAGGGCAAAATGGGAGGGCAATAAGTTGACTGTGAGAGTGATCCATTTAAGCTCGACGGCTTTCCCGAAATTTTTGAATCGGGAGACATAGCATATTTTCTCATTGGTCAAATAATTGCATGTACGGGTTCTATAAACATTCATGAGTCCTGAGATCTCAAGGTCAGAAAAATCTTCTAGTCTTCTCCCATGCAAAGGTGATTCTATAATCACTTCATGAAAACCATATCCAGGTTCAGATTGCAAGCCAATTTTTTGATTTTCGAGAGGATTAGGGACAGGGAAAAGGGCAGGGTAGAGGTTCGGAAAACAGCGAAAATCCCAGTTAAGTATTCTCTTTTCAGGAGCATCTACATAAATTTTCCCATTTTTATATACTGCAGTAGCTAGGGGAGTATCTTCTTCAGCTCCTCCGCAAAAAGAGCAACGTATAGGACTGTGTTTCGCTAAATTTTCAGCTTCTTCTGCGAAGTCCGAAGGTCTTTTAGTTCTTTCTTCAGCAATTATGCAGTATTCGAAAGAAAATAATGCTTTCTGATTTCTGACATATAAGGTAAACCTCATTGATTCTTAGTTGTACCGTTTTGATTTTTTTCTTCTTGATTGTTAGAGATATGATCAGATAAGTCAATTTTTTTTGTCGTCCTTTTTATCTTCTTTATCTTAAAGATACACCTCAAAATTAACGATGTAATTTTTTCCTCTTTCTTCAAGTGCACAAATCGGATATGACTTTTATGAATTTATTACATTCTCTATGTGTAGTCTTCGATGGATTAGGAATATTTTTAATGTTTTCTGATTTTTCTTAAATATTGAAGAAATGAACCATCACAGAAAGAAACAAAAATCCCAAAGATTCCATGCAAATTTCTGAAACTACGAAGAAGATATCGGTATAAGGTTTATTAAAGTATTATAACAAGATCTCTACAATAACCATCACTGTAAGTATAATTTAATTATAAAGTAGAGTAAAATTATGTAAAATAATGAAAACATATCAATTCAACCGTATTTTTAGCATGTGCTTGTTGAATAGCACCTCAAGGATGGCTATTGGATCGAAGTTTTGAGCTGGATAACTACTTAAAATATGATATTGTCTGCTATGGTTTTTGAATAGGGAGATCTCAACTGGTACAAAAATCCTGTGTAGGCAAAAAAATCATGGTTTCCAAGCAGAATGATCTTGTAGGGACGCATTATATAGATATAATTTGAAAAGTATTTGATGACATAGTGATTTATTGGTAGTTTGGAAAAAACGCGGTAGAAATGATCAATAGATTGGGTCTTATCAAATCTTTAAGCAAATGATACTAAATATGATATTTAGACAGGCTCTTAGCCAGTGGTTCTGTAAATATTAATTTGTAATAAAATATTGCTACATCGATAAATATAGTGTATTAAACCAAATTTATATATAATAATTCCATGTCTTTATGGAATTTCCATTAGCGATCTTTACCCTTGGTTCTTCAATTGTTTTCTTAGTGATATTTTGGTGTGGATCATAAATCCAATATTAATGGTTATTTTTTAGTATGTTGACTCCCTAATTATCAACGATTTTCAATTTACACTCAGTAGTGAATAGCAAAACAAAACATTATTTGAAAATAAAGTTATAATCAAGATCTAAAAATCCATTTTCCAAAATCAAAATCTAATTTTAACATAGATCCTATTTAGTAAAGGGATGGGTGAGCTTGCTGATTCGTGAACAAAAGTTTAAAGAATTAGGTAACAAGCCTTCAGCTTTAATTCAGTAGCAGTTACTTACTATATTTCTGTTTGTATGTGTAAACAATGCCTTTGACGACTCCAATTGAAACTACTGCTATCAGCAATGCAGTTAATATAACCATAAGAAGATTTTTCTCGTCAGCGTATTTAAACATGAAGTGGAATAAAAAAGCACTTAGAATTGCTCCAGCGCCCACCAAGATTAATGTTGGGGTTTCTAAAAATTTTTTCGGTATCCTTACCCATCGCCCATTGTCTCCTTAAAATGATTACCTGCAAATTGTAGGATTTCTATAAATCCTAATCTTTGGCTTTTTATTTATAATAGTATGTATCAGCAATTATTGAATCGGAGGTTTATTAAAATTTTCTAAGATTTAAAGTTTGTGAAAGGTTCGAAGGTTAAAAAACTCTATAGATAATTAGCTATATTTTCTAAAGGAGCACTATTTTTCAACTTATTGCAGGAATCAAAAGTAGGACTCATAAGTAAAGAAGGCATAATATGGTTTAAACGAGATAAAATTCAATATATAATATTAATTGGGATAATTGTATATATAAATTAGAAAATTGTGGCCTTAATTATCGTTCGTACATATTATATTTATCCTCACTAAAATATGATTCTTTTCTGAGAATGATATTCAAAAGTGCGCTTGAAGTCCGAACAGTTAAAATTAACACTTCCAAAACTTGGAAAAGTGTGTTTATTGTCAAGTACACATGTTTTTCACTGATCGCAAATGCAAGATTGAATGAAGGAACGTACTGCAAAAGGAAGGAAAAGATAAATCTATCCTTTAATTTCTTTTTTTCATCTTTCCCTTAGTTACATAGCGTCAGATGACTGTAATTTGAATATTTAATTTAAATCGACATATTTTTTGTTTGGATTTTAGTTGAAGATCTTAAATTAGCTCTTAAAATTCGTGATTCAATTTGACAATAAGGAATAAATTCTCAACAAATAAAAGATTAATAACAAAGATTCTATTACCAGCAGAATTGTATATCTTTAAAATAAAAAAAAATAATACTCCAACTATTAAAAGACCTGCACTATATTTCTGAGGGGGCAAGTATCTCTAAACAAGATTGTTCATTCAACGCACTTTCCAGAGATGTACACAAGAATTCCATCTTTTTTCCAAATATGATAGTAGCTTAAAAATTAATCTAACTTCCACGAATATAGCTGCAAATAGGCTAACAAATAATATATCTGTGTAATATGCGAAATGTCGGAATTAATGTATTTTGCGAAATATAATACCAGTTAAAAATTACATATTTAGAGATATTCGAGACAGAGATCTACGTAGTATTCTCTTGCGATCTTTTTTAGCCAATCAGGTACTATACAATTTTTGTCAATTATGATTTCATTCAGGTAGTATAGAGATTCCTCTGTTTTGACACTCGCTGAGCCTTTTTATGGCAGTCCTCCTCCCCCATGAGGATCTCTCATCATCAAGAGCTTCAAGGTAAAGCTGGTATTCTTTACTATTATCCATCATATAATTGACATTACCAATCGGATATAACTGTTTGTGTTAGATATACAGGAATTGAGAGATTTTTTAATATTTTCTGAATCGTAAAAATTCATGATCATCTTACTATCCTCATTCTAAAATATTAGTCAAACTAATAATGGCAACAGGATATATCTATATTTTTCTTTGTTCTTTTGATCGCATAGTTAGAATAATCTTCTGTAATATTCAGCATTTAAAGAAGTTATTTTGATAACATATATGTATGTTATCAAAATAGAATTTTTACATATATTTAAATACATATTATTATTAGATCATATGGTTGAGAAGAGACGTTACCATTTTAATGTGGGTGAAGTGAAGTCTGAAATCATTGAATTACTTCTTAGATATAAAGGACTGATCAAAGAGCCATTTATTAGAAAAAGTATGCACGAAAAATATGATGAAATTGACCAAGGAACAGTTAACAGGCATTTTCATGGTTTGCAAAAATTAGGTTGCCTAGATTTGATATACCCGATTAAAAATACAACTCGTAAAAACAGATAGAACATATCAACACTTAAAAAATTAAAAAAAATTAGGTATTATTTCCCAAATATAGGACTAAACCGGTACGAAAAATCTTTGAATATAGCCAGCCGATACCACCTTCATTTAATAAATTCGGTTCGTGATATAATCTTCCGCGTGCAGGTATTGTTATCTATTTCACTCTTCGACTTGTGCATAAAAAACGATACTGAAACATTTTACACTAAAGCATCTGAGATTTACAGATTCGGAAAAGGCTTTGAAGGCGATCTGCTAATCCAAAGCTACATAGATCATATCTATGCTAAATTGACAAACACAATTTTCAAAAACATTAATTTCTTGCTAAGCGTCTGGAATAAGCAAATCCACAATTCATTAAAAACTAATATTCAATCAGATCCATCAGAATATCTTCAAACTTTTTCACTATCTGGATAATGATTTCAGAAAATATTGAAAGATATAAAACCCCCAGCTGAAGACGTTAAGGAAGAAGTCATCGGTCGGAGTTGTGCAACTATTGTCTTTAAGAATATTGCACGAAACATTCCGAACATCGCTTCAAGAAATAGCAGACGAAAAAAAGTTAAGAAAATAGCACTAAAACTGGCTTTTGATATAAATGATGATATTTTCAATAAAATAGTAGAACAAGATCCCAAGGGATTATATCATAAAATGGTGGAAATAAATAATCACCAACTAAAAATCCAATATAATAGTCCCTTTATTTTTTTTGACCATTGCTTTGAAGATGACATATTAAATGATACTGTTTCTGACGAAGAAAAAAAATTTATGAAACGAAAAAAAGGTTCAGTACAAAAAGATAACGAAGGCATCATAAGCTATGATGAATGGTATATCAGGTCTAAACTTGATACTTCTGGTGATGTAGATAAGATGAGTGAATCTACAGCTTATGATGATTTAGTACTACGAATACTTTAAAAATATATAATCCCATGCCTTGAAGCTTCCTAAGCTTTAGGAATTCGATGTATTTTTCCTGAAGACATATTATGCATAGATTTTAATATCCTGTGCCATCGAGTTAGCTGATTTGAAACTGGCCAGCGAAATTATAATTAAATACAAACAGCAAGCACAACTTAGTGATCTTTTTAACAATATAGATGAATACCGAGCAATGGCAAAATTTGGTTCCTAGTTTAATTGCTACAATGACTGTCTGAAAATGGATAAACCATGTATAAAATGTAGGTATTTTTGTGATAAAGTCAGATGAAGAAAAAAATAGACTTATTAACTAGTGTTCTTTATTCCAATCATGAAATTTTGAAAATGGCTGATACAAAATCAAGTTTCTTTAGGGGTATTTCAGGTATAATACTTTACTCGATTGTACAAGCAAACAAAACAGGTTTTTCATCGTGTAAAATATTTATTTACATATTTGCAGTTTTATGCTTATTAATTTCAATAATATAACAGCCTATGACTATTTATCCAATAGTAGGTACAAATAATTATGAAACTATTTTTTTTATAGTTATGTTGTACAATATCAGCGTAAAGAATATGCGAAAAGTATTACAGAAATTGATTCTCAAAAGATCATCGATGACTACATAGCTTGTATTTACGATCTAGCAATAACGCAACAAATAAAATTTTCATGGTTGAACCGTGGTATTCTATTTTCTATAATTTCTATTGTTGCAATTTCTTGTTCTTTTTTCTTATAATCATTAAAAAAACTTTCGTTTCAACATGATTATTGTATATTTTCAGGTTTGTTTATACGAGTTTTCGATGCATATAAAATGACTTATATTATTTTCTACGCATAGATATTTTATACGCATAATTTTTGTGATTAAAACTATGTGTATTTATACTAGTTGTTGCTTCTTTTTTCTGTTACTGTGAACCTAATAGTGAATTCCGTTTCATTACTCCTTTTCAGCTCAAGTTCTCCATCTAACTGATCTACTAGGGTGGTTACCAACTGTATGCCAAGACTTTTGGGATTTTCCAAATCGATACTTTTAGGTACACCTATCCCATCATCGAAAATTTTCAAAATGAAACTGGCACTTTTACAGCCTTCATATTTGCTTTCTTCCCTACTATTTATATGTTCTCCGTTTTTTTCTCTACGAAGATTGATATACATTCTCCTGTTATCCTTCCCTATAAATGTATGTTTAAGAGAGTTTGAAACTAGTTCATTGACAATTATTCCTAAAGGAATAGCAGTATCCACATCTAAGAAAATATTTTCTTCCATGTCTATGTGCAGGTGTATATTTTTGCTATTTAGTCTGTAACTCTGGAAAAGTTTTTCAACCAATTCTCGAATGTATGTCGAAAAATCTAGAGTTTCGAATCCTTCACCTTTGTATAATTCCTCGTAAATAAGAGCCATAGATATCACTCTATCTTGGCTTTCTCTGAAAGCTTCCAGAACTTCTGAATCCTTAATACACTCTCTATTTTTAAACTTCTCAGCCTGAAGATCAAGTAAAGAAGATATTACTTGCAAATTATTTTTGATTCTATGGTGGATTTCTTTCTTTTTAGCTTTTTCAGCTTTCACTTGGGATTTTTCGCTCTCAATGTGCAGCGTAAGATCTCTAACAATAGCTGAGATAGCCATAAGCTCTCCAGATGCATCAAAAATAGGAGAAAGAGCTATTGAAACATAGATTAACTTACCACCTTTTGTTAACCTTGAAGTTCTGTAGTGCTGGATCTTTTTGCCCAGCTTAACCTTTTCAATTAACTTTTTTGTTTTACCTTTGAGATTATCTGGTGCGGGTATCGATACACTTTTCCCTACAATTTCTTCAGATGAATAACCATAAATCTGCTCTGCACCCTTATTCCAGCTAGTAATAATACCATCAAGAGATATAGTAAGGATAGCATCATTTGATGATTCTACAACATTAGCTAATCTCTGAATTTTCTCTTCAGCTTTTTTACGTTCAGTAATATCCTGAACTATTCCTTTCAATCTAATAGGGATCATTTTTTCATCAAAAATAGCTTCGGATTGTACATGGACTGCGCGTTCTTCCCCATTAGCTAAGATAATTCTATGATCAATAATACTGCAGGGTTCTCCATTTATAGCTTTCTTAAAGGCATTATCCACATGTTCTCGATCTTTGGGGCTTACATAACTTTAATATTTATTGTAAGTTATAGCTAATTCTCGTGAATCACGTCTGAAAATACGACACAATTCGTCAGATAAATATATTTTATTAGTTCTAAGATCCAATTTCCAATTCCCAATATGAGACATTTTTTGAGCTTCAGCGAGCCTTTTTTCACTTTCTTTTAACGAATTGTAAGCTTCCTCAAGCTGGTTTGTTCGCTCTTCAACTAGTTTCCCCAGATTATCATGTGCCTTTTTTAGAGTTTCCTCTGCTTTTTGTAGCGCATTCACCAGGGCATTGCGTTCCGCCAGCAATTGAGCCTGCTTGAAATTGCTGCAGCTTAGTTGTGAGAGTGTATTGGCAAATGCCATGAGGAAGGACATGCCCATTTCCACAGTTTTTCTACTCAACCGTGGAACTTTATTAAGTGCTGCAATGTATTCTTTCTCA
>CAVTET010000013.1:0-50192 GCA_963733675.1 uncultured Methanosarcinaceae archaeon | reverse complement strand
ACTAAGGCATACGAGATAGAATTCTTTAAAAAATATCCAGACTACATAAAATACGTAAAAATTGACCACATTAACGGTGCAAAATGGATATTTAAAACCATATTCAGCGTTCACAAAACTCATAAATTTGCAGTAATTCCACTAGACCAAAATAATATAAAAATTAAATTTGAAGAAGCAACAATTCCACTGAAAGAAGAAATAATTAAACGGGGAGCATATTGGTATACAGTTTATGATGATACGAATGATTTTTTGGTAGAACTGTCTCCATACCTTCAAAAAATTGAGAAAAAAACGTTAGAACAAGAACGAAAACAATTTACTTCCCCAACTCAATTCAGAGTATCAGATATGAGTCATGATTATGATGAATACCCACCTTGCATAAAACACATATTAGGATTGGATAGATGCGGAGTAGGTGCAACCCAAGCACTCGCGTTTTTAGCATCATTTTTAGGACATATCGAGCAGGACGCTGATAAAGCATATAATATATGGTCAAAAGTTGCAAAAAGGTGGCATGCGGTAGCTCTGGAATCAAATGTATTTCAATCCCATTATAAAGTCATGCACTGCGCATCTTGCACAACCTTAAACACCTACAGGGGCGGTTTTCCACACGTGGATATCATAGAAATAGGAGCATGCAAGCCGAGATTTAAGATGCCTGCAAATTAACTCTTCTAACCCTATATATTTATACTGATAACAAAATGTACATAGAAAAACTCAAAGCTGATTTTCTTGCCAACTAGTTCAAAAATGTTTTTGTAACGGGTATATTCAGCTTTCAGATAGGTAGTTACCCTTAAATTACAGCTATTGATATCGTTTTATACAAAGCAGATATATTTGTAACGGGTATATAATCATTTTTTTGTTTTTTGAAAATATCCGTTACACCCATTACACCCGTTACAAACTAAATTGGTAAGGGCAGATAATATCGTTTTTGGTGTAATGGATTGAGTACATTTTACCAGTTACACCCGTTACATACTCAGAAGCTATAAGATTAATTTCTTGCCATACCTATTATAAACATTTATTAGAATCGTGTCTGTATCCATTCAATATCCCCAATAAGTGATTTAAATGATCCTAGATGTCAAAAAGTTGATCTGTGAACTGCAAGTGGGTCAATGCATGCAGCCCATAGAAGGGTTGGTTGAAAGGTAGGGTAGACCTTTAAACTATGACTCAATTTAAATTAAATATAGTTTTTTTATATATTCTAAATAGCAAAATTCAAACTAAAAAATTATGAAGTCTTGATTTTATAATACCTATCTAAAAAAAGGAACAATTTTTGGATATCCAGATAAAACCTGGAACCTACTCATTTAATATTGTTATTTTTATTTACTTCTCAATTGGTAATTTTTTTTCTATCTTATGGTGTTTGAAGTGATTTTTTGATTTATGTTTACTAAAAGGAGCTTTAGTTTTGGAAAAATTTACTTTATCTTTTAGAACGTTACCACCTATAAACTGCCCGATGGCAACTGGATGTGATCCGACAGTTACATTAGTTATAACCTTGTTTGTGGTTGTGTCGATTACAGAGACAGTATCATCGTTCCAATTCGCTACATATACCTTTTTTCCCGTTGGGTTGACTGCAACTCCATTAGGTTTTTCTCTACAGGCACTGTAGCTATAACTTTGTTTGTTTTAGTGTTAATTACAGATATGGTATTGCTGTCCTCATTTGCCACATATACTTTTTTTCCATCCGGTGTGACTGCAATTCCATAAGGAGACTCTCCTACCTTTATATCGGTAACGACAGTGTTTGTAGCTGTGTCAATAACAGAGACAATTCCAATAGATGTATTTTCACCATCCGAATTAGTTACATAGATTTTTGTTCCCACTGGATTGACTGCAATTCCCTTAGGAAATAATCCGCTTACATGTACTGAAGCTTTAATAGTATTAGTGGACGTATTAATTACAATTACGTCGTCGTTGTCATAGCACGTTACATAGACTTTTTTCTCATCCGGACTTACTACAATTCCATAAGGCTCACCTGATAATGGTATAGTGTTTGTAACTTCATTTGTCAGTGTCAATAACAGAAGCACTTCCTCCCTTTAGTCCTCCATTATTCGCTACATAAACTTTTTTTCCACTTGGACTGACTGCAACTCCATAAGGAGTTGTGTCCTTTCCTACATTCACACGATCTATTTCCTCATTTGTAGTTTTGTTAATTATAGATGCAGTTCCATCATGGTCCTCATCAAACATATTCTCTCAGTTGGACCAGCTACAAGTCCATAAGGATATGCCAGCCCCCCTACAGATATATTGGCTGTAACCTTGTTTGTGTCTGTGTCTATTACGGAAACGGTGTCTACCCAATCCGTTACATGAACTTTTTTCCCGTATGTGGTAGCTGCAACTCCATATCCCCCTATATTTACAGTGGCTGTAACTTTATCTGTTGCTGTATCAATTACCGATACATTGTTGCTGCCTTCATTCGTAATATAAGCAAAGGGCGTTGCAGATGTGATACTTATCAGCACTAAAATAATAAATGCTGACATCAAGGCTATTGAAAATAACTTACGTATACTTATCATGTATTTTCCCCCTTTTCTAGACCTAAATTTAAAAAATTATTATATGTTCCATTTTGTATAGAATATTTATCAATCTGCTGGTTCAGAAGTATCAGTCCGTGGGGGGTATTTTTAAACAATTGCCGGGAAACAATCATGTTAAATTCAATTGCATATTGTTTCAGACAGTTGCCAGTATAGACAGGGAAAAAGCAGAAAGATTAGATCAAGAATGGAGAGAAAACGGGGGACGATGTCCCCTGATAGCTGAAGACACGGAAGACATCAAAATACATAAGAAGACAAACAAAGATGACTTCTGTATAAACGATTTCAGTAGCAACGATAATAATATAGTCTATATAAATAAAGATATCAGAAGACAAGAAATAAAAGAGAAGATAGGAGAACAGAATTATACTCCCAATTTAGAATACCCCCCAGCAGTTGTAAATAATGAACAAGAAAAAGATGAAAAAATATTTTCTTACAAGTAAATGGAAAAAGTCTGTCTTCTGGTGAAATTCAGGGAAAAGTGTGCCAACAGCTATCGAAAAGCAGAATACAAACTGATTGTCTTTCGGTGTCTTCTGATGTCTTCACTACCCCTAATTTGTCTTCTGAAGCAATTGTAGACACTGATGAACAAAGACATGTTGATAATTCAGATTTAGCTCCGCTACTTAGAAAAGCATTAAACAAACTTGCTAACTCTAATGAATATAATGGTGTAGTAGAAGACATAGACGCTTTTGTAAGTGTATTTAACGAAAGGACCCCTTAATACAAAATACGGTTTGGCCAGTGGGCGGTATTATATAACGCAGAAAAACAGAAAGCTAGGGATTGGAAGTAATAGTCCTAGATATTAAAAAGTTGACCTTATAAGTTGTAGGGATTTTCACCCTACAGCTTGCGCACTTATCTACTTTGATGATATATGGGATGCTGTTGCAAATATAATTAAATTTAGTAAATTATATACTTTTGCTAATATATTATTCGAATCTAAATGATTTAGTATTAACATTAGTGGTTCTTATTTCAGAATTATGGTAGATACATCCTTTCTAGGCAATCGATGACTACATCTCAACCCCAAAAGCATGTTTACACTTCCTGTAATAGGAGAATTGCATTTAATTCCTGAAAATGCCTAGATTGTCCCGCAATCGATCTTTTTATGCTTTATTTAATTGGTGTAGGTGAACAGGCGCAAATCTGAAATGTCAAAAAAGTTGATCTTGTAGCCGCAGGTGTCAGCTGCCTGCAGCCTGTTGGAGAATCTATTGCAAGGTACTGGAATACCTATACTATATAACAAGATTTAATTAATAATATACTTTTTGCATATATACTATATAGTCTAGTTTTGAATAAATAGTATAGAACATAAGTGAAAACCTAGCTAAAAACCAAATGGATTATCCCCCTTTACTTTATTTATATCTGATAAAAGTGATAAAAACATATAAAAAATATCGAGAACCTACCCAAAGTTCTGATTATGTACGAGCCTGGGGAATTGAATTGGTCAAAAGAACGACTTAATCTGAGCTCACTAGTGAGACTTTTATTAAAAGTTCAATGAATTAATCATTGCCTTTCCAAAAAAATGGTCCACCGAGCCTGAGAATGGCGTATTGTGGATTTGACGTGTATAACCCATTTCCATACAGAACAAAATGAACTAAATGTTCAAATATAATACTGATTAATATTAATTATAAAGTAAAAACGGTGATAATATGGCTCGTCCTTCGAAACTGACTCCTGATATACAAAAAAGAATTGGCGATAATATTGCTTTAGGACACACATACCGGTTGGCTGCAGAATCAGTTGGTGTCACATATAAAACATTCAATGAATATATGAACAGGGGACAGACAGAGAAATCTGGGAAATATTTCCAGTTTTATAAATATATTCAAAAATGCAATGCTGATGCCGCAAAAGTTCTTTTGGAACGCATAAACGAAGCAGCCAAAAATGGTAACATGCAAATGTGTACTTGGATACTTGAACGCCGTTTTGCGTCAGACTTTGGACGCCGGGTCTATAAGAAAACAAATATTGTATCTGATAATCAAAATGTGAGTGTTGAGATAGCATTCAATGATGCAGATGGCATTAGGGCACAAATTATAGAGAAGTTTGCATTGGGCAGAGATAATTAAAAATTTTTTATTCTATTGTGTAATTATAACGGGAGTTACCAAAATCGCCACCATGGTTTCTTTGCTCCCGGAGCTTCAATTGTTTTTTGATTTAGGATAGTTTGAACTTGTATCATATAGTTATTATGGATACTTTTTAAATCATCTATTTCTTTTCTCAAAAACTCAATTTCGATCTGCTGTTCCTGTATCCGACCATTGTCCGGCGCTGTCTGGCAGTTGTCGCACGGATCATTTGCTCTGATTAATAAGTCTAGCCCTTTGATTATAGCTTCTGTCGGACTATCATACCCCAGTTGTCGCACAGATTCAAGAGTTATAACTGAGATGCGAACACTTATCTTACGTTTCTCATCTGCCATATTATCTGGCATATGTCAGGCATTTAATATAAAGTGTCGCACGTTATTTGGAAAGAATATTATGTCCGAAACGGTCCGGCACGGTAATGCCAATTGAAAAGTTGATTTTTATAAGAAAACCGTGTCGATCTCAGACTCATGGAGCTTTTGGACCTCATGGAGCTTATGGAACTCCTAAAACATCTGGAGCTCCTGGAACACTTGGAACTAATTAACCCAAACACCCATTGTAAATAGAAAAATAAAGAAATAATAATTATATAGTACTCAAAACAAAATTAAAAATACGAATAAACGAAATCAAAACTCAATTTTTCAATACTTTAGTCTCAATTAATAAATTTCTAATAAATTCTCTATCTCTTTACTTTCAATGAGAACTAATTTTTTAATGTGTCTTGATGCTGTTTACGTCAATATATCTGAATATTAGTTGAATAGCAACCGTTCATCACAAATCAGAATTTTTTAGGGAGCTACACAAATGTTCCAGACTGAACCTACAATTTGCCTCCAACACCTTGGAAACCAATTTTTTACACATCTAATGCAGCAAATAACTCAAATGGGATATCCCTCGTCAATAGTGCCCATCATAGTTATAGCTATTTTTGGCATTGATTTTAAAAAAAGTTTTCTTCTGTTTCAGCTATTTATGTGGACAGACCTGGTTACCGATATTCTAAAAATATTAGTCGGATTTCCAAGGCCTTATTATGTGGATAAAAGGGTCATTAACCTAGAAAATAACATAACAAGTACATCGAGTTTTAGTGGGAATAGAATAAAAGGCATTTTTGCTCTTCCTGACAACCAGATTCTTAACACATTTCGTCTTCAAGAAGCTTTTAAACCTGGTTCTCTTGGTTTTCCTTCAGGGCACGTGTCGCTTACAACCGCACTATGGGGAGGGGATGCAACTGTTTTCAACAATCGGTTAATCAAAATATTAACTCCTTTCGCAATGGTATTGATGGCATTTTCAAGAGTATACCTAGGGAAACATTTCATAGGAGATGTTGTAGGTGGAGCTATTGTCGGATTAATTTCCATAGTAGTTTTTGCGTATTTCCTGAAAAGCTCTCTGAGACAAGATTTTTTTAAAAAAGAGAGTTTTGAATTGGCTTTCAGACATGAGAATTTATTTTTTTACTGTTTTATGTTCGTTATTCCTATTATACTCATAGCATTCTCTCTGATAGGCTCTCATCCTTTAAACACTGATATGGGATATTTACTTGGCATGAATGTCACATATCTCCTTATTATGAGAAAAGGAATACCAGATGACACCGGAACTGCGGGACAGCGGGCTACACGGGTGTTTATCGCGCTCCTGCTGTTTGAAGTGCCAAAAATAATTCTCAGCTGCGTGTTTTGTACAAATTACTTATTTGCAATAGAATTTCTGAAAACCTTCATTCCTGCATCTACAATCTGGGTTTCGGTAGTCATCTGCGAAAAATTTAACCTATATAAAAGAAATGAAGAAAGTTTATGAGTAAGCCAGTTGACTTAACTTCAAAGTGCTGTGGAATGCAAAGCAAATGCATGTTGTGGGTTGTATAGAAAAAATATCGGATTTCAAAGAAACTAAATAAAAAAGTTTATAATGTACTAGACCAAATATTGTTTTGTCGAACAGACAAACAAATCCTCATACAGTAAATTCGATACTGTTGATGTGTGCAGCATCAGCAGTATTAATCTCTCCAATTCATAATACACTTTGATTTCCATAATAGTTAATTTTTGCAACGCTCAGACCCATCCCCATGATGGACTCTATATCATTTTTTTGCCACACAAACAGAGTCCAGAGTCAATGAGTAGGATAACAAAGCTGGTATTCTAATGCAGAGTTTTTGCTATAAAACCTATGTATCAGTGAAAGCAATACAGGAGCTTTATCAATACCATAATTAACTATATCTCCTTCTTTTGAAACAAAAAAACCGAGTTATCATTTTTTTCCCGAACTTTGAGTACACCGATTTCTTGTACTTTAATACTTGAAATGTAGGATGATATAAAAAAGAAATAATAATTTCCTGCATATACACTAAAAAGGTGTAGAAATGAAAGCTGGAGTTTTAGTTTCTCATATTCTGTTATTAACCACAACACTTTTTTTACTTTTCACAATAGTTCCAGCAGCTGAATACAAAATAGTTAATATAGAAGTTAATGCAGAAAATAACGAAGGAAATGCTAAAATAGGATTTAATAAAGCTTGAAATGAGCTAAATAATTAAAAAGGGGTTATTACAGTTCCCCTTTATTTTTTGCCGACATTACTTTATGCACTTGTGGGATTTGGTAAGTTCCATTTAATACCTTGGACCTGGTAGATACATTTTATATATCACATAAAAATTTCCATTGGGTGTGGATAGCCAATTTGATTCTTTTCTAGAAGGTTCACCGTGTTTGATGTAATGTCCAGGGAACTATCTAGATTTACCATGTAACACATTTTTATATTCAGATTATATAGCTGCCACATCCACCGTATCCGATGCCGTAACCGCAGCTGCCATACCAGGGATATCCAAAGCCATAGCCCCAGCCGCCATACCAGGGATATCCAAAGCCGTAACCCCAGCCACCGTAGCCACCCCAGCCACCGTAGCCGCCATGGCCCCAATGGCCGCCGCCGCGTGCACTAGCTGCAACTGCTGACAAAGATGTTACAAATAAAAATGCCAGTAAAATGGCAAGTACCTTTTTCATACTGAGTTTCAACATTTATTCCACTCCTTTTATTATATTTATAAGATAATATTTTTAGCCTTATCTTTGAATCATTGCTCTATCGATTAATAGTGAAACCAAACTTAACCGGCCTGCTAGTAAAAAGACAAGCATCTTTGTTACTGAGCAGCAATCATTAGTAATGTTTTAATTATATATAAATATTATTAGATTAATAAAAAAATAAATGTAGAAGAGTTCACGAATGAATCCACACGTTTAAAAAGCGTATTTCTGCATTAAAATGGAAAAAAATAAAGCATCAAATACCCTTCAATAAAATTCAAAAATGTAATTAACAACATAATTCCTATAATAACCCACCAGCACTACACTAACTGTGACTATGTGCTGAACCCTCACACTAACCAATGGATTGAAATGCTAATCAATGTGTATAGGCACCTATAATATATTCAAGTTTTAAGACCAGCTCCACTTTCAAGACAATGTTTCTAAGCATCTATAAATTCCAATTGGCTCTGTATCACTTTACTTCATCAAAAAATAGAATCCAGATCCGACAATTATTATTAACACATCTTATGCTTTTTCGTTTTCCTGATGCACAGTTTTTGTGTGTAAATCAGTGCATTTTATCATTTTCAGACTAAATTATAAGGTATTTTTTAGTTAAATTCAGATAATAATACATAGATTTTATTAAAATAAATGCATCAACTAATTGGTTTTCGATGGATATTCTTTTAAATTTAACATTTGCTTCTGTATTTTTGAACGGTTTTTTATAGCTATACTTGCCTATAAATTAGTAGAAGTTTTTATTAATAAACTAGTTGGAATATTAATAGTTATATTTTATTTCACTGCCTTTGCTTTTTAAAATGGGGGAAACTAAATGATCAATAAACAAAAGTTGTATTCAATAGCCTTAGTTTCAGCAGCTATGATTTTAATGCTGCTGAGTATCACAAGTGCAGCACCATTTGCATATATTACTAACTTTGGTAGCACCACTGTCTCTGTAATTGACACAGCAACCAACACTGTTACAGCTACAATAGGGGGATTTGATTATCCTGAAGGAGTTGCAGTCAGCCCAGATGGAACAAAAGTATATGTGGCGAACGAGGGTTACAGCACGGTCTCTGTAATTAACACAACTACAAACAAAGTTACAGCCACGGTGAATGTAGGTACCAATCCTTTTGGAGTTGCAGTCACACCTGATGGATCAAAGGTATATGTGACAACCGTATTCAGCAATAATGTATCTGTAATTGACACAGAAACAAGCACTGTTACAGCCACGATCCCTGTAAGTACTCCTTGGGGAGTTGCAGTTACCCCAGATGGAACAAAGGTATACGTGACGAGTCCAACCGTCTACCTAGGTCCAGGCAATGTTTCTGTAATTGATACCGCAAATAACACGATTACAGCCACTGTGAATGTAGGGGGTGAACCTTTTGGAGTTGCAGTCAGCCCAGATGGAACAAAAGTATATGTGACAAACGAATTCAGCAATAATGTATCTGTAATTGACACAGAAACTAACACTGTTACAGCCACTGTGAAAGTAAGAATATGGCCTTATGGAATTGCAGTCAGCCCAGATGGAACAAAGGTATATGTGACAAACTTAGGAAACAACAAAGTCTCTGTAATAGACACAGCAACGAACACTGTTATAACTAATGTGCCTGTAGGATCCATTCCTATTGGAGTTGCAGTCACACCTGATGGATCAAAGGTATATGTAGCGAACCAAAATAGCAACAATGTCTCTGTAATTAACACGACCACAAACAGTGTGATACAGACGGTGAATGTCGGGAACTCGCCTAATGCCTTCGGGCAGTTTATAGTCCCCATACTAATAACTCCTATAATTACTTGGAATAACCCTGCTGACATAATATATGGAACAGCATTGAGCGGCACTCAGTTAAATGCAACTGCTTCAGTACCTGGAACTTTTGCATATAATCCACAATCTGGAACTTTACTGAATGTAGGTCAAAACCAGCAATTGAATACTACTTTTACACCAACAGATTCTGCCGATTATTCTAGAGCATCAGCAAGTGCTTTTATTAATGTAACAACTGCAACTCCTATAATTACCTGGAGTAACCCTGCAAACATAACATATGGAACGCCATTGAGCAGTACTCAGTTAGATGCAACTTCTTCAGTACCTGGAAGCTTTGTCTATACTCCAGCAACAGGAACTGTATTAGCTGCAGGTTTGGGTCAGACATTAAGTACTGCTTTCACACCAACCGATATTACAAATTATACGACAACGTCAGCAAGTGTTTTGATCAATGTAACACCAGGAACTCCTATAACTATAGGAAGTATATTAGATGTGGGTACCCATATATTGACTGCTACCTTTACCCCAACTGATACTATAACCTATACTCCTACCCTTACCTGGACTCCAAATCCACTTGCAAGCATAGTTTATGGTACACCATTGAGCATCACTCAGCTCGATGCAACTGCTACGTATAATGGACAAACAGTACCAGGAAACTTTGTATATACAGATCCAATAGGAACTGCAGAGACTAGTGGGAATGGGGGAATAGTCCAGAATTTGATCACTGTAACACCAAATGTACAGAATGCAGCTCTGGCAATAGTAAAATCAGCATATCCAACGCGTTATGATGATGCAGGACAGACTATCACATACCACTACACTGTGACTAACTCCGGAAATGCAGATATCTCAGCACCGATCACTGTTGTAGACGACAATTTTGGCACAGTACCTATACAAAACAGTGGTATCCTTAGTCCAGGTTCAAGCGTGACAAGAACAACTACCTACAAAACAACACAGTCAGACATTAATGCAGGTCATGTGACCAATGCAGCATATGCAACAGGTTCATTCAACAGCCAACCAATTATTTCACCCAATGCTATTGCAATAGTTCGCTATGAACAGCCAAACAAGAAGGAAGAACACAATGAAGAAGAGCGCAATGGTGACAGAGATAACTACGGTGGACCTGGCTATGGTGGTTATGGCAGTGCTGTGATTCCTATGATCCCTGGACCAATGTCTAGTAGCCCGATGTTTAGCAGTGTACCAAATGTGTATACTAGTGGACCTTCTACAACGGAAATACAAAATTCGGAATCTAATGTCCACAAAACGAAAGCTCATTTAAGCAAACACAAACATAAGCACAAACACCATACAACCAAACATCATAAAACAGGGAAGAAAGCACTTAGTGTTAAAGTAGACAAAAAATAGTTGGATTTCTAGATAGGATATCCACATTCTCTGTGTTGGATATCCTATATTATACTTTTAAGTTTGTAAGTTAAGTTTAATAGTACATATCTGCAAAAGGTAATGTTTTATTCATACCAACTAATCTTGTAGACAGCTAAAGTTACATATTTAATAGGAAGGTAAAAAGTAAACGGCATCTTTTTGAGATAAGGGGGTAGTATTTAATGGGGGAAACAAAAGAATTAATCTCAGACGCCGACTAAGCTAAAATAACTTATTATTATATAAATAGATGTTAGTGAAAAGATAAATTAGTATATTTTTTAGAAATACTGTGGATAAACATATACAATGAGCAATACCATTGATTCAGAATTACTCAGTCTGTTAACGGAACGAGTTAAACAGTTAGGGAAAAATAAGGTTTAAAGCATCGGATCAATCATCTCACTAACTACACAAACAATCATTTATTGTTGTTAATTTCATGTTGATAGATGTATTCTCCATGTATAATTTAAAAGGGTTGGTCACCTAATTTCCAGGGCAATAATGACATTCCTTCTGGTAATAGATATTGCCCTATTTCTTTTTTGAGTCTATGGAAGTTAAACGGCTAGGGACCTATTAAAATTAAATATAAAAATTAGGAAATAATAATGTTTTACCAGAAAATCTTACTGTCATTTATGACCCTTGAGACACCATGTGTCCCAATGATATCGCTATATATTCAATGATAGATCAAAAATAGATTTTATAAGTTGTGGGTAAGATACACTATACATCAAAGAGTTACTTGATACTTTTTCATTTTAGACACATAATCACGCTAAGACATTTTATTTTGGATCTATACTAGAGTGTATTTATGGATCAAGGCATAACATATTAACGTTATAAAAGATAAACTTTTTTACATATGTCTAATATATTAATACCTATTCTCAGTTACTTTTACTGTATGATCTTATTGAACCTATTGCATTCCAATTATAATAGGTATTAAGTTTTTGTCCTTCTTCATCTTCTGTTATCCGTACGAATTCTTCTCCAAGGAAAAGCACCGCCTTCTTGTAGACCTTCCCTTCATTGATCTGAAGGTTGACTCCTTCTCTGAGTTTTCTTGACAAAGTTCCTTCTAATGGGGATGATGCATATTCAAAAACTTTTTCCCATGTGTTCTTCATTTCCGTTCACCTTAAGATATGTCTTACCAGATATGTATTATCTGCAACTTCTCAGCTGCTATTGGAACATTAAATTACTAATGTATTTGGTAATATACCGGTATCCTATGTACTATTTTCTATTTAATAAAGATTTCCATTGTACATAGTTTCATTCAGATCTTCGATATGCTGAATATAATTGTTTCCATAGTCTCCATGTATAATTCAAAAGGGTTGGTCGCCTAATTATTAGGGCAATAATGACATTCCTTAAGGTAATCGATGTTACTCTGTTTCTTTTTTAAAAACCAAATTAATTTAGCGACTCTCTAATCGATTTTTTGGTGATTAGTATCCCATTGTCACCTAATTAGAACACTATCATAAGCCTATTACGAGCCTATCCAGCACTATATGATAACCGCATGATTTAATTTAAAGACTTGATTTAGATAAATATTATTCATTTTTTTGGATCAGCAACCGTAACCAGATCGTAACCATGTTACGGACCATCAAACTAAATTCAAAACCGAGATAGACATTTTATTCAATAATACTCAATTTATTTTATATATTTACCACTATTCACATCCATCTTTATATCATATTCAAAGAAGTGCAGCCATTATAAAAATAGACTTTCTTCTTTATTGTAAAACATTATGTTTTATGAACTGGATTCATGAGATCCAGATATATTTCTATTACAATCCTTTCCACATTGTCCGTAACGTGGTTACAGTTTGGTTACGTTTTATATACAAGTCTGATCTCCCGTCGTCCATGCTTGCTTCTATCCAATAAAACGTTATCGGGTAGCAGTTTTTTTAATGTTGATAGTACATCTCGCTTGACCTTCCTAAAGTTCTGAACATCTCCCACTCTATATTCTGGTTCGATATTATTTGTTAGATAATTCTTAATTTCGCGTGATCCAATCACGATTTGATCTTTTCCTTTGATTGTAACTTCTACTACATCTTTGAATAGTGATATCGCTCTTGCAGTTGTTTTGCTCATGCCCATGTGGGTAAATTCGGGAATTGGTTCCATAATTGATTGCTTATTATTCGTTTTGATAACTTCTTTTATTTGATTCGAAAGTAAAGAAATCTGTTTTGGAATTGTACTCTCAGCTTCGTCATCTTCAATTGGATAATCGTTAAGCTCAAGCATCTTTTCGATAGCTGTAAGCCGTTTCAAAATCTTTAAATCAGAAGTAGCAAGCACATTTTCTATTATATTCTCTATGTAATTCCGGAAAAAAGGTTGGACTTCTGGATCCTTCATCAACATTAAAAACTGATTGATCTTTTCTGTTTTAGAAGACCATAATGTCGATCCAGTGCTCACATAATCACTTCCTGAAAGGATCGGGTGTTCAGATTAGCGAAACATATAAAATATAGAATTGCATAGTATCTACTAAGTAACACATTTACATTTCTTAACATTTTGTTTTCTCCTTTATGGGGATAGGGTCTTGGGCTGGTATCCCTAGACCTTTTTAATTATCTTTTTTTCAATTACTAAACGCAGTTTTGATATATGTAACCTTCTTTTGTTATCTAATAACGTACCAAATTTATTCTTAGACTCTTTGCTAACCGAATTAACTTTTTTCTATACAGTTCACAAACCGCCTTTGCTTAGCATTCCATAAGACTTTTTGGTTCTTGAATTCGTCCAATTTTGATAATATCCCACGTATCCTTTCTGGATTAAGTTCCGTGAATATGTAATCACAAGAGACTAAGTCACCTATTGACTTTACAACAAACAAAATAGAATATTATCCTTTCATATAAAGGCAAAATGTGATATATTCAAAGCAAAAAATTTAGTTTGATTAGAGAAACTGAGCAAAAAGAATCCGTGAAAGTAGCATTAAGCGTTATACTTTGTTGGATATTTTAACTTGATTATAAATAAGTCAATAGAATAGACTGGAGCTTGAAAAAAATGGGTAATGACATTAAAATTGAAGAATACCGATCTTTACAAGAAGAACATAAACAGAATCGAAAATATATTTTTGAGAGACCCATTCTAATCCTCACCACTCTCGTTGCTGTGAGTCAGTATATTTTAAAATCTACAGACTTTACACTAGGATTGGGAAACTCGACGTCTGAAAACTTAAGATCATTATTAAAGCTATTTATGTTTCCTTTTTTGAGCATGGTACTTTACCATAATTTAAAATTCACTGCATACAAGTTAAAAAGCGATGCACGAATAGTAGCTTATATTCAATTGTTTCATGAAGATAATAATTATAAAGAATGTTGGATAGGATGGGAAACTTCTTTAAGATATTACAGAAAGTGGATGAAAAGTAAAAAGGAGGTATCAAAATACTTGAAAAGGGATGTTCTTAAGCAATGGTTAATGTATTCTGCCGAAAGGGATTATGTAGACCAACCTAAATCTTGGTTTTACTATGAAATCTATTATCTTCATGTGTTTTGTATATTTGTTTTATTAGCTATCATGTTTACAGTAGCATATCCTTATCCGATTCCAGTTAGTATTTCTATTTTGATTATTTTGTTTACTTCGTGGCATTTTTTAAGACATAAGTTAGATTGGTGGAATTTCATACCAAATTCTGTGCATCATTCGAATTTTGAAAAGCTTCTTGAAAATGAAAGAGCAATATGGCTTGGGGTTTATAGGGAAGAATTTATAAAAAAATGTTAAATTAGAGTCGGATTCATGATTTATTGAACAACTTTGTAAAATATTGGTGATCATAAGATAACAACCAGCCCAACTAGTTGGAATTTGATAGCGTATGTCTTAAAATATTGGTGTAATTCAATGATATTCGATAGTTTACTGGATTATCAAAATCTAGAAATTACCAAAGTTTGAGAAATTGAATCAAAAAGAGTATAATCTAGTAAAAGGACATCCAACTAATGCTCAATTGTAATACAATGGAGTTTGAATTACAGGGCTGAATGTTGCAAAAATGAACTATTATGGAAATAAAAGTGCATTATGAATTGGGTAGAGAAATACTGTTGGGATGTACTCACCAACAGTATCCAATTTACTTAAGAAAGTTTATTGATATGTTCTGCAAAAGAGTAATGTGTTTGAACATAATAAACTTTTTCATTTAGTTTTGAAATCTGATTTTTTTTCTATACAACTCACAAAATGCATTTGTTCAGCATTCCACAGCGCGTTTGAGTTCTTGGATTTGTCTATTTTTTGCTTATATCCCAAGTATCGATTATGGATAAGATTTTGGCAATCTATAATCAAAAGAGACTAGATTGAATACTAACTCTGCAACAGAATAAATAAAATACTTTCTATTTATATAATAGCTAATTTTCTTTATATTGAGTGAAAAAAATTTAAGCGTAAATTATATTGGAATTTGAGTGTTGGTTAATTGATAGATCAAGAGAAAATTCACAATCAATGTTTTAGCGCTGATCCAAAGAAACGTATTCTAGCGTTAGATCAATTAAAATACTTTTCATCCATCTCCGATAAACAACAGGCATGGAATGACTTACATAGACTGGCCAATGATGAAGACGGTAATGTAAGATATAGGGCAGCCAAAGCTCTTGGTTCTGTGTTTTCTGAAGTACCAGATAAAGAACAGGCATGGAATGATTTAGTTAGACTGACCAATGATGAAGACGGTCGTGTGAGATCTCAGGCAGTTAATGTTCTTGGTTCTGTATTTTCTCAAGTCCCAGATGAATTTAAGCAACAGGCATGGAATGATTTAGTTAGACTGACCGATGATAAAGACAGTAATGTAAGAGATAGGGCAGCTAGTGCTCTAGTTTCTGCATTTTCTCAAGTCCCAGATAAACAGCAAACATGGAATGATTTAGTTAGACTGACCAATAAGGAAAACAGTAATGTGAGATCTAAGGCAGCCAAAGCTCTAGTTTCTGTATTTTTTCAAGTCCCAGATGAATTTAAGCAACAGGCATTGAATGATTTACATAGACTGACCAATAATGAAAACAGTAATGTAAGATCTAAGGTAGCCAAAGTTCTAGTTTCTACATTTTCTCAAATCTCAGATGAATTTAAGCAACAGGCATAGAATGATTTAGTTAGACTGACTAATAGTAGAGACAGTAATGTAGGATCTATAGCAGCTGATGCTATCAGTTCTGCGTTTTCTCAAGTTCCAGATGAATTTAAAGAACAGGTATGGAATGACTTACATAGACTGACAAATGACGAAGACGGTGGTGTGAGGAGTTTATCAAACTATTTTCTTGCAAGAGTCTGTATATCTAAAGCTTCCCAAACAGAGATCGAAGAAGATTATAAAGAGGAATTTGAAAAGGCAATTGAGTTTTATAAGGAAGCGGCATTAGAATCACTTGATAGAGAGTTTAATCCATCTAAATTTTGCCTTCCTTTTTACCGTCCATTCCATACAATACTTTTCAAAAAGCATGAAACAAAAAAACAAGTGGATAGATACTTGGCAGAAGCAAAAACTGCAATTGGAAACTCAAAGAGCAAGAAAAAGCTTTTTGAAGCTGTTGGAAATCTTGCAAATGCTTTAAAAGAAGTCCAAACTTTGGAAGAATTGAACGTGCACGGGATGAAAGGTGAGCTTAATTTCTATAGTAAATACTGTGATCGTGTAGCAGAGCTCATGAGATAAACCACAGAAAGAACGCCTTTTGCAACAAAAATGATTGTTAAAGGCCTGCCTATTCTGGACAGAGATCTAAAAAGGCTTATTGTAGAGATTCAAGAAAAAGCAGATACCGTATGCAAGGAATCAAAAGGAACTGCCATCGAAGACATTGCTTGTGATATCAAGAGAGAAGTTAAGGGATTGGAACTCGGCAGCACTGAGGAAATGACACAAAAAATAGAAGATATTATTTATATCCTAGAAAAAAGGATGGCAGATTTTCCAGAAAATAAGTATCTTTTAAATAAGATTGAGTCAACGAAACACGAAAGAAATCTTACAAAACAATTGGATAGCATATGTTTCTTGATTCAAGAAATTCCCAAAACTAAATACGTTCCAGAGCACGAGTATAACGAAATGATAACTCATTTAAACGAAATAATAATTTTAATTGGTGAACTCCCTAACAAAAGTGACGTTCAGAAGTTTTATGATAAATTGAATACATTGCAGCAATCAGAATCAGATAAATTCCTGTTTACCATCTCTTCGATAGTAACGTTAATTAGTTTTGCAAAGCAGCTTTTAGGTCAATAATGAAGAAAATTGAATATATTTATAAATCAATTTTATGTAGTAGAATTAAATTTATTTTTTTATTGTATATTTTTAATTTAAATGTATACCTAAAACCCTGCAAATTGTTACTGATTCTATACTCTTTCCTTTGCCACAGAAAGCAGGACTATAATTTTGTTGATGCACAGGTTTAACATTAAAATCTATGTATTGTATATCATCTCGATAAATAAATAGAACTCTTACCTATTAGGAAGCTCGAAAAATGTGATCATATATTTTTTTTCTTTTGTATATAAAACCACGCGCTGCATTTGCTCAATATTTCATAGTACTTTTGAGTTCTATGATTTATTTATTTCTTGATTTCACAATTTTTGTAACAACATTGATTCCTATTAAATGAAATATATTTTATGAAATTAGATGAGTTGGTTAATATATGGAAGATTTGCTAATGGAGCTAAAAGGTCACAATGGTCAGCTCGAACTCTACAAAGACAAAGTTATTATCAAACGGAAGGGCCTTTTCGCAAAATTATATTTTGGGTTCGTTAAAGGAGACAAAACAATTTATTTGAACCGGATCTCCGGAATAAAACTGAAAGAATGTGGACTTTGGATGGGGTATATACAGTTCATACTTCCAGGAAATATCGAAACTACACGTGAATCTATTAATGGGATACAAAATGACGAAAACACCGTTACATTTGGATTATGTCCTTTTAATCGTGGTAAATACAACAATCTTGCCAAAAAAATAAAATTGGAAATCGAAAATAGAATCATAAATTATTCTCAACCAGTAATAAATTCAGATGGGCCGGATACAATAAGGAAATATAAACAATTATGTGATGATGGCATAATTACCAAGGAAGAATATGAAGCAAAGAAAAAAGAAATATTAGATCTTTAAGGTTATGTGAATTCTTAGTCTGCTGATTAGTTTGAGAAGTACTGTTGATTATTCACACATCAAAAGTATTAATTTCACTTAAAAAAGTTTATGTATCTGTTTTACAAGATATTACTTATTTCCAAACTTTAGAAATATTTTTAACAACATCGGTCTTAAGATGTGGTACATAGATTTAATCACAAAAACTATGCATAAATGAAACGATAAAAACAGAACTTTGTTAACATAATAATTGACTCTGCATCCTGCTTTTTTGTGATGAAAGAAACAGAAGACATAGACAATCAGGTTTTACAAAACTTAGGGATATTACAGTCTAAAATTAATGCAGTTAAAGATCTTACTCTTATTTTAATGAAGTGTCTTATAGAACTTTTTTTGTACAATTTTAAGTAGAATTACATAAACAGTAAGACCCATATCTACATTTTAGTTACATTTTTTAATTTATACAGTTTTTTTCATCATTACCATTAACAGCTCCATATCCATTGTTGCTGGTGGGGGCCCCATACTCAGTCACGGTTAGGATAGTAATGGCCATGATAGTAGTGGGCACGTGGACGGTGGTGGCCACCTGTTTTTACTACAGTTGTGTTCCCTTTTTTTACCACAGCTGTGTTCCCTTTTTTTACCTGCTTCGCTGCACTTACTGTCGCAACTGTCACTAATACTACAAAAATAACTATCAGCAAAATAGCCAGTACCCTTTTTATTCTACTAGACGATTGTTTCAACATTTAGTTCACTCCTTTATGGCTAAAATCAAAAATTATATTGAAATTTGTTTTTGGTAACTATTCAAACTACCAAAAATTAGTTGGTTGATATCCATTCTAGTACACAAACAAATTTTAATGAACTACATTTCTTACTGAGTTTGTAGTTATTTTAAATTAATTATAAAAAAATAGTTTCTGAATAAAACTTATTCTCCCATTAGATATTTTAACATTGAACAATAAATTGATATTAATATTGTTTTATTAAAAAGTCGGATGCTGAGCCAATAGTTTTGCTTCCAAAGTTTCATTTTTTGTTGCTTTCATTTATGCATATGTTTAGATACTAAAACTGCGCATAAGCGTAAAATGTTTAAGATATTATAAAATACCTTATTATAAAATATCCGCATGTTATAAAAATAATCAGATATAATGCTGCTGTTAAAGTATCTGGTTTACCATCATTCTCATCCATTTTTTTTCGTTCCGTGACATGACCGTGACATGACCATTATTCAGCATTTAATCGAAGATATGTGGTAACTTTTTACAACATGTTATTATTGACTTTTTGGATAGTTTTTTAGAGAAAAACAAAAAGTAAAGTTATTTTGGAACTTTATTTATATTGACTAAATTAATTTACTTGAGAAGTGAAGATGTTCCCACATTTTCAGAAGTCTGTGAGCTTGGAGATGAGATGAGTTTGGATATGCTAGTGTTTATGTAGCTGGTTTTGTTTCTGAATCTTTTGATGCTGTTTCTGGAAATAGAGTTGCTCCTGCAAGATTTGGACTCGGATCTGGAGCTTTTGCGGGCTCTGCAGGTGCTGTAGTTTGAATGGTATATGGCATTCCCGAGTATGCAGGGCAAAGCCAATTATTACCACCCACCCACATACAACCCGGACCAGAGCCCCACCGGGGTCCACCCCAGCCCCAGCGACCGTCGCCGTGTGCACTAGCTGCCACTGTTGTCACAGATAATACAAAAAATACTGCCAACAAAATGGCCAGTATCCTTTTTAATCTACTAAGTTTTTGTTTCAACATTCAACTCATTCCTTTCTTTTTAGATTTGATACAATCTTAATCTGGCTATAAAACAATTTGTTGAGATCGGAGGTTTATTTTTACTTTCATATGGCTATATGATAAACTTATATTTAATATTTTTCTTTTATTTAATTACATTTTATGCTATTAAAGTAAAAAATTGTGTTATTTACTACAAAAAAAGAATTTAGACATGTTACTGATTGAACAATTATTCGTCAAATCAATTAAATTGAAGACCCAATAATTTTGATATTTTACAGATGCTATGCCAGAAAAGATTTCGGGAAATATTAAAATTACAATGCTTCTCTTGGATCTATGCAAGATAGGAATAAAGCTGTACTTATGAATAAAATTAAAAATTGTCCGAAAAAGTAATATAAATATATATATATGTAATACTGGACAAACTTATGAAGTTAAACTAATACTCGGTCAGAATAAAGATTTCAGCTCAGAACTATAGGAAATTAGTTAGGGGAATAGATAAAATGCACATCCCAGATGGATATTTAGGGCCGCATACATATATTGCGTTTTGGATCATCATGATCCCGATATGGTATTATGCGGGACAGAAACTAAGCACAGAGCTCAAATCCAAACAGGTACCACTGCTAGCACTATCAGCTGCATTCTCATTTGTAATAATGATGTTCAATATCCCTGTTCCAGGTGGCAGTACAGGCCATGCTATAGGCGGTGGAATTATTGCCATAGTCATAGGGCCCTGGGCAGCAATTATAGCGATATCTGTAACTTTGGTATTACAAGCAATGATTTTTGGTGATGGTGGAATAACAGCCATAGCCACTAACTGTTTTAATATGGGAGTTGTAGTACCCTTTGTCGCTTACTACGCCTATAAGCTTATTAGCGGAAATTCAGAGATTACAGCTTCTAAAAGGGTTATTGCTGCGGCCATCGCTGGCTGGATTTCTCTGACCGTGGCAGCGTTATGTACGGGTTTTGAATTAGGGCTACAGCCAATTTTGGAACACACTGCTGAAGGAGTCCCACTTTATATGCCATATACTTGGAGTGTAACTGTTCCTGCCATGGTACTTGAACACGCTTTGGCATTCAGCATTCTTGAAGCACTGATTACAGCAATTATTTTTGCTTATATCCAGAGAACAGATACATCTGTATTTTATGGAGAAAAATCTGAAGCGGAAATTAACAGAACAGAAATAATGAATGGAGTCACAATTTGAGGTGAGAATGTGGATAAGATGATAAGAAACTTATCTATTGGCTTGATATTCTTGATCATATTTGCGCCTTTAGGTCTGCTTGCGGCAGGCACTGCATATGGTGAATGGGCACCAGATGAGCTTAAGGACCGTATCGGGTTTGTGCCACATGGGTTGGAAGAGCTCTCTGATTTATGGCATGCACCACTGCAGGATTATAACATCCCCCCCACTCCTTCTTTTAAGGATTCGAAGCTGGTATCGTCTGTAGGATACATTTTGTCTGCAGTAATCGGTGTAATAGTTAGTGGCGGCTTTTTATATTTTATTGGAAAGAAGGCAACTAGACACTAAAAAATTAATTGCGTTTTGGATCATTATGGTCCAATTTTGAATTCTTTTTTTGGGATGAAAATGAGATAAGTTGAGCCTAAAAAGACTCACTTACTTGATTTAATGTTTAGATTTGCTGCATGCACGAAGACTGGATATATCATGAATAGAGTAAGTTTGATATTCTGCCAATTTGAAAAAGAGTAGATTAGAAGGATGGAGTGATAAAATCCTTCTATAAAATTTGGTATTTTGTTTTTAGAAACCTGAAATTTCCAGCTGCCTGAACTATAGATATGGAATTCCATCACTACCACAGGTTCAATGAATGACTTCAGATTCTCGTATTTTTGATATTTTTTGGATAGATATATGAATGTATAACAACTTCATATTTAACATTTTTCATTATTTTCTTCATATTTTATGTTATTAGGCTTAAAACTCATATTACTTGTTTTATTTTGAATCAATCATTATTTCAATTTACCTTAGTTTCTGAGTTATTATTCATCATATATTATAAATCATAAACTAAATATAGTCTAATAAAAGGATGTATACATACACGATTCTTCAAATAATGAAGTATAATCATATACTAACATGTTTCCATTTATTTTTTTAAACTAGGTTATTTAAAATCGCAACGATTTTTACCAACGATTTGGGATTGGGAATAAAATGGAAAAAATAACAGCTTTCCAAAAATAATACAAAGTGAAAATAATTTAGGAGTGTTATACAAAGATGGGGAAACAAAAATTTGATAGAATGAAAACAATACTTGGCATTCTCATGTTAGTCTTTGCAATAGTGCCATTGCTAACAGTGTCAGCGAGCGCAGCTTCTGGTTCTGATGATCGTGGTTACAGTGGTCATGGTGATCATGGTCATGGCAGTTATGGTAATGGTGGCTGGGGAGGACCTGGGTTCGGATTTTACCCACCTGCACCTTATGGAGATAGTGGGGATAGCGAGGTAGTCTGCGGACCTTATGGATGCTACTGGAATGAAGCCACCGCATATCTTCCCAAGGCCGTCATAGCCGAGCAAGGTTGGTAAAAGTAAACAAATTGCTTTGTCAGCAATCTCAATCACTGACTAATTAAAGCGTGAGAAGGAAAAGACATTTAGTATCTGCTTGTAACCATAAAAATAAATTGGACTGAAAAAAACTGATTTACTAAAAATTAAATACATCTACGTCTTGCTATACTTTTCAGTTTGTGGGTGTGGGTACTAACGAATAAAATATTAAGGGAAAGTTCATGCTTCGAACATATAACACTAAACCCCATACATCAATGGGAAAATAAGAAAAAGACATTTGTCCGTAAAGATATTGGCTTTTCATTAATTTAAAAAAAGGACAAAATAATAATTGCTCAAGAATAACAAAATAGGGCAATATTGATAACCTTAAAGAATATCGTTATTGCCCTAGAAAATTAGGTGACAAATAATTTTAAATTACACATGGAGTTAACACCTATCAACATGAAATTAACAATTATAAAATGTTGTTTGTGTAGTTAGTGAGATGATCAATCGGATACTTTTAATCTATTTTTCCCTAACTATTTAACTCGTTTTGCTAACAGACTAAACAATCTTTGTTTATCATTGGGAAGAAAAAGATACAGAATCAACTATATTTTATAGAATTTTTGATACACTGGCAAAATTAGTGTGTGTAATCAATAATTTTTACTTTATTGCCAAGTTTTTTAACGATAGAGTCTTTCATTGCTTGTGCATGAGGACATGGGAAACCTATAGGAGTGCCCTTAAATATACAAGAAGCCAATACAATTGTGTCAGATCCCCGTTTTACCATTTCTACCGCTCTTGTTATAGCTTTTTTACCTGGGCAACCACCACAAGTATTGATACCTATTACTTCAATGTCTTCTGTAATTCCATCAAAAGCCAGTTTCTTTTCTTTCATCACCTTTAAACAAGCAGTAGCAGGACACATATCTTCTGTTTGAATACATCTGATTAAGCCAACTTTCATAAAACATTCTCCGTTACGTTTTTTACAAATATCAACCATCGTTTGTTCTGCATATAATACTTCCATGCAATAAATTAATAGCTTTTTGCGGTTGTCGTTTTGTTAGCCTGTATGAGAGCCAAGCGTAACGATAAAAACACAATCAAATAGCTACTTTTTTGCCCTAAAACATAGCTATTTAGGTAAACGGATAAGTGAACTTTAAGTATTTTTCGATATCTGAAACTTCCGAAGAGCTGCAGAAAATCGAAATTATTTTGCAGGAATAGAATACGCTTTAATAAAGTCATCACGAATGATTTGTAGAGAAAATGAAACAATTAAGCAGTCTTGACTATATTAAAAACTCATATAAAGCACGAATTTTTCAGATAGCTGAGGAAAGGAAAACTGGAAAGAAAATAGTCGGTACTTTTTGCTTGTTCGTGCCTGACGAAATTATTTTTGCAGCAGGCGCTGACCGTATGATACTCTGTGGTGGTAAGAATAACACCGTGTCAATAGCTGAACAATATTTACCTAGGAATATCTGCCCGCTTGTCAAGTCTTCTTTTGGTTCAATTGTTAATAACAGTTGTACGGGTGTAAAGTCCTGCTCTCACTTCGGCATGATAGACATAATCGTCGCCGAAAATACCTGCGATAGTAAGAAAAAAATGTACGAGTTATTGGAGGATTATGTTTCAACCTATGTGATCGACCTCCCGCAAAGACCCGACAGCTCAGATGCCTTAAATTATTTTTTGAGAGAGCTTGATAAATTTAAAGGCGCCATGGAACAGTTTACAGGCAATAAGGTCACCGTTGAACAATTAAAGAAGGAAATAACGTCCTTAAACGAGACTAGACAGTTGCTTCACAGGCTCTATGACTTAAGAAAAATGGATCCCCCATCCATCAATGGTGTCGATGTGTTGAAGGTCATGCAAAAGCAGTATTTCCTATCTCCGGATCAATTAAAGAAAACCCTTCGCATGCTTATTAGGGAAGTAGAGCAAGTCAAGGTTGACTGGGTGCACAAGCCCAGGATAATGATTTCCGGCTGTCCGATGCCAGGTGGCAACACAAAAGTGCCGGAAATCATCGAAAGTAAGGGTGGAGTAATCGTTGCGGAAGAAAGTTGTACGGGTACAAGATCATTCTGGGATCTAGTAGATGAAAATAAGGATCCAATGCTGGCTTTGGCAGAACGCTACATCAAAATACCCTGTTCCTGTATGAGTCCAAATAACCGGCGCATCGATAACATCTTGGAACTTGCGAGAGAGTTTAAAGTCGATGGTGTAGTGTACTATACCTTGCAATTCTGCCATGGCTACAATATTGAGAAATATGAAGTACAGCAGGCGCTGAAGAAAAAAGGAATACCTGTGCTCGCAATCGAAAATGACTACAGCGACTCTGATATCGAGCAGATAGGACTTCGTGTAGATGCTTTCATGGAAATGCTATCATGATCTCAGTAGGAATCGATTCTGGCTCGGCCACCACGAAAGCAGTCCTTATTAACTGCAATCATATTGTTGCCCAAGTTATATTACCAACAGCCTTCAATTTTTTAGCAGCTTCAGAGAAAGCGTACAAAAATGTGCTTGCCAATTCTGGAATTGCCGAAGAAGATATAAATATAGTGTCTGCAACGGGATATGGCAGGAACAGCATAAAATTTGCCGATGGAACAATTAGTGAGATTACCGCTCATGCTATGGGCGTTTATTACCTATACCCAGATGTTAACGGGATTATCGACATCGGAGGTCAGGATAGTAAGGTTATCTCAGTGAATGATGGTAAAGTAACCGATTTTTTAATGAACGATAAGTGCGCAGCTGGCACAGGTAAATTCTTAGAGTACACCGCAAGAGCTCTTGAAGTGCCTATAGAGGAATTTGGTCTCTTGGCACTAAGCTCAAAAGAACCAGCTAGCATATCAAGTATGTGTACTGTCTTCGCCGAGTCCGAGGCTATATCACTAAGAGCGAGAGGGTTTAAGAAAGAAGATATCGCAGCAGAACTCATCGAAAGCGTTTCTAGAAGAGTTGCTGTCATGGCCCGACAAGCAGGATTAAACCAAAACGTGGCTTTTGTGGGCGGTGTAGCGAAAAACGTTGGTATTAAGATAGCATTGGAAAAAGAGTTGGGAATATTACTCTACGTTCCCCCCAACCCGCAGATTACGGGAGCATTGGGAGCTGCGCTAATCAATTGTGAACCAAAATAAACATTCCTACATAAGGAAGATATCTTTTTCTTTCACCACAAAAAATAGAATTTATCTTTTTGCTGATGCAGAAGTTTTCATACAAAACCTATACATCAATGAAAACAATATAAACATGAGTTTGTTAGCATAACGAATGGCTTAATACTCTGCTTTTGATACTCTCACGCTTAAAATAAAAAAAGTTAAGGATTTTAATTTTATTTATCCTATCTTTATTTTAATTGAATCTCCGTTGTCCTTTTTTTGTACAATGCTGTGTAGGATTAAATAGCAGTAAAATCCATCTCTGCATTTTGGTTATAATTTTTAATTTATGTAATTTTTGTTATTATTATCATTAACAGGTCCATACCCACTGGTTAGTGTATGGGTTCAATATCCAGTCACAGTTCGGGTAGTACTGGCCATGCCACCAATGACGATGCGAATAATCATTTCCCCAGCCCCAGCCATGATGTCCCCCGCCATGATGTCCCCCGCCATGATGTCCACTGCCGTGATGTCCCCCGCCATGATGTCCACCGCCATGATGTCCACCGCCGCGATGGCCCCCGCCATGGCGTGCAGCACTAGCTGTCACTGCTGTCAAAGATACTACAAAAAGGACTACCAGCAAAATAACCAGTACTTTTTTCATTCTATCAGGTGATTGTTTCAACATTTAGTTCTCTCCTTTTATATTGTTCAAATTGGTAATATATCAAAAGATGAATAATTTTGATAAACATCTGAGTTTAACAAGTTGCTTATTGTAGACTTTATAAAAGCCCAACCAAAAATTGAGATTCATTGAACTCTCTATTCTTTAGTTTTTTTAATAGTACTCTGTTCCCGTGTTGCTCGGTTTCCTGCCTTATCTGCTTCTTTCTGACAAACATAGGCGCCATTCTTTGTGTTCCCGTACCAATGTTCACCTTTTAAATGATAAACGCCTGTGTTAAGATTAAGCCAAACAACAGTATCTGATGGACAATGTTGTTTGGCTAATTGCTCTGTGCTGAATGATTGCAGTCCTTTGTTTCCTGTGCTACTGGAACTGCTGGAATTGTTATGAGTCTGATAAGCACCTAATGCCGGAGCTGCAACTGCTGCTACGAAAAAAACTACCAGCAAACTAGCCAGTGCTATTTTCATTCTACTGGATGATTGTTTTGACATTTATTCCACTCCTTTCTATTAAGTTAGATACAATTTTAATCTGGTTAGGACTTACGCAGTTAAATCTAAAAACATACTATTGACAAAATTGCAATTGTCCTTTCGAAGTTTGTTTATCGTTTACTCATTTATCAATATTGAGAGGCTTGTATGTGATTTTAGATTTAACTATATAAGTTCATAATTATTTATAATGATCATTACTATATATTAATTATTGTATATTAGTTAGTATTTATATTTTGAAAGTGCAATTTATTTTTTTATTTGTGAAATAATATTTATATATAGTATTAAAATAAAATTTATATTTAAAAAGCAGAGTAGTTGGGGATCTCCTAACTAGAAACAAGTATTGAGATTAATAATCTTAATACTCATTGGTATAAATGAAGACTGGATAACAGGAAACAAGTAGGTTAATAAGTTCAAAATGTTCCAGGGGCTCCAGATGTTCTAGGAGTTCCATAAGCTCCAAGAGTTCCAATAGCTCCAGGAGTCAGAGATTGACAAGGTTTTCTTATGATACTACTGCAAATATGAAAAATAGGCTAATTAATGGGTGTTGGTTTATTTTTTCATAAAGTTGTTTTAAATCTCATGTTATGTTTTTACAAAGTAGTGTCAGCTCATCTCTTGCAGCCATAATTATTTCCAATTATCGTGAAAATTTAGTTCTGTATCAACTACCTAGGATGAAATTACCATATTAGAAAGATATTCTCCGTAGCATTGTGCTTAAAGTTCTGTTAAATCTGATTGACTCTATGTCCTTCTTCTTGCACCACAAAAATAGGATTTATCTTTTTGCTTATGCGGAAGTCTTCATACAAAGACGATGTATCAAAAACTGTCATATGAATGTGAATCTCCATTAAGTTAATTATTACATAATAATTATAATATTTTATAATAGTTAAATTGATAATGCTTTTGTGCATGTTAAGTGGACTTTTTGTTTTAATGCTAGTGACTATATTAGCAAGTAGCCTTCTATTCTCAGCGTTGATGGGAATAATCTAACCTAATGTGGAATTCGTTAAGAAAGCTAATTAGACAGTGGTTTTGCCGCAAAAAACTGTGCATCGAAATAAGAATTTCTCGGTTTCATGAATACCTATAATCTCTGTCGAGCATGACTGTACAGTTTGCGTATGTACATAGCTATGAATATAATAGCAGTGGATTATGGCACTCATAGTTATTTTTGAGAATATATTTGTTTTGTAAATCATAAATATCTGTATAAGTTACCTGTACATAAGCTGTACAACTATATATAATTATATTTAAATTGATTAAAAAGATAATTCATATCAATAATTGTACTAAAGCACAAAATATATGTACAGTTGTACAGGTTATTAGCTGTATATGGCTGAAACGAGTAAGAGAATTAACATAAGGATTCCTGTACAGTTATATAACAGGGTGGAAGAAAACGGATATGGACTCACAGAAGCCATTATAAAAGGCTTAGAGATGCTTTTAGCTGACGTAATCGCGGAAGGAAAAGCTATAAAATCAGATACACTCACATTGCAGAAAGATCGAATAAAGGATTTGCAGAGACAAATTGAAGATCTACATGAGCAAACAAAAGGAAAGGACGAACAACTAAAAGTTAAGGACACTCAAATAGAAAAACTAAATGAAAATATGCATGAATTAACCGAAACTATGCATGCTCAATCGGTACATATACAGACATTGCTTAGTCAACAGAAACAGATACCAGAATATACCGAGAAAAAACCATGGTGGAGATTTTGGTAAGTTAGACTACAATTATACCAATTGATAAGAATAAATAGTAAAATCTTTTCTATCAAAAATGTATTAAGTTAGGATGAAAAACCTTAACTAGTTAATATTACTTTCTTCAACCCGATCAAACTTTGCTAGAATTTGTGCCCTAATGCTATCTGCATCATTGATTGCTATATCAACATTCACATTCTGATTCTCTGAAACAATATTTGTTTTCTTATATATCCGACGTCCAAAGTCTTCACTAAAACGTCTTTCCAAGATAAACATACAAACTTGACAGTTTCCAGCTCTAGCAGCATCGTTCAGTTTTTGTAATATTCTTAGAGCTCCTTCGGCATTCCGTTGTTCAATATGTTTATAAAATTCAAAGTACTTGCCTGATGTTGAATCTCTTCCCAATTTCATCCATTGATTGAACGTCTGGTAAGTCACACCTGCTGCAGAAGCAGCAAGAGCGTACGTTAATCCAAGGGATACGCCATCACCGATCTTCTGTTGTACTTCCTGAGTGAGCTTTGTAGGTCTGGCCATTTGTAACACCGTTTTTACTCTTTAAAATAACTATCACTGAATATTGTATTTACATTTTCTTAGTTCCCTTTGACACAACGACAGGGGTTATACATGTCAGATCAATAATAAACCATTCTCCGCCGTTTTAAGACATTTTATTGCAAAGGCAATGATAATCATTGAACTTTCAATAAAAGTCTTACTAGTGACTCCAGGTTAAGTCTTTTTTTAGACAAACTAAATCCCCATGATTTTACGACCATATAGCGGTAGATACCTTCGAGATATTTTTTTCATATATTTACATTACTTCAAAATTATAAAAATTATGTTATCAGATACTGTTACTTAGATTTTGGGATCGGATTTTACATAATTGTCATGCTATTAGATAAAATTAGTATTATACAGAATATGTGCAAAAATAGATAGGAACCAAAAACAAACAATGTAAGTATAAATGAAAAGAATAATTAAAAAATAATTAGTGATTAAAAAAAATCAGTTAATCACTATTCAGTCAGCATTCCGATTGTCATTTTTATGATCTGTGCAATGATCCAGGAAAGATCCACATCCACAGCAGTCATCATCGCATCCACATGCTGGGAATTTTAAGAAATCTACAAAGCCGGTACAAGAATCGGTTTTCAATATTACATTTCCATTTCCATGTCTCGATGCACTTACAGTACTTACCAACATCAAAATTAAAGCTATTGCTATGGTTATTTTGTACAAATTTTGTTTACTTATCATTAATTTACCCCCCTATTACAGGTATTTTTTCTAAGGTAAAAATATTATGATATAAATAGTGAAAGAAATATATATATTAATATGAATTAATAATTTATATATATATATAATAATATATCTTCACATAAATCGAATATAATATTCACATATATTCATATTTTAGATAGTTCGACCACTATAAGATTTATTTTTCAATTAATATAACCTGCCTTTGAATTATTAAGACATAAATAATTCATTTTGGAGCAATTTAAGACATTTTCTTGAGTAGGTTTAGAAATTTTGGCCGTTATAAATTATATTTATGCCATAGAGACTGAAATAAAGTTTTTTATTGACGGATATGGATAGCTTTCCCTATTTTATAATGCATGAGATCAGGACTATGTAATGTTAATACTACATTAATTTGAGTTAGAATTATAGGTTCATAAATGTATATAATTAATTAAATTTAATGGTAATTAATGTATTAGCTTCAATACTAAAGTAGATATGCGACCGAGCTGTAGGAATTTTACCCATTACAGCTCACAAAGATCAACTTTTTGGTATCTAAGATCAGATGGATCACTTATAATGGGGGTATTGAATGAATACAGACACAATTACTATAGATGTTTACGATGTATATGGTAAAAAATTAATCGAAGGAATTACGCCAGTAAATTCAATCAACCAGTATCTATCGACTCTTAAAGAATATAAAGATCAATGATAATCACACTAGAATAAAATAAGTAGGGATAGATTTAATTCCCAGACTGATCCCTTTGAATGAAATGACTCTAGTCAAATCAAAAAGCAGCACGGTAGACGCTATAGTAAATCGATAAATTTTTCAATTAAATGTTTACAATTTAGTCCTACGATTAATTTCTTGTTTGTAACTGTCAATCAAACTCACTTTAATCACCTTTTACTTTCTGCCAACCGTAACCGTTGCCTTCGATTTCTATTTTATTTACTTTACCTTCATTTACAAGCTTATAAAGCATGTTTTTAGCAGTAGACCTGCTGCATCCTACTAGACTCATAATTGTTGTACTGGACCTTATTCTGTCAATTTGGAGAGCATTCAAGAACATATCTTCTGTAAATTTCTGTTGAAATCTTGTTTTACCACCTTTCATATTATACAATCCACCAGCCTGTCAATTTTCAAGAAACTACGCTACTAGATACGATTTAGTAGTATTTATAATTAATCACTAATGAACAATGGTAATGGTAAATGATAACATTTTGTCTTATAGACAGTTGGGATATAAAAGCATAATTGATTTCAAAGTTAGGTTTTACCCTTCCGAGATAAATAAAGAAGGTTCAATGTTTAGTCTATAATATTCTTTGTCGTTAAGTTAACTATTGCCAAATGATACTAGATGCGAATCTACCATAGTAGAATTCTGTGTTTACGTTACTGTATGCAGATAAAAATGAAATAGAGACCGTTTTAATGAAGAAGTATTTCCGTAAAAGAACAATTGATGATAAGAATCATGATGTATCTGCATCAGTTGCCACTAACCTGGCTTGTATCAGGCTATATCAGCCTTTGTATCAGGATTAATTGCAACTAAAGGGCCTGTATCAAGGATAGCCCTTGTATATTGTATATGGGAATTCCGCATATACCTTAACTATCAAATATAAATTAAAACAGACTCCAGAGACTGAGATTAAGTCATTTATTGGGTATCAGGAAGGCTTCCAGCTTTTATACTTTGTGAGATAATGACTACAGAATGTTAATACTGAATAGTTTAAATTAGGAGAATATATTCCTAACAATATATAATCAATAAAATTTATTTATAATTCAACTGTGTCAGTGCTTTCATGCAACGATACCTACTATCGAGCTGCAGACATTTGCTTTCCTTCATCTGCAGCTCGCAAGATCAACTTTTTTGACATTTTATATGTGCGCCTGTTCGCCTAAACCAATTAAATAAAGCACACAGGGATCGATTGTGGGGCGATCTAGGCATTTTCAGGAATTAAATACAATTCTCCTATTACAGAGATTGTAAACGTGCTTTTGGGGTTGAGATGTAGTTATTTATTATTGCTAGTAGGGATGCATCTATCATAATTCTGAAATCAGAACCACTAATGTTAATACCAAATCATTTAGATTAGAATAATATATTTATAAAAGTATATAATTAAATAAATTTAATTATATTTACTACAGCACCCCAATATCAAGAGTAGATAAGTGATCAAGCTGTAGGGATTTCACCCTTACAGCTCACAAAAATCAACTTTTTTGCATATTAGATTATCACGTCCAGCCCCACGAATTAAGTTTCTCTGCATCGTTTTGCAAATCTTGATAACCTAATACCTGGTTATACCCTGGATAACGTCTATTGAAGTAGTTTTATAAATAAGGGATACTTTCAACAACGCCATTATAGTTATTTTTAACTAAATTTTTTAAGTATGTTCTAAATACCTGGATATTCGTCTCTTTTTTTAAAATGTTGTTTTCTTCAGATTGCTCGTAATTTATCACTTTTTGATCTAGGACAGGCACATTGACAAGGTTGTTCTGCAAGCCTGTCCTATGGCGCTCGTTATCTAAAAAACACATGTTCGGACATGCTTGATCCCTTTTGTTGGCAGGTTTTCTGAAATTGTGATATTTGTGCTTGGTTTACTCTCATTTACTTTATAATATATTATATATTGTGAGTGTGCGCTATTATCATACTAAGTTTGGGATGGTAAAAAAGCCTGTTCTGCCTGTCCCAAGTTTGTTTTTTCGCCATCCAATAGTTCTGTATAAATAGGACCGGTTTCATCATCATTTTTTGGTATTAGCCTGTCCTGCATGTCACTACGGATTCGGATATCAACCCACTTAGTAGATTTTCTATTACAGTTATATCCTGGCACATTCTCACGGTAATTTTCATATCCAAGTTTTTTAAGCTCTTTGGCAAACTGGTTATTCTCAATTTTATTCTTGCCATAATAATTGACCCATAAAACATACATGCCATATAATGTCACCGCATCTATGTCTACGTTCCCTTGTTCTGTGCATTGGTCCATGAAGGCGGCGATTGGATTACTATTAAGTTCATATTCCTTTTGAGTTTCTTCAATGGATTTACTGTTTGTGAACTCACCTTTTTGATTTAGTCTTTTTAATGCACCTAGAGCTAAATTCAGAAAACCAGATAATTCATTTGGTGCCTGCAACTTTTTAATTAATAGTTTGTCTGCCGTCACGCCTTCAAAATTGTTAGGAAATGGAATCAATTGCCAACGGCGATAATAAGCCTTGTCTCGCTTGACCTCAGGTAGAGAATTTGCAGAAAAAACCAACTTAGCAGTATTTTTAAATACAAAAGAATCTTGATATTTGTTTTCACCGTCGATTAAATCAAGCCCGCTTATCAATTTCTTGAAAGTTTCTGTTTTTTCCAATTTTGAGTTGGGAATGTCACTGCAGATATTGACTAGCTTTCCATATAACTTGGCAGTTCGATATTTGTCATTTTCCAATTTATGTAGACTCTCTGCAGACGTATTAGCTTTACCTACAAACGATTCTAAAAGCGCAAGGAATACACTTTTTCCATTAGAGCCATCTCCGTATAACAAAAATGCTTTCTGACGAGAACAGTCTGTGGTTAAACAATAGCCTGCTAGTTCACATAGTAAATCTACATAAGACTTTGATACAACATCTATGAAAAACTTATTAATTAGTGGACATTCTGCTTCTTCGTTATGATCTACGGGGATTTGACTTATTAATTTTATATCTGGAGTGTGGGATTCTAATTCCCACGTTTCAAGATTAAGGAGCTTATTTTTCAGATTTATATACCTACTTTGATCTTTTTCAATGCTTTCCCGTGTAGTGTAAGTGAACGCCCTAATATATGCGATAACTTCAGCGACGTACCGAGTTGTTGCTTGTGGGATATGTGTTAGCTCATGCATTGGATTTTTCTGGGTCCAATATTCAGTATATATTTCATCGTGTACAACCCTAACTCGATTGTCCAAAATGGCATCAGACCCTTCGCTTTTGTAGACCCCATTTGAGTAAATATATATTTGTTTATTATCCCGCATCGTGAAAATGTGGAACTCACACTGGATTCTATCTGCCACCACGTCAAATGGAACGTCTATTTTTTTTGGCTTACCTTTGTTAGATATCCCATTTGCTTGCTTTTCTGTTATTGTCTTTCCATCACTTTCAGTAAAGAACCTACTGAGATATGGATCTTTTAAAATGGATTCGGTTGTAGCTGGCAGTGGTTTAATTTGTTGTAACTCTTTTTCTGTCGTAGTCGGATCATATCTGTCGCCAAATATCATCATACATATTAGCGCTAGATGCCGATCTGTAGCTCCATTTACTTTCAGTTCCGCACACAAATGTAAATGCCTGTCCCGATTTTCCTTATCTCCCATAAAAATCGAAGTCTTATGATAAAACTCGTGTTTTTTGTCAATAAAAAGCGCATCATATAACCTTTGAAATGATCGCCTACATTTTGGGAGTATTTTATCAGTTATTTCTTTATAAAGTTTAATTGCATCATTGATCCGAGTTTTCACTATTCCAGGAATAACAGGACGCTTGTCGATGTTTCCAGTTATTTGATACTTATTCCCATCGAGATGTGTAGAAGGAGCTGCAACACAGTTATTACCACCTATATATTGTAGCCCCCCCATTTCCCGGTCTCTCTGTATCGTGTCACTAAGAACATCAAATCCCAACCCAGGATACGTTTTGGCTTTAATATCGTCAAAATATCTAAATAAATAATGACATTTTACACCAGTATGATCTTGTTTAACCCAATCGCTTGTATCAACCCCTTTCAAGATATTGTCCCAAATTCCTTTAACAGGCCAATCGACATCTAAAACAGTTAAATCAGATCTTTTTTCGCATATAAATCCCAAATTCCCATCATTAGAATATCTACTTTCGATCTCTCCATCACTGAAAGGAATTCCCAGTTTTTGCCATTCGCTGAGTATCGGCTGTTTGCAAGGGCTTTTAACCTTTTTATCTGGCCCATGCAACGGATGCGTGATTACTCCTAAAGAAGCATAGTATTTAGCCGCATTTTTGATAGACATATCATTTACATTAATAGCCATTTTCCAAGTCTCCTGCTCCCCCTGCCAAATATGTGAATCCTGCGGATAAGCGAGCTTACATTCACGTTTTTCACCTCATAACTCTCATCGAAAAATAGTCACACTATTAGGGCAAAGCGTTATCATTTAGCACTTTCGACAACCTGAACCCCCACGTACCTACTCACACAAAAAGAATCATATTCTGAATAAATATTTACCAAAAAATGAATCGGGGCCATTATTCAGGCCTCCTCTTCCATAAACGCTTCGTAAGCTTTTGCACTTTCTGTGATTATGAAAAATGACCTATGGACTTCTTTAGCTATAGAACTGAGTTTTTGAAACCTTTCAGCTCCATTTTTCGTATCCATTTTAGACCATTTCACATACAGAAGATCGTGTATAGATTCAGTTGATTTCCTGGCAATTCTGAAAAGTTTTTTAGTGATTGCGATCTCCTCATACTCAAGCGGTGGATAAAATTTTTCCATTTCTGCAATATTTTTTGTCATAAAATTCACCTTATATAAAATTTTGCAAACGGAAAAAGCCTGGGCGCTAAAATCGTCAATAACAACCTAACACTAAGATTTAAATACTGAGAAAAGATATGTACTAATTGAAGTAAATATATCGTTACGAGTATTTGCACTCTTGACGAATTCTAGCCTAGAGATTGCGGTAACAATCTCAGGCTTTTTCGTTCATTGATTCACGATTGATTATTCGATTTTTTTAATTTTGTAAATTAAAGGATATGATCCGTGTCCATAATGCCTTCTGGCAGAATCCCACTCAATATTTTCCTTTTGTTTGATCCGGTTTCGCACCAGTCTAATCTTGTTAAGAAAAGTGTCGTAGAACTTTTGGTCTTCTTTCTTTTTAATCCGTCTCCCAAGCACATTGTCCATTAATTCACCCAAATCATGCTCATAATTTGTTTTGGACAGGATGTATTTAGTTATATCTTCGGTCCATTTTTCAGCAGTCTCCAGATCAACAGTTCCCTGGTCAGTAGTCACCTTATCCGCGGTCACCTGATCAACTGCGCCAAAATTCAATCCAATCTTTTTTGTTTCGGGCCCAGTCTGTTTTGGAGTGGGAATACTAGTTTTTAGTTTGTCTCCCACAGCACATTTAGTAACCGATGATTCGGAAATTGATTGAAGTAACTTTGTAAAATTATCTGGATTGTTTTCTTCAATATCAATCAAAACCAGTCCAGCTATGCTTACTTTGATCCTCATAAACTCTAAAAAGATATTGGCACTAAGATTACTTAAAGCTTTGAGTACACACTCTAAACCACCAATTCCACCAAAACTATCCTCCTTTTTTGAAAAATTCAATTAATTGGACGTTGGTAATGCTGATGCATGACTAGATGATGATGATTTTTGGGATAATGATAGATATGCTATGGAATAAAATCAAAAATGCTGTGAAATGCTGAAAAAATGCGGTTTGTGATTTTGCTAAGAAAAGACGAGATCGTATTTTAATAAAAAATCTGATAAAAAAAGTTATAATATAAGAAAGCTAAAAAGTTTAAAGTGTACACAATGTATAGACAAATCTTTGACAGAACAAAAAAATACTAGGCATTTTACTGATAATCTTTTTAGTAACATCAGTAACATCAATGGCAGTAAATGCTTACGATAGTATGTACGATCACTACAGTGTTGTGCAAATAACTCAGCTTGAGCAAATAAACACATTTCTGCATAAAGGACCGGTTTTTGTAGAGATGAAAGCTCAGTCTTGTAAACCATGCCAACAAACGAAACCTATTCTTGAAAAACTCGCGGCAGAATACAAAGGGAAAGCTACAATCGCGTCTATTGATATATATCAGAGTCCTGAACTTGCAAAATATTTTGGTGGGTACAACCTTCCTGATGCTTTCGTGATTATTGGTACAAAAGACGGAAAATACGTTTACATAAATGACGATGGAAATAGTACTCTAGATAGATCACAAGCTAGGATTATTGGATTAAACGCTGAAAATAAAGACAGGTTTGAAAGAATTATTGATCAAGCTCTTATTCAGCAGGGTAAAACTAAACCCATGCTAACTGGACAACACAAAACTGGACAATACCCAAGTGGACAAAACCAAAACGGACAATACCCAGGTAAACAAAACCAAGACGGAAGATTCCCAGGTGGACTGTTCCAAGGTGAACAATACCTAAACGGAATCCCAGGTGGACAATTCCCAGATGAACAATTCTAAAGCGAACAATTTGATGTAATTCATTGAGCACCTTGTATATAAGGCACAGCCATGGATACTGTTAACATGCACATAGTGAAAATAAAATTATGTCAAAATCTCTAATTTCCTAAGTTCCATCAGTGATAAGAAAACATTGCTAAGCTATTACTCTTGGAACTTATGGAACTCATAGAGCATATGGAGCTCCTGGAACACTTGGAAATAATTGGCCTAAACAACTCTCATACTTATAATACCTACTACTTATAGAAAAAGTTTATAATGTATTAAATCAAATATTGTTTCGTCGAACAGACAAACAAATCCTCATACAGTAAATTAGATACTGTTGGTGAGTGCATCCCAACAGTATTTCTCTACCAGATTCATAATGCACTTTAATTTCCATAATAGTCAATTTTTGCAACGCTCAGACCCGTAATCCAAGTTATATTGTATTGCAATTAAACACTAATTAGATGACCTTTTACTAGCCACACTATTTTTTATTCAATATATCTACTTTTGACAATTTCTATGTCCTAATAACCTAACGGTCTGTATTCATCAAGTTCTTCAAGCCGGTAATCATTGCAAAGAACGTTTTCAAGAGAATTTGGAGCAATATTTAGTTGAACGATACGACCCCCTTTTCCCCTTTTCGTTGGTGTGTCTTTTATAACATTCATTGTGGCGAATTCTCTTAATTTATTTGAAACAGTTGATCTTGCTTGTGGTTTTTCTTCTATCGTTTCGCAGAGTTTATTATATAATTGAATCACTTTCACTGAATCAGTAGTTCCCTTCGTACCATTAATAAGTTTTGCAGCAGCCAACAGAACGAGTTTATCATGAAGTGGGAGTGTATCCACAAAAGACAATATAGTGTCTTCTTCTAGTATCTCAAACGCCTTATCTATATGTTCAGGGAGAACCTGAAGTAATCCATTCTTTTCAGCATAGGTGGCTGCAGACTTTAACAAATCTATAGCTTGCCTAGCATCACCATGAACTCTTGCAGAAATGGCAGCACACAAGTCCACTGTTTCTTCTGCCATTGCTCCTTCATAGAAAGCCAACTTAACCCTATCATATAGAATCATTCTAATTTGTTCGGCATCATAGGGATCAAACTTTACATCCTTAAAGCCCATAGATGATTTAGTTCGACTATCCAACTTATCATCATAGAGTAAGTCATTTGACACTCCAACCGTAGTAATAAAATGACGAGTCGGTAACAGTCTAGATTCTCCCGCTCGTGAAAGCATGTATAAAACATCAGTTTGTTTTAGCTGATCTATTTCATCTAAAACCACTACAAGAGATATGTTTCTTTCTTTTATCATTTCCCATAACACAGAATAATAATAATCAAGAGAAAATCCTTTTCTTGGAATCGCTGTTAACGGATCAATCTGTAAAATAATCTCATATAAAACTGCGTTTGAATTACGGTGAGATTTACAGGATACATAAACACATCTTAATGGATGATCTAAGTGCTTTCTTTCTTCCAGCATCTCCAATAACTTAGTCATAAAAAATCGCGTTGTTACTGTTTTCCCAGATCCAGATTTTCCATAAATAAAACAATTTGCAGGATAGCCCTTAAACTCCAATGGACTGAACATCTCAACCAATTTTTTCACTTCAGCATTCCTTCCTATTAATGCAGTAGGGAGATAATCAAGAGACAAGACATAAGCATCCTTAATAATTTGATTCGTTTTCTTTTTAAACATTTGCTCGAAGCTTGTTAATGGTTCATTTATCATAGGGACAAATTGTTTTTAATAGTATTTATATAATGTTTCACAATAAATGACTATTTTAAACAAAGAAACAAGAAAAATATTAGCTATTACTTCATACTACAAAAATTATAAGTTACTTGTTTGGAGATAGACACTATTAAAAACAAAAAAACAAACGAATCAAAAAGCATTTGTAATAAAGTCACTATTTATAATAAAATAAAATCATATCGTAAGCATATAATAAATATGATACTTATACTTATCTATAAAATATTCAAATGAAATTCTGATCAAGTAGATTTTGTTTTTTTGTTTTTAATAGTGTCTATCTCCAAACAAATGTTGTTTCATTTTCAAAATTTGGATACAGGATATCCAGCGCTTTCATACGTGGATCCCCTATCTCGAAATTCAACTGTTTTTATCTACTTTAATACTACGTATTTTTTTCTCTGTTTTATGTTGTTTGGTTGTATGGTGTTTATGTTGGTGCTTATGTTTATGTTTGCTCAAATGTGCTTTAGCTTTGTGACCATCTGATTCCGAATTTTGTATTTCTGTTGTAGAAGATCCACTAGCATACACATTGGATTCACTGTCATACCCATCAGGTACATTGCCATACATCTGGCTGCTAGACATTACCGGTAAGGGGGCTACAGGGACTACAGCACCGCCATAATCATCATAACCAGGTGTCCGCGTGTGTTCTTCCTTCCGGGCTGACTGCAACTCCATCAGGAGAGTTGAAGCTAGGATCATTAATAGTTATAACAGCATTAGTTGTTGTGTTAATTACAGAGACATTGTTGCCACCAGTTCATGAGACCAAATCAATTGGTATTGGTTAAAATTATGGATAATAGAAATTAATAACTTTCAAAAAAATTTTATAATAACAATTATAATTGCATAAACTATATAACTTTTCCTTATTAGTTGAAGCTGGGATAAATATAGCAAATTCTTTTACTCACAACAATAAACATTTTTTAAAAAAAGCTGCGCATATTCGGCACAATAAGGTCAAGAAAGGTGGTTATTTTGGCTGAAAAATGAGTGTAATGCACAGGTTTACACACAAAAGCTGTGCATCAGGAAAACGAAAAAGCATAAGATGTGTTAATAATAATTGTCGGATCTGGATTCTATTTTTTGATGAAGTAAAGTGATACAGAGCCAATTGGAATTTATAGATGCTTAGAAACATTGTCTTGAAAGTGGAGCTGGTCTTAAAACTTGAATATATTATAGGTGCCTATACACATTGATTAGCATTTCAATCCATTGGTTAGTGTGAGGGTTCAGCACATAGTCACAGTTAGTGTAGTGCTGGTGGGTTATTATAGGAATTATGTTGTTAATTACATTTTTGAATTTTATTGAAGGGTATTTGATGCTTTATTTTTTTCCATTTTAATGCAGAAATACGCTTTTTAAACGTGTGGATTCATTCGTGAACTCTTCTACATTTATTTTTTTATTAATCTAATAATATTTATATATAATTAAAACATTACTAATGATTGCTGCTCAGTAACAAAGATGCTTGTCTTTTTACTAGCAGGCCGGTTAAGTTTGGTTTCACTATTAATCGATAGAGCAATGATTCAAAGATAAGGCTAAAAATATTATCTTATAAATATAATAAAAGGAGTGGAATAAATGTTGAAACTCAGTATGAAAAAGGTACTTGCCATTTTACTGGCATTTTTATTTGTAACATCTTTGTCAGCAGTTGCAGCTAGTGCACGCGGCGGCGGCCATTGGGGCCATGGCGGCTACGGTGGCTGGGGTGGCTACGGTGGCTGGGGTTACGGCTTTGGATATCCCTGGTATGGCGGCTGGGGCTATGGCTTTGGATATCCCTGGTATGGCAGCTGCGGTTACGGCATCGGATACGGTGGATGTGGCAGCTATATAATCTGAATATAAAAATGTGTTACATGGTAAATCTAGATAGTTCCCTGGACATTACATCAAACACGGTGAACCTTCTAGAAAAGAATCAAATTGGCTATCCACACCCAATGGAAATTTTTATGTGATATATAAAATGTATCTACCAGGTCCAAGGTATTAAATGGAACTTACCAAATCCCACAAGTGCATAAAGTAATGTCGGCAAAAAATAAAGGGGAACTGTAATAACCCCTTTTTAATTATTTAGCTCATTTCAAGCTTTATTAAATCCTATTTTAGCATTTCCTTCGTTATTTTCTGCATTAACTTCTATATTAACTATTTTGTATTCAGCTGCTGGAACTATTGTGAAAAGTAAAAAAAGTGTTGTGGTTAATAACAGAATATGAGAAACTAAAACTCCAGCTTTCATTTCTACACCTTTTTAGTGTATATGCAGGAAATTATTATTTCTTTTTTATATCATCCTACATTTCAAGTATTAAAGTACAAGAAATCGGTGTACTCAAAGTTCGGGAAAAAAATGATAACTCGGTTTTTTTGTTTCAAAAGAAGGAGATATAGTTAATTATGGTATTGATAAAGCTCCTGTATTGCTTTCACTGATACATAGGTTTTATAGCAAAAACTCTGCATTAGAATACCAGCTTTGTTATCCTACTCATTGACTCTGGACTCTGTTTGTGTGGCAAAAAAATGATATAGAGTCCATCATGGGGATGGGTCTGAGCGTTGCAAAAATTAACTATTATGGAAATCAAAGTGTATTATGAATTGGAGAGATTAATACTGCTGATGCTGCACACATCAACAGTATCGAATTTACTGTATGAGGATTTGTTTGTCTGTTCGACAAAACAATATTTGGTCTAGTACATTATAAACTTTTTTATTTAGTTTCTTTGAAATCCGATATTTTTTCTATACAACCCACAACATGCATTTGCTTTGCATTCCACAGCACTTTGAAGTTAAGTCAACTGGCTTACTCATAAACTTTCTTCATTTCTTTTATATAGGTTAAATTTTTCGCAGATGACTACCGAAACCCAGATTGTAGATGCAGGAATGAAGGTTTTCAGAAATTCTATTGCAAATAAGTAATTTGTACAAAACACGCAGCTGAGAATTATTTTTGGCACTTCAAACAGCAGGAGCGCGATAAACACCCGTGTAGCCCGCTGTCCCGCAGTTCCGGTGTCATCTGGTATTCCTTTTCTCATAATAAGGAGATATGTGACATTCATGCCAAGTAAATATCCCATATCAGTGTTTAAAGGATGAGAGCCTATCAGAGAGAATGCTATGAGTATAATAGGAATAACGAACATAAAACAGTAAAAAAATAAATTCTCATGTCTGAAAGCCAATTCAAAACTCTCTTTTTTAAAAAAATCTTGTCTCAGAGAGCTTTTCAGGAAATACGCAAAAACTACTATGGAAATTAATCCGACAATAGCTCCACCTACAACATCTCCTATGAAATGTTTCCCTAGGTATACTCTTGAAAATGCCATCAATACCATTGCGAAAGGAGTTAATATTTTGATTAACCGATTGTTGAAAACAGTTGCATCCCCTCCCCATAGTGCGGTTGTAAGCGACACGTGCCCTGAAGGAAAACCAAGAGAACCAGGTTTAAAAGCTTCTTGAAGACGAAATGTGTTAAGAATCTGGTTGTCAGGAAGAGCAAAAATGCCTTTTATTCTATTCCCACTAAAACTCGATGTACTTGTTATGTTATTTTCTAGGTTAATGACCCTTTTATCCACATAATAAGGCCTTGGAAATCCGACTAATATTTTTAGAATATCGGTAACCAGGTCTGTCCACATAAATAGCTGAAACAGAAGAAAACTTTTTTTAAAATCAATGCCAAAAATAGCTATAACTATGATGGGCACTATTGACGAGGGATATCCCATTTGAGTTATTTGCTGCATTAGATGTGTAAAAAATTGGTTTCCAAGGTGTTGGAGGCAAATTGTAGGTTCAGTCTGGAACATTTGTGTAGCTCCCTAAAAAATTCTGATTTGTGATGAACGGTTGCTATTCAACTAATATTCAGATATATTGACGTAAACAGCATCAAGACACATTAAAAAATTAGTTCTCATTGAAAGTAAAGAGATAGAGAATTTATTAGAAATTTATTAATTGAGACTAAAGTATTGAAAAATTGAGTTTTGATTTCGTTTATTCGTATTTTTAATTTTGTTTTGAGTACTATATAATTATTATTTCTTTATTTTTCTATTTACAATGGGTGTTTGGGTTAATTAGTTCCAAGTGTTCCAGGAGCTCCAGATGTTTTAGGAGTTCCATAAGCTCCATGAGGTCCAAAAGCTCCATGAGTCTGAGATCGACACGGTTTTCTTATAAAAATCAACTTTTCAATTGGCATTACCGTGCCGGACCGTTTCGGACATAATATTCTTTCCAAATAACGTGCGACACTTTATATTAAATGCCTGACATATGCCAGATAATATGGCAGATGAGAAACGTAAGATAAGTGTTCGCATCTCAGTTATAACTCTTGAATCTGTGCGACAACTGGGGTATGATAGTCCGACAGAAGCTATAATCAAAGGGCTAGACTTATTAATCAGAGCAAATGATCCGTGCGACAACTGCCAGACAGCGCCGGACAATGGTCGGATACAGGAACAGCAGATCGAAATTGAGTTTTTGAGAAAAGAAATAGATGATTTAAAAAGTATCCATAATAACTATATGATACAAGTTCAAACTATCCTAAATCAAAAAACAATTGAAGCTCCGGGAGCAAAGAAACCATGGTGGCGATTTTGGTAACTCCCGTTATAATTACACAATAGAATAAAAAATTTTTAATTATCTCTGCCCAATGCAAACTTCTCTATAATTTGTGCCCTAATGCCATCTGCATCATTGAATGCTATCTCAACACTCACATTTTGATTATCAGATACAATATTTGTTTTCTTATAGACCCGGCGTCCAAAGTCTGACGCAAAACGGCGTTCAAGTATCCAAGTACACATTTGCATGTTACCATTTTTGGCTGCTTCGTTTATGCGTTCCAAAAGAACTTTTGCGGCATCAGCATTGCATTTTTGAATATATTTATAAAACTGGAAATATTTCCCAGATTTCTCTGTCTGTCCCCTGTTCATATATTCATTGAATGTTTTATATGTGACACCAACTGATTCTGCAGCCAACCGGTATGTGTGTCCTAAAGCAATATTATCGCCAATTCTTTTTTGTATATCAGGAGTCAGTTTCGAAGGACGAGCCATATTATCACCGTTTTTACTTTATAATTAATATTAATCAGTATTATATTTGAACATTTAGTTCATTTTGTTCTGTATGGAAATGGGTTATACACGTCAAATCCACAATACGCCATTCTCAGGCTCGGTGGACCATTTTTTTGGAAAGGCAATGATTAATTCATTGAACTTTTAATAAAAGTCTCACTAGTGAGCTCAGATTAAGTCGTTCTTTTGACCAATTCAATTCCCCAGGCTCGTACATAATCAGAACTTTGGGTAGGTTCTCGATATTTTTTATATGTTTTTATCACTTTTATCAGATATAAATAAAGTAAAGGGGGATAATCCATTTGGTTTTTAGCTAGGTTTTCACTTATGTTCTATACTATTTATTCAAAACTAGACTATATAGTATATATGCAAAAAGTATATTATTAATTAAATCTTGTTATATAGTATAGGTATTCCAGTACCTTGCAATAGATTCTCCAACAGGCTGCAGGCAGCTGACACCTGCGGCTACAAGATCAACTTTTTTGACATTTCAGATTTGCGCCTGTTCACCTACACCAATTAAATAAAGCATAAAAAGATCGATTGCGGGACAATCTAGGCATTTTCAGGAATTAAATGCAATTCTCCTATTACAGGAAGTGTAAACATGCTTTTGGGGTTGAGATGTAGTCATCGATTGCCTAGAAAGGATGTATCTACCATAATTCTGAAATAAGAACCACTAATGTTAATACTAAATCATTTAGATTCGAATAATATATTAGCAAAAGTATATAATTTACTAAATTTAATTATATTTGCAACAGCATCCCATATATCATCAAAGTAGATAAGTGCGCAAGCTGTAGGGTGAAAATCCCTACAACTTATAAGGTCAACTTTTTAATATCTAGGACTATTACTTCCAATCCCTAGCTTTCTGTTTTTCTGCGTTATATAATACCGCCCACTGGCCAAACCGTATTTTGTATTAAGGGGTCCTTTCGTTAAATACACTTACAAAAGCGTCTATGTCTTCTACTACACCATTATATTCATTAGAGTTAGCAAGTTTGTTTAATGCTTTTCTAAGTAGCGGAGCTAAATCTGAATTATCAACATGTCTTTGTTCATCAGTGTCTACAATTGCTTCAGAAGACAAATTAGGGGTAGTGAAGACATCAGAAGACACCGAAAGACAATCAGTTTGTATTCTGCTTTTCGATAGCTGTTGGCACACTTTTCCCTGAATTTCACCAGAAGACAGACTTTTTCCATTTACTTGTAAGAAAATATTTTTTCATCTTTTTCTTGTTCATTATTTACAACTGCTGGGGGGTATTCTAAATTGGGAGTATAATTCTGTTCTCCTATCTTCTCTTTTATTTCTTGTCTTCTGATATCTTTATTTATATAGACTATATTATTATCGTTGCTACTGAAATCGTTTATACAGAAGTCATCTTTGTTTGTCTTCTTATGTATTTTGATGTCTTCCGTGTCTTCAGCTATCAGGGGACATCGTCCCCCGTTTTCTCTCCATTCTTGATCTAATCTTTCTGCTTTTTCCCTGTCTATACTGGCAACTGTCTGAAACAATATGCAATTGAATTTAACATGATTGTTTCCCGGCAATTGTTTAAAAATACCCCCCACGGACTGATACTTCTGAACCAGCAGATTGATAAATATTCTATACAAAATGGAACATATAATAATTTTTTAAATTTAGGTCTAGAAAAGGGGGAAAATACATGATAAGTATACGTAAGTTATTTTCAATAGCCTTGATGTCAGCATTTATTATTTTAGTGCTGATAAGTATCACATCTGCAACGCCCTTTGCTTATATTACGAATGAAGGCAGCAACAATGTATCGGTAATTGATACAGCAACAGATAAAGTTACAGCCACTGTAAATATAGGGGGATATGGAGTTGCAGCTACCACATACGGGAAAAAAGTTTATGTAACGGATTGGGTAGACACCGTTTCCGTAATAGACACAGACACAAACAAGGTTACAGCCAATATATCTGTAGGGGGGCTGGCATATCCTTATGGACTTGTAGCTGGTCCAACTGAGAGAATATGTTTGATGAGCGACCATGATGGAACTGCATCTATAATTAACAAAACTACAAATGAGGAAATAGATCGTGTGAATGTAGGAAAGGACACAACTCCTTATGGAGTTGCAGTCAGTCCAAGTGGAAAAAAAGTTTATGTAGCGAATAATGGAGGACTAAAGGGAGGAAGTGCTTCTGTTATTGACACTGCGACAAATGAAGTTACAAACACTATACCATTATCAGGTGAGCCTTATGGAATTGTAGTAAGTCCGGATGAGAAAAAAGTCTATGTAACGTGCTATGACAACGACGACGTAATTGTAATTAATACGTCCACTAATACTATTAAAGCTTCAGTACATGTAAGCGGATTATTTCCTAAGGGAATTGCAGTCAATCCAGTGGGAACAAAAATCTATGTAACTAATTCGGATGGTGAAAATACATCTATTGGAATTGTCTCTGTTATTGACACAGCTACAAACACTGTCGTTACCGATATAAAGGTAGGAGAGTCTCCTTATGGAATTGCAGTCACACCGGATGGAAAAAAAGTATATGTGGCAAATGAGGACAGCAATACCATATCTGTAATTAACACTAAAACAAACAAAGTTATAGCTACAGTGCCTGTAGGAGAAAAACCTAATGGAGTTGCAGTCAACCCAACGGGAAAAAAGGTATATGTAGCGAATTGGAACGATGATACTGTCTCTGTAATCGACACAACCACAAACAAGGTTATAACTAATGTAACTGTCGGATCACATCCAGTTGCCATCGGGCAGTTTATAGGTGGTAACGTTCTAAAAGATAAAGTAAATTTTTCCAAAACTAAAGCTCCTTTTAGTAAACATAAATCAAAAAATCACTTCAAACACCATAAGATAGAAAAAAAATTACCAATTGAGAAGTAAATAAAAATAACAATATTAAATGAGTAGGTTCCAGGTTTTATCTGGATATCCAAAAATTGTTCCTTTTTTTAGATAGGTATTATAAAATCAAGACTTCATAATTTTTTAGTTTGAATTTTGCTATTTAGAATATATAAAAAAACTATATTTAATTTAAATTGAGTCATAGTTTAAAGGTCTACCCTACCTTTCAACCAACCCTTCTATGGGCTGCATGCATTGACCCACTTGCAGTTCACAGATCAACTTTTTGACATCTAGGATCATTTAAATCACTTATTGGGGATATTGAATGGATACAGACACGATTCTAATAAATGTTTATAATAGGTATGGCAAGAAATTAATCTTATAGCTTCTGAGTATGTAACGGGTGTAACTGGTAAAATGTACTCAATCCATTACACCAAAAACGATATTATCTGCCCTTACCAATTTAGTTTGTAACGGGTGTAATGGGTGTAACGGATATTTTCAAAAACAAAAAAAAATGATTATATACCCGTTACAAATATATCTGCTTTGTATAAAACGATATCAATAGCTGTAATTTAAGGGTAACTACCTATCTGAAAGCTGAATATACCCGTTACAAAAACATTTTTGAACTAGTTGGCAAGAAAATCAGCTTTGAGTTTTTCTATGTACATTTTGTTATCAGTATAAATATATAGGGTTAGAAGAGTTAATTTGCAGGCATCTTAAATCTGGCTTGCATGCTCCTATTTCTATGATATCCACGTGTGGAAAACCGCCCCTGTAGGTGTTTAAGGTTGTGCAAGATGCGCAGTGCATGACTTTATAATGGGATTGAAATACATTTGATTCCAGAGCTACCGCATGCCACCTTTTTGCAACTTTTGACCATATATTATATGCTTTATCAGCGTCCTGCTCGATATGTCCTAAAAATGATGCTAAAAACGCGAGTGCTCGGGTTGCACCTACTCCGCATCTATCCAATCCTAATATGTGTTTTATGCAAGGTGGGTATTCATCATAATCATGACTCATATCTGATACTCTGAATTGAGTTGGGGAAGTAAATTGTTTTCGTTCTTGTTCTAACGTTTTTTTCTCAATTTTTTGAAGGTATGGAGACAGTTCTACCAAAAAATCATTCGTATCATCATAAACTGTATACCAATATGCTCCCCGTTTAATTATTTCTTCTTTCAGTGGAATTGTTGCTTCTTCAAATTTAATTTTTATATTATTTTGGTCTAGTGGAATTACTGCAAATTTATGAGTTTTGTGAACGCTGAATATGGTTTTAAATATCCATTTTGCACCGTTAATGTGGTCAATTTTTACGTATTTTATGTAGTCTGGATATTTTTTAAAGAATTCTATCTCGTATGCCTTAGTCAATTCATTAATAGTATCTATAAGCGTTTTTATAAGCTTGATATAATCTTCCTTCCCACCAAAACCAATTCGTTCAAAATAATCCTTTAAGACTTCATGGTGTAACAGTACGTAAATCCCGCCACCAGAGAACAAACAATATACTGAATTTGGAGCAAATTTTCTGAACTTATCTACGTACCACTGTGCAGCTGCTTCAACTGCTTCCTTTACTTTAGGTTCCTGAATGTTAATACCGTGTCCTTTGACTTCGTCCACTGTATCAATATCAATCCCTAATGTATATTTCTCAACATACTGCTTGCTTATATTCTTTTTTTCGTCTGATGTCAGGTTCCGGAATTCTAGCCCAAACACATTTTTGTTGAACAGTGAGAGTGTGCTATATAAGGTACGGTGCTTTTTTACCAACTCGTCATAATACTTGTCCGTCATCGGTATAGGCTGTTTTTCATAATCACTGTACCAGTGGAATCGATCTCCGTTAGCCCATCTTTTGCAGTTCCCATAATTCGATACTCTGATAATTGTTTCCTTTATCAGCGGGTTTAGATAATGTAAAATGGTTTCTTCAGTTGCCGTTATCTCCATTGTCTTAGTCAAGTACATACCCCTGATATTTGATATTGACAGCCTGGATATGACACAAATACCAAATTGTTATATGTCCTTGTAACTCCGACATACCAAACAAAAGCTTCGTTTTCCCTACCTTTTTTTGTCAGCATTCCCTGATCGATCGCTCTTGTAATTCCGGTGTGTAAAAATACATTTGTTGCTTGCATTCCTTTTGACCCATGAATTGTGAGAATTTTGACCATGCTCACATCATTTGCTGATATTCTTAGCAGCCCCCTTCGGAATGCTCCTTCTATCTTCAGCCTTGTTAATCCTTTTTTAATATTTGACAGTTTAAGCGGGTCTTCAGTTTTTATCGATTCTATAAGATTAGGATTTAATTTGGTCATTGTTGGGATACTAGCTCTCGCTTCAATGTCTGCTTTGTAATCTGCTACATCTCTTGGGTTGCTTGGAGCTCCCGTTAATCTTGCAGGATAATAATCCAATAATGCACAAAATTCGGATTTTGTTAATTGTCTGAATATCCGAATTGATTGAATCGCATTGTATAGATTACGCTCGCTTTGTGTCCATGAGTATCTTGTAATTCCACTGAAAGGAACCCCACATCTAGCAAGAATCTCTGCTACCTCTCCCCATAGGTAGTTAGTTCGTACTAGGTGAAATGTTTCAGCATCATGTGGGCATTTTAACAAATAAGATTCAAGATTTGTATGATTGATCTGTTTTACATTGCCCGTCTCTGAACGCGTCTTGATTTGTGGGGCATTGTAAGGGGTATTT
>CAVTET010000012.1:0-346154 GCA_963733675.1 uncultured Methanosarcinaceae archaeon | reverse complement strand
CGCGACAGGTCCCGTCCCTTTTCTTCCCGATTCGATCACGCCGCCAAGCTAGCCACCTGGCACTGAAAACACGCCGTGACCTGCCCAAACGCCGGACTATGTTCAGTTAACGGGGTTTGACCTGCCCAATGTTCGTGACTACGGCGGAGTTCCTCCCGCAGCATCATGCCCAGCCCGGACTTCCGCAGATGGTAGGCAGGCGATCGAGAAAAAGTGGCCCGTGACCTGGGCAGACGTCATTATGGCTTGATCCTGGCGTGTTACTACACGCCGGTGCCGCATGACCGCTGGTCAGGTCGGCGGTGGCAGCGTGAAGTCGAGGAACTTCGGCGGTTCGCGCAGGTTGAGGGCGTGCAGGATGGCCTGCTGGCCTGGGGTGGCCACGGAGCGCTGGGCGACCCGGCCGTCGGCGGTGGCGAGGGTGACCAGGTGCATCCGCTCGAGCTGATAGCGGATGTTGCGCCAGGTGTCGCCGGTGGCGGTCTCGGCGACCCGGATGAGCAGCAGGGCCAGCCAGCACAGCTGGACGTGGGCGCGGATGCGGTCCTCGCGGTAGTGGTAGACGGGCCGCAGCTTGAGGGCGCCCTTCATGTCCCGCCAGCCGCGTTCGACTGCGACCAGCTGCTTGTAGGCGGCCGCCAGGTCATCGGAGGTGAGCGTGTCGTCGTTGGTGCGCAGCAGCCACTTGCCATCCAGGCCGGCTTCGCGGGCGATGGCGGTCTTGTCGATGCGCAGCAGCCCGCGCGGGGTGCGGCGCAGGAACCGGCGCAGCCCGGGCTTGTCGCGCAAGCTGCCCGTCAGCTCGTCGCGCCTGCGCTGCGGCCACGTGTCCGAGCCGTCGATGAGGCCTTCCAGGTGGGTCACGAGCCGGTCGCGGACCAGCTGGTCCCGCCAGGCCTGCTCGGGGTTGTGGCAGACCACGAACCGCTCCGCCCGTGCCCCGGCGTCCCGGGCGGGAACCCAGACTTCCTTGACCCGCAGGTTCCCGGCGACGGCGCGGTAGCGGCCCTGCCGGGACGGCGCCGCAGCGGCCTCGGCGCTGGTGTTGCGGAGCTTCTCGGCGTGGATGTAATGCCCGCCGCCCTTGGCGAGGTAGGCCCGGTTGGCCTGCGAGGCGAAGCCGCGGTCGGCGACCCACACCAGCCGGCGCAGGTTCCACCCGGCCAGGTCGTCCTTGACCTTGCGGATGATCTTCTGATCGCCGGTGCTGCCGGGGAAGGTCCAGCAGCGCACCGGGATCCCGTCCCGGGTGACCGCCATCGCGATCACCACCTGGGGCAGGTCGTCGCGGTGGTCCTTGGAGTGCCCGAACAGCCGCGCGCCGTCCTGTTCGGGCAGGCTGTCGTCGTCGTCCTCGCCGTCCCCGGCCACTTCGGCCAGTTCGGCGGCGACCTCCAGCTCCCAGTAGGTGGAGGTCGTGTCCACGAAGACGATGCCGGCGTCCAGGTTGAGCAGGTGCGCCACCGAGTAGAAGATCTCGGCGGCGATCTCCTCCAGCGCGGCGAGCAGGAAGTCCATGGCGCGGTAGGCGGCATCGTCGGAGAACCCCGGACAGCCCCCGGCGAACACCCGCTCGGCCACCCACCGGGTGGCGGCCAGCTTGGAGGCCGGCTCCAGCGCCCGCTGCGCGGCCAGCGCGAAGATCACCCGCTCGGCCGCCTCGCCGTCCAGCCGCCGCCCGGCCGCAACGCGGCGGATGGCCTGCCCGATCTCCAGCCGCTCCCACAGCCGGTCCAGCACCCAGGCCCCGCCCAGCCGCCGGGAGCCGGGAACCTCCACCTCGCCAGCCGCCGCCGCGGCGGCCGCCAGCTCAGGTTCCAGGAACCGGCTGATGGAGGCGACCAGCCGCCGCAGCGCCTCCCGGTCCACCAGGTCCGCCCGGCCGAAGTTGTGGATCACCTTGGCGACCGGGCTGCCGGTCCGCGGGTGCCGCTCGTTGTGCGCCAGCTGCAGGTACGACACCACGGTGCCGTCTTTGTTCCGCCGCCGCGACTCTCGCAGGTACACGCCTACAAGACAAGCAATCCAGCCAGGCCAGCGCCAGCGACACGCCGAAAGTCGTGTGCCTACAGCTTCCCACCCCTCAGGCGCCTTCGCGCATCCCTGACCAAGAGAAACAGCTCCGACCAGGCCCGGAAATGCCTACGAGCTGCGGAAGTCCGGCCGGCGGCAGGCCACGCTGCAGATCATCACCGCCGCCGAAACCGCGGGCCATGCCCGCGTTGCCGAGATGAACCGGCACGTCGCTGGCAACCTGGACGAGATCATCGCGACCCTCCAGGACGAGAGGCCGGATGAGAAGGAGGCGGCCGCCGGTGTCTCCTGACCCGCTTTCCGAGGCCGCCGCCCGGCGTCATGAGCTGACACGGGCCAAGGCGGTCCAGGCGCTGCGCGAGCTCGACCGGGCCGGGCAGCCCGTGACGTTCGCCCGTGTCGCTCAAGAGGCGGGAATCTCGCGATCGTGGCTCTATACCCAGCCCGACATCAGCAGTCATATCCGTCGGCTGCGCGAGAGAACAGATGGCGCGGGCTCCGCGGCGCCATCCCCGCCGGGCAGCGGGCCACCGACGCATCGCTGCGGGCCAGGCTGGCCGCCGCCCTTGACCGCAACAAGCAACTCGCCGACGACAACGCCCGTCTTCGCCGCCAGCTCGCCTGCGCACTCGGCGACCAACGGCCGGCATGGACGCGATCAGGTAACGATCTAGACGGGTAAAACCGCGGGGATCAGGCCGCGAGTGACCCGTCGGCAACACCGTCCACGACTGGTCGCCGCAGGTCACGGCCCTGGCTGACGCGAAAGCTCAAGATGAGGGACGTGAGCGGCAGGGCAGGATCCTCGGCCATCCGGTAGGCCGCTGTGTGCCGCAGCGAATGCAGCGTCGCGTCCGTGCCCGCCGCCGCGCCGGCCCGCTCGAACATGCGGTGCGCCGCGTGATAGGCCGGCGGGCGGAATGGCCGCCGCAGCGTCCACCACAACGGCTGCCCATTGCCCCGTGGCAGCATGCCGTCCATTTCCAGCTGATACAAACGCAGCCACACGAACGCGTCGGCCGAGGCCGGGAGCTGCTGCAGTTCCCGGGTGCCCTTTCGCACCACGGTGATCAGCTGCCGCCCCGGATCTGTCCCGCCCCGGGTTGCTGACAGCAACTCCGACGCCCGCGCCCCGGCCGGGACATAAAACGCGACTAGGGCACGGTCCCGGTGCGAGGGCAGCGCCGCGAAGATCTCGTTGAACTCCTCATCCGGGACACTGCGCGGGATCCGGGCGGCCACCACCGGCCGGTACAAGCCGGCGCGTTCCCTGCGGAACGGCTCCACCGGGTTGTGGTGCGCATGCGCCCGCCCGCCACCGCGCGACCGGTCCAGCGGGAACGGGTTAACCAGCGGGCCCGTGCCCGCCTCCAGGCGAAAACCGTGAGCTGCGCAGCACCGTTTCGCAATGCGCCCGCACCGCGGGCGAATAAGCCACGCCTGAAGCCACCGCGGGCGTCCCATTACCCGGCCGCTCCCGCTTACCCGGCCGCTCCCGCGCCCGCCAATGCGGCCGGACCGGCTTCCCGGCCACCTGCAGCCACCGGCAGAAATCACGAGCATCAGCACGGCCCGCCCGGTCCCATCCCACCCCCGAGCCCACACGAACCGGAACCAGCGCAGCAAGTCCATGCCATACGAGCGGACAGTTGTCTCTGGCCCGCCCGCCGCCTGAAGATGGCCGAAGTACGCCCGCAGCCGCCACAACGCTCACGCCATCGCCGTCGAGCAGCCGGTACGGCTCCCATCTATCCCCGGTAGCTACCAGCCGGCCGCCAAAGGCACCACCAGCCCAGCCAGATCACCGGCCTGAACCCCCCGTTCAACCATGACCGGCGACTATGCCACACACACGCCCGCAGGGTCTCTGAACTGGGGAAACTCCCGCCGCAGTTCAGTCAACACGCAGATGAGGATGTCGCCCAAAGGCTCTGGATGTCATCAGCTGACTACAGTATCACCAATCCCCTTTATGCTCATTCAATTTTTAGAGTCAGCCCATGAATTCAACTTCCTCTTACGCTTATCGGTCATTCCGTAATTCGCCACCAGCAGGACCCATGTGTTCAAGAAAGCAACCACGCAGTAAAAAATTCTATAACCAATCACGACGCCTGGCCTCGCCCCTATATCGCGCGCGACATCGGTCATTACGAAGCAGGTAAAGAGAACTCCGAGCGCGAGCGGCGAAAGGAATGTAATAATGGCGAGAGATACGTGAGCCGGGTTTCGTAGAGGACCACCTGACTCGTAGAGGCCATGGTGAAGGGCAATGTACGGGGGAACGTCTTTGGTTCAGCCTCGGAAAGCGAGCCTGTGAGCAACGATTCTAGGTGCATGATATATCTCATCCGGAGCCCGGAGGCGGCCACTTGGTATATGATCAAGCCAATCAAGGACCAAACGGGAACTGCGGCTCCAAGGGCAAGCCAGTCCGGCAGGTGATGAGCTCTTCCCTGCCCATTTAGATAGGCGGTAGTGGCAATAATGAAAGCTAAACCAGTACCGGTAACGGCAGTTATTAGTATGGAGGTATATCCACATGGTGAGAAAATCAATTCATGAGATTAATAGTAAAATAGAAGACGGCGACGTTAATGTGGTCACAGCCGAGGAAATGGTCGGAATAGTTGAAGATCTTGGCGTAGATGGTGCTGCAAAAGAAGTCGACGTAGTCACTACAGGTACATTCGGAGCCATGTGTTCATCTGGCCTAATGCTTAATCTTGGTCACTCCGAGTCACCTATCAAAATTCAGAAAGTCTGGTTCAATAATGTAGAAGCATATAGTGGACTTGCAGCTGTTGACGTTTACCTCGGAGCTGCTCAGATTTCGGATACACGGGGGATTCAGTACGGTGGAGCTCATGTTATTGAAGATCTCCTAAGGGGGAAAGAAATAAATGTTCATGCAACTTCGTATGGAACTGATTGCTATCCCAGAAAATTACTCGATACGGCGATTACCCTTGAAGATTTAAATGAAGCAGTACTTCTAAATCCTAGGAATGCATACCAGAATTATGCAGCTGCAACCAACAGTTCCAAAAGGATTTTAAATACTTATATGGGAGAACTTCTCCCTAATTTTGGAAATGTAACTTATTCTGGAGCAGGAGTATTATCTCCCCTCGCAAACGATCCAGATTATGAAACTATTGGTATCGGGACAAGGATTTTCATAGGAGGAGCACAAGGGTATGTTATTGGGAATGGAACTCAGCATTCTCCGTCTACTGGTTTCGGTACCCTGATGGTCAAAGGAAATTTGAAGGAGATGAATCCTGATTATTTAAGGGCTGCTTCATTTACCGGCTATGGGACTACTCTTTATATGGGGATCGGAATCCCTATCCCAATTCTCAATGAAAAACTTGCTGCTGCAACCGCAGTAAAAGATGAGGATATCATAACTAAAATTTTGGATTATGCTGTAGGTAGCCGAGATAAACCATCCATCAGACAGGTAAACTATGGAGAACTCAGGTCAGGCATGGTGCAAATTGATGGAAAGGATGTACCCACTTCTTCTCTTTCCAGTTTCAAGAACGCAAGAAAAATCGCTGGTGAGCTAAAAGATTGGTTGAAACGTGGAAAATTCTTTGTCACCATGCCGGTTGAGAGATTGCCATGTGAAGGTTTGGTCAAACCCATGAAACAGACTCAGGCTGTGCCTCTAGTAAAGGACGTAATGTCTGACTTTATTGTGACTATTAAAAAAGATCAGACAGTTCAGGATGCTGCAAAGAAGATATGGGAAAATTCTTTTAATCATCTGGCTGTGATCTCTGATTCTGGTGAACTGGTTGGTATACTAACTGCCTGGGATATATCCAAAGCTGTTGCAGAGAATTGTTTTGATTCTGTAGAAAGTGTTATGACGAAAAAGGTTCTGACCTGTTCTCCTAACGAGCCAGTTGACATTGCAGCTCGCAGGCTGGATCGCTATGGTGTATCCGCCATGCCAGTAATCGATACGCAAAGATGTGTTCTCGGAATAATAACTAGTGATAATATAAGTAAGCTCTTTGCAAGGAGGTACTGAGTATGAAAATAAAAATCAGCATTCCTACAGAGAGAATCCAGAACCCAATAATTTCCGAATCTATAATCGAAACCGGAATCTCGATTAATATAATGGTTGCAAATATTGATTCCACCTATGGCGAATTGATTGCAGACGTAAATGATTTTCGGTTCGATAGGATAAAAAATGCTCTGGAATCCAGGGGAGCAATAGTCTCCATCCTGGATCGTCCTATTCATAGAGATGATGAAGAATGTGTGGAATGCGGGGCTTGTATTTCGGTCTGCCCTATGAATGTTTATTGCTTTGATGTGGGCTGGAATGTACAAGTAGATGAAAAGAAGTGTATTCAATGCGGTCTATGTATTAAGATGTGTCCACATGGGGCTTTGAAGTTGGGAGAATGAAAGAAAAAGAGGGGGGGATTAAGCATTTAATTTTTTCAAATGCCTAAAAATTAGATATTTTTTAATATCTTTTGGTGCTACAAAAACTTACCATAAATTCAACTGGCTTTTGGCTTCAATACATTAAAAAACCAGAAAATAATTGGAACTTTTCAGTTTACCTAAAATATGTTGACTTACATCTATTTTGATTCAAGAGGTATTTCTGATAAGCAACTCATAAAAAGATACTAAACATGATCAATAGTCGACAGTTAAATAAGATCAGCCCATCAAAGTTTGCTCCTCAAATCTCAGTAAGGATGGTAATTGCTACGTTTTTATCCTAGCTGAATAGTTACAAATAATCATAAGTTTAAAAAATTAGAAGATTAAGTACTTAATAAACTGGCTTAGATACTCAGTAAAATTTCATCTATCTTTTGCAAGATTCACATAAAAGTAATGTTGAATATTGATCCAAGTTGAATACCCTAGTTTGTTTTGGGGATAAAAATTTCCTAGAGAATCTTTATGGGTAACTGATTTCTATTTTAGGCTATCTTTGCACTATGAAAATAGAACTACGGCATTCAAATCATCATGTCTACAAAATAAGGTCTCATATGTTTTTTTATGTAGTATCGAGAAAAGTTTCTTTTGGAAAATGCAAAATTCAATTATTTCAAATTTATACGCCTTGGAGTTGCTAAAAGGTACTTTTTTGAGTTTTATGTAATTTGTAATGATGATCATATACATCTTCTGTTGGTGCTGAACCAAAATATTCTCCTTCAAGAGTGAGGAAGAATATGAAAAGTATCACACAAAGAAAAATCTTTAAAGCATACTCTTGAGTTTAAAAACAGTTACTGGATGTTGAACTGTGAAATGATGGATGATGCATTGGAACTGTGGATGATGTTACAACTTCCGATTTAATTAAAAAAGATGTAGAAATCATGGTAATCAGGGAGTAAGGGAAGCAATAGGCAACTGAAAATATTTGATTTTGAACAATTCCTTTATTTCTAGAGCAGAAGTGCGAACCTACTCAGTTGCGCGCTGTACACTCTATTCACACCACATAAACTTTGATTTTCTTGATTTTTTTAATTGATTGCAGGGAGATTTAATGGTGAATTTTGGGACACCAAAAAATATTAAAAGGTCTCATAGCTTGGTGATGCAACCTGAATTTTGGATTTGACTAATTCTCAGATTTACTCAGAGCTAAATAAAATCCAAGCTCAATAAAATGAGCATTGTAAAGAATAAGTTCCTAAAAAGGGCAGCGAATTAAAAATTATTCTTTTTAAGCTGAAAGGTAGGCAGAGCAACCTTAAATAATCCTTCAGGAAAATCATTTTTTTATTGCTGACACAAGTTCAGCTACTTTCGCAGTGACGTCATTTACTTCTTCAACAATTGTACCGGTAACGATCATATCTGCACCAGCAGAAGCACAGAGCTTTGCAGTTTTTGCATCTCGTATCCCACCACCGACGATAAGTTTGTTCTCCCCAAGTACATGCTTGACAGCCTCTATCATATCAGGATTGACAGGCTTATCAACTCCAGATCCAGCTTCAAGGTAGGTATAATGCATGCCCAGGTATTTGCCTGCAAGTGCATAGGCTGCAGCAATTTCAGGTTTCTTTCTGGGAATTAACTTTGCGTCTCCTATCCAACCCACAGTCCCTCCTGGTTCGACCACAAGGTATGCCATGGAAATTGGCTCAATCTGACTTTTATGTACAAGCGGAGCTCCAAGAACTTGGTTGGTGATCACATATCCCAAATCCCTGGAGTTCAAAAGACTCATGAAAAATACAGCATCTGCATACTTGCTTAGCCCAGCTGAATTTCCAGGGAAAAGGATGGTTGGGAGATCTACTTTCTCCTTTATCTTTAGGACAGTTTCATCAAGCAAAATTCCAAATGAGCTTGTTGAGCCACCTATCATGATGGCATCGGTGCCTCCCTCATTTGCAGCAAAGGCGATTTCTGCAGCTCTTTCAGGCGTTTGGGATGCAGGGTCGATGAGGGTAAGATGAACTTTCCCTTCCTGTGTAATAATTCTGTGAAGTTGTGCTTCCACCTGCAAACAAGATCATGCTCCCTTAGATTCCTTGGATTTTATACGAAGGGCACTATATCCGCATTTTCTACAGCGTGTTGCTCTTATTGCATTTCTGGCATTGCACTTCATGCAGATTTTTTTGTTTAATAATCTTTCTTCTGCTTCTGGAAAACGAGCCACTTTTTTGTCACCTGCTATCAATTTTTATTATTGGTCAAGTATATAGCGCGCTTAATGGATGTTAAGCCATATAACATTTTTCATCAGAACAGTAGTTTTGAATCTCTTCATTTCCGAAACAATTTTTACCCGAAACAATTTTTACAAATCAAAATAATATCAAAAAAATTATTTAAGGTAATGAAGTAATTGATTACGACAAAGAGAAATGTCCATTTCTGAAATAGGCACAGACAGTTCACTGTATGTATCTACCTTGCAGAAGGTTGCGACACCGGAACCTTCATTTAAATATAAATAAAAAGATGGTTTTCAGATATTACTTCTTTACAAAATCCCTTTAAGCCAAATCCTCCATAATTGTTGAGCCTTTCTATAGATTTCTAGGTTTTACGAATAACTTGTACACCATTTATGAGCATATGGTACAATTCGGAGGTTTATCGAAAGGCTCTATTATGTATCAATATGAAAAAACAGATAATCAGCGGTTATAAGCATCACGAAGTTTTACAACTAGTGCTTCAACCTGTTCAACAGCTGTTCCGATGTATCTTTCAGGATTTAATAGATTCTCGATGTCCACATTATTTAGATATCGTGAAATATCAGGAGTTTCGAGGAGTACATTTTTGAAATGTTGTCCGGTTTCATGGGCTTTCATTGCTACAGTTCTTACAAGTTCATGAGCTTCCTGCCTACCCAAGCCCCTCTTTGCAAGTTCGATCATTATAGCTTCTCCCATGTTCAGGCCCTTGAGCAATTCCAGATTCTTCAAGATATTTTCAGGATAAAATTTAAGATTTGAAAGTACATCGATCCCAAGCTTAAGGATATGGTCAGTCAATATACAAGCTTCAGGGAAAACCACTCTTTCGCTAGAGGAGTTTGTTAAGTCTCTTTCGTCCCAGAGGGTGTTATTAAGAAGTTCGGGCTCGACCATAGCTCTCACTATCTTTGCGAGTCCACATATCTGCTCTGACTTTATAGGATTACGTTTATGAGGCATTGTGGATGAGCCTACCTGTTTTTTTTCGAAGCTCTCCTCAAGTTCGGCGATCTCGCTGCGCTGAAGAGTCCTTATTTCGATACCAATTTTATCGAGAGTTGTGACCACATTTGCCATCCACATTACAAATTCTGCATGTCTGTCCCTCTGGATTATTTGGTTGGAGACATCCACAGCTCCGATTCCAAGGTGTTGCATAGTGAGTTTTTGAACAAGAATTCCAGATTTCCCAAATGCAGCTTGTGTCCCTACAGCTCCAGTCATTTTGCCTACAATCACTCTTGGAGCAAGTTGATTCAGTCGATCCAGATGCCTTGAAATCTCTGACGCCCAGATCGCAAAACGGAGCCCATAGGTTGTAGGAATTCCGATCTGCCCATGAGTTCTACCACAGCAGACAGTATATTTATGGGTTTCAGCCAGATTGACTAAATTTCTTAATAGGACTTTAAGCTTATCTTCGAAAATCTCGATTGCATCTCTTATCTGTAGAGCTGTTGCCGTATCTAGAATATCATTTGAAGTAGCGCCAAAATGTACCCATTTACCGGCATCATCTCGACACTTTTCAGAAATAGCAACAACCACAGCCATCATATCATGGTGTATTTCGCCTTCGATTTCCTCAACTCTCTCTGCTTTTACGGAATTAATGCTCTCAGATATGATTTCAGCTGCATCGGCGGGGATAAGCCCCATATCCGCTTCAGCCAGGGCAAGGGCTGCCTCGATATTCAGGAGCTTGTCAAGTCTGTTTTCCTGACTCCATACATGTTTCATTTCCACAGTACCATACCGATAATCTATAGGATGAATCGTCATAGCAATCACCATTAATTGATTCAAAAATTAGGTAATCCAAGGTTACTTTGACACTTAAGCGATTTCAACGTTAAATGATTTTTAGCCTTATGTAATTTTGGTTATATACTTTAGAGGATTCCGATTTACCTACATTTTTTTCTTTGCGTGAATCCTGTCCAAATCTTTTTCATCATATATCTTTGTTGATTCGAGTTCTCATATAGGTGACCTGAAAGACCTACACGAGGCCATTGCAAACTTTGAAAAAAATGGCGAAAAAGCATGTGTAATTATTCCTGATAGAGTTTTGGTAAATGCAAGTCTTTCTAATTTGCGAAAAGAGTTTCTTGAAATTATCTACGCCACGCTTTCACTAGGCAAAGAGCCACTATACTTCTATATAGAGTATGGGATATATATTTAATTGATACTTGGAAAATTGTGAAAATATTGAAGTAGTATGGTTAGCTGATGCTAAGGTCACGAGTAAACAGATTGAGATGTTCATACTGATTTGCTAATTAAAAACTGGATTCGTATTCTGTTTAATGGTAAATCTAATATAATAATACGGGTAAAAAAAATCATACAGTGAACCAATGAAATTGTTAAGCTAAGAAGAATTGGAGGGAATAAAATAAAAACTATTAGATTAAAATTATCAAAATGGTCTATTCTATAGTGAGAATGAGTTGCGATACACGCAAAATTTCGTTAATTTGACAATGCAAATCTTAATTAAGGTATCCTTTTCTTTCAAGCCACTCAACCTGTGGTCTTGTATATTTCCATGTAATGTCGGCTTTTGAGTCTTGAATTTCCCAAGGGTTTGCTATGACAATATCCCCTTCACGAACCCACATTTTTTTATGCTTGGAACCTGGAATCCTTCCCATTCGGACTACACCGTCCATACATTGCAGTGTTACTCTTTTTGATCCAAGTAAACTTGCTACAGTTGCCAATACCTCATTTTTGTCCTTACGGGGGGTTCGTACCCTTGTTACTTCGGTGACATCTTCTGAGCTTACTGGATTGGATCCTGCTTTTCTTTTCCTAATGGTGCTTCTATAATTAGCCAAATTAAGTCATCCGTTGCTTTTTTTTCAATAGATTTGAGATTTGATGGACTTTTCTAATCTCTCATTCTCACTGCGATTGTTTTTTATTATAATTTCTATTTCTACTTATACAATCAAATACATTTGATATTATTTGAGTATTTTCAATTATTTTGTTTAGATTGATGGATCAAATGCAGAATTAAAGACCAAAAGCAAAGATGAGAAGAAACAAAAAGTGAAAAATAATCGAGTGTTAATCTAAACAAAGTAATAGAGAGTATTTCGATAATTCTATTAGTTTTATGAGTCATTTGTATACCGGTTATATGCACATAACTAAGTGTAATGATTTATAAAAAATGAGTTTTCAATAACAGTTATACGTCTCTTTATTTCTTAACGATACCTAAAAGGTATTTTTGATTATATAAAAGTTTCTCTGAAAAGCAATATTTTCGATCTGCCGTATTCCGGATGACTACTTGTATTCGTTTCCAATTTTCCTCAATGGTACTCAAGAAAAAAAACTTCGATATACAAAAATGATTACATTTTTTGTAATTGCCTCTATAATTAATGTTTGAAATTTTAAAGTTAAAATAATGCATATCCTTCACTAAAATAGTTTATAATTTTGTGGGATTATATTTGAGAATTTGATTTTAATTCAAGGTTAGATTCTTGAAGACTTTATGTGATTATATTCTTCTGAGGTTTGATATCCTTTCTCATGACTTGTCGAAGTTTACGATTTTACAGAAAAATAGGCACATTTTGCAATTCTTTAAGCTACTATTTTAGTAATGTCGCAAATAATCATTGACTCCATTTGATCATGCTGCAATTTCAATAACTACCTCTTACATATTGCAAATATTTGATATTATGGTCGTATTAATAAAAAAGAGCGGCCTTGCAAAGTATGATTTGGAACGATTTTATATTTTAAGATCCTTTTTATGCAATATCCAGTTTTCTATATTTATCTTGTCTGAATTCAGAAGGTATCATGCGAAAAATATGCTTATTTTGTTTATTTAATCCACTTATTTATTTGTTGTTTATTTACCATTTCAGTTCATAGTAGTTTACGACGTTTTTCAGCTAGGGTTTTACGGATAATTCACATCTACTCCGATAATCTCCTTCTTTCCAGCAAAAACATCCCTTGCTATCTCAGCACAGCCTATGGCAGCATGCCATCTCCCTAAAAACAGGCATTTCTGTCCCAGGTGTTCATTTATCTTCTTTTGTATATATTCTACTTCTGCCACATAGCCTGCAAGGAAGATATCACCGATTGTTCCATAATCCTTGAGGAAGAGCTGCATTGAAGCTATTTCCATAGCTGCGAACAGGGAGACAGTATCTAAAGCAAGAAGGGCCAAACTTTCCCCTTGTTTGGCTGCATTGAGTAATTCTTCCCGATCTTTAAATGGGGTCATCTTCAGAGCACCTGCCTCAATAAAAGCTTGATTTGCCGTCCGGAACCCGTTGTCGACATCCCTTATAGCTTGCAGGTCAAGAGGACCTTGATAAATCCCGGGAGCAAATATGCAGGCATCGATTGCCCCAATCACTTTTCCTTCTGCAACGGCAACTGTAACAGTATTTGAGCTAATATCGGAAACCACGAAATTCTTATATCCAAGACATCGAATATGATAGGCAATCCCAAGTTTTTCCGGGCTTGTAAGGTGGGAAAAAACTTTCATCCGAGGATCCACTTTACTCTTTGTATGGAGGCCAGGAATTGCTACCGCAGGAATGTCCGAGTTACGGATAGCATCAAAAACTTTTGTGCCTCCCCCTATTCTTTTCCCAGCTCCTTCTATACTCTCGATTCCTCTTCCCTTTAAGTTTTTTACGTCAACAATTGTGGAAAAATTATCTCCCATTGAGTAGGTCAGCGCAACCAGGTCAATAAATGTGCGCTGAATTTCAAATTTATCTTCGATAGATGTTAGTATCTCATTTTCTGACATATTAGCTGCTCTAGCTCTTTCAAGTTCAAAGGTCATAACTCTGTCTTCTTGTATCAGAGCAAAACGTATAGCTGTTGTTCCATGATCAATTCCTATAAACGACAATTAGCGATCTCTCCTTTGCTTCTTAGAGGGAAGTCCTTAAAATCTCATTTAATTTTTTCATGATTCTGTTTCCCTCTTCAGCGGTTCCAACTGTTGTTACAATCCGTACTTTCTGGGAACTTCTGCCTTCAGAGATCAGTAATCTCAAATTACCTCTAGCATCCGAACGCAATATCTTTCCCGTAAGACTTCCTCCTGGGATACCTTTTACGGAAATTAAGGATGGAATTACCTTTTTTATTTCAGGGTGCTGGCCCACTATTTTTACGAGTTTTTTCCCAGCTCTTCCGTCGACAATAGTTGTATGGACTCCACCAAGTTTATTTTTTGGAGAATTTTGTGCCTGTTCTCGCAAACAGCTTTTATTTTTAGTCATCTTAGCCAAACCAGGTTTATTGTCAGGGTAATTTCCCAGTTATTTATTTTTTTATATTTATTCTGTATACCGACATACGATGCCAGATTTTCAAGAAATGAGACCTTTTATCATTTTCTGGCTTTTTGATTCTTTGCAGTTGTAGAATGCTTAAATTAATGATGAATTTTTGCGATCCAATAAGATATTAAAAAGTTTCCAAAAAGTTTTTCCCGGCTATACAGTATTCATATTTACCTCTTTTTTTCGCATGAATCCTTCTAAATCTTTCCTATTAATTTCTGTGTTTGACTTAATTTTTTATCTGGCTTATTGTATTTGATTTTAAAGATACTCTGCTATCCTTAATAATACACTTTTTATTTTCAATGTCATAAAATGATAGAGATTATAACTAAAGGTTGTACTCAACATCTTTAGATCCACTCTTTGAACAGTAGTGAAAGGAATTTTTCCCGTTTTGAATATCTTTTTAGTTATTGAATAAACTTGTTCCTCTAAAGCTTTTTTAAGCGATTCTCTTGTTCCTTAATTTATCACTTCTTCCTAAAAGGATGTTATTATACTACTCTTTTCATTGGTGCATCATCATCTTTTGATTTTGCTCCAAAATATCCTTTATCTCTGCAAACAATTTAATTTTTTGAGAATTCTGTCTGAAAATCATAACGTAATTTAGTTGTTGTTTTAAATCTTCTGATAGGCTCATAATTTTTGTCTATTATGATACGAAGTTTATATCCAAAGTGTAACTTATCGCTCTTTTTTATTCAGTTTCTTTTTCTATTTCTCTTTGTTTTTGCTTTATTTTCGTGAGCTCTATCCCTTTTGTATTTCAAGGATCTGAATAGATAATAAGTACCGTCCTGAATCATCCCCGTTTTTATTTTCAAAACCAAGGCAATCAGTTCAAGTCGATCAGTTGGCTTTTCAACGGTCTCCGGATTTATTCCCTTGCAGTTATTAATAATTCTTATTCTTATGACCATACTATGGTACTATTTGATATTTAATCAGGAAAACCAAGAAATTTTCTGAAAGAAATCCTATCAATACATTCTTTCTCAAGTTCACATTCGGAAAGAGCATAAATTGCTATAAAACAAATATATTTAACATCACGATTACGTCAGGTCCAGGTCTGCCTAAGTAAACTGTTTTATTAAAATATATTGACTCAAAAATGAACTGAAAGATTTCCAATCTAATAAGGTATCAGTTTCAGCAAGTTTGTCTCCACCTTACTGAAGATGTTTGTATTCTTCTTTAAGAGCAAAATCAGTAAGAGTTTTCATAAGTAGGAATTATTGTCAAGAGATTTAAACTATCCAATAATTAAATGCACAAAAGTTTGTTAAAATACAGTACCTGATTTCTGGATCATTCATGGTTCTTTCTCCAAACAACTTTTTCCCGGAAAATCCAGTTACCATTGAGAATTAGATTTTTTCAAGTTCCTTCATATCTATAAGCTTGATATTTTCTTCTTCAAGTGTTTTTATCGCAGCTTCAATATCGTTAACTCTGACTATTAGTAGGGCTTTCTGATCCCTGGTTACAAAAGCATAAGCATATTCAAGATTTATTTTAGCTTCACCAAACACTTCAGCAATATGAGACATGCTACCAGGTAGATCTTTCATTTCAATACCCAGCACATTTGTTTCGGAAACGGTAAATCCCGATGTATGAAGAACATTATAAGCATACTCAGACTTGTCTACGACCATACGGATTATCCCGAAGTCACCTGATTCAGCAATAGTAAATGCTTTTATATTTATCCCAGCGCTTTTTAACTTATTTGCTACGTTTGCGAGTCTACCAGGTTTGTTTTCCGCAAAAAGAGAAATCTGCTTTATGATTTTATGTTTTGTGCTAGTTTCCATGTCCTTACATCCCCTATTCTTTTATTTTCTTTTTTCATCCTTTTAAATCTTTTTTCGGAATTAATATCAGCTTTTGTATATTTTAAGCTTACATCTTACCTACGCAAATGAACGCCTATGTAGAATTCGTTCGGCTATTTACATACAATTATTTATTGAAAGTTATATTAATTTTTACGCTAATGCAATATTGAGAAAACAAATGGTATTCTCTGTAGATTGGTTTGTATTATTTATGGCTTAACTTTATCTCTGTCTCTTTATTCGAAGAGAAATTTAAAGGAGATTAAATCCGAAAAAGAGAAAAGCCTGAATGAGTGTTGCATCCAGCAATTTTTATGTGTATGTCATACGTATCCACAAAATTCACATCTTCCGCTTATCAATGACTTTTTTTGATTTTCCTTCCGAACGGGGCAAGGAACCAGGTTCGATTAGTTCCACCTCGACTGCAAGATTCAGTGCACTTTTCAAAGCCTCCGATATTTTCTTTTTAAGCGTCATCATGTCTGACATGCGATCACTAAAAGCAGATTCATGCATCTCTATTTGAATTTTGATGGAATCAAGAGGTCCGATTCGGTCTACAATTATCATGAAAAAGTTTCCAACTTCGGGTATTTCCATAAGGGCCGATTCGACCTGTCCGGGGAATACATTGATTCCACGAACTATAATCATGTCATCAGAGCGTCCGCTTATGCGTGTAATTCTTGGATGGGTTCTCCCGCACCTGCAGCATTCTGAAAGCTTTCGAGTGAGGTCATTTATCCTGTAGCGAATAAGGGGGAGGGCTTCTTTAGTAAGAGTTGTTATTACGAGTTCTCCGGTTTCCCCATCAGGCACTGGCTCTTCGGTATCCGGGTTCAGGATTTCCACCAAGAATTTATCCGACCATATATGAATTCCGCACTGCTCCGAACATTCAGTAAAAAGCGGACCACTCATTTCTGAAGTCCCATAAATATCATAAGCTTTAATTCCGGATTCGTCTTCTATTCGTTTCTTGAGTTCCTCAGACCAGGGTTCAGCTCCGAAAAATCCCATCTTTAATTTCGTATCGTTCCTAATGCTGATGCCTAACTTCTTTGCTGTTTCGACCATATATAAAAAGTAAGAAGGTGTGCATGCTATGATAGTTGTGCCAAGGTCTCTCATCAAGTCAAGTTGGCGTTCAGTATTTCCAGAGCTTGTAGGTAGTACTGTTGCACCAATTTTTTCGCTTCCATAGTGAGCACCGAGTCCACCTGTAAAAAGTCCGTATCCGTAACTTACTTGAAGTATATCGTTCTTCCCCACTCCAATAGAGGTAAATCCTCGTGCGAGAGACACAGCCCATTCTTCAATGTCCTTCTGTGTATACCCTAATACTATCGGCTTCCCTGTTGTACCCGAAGAAGCGTGGAAGCGGACAAGTTCTGAGTTAGGGACGCAAAACATGCCGGTTGGGTAGTTGTCTCTTAGGTCCGTCTTAAATGTAAAAGGTAACTTTCTGACATCTTCAAGTGTATGGATGTCTTCCGGCCTAATGCCATGTTCAATAAACCTTTTCCGATAAAAATGAGAGTGTTCATATACATAATGTACGAGTTCTTTCAACTTCCTTTCCTGCAGTTTTTTCAAATTCTCTACAGGCATTGTCTCGATTTCAGGATCCCAGTATTTTGGCATTTTTTTCACACTCTGAATGTCTCATATTGTGAGCTTTGTGCTGAGTTACTAAAACCATAGCCTCAAAAATATCTTTACATTTTTTTTCAAAAAATAGATGAATGCTTATTTTTCACATTTAATCATTTACTCCCCGTATTACTTATTTGGGAAGTACTCGATTTTGAGCGATGCTCACCCCGGAATAAAAATATTCTTGATTGTGTGGATTTTCGGCAGGTGTGCTGTGAAGATTAAGCTGCATTCACATCTAAATAATGTAGTTGTTGGGTTCAAAGGGAAGCTCTGATAGCTTGAAAGTTTTTCGGATAAAAGCCAAAAGTCATCTGACTAAATATAGATATACATTTCCAAAAATAACATGATTCTATTTTTAATAATTGTTACAAATGACTTAAAATACTTCCAAGTTATCTTGACTCTCATGTCAAGTACCAATGTAAATTTACTCGGTTGCCTTTTAATTGTGGCCTTATCAGGCAATTTATTGAGTACTAGACAATGTTAGGGTTCTAAATTATTAAGATACTTATTTCAATAAAAATCATTCATCTCCAACGTCTTCTAGTTCATCTTCAATATATAGATCTTTTGACGTTGTTCCAAGTGAAGCTTCAAGAATCTTCTTTGTTCTTTCCTTGCATTTGTTCAACACTTCTTTCATATCTGCAATGACATCGATTCCAGCAGCTCCGGAATGCCCTCCTCCTGTGCCGTTATATTCGTTGCTTATATCTTCCATTAACTGTCCAAGATTAACTCCAGCATTAACAGCTTCACGTTTTGCCCTAGAACTTATTCGGACGCTTTCACCTTTTGCTGTGCCAACAAAAGCAATATCTGCACCGATATTTATAAGCATGGAAGATGCAGAGCCTCCGAAAGAACTTACATGTGAAGATGCAATTAGCATATCCTGCACTCTATCAAGTTCAACACGACTTACTGCTTTCAGGATGGCAATACGCATAGATATATCCTGTGGGGTAATAGCCATAAGGTCCAGCACTTCTCCATATTCAACGCCACTTGCCTTTATAATTTTTGCTACTGTACTGAATGTGTCTTCTGATGCATGTTTAAAATGTCCGGTATCTGTCACTATTCCTGTAAGCATTCCGATTCCCACACGTCTGTTAATTGGTGCCCCCATTACTTTTAAAATATCGTAAATAATTTCAACAGTTGACGTAGTGTTCCTATGCAGGTAGAAATCTGCATTTTCTGTTAGAGCAGTAGTTGTATGGTGATCTATCACACAGTAACCGATAAGCTCTATATCATTTAATTGTGCTTTTGTAGAAGTGTCAACTACGACAACAAAACCATAATTCTCGGGATTTGGCTTATCCACTACTTCTATTCCAAGTTTCTCGATCAAAACCGATGCTACACGGTTACACCCATCTACAAGGCCGACAGTACCCCCTATAGCTTCAGAAAGAGCGAAAGCACTGCTAATAGCATCCGGGTCTGCATTCCGGTGACACAAATATAAGATGTTTCGATAGTCAAGGAGCCGATTGAAAAACTCCTCTTCATTAACTTGCATTGTCCACTCAGATGTCGTGTTATGGGCCTATATATCCTCGGTCTCATTCCCTCCGGGTTTCGGCATACTTCTAATGAATCGATATCCTATTTATGTTCTACATTTATAAGTAATAAATAAAGGGAATTTGGACAAACCCTGGATTTCAACAAATTGCTTATATACCTTATAAGCAAGCAACCAAAAAAACAAAATTTATCGAAATCCTCTCAGATTATTGTGCCCTGGGACCCAGTGCATGCTGGATCTGTTCCTGAAGCTGTTTAAAGCGAGAAGTGAGCCTTTCTTCCTGTCTAGAAATTGACTGAAGCCTGAGAGAGAGGGTTTCTTCCCTTTCTTTGAGTTTCGAAATGGATTCTTCTTTACTCGTTTTAATTAACAGCTCTCCTACATTACGATAGACTATCACATCTTCAGTCAGCTTTGCCAACTCGTCGAGAGCCATTTTTGACTCATTTTGCATGGCTTCAATTTTGGATTTTTGCATAGCTAGACCCTGGATCTGTTGCTGTAGCTGCTGTAATTGTGCTATTTGATTCTGAATTTGTGGAGGTAGTTCTGCAGTCATGTAGTTTTCACCTGAGTCCACAATAAACCTGAAGGGATTTTAATGTTTCTGTTCTTCCGATATCTGAAAAACCTATTTTTATAATATAAAGTTATTTGTCATGCTCTAATATATTTATTTGATGTTTTGAAGATTGAGGTTCCAACTTGACGAAACTTTGAGGTTCCATTCATTGAAACATGTCTCTCAAGCCTCACTGAACTATGGAGCAAAAGGGATTAAAAATGTACTTCGAGAGCATCTAACTTTTTGTTCAAAGCACTTATATTTTATATTTTGTTCTATAATGCATATGGAAATTTAATCACTAGTTAGTAAATTTATTGGCGAAGTCTCAAAGGAATCTTCGCCTTACCCATATATAAGACATGATTGATGAAAGTTTCACTATCTTTTAACTTATCCATGTATTCGAAAGAGATTCAGCTTGCTTCAATACTCATTCTATGGTATCTGTATTCTTAGTTGGAACAGGATCTGACAATAAAATGCATGTGCTTAAAATTTCAAGAGCTATCACCCAGCCTTCGGATAATATCACAGCTAATGCAATAACAAAAGCTGAACATGAAAGCTTTTAGGCTCTTGTAATTAGCCTGGCACACCTGGTGAAGAGTGGGAAGAAACACAGACAACCATAAAAATAATTTGGAATACAATCGTTAATGTAATATGATCTGTACCTGAAGGCGGGAGAGCTTGGTCAGCTGGTACTTTTATCCTGATGAGAATCCGTGGAGCTTAGAGTTTTTCTCGCAGCTTGCCTAATTCTTATAGCGGGGCTAGCTCTAACTTCCTGAGTCTATCAAGGTTCTGTATCCCATGCTAAAGTCTATGGAGTTCTGATCCGATCAGCAGTGGACATTTATCGTTTCTATCTATTTAAAGCTCTTCATCAGCCTATGTCCTTGAATCTGACTGAAGAGAAACAGCTGTAGGAGAAATTGATGAGGTGATTATACCTAAACGAACAGGATAATGCTCCATCAATATACACACGATCAAATCAAACACTAATTTTATGCTCCGTTAACTTTGAAAGCTGCCCAATAATATGGATGATGGAAAGGCTTCTTGTCTGGAGATTTATCTGCTATTTTTACGTAGCTTTCTCTGTATGGTCCCGTTGCAAAAAATCTGGCTTTGTTGCAAAATCAGAAAAAACTTTCACAATTAGGAAATTTAATCATTTTCATTAGAAAGAAAATGACACATAAAGGTGAAAATTATAGTGTCAAAATGCAGAAATATTATTTTTGCAACGGAACCGTTATTTCTTAACAGCAGAACATCCAGCTATATACGGTGATAAAGTAGTATATGATGATTATCGCAATGGAAATATGGATATCTATATGTATGATCTCTCCACACAACAAGAAACTCGTATCATTAGCAGAGGAGCAAGCTTTCCAGCCATATAAGGTGATAAAATAGTGTATTATGATGGCTTCAATGGTGTCGAAGGTATGTGCAAAACTTACGCCTTCAATAGGTGACTGGGTTACACCTTTGATAACCATCGGAGGTTCGAGCCCTAGGCACTCCATAACTGTAGGTAACATATCGATAGCGTGGGCATACTGAGTGCGAATCTGGCCTTTAGCCTTAATTCCTCTGGGCCAGTGGACTATAAAGGGATCACTGATACCGCCTCGATATGTCTCTCGTTTCCAGCGACGGAAGGGGGTGTTTCCAGCCCAAGTCCAGCTCCAAGCATAATGGTTATAAGTCTCTGGGCCCCCAAGTTTATCCAGGGCTACGAGATTATCCTCCACAGATTCAGACACATTATTGAAAAACCTCATCTCGTTAATTGATCCAGTAGGACCTCCTTCGGAGCTTGCTCCGTTATCTGAAATTACCATGATCAACGTATTCTCAAACTCACCAATATCTTCCAAAAATTGAAACAGACAACCAATGTGGTAATCGGTGTGCTCCAGGAATCCGGCAAAGACCTCCATCATACGGGCATAGAGTATCTTCTCCTCAGGTGTGCATTGGTCCCAGGGTTTGACATCTGGATCATGGCGAGATAGCTCAGTTTCTTTTGGAATAATGCCCAATTTCTTCTGCCGAGAAAATGTTCTCACCCGATAAGCTTCCCAGCCGTCATCGAATTTTCCTTTCTATTTGTCTGCCCATTCTTTCGGGACATGGTGAGGAGCATGCATAGCCCCTGGACAGAAGTACATGAAAAAAGGCTTGCTGGGTGCTACTTGTTTGGAGTCAGCAATGAACTGAATAGCTCTGTTTACTATATCCTCATTCAATGTGTAGCCTTCTTCTGGAGTTTTGGGAGGGTCTATGGAATGATTATCATAGATCAGTTCAGGGTAATACTGGTTTGTTTCAGCTCCTAAAAAACCGTAGAAGCGCTCAAAATCCCGTCCCAAAGGCCAGCGGTCATAAGGCCCTGCTGCCGATATATGGTCTGCAGGTGTTAGGTGCCATTTGCCGACAGCATAGGTGTTGTAACCATTCTGGAGAAGCATCTCTGACAAAAAGCCGTTTTCAAAAGGTATATAGCCATTATAGCCTGGAAAGCCAGTTGATCCTTCGGTGATGCAGGCCATGTTGTTCGAATGATGATTTCTGCCGGTAAGCATGCATAAGCGGCTAGGTGAGCATAGGGCAGTAGTATGCATATTGCTGTAAGCAAGACCATCAGCAGCCAAGCTATCCAGATTGAGTGTGTCGATAGGGCTGCCATAGCACCCAACTTGTCCAAATCCTGTGTCGTCCAGCACAATGAATAATATATTAGGTGCATTCTCTTTCGCGCGCAAGGGTTCAGGCCAAGCTGGTTCTGACTTATCCGCTGTGCGCTCTATTATACCTGGAAAAGTGGTTCCAGATTTGTATTCTTTCAAAGACGTATCTGTTTCCTCCAATAGTCAGTCAATACTTTTGGGAATTAATTTCTTGCCTGATTAACAACTCTGTAAAAATAAAGTTATTTCTAGAGAGTTTACTCCCTAGTAATAGCTGGTTTTTCCGGTAAACTTTATTCTTCACCAAAGGCTGCACGCATTTTGCCTTCTTCTTCTTTTGATAGGTTGGTAGCAATGATTTCAAATTTAGACTGTTTCATTGCTTTTACTACCCTATCCTCAACGGCATCGCTAGTCATCAGAAAGAGAGCTGAAGTTTCTTCTGTCACTTTGTTGCGAACAGACTTTATGAAATCTTCATTAATACCCATGTGGGTCATGGAACCAGCAAATGCACCTATTGTGGCACCGACAACCAGGCCAAATAAAGGACTAAAGAAGAGAATGCCAAATAACAGGCCCCAAAAAGCGCCGCTCAGTGCACCTGTACCGGTTAAATTAGTCAAATGCTTTGTTTTTGGTTTATTTTTTCCCTCCGGCCATGTGACTATAGCCGCATCATGTAGTTTTATCATTTGTTGTTTACTTAAGTCCTCAATTACTTCAAGTTCCTTTTCTGCACCTTCAGCGGTGTCAAACTTCAGAACTGTTAAAGTTGCCCTTACTCAATCTCCTTTTCTGCGTTCATATTTATTTCTCAGATTATTTTGCTAGCCCGTCGATCAAAACAGAACATCTTTTTGCAGTCTTCAACATAAGAGCTGTTATAATGTAAAAAGAGCCAAATAAGTAGTCTTAATGGTGATATAGATCACTTGCCTGCAGGCTGGATGTTATCAGCAAGGTTGCCATCCGTTGGTGAGAAGGGGTGGTAATAAGTCTCATACTTTTTCCAATTTCATTGCGCGTTCTCTCCCTCAAAATCTTCCCATATAACCGTAACTCTAGGGCTTTTACCAATCCACGGACTTTTAATACGTTCTATTCTCACGAATCAAGTTTTAAAGAAGTTTTCAGGATAATGCTATTGTTTTTCATAATATCGCTTTGTAAATTTATGGCTCTTATCTGACACTTCATATTATCTAAAAAGATATATATATTTGCATTAATTTTATTATTTGAAATCGTTATTCGGTTGTTAAGGCGTATGTGTTTAAAGTGGGATACTCTTCATAACATTTGTCACATAACACAGTCACAGTGGGACTTTTACCCCGTTGTCTTACCGTTTTTATCATCCCACATTTTTCTAACTCATCCAATGCTTTTGGAAAAGCCCAATTTGGGATAGGTAGAAATGAGTTTATACCCTTCAGGGTGACTATTAAGTCTTTAGATTTCTTCACCCCTTTTAAATGTTAAATATACATAGCAACTCTATATGTATGTCCCACTGAATTGGAAGGTAACTTTACAATCCATTCTGAAGGCATTTGAGATATAAAAGATCCTTTCATTTTCTCTTTAGAATTTATTAATATCATACCAACATCTTTTTACCCCATTTAATATTATTATCAAATATTAAGAAGAAATAAAGAAGATATATAAGTAGTAAAACAGATATCATGAGACTTTAGAATTTAGCTGTACAGCTAATTAATTTTAGCTACAGGGCGAAATATATTTTGCTCTGCAGCTAGTTAATATTGCTCTACAGCGAAATTGGAATTTGGCTCTACAGCTAAATAGAAAAGTCTGGCAAAAATCTTCGAGCCCCATTTATGGTGGTTTTTATGCCAATTACTGAAATAGTATTGTCATCAGCATTCGTCACATATACCTTCGCCCCATCATGAGTGACAGCAATCTCAAATGGATTGTTACCTACAGGCACCGTTGTGGTAACAGTATTAGTAGAGGTGTCAATAACAGATACAGTGTTTCGATTTACAAACCCAACAATTTTTCCTTTTCTATTTGTCACATAAACTTTTTTTCCATCATGAGTTACTGTAACTCCGTAAGGAAATATTCCTACAGGTATCGTGTCAATAACAGTATTAGTTACTGTGTCTATAACTGAAACAATGTTATAAACAGAGTCAGCCACATATACTTTTTTCCCGTCTGCAGTTGCTGCAAATGCCAAATATGTTAAAATTCCATCCTCCAGCAGAAAAATCTGCTTCATTTGACATCCGATCCACAATTTCAGAAATCATGGGGTCTGTGCAGTCATTGATGCTTTTGCACTGGAGGCAAACCAGATGCGCGTGTGGCTTCATATTGTGATCAAATCTGGCCTGATCTTTCTCTAAATTAAATTCCTGGATCAAATCTGCCTCTTTCAAGATTTGAACAGTTTTATAAATTTTTGTAATAATGACTGTTGGATAAACCTTCTTGACTTCGCTATAAATTCTCTGAGCAGTTGGGTAGACATGATTGTGGAGAACAAATTGACCGATCGCTATTCTCTGGGGCATAGCTTTGTATCCTTTTCCGCGGAGTGCTTTGATTATGGATGAATCTGAGTCCTGAAGGCTATTCATAGCTCTTTATTATATAATAGTCAATATTAAATAGATGCCCGTGGTTATAGTAGTTTAATATTAAACTGGAATTTAATATTAAACTGGAATAAGTTCTTCAAGGATAGTAAAATATTAGTAATGATTAAAGGAGGAAATATAGATAGAATCGGAGTCGTAAGACCTAAGGTAACGAACTTTCAGGATTTGAAAGGCAAATTAGACAAGAGGATGACGGTTTGAAATAATAGCGGATGGACTTTACATGAGCTGTATTATGATAAAGCCTATTAAGAGGCTTATGTCGTTCATACCTTAAAAGATGACAAATTGGACATGGCAAAACAGCATTTAAGAATTTCAAGCTCATGGGAAACGGATCGAAATTAGGCCCTCTGGCAATCGGCACTCAATTCTTCCAAGAGGAGACAAGATTGAAGAGATTGCATACTAGAGATTTGGTCTTGAATTTTTAGTCAATGATAGGTAACGTTATGACTGACGACAGAAAGTGCCATGTAACGGGCAGAGCAAACAAACAAGCAACCGGTAGAGGCACGTCGAATCGCGACTGGTGGCCGAACCAGTTGAAGATCGAGATCCTGCATCAGCATTCCTCCAAGTCCAACCCGATGGGTGAGGACTTCAACTACGCAAAAGAGTTCAAGAGCCTCGACCTGGCTGCTGTGAAGAGAGATCTCGCGGCTCTGATGATCGATTCGCAGGACTGGTGGCCGGCGGACTTCGGCCACTATGGCCCTTTGTTCATTCGCATGGCGTGGCACAGCACCGGCACCTACCGCGCCGGTGATGGCCGCGGCGGCGGCGGTAGGGGCCAGCAGCGCTTCGCGCCACTCAACAGTTGGCCTGACAACGTCAACCTGGACAAGGCCCGTCGCCTGCTCTGGCCGATCAAGCAGAAGTATGGCCTAAAGATTTCATGGGCCGACCTCATGATTCTTGCGGGCAACGTCGCCCTGGAAACGATGGGATTCAAAACGTTCGGTTTCGGAGGCGGTCGCGAGGACGTATGGGAGCCGGATCAGGACGTCTATTGGGGCTCTGAGGACACGTGGCTGGGTGACAAACGCTACTCTGGCGACCGTAACCTCGAAAATCCGCTCGCTGCCGTGCAGATGGGACTGATCTACGTTAATCCGGAAGGCCCGAACGGAAACCCGGATCCGATCGTGGCGGCCAAGGATATCCGCGAGATTTTCGCTCGCATGTCCATGAACGACGAAGAGACCGTTGCGCTCATTGCTGGCGGTCACGCCTTCGGCAAAACCCATGGCGCCGGCCCTGCGTCCCATGTCGGGCCTGAGCCAGAAGCGGCTAGTATCGAGGAGCAAGGCCTCGGTTGGAAGAGCAGCTTCGGCACCGGCAAAGGTGGTGATGCGATCACCAGCGGCCTAGAGGTCATTTGGACCAGCACGCCAACGAAGTGGAGCAACAACTTCTTCAAAAACCTGTTCGGCTACGAATGGGAATTGACGAAGAGCCCGGCCGGTGCACATCAGTGGCAACCGAAGGGGGGCGCAGGTGCCGGCACGATTCCGGATGCCCACGACCCGTCCAAGCGTCATGCGCCAAGCATGCTGACCACTGACCTTTCCGTGAGGTTCGACCTCGCCTACGAAAAGATTTCAAGGCACTTCTACGAGAACCCGGATCAATTCGCGGACGCATTCGCGCGAGTGTGGTTCAAGCTGACACACCGCGACATGGGTCCACGCGCACGCTATCTCGGTCCGGAGGTTCCTGCCGAAGAGCTCATCTGGCAAGACCCCATCCCCTTGGTCAATCACAAGTTGATCGATGAGAAGGACATTGCCTCCCTCAAGAGCAGGATCCTTGCCTCAGGGCTGTCGATCTCGCAACTTGTTTCGACCGCCTGGGCATCAGCGTCCACCTTCCGTGGCTCCGACAAGCGTGGCGGTGCGAACGGCGCACGAATTCGCCTCGCGCCGCAGAAGAATTGGGAAGTCAACCAGCCGGCCGAACTGGCGAAAGTGCTGAACACTCTCGAAGGTATCCAGAGCGAGTTCAACAGCGCGGCCTCTGGCGGCAAGAAGGTCTCGCTTGCTGACCTGATCGTTTTGGCTGGTTGTGCCGGCGTCGAGCAAGCTGCGAAGAAGGCTGGTTACGATGTGACTGTTCCCTTCTCTGCGGGGCGCATGGATGCCTTGCAGGAGAAGACCGATGTGATCTCCTTCGCCGTACTTGAACCGATCGCAGATGGCTTCCGCAACTACCTCAAGGCCCAATACACCATATCTGCCGAGGTGTTGCTGGTTGACAAGGCGCAATTGCTGACGCTGACTGCACCAGAGATGACGGTGCTCGTTGGCGGCATGCGCATGCTGAACACCAACTTCGGACAGACCAAGCACGGCGTTTTTACCCATAAGTCGGAAGCGCTAACCAATGACTTCTTCGTGAACCTGCTCGACATGGACACGGAGTGGAAGGCGGTATCGGACGCCAAGGACATGTTTGAAGGGCGCGATCGCAAGACTGGCGAAGTCAAGTGGACAGGCACGCGTGTTGATCTCATCTTCGGCTCGAACTCCCAGCTCCGAGTTCTGGCCGAAGTCTACGGAAGCGCGGACGCGCAAAAGAAGTTTGTCCAGGACTTCTTGGCGGCCTGGACCAAGGTGATGAACCTTGATCGCTTCGACCTCGCCTGATAGTAGCATAAACGTCTTCAAGGGCTTGAAGATCTTCAAAACAAACGACGTTGCTCAGGCTGAAGAAAGGATCGGTAGCTCGACAAGACAGGGGAAGAACATATGATTGGCAACCTTGTGGCCGACCTGAGCCATGTCACCATTCCAGCTATTCAGAGCCGTACAATCGAAAACTTGCGGCAGGCTGATGAGACTTTGGCAGCATCTGTAGCAAAAGGATTGGGCTTTTAGATGTTTAGTGGAGCTGATAGACTTGGCTGATCTATGAAGCGGCTCAGATCATTCAGGTTCCTCTCGAATTATAAGCCTTGAATCAGATATGGTGAGAGAATGAAGAGCTTAAAGGGAACTAAGACCTAGAAGAATGTATTGCTGTCCTTCGCCGGAGAATCTCAGGCCATGAATAGCTACAGCTATTTTACATCTCAGGCCAAAGAAGAAGGCCATGAGCAGATAGTAGCCAATTTCCGGACGGCAGACAATGAAAAAGAGTATGCTAAGACATTTTTCAAACTTTTAGAAGGTTGAGAAGCGAAGATCATAGGTGCATTCCCTGCCAGAGTAATCGGGAACACCTTGGCTAATCTCAAAGCTGCTGCTGTCATGTTTTCACACTTCATTTTATTTCACAGTTTCTCCAGACATCAAATTTAAAGGAATTTCCAGGATACTATTTTTGCTTTTCATAATATCTCATTATAAAGATGTGGCTTCTATATGACATAATATTTTATTTAGAAGGTTATATACAGTCGCATTAATTAGTGACGTGAATATCGTTATTCTATTGTTTCTGCTTGTGTTTTTAAAGTGGGATATTCCTCATAACAGTAGTCACATAATATGGTTACAGTTGGACTTTTACCTCGTTGTCTTACCGTTTTTACCATTCCGCATTTTTCTAACTCCTCCAACGCTTTCGGAAAAGCCAAATCCGGAATTGGTAAAAAAGAGTTTATACCTCTCAAGGTGACTACTAAATCTTTAGAAGATTTTTTTACCCCTTTTAAGTACCAAATATACATAGCCATCCTGTATGTATGCCCTACTGAATTGGAAGGCAACTTCACAATTCATTTTGAAAGCATTTGAGATATAAAAGATCCTTTTATTTTCTCTTTAGGAATCACCAACATTATCTTACTCCCCTATAATATCATAGATTAAATATTAAGAAAAAATAAATAAGATATATTAAAGAGATATTAATCATAAAACCAATATCATGAGACTTTAGAATTTTGCTGTACAGCTAATTAATATGGCTCTACAGCGAAATTGCAATTTGGCTCTACAACTAAATAGAAAAGTCTGCCCAGGGTCTTTGAGCCTAATTTATGGTGGGTTTTACTCTTGTTTTACCTCTGTGAGGATCCACATAATAAGATTCCAAGTTTCTGCACCCTTCTCATCTATATACCTGTCAGGATAGTGGACAATATCGACATCTGTTTTCAATCTGTTACCAGCACCTAGAACAATTTCAGATGCATAACACATCAGCTTTCTTCTATCTCTATCTCTTTGTCTGCCACCTTTTCGTCGCATTCAATCATCAACGCATCGTGAACTGAAGCAACAACTTTAATTTTATTCTCAGAGAGAAGGATGCATGCGGCTCTAAGAATTTCAGCTCCAGTGGCTTGAATTGGAAAATTTCGGACGGTCAACATTTCCTTATTACTGGAGCCTGAAACAAACATTTTCCATTTATAGCAGGTTTCAATCCTTTTCATTAACCAGGCTTGAGTCCAGGTCATATCTACCCAACGCCAATAATTGTTAAAGACTCTTTTATGATGACTCAACAATTCTTTTGCATAAGGTGTAGGCTTACCAATTTTGAGCCCAAGTGATTATGCACCCAAGCTATACTGAACACCGAGTACACAGGATTTAAAGAGCTGTCTCATATTACCATGCGTTTCTTTTGTAGCATCTGCGGGGATTGAACCTGCTAATTTTGCAAAAGCTAGATATGGAGCCCCACTCTTATATGCCTCAATCATATTGGGGTCATTAGAAAGAACAGCTGCGATAAAGAATTCTTGTTGTGCATAATCAATATCTGCAAGTACTTTTCCCTCAGTCGGTGTTATTAGACTTCTCAGACTAGCAGGAAGTCAAAACATAAACCTAACTCTTAATTCTTCTCTATTCTTCTTCTCCTCGTCATCCTTAGGGGCATTTCTACCAGTCTTAGTTCAGAATGGGGAGATTAAGGTTCGACTTCTGCCATCTGAACCAGCCATAATAGACTTAAAGTTTAGCCCACCGATAAGAGCTTTTAATTCCTTCAAAGACCCTATTTCAGGATGGATTTCTGCCATTGCCTTGAAAGTTTCCTTATCGTTTTTGGCAGACCTGTATCAGTTCTCGGCCACATCCAATTATTGACTTGAATTGATCTCTCAAGATTATTTATCTTAAAACTAGTGCCTTCGTAAATTCCAAATTTGTCAATATTTTTGATCAACTTTAATTTTATTTTTTTTCAGTTTTCTTGTAACTCGTCAAGTAGATTTGTATCGATTAATATGCTATTATTTGATCACAAAACCATATGATTGATTTTACTTTTATCCCCAGGTGAAAAATATATATTTAGCTATAATTCTCAGGCACGTGAATTCAGATGTAGGTATCCAGATTGTATGGTTCGTAAATATAACCAAAGAATAGGACACTGATAGACTCAAGGTAAGGTTCTCATTCAGTGGTGATGGGAGAAGTACGCTTTCCTACAAAATAGGTTATGGAGTCGCTAACTTTATTGAGTTTATCAAAAATAAGGGGGGTTTGGGGAAATTGGGTTAACCCAGTTTCTTTAATGAGCATCAAAGAAATTGTAGTAGATCGGAGAAAAATAAAAAAATCAATGACTATTGATACCGTTCATTTATGTAAATTGCTTCGTATTAACAGATAATCGTATGTTACGGGTTTAGAACCGTATATAACACTTCATATGCACTTATTATCCAAAAGGCAAGTCAGCTATAACAAACACTCGTAAGTCGATTAATTTTTGGACTTATAAGCTTTCAGTAGCTTTGACGCTTTATTAGCGTGTTCTGTGAGGGAATTAATACTTTGAATAGATTGTTTCATCTCAGAATCTCCGGCTTCAATGTCTCCTTTTTTATAAGCTTCGACTCCATGATAAATATAAACTGCTGCACTTTTGGCCTGTATCATTTGTAGTCGATATTCATCTTTTGCACTTTGTAAATCAGGAGATACACTGTATAAATCACTATCAGTTATAGTTTTCTGGCTATCTTTGTCTAAAGTATTTGCACATGTAGAAACTGACGTGAAATCGTTGTTAGCTGATGCAAAATTGTTGTTTATTAATGCATTACCTAGGCATTTCATATCATTAGCTACAATAAGTGAATTTGATAGATACTTTGCCAACCATTGGGAATCTTGGTAGTTTGTTGTTGCATTTATTGGTATAGGAGCCAGTGTGGGAACTGGCATTGTAACTTCGGTTGGTGCTTTTGCATAACACAAAGCCATTGGAATAGTTGCCAAAATCAAAACACAAAAATTATCGTGAAAATATTCAGTATCTTTTTTGTCTTCTCAAATGCGTGTTTTCCCATTAATTATACACTTCTTTTTGCTCAATTTTTGTGTGCTGATATGTACATTTTTACTGATGTGTTCTTTTTGTCACAGTCATTATTTTAAGTTAATTGTATGAAAAATGGTTTCTAAACAAAATTCATTCTTACATAAAATTTTTTAAGTTAAAAAATAATCAAATATTAATAATGTTTTTTTATTATTTTTGAGATCTTCAAAATTTAGTGCTAAGTTTGTTCATAAAAAGCAATCTCGATTAATCTTAAATCAAATTCTAGGTTTTAAAAGTCTGATAGTAGCCATTACCAACACTACCTGATTCAAATAAAAATTTTTAAATTTAGGGTCTTGTCCTTAGCTCTTTGAACAAATCTGAAACTAAATTTTTGTTCAATTATAATGTTAACACCATGTAATTGTTTTTTGTTTATTCAAGCTTAAAGTTGCAACGGTTATACAGACTTTAAAAAAATAATAGGCAAAAGATCTTATAAATTTTTTTATTAATATATGTAAAATTTTGATAAACTTTTAATTTGTGTCATGTGCTATATTTTAACAAACATCAGGAAGCCGAATAATGAAAAAAGCAAGATATGATACAGCAAGTAGAAAGTATACCTTCATAGTGGTTTTAGGAATCATTATACTAGCGTTTTTAGTGCTGATAAGTAGCGTAGGTGCGGTGAAATCTGCAACAGTCCTAGTCCGGTAAAGATTTCTTAACGAAAGTCTATGAAAAGGACATACAAATCCAGGACAAAGCACTTCAAATTAATCCGCTTGATGAAAATGCTTGGAGCCTTAAAGGAGATGATCTTGTTGTCCTACATAGGTCTGATGAAGCAATGATAGCATATGACCAAGCAATTAAAGTTAACCCGCGGAATCCATTGGTTTGGGAAGTTAAAGGTGCTGCTCTAGATGGGTATTATAACAATCATGAAGAAGCAATAACAACCTACTACAAAGGAATTGAAGTTAATTCGTTAGACAAAGATGTTTGGTATCTTTGGTTCCTTAAAGGACAAGTTTTTGAAGAATTAGGTAAATACCATGAAGCAATTGATGCATATAACAAAGCAATTGTACTTAACCCGAATAATTCTATAGGAAGTACACTAGTTATAACTGCTAAAGAAGAAGATCTAAAGAAATTAAATAAATCCAATTTGTAGATTGAATATTTACTTAATTTTCATTTATTTTTATTCTTCGCGAGATAAAATATGGAATTTTTTGGCTTTTGAACGTAGCATAAATTTTAATAAAAAATATGTATTTTCTGCACAATCAGGTAAAAATGTCCGGTGATTTTGGCTGAAAAAAGGAGATAATACATAGATTTAATCACAAAAAAATATATGCATCACTGAAAACAATAGAGACATAACTTTGTTAGCATAACTATTGGCTCATGGGGTTTATTAAAGTTCAAAAAGTCATTACATTCTAATTGATTCTTGTTTTAATCAATTACTAAATATCAATGAATTGATTTCAAGTCCTATAAGAATCAGGCCACCTGGAATTTAGGCTTCATTTCCAAAGAAATGACCTAACCTATATCCTATGATCGCTACACAAAAAAACCAGAATAAACGTTACACATCCTACAATGAGCGCAGGTTCAATAATAGGCATTTTGAGAAACGTGCGACTTATTCCTACAAAAAAGGCATCTATACTTGTTGCAATTGCCAGCATAAGAAGTAACTAAAATTTCACAAAATCTTCAAAAAGAAGGAATAAATACCACTACAACAAACTCTTGATGGTTGGTATATGAAATCTAAATTTCTTGTTTTCCTATTGATCCTCTCGCTTGTTGCAAATGCTCACTTTGTCTTAGTTGGAGAACAGCCTTCAGTTGAAAAAAAACAAGTCCAGGAAATGCAAATCCGTATAAATAATCTTCAAAAGGAAAACGAAGACATTAGGGCGCAAATCAATCAAAATAATAAATCAGGCATAAAGGGATTCGCTACTCTCCAAGGACCTGCGGTCTTTCAAGCCATACAACCAGATTCGACAGTTGCTGAAGAAGGTGCTATGGTTGATGTTTCTGTTGAAATCCAGCCAGGAGAAGGCCGTGTGCTTGTCCAGACAACTCCTCTCATGGACGTACTTTTCCAGGATGCAGGAAATACCGCAGTCTTAGTAGCTGAGAACAAAACTAGGAAATCACTTTCAAGCAGTGATGTTATATTCAGTATTAACGCTAAAAATCAAATTCCGCGTGTTGAAGGTCCAAGTGCAGGCGCTCTCATGACTCTTATTACTATTTCCGCAATTGATAGCAATATTAAACTTAATAACAGCATTACTATTACAGGTACTATTGATGGCAAAGGAAATATTGGTGCGATAGGTGGAGTGCTCGAAAAAGCCAAGGCAGCAAAAGCTGGAGGGAAAACACTGTTTTTAATTCCCAGGGAAAACAGTGGGCTTGTGACATATAAATACGTAGAAAGAAAATTAAGTGATTTTATTTTTGTTGAGAGAGCACAGGAAATCGTGAATGCTAAAGAGTATATAGAAAAAAATGTGGGAATCAGAACTGAATACGTAGATACGATTGACAAAGTATTGAATTATGAAAAATAAAGTCAATAAATTATAGTGCTCTATATAGTTATATTATAATCCTTAATGATTTCTCTAGAAATTTGTCGTTTGAACAGCTTTCTAAAGTGAAGACATAATCCCTTTCCTTTATAATGAAAATTTAGTTTTGTATCAACTAAATAGAATAGAATTACCATATTAAAAAGATATATCTGCAGCAATGCACCAAAAGTTCTGTGAAATCGGATTGACTCTAGAATCTTTTGACTTTTATTTGTTACTTATAGGTTCACATGCTTATCCTGAAGTTTTTGCAACGGAACCAATTCTTTTGTAGTGAAAGAAAAAGGAGATGAAATAAACAAAAATTTAATTTGTTGTATATGTGCAGGAAACCCAACCACAACTTCCTGTGCATATATCTATAACGGTTTATTCCACTATCAAATACGATTAAATATATTATATAATTGATAGAATAAATTATTCTAAATAATAGTTCAAAAAAAGAACTAGGACAATACTGATTACCTTAGAGAATATCGTTATTGCCCTGGAAAATTAGGTGCCCAACCCTTTTAATTATGCATGGAGACTACATTATCAACATGAAGTTAACAACAATAAGATCTTGATTGTGTAGTTAGTGAGATAATCAACCCGATGCGTTTAGCTTATTTTTCCTTAACTGTTTAACTCATTCTGCTAACAAACTGAGAATCCCTGTTTTTTCATTGGGAAGAAAAAGATATAGAATCAACCACACTTTACAGAACCTTTGGTACAATGCCAGATCTATATAATTATTATTTCTTCTTTTTCTATTTATGATGGCTGTTTGGGTTAATTAGTTCCAAGTGTTCCATGAGCTCCAGATGCTCTATGAGTTCCATAAGCTCCATAAGTTATAGATTAACAATATTTTATATTTAGATATACGGATACTGGATGCTGGGTAGTGGGGTAAACCCATACACCGTTCACGTATCCGCATTTCGAATTCTGGTCTATAAGCAGATACACATGCAATGTTTTAATTAAGATATAATATTACTTATTAAATATTTAAAATTTATATGAGAACACTTCGATAAATACACTATATTAAGTTTTTAAATTTGAATCAACACTTTAAAACTTTTGGCAAAACTTTTTAGAAGCAAAATAAGGTAAATTTTTGCTTATACTTTTTATAACTCCATCACATCTAATATAGGAATATGCCAATATTCATTGATTTCCTAAGAAATGCAAAAAAAGTATTGAAAAAACATAGCGAAATTCAATAAATTCCTTAGATCGATTTTAAATTTAGACAATTTGCCTAAAGTTCTATAATTTCTAATTGACTCGGTGTCATTTTTTGATACCAAGTACTTAAGCTTCAAAATTAAAAGTATGAGAAAGTATGAAATTATCTACATCTTTTTATTTTTTTTTGAGAACTATCGTAGTGTTTCTTCAACTTGCAAGCTGCAGTTGCCGCAACCGCTGCAGAAGCTGCTATTGTGGCTATAATCACTAACGCCATAAAACCATCAACTCCTTAATTTTTACCTTTTGGAAGAAGAAGTTGTGTATAAAGATATGTATTATGCATAATCAAGCGAAGTAAAAATGGTTGGAAGAAAGCTTGGAAGAGTTGTCTCTACTGTATGCCCAAATACAGTCACTTCGAATATATACCGGCGCAAGCATATTTAACTCGAACTAAGACCAACATCTTCCATGCAATTCAACTATACCGGTTAGTTCTTGATCTTTTAAAGTGTCTGTTCGGTGTGTATACAATCTACAATTGTTCACATAATTATTTTAAATTAATTATATGAAAAATAGCTTCTAATCGAAAAACAATGCCTGACAATATTTTTCACAATCAAAAAACGATTTAATATTTATAATGATTTTTATAGGTTTAAAACATTTAATTCGAAAGTAAATTTCATTCAAAAACTATTTTTTATGTCATTAATTAAAAATAACATATGGACGTAATAAACGTCTAGTTGCAATAAATTGCTTATATAAGCACCATAAGCAATTTGTTGGAATGAGAAATAAAAAATACACTAATATTTAAATGTACTAATATTTTGGTTAATTTTTGAAATGTAAATTCAAAAAATATTATCAATGAAGGAGATATTTTAACATGTGCCAAGAACATTCTATGATAGGACAAGGATCTATAATGGAGACCGCTATGGTTGAGATGTGGGAGCTTCTGACTACAGAACAAAAGAAAGAAGTTGCAGTAATGAGAATGAATAAATTCATAAAAATTTTGGAAATGAAAATATCCGGTATGGAAAAAATGATCGAGATTAAAAGAGAAGCTATCGCGGATATTAAAAAAGTTCAGGAAATGCTCAAAAAATAAAAATAAATTTAAAAATAACAACAATCTAAGTTTTCGGCGTTATATAAATTATCTGAAATAGTAGATTTCTGTAACTAGTCAAGTAACCTTTAAAAGGATAAAATTTTACTTTTTTGGGGAAAGATTTTTCCTATTAATTAAATCCAACTATTATAGGCTAAAGAATTATATATGGAATTTAGAATACTAAATATGTCCATTTTCCAACTTATTTGTATATTTAGACAAGATCGCTAAAATTCATTTAATGTGAGTACTTTGAAACTTGCGGCAGATGTGGAAACTTCCTAGCAAGCATTGTTAATAACTGATTTATAACCTTAATCATTTTTGTATACTAGATGAAACTAAGGCATTCAAACTATTTTAACTATAAAATCAGTTAGTAGATAAGCAATCAATTTTTGTCTATTCTGCGGATACCATGTTCTATCACATCATAAATCGTTTTCAAAAATAATATATAATATTACACAGGGTGAATATATGCCATACAAGAATAATTCCGAACTATCAGAAACAGTTAGAGATAACCTACCAAAACACTGACAGGATATTATAGGGAAGCTTTCAATAAAGCTTGGGAGGAGTATAAAGAACCATTCGAAAGAAGGGCAGAAGCTTCCAGAGAAGAAACGGCTCATAAAGTTGCGTGGAGTGCAGTTAAGAAAGTCTATGAGAAAGACTCTAAAGGGAATGGGGAAAAAAGAAAAACTGAAGTGAAGTTTTTGAATATTAGTCTATAACGAGGAGATCGCTCTCTATCCAATTTTGAGGTTCCTATGAAATACACAGATTGTAGGTAGTAAACTTATGTATATTAGCTGTTGTTAGCAAAACTAAATAACATTAGAACTCACGAATTTGAAGTACAAAATCAAATCCAAGTTTCGATTTTTCATATGTTTTTGGTAACTCGATTCTTCCATATATTATATGAATATACAAGTTTCTATTGATTATATGTCCAGTAAATGCAAATCAATGCCTTAACTGACAAAACTCTTATTTTTATTATTGTGTTAATGCATAGTTTTTGTATGAAAACTTCTGCATCAGCAAAACAATAAATTCTATTTTTGTGTGATGAAATAAAATCGATCGCAATAGAAATTTTTATTTTTAATTATTGCTTTACTATTTAACGCTTTTATATGATTTCATGCATAACAATTCTGATTCTTAATTCGATCGCATGAGTTTAATTCAATATCTAATTGCTAAATACACAGTTTTAGCCACAAAAACTATGTATCAATTAAAGATAGTAAAAAAGCTTTAAAAAGCAGAATTATTTTGAGATATAACAGCTACATTTTTATTTTCAGTCGAATACCCCGCAGCTTGCTGCGGGGATGGAAAACTTCCCCGATAACCGTTGTTAAATAATAAATTTATATTTTTTGCTACATTTATACTGTAAATGGAACTAAGACGTGCAAACCCTTGTGTACATAAAATAAAATACCACATGGTTTTTTTGTTTGAAGTACCGTAAAAATCTTTTTTAAGGGACAGAACTCGTCAACTTTTTGAAAAACTTATGCTTTGAAATTAGTGAAAGATACTGTTTTGAGTTTGATGCAATTGGTAGTGATGGTGATCATGTATATCTTTTTGTGGGAGCTGAACCAAAGTATTCTCCTTCAAAAATCATGCAAATTATAAAAAGTATTATAGCAGGATAAATCTTTAAACAATGCCCTAAAATCAAAAAACAGCTTTGGGGTTGTGAACTGTGGAGTGATGGAGGCTACATTGGAAGTACAGGAGATGGAACAACTTCAGATGTTATCAAAAACTATGTTGAAAATCAGGAAAACAAGGAAGAAAAAGAAGCATATCAGCAAATGAAAATACTCGATTTTTAATAGCCATTACAACCAAAGCGGTGACGCGAACAGACCCCGTTGCTTGCAACGGGGCACGCTAGCGCAACTTTGATTCAAATGTGTAAATCCTATCCCAATAGTGGGATCAAGTTCAATTTTAAGATAGACCTTTTAACTATCTTTTCTGCGCATTTGTGAACGGCTGGCCCCATCCATTATTTATATCCCACCCGTTATTCCATATTGCTCCATCTTTACCTGTCCAGAAAACGTCCAGATATTCAGGTTTACGAGCAATGGCTACGATCCCAATATTATGCGACCTCTACCGAAGACTCGCTATTCCATCTATCTAACTAGATGTCTTAGTAGATTTTGCGTTCGGAATTACTTCATAGAGTTTGCCTACTATGTTTAAAGTAGCTCTCTTATTATTCAAACCATCTGAAGGACCACAAAGATTTGTGCTAAAATTGCGAGCATGTTCTTTTTCATCATTTCCATCACTTGTAATTGATATCTTGTTGTAGTTTTCGGGAAAAAATTTTTCATCTGCTGAAATTGTTATTATTGAAGTATAGTTACTTCCACTTTCCATAATCGTAGGTTCAAATTCAATACTTATTCCTGATGGTATATTTTTTGTTCGTAGACGAATGATTTCGTGATACAGCAAACCAGGATGTTCATCAATCATTATCTGAGCAGCGTCACTTGGATTAATATTTATCTGGGTAATAGTTGCTTTAGTATCAGTATTAGTTAGAGAAGGGTTGAAATCATGAAAGGCAGGAATATTATAAAGTAATACAAATAAACCAATTACAGGTACTACCACCTCAGAAATCATTTTTCCTATCTGAGCTATATCTCCTACCCTTCTATAGTTCCTATAAAAAGTTAAATATATTAAAAATATAATAATGCTAGATAGAATATTATAATAAAATTTGAGATAAATATCTTTCTATTTAAACCAATTCAATTTTTATATTAAGAAAGACATGAATTACTTACATAACAAATTTCTTTTTGTTCCGATCAATATATAATTCGTTTTATTAAAATAGCTTTTCTGGGACTTAAAGCTCAACTTCATTTTTCTTTGAGAAGCCAAACTAATTTAGAGACTCTATAATCTATTTATTAAGTGACTACCATAATTTCTATTGTCTTCGAATGAGAACCTACTCTAGAGCTTATAAGTACCAAATAATTATTTTTATTAAAATAAATTCTCAAGAATCGCTAAATTTAGCTATGCCTTGACAAATAAATGCCTAGTTTGTTTGATCAATTATCGTAAATGAACCGCAGTTATCTATAAATCAAAAAATAAATATTAAATAAATCCGTTATTTACTTACGAAGCTTAATCTTCTGGTATTTCCTTCTGCATAGGTTTTATAGCATAAACTATGCATAATCAAGGAATTCACATTCAAAATTTGATCCAGATGAACAGAAGGTGAACATTAAACTGCTTCCTGAAAATCTAAAAATAAAAAAGCCCTAGTGGAAGTTTTGCTAATTAATATTAAATTTTCCCATATTTTTTATGCGCTTGTTCAGCGATCGAATATCGAAAACGTATACTTTTTTCTCCTCTTCATCAATTTGATAGAAAACTCGATAGTCGCCAAATCTCAGACGATATGTAACTAATCGAGTTCCTCGAAATTCTTTTTTGTTTTCGTCGCTATCTGGAAATGGCTCTGTAAGCTCTTTAATTGCAGATTTTATATGTTCTTCTCGTTCTGCGGGAGCCTTAACAAAAATAGTGGGATGCACAAAAACTTTAAAGGTCATCGATACTCACAAACTCATTTTTATGCTCTTTTATAAATTTCTCACCGCGCTCTGCTAATTTATTCCTATTGTGTTCGACTATAAGGTCATTAATAACCTTATTATAATCGTCTCCCATCTTTCCAATTTTCTGTAGCTCTTCGCGAATTTGCTTTGTTATCTGGATAGTTGTTGTTTCAGACATTATAAATATTATAGCATTTATAGTATTTATAGCAACTCGATTAAAAGCTCTGCTGATAGTTATGATGACAAAATAGCACATATTTGGTATAAATAAGAAATTTTCTGGAATCGTTCTCAGAAGTTGCTTGCATGGTAGGAGATTTTAGACCTTATGCATTATCAGATAAACATTAGGCAATCTGGCTCTAAAATTGGAAAATGCACATATTTTAACACAAAAACTGTGCATCAATGAAGCAGAAAAAAATTTAGACTTTTTTGGGTAATTGAAATTCTTTTCTATTCTTTGCCGAAGTAGAGTCGCTTTTTCGTATTCACCCATGTTTTCATAGAGTCCTGCGAGATTGTTTAGGATTGTTGCAACATCTGGGTGTTGTGGACCCAGGACCTTTTCGCTGATCTCTAAGTCTCTTTGATAAGGTGGGAGTGCTTTTTCGTACTCTCCTATATTTATATAGAGTTCTGCGAGAGTGTTTCAGGCTGTTGCAACATCTTGATGTTCAGATCCAAGTTTTGTTTCAATAATTTGTAACAATTCATAATACATTGGAGTAATTAATTGCCAGTATGCAGCCGTATAGAACGGATCTTATACAGTAATAAACCAATTGGTTCCGTTGCAAAAAATCTGGCTCCCTTGCAAAATCAGAAAAAACTTTCACAATTAGGATATTTCTATTCCATAAACAGGTCAATAATTATACAAAAAAGCAATAGTTATAGCCTAAAAAGGCAGTAAAATTATTTTTGCAACGGAACCCTCAAAGGAACAACTTAAAATTAAACCTGAGTAAAAAAATGGATAGTCAAAAAATAGTTCTCCACCATTATTTGGTTGATTTTATTTCAAAAATCAACTTAGTGATATTTTATATAGTGTATCTCTAAATAGTTACTATTTTCATCCTAGAATATACTTTGTCCAAAAACACTAATATCCAAGCTTACAGCCATACTGAGAGACAAAAACGATATAATACAAAGAACGAAGTGCAGAAGCAAGTACGTGACTTTTGTGGGTAAACATCACTCATTATTTATGGCCACCTCTTTTTCGTTCCGCACTTAAGTGATATTAGTTAGAACATATGGACTTTAGTGTATGAAAACACAAACTTCATCATTTGGAAAATTAATTATGGAAACCTCAATTACTTAATGACGGACAAAAAAATACTTCATGGCATTAGGTCATTGATTAAATCTGAAAAATGAGTATCCTTTCATTTTAGGGAAAAATTCGAAAAACTCTTTTGTTTGCTATTTTCAATAACTCACTAGCAAGATTCAAAAACTAAAAATAATGAACCATGTCTGTTCTTGACTCATTAGTTAAATATGAAAACCTATTACACATCTGATTTACGACAAAATGTAAAAAGAGTTTTGACTTACGATTTCCAACAACTCATAGACAAAAATAGTTTCCTGGCCAGAAAATTATTTTTGAATATCTTATCCAAAAAAGTATAAAGCATGAAAAAAATGTGCGCTAAACAACAGCATACTCTTGTTTTTAAAAGAATGACCTCCATATTGATAGCAAAGTATCTGAGAAATATCCTTTTCTGCTGTAAATCTCATCATCAATTACTTCTCATTCCCCAAAAACGCTCAAAATTCAGATGCGCCTTTCTAAAAATACTTTTCCTAATCTACTAACTTAACCAGATTGATTGGTTAGATTCTTAAAAAAAATATCCATGAAATATGGAGATTATCTGTATTATACGCAACGATATCGGGAGTAAAAAACGTTCTAAATTTTGAAAAATAAGATATCATACAAAGCCCATTAAATAATGAAGATCGTTAGTCCCTTAAGTATTTAATAGCTATCAATTAAATCTAGAATTCTCAAGGCAAGGTACGCACCATTTGCTCCGTTATCGATCCCAACGCTTCCGACAGGTACCCCTTTAGGCATTTGGGCTATGGAAAGAAGAGCATCTAGTCCGCCAAGTTTTGCACTCACGGGAACTCCAACTACAGGTTTTTTAGTCTTGGAAGCTACAAACCCAGGGAGAGCTGCCGATAAACCTGCAATTGCGATAAAGACCTTTGCATCAGTGCTTGAAATGTAACTATCAAGCTCTTCCGGATTCCTGTGCGCGGAAATAACCATCACTTCATAAGTATACTTGCTCTTTTCAAGCACAGATGTCGCACGATTAGCGATTGATCTGTCAGATTCAGAACCCATAATCACTGAAATATCGACCATTTTCGCTCCTCTTAGGAATCAAGGCAGGCTTCCTTTGCCACTCAACTCATTCTGACGTTCAATACTCATCCTTATTAAAATCTCAAAAATAGCCTTTACAGACCCCGGATCAAGATTGAGCTCTGTTGAGATATTTAAGGCCCTGCTGATTACAATCTCATTTTGCTTGTGGTCATTTATTGAAGTTCCATTTATTCGTTTTGATTCAAGCACCTTTTCAGCCATATTGACTCTTTTATCAATAAGGGTAAGGATCTCCATATCAATTTTTTCGATTTTTTCACGGACAGCTTCAAGTTCGGTCAAGAGAGTCACTTCCTTCATAAGGATACTGCAGCCCTGTTATTTATAGTGGTTTCTATGATCCTTCCTGCCATTCCACAGCTTTCCCAAGCAGATTTCAGCTCTTTTGCCTGCTCATTCTTCACGAGTGCTACATATGAAGGACCGGTTCCGGATAGGCTCACTCCTTTTACTCCACATTCGAGAGCTTTTAGCATGTATTCCATATCAAAACCAAGAGCCCCACAGTAGAGGAATCCATTAAGTGTCATGGCTCGTTCGTAGTCACCTTTCAGGGCAAGATCATATGCAATTTTTACATATGGAGCGATCAATTTAGAACGTTTGAGATCAGTATCTATACTGAAAGCCTTCCTGTCAGGTGCAAATATAAAAACCTTAGATTCAATTTCTTCGCGTCTGATTAGCTCCATTTTTCGGTTGTCAGTCACCACAATTCCTCCCAGGAAAGAAGCACAGGCATCATCAAAGGCTCCTGTTACCGTAACTCCTACTTCTCTTGCAGCTCTTACCCCAAGTTTCACAATCTCAAGGGGAGATAGAGTCTTGCCAATGGCACGTAAAGTTGCAAGGATGGAAGCGTTTGCTGCAGCACTACTACTTTTGAGCCCGCCTGCAAGAGGGACTTCGCTTCTTGTTCTTACCGTACCACCTAACTCAAGCCCAAACTTTTCGAGAACCAGCTCAACGCAGAGTTCTATGAGGCGAACATCTCCATCAGGTATCTCTTCAATAGATCCTGAAATCCCGATTTCACTTTCGGAAAGTCTAACCTCTGCGAATGTTTTCAAATTAATCCCGAATGCTGCACCTTTCCATGTAGCTATGGCGTTTATTATCGTTCCTGCCCCGAATGCACAGGCATGCCCTTTGAATGTCATCAAGTCCAAAATGCACTGCTCTTTAATATTTTTTGCGACTCTTTTTGAGAGCATATATAAACGACATAATAAATAATGCAAAATTTTATGTTTAGAACCTGATTTTCAAAAATGTCATCAAAATATAACTTAATACATAAGATTTTTGAATGATTTAATTGGCTTTAACATTTCCAGCTAACTCCATAACAATATGTATTATTATTATTATTATTATTATTATTATTACGATAGTGTATATAGCTAGAAGAAAAAATTCAAGTTGCTTTGGCGCAAGCAAACATCACTGCAAGCAACTATATATTCGCTTCATCGCTGTGGATATAAGTAATTATTCAAAGTCAAATATTTTCATTTGCTCATGAGATTAATTTTCTACCGAATTCCCCTGGTTTTCAACACAGTTTTTAGTTGCATTGAAAAATATACCATCACCCACACTTCCAATGTAACTTCCGTCAATCTACAGTTCACTAAATTATAATTGTTCTTTAATGTTTTAGTATTCTTTAAATAATTTTTCATGCTGTAATACCTTTTTTTAATCTGCATCATTTTGAAGGAGAATATTTTGTTCGGAGTCAACGCAAAAATTAATAAGATTAACTTCAGTACAGATTCCATCAAACTCAAAACAGTAACTTTTACCAATTTCAAAGTAGATATATTTAAATAGTTGATGATGTAGTTGCTTAAAAAAAACTGATACACTGATTCATACAAAAAACTATGAGATCTCTTATTTTATCGCATAATAGTCTACTTGAAGTAGTTCCATTTTATAGCACAAATATACCTGAAAAATATAACCCACTTAATAATAATGGTTTTCGGTGAAATTTCCATCCCCACAAATTGCTGCAGAATAATCAATTGGAATAACGACGTTATATTCAGAAATCGCAGAGGATCCAAAAGCAAAGTCTTAATCTTTCAGATCAAGGATATTTGCTAAAGGCAGACTCAAAAGTTGAGGAGAAACCTAGCAGATGACCTAAAACATACCCCATACATTAGAGTTAAGTAGATTGCATTCAATTTTATTTCAGTCGTGTTCATGAGTCACTGAATAATTCTTAAAAAAGAGCAAGTATCAAAAAACTTTTTTTGCCAGACCGAGATTCGCGCCAATAAGAGATTCCTGATAAGCATCGCAATATTCCTTCAAGATCTGCTGAAATCAGCTGTATCGGAAGTCTTTTCTACATTCTTCTTTTAAGCAATGATCCAGCTGATCTTTTTATTATTGAGCTTCACAACATAAGGTGGATTAAACCTAGTATAGTTAATGTGAAATGTTTTTCGATATATATATACTAACTTTCTCTAATATAACGGTATACTAAATTTAGAAGAACTTTGGCCTTGCAGAAAGATACTTTGCAAGTGGCAGTTTCCTATAAGGTTTATCATTTATTTCTTCTCTAACCAACTCATTAAGTTTTTCAGGAGTTATCTGCACCTTGTTTAGTTTATCGTGCTTAGATTTGACCCTAATGGTAACGTTAATAGTACCTTCCTCAATTTCTTTATCGCCAACTACCACTAAATAAGGTATCCATTCCCTACTTGCCTCCCTGACCTTTTTTCCGATGGACATGTCACGGTCATCAATATCAACCCTACAGTCAAGCTTTTTTGAAACTTCTTCGGCAAAAGGTAGGTGCTTTTCCGAAATCGGCACTACTCGAACCTGGGTTGGAGAAAGCCAGACGGGGAGCATTGGAACTTTTCCTTTATCAGCTTCCATTGCAGCCTTTTCAAGAAGAGCATAAATACACCGCTCAATTGCCCCGCTGGGAGAGCAGTGAAGAACTGACGGATTTACCAATTTACCCTCAGCGTTCACATAAGAAATATCATACCTTTCAGCGTTTTCCACGTCTATTTGAACAGTAGAAAGGGCACTTGCCTTGGCCAAAGCATCTACAAAATTAAACTCAAACTTAAGTACGAAATAGAAGAATCGGGTATCCCACATTTCAATCAGCACGGGCTTGTCAACGGTTTTTGCCATGCTGACTACAAGCTCTTTATTCGACTCATAAAAGTCCTTAGTAAAACGGATGGCAACCTCATAATCACTAACATAAATTCCCATATTTTCAAGCACACTGATGCATAAATTATATTGCTTCTTAAACTGATCCACAGCCTGGGGCATATCCTCACAGAGTGTGTGCATATCAGGCATGGTAAAAGCCCGAAGTCTTCTCAAACCCACAAGTTCTCCTCGCTGTTCCTTCCTAAAACTATAGCGGGTCATTTCTATCATCTTCAGAGGCAGATTCTTATAAGAAATAGTCATGTCATGGTTCATCAAAAATTGCCCAAAACAGGCTGCAAAACGTAGGAACATTTGCCGTTTATCAGACTCGATCGAATACTGCCTTGCAGGGAATCTATCTAGATATTTCTTCAGAGTAGGATGGTTCATGTCGTACATGAGCGGAGTTTCAACTTCCATTGCCCCGAATTCTGTTGCTACATCAAGTACGTAATTTTCAAGAAGGGATTTTATAAGCCTTCCTTTTGGGTAATAGCGCATGTTTCCAGAATCTGACCCTGGCTCATAATCCGCAAGTTCAAGCCTCCTCATAAGCTCTACATGTGGAGGAGCCCTCTCAACAGCTCTGCTCTTGGAAATTTCATAGTTTACGAACTGCTGAAGTTTAGTATAAGGGGTCAGGTCAAAACTCTCAACTTCATGAAGTTCTCCATCAGGAGTCAGAATATACCAGTAAGATTTAGCAGTACTTTCAGCTTTCAGTGCCTCGGAAACAACTTCGTCTGTTTTCCCGGCTGCTTCAGCTTTACTTGCTGCCTTTGTCACTCCTTCAGGCCGAATGCTTCTGGAAAGTTCAGAAAGAGGATGCCCTTTACAGCTTACAGTAAAGGCTTTATACCATCCAAAAGGAGCACGCTTTACCTCATATTTACCTGAGAGAGACGCTTCTATTCCTTTTAATACCTGCACGGCGATTTTCGGTGAGGAAAGATCAGAACTTAAGTGTGCGTAAGGATAGAGCATTATGCGATTGATTTTAACCTGGGTTGCCACCTTCTCGATTTCGAAAACGGCTTTATCTATAGATTCCTGAGGATTTACTTCATCTATACTTTCCACAGCTGTAAAAGCCGTAAGTGCTTCTTCAAGCCTGCCAGACTTTAAGGACTCATCAATTTTTTCAGCAACTGTAGTTTGTTTTTTGATTTCGTATTCTATATAATTAGAATGAATTAACAATAACTGCATTCTATCACCGTGTTCTATGAAAAGCTGGAATAAGCTTTTGAATTAACCTCGATTCCGAATCGAATGAATTGAATTATTTTATAATCGTATGCTATCTGCATCTGTCAGCAGATCTTGATTAAATAAATAAAAACGATATACGAGAATTTTAACATCCTATAACAATATAAAGTAATCCCTTTCGACTGGTATATCATATTTTATCCTCAGAGCTTTTCTCAATTTTCTGAATTGTTCAGTTAATTTTTTTGATTTCTGGAAATTAATTATCTGATTCAGCCTTACAAGAGTTTCTTAGGTTCTAGAATTGCGAGTCAGACTCTAAAGTTCAGGATGGATGTATTCCTGATAAAACCTCTAAACTGTAGTCAGAGATCTTAGAAAGATACGAGCTCCAAAAAACCTGTAATTCTCTAACAAAAGCTTCTATAAGAAAAGCAAGTATGAGTAGAGTAAGGATAAATACTAGAACTCATGAGACAAAGCTGGAACCTTAGGATTAATTCAGTAGTACCATAAATAACAACAAGAGAAATTAAAAAGAAAATCGCCGCATTTTCATGCCTGAGCTGAAAGTAGCGAATTAAAACGTCTAATAACCCGGAGATCTAGCTAAGTATTTTAACAATTTTTATCCACAATGAATACTGTAGGGACGAAAATTGAAGAAATAAGCAAATTCAAACTTTGATAATTCAGATTTTTAATTTTTGATATATGTCAGGTACAAACTTATCAAAATATTTTGTCACTATGCAGGATTCTGCGCATTTTCCGCATCTAATGCACCTTTCACTTACATATAATCTTCGTTCATTTAGAAAAATTGCCTCTATTGGGCATGCTTTTATACAAATTCCGCAGCCTGTGCAGTGAGTAAATCTTATTAATTGCTTTATGACGTCCTTAAAAAGGCTAATAGCTTTTTCTTTTGTTTCAGAGCTTACAAGCAGATTTCCACTTGAAAAAAACTTTACAGTCCCGATACTAGTTTTGACAAGCAGAATACCCATTTCTTCCACATAAACTGTATTTCCAAGTACATTTATGCAATCTGCAATTTCTTTTTCCCTAATACCTCTTATTCCTGCTTCTATGGAGAAACCTCCAGACCTGCAGGGAGAAATTCCTCCCACGACTTCAATTTCAAAATTTTTGAAATTTTCTTTAACAAGAGTAGAGATCCCATGCTCTTCTGCTAGTCTGCGTATTTTCGGAGGCAACTCCTTCCAGCGCCAGAATCCATATTCTATAAATTTTTCAGAAAGTCCTCTGGTTTTTGCCCACTCGAGCAAGTAGGAATTCCATTTCTCATGCATTTCAGGATGTAGCTCTTTTACTCTGGAATATTCGGCAGCAAGGGCAGACGGGCAAAGCCAGCATCCTATCCTTTCGAAACCAAGATCATAGAGAGGATTGTATGAGAGTCCTCTCCAGTAAATGTAGAGCCAAACTTCAAGCGCTTTCCAGTTTCTTATGGGGAAAATATTGAGCTGGGATGGTACAAAGGGATTTGTCTCACTAGCCATAACCCTTGCTCTTGAAAAGGATTCGTGTTTCCTCTTACCATCGATTGTCAGATAAGCCACGCCATTATCTACTTTTCGATCCGGAAGAGGACTGATACCTTTCCCTACATCCAGGATCCCTGCAGGTGCCAGTTTACATACTTTGCAGCACCATCGGAAATCTTTAGCAGGAGGCCCGAATTTCCCAATCTGGTCCCAGAAAGCAGAGCCTGCATTCATTTTTTCAAGTGGAATTCCCATCTTCTGGCAAGAAATTCGAACAAATTCGACAGTTTCAGGAAACTCGATTCCGGTATTAAGAAAGAAAGCCTTGAGTTCCCTCTGCTTGAGGGAAACTCGGGCCAAATCCATACTTACAAGGCTGTCTTTTCCACCGCTGAAGGAGACATATACAGGAAGGCTGATGTTTTCGTTTCTGGAAACAATCCCACGAATTGTATTGATTGCGTTCTTGCCAAGAGCCTTCAGATGCTTTTTATTTGCCTCTATGCATGCACTGAGGTCCGGAGTTTCTGAATGAAGGGATGCCCTACTACTATCAATTTTCCTGATCCTGAGAACTTTTGCGTCGGCTTCTATTGAGGACTTAGATTCATTGTGAACTTCATTTCCAGCCAAATTTTTCAACTTTGAAAAATCTTCCCCGTTAATATAAGAAACTCCATATCCTGTCAGGTTGCCTGCAGTCACAAGGACGAAATCCCCTTTCTTTATAGTGTCCATAAAGGATTCAACAAGCTCTGTTGCAATTTTTTTCCCATTAAAATGTCTGTTATTTTTCTTGAGTTCAACTTTCCTGCTTTCAGCGTACATCAGGAGAATTTTTGCTCCCTGAAGGGAAGGTTCGAAACTGTAGCTCTCTTTGGTAATCTCAAAACGGAGAATTCCAAAAATGAAGCCATCAACGAGCACTTCATCCGTTTTATCTTCACCAGATATTTTGTTAAGAAGTATTAACCTGTCTCCAATAGGATTGCAACCAAAAGTTGAGAAAAGCTGCCTGTTGATAATTTCTCGCTCATAAGGTGAACAGAAACGGACATCTGCAGGCTGGGAGAGAAAACTAATGTCTCCATTGTTTCCACATCTTCCGCACTCTTTCCCAATCAAAGGCAGGTTGCATTTTCTACACCAGAAAATGTAGTTATCTTCATACTCGAAACGTTGAAAATTTTGTTTTTTTGGTAAATTCGAATTCAGACTTTTTTTAGAGCTAGAGCTCTTTCTGGTAGAATCCTTCTCACTAAAACCTCGAAATTTATCTGCAGTACTGTTTTCATTTTTATTAAAATCTTTTTTTTCCGGCTTATTATATATTTTTCCTTTTGATTTGTTTCTTTTTTGTTTATTCTGTACCGAATCCTGGAATTTTTCATTTTTCTGCTGCATGTAAACTCTGGCCTGTTATTTGGGAAAATTATTAATCCAACATTCCACAGACGTACATATCTGTACAATTTATTTGCCTATTTGCTTACTATTATTCATTCAAAATTAGATTGATTTTTAAGCTACTTTCATATTGAGAAAATAGTTAGAATTATTGTATACATCTGCAAAAAGTGTTTTAATTATTAAGATCTTTCAGTTTTCTCGTTCAGTCTCTCGTTGGATATATTTATCAATATCATAAGATTGTGAAAGTATTAATTAGTGTGAAAGAAGTTTATGAAAGCGTGAAAAGATTATAAAGAAATTCTTGGATTTAAAAATCTAACGATAAATTTCACGTGATGTAAAGGATCAAAAATTATTTAAAATCATTAAAATAAACGAAGGTCCACTTAAAAATCATTCCATCTATATGTTCATGGAATTTTTTTGTCATTTTAATTGATATCATGAGCTTAAAATATATCAAGCTACCTGCTAATGCAAGAATTTATTTTCGAGGGTTATGAGGCATGAATTATGATGTTGTTGTCGTTGGAGCCGGTCCCGTGGGATCTATAGCTGCTCGCTATGCAGCTTTGAATGGAGCAAAGGTCCTCCTTCTTGAAGAGCATCCTTCGATAGGATCTCCTGTAAGCTGTACCGGACTTTTGAGCAAGAGAGCTGTGACAGAATGCGAACTCAAGCCGTCGGATGACTTTGTATTCAACTCCGTACGTGGGGCTTTTGTATACGCCCCTGACGGGCAGTGCCTTCCAATCGATGGTAAGCAGACCAAGGCATACGTGATCTCGAGGAAAATTTTTGACCGCAAGCTTGCAGTAATGGCTGTAGAAGAAGGTGTGGTACTGTCCCTGAGGACAAGGGCCGTAGGGCTTGAGAGAAGGTATTCCAAAAATAAAATTGAACGAAAAATAAGTCAGGCTCCAATTAAACTCGTGGTACTCACAAATGGCAAGCTTGAAACAATATCTGCATCAGTAGTGATAGGAGCTGATGGAGTTAAAAGCCGTATAGCCAGTTATGCAGGACTTGAGAGACCTGCTCGTATGCTTTCCGGAATTCAGATAGAAGTTCCATATAAATCCAAAAATATTGATTTTGTTGAAATGTTTTTAGGCTCTTCAGCTCCTGGTTTTTTTGCATGGACAGTACCAATTGACGAAAAAATTTCAAGAATTGGGCTCGCCTTTGAACCGAGCTTTGCTTGCAAAAATATTAATGAAAAAAGTTATTCTCTTTCTTATCTTGAAAAATTCCTTCGATCAAACTCCCACGTAAAAGCCAGGTACTCAGGAGGTATGCTTGATTTTGTAGTAGGAGGAATCCCAATAGACCCTCCTAAAAGAACTGTTTCTGATGGTATTTTGCTAGTAGGTGATGCAGCAGGGCAGGTTAAACCAATATCAGCTGGTGGTATCTATACAGGGGCTTTTGCGGCAAAAATAGCTGGAAAAGTTGCAGCAGACGCCGCCCTTGAAGGGAACACATCTGCACAGAGGCTTTCCGAATATGATCTACTATGGCGAAAATACCTCGGAAAAGAATTTGATATCGGTCTAAAAATTCATGATTATATGGGAAAGTTGGAAGACAAGCAATTAAATGAGCTTATAGGCTCGTTAAACACCTCTTCTATCCTTAAAATAATCACTGAATATGGAGACATGGATCATCCTTCTGTCCTCATGAGAAAACTCCTTTTCTCAACAAATTCTATTAAGTTTATGAAAACCTTAGGAATATTCCTAAAAACCATTTTTTAGAAAGTTAAAATGTAGGCACAAAAATCCATGATTAACTAAAAAATGGGAGACAGGAAATTAAAAGACCAAATAGACTCACTAAAGCCCCCCCAAGAATCCCAAATAGAATCGATTTGATATTAAGGAGGATATTTGTCACTCCCACAATTAGTGTCAATAGCAATACATAAAGAATGATAATAGTAACTAAACGAATAATCACTTTGAATATTTTAAGCTGATCTATCATAAATATATTATAATTAGCTCTCATTTTACTTCCCTTCCACAAAAAAGAAATAATTTCTTTAATTTCCAGATATGTAAATATTTTCTCAAAATATGTAAAAATTGAGTATAATCTATTAAAGGCAATCTTTGTCTTTAATTTGACGTGCTTTTTGTATATACTCTTGTGTATATGTTTTCATACAAAAACAATGCAACAATGAAACGATAAAAGAAAAAAACAGCAATTCAAAAATCGTAGAACTTGAAAAGGCATCATCACAAAGTCATATACGCTTTCTCACAATGGAAAAGATTCTTGTTTATCAGATTAAATTAGTGACTTATGGACATATTCCGGTATTGCAACAGAAAAATAATATAGAAATGATTATCTAGCGCTCATATCAGGCTGCAATATACCAAATAAATTTTTTTCTGTGTCGAAGCAATATGCAAGCCAACCTATGTTGGGTATAACTCTCTTTTCAATAGGCAGTCTGCCACCATGCTTGTGTATTTGTTTTAGGTATTCATTTATGTCAGGAACGTCTATTATACAGACATAGCTGTTTATCATAATTTCTTCTGCCAATTCTTTTTCCTGTCTCTTTATCAAGCCGCCATTTATTCCTAATTGCGCCTGTTCACCTGTCGTTATGTGCCAATATTCAATAGGACCTTCCAATTTCTTTATCGTCCAAGCAAACACATTTTCGTAAAACTTTTTTGCCCTTTCAACATTTTCTGCATGTATCTCGAAATGGACTACTCTTGGTATGATAACTACTCCCTAATTTGATTAAATAGTTTAGTTGGTACCTAAATATAAACTTGATTTAACATACTAAGTTTAGTAGTATTCACTAATTGATATTGGAAATTGCTCATATTTTGAGTTCAAATCAATTTGGCAAAATTTATTTTAAGTTTTTAAGTCTCAAAGCAAAAATTATGTAAATGTACGAAAAATCTAACTCTTTTTACTTTTATTCTTATTCTTATTTCGGTTCCGTTGCAAAAAATCCTTTCTAATGATACAATAGAATAAAAAGAAAACCAAAGATAGTAACATGCTATCTAATTCCTTTAAATGGAAGCTTTATGAAGGGGAAATTATCTTATTGAATGTAAGATGGTACTTAAAATATGCACTAAGTTATAGAAATTTAAAGGAAATGATGATAGAAAGAGGAATTCAAGTTGATCACAGTACTATAATGAGATGGGTGCATCAATATTCCCCTGAACTAGAAAAGAGGATAAGAAGACATTTAAGACCAACAAATGATTCGTGGAGAGTTGATGAAACCTATATCAAAGTAAAAGGTAAATGGAAATATTTTTACCGAGCAGTTGACTCAAATGGAGATACAATTGATTTCATGTTAAGTTCAAAACGAGATAGAAAGGCAGCGAAGAGATTCTTTAAGAAAGCTTTAAGTTCTAATCATAATCAAATTCCAAGATTAATAACCGTTGATAAGAATCCAGCTTATCCACCTGCTATAGATAAACTAAAAATTGATAAAATACTACCTAAAAACATAGGCATTCAACAAATCAAGTATTTGAATAACATTATAGAACAAGATCATAGATCTCTAAAGCAAATCGTTAATCCAATGTTAGGATTTCAGTCTTTTCTATCTGCTAATAATACTTTAAAAGGAATTGAAGCTATGAATATGATTAAAAAAGGACAAGTAAATGATCTAAATTACTCTGTTCTTGGTGAAGTCAAATACATTAATCAATTGTTTGGTATAGTTTTATAATGTTAGTACATTTTCCTTTCTCTCCTAGTCGCTCGTGCATAATTACTGGTCAAAATCACCATTCGAATAACATGGCATGTATCACTGAAGGATCAACTGGCTATCCAGGATATAACGGCAATACACCTTTTGAGAACGGTTTTTTATCAGAGATGCTTCTGCAACGCGGTTACAACACCTATGCTATTGGCAAATGGCACCTAACGCCTTCAGAACAGATGTCTTCAGTCGGATCTTATGACCGCTGGCCTTTAGGAAGAGGTTTCGAGCGCTTCTACGGTTTTTTAGGAGGTGATACACATCAGTATTATCCTAAACTGATCTACGACAATCATTCCATAGACCCTCCCAAAAATTCAGAAGAGGACTACACATTAAATGAGGATATAGTGGACAGGGCTATCCAATTCATTGCTGATTCCAAACAAGTCGCACCAAGTAAACCCTTTTTCATGTACTTCTGTCCATGAGCAATGCATGCTCCTCATCATGTTCCTAAGGAGTGGGCAGATAAATACAAAGGTAAGTTCGATGATGGGTGGGACGTTTACCGGGAGAAGACATTAGGCCGGCAGAAGGGACTGGGTATCGTTCCAAAAGAAACTGAGCTATCTCGCCATGATCCAGATGTCAAACCCTGGGACCAATGCACACCTGAGGAGAAGATACTCTATGCCCGTATGATGGGAGTCTTTGCTGGGTTCCTTGAACACACCGATTACCACATTGGTCGGTTGTTGCAATTTCTCAAAGATATTGGTGAGTTTGAGAATACGTTGATAATGGTAATTTCAGATAACGGAGCAAGCTCTGAAGGTGGTCCTACTGGATCAATTAACAAGTCCAGGTTTTTAAATAATGTACCTGAATCTGTAGAGGAAAATCTCGCAGCCCTAGATAAACTTGAGGGCCCAGAGACTTATAATCATTATGCATGGGGCTGGACTTGGGCTGGAAATACACCCTTCCGCCGCTGGAAACGAGAGACCTACCGTGGTGGTGTCAGTGATCCCTTTATAGTCCATTGACCCAAAGAAATTAAAGCCAAAGGTGAAATTCGCACTCAGTATGCCCATGCTATCGATATGGTACCTACAGTTCTAGAATGCCTAGGAATTGAACCGCCAAGGATTATAAAAAGTGTAACCCACTCGCCTATTGAAGGCGTAAGTTTTGCACTAACATTCAACGATTCCAATGCACCAACCAAGCACCACACTCAGTACTTCGAGATGATGGGACACCGCTCACTGTATCATGATGGCTGGTGCGCAGTCTGCCCATGGCCTGGCCCTTCGTTCACTGAAGCTGGAAAATCATTCAGCGAACCTATTTCTGCAGATACATTGACTGAGCTAGACGCAAGAGGCTGGGAGCTTTATCATGTTGAGAAGGATTGAGCAGAGAATCAGAACGTTGCTGCTGAGAATCGACCAAAGTTAATTGAGATGATCTCCACGTGGTATGCAGAGGCCGGAAAATATAATGTACTACCCATCGATGGTCGTGGAGTTCTGTGTATTGCCGATGAACGGCCAGGTATCGCAATAAATAGAACAAGCTGCACCTATTATCCCGGAACTCAGGAAATTCCTGCAGCTTCAGCAGTCAAAGTTCTCAACCGTCCCCACAGTATTATAGCCGATGTTGAGATCCCTGCAGGGGGAGTGGAAGGAATCTTGCTATCTCATGGCGGTATCGATGGCGGTTATTCATTCTATATCAAAGATGGAAAACTTCACTGGGTGCACAATTACGTATCTAGAGCATTATATCATGTAGAGTTCAATGAGAATGTTCCTGAAGGGAGACATCAACTCGGGTTTGAGTTTGAGGTGACCGGTAAGCCAGATTTTGCTAATGGCAAGGGTTCACCTGGAATTGCTAAGCTCTTTATAGACGGAACGTTAGTCGGCCAAGCTAAATGTTACCAGTGACAACTCCACTTACGTTAGGGTTAACTGGTGGAGTAACCTGTGGCTCAGTTCATGGAGCACCAGTCACACCAGACTATCGTCCCCCCTTTTTGGAGTTCACAGGCAAGATCCATAGCGTGACAGTGGACGTGAGCGGCCAGTTGATAGAAGATCAGGAAGCTGAGATGCGTATTATCATGGCTCGGCAGTGAAGATTGAATATCATATTGATTTTATCTCCTAATATAGATTTATAGAACAAATTTTGAGAGAAACTTTTATTGGAAGTTCTATAGGAATCATTACTATGCCAAAAAACGGCTTAAAACTCGGAGAATGGCTCATTTTTTTGATTTGACATATCTAAACCCTGCTGTTGTGTCTAAGAGAACTAAGTAAATATAAATACAACATTCATTGATAGTTATTTTAAAGTGTAAAAGCGGTGCTATCAATGGCAAGACCTACGAAATTAACTCCAAAAATACAACAGAAAATCGGTGAAAATATTGCGCTTGGACTTACTTATGCTCTCGCTGCTTCAGCAGCCGGCATAACATATCAAACGTTTAATGATTGGATTAAAAGGGGAAAGACAGAAAAATTTGGCAAATATTTTCAGTTTTCACAGTATATTAACAAATGCAATGCTGATGCGGCTAAAGAACTTTTGGAGCGACTAAATGATGCTGCAAAAACTGGGAACTGTCAAGTTTGCATCTGGATTCTAGAAAGACGGTTTCCTGAAGAATTTGGAAGGAGATTATATCGTAAAACAAATGTTGTATCAGATAATAAAAACACAAATGTTGATATAAGAATTACGGACACATATGCAATTAGAAATAAAATTCTAGATAAGTTATCTATGGTTGAAGAATTGTAGTCTGACTTACCAAAATCGCCACCAAGGCTTATTCTTTTCTACATTTTCCGGAAGCAGCTTAATTTTTAGCCTGTTATTTTCCTTGATTAAACTTTTGATATGCACCCGTTTATGCATATTCTATTTAGTTTTTCTATCTACTCGTCCTTAGTGTGCTGCTTGTCATTAATGTTCATCTGTTGGTAAAGTGCTTGGATCTAAGTTTTCAAACCGGCCATTCTGGCCAGTTGGAGTTCATCATTATCTTTAAGTACATCTGGTTATCTTTGACTTTGATCTGTTTTCGCAGCTCTAACATATATCATTTAATTTCAGTGTTATTGGCTGCTTCCTGTGGAGTCCTGACTGGTTGGATACAAAATCACATAAAGTTAGACTTAAGTAGAAAAGCTACTAAAAAATCAGAGAAATTTGGTTCCAAATTCAGTGATAGACATAAAATTAAAAATAATTAAATTATGAATTTACAGTTGTGTATATCTGCAGAATGTCGATTAAAGCAAAATTGGAGATTTATGAGTATTTCTGATCGTTGGGGTACTGACAAATTGGAGCTCCTAGTCCAGGAACAGACAGCTGAGCTGGAAAAAGCTAATAAAGCTTTAAACAGAAACAACCTTATTCTTGAAGGAATCAACCGGATCTTCAGCATTGTCGTGCGGGATAAAACAGAAGAAGAACTTGGAAATGAGTGTCTATCGGTAGCTTTAAAAATCACTGGCAGCCCGCTTGGTTTCGTTAATTTATTGGGTGATGATGGATTTATTGCATGATATTGCAATCAGCGAGATTGGATGGGAACAATGCCTGATGTATGACCAGATTGGGCATCGCCGTCCCCAAGAAAATTTTGTAGTACATGGCTTGTACGGTAGTATCATTAACAATGAAAAAGGCTTTTTTACCAATGATCCGCTATCGCATCCATACAATATCGATGTGCTACACGATCATCCCCCGATCACGTCGTTTCTTGGTGTGCCCTTAGTCTTAGATAGGAAAATAGTTGGCATGCTGGGGGTTGCAAATCGTGACGGTGGCTATAGTTCCGAGCAGCAGGAGGATCTTGAAGCTATTGCACCAGCGATTATACAGGCTCTTCAGAGACAAAAATCGGAAGGCGATCTTCGTGAAGCTTACGAGAATCTCAAGTTGCACTCTAAGGAGGTGCAGATTCGGTCAGAGAAACTACAGAAGACAACCGAGATAATGGATGCAATTTCACAAAACTCGTCTGAGCTCTTATTCGCCAAGGACTGTCAGTCTCGGATAGTCTATGCGAGCGATTCCTTTTTGCGTTTTTTTGGTAAGTTAGCAGATGAAATTTTGGGTAAGACAGACGTCGATTTCTATTCTGACCCACTTATTAGTGAAGCTGTGATGAAAAATGACAGGATAGTCCGCGAGACGCGTCAGTCCCTGGTTACCGAGGAGTCAGTCCGATTGCCAGACGGCTCTCTTCGGATTTATCTCTCTACAAAGTCACCGTGGCTCGCGAAGGACGGTACGCTGTTAGGTACTATGGGCTTTTCCGTAGGTATCACCGAGCGTAAAAGGGCAGAGCAGGAAAGTGAGATGATGGTGGAGTTCTTACAGCTCGTGAATAAGAGCCGAAGTACAGTAGACTTGGTTCATTCTGCCGTTAATTTCTTCCGCGAGCGCTCCGGTTTCGAAGCCGTTGGCATCCGGCTCAAGGATGATGAAGATTATCCATATTTCGAGACAAGTGGGTTTCCAGCGGAATTCGTTAAGTTGGAGAACAGTCTCTTCTTGCGATATGCTTCCGGACAGCTTATCCACGATATTGATGGCTATCCTATCCATGAATGTATGTGTGGCAACGTTATCTGTGGAAGGTTCGATCCATCTAAGCCATTTTTCACGACACTGGGGAGTTTCTGTACCAACTGTACCACGGAACTGCTGGCCACAACGACTGATGCTGACCGCCAGGCCCACACGCATAACAGATGTAATGGTGAAGGCTATGAATCTGTGGCTCTGATAGCTCTGCGTGTGGGTGAGGAGAGGCCAGGTCCTTCTCCAGTTGAACGACGATGTAAAGGTAGATTTACTCCGGAAATGATCTTGATGTTGGAACGGCTGGCAGACTATCTGGCCGTGGCCATAGCCAAAACAAAAGCTGATGAATCTTTGCAGAAAGCTCAAGAGAATCTCCAAACGCAATCCGAGGATTTGCAGGCTCAGTCTGAAGAGCTCCATGCACAAAACGAAGAGTTACAGGCTCAGTCAAAGGAACTTTATGAAGCATATGAGAATCTGCGGGTGAGCGAGATCAGGTATCGTGGCCTATTCGAGACTTTGCAGGAGGCCTTCTTCATTAATCGACTTATCTACGATGAACAGGGTAAAGTTGTCGACTGGATTTTCGAGGATCTCAATCCTGCTGGATTCAAGCTCCTTGGTCTGAAAAATATTGATGAGGCCAAAGGAAAAAGGGGATCAGAAGTACTCGGCTGTGAGAGAGCTGCATTCCATCTTCCCATGATCGAGGAGGCAAAGCTGTCGAATAAGGCTGTTAAGGTTCCAGTACCATAGCTCTTACGTGGACAAGGAACTCCTCACTTCGTATATTGTTAATGGCGATCGTCTCATCACCACTCAAATAGATATCACCGAGAAAAAAAAAGCAGAGCAAGCACTGCTAGAGAGCGAAGCAAGTCGCAGAGTTGCCGAAGTTGTCGAAGCTGAACGACGGCGGCTCTTTGACATTCTAGAAATGCTGCCAGCAATGATATGTCTTTTGACATCTGACTATCGCATTGCCTTTGCCAACCGCAGCTACCGCGAACATTTCGGTGTTTCCAGCGGATTGCATTGTTATGAATCCCGTTTTGGGTTCACCAATAAGTGTGAGTTCTGCGAATCCTATAAAGTACTTGAGACCGGAAAACCCCATCATTGGGAGTCCAACGGCCCGGACTGGAAAATAATTGATGCCTTTGATTTTCCGTTCACCGACGTTGATGGTTCGCCTATGATACTCAAGATGGATATCGACATCACAGAGCGCAAAAAAACAGAAAAGATGCTGCGTGAGAGTGAGGAGAGGTTCCACGCCCTGGCCGGGCGATGCCCCAAATTGTTTGGATCACAAGGGCAGATGGCTGGAACACATATTTCAACCATCAATGGGTGGAGTATACCGGCCTTACAATGAAAGAAAGCTATGGCCATGGTTGGAACAAGCCCTTGCACCCCGCTGACCAAAAACGCGCTTGGGATGCCTGGCAAAATGCAGTACACAACAACGATTCCTATTCGCTTGAATGCCAACTGCGCAGTGCCGATGGCACTTATCGCTGGTGGCTGCCGTCGTTCGTGGAGTCCCCTTCTTCGATGATAGCGGAGTGATAGACAAGTGGTTCGGTACTTGTACCGATATCCACGAGATCAAGCTGGCTGAAGAAAAAATTAGGTTGTCAAATAGTTATAATCGTAGTTTAATTGAAGCTAGCTTGGATCCTTTAATAACCATTGGGCATGATGGTAAAATTACTGATGCAAACACTTCTACAGAGTTTGTTACTGGTTATTTACGGGACGAACTCATTGGCACTGACTTTACAAACTATTTCACTGAGCCTAAGAAAGCTAAGAAAGTATATCAAGAAGTGTTCAAGGAAGGATTTGTGTCTGACTATGCGCTTGAAATTCAGCATAAGAGTGGAATGATAATACCTGTTTTATACAACGCTTCAATTTATATAGACGAATCAGGTGAGGTTATTGGTGTCTTTGCTGCAGCTCGTGATGTTACTAAGCTTAAAAAAGCAGACGAGAAAATTCAAGCACTTGCGAGTGCTGTAGAGTCATCGAATGATGCTATCATAACTGAGTCTCTTGATGGTACCGTTAAAAGTTGGAATATGGGAGCAAGGAAAATTTATGGTTATTCAGCAGAAGAGATCCTGGGAAAAGATGTATCAATACTTGAACCAGATGATCTTAAAGGGGAAATAAAACTGTTAATTAAAAAGACTAAACAGGAAGAAAAGATCCAGCATTATGAAACTTTACGGTTAAAAAAGGATGGTACAGTAATAAATGTTTCAATTACTCTTTCTCCGATTTTTGACTCATCTGGAAAGTTTGTAGCTATCTCCTGTATTGGAAGGGATATTACTGACGGAAAAGCAGCAGAAGAAAAGCTTCGGGAAAGTGAGGAAAAGTACCGCAACATCGTCGAGACGGCAAACGAAGGTATACTCATAATTGATGATGAAGCTGTAGTTACTTATGCCAATAGGAAACTGACTGATATACTCGGATACTCTCTTGAAGAAGGTATTGACAGACCGATATGGGGCTTCATAAGTGAAGAAAGTAAGGATATTGTCAAACTGAATCTGGAAAAGAGTCGGCAGGGTATCAATGAGAGCTATGAATTGAAATTAATAAAGACAGATGGCTCATCTGCATGGATTCATATAAGTTATAAAGCCTTTTTTAATAAAGATAGCAATTTTATGGGTTCTCTGAGCATGCTCACTGACATCACTGAGCGTAAAACAGCCGACGAAACTTTAAAGTTGAAATTAGAAGAACTTGCCATCTCAAATGAAGAATTAGAACAATTTGCTTACGTTTCATCTCATGACTTGCAAGAACCACTACGGATGATAACAAGTTATTTGCAGCTTTTACAAAAGAGATATCAGGATAATCTAGATGATAGGGCGGATAAGTACATACACTTCGCTGTAGACGGGGCTTCCCGTATGCAAAATCTAATAAATGACCTTTTGGAATATTCCCGTGTGAATAGGACTGTAAGGGAACCTAAAACTACAAATTGTAAATTTATTTTGAATCAGGCACTAGCTGGTTTAAAAGTGGTTATAAATGAAAATAAAGCTACTATATCTCATGATACTTTGCCTGATATAATAGTAGATTCTACCCAGTTGGTTCAGGTGTTTCAGAATTTGATTTTCAATGGAATGAAGTTCCACAATGAAGAAGCACCCCAAATTCACATATCTGCAGAGAAAAAAGCAAATGAATGGGTATTTTCAGTGCAGGACAACGGAATTGGGATTGATCCACAATATTCGGAAAAAATATTTGAAGTTTTCAAAAGATTGCATACCAGGGAAAAATATCCCGGAACAGGAATAGGGCTTGCGATTTGTAAAAAAGTTGTAGAAAGACATGGTGGACGTATATGGGTCGAATCTGAATTAGGCAAAGGTTCAACTTTTTATTTTACTTTACCGGTTGAGTCGTTAAAAGTCTAAAAGCAAAATTTTAACACAGGGGAACCACTTTCAAGTTTTAATCTAACTTTGTCTATTAAAGAAGTATGGTAAATGAGACTAAAATTTTTTCTGAATCAAGATTACTACTCTTGGCATCCAAAAATTTCACCTTTGATATCTTGAAAATATGTTATGGAATGAAAATTATAAAAATATATCCTTATAATTCTTCTAAAGTAGAATCTTTAATCAGTTAATGGGTAATTATTAACTGCAAGATTCGAACGTCACCATGGGTAATGAGCTCACAAAGTTTATGTGTCTTTCCCGCTCCCTGCCTAGGCACTTCACAACATGCAATTGATAATTTTTCGGATAGGCATCTTTATATATTCACTTTTGAAGCAAGCTGAATATCTTTAAAATACATGGAGAAGTTAAAAAATGGTGAAACTTTAATCAACCATGGCTTATATTAGAAAAAAGCGAAGATTCCTTTAAGTTTTCGCTCACTAGACTTGCTAACTAGTGTTCAAATATCAAGAAGTATAGGGAATAATTTAGTCATTTTCCAACTTTTTTGGTATTCTCTGAACTACTAATAAAACATTCTATATGTAAAGAATATTAAATGTTTGAGGTACTCAATTTTAGAGTCTTATTTAATCTAAGATGCACAGTTTTTGTGTGACAAAATCTATGCATTTTTCCAATTTCAGTGGCAGAGTGCCTGATGGATATAGAATAATGCATAAAGTCTATAAACCTTCTACCCTGCGAGTAACTCATGAGAAAAATTCCAAAAAATGATTAAAGAGTACAAATGTTATATAGAAGACCAATATCGGAATTTAGGCACTGTCTTCCTTAATCTTCTGTTGTGATTGCTGTTCCATTATTACATACTTGTTTCCTGTTACCAATATTCATTTACATCAAGGAGTATTGAGACTACTAATCTCAATACTGGCTTCTAGTTATAGGATACCACAACCACTTTGCTTCTTAAACATAACTTTGTTATTTACACCTTGTTTAGTACCTATAAAGCACAATTAATAAATATTCGGATGCCACTTTTAAAGAATATATATGAATTAATATAAAATGATTTATAAATAATAATGATAATTAATAATGGTCCTGAACTTGCATAGTTAAACTGAGAATCACATACAAATGTCCTAGTGTCGATAAAGGAATACAAAATAAACGAGATTTGAAAGGACAATCACAATGTTGTCAATAATGTGCTTTTTCAATTTAGCTGCGCAAGTTTCAACCGGATTAAAATTGTATAGAATTTGATAAAAAGGAGTGAAATAGATGTTGAAACATATATCTAGTAGAATGAAAAAGGTTTTGTCCATTTTGCTGGCAGTCCTTTTCGTAGTATCTTTGACAGCAGTGACAGCGAGTGCAAGTCCTGGTTGGTACCGTGGTGGACCTTGGGGAGGAGGAGGAAGCTGGGGTGATAGCTTTGGCTGGGGTTGGAACTGGTCAGGCCCTTGTCAGTATGTTTATAATGGCGCAGGAGCCTGGGTTGTATCTTGTCCTTCCCCAGCAACCAGCTTCCCCTACTTGGGAGAGATACCAGCCGGTACAGTTTCAGGCCATTTTAACCCCATTGTTTAGCCTTAACCCATAAAAGATAACAACAACTGAGAAATATAAAAACAATAAGATTATATGCGAAGTGCAGATAGGTCTAAATACTTTTATAATCCTGCACAAAAATACCCGAAAAAAATCCACTAGCAATGGTCATAAAAATAAGTATAAGACCTTCAACTTTTTTCTTTTTTAGGAATAAGAGGCTATCCGAAAAGTCCTGCTGATCTGAAGTTATCAATGCGCACGCTAAATGTAGGACAGCAAGGTAATTTTCAATTTTCTTTTCCCATCTTATAAGGAGTCTCTGAATCTATTCAACCAAGAATGTGCCCTTTCTACAACCCATCTTCTTGCCCTAAAACCAGGTATGTACCTTCTTATGTTTTCTTCTCCACGACTTTTGATATGCGCAGTATAACCATAGTCTTCAACCAATTTTCTGATATCTGTGAAATCATAACCCTTATCCATGCATATATTCTGAATTATGTCTTCTGGAGAAGGTCTTTCAAAGAATATGGCGTCTAAAGTCCTTTTTACAAGCTTTTTATCGTGACGATTGGCTCCATCAACGACAACAGAAAGTGGTATGCCTTTACCATCAGTTAAAACAATCCTTTTTGTACCTTTTTTGCCACGATCAGTAGGATTGGCTTCTGTTCCAGCTCCACCTAATGGTGTTTTTGTCATAGCACCATCAATTGATTGTCATTCCCATTCTAAATCATTTTTCGAAATCATACTCAACAAGACCAGCCAGCCACATGCTCTCAAATAAGCCTGATCGTCGCTATTCCTGAAATCGATCATGTACAGTGCTTGGAGCTCCATAAAATCGTGGCAATGCTTTCCATTGGTAACCAGTAACAAGGAGATAGAAAATGCCACTCATTATTTTCCTATCACCCTTTCTAGGTCTTTCAGACTTCTTTTTTGGCTTAGGTACAGTAGTAAAGGTTCTATTTTTTCCAATAATCTTCAGAAAGTTCGTAGTGCTGAACAATTTTCAGTTTTGTCATTACCACACATGATCTGAAATTGAAAGTATATTATTTTTCCAATAGGCTCTTAGTCTTTAAGTAGTTGACATCTTCATAATTAAGTTTACAGTATAACTAAAGTTTGAGTTTTCATCTGCTAAAGCAAATTTTTATTAATTAACCCTTCTGAGGCGCCTAACGAAAAAAAATCGAAAAATAGTACTAAGTGCATATTGGAAATAAAATTAAATTGTGAACTTCAACTTCAATCTGAAGGACGAAGTATCCTTAAGACTACCAGTCAAATTTGTCGAAATTCAGAAAAACTTTTGATTATTGTTTGACTAGATTTAGTAAATCCAGACTACTTAAAATATGAATTCAGCTTTAATTCATAAGGATTAATCTAATTTTTACTGTATAATGTTTTACATTTCCAAAAGAAATAAATCTCGCCATGATCCGGCAGTCAAGCCCTCGAACCAATGCTCATCTCAAATAAGAAAGTCTATGCCCTCAAGGTGGAGTTTTTTGCTGGGTTCCTAGAACAGACCTACCGATTACTACATTAGTCGCTAGTTTTAGTTCCTGAAAGATATTGGTGAGTTTGGGAATACATTGATCATGGTAATGTCACGTGACGGGGCAAACCTCAAAGTAGTCCCATGGGATCAATTAACGAGCTCAGATTTTTCAATAATGTGCCTGAATATGTAGAGGATAATCTCACATCTCGGATAAATTTGGGATCCAGAGACTTACAACCATTATGCAGGAGGCTGGACATTTGCTGTAAATACACCCTTCCGCCGTTGGAAACGAGAGACTTATCGCGGCGGCATTAGTAACCCATTTATAGTTCACTGGCCAAGAGGAATTAAGGCTAAAGGCCAGATTCGCACTCAGTATGCCCACGCTATCGATATGTTACCTACAGTTCTGGAGTGCTTAGGAATTGAGTCATCTGATATATCAACGGTATAAGCCAATTACCTATCTAAGGTGCAAGTTTTGCAAAGACATTCGATGATTTCAATGCATCAAACAGGCAACACACCAGCACTTCGAGATGATGAGACACCGCTCACTGTATAATGATGCCGACGTGCCGTATGTCCATGTTCTGGTCCTTCGTTCACTGAAGCAGGAAAATCCTTTAAGAACTGATTTCAGCAGATACATTGACTAAGCTAGATGCACAAAGCTGGAGCTTTATCATGTTGATGACGAATCTCCAAGATTTTTGGATTTGCTGGATGCAGATGTTATCATTTTAATTCTTCTGAGTGTAACAGGGTAAAATATCTTTTCTGATAGGAAATAAAGGCTTTTTAAGGAACTAAAATACATTCTAAATTTAAGAGAAATTTAAAGGTAAATCTTAAACAAGACCTCTGCGCCTCTCACTCCTGTATTCTTCAAAGAGGATCTTTAGATGATCTTCTTTAGCTCTGCGGTTTTTTATCTCAGCTTCTTTTTCCCAGGTAGAAATTGCAGCTTTAAGGACTTCAGGTTCTATTATTGCAAAATCGTCGGCCCTTTCAAGTGGGATGCCCCTTAAGACAGGTACACCTCCTTTAAAGAAGGTTTCCTCTGCTGCATGCGAAATGTCTTCCTGGATGAGTACTGCCTTAACTTTTGATTCTACAAGGATCTGGGCTGTTGAAGCTCCGCCTCCACTTGGATTTTCCAGGAAAACTACATCTCCTTCTCTAAACCCATATTTTTCTTTTGTTTCAGCAATCGATTCCTTTGTAAAAGCGGTAATCAACTTTACAGGGGTACCTACGCCGCTGATTTCCATTTTTCGGATTTTCCGAAGTTTGTTGCTACGGTGTCGGAGTTCCTTTAAAGTTTTATTTTTATGACCGAGCTCTTTTTTCAGGCTTTCTATAATTTCATCCCTTGTCTTGATCTCTTTTAATTTACGAACTTCGCTGTAAGCCTCTCTTTTAAAGCCGTTCAACTTGGACTCAAGCTTTGAAGTTTTCTTGTCTTTTATGGCTAGTTCTTTCTTTAATTCCTCAAGATATATTTGCAAGTTTTGAATCTGCTCCCTCTGCCGCTGGATGATCTCCCTCATTTTTAGAAGGGATTCATCAATTACTCTTTCACCTGGATTTTCCGGAATCTTCTGAACCCTTGTATTTACAAGAGCTCCTGGTGCTCTGATTTTTTCAATTGCATCTTCTATTGAATCTCCCCGAATTACGTAGAGCTTAAGAAGCTCAAGATCTGCATCTACTTGGGCTTTTTTTTCAATCCGAGTAAAAATATTCTTGTAACTTTTGTAGGTGAGAAGAGCCGCAGTCAATGCATCCCTTTCATGATCATTTGAGTAACCGAAAGCCTTTCCAAGCGCAATTTTTTCCTCAGCAGAAATCTCAATTCCAGGGCTCGCAGGGACTGCATTGAAACTCCGCCTAATTTTTTCAACCGAAACTGGCATTGGAGTAACGTCGCTGGCAATCACAGCAGGTTTTCCGTATTCAGCAATGAGCTTGACAACTTCATCAGGAGCTATTCCCCTAAAACTTTTTAAATAGAGAAGGTCTCCATCGAGAGATAGAATAGCTATGCCCACAGTTGTTCCTGGATCGATTCCCACTATTGTGAATCTACGCCTCAGTTTCTTCTGTTTGAGGGGCACATAGCGAATTTTATCTCGCTCTACGCTTTTTACAATTACTTGCGCATCATTACTTGCCATAGAATGTATTGGTATCTCTCCGCGTTTTGCATACACAGTAAACTCAGACCTGACATAACCTCCGAACCCTTTTACATTTAGAGCTTCGAATATTATACCTTTTTCCCGCGAGAGGTCTCTCAGAATATTTTCAATCTCTCTACTCCGTTGCAGTACAGCTCCATGTACTTTCCTACGGTACCGATTTTGGCTCCAGCCCCCTCTTCCAAGTGAACGTGCTCTGCTCACCTTGATTTTTGTGATATCTTCAAATAGAGATAACTCAGATCCAACTCCAAGGTCTGCAAGGCGAGCACATGCTTCAGCCTCATCATTAGGATTTTTAGGATCAAAAGAAATCCCGTGTTCCCGCGCAATCCTAACAAGCGATTCTGGGTGTAGCCCACCTGTTACCTGAACAAGTTTAATGCTTTCAGACAGTCGTTCCATGAGAGAAATAAGCTCGCTTCTGTCTGCAGCAAGCTCAAAAATGTTGTCAACAGCTATTATATCTGGCTTATCTCTCTGGATCATGTTAAATATTTTCTGGCGACTGAGCATTATTTGATGAGAAACCTTACCGTCTTTGAGAATAGCAAGTGAGTATCTGGGAAGCTCCCTTCCCCGTGGAGATCCTTTGGAGATATCGATTCCATAGATTGTCTGTTTTTGCATGGACGACTCTATTTTATTTTTGATAGAACATATATTTAACTGCAGCCATTTTTTATTTTTTTAATCTATATTTAAGGAAGGTCTTTTAGATTCATACTTAACAAAAAAAAGGGATATTGGAAATAGTAAATTAGATACATGAAAGTTTATAAGTACATTTTTAAATACTTGAATAGAATAAATCAGGCTATTATAACCTACAAAAAATGACTGTTGGATTTTTATTTATGGTTCAGTGATAAAGCAGATATCTGTTATAGTTCGAAATATACGAGTTATGATGGTGTTGAAACATAACGAAACAGATAATATTAATTCAAAAATCATTGCACAAATTCACTGAATGAAATGATTCAACATCAAATGATTCAACAATCAAGTTTTTTCGAATAAGGCTTAGAAAATTTCGTTCATATATTGACTAGCCACAAATTTTTACAAACTTCTTGAAAAAAGGTTTTATACCTGAGATGAATAATGCAATTTATCAGCTCTTTTCTTTGATGATAAGTTGTATAGACGAATCAAAATCATTCAAAATTGATGGTATTTAATTAATTTTTGTCACCGTTTAATGGATGGCATTCTTTTGTACAACTGCAGAAAGTGTGTTAGATATAGCTGGTCTTATTTTCTAAATATTATGCGTAGTTCAATGAATTTGGATAACATCCCTTTGTTTTTCAAAGCTGAATAAGGAATAAAAAACGGGAAAAATTCGTTGTTTATCAAGGATTCTTTGTCCAATCTTCACTTTCAATATAATGTTTTAGTACATTCTACTACTATCTTCACGGTCTTTTATTCCCCAATTTGTTTATACTATTAAGTCTTCTCACATCTATACTATAATTAAACTTGGAATTCTAACTATGAAATCCTAAGGAGATTTACAATGAAAAGCTCCATCATCAAAGAGGGGCCGGAACGCGCTCCCCACCGTTCACTTCTGAAAGCGACTGGTATCACAGATGCCGAGATGAAGAAGCCGTTCATCGCAGTTGTCAATTCGTGGAATGAGATAATCCCTGGCCATATTCATCTGAATAGACTTGCTGAAGCTGTCAAAGCTGGGATCAGGAACTCTGGTGGAGTTCCTTTTGAATTCCATACTATAGGTGTTTGTGACGGAATAGCGATGGGCCACGAGGGTATGAGATATTCCCTCCCTAGCAGAGAAGTTATTGAATACACAATTGAACTGATGGTTAAAGCCCACCAATTTGACGGTATGGTCCTAATTCCTAGCTGCGATAAGATTGTGCCAGGGCACCTTATGGCAGCAGGTAGACTTGATATCCCTTCAATTGTTATAACGGGAGGACCGATGCTCCCAGGTTATGTAAATGACAAATACACGGATCTGATCTCAGTCTCCGAAGGAGTGGGAGCTCACCGAGTAGGAAAACTATCCGATACAGATCTTAAGTGGCTCGAAAATCTTTCCTGCACTGGAGCAGGATCTTGTGCAGGGATGTTTACTGCTAATACCATGGCTTGCATGACTGAGGCTCTCGGTATGAGCCTTCCAGGCTGTGCAACTGCTCATGCCGTGGATGCAAAAAAGACAAGAATTGCAAAGGAAACTGGGGAACGTATAGTGGAAATGGTTATAGAGAACCTGACTCCCAAAAAAATTGTTAATTTTAAATCATTCGAAAATGCCATAATGGTAGATATGGCGATCGGAGGAAGCACGAATACTACCCTGCACCTCCCTGCTATTGCCCATGAATTTGGGCTAGAACTCTCTCTAGGGAAATTTGACGAACTGAGTCAAACAATCCCAAATCTGATCTCTCTTCGTCCTGGGGGCTCTAATTTCTTGTTACATTTTGATAGAGCGGGCGGGGTTCAGGCAGTTATGCAGAGACTTTTCTCTAAACTTCATATCGAGCAGCTTACGGTTAATGGCAAAACCATAGGGGAAAATCTTAATGAACTAGTGATTGTTAACCCAGTGCTTAATAAAGAGATAATTGCAACGCTAGATAAACCCATTCATCCTCAGGGGGGAATTGCAATCCTTAAAGGCAGTCTTGCACCTGATGGCTCGGTTGTTAAGCAGACAGCAGTTGACCCAAGAATGCATATTCACTCAGGACCTGCCAAAGTTTATGACTGTGAGGAAGAAGCTATGAAAAGTATTCTTGCAGGCGAAGTGAAGCCCGGGGATATTGTAGTCATCCGTTACGAAGGCCCGAAAGGTGGTCCTGGGATGCGGGAAATGCTTGCAGCCACATCTGCAATTGGAGGTATGGATCTGCTGGGATCTGTGGCGCTTATAACTGATGGACGTTTCTCTGGAGGAACCCGTGGTCCCTGTATCGGACATGTTTCCCCAGAAGCTAGCGAAGAAGGACCAATTGCCCTGGTCAAAAATGGAGATCTGATAGAGATCAATATTCCTGAAAGGATCCTGAACCTGAGGGTTTCCACAGAAGAGCTTAAGAACCGGAAAGCTGTTCTTGTGCCACCTAAAAAGGAAGTCACAGGTTACCTTGCCAAATACCAGCGTTCAGTCCATTCCGCAAATACAGGAGGGATAGTGGACTGAGTGGTTCCGTTGCAAAAAATTCAAAAAAATATGTAAATCTATAAGTAATGAATACAAATCAAAATATTAAAGGAAAATGTACTAACATTATAAAACTATACCAAACAATTGATTAATGTATTTGACTTCACAAAGAACAGAGTAATTTAGATTATTGACTTGTTTTTTTTGATCATATTCATAGCTTCAATTCCTTTTAAAGTCTTATTAGCAGATCGAAAAGACTGAAATCCTAACATTGGATTAACGATTCGCTTTATAGATCTATGATCTTGTTCTATAATGTTATTCAAATACTTGATTTGTCGAATGCCTACGTTTTTAGGTAGTATGTTATTATTTTTCAGTTTATCTATAGCAGGTGGATAAGCTGGATTCTTATCAACTGTTATTACTCTTGGAATTTGATTATGATTAGAACTCAAAGCCTTCTTAAAAAATCTCTTCGCTGCTTTTCGGTTTCGTTTTGCACTTAACATGAAATCAATTGTATCTACATTGGAATCAACTGCTCGATAAAGACATTTCCATTTACCTTTTACTTTGATATAGGTTTCATCAACTCTCCATGAATCATTTGTTGGTCTTAAATGTCTTCTTATCTTCTTTTCTAGTTCAGGGGAATATTGATGCACCCATCTCATTATAGTACTGTGATCAACTTGAATTCCTCTTTCTATCATCATTTCCTTTAAATTTCTATAGCTCAATGGATATTTTAAGTACCATCTTACATTCAATAGGATAATTTCTCCTTCATAATGCTTCCATTTAAAGGAATTAGATAGCATATTACTATCTTTGGTTTTCGTTTTATTCTATTGTATCATTAGAAAGGATTTTTTGCAACGGAATCCTATATATTTCCCTTAATAGCGAATCAAAGTTTTGGAAGCACTGTAAGAGCATAAAGAAAATTGAAAACGACATATAACCTATGTACTTTCAGTTCATCTCAGTGATCGAAATTTAAAGTTGGATACCCTTCATAACAATTTTTGCATAAAACAGTCACTACGGGACTTTTACCACGTCCTCTTATGGTTTTTATCATCCCACATTTTTCTAACTCATCCAATGCTTTCGGAAAAGCCCAATCCGGGATAGGTAAAAATGAATTTATCCCTTTCAAAGTGACTACTAGATCATTAGATTTCTTCACCCCTTTTAAATGCCAAATATACATAGCCACCCTGTATGTATGCCCCACTGAATTGGAAGGTAACTTTATAATCCAATCTGAAGGCATTTGAGATATGAAAGACCTCTTTATTTTATCTTTAGGATTCACCAGCATTATCTTACTCCCATTAAATATTACTTTTAAATATTAAGTAGAAATAAAGAAGATATACTAAAGAAATATAAGTAGTCAAATCGATATTGTAAGGCTTTGGAATTTAGCTGTACAGCTAATTAATATGGCTCTATAGCTAAATTGGGATTAAGTTCTACAGTTAAATTGAAAAGTCTGCCCAGGATCTTTCAGCCGCATTTATGGTGGGTTTTACTCTTGTTTTATCTCCATGAGTATCCGCGTAATAAGCTCCCAAGTTTCGGCACCTTTCTCAGCTATATACCTGCCAGGATAACGGACAATATCGACATCTGTTTTCAATCTGTTACCTGCACCCAAAACGATTTCCGATGCATCACACATAAGCTTTCTAGCTATCTCTCTTTGTCTGCCGCCTTTTCGTCGCACTCAATCATCACTGCATCGTGAACTGGAGCAACAATTTTAATATTATTCTCCGAGAGAAGGATGCATGCCACTCTAATAATTTCAGCTCCAATGGCTTGAATTGGGAAATTTCGGCCGGTTAACATTTCCTTATTGCTGGATCCTGAAACAATCATTTTCCATCTGTAGCAGGTTTCGATCCTTTTCATTAAACAGGCTTGATTCCAGATCATATCTCCCCAACGCCAATAATTTTTGAAAATTCTTTTATGATGGCTCAATAGCTCCTTTGCATAAGGTGTAGGCTTACCAATTTTAAACCCAAGTGATTCTGCACCCAGACCATATTGAACTCCAAGGACACACGATTTAAAGAGCTGTCTAATATTGTGCCATGCGTTTCTTTTGTAGCATCTGCTGGAACAGCACCTGCTAGTTTTGCAAAAGCTAGATATGGATCCCCGCTCTGATACGCCTCAATAATATTTGGGTCCTTAGAGAGAACTGCTGCAATAAAGAACTCTTGCTGTGCATAATCAATATACGCAAGTACTTTTCCCTCAATAGGTTTTATTAGACTTCTCAGACTAGCAGGAAGTCAAAACATAAACCTAACTCTTAATTCTCCTCTATTCTTTTTTTCCTCGTCATCCTTTGGGGCATTTCTACCTGTCTTGGTCCAGAAGGGAAATATTAAGGTTCGACTTCTGCCATCTGAACCAGCCATAATAGATTTAAAGTTTAGCCCACCGATGAGAGCTTTTAATTCCTTCAAAGGCCCTATTTCAGGATGGATTTCTGTCATTTCCTTGAAAGTTTCCTTATCGGTTTTTGGCAGACCTGTATCAGTTCTCGGCCACATCCAATTATTGACTTGAAGTAATCTCTCAAAGTTATTAATCTTAAAACTGGTTCCTTCGTAGATTCCAAATTTGTCAATATTTTGATTAATTTAAATTTTATTTTTTCCCAGTTTTCTTGTAACTCATTAAGTAGATCGGTATCAATTGGCACACCATTATATTCGATTTCTGCCACATATTTCATATACTCCCCCGATATAAAGCACCATTGAAATGCGAAACAAAAAAACCGAAAAATGACTCTACTTTTATTTTTGAAACAAAACCAACCAAATAATAGAGGATTATCCACGCTTGCATAAATTATTTATCTAATATTGGTGAACTTCTCCTTGAAAGGTGATGAAGTCCACCTCGATCATTAAGTCTAAACCACTTATGTTAATGACTTCTACACAATCATCGAGGCGTTTGACTTGTACACACTTCTATTAGTAGGCATAGGAGATTTCATAGGCTCTATTTTGAGATATACTTTAAGTGGATGGGTACAGAACAATTTCGTTAATTTCCCTGTTGGTACTTTGGTTGTAAACATTAGTGGTAGTTTTCTTTTAGGTTTAATAATGTACCTTTCTGAATATCAAGGATTCTTTGGCGAAGAAACCAGGATATTTTTGACAATTGGATTAATCGGTGGCTATACAACATTATCAACATTTAGTTATGAGTCATTCAGATTACTTGACGATTCAAAACTAAAACTAATGGCAATAAATCTGATGGTGACCGTATTATTTTCCATGTTTGCAGTTTATTTAGGGAAAATTGTAGCTTTAAATGTTGGCACTTATCTATTCAGGGGAATTAGATGAAAAAGGAATCTCAGGCTATATTATTGAGAATATTCATTGGAGAGTCTGATAGATATAAAGGCAAGTCGATGTATATGCATATACTTGAGATGCTCAAAAATGAAGGAATCGCAGGGGCAACTGTTTTTAGAGGCATTGCTGGTTTTGGAAAACACAGCCATGTTCATACAACATCTATATTGCAGTTATCCACTGATTTGCCAATACTTATCGAAATAGCTGATATCGAAGAAAAAATTGATAAGATCAAACCAAAATTAGACGAAATAATTACCCAAGGGTTGATCACAGAAGAAAAAATTAAAATTGTATTTTATGACTACAACAACGAAAAATGAAATATTCGTTACAATAGGCCTTACGCAGTTGAACGGAGAAATAAATAATATTAAACCGTCTACTGTTTAAGAAGCTAATGTGACCACAATACCTATTGTGCTTAATTTTGTACTTCAAGTGCTTACAATCCTACTCCTGTTATTTTGTAATTAGTTCTAAGCATAGGAAGATGGGAAGATTTATTAGAAATTTCTGAAATAAAACTATTATCCCGAAAAAATGAGTTTCTGATTCAGTTTATTCACATTTTTAATTTTGTTTAGAGTACTTTACTATTATTTCATTTTCTGATATTTTCTATTTATGCTTGTGGTTTGCTTTAATTAGTTCCAGATGTTCCATGAACCCCAGATGTTCTAGGAGTTCCATGAGCTCTATAAGTTCTGGATCAGTAACCTTTTCTTATTTCATTTGGAACTTAGGAAATGCATAGATTTTAGAACAAAAAAAACTGTGCACAAAAAAATACCATCATCAAAATTTTGCGTTTAAAATATAGATAAATATTTTAATGAACCTTTTATTTTCATGAGTAATTTGGATACTATTCACAACATATGGCTAAAAATCCAGAAACAATGATAATCTATGATTAATATCAAATTAGATATAATTTTTTCAATGTCTCACGCAGAAATAATCTTTACCCAGAACTATTATAAAAAACATAATTAATATTAAATTATTGTTCAATGTTAAAATATCTTATGGGGAAATAATTTTGATTCAGAAACTATTTTTTTTATAATTAATTTAAAATAACTAACAAACTAAGTATGTTTTGTAGTTCATCAAAATTTGTTGGTGTACTAGAATAGATATCAACCAACTAAATTTTGATAGCTTGAATAGTTACCAAAAACAAATTCTATTATAATTTTTAATTAAATTCTATTATAATTTTTAATTTTAACCATAAATGGGTGAAAGAAAATGTTGAAACACATATCTAGTAGAATGAAAAAGGTGTTGTCTATTTTGCTGGCAGTACTTTTTGTTTTATCTTTGACAGCAGTGACAGCGAGTGCACAAGGCTACGGGGACCGTGGAGGTGGTTATGGCCCCGGCGGTATTTATGACACCCCATATTATGCGGGGAACCCCAACAGAGATTATGCAGCCGTAAACCAACCAGATTATGCGGGTGATATCTATACTTGATAGGTAGCTATTTCTAGCTACTTAGTACTTACTGAATATTGAAAAATTGAATTTTTGACTCCGTTTATTTATATTTCAATTTTGTTTAGAGCATTATATAAATATTTTTTTCTTTTTTTATTTATGATAGTTGTTTAGGCTAATTAATTCCAAATGTTCCATGAGCTCCATATGCTCTAGGAATTCCATAAGCTCCATGAGTAATAGATTAACAATGTTTTCTTATTTCAAATGGAACTTAGGAAATTCAAAGCTTTTGATGCAAAAACTGTGTATAATAAAGCTGTCCATATTCAAACCTTAATCCAGGAAAACAGACTTATTAACGATTCAGTCTGATTGAGAAAAAGATAATTTTAACATGAAGACAAATAGTATGATGAGTTAATAAATATTTTTAACAGTTATTAAATATGAGTAACTCACATCCTGTATTTATATTTCTTGCTATTTTATATTCATTAGATAATAATAATGTAATGATGATATAATTAAAAATCACCTTCTATTGGCATACACGACTAGGTTCCAAAATCGAGTGATTTTTACATTTCATCACTGTGCTTTGGTACTGAGTAGGCACGTGCTATGAAATAGAGAGAGTTTTGATAAACTTCCGATTTTTCACTAGTTGTATGTAGATCAGTTATAGCATGTGATAAAATCTGGTGTTTATTTAAATTCAGGACTTACACATTTAACAACTACTTTTTTTGCTGTTAAACTTCGTAAGTCTTAAACTGATTTACATTGTATCAAATTGAATAAAATAGGAGTGGTAACAAATGTTGAAACTATCTTCTAATGACATGAAGAAAGGAATGTCTATTTTGCTGGCAGCTTTTTTTGTAGTATCTTTGACAGCTGTAGCAGCTAGTGCACATCACGGCGGTTATGGTGGCCGAGGCGGCTATGGCGGTTGGGGCTATGATGACTGCGGCTATGGTGGCTGTGGTGGCTGGGGCTATGGCGGCTGGGGCATGCCTTTAATTGCCTACGGCGGCTGCGGTTGGGGAGGTTATCCCTGGGGCATAGGGTTATCCCTGGGGCATAGCTACCCTTATGACGGTTGGGGTTACTACTAACCAGTTAATATTATATTATAAATAATATATTTTTATATAATGAATTCCGATTTACCTTTGAGTAAAAATGCTACTATATAAACTTTATAAACAACTAGAATAAAATTGTAATTTATCGGAATTTTCTATAATTTTTTGTTGTTTTATAAATAATTTCTTTGCTCTGAGAATTATTTTTTATTGTTATTGCTAATCCCTTTGTGATGTCCATGGTTCATAAGATTAGGATTACATACATTGTGTAATATTTAGTAGTCTATATTAAGATATAGAATATTTGCAAAATATATATATTAAAGCATATTCAGCTAATATATCATGATACATAAATGCACTAAAACATAAATCCTGGAATAAAATGTTTTAGTGTAACTATGTATCTGAAAATGAAAGCTTATCAAGGACCTAACTAAGAGATAACCCCCAAACAAAAGGAGCTTAGATCCTTATTTACTCAACTTGAGATAATATATCTCAAGTAAGATTATTATATCACAGCTGCCCACATTTATAGAGCTCTTTAGCTTTTTCTTATGCTATAGGATATCCAATTCTCTCTCATATTCTGGAATCTTTTTGTTGGAATTTGCAACAAATTCAGAGACTTTTTCTACAGTGGAGTTGGGATACTTTTTTGGATAGTTTATAAATGCTTTTCTCAAAAGCCCACTGCTTCATATATACTTTTATCAGTTTTCTGATTGTAACTATATGTCACCCCCCATCAACTAAAGATGAGGATTAAATCGACAGCGAAGTAGCATAAAAGAAGAAACAATGATTGTTTTATCCCATAGATGTCTACAGCCTTCAAGAAGCTGGGTGAACTCATCTTTGGTCAGTATATTGGAGGGTTGCACAGTACTTGCAATTATTTTTAGCTTGAGATACATAATCCATTTAGTGGGGTTACTACCTGTGGACCATTTAAAAAAATCACACCGTTTTTTGTAATTTTGGATAGTGCCGGAAGATAATTTTCTTTCATCCTAAAAAGAAATAAGCACTCAATAAAAAATATTAGGTTCAAGCTTGTCCAAGGTCTCATTGAATCCTAGTTCTTGAAGTTCCTCGATCATCCAAGTTGCATAGTATAGGTATTATATAATTGTTGTTTTTACTGCTCCTTTCCTTCGAAGAGCAATTAAAAATTTTCAATTAATGTTTTATTTTCTTTTCCAATGTTTGCATTTTCCAACCTCTGTTTTACGTTTAAATAACCAGCTTCAATACAATGAACATCATCAACTGATTTAGTTATGTATACATAGTATATGTTTAGGACTATAAACTTTAAGTTAATAGACTAATCTAGTCTAGAGAGGATTTCAATGAACTTCTAAATTTGTCATATTCTCATTAATGGTGAAAATATTACTTGTGAAAATTATAAGTTTTTTAAAATTTTCTACAGTAGAGACGCCATCGCCGTTATAAATAATATAAACTTTTTATATACTAAAGATATATATCAATTTATTTCAGTTAAACTTACAAAAGTAAATGTACAATAAGTTCCACCTTGGTCAACAAACTGACATGATAAACCAAAGAATAAATCTGAAAAGCAGAAAAGGAGTTTAAGTAATGGCAACTTTAACAGTTCTTAAGTTTGACACCGCTGATGGTGCAGAAAATGAACTTGAAGTGATTGAGGACTTAAGTAAACAACAAATGATAAAACTACACGATGCAGCTATAGTCACATGGGTTAAAGGAAAAACTAAACCAAAAATAAAGCATTTGATCAATTTAACTCGCATAGGTGCACTGAGCGGCGCTTTTTGGGGGCTATTATTTGGGATTATATTCTTTATTCCTTTGGTTGGTCTAGCCGCCGGGGCTGCGTTAGGTGCAGTAGTGGGTTCAATGAAACATGTGGGGATCGATGAAGATTTCATAAAATCTATCCGTAGCAAAGTGACTGAAGGAACTTCAGCTCTTTTCCTTATGACTAGCGATGCCGTAGAAGATAGGGTAGTAGAGGCTATGAAAAAATCCAAGTTTGAAGTCATTGCTACCAACCTGTCAAAGGAAGAAGAAGAAAAGATGCGTGCAACCTTTGCAGAAGAATAAAGTCCACCAAACGAATCAGTTTCTACCAAGAGTAAACTTTCTGGAAACCACTTTATTTTTTTAATAATTGATCTTCAGGCAAGAAATTGTGAGTCATATCCTTGAGTCATTGATAAAATATGAAAAACAAGTGCTTTTCCCATTTTTAGATAAATGTAGGACGAGCCTTATGGTTATAATTTTCAAAAACTCGTGGACATGCCAAATTACGAATTCTAACAAAAAATGGTCAAAATAATAAAGTTTTTTCCCCTATTTAGCCTTCTCTTTCAGAGCTTTACAAAATGTCAATTAGCGATTGGAGGAAAAGATGTGTCAATGAAAGAATACAAACCAGGAACCACTTTTCCAGGCGTAATTGGACGTACAGAAGACCAGTCGGGGTCAGCTTGGCCAGAGCCACTGCAAGCTAAAGAGGGCGCTCCTAACGTACTGTTCATTGTGCTGGATGACACTGGATTTGGACAACTTGGATGCTATGGTAGTCCTATAAATACACCCAACCTTGATAGTTTGGCCGCGAGAGGCCTGGCCTATTCCAATATGCATACCACTGCGCTGTGCTTTCCTAGCCGTTCGTGCATAATTACCGGCCGAAACCATCATTCGAATAACATGGCATGTATCACTGAAGGATCAACTGGCTTTCCAGGCTACAACGGTAATATACCTTATGAAAATGGTTTTTTGTCGGAGATGCTTCTGCAATGCGGTTACAACACCTCTGCAATCGGCAAATGGCATCTGACACCTGCTGAACAGATGTCTGCAGCCGGACCTTATGACCGTTGGCCTTTGGGAAGAGGTTTTGAGCTCTTCTATGGCTTTTTAGGAGGTGATACAAACCAGTATTACCCTGAGCTGATTACGACAATCATTCTATAGACCCTCCCAAAACTCCAGAAGAAGGCTACACCTTGAATGAGGATATAGTGAACAAGTCCATCCAGTTCATTGCTGATTCCAAACAAATAGCACCCAGCAAACCTTTTTTCATGTACTTCTGTCCAGGAGCAACGCATGCTCCTCATCATGTTCCTAAGGAGTGGGCAGATAAATACAAAGGTAAGTTCGATGATGGGTGGGACGTTTACCGGGAGAAGACATTAGGCCGGCAGAAAGGACTGGGTATCGTTCCAAAAGAAACTGAGCTATCTCGCCATGATCCAGATGTCAAACCCTGGGACCAATGCACACCTGAGGAGAAGATACTCTATGCCCGTATGATGGGAGTCTTTGCTGGGTTCCTTGAACACACCGATTACCACATTGGTCGGTTGTTGCAATTTCTCAAAGATATTGGTGAGTTTGAGAATACGTTGATAATGGTAATTTCAGATAACGGAGCAAGCTCTGAAGGTGGTCCTACTGGATCAATTAACAAGTCCAGGTTTTTAAATAATGTACCTGAATCTGTAGAGGAAAATCTCGCAGCCCTAGATAAACTTGAGGGCCCAGAGACTTATAATCATTATGCATGGGGCTGGACTTGGGCTGGAAATACACCCTTCCGCCGCTGGAAACGAGAGACCTACCGTGGTGGTGTCAGTGATCCCTTTATAGTCCACTGGCCCAGAGGAATTAAGGCTAAAGGCCAGATTCGCACTCAGTATGCCCACGCTATCGATATGTTACCTACAATTATGGAGTGCCTAGGGCTCGAACCTCCGATGGTTATCAAAGGTGTAAGTCAATCACCTATCGAAGGGGTAAGTTTTGCACATACCTTCGACGATTCCAATGCACCAACCAAGCACCACACCCAGTACTTCGAGATGATGGGACACCGCTCACTGTATCATGATGGCTGGCGTGCCGTATGTCCGTGGCCTGGTCCTTCGTTCACTGAAGCAGGGAAATTCTTCGGCGAACCGATTTCTGCAGATACATTGACTGAGCTCGATGCAAAAGGCTGGGAGCTTTACCACATTGAGAAGGATTGGGCAGAGAACTACAATATTGCTACAGATAATCGACCAAAGTTAATTGAGATGGTTGCCACCTGGTATGCAGAAGCCGGAAAGTATAACGTACTACCTATCGATGGTCGAGGAGTTCTACGTTTTGTCGATGATCGACCACAGATTGCAGTCCAAAGAACACGCTACACCTATTATCCCGGAACTCAGGTGATTCCCGCAAATGCAGCAGTCAAAGTTCTCAACCGTCCCCACAGTATTATAGCCGATGTCGAGATCCCTGCAGGGGGAGTGGAAGGAATCTTGCTCTCTCATGGCGGTATCGATGGCGGTTATTCATTCTATATCAAAGATGGAAAACTTCACTGGGTGCACAATTACGTATCTAGAGCATTATATCATGTAGAGTTCAATGAGAATGTTCCTGAAGGGAGACATCAACTCGGGTTTGAGTTTGAGGTGACCGGTAAGCCAGATTTTGCTAATGGCAAGGGTTCACCTGGAATTGCTAAGCTCTTTATAGACGGAACGTTAGTCGGCCAAGCTAAATGTTACCAGTGACAACTCCACTTACGTTAGGGTTAACTGGTGGAGTAACCTGTGGCTCAGTTCATGGAGCACCAGTCACACCAGACTATCGTCCCCCCTTTTTGGAGTTCACAGGCAAGATTCATAGCGTGACAGTGGACGTGAGCGGCCAACTGATAGAAGACAAGGAAGCTGAGATGCGTATTGTCATGGCTCGACAGTGAGATTGGAATGGCATATGATCATGCAACTACAGTCAGTGAAAAGCTGACTGACCAAGTGAAATAAACGTAAAGGGAAGCGGGAAAATAACTTCGAGAAAAATAATACCTACTGTCTAATAGGTAGGCTATCCTGCATTCTCAATGTGCAAGCCAACATCTTCAGTTATTCGTAGGTCGATTTGTCCGTGGCTCTACCCTGGATAGTAAGGCCTACAAGCCACATTCAAGCGAGCGCTGTAAGCAACCTTTTCTGTTATTAGCACCCTCATTAAGCCTTTATAAAGGACGACTGAGCTCCGAAAAACTATAAACTATATTCCACAAGGTAGCTAGATTTGTGATTTGATTCCATGAAAATCAAACTGGAAAATTATAGCGTTTCTGTAACTTGTCCTATTTGTTGCCTTGTTTGTGTTTTATTTATCTTACCTTCAGTATGTCGTCGTCATGGCTCCAATTGGTTCAGTTAAGATACGATCTGTAAGAAATTTATTATTTTTGTTGCTTTTTTCTGTAAGCATGGAAACATAATCTAGATAATCGATTATTGCAGTAGTCATTTTGGCTTTTTAACAGATTTCTTAACTGAGCACAAATGAGCGATTTGTAAGGTAGATATAGATAAAAACACTGATATGAATCAATCAAATATGCGCCAAATTTTTATAAAAAAAGCTCAACTTATTCTAAAAATATAGAGTGGAGTCGCAAATCATGAGCATCAACAGCAATCAGTTACCTGCTAAAATATTAATGTATAGCACTTTTATTGTTATCCTAACTGTCGGGATGAGGGCGATCGCCCCCATACTTACTACCATTCTTTTCTCTGTTTTTGCTGCACTTATTCTTACTCCCCATATCCGCTGGCTCAAAAGACGGGGTATTCCCGGTGGATTGAGTGTTCTTCTAGTGATTCTTTTATTTGCATTTATTATCGCAGTCCTAGGGATAGTGGTTTTCGGAGCTGCAATCCAGTTTGAGAACCAGATCCCAATCTATCAAACTCGGTTGATGGGGTTTATAGATATTCTCACACGTTATATTCCCTCACAAGGAGAGCTTTCTGCGAATTCGATTTTACGTGGTATCGCATCAACTGTGATCTCTCTCATGTCGAGTATTATTAATGGATTTTTGAATGCCGGGACAACAGCTGGAATTATAATTCTTACGACCGCGTTCTTGTTGATAGATGCCTCCAATACTCCTGGAAAAATGAATTCAGAACTTGAAACTCAATCCAAACTCCACATGAGTATGAGAAAATTTGACAAGAATTTGGTAGGGTTTCTTGTCATAAAAGCAGAAACAAACCTTATCATAGCCGTTGGAATTACCGTCGTTCTCCTTATAGGAGGCATTGACTTTGCGATTCTCTGGGGCGTCCTTATATTCCTATTCAGTTATATCCCCTACATTGGTCTCGTTCTAGCTTCTATTCCACTCATAATGCTCGCACTGTTCAAATATGGGCCTGCAGGTGCTCTTGCAATTATTATCGTAATCTCAATTGTTGATATGCTTGCAGAAAACGTTGTATTCCCTTCACTCGCAGGTAAAGGCCTGAAATTATCTCCAGGTATCTTATTTCTTTCGCTGATCTATTGGAATTATGTGCTTGGAACTGCAGGTGTGCTGCTTTCCATACCGCTGACATTGATTTTGAAGATTATATTTGAAAGTTTTGATGAAACAAAATGGCTGGCTAGATTGATGGGGCCAACTGAAGATATAGAGGAGAATGAAAAAACGGAGAGTCAGAAGAATAAAATGGCGACCTAGGTCAATGGGAAGGAACTCGAGAACTGTCTACTTTGATAGAAAAGCCAATTAAATCCGATCTTTTCTTCGTGGCTTTTTTGATTTCAATTCTTAATGTTTAATCATTATCTCCCACAAAAAGCTGATAAAAAAGGATAGTTCGATTGGGACTATAAAAATATTCTTAATAGCCTAAGCAAATATTATTTCTCAACGTTGTTTTGATCTTTTTTGATCTTAGTTAGTATCGTAGGTGAGACGCAGGATTCAATAGCTTGGATAGCGAAAGGAATTTTATCTAAAAAAATTAAATAAATCCAATTTATAGGTTAAATAATTTCTTAATTTTCATTTATTTTTAGACTTCACAAAACAGAATGTTTTTTTTAATTCTGTTAATATTTCATCTACTTATCTATCTTTTAATTATTTTGAGTATTATCTTTTCAAGTTCAAAGTTTCAACTGTTCTACAGACTTTAAAAAATAATATGCCAAAAGTCTCCTAATTTTTTTGGGTATATGCATGCAAAATTTTGGTAAAATCCTAATTTTTGTCCTATGCTATATCTTAACAAACATCTTGGAGCTGAATGATGAAAAAAGCAGGATATGATACAGCAAGTAGAAGGTATTCCTTCATAGCAGTTTTGGGAATCACTGTGTTGGTTTTTTTGCTTCTAGTGAGTATCGCATGCGCTACGCGGGATTCAGACGCTTTGTACAATAAAGGATATGCTTCAGATTTGGGAGTCAGCTGCGGAACCATCATTAATCAACATTCTGTGAGCCTCTTTGAAGCTACCATTGTCTCCTTCTTCATAATTTACTTTGCAACCATCTTTGGAACCACTTCCATAGTCTATAGGGTTGAAATTTTCACTGCGATGCCTATAATGTTGAAACTCCACGATACTATTCTATCCATTGGTACCTTCTGTGTATCCAGTTTGATGTCTCTTTTTGTAGCCATTTTAGCAGGCGTCTTTGTAATAAAAGGACTACCAGCGAAATAGTTAGTATTTTAATAAATCTCATTTATCGTTCACCTCAATAATTTTTTATAGTTAATGCTGTGATTTTTGGATTCGTTTCATATATTCAATCTGATACAAACCATAATTTTTTAGTTTCTCAGTACGCTAATCATTAACAGATTTATTAGAAAGCTATTATTTTATAATGGTTCCCTTCACTATTTTTAATTATGCGAAACATAGTTTCTAAGCAAAAATTACTTCCGCATAAGATATTTTAATTTTGAAAAATAAGTTTATATTGATGATGTTTTTAGTTTTCTCGAAAATCTTCAAAAATTTAACATTAAGCTTTTTCCTAAAAAAGCAATCTATATTTAAACTTGAATTAGTTCTAAACTCTAAAGACCTGAGGAAAGCTATTATAAACACCATATAACTAAATTAAGTTTTTTTTGAATACAATTTCTGTCCTTGGGTCATCGAACAAATCTGATTAATGATTATATCACCCATTTTTGGGAACTGTAGTTTCCACTGCAAAAAATGAAAATCTCATAATTTTTGACTATGTGTCTGTAAACTCAGTTATTCCAGACCATATCTTTTATTGCTTCATCGAATTTATTTAGATCAAATAAAGTTCCTTTATTGTATCAAGCTTTTGAATTAATTTCTTTTGCTTTGGTCCAAGCTTTTTGTGCTTCATTGGACTTGCCTAATGCGCTGAAAGCAACTCCTTTATAGTACCAAGCTTTTGAATCATGCGGTTTAATATCAATTACTTTGTCAAATGCTTTTATTGCTTCATCTAACTTACCTAATTTCCCTAAAGCTATGCCTTTATTGTACCAAGCATTTGAATCCTGAGGGTTAATTTCAATTGCTTTGTCATATGCTGTTATTGCTCCATCGAATTGATCTAAGTAAAATAGATCAGTTCCTTTATTGTACCAAGCTTTTGAATCAATTTTCTTCGATTTAACCCACCATTTCGGTGTTTCACCGGACTTGCCTAATTTAACTAAAGTATCTTTTTTATTAGACCAACCAGACGCATTTCGTGGGTGGGTTTCGATTGCTTTGTCATAAGCTTTTATTGCTTTATCGGATTTATTCAAATTATCAAGAGCAACTCCTTTGGCGTTCCAAGCATCTGAATCCTTCGTCGCACCTGCGATACCCACTAGCACTAAAAATACCATCGCAGTGATTACTAAAACCTTTAAGAATTTATGCAATCGACTTGCTTCATAACATTCAGCTGTGTTCATATCCAATCTCCTGATATTGATTTAAAAATTAATGATAAATAAATGACTAAATAAATATACATGATTTAATGCTTCATGTTATAAATTAAACATTTCTACTTAAAAATTATATTTTATAATTTATCCCAATAGCTTTGAGATTCTTTTTGTTTGTAGAACTTATCAGAACTTTTAAAGGGCCATCAGTACAATAACATTTTAAATTACAAGGCAGTTGCTCAAAAAAATTAGTTTGGACTCAGATACAATCCAATAAAACTATATTGTAAGGTTAAAAACAACTATCTAAAAATGATCATGGATTTATTTTGGCAGTGTACTAAAAATTCTGTAAAAATGACCGTTCTCCGTCCCTGCCTTTCATTACAAAAGAGGATTTTTTGATTTCACTTACACATAGATTTTATCACAAAGACTATGTATAAATGAATATCTAAAATCCGAAGCTTTGTAAATAATAATATTGGTTCCGTTGCAAAAAATTCAAAATAGGCATGTAAATCTATAAGTAATGAATACAAATCAAAATATTAAAGGAAAATGTACTAACATTATAAAACTATACCAAACAATTGATTAATGTATTTGACTTCACCAAGAACAGAGTAATTTAGATCATTTACTTGTTCTTTTTTGATCATATTCATAGCTTCAATTCCTTTTAAAGTCTTATTAGCAGATCGAAAAGACTGAAATCCTAACATTGGATTAACGATTCGCTTTATAGATCTATGATCTTGTTCTATAATGTTATTCAAATACTTGATTTGTCGAATGCCTACGTTTTTAGGTAGTATTTTATCAATTTTTAGTTTACCCATAGCAGGTGGATAAGCTGGATTCTTATCAACGGTTATTACTCTTGGAATTTGATTATGATTAGAACTCAAAGCCTTCTTAAAGAATCTCTTCGCTGCTTTTCGGTTTCGTTTTGCACTTAACATGAAATCAATTGTATCTCCATTGGAATCAGCTGCTCGATAAAGATATTTCCATTTACCTTTTACTTTGATATAGGTTTCATCAACTCTCCATGAATCATTTGTTGGTCTTAAATGTCTTCTTATCTTCTTTTCTATTTCAGGGGAATATTGATGCACCCATCTCATTATAGTACTGTGATCAACTTGAATTCCTCTTTCTATCATCATTCCTTTTAAATTTCTATAGCTCAATGGATATTTTAAGTACCATCTTACATTTAATAGGATAATTTCTCCTTCATAATGCTTTCATTTAAAGGAATTAGATAGCATATTACTATCTTTGGTTTTCGTTTTATTCTATTGTATCATTAGAAAGGATTTTTTGCAACGGAACCAGAAATACTATACCATTATTTTTTTTCCTGAAAAATTCTATCGTTAGTATTTTATACCTTTACTTACATATAGTTAATTGGTCCATAGGGTCAGTCCCGATGTATGAAGAAGACGTACAAAGAAGGTATATAACTTTACTAAGTATTAACTTGACTAAAGTAATTTAACTGAGTAATGACTTAACTGAGTAGTAACTTAACTAAGGTAACTTAACTGAGTAATGACTTAACTAAGTAGTAACTTGATTAAAGTAACTTAACTGAGTAATAACTTAAATGAGTAGTAACTTACTAAGTACAGAACTAAATTACATAAAATTGGACCAGATCCTGTGGATCACTAAATTATTCTAAAATACTTTTTTTACATAGATTTTTGATGGTAAAGGAATGCCAGATATCCTCTATACCCAGATATGGATCTAACTTCATAAATTTTCACATACAAATATATATATATATATATATATATAATTCGAAACCAATCAATAACCAATTTAGTCCCTTTTGTTAGAATGCAATTGGCATTAAAACTTGAATCCCATATAAAGGAAAAGAGCATGAAAATAAAAAAAACTACTGAGAAATTATCCAGCAGAAGTTATGTGATCATGAACATGATTCTCAGAAGAAAATGTGAGAGACCGTAAAAGTTTTTTGATTATTGTAGTCAATGCCTGTGGGATTCATGATAAAACTTGGAGATCAAGAAAGATATTAAAAAGTCCATAAATTAGGAAAGAATTTGTGTTAGTATAACTGTTGGCTCAGCATCCATTTTTATGTAGTGGATGAGAAGGACACAGAATCAATTAGATTTTGTAAAACTTTAACTACACTATCTATGGAGACGTTTTTATTCTTTACTCAGAGCAAAATAAGCACGAATTTTCATGAAAAAAATTAATGTTTAAGAGATTTAAACTCCCAAATGCTAAAATGCATATAGGTTTATCTAAATTATCTCTATAAGATCCAATTTTATTAAAAGTATTCTGGCTTCATCTTTGTAAATAAATTGTAAAGCCTTTTAGATGAGAGATCTTAAAACTAGATTCACGACATTGCAGTTGAATTTCATTATATTCTATATTATGAAAGTTGAGATCCCATTTGTAAGAAAATTAATTTCCATTAGTTAGTAAGCATAAATACCTATTGCATCAAAATTGATACCAAACAACTGATTTTTGGTAGACTGAATTTTCATGTTCCAAGTTTTATTTCTTTTTCCAAAGTCTTTTCGATTTCCTCCCCTATTTTAACATTCAATAAAAAATCATCAACAGTTGCAAGAAGAGAACCTATCTTCTTGGAATGAAATCGGACAATAACTCTCTCATCCCTAATCTCACTTTCCATGCTTATGAGATTATCCGGAGAAAGAGCTTGCAGTATTCTACCTGCAGACTTTCTTGATTCAGGATTGGGAAATTCAATTGCACCGATGATATTCATAAATATTCCTTAAATCCTTTTTAACTTAGCTATATTCCCTATTTCGTTTTACCTTTATTTTGTTTTTGGAGCTGAAATCCTATTATTTTATCTACAGTACTCAAGAATTTATCTGCATTCCCAAGGGGGATTGAAGCACCAGAAGCTACACTATGTCCACCTCCGCTTCCACCGACTCTAGATGCAGCTTCCTTTATAGCAAATGAAAGATCCAGGCCTTGTGAAACAAGTTCACGGGTGCCCCTAGCAGATACCTTCAGTATACCTTCCGATTCATTTATACAGATCGCGGGAAGTTCCGGATGAAGATAGCGGACAATAGTACTTGCAAGGTTACCGGTAGAAAGTGCATCAACAGTGTTGATGTACCAGATATTATCCCCTTTGCGAATTTTTTCTACATTTTCCCTAATATCGATGGCAATTTTTTTCTTATTTTCTTTTGCGAGAGAAAGTACTTCATCGACTACTCCCTGATCCTTCAGACAGATTGCCAAGGCCAATCCATAGACATTTTGTCTTCCACATGTATGGAGGAGCGATATAAAATCGTAAACATTTTTTATAAGTTCCCTGTTAAGAAGTAAAACCTCTCCTATAACAGCCTCTGTAGCTTCCGGACTAGCTTTCCTGACGAGCTTCAGTGCAATAGCATTGACAAGTCTATAGACTGCCTCCTCAGAAAGTTCTTCAATATTTCCTGAAATGTCGAGCTGCTTCAGGAATTCTTTTACTTTTTGAGGGTAACCGGTGATGTCAAGGAAAGGTTCGACGCTGTATGCAAGTACGTCTTCAAGGTCTCCATCCCCTACTTTCAGTCCCTTTCGGATGGACACAATCCCTGCTTTTAGGGCTTCCTCAAGAATGAAAGCATTCGCCGTATTAAAAAGCTGCCTATCACTGACTGCCCCTGCAATAGCCAACCCTGCAAGATCGACATTGTCTGCACCGAGTTCCCTAGCTACCAGATAGCAGGTGCCTGAAGCAGAGATGTCAGTAGCCCCGTCAATTCCTACAATATGAGCATTAACCACTGACTCTGCATGAGATGCACCTACTGGATTGTGATGATCAAGCACTATAACGTCAGTTACAACATTAGCTATAAGTTCAGGTTGCCCACTTCCCATATCGCAGAAGATTACAAGTTCTCCCTGTGAAATGCTTCCATTTACTTTTTCAATCAAAGATTCATCCAGCTTTTCAGATATCGAAATCTGGAAGCGAATACCTGCCCTAAGAAGGGCTTGGGCCATTATCCCGGCTGAAGTTAGCCCGTCAGCATCATTATGTGAGATTATGCGCACAAACCTGTATTTTTGAATCTTTTCAGCCGCTTTTTTTGCTAGGTTTATCAGTTTTTCAAGTTCGCTCAAAACCCATCACTCTAGAAATTTAATCATTAAGTACGGATACCGATTGAATACATGACTATAATTCCATAAGGATGCCAGTCTATACTGGCTTAATAATATAAAACACAAATCCCTGGAAAATAGCATAGGGAAGATTTCGACAAACTCAAACATTTAGCCATTCTTATAAATGATGCATAAATAAATCGAAACAATAAGGGGTTATCTAAACTTTCTATAACTAAAAATAGTATCATTTGAAGAAATTTTAGTTTTGCATTTATTATATTAGATCATTGGTTGCATATTCGAGAGAACTGATAGAAGATGTTGCAGCATGAACTCAAATTGGGTGCAGCAACCAACCCTAATAAAGGATGGCGCATCCTTCCAACTGTCCACTCAGTTTGTCGAAAATAAAAAATTTCAGATTATTTTTTGACCTACGTTACTTTATTTACATGATTTTTTACATGATTTATAATTCTACTTTCAGCTTTTTGATACTTTTTTATTGTGTCAAATATAACATTTATAGCTAAACTATGAAAATTGCCACTTCAACATAGACTCTTATAATAATATCGTTTTTCAGTTTGGGATAAATCTTGAAAGTCTGTAAGAATTACTTCCTTTCATTTACTGGACTACTTCTAATGAGAGCTGCTTGGATGGAATTTCAGGAATATGTGAACGTGAAATTCTATCACTTCCATAGCATAAAAATACTCCTGCAGTTTATGTTTAAATTTTATCACATTCCACTTTATTCTTTAGAATTCAAATCTGTCAAATCTGTGTTGGAATATCGTTTATATTTATAGGGTATCGTTATGGTTTTTGAACACCCGGTTCTGAGGGCCTATTAAGTATTCTTTTTGCCCGTAATACACGCTGTATAATAGTAATATGAGAAAATACAGTTATCAACACAAGAGCCCATCCAAGAAAACCTGAAAGAGCGCCTAAGGCCAGTATGATCATTCTTTCAGCACGTTCAGCAATTCCAACAGACAGTTTTCTGCAGCCTTCGGACTCAGCGCGCGCTCGGGTATAACTTACCAGAAAAGACCCTATAAGAGCGAAGCCTGCCCAGAGCCATCCTTCAATTTGTATAATAGGGGAAAGCACAAGCCTGCCATTTACTGCTCCGGCTATAATCCCTAGAAACATCAGCCCATCAGAGTAACGGTCACATACCGAATCAAGCACACTTCCAAAAGGAGTTATTATGCCTTTTGCTCTCGCAACCCCTCCATCAAAAGCATCAAGGACTCCGCTAAAGAGAATCAGGAGTCCGCCCTCAAAAAGTTTTCCTAGAGCAAAAGCCAAGCCGGCAGCCATGCTTACCAATAAACCCAGTAAGGTAAGTGTGTTTGGAGATAGAGGAATTATGAGAGCAATGGGAATTATCAGCTTTCTTACGCTGTTTTTTAAGTCATCGAATATTTCAATCCCTTCCTGTTATCTGTTATTCATACTGTACCGTTGCATATTAGCCTTATCTTTTTTGAGAAATACCCAAGCTTATATACCGAATTATCAGTTGAGAAGTCCATTTAAAATTTTGAACGGAAACTTCTAGGATTGAACGTTCGGCGAGGATGATATACCTAGAAGGAAGTTTTAATGATCTATTTAGGATAAGATAGGTCAGATGAGTTTAAAATTATATGGAGCTGAAAGATGATATAGTAAAAGGTTCCGTTGCAAAAAATTCAAAAAAATATGTAAATCTATAGGTAATGAATAAAAATCAGAATATTCAAAGAAAATGCACTAACATTATAAAACTATACCAAACAATTGATTAATGTATTTGACTTCATTAAGAACAGATTAATTTAGATCATTTACTTGTCCTTTTTTGATCATATTCATAGCTTCAATTCCTTTTAAAGTCTTATTAGCAGATTGGAAAGACTGAAATCCTAACATTGGATTAACGATTCGCTTTATAAATCTATGATCTTGTTCTATAATGTTATTCAAATACTTGATTTGTCTAATGCCTACGTTTTTAGGTAGTATTTTATCATTTTTCAGTTTACCTATAGCAGGTGGATAAGCTGGATTCTTATCAACTGTTATTACTCTTGGAATTTGGTTATGATTAGAACTCAAAGCTTTCTTAAAAAATCTCTTCGCTGCATTTCGATTTCGTTTTGCACTTAACATGAAATCAATTGTATCTCCATTTGAGTCAACTGCTCGGTAAAGATATTTCCATTTACCTTTTATTTTGATATAGGTTTCATCAACTTTCCACGAATAGTTTGTTAGTCTTAAATGTCTTCTTATCTTCTTTTCTATTTCAGGGGAATATTGATGTACCCATCTCATTATAGTACTGTGATCAACTTGAATTCCTCTTTCTATCATCATTTCCTTTAAATTTCTACAGCTCAATGGATATTTTAAGTACCATCTTACATTCAATAGGATAATTTCTCCTTCATAATGCTTCCATTTAAAGGAATTAGATAGCATATTACTATCTTTGGTTTTCTTTTTATTCTATTGTATCATTAGAAAGGATTTTTGCAACGGAATCCATTTTCCTTTAATATTTTGATTTTTATTCATTACTTATAGATTTACATATTTTTTTGAATTTTTTGCAACGGAACCACTTCATCAATCAATGTTACAATTTCGAGTTTTTCTTAGATATCTGAAAAAATTCCGTGGTGATCAATGGTAAGTGCTGTAACAAGCATAAGAAAATATTAATCAAGATTCTATACTTTAAATTTTTATATATTTATATGAAAATGACCAAATTCATCAACATCCCAAAAGATCGTTTAGCATATTAAAGTTCCATTTTTATAGCTCAACAGTATATTGCAATATATAGTATTTGTGCAGAATAATCTTTAAGTACAAATGCATATTAAATATTGATTAAAAATAAATAATTAATCAATAATTGAATGTCTGGTAGAAGGGATCAGCTTGATAAATAATCAATTTACGGCACAAGAAGCAAAGGCAGTTGGGGATGAGCTGGGAATAAAATGGGATAAGTTCGACGTCGACCAATTTCGCAGGGGCATGGATATAGAGTTGGAACACGGAACTAGAGACCCATGGACAAACGTTACTAATGATGATCCTATAATGACAGGAAAAATCGCTTTGGCTCATTTGAATGAGTTCTCGGATTACTATGACAGGCTGGAAGAGATGGAGGAAGAAGCTGAGGAGTTCTGGGATAAAAAATGAAAATCAAGCTTTATTGACTGCGGTATTATTCCCATTACTATTCTGATTTAATTACTACTTTTATTTTCTTTGAAATGATATTAACCTGCGTTTTTGCAAGCAGTTCTTATTTATAAAATAAAAACCGATTTAATCCTTGTTACTCTGTTAACAACGCGACATTGTCAAGTTAAGATACATTTTGTTACCCTGAGAGTCTGATGATCACGAATATCCAGTCCTTTGTTGGGGGATTAAGTGAACAACGCCTTTTTTGTTTTCGGGTAATGCTCCAAATCATAGCTTATTTCTAAAATGAGTCTGTTTTTGACACCTTGGTCAGAGATGGTGCGCTCGACCACAGGGGATTAGAGAAGTATTTGAATAAAACAGCTTTTTCCATGGATATGGTTAGGTCATCTATCACACAATTTAGTGACTCAGTATATAATACTTTATGTTCTAAAATGAGCGAATTAAAAAGGACTGAATTTCATTTACTTACACTGTTTGCTTTGAGACAGGCTAAAAAATTCTGTCAGTTATATCTTTAGGTTGGGATACTTAAAATGGGGGAATTAATCATCTCATAAAACACCTAACCTAGTCTGTCAGAGAAAGTGATTTGGAGTATCAAATTACTAAATATAAGGCTCTTCGTTATCTCGAGTGTAATTTAAGATCACTTTCTAAATGCGACAAAATATATGTGATATTTTGGAACAGTTATTCAGGAAAATCACATTCATTATCTATGCTTATTTATTTGTATGGTTACTTTTCAACTGAAGAATTATTTTCAGCTGTAGAGTCGATTGTACTTGATTTTGTACCTCATGCGTATAATTTAATAATTTGAATGCTTTTGCTATTGATTCTCGGCTAAATCGCATAAGTTTTGCTTAATTAAGAATATCATTTATTCTAAATTAGATATTTATAACAAACAGTGGCCAAAGTAAAAATATAAAATAATTTTTATAATATTCCCAATACAGACGGAATATGTAAAATTAATTATTGTACCTATAAAAAAATATAGTGTGTTTTCACTTTTCATGTCTTCAGCTCTAACGATCGTTTTTGCGGTGAATATAATCGCTAAAGCTGTGTAAGCATCCAAGATTATTAAGGTTGGTATAAGTAAATTTTCACATTTACCAACTATAACACCAGTATCTCTAATTTTTGAATCAGCGGGGCTAACATCTTCTTGAACTTCGTTTTTTCTTTTTGTCGAAACATACGACAAAATGAACTTAAGAACATACCCACTTGTTAAAATCAGAGTAAATAACATATTGAGATCAGCAAAATAACTTGTCAATAAGTATGTATAGTAGTCTGAAATATTTTCAAAGCCTATCTAAATCTCCTTTGTTCAAGATGAAATCATTGTAGAGTTCAAGCACATGATTTAATTCCTCTTCCATTAAATTAATTTCTTCCCAGTTAATTTTTCTAAGAGAATCCGAAACAGCTTGCTGGGTTATTGACAATTCGTCTGCTACAAGAGTCTGTTTTTTATGTACAGTGTAATTTTCTGTTTTTGGTTTCTTCTCGGTGTCCACCTAGCCTTATAAAAAATTAAAAGATTCATCTGCCCTTTTAAGAGTGGGTCAATAATGGCGTTCCCTGTATCAATGTCAAATAAAAAACTCGATTTTTTCAACTTCATAATTTTATCTGCTGCTTTATGCATTGCTGAGCCATCCATTTTTTCGGTTCCGTTGCAAAAACTTCAACAAAATATGTAAATCTATAAGTGATTAATAAAAATCAAAACATTCAAGGAAAATGTACTAACATTATAAAACTATACCAAATAATTGATTAATGTATTTGACTTCATTAAGAACAGAGTAATTTAGATCGATTACTTGTCCTTTTTTGATCATATTTATAGCTTCAATTCCTTTTAAAGTCTTATTAGCAGATCGAAAAGACTGAAATCCTAACATTGGATTAACGATTCTCTTTATAGATCTGTGATCTTGTTCTATAATGTTATTCAAATACTTGATTTGTCGAATGCCTACGTTTTTAGGTAGTATTTTATCAATTTTTAGTTTATCTATAGCAGGTGGATAAGCTGGATTCTTATCAACGGTTATTACTCTTGGAATTTGACTATGATTAGAACTTAAAGCTTTCTTAAAGAATCTCTTCGCTGTTTTTCTATCTCGTTTTGAACTTAACATGAAATCAATTGTATCTCCATTTGAGTCAACTGCTCGGTAAAAATATTTCCATTTACCTTTTACTTTGATATAGGTTTCATCAACTCTCCACGAATCATTTGTTGGTCTTAAATGTCTTCTTATCTTCTTTTCTATTTCAGGGGAATATTGATGTACCCATCTCATGATTGTTGTATGGTCGACTTTTACTCCCCTTTCTGCCATCATTTCCTTTAAATTTCTATAACTTAATGCATATTTTAAGTACCATCTTACATTCAATAAGATAATTTCCCCTTCATAATGCTTCCATTTAAAGGAATTAGATAGCATACTACTATCTTTGGTTTTCTTTTTATTCTATTGTATCATTAGAAAGGATTTTTGCAACGGAACCATTTTTTCTACATTCTTTGAATCCACTGCAGTATCAATAAACCCATATACTACAGTAAAACGAATCTTATGCGGAGAAATTGATTTCTGGATTATGGTGATTATTTTGTAAATGCTAGATATCTTCTTCAAGACACCTTCAATTTCATCTATACCCTTTATTATTTTTAAATTTCCATAGATATCTTCTTCAAAGTTTTTATTTATGCGCTTACAAGCAGATTCCAATTTAGATTGAAATTCATCCCTGTATTTTATTTTTCTGGAATCTATAATATCACCTTGTACAACAAACAGTTTCTTTCCCATAATGATACAACGCCATCATTTTCTTTTTTTACTTATAGTTAAGAATAAAAGTTATTTACTTGTAATAGAAATACAAGTTAAATTATCTGTAATTAATTATACAAGTAAAATTATATGTGATTAATGATACAAATTATTATATATGTAATATTCGGGTACAATACTCATATTTGTATATTTTTTTCTTTCGCAATGTCAGCCTTTTTATCCCTAACGTTTCTATTCTCCCCGGTTCCTTCAGCTAGAATTTTCTATCCAATAACTTCTTTAGGTTTATGATTTTGCAGAAAAATCGGCACACTACTTTTTCCACAACAGGCTTATAGTCTGAAAATCGCAAAATATATATTGTTAAGCATGCAGGATATCTCGGGCTTAAAATGTTGGAACTTAAATTTGTACGTAATAACCCCGATATAGTTTCGAGGGCTCTTATTGACAGAAACATGGGCACAGAGCTTATAGATAGCCTCCTTAAGTATGATGTGGAATGGAGAGAATATCTTGGCGAAGGTGATAAGCTAAAGCATAAGCGTAATGTGGTCACCCGTGAGATAGCAAATCTTAAGAAAGAAAATAAAGATGCCTTATCAAAGATAAACGAAATGCATGGTATCAATGATCTTATAAAAGTGCTAGATGAAAAGATACGTGATTGTAAGTCTAAAATAAATGAAATAATGCTTAGCATTCCCAATATCCCATCATCGACGACTCCAATAGGCAAGGACGAGAACGATAATCCAGTTATAAGGGTTATTGGAGAGCCAAGAAAATTTATGTTCACTCCAAAGCCTCATTGGGAGATAGGAGAGGCACTGGATATACTTGACTTTGAGAGAGGAGCAAAGATAGCAGGCCAGGGCTTTACAGTTTATAAAGGCATGGGCGCAAAACTTGAAAGAGCGCTCATAAATTTCATGCTTGATGTACATACAACGCAGGGTTATCTAGAAGTATTCCCGCCTGTGCTCATAAACGAAAAAGCCATGACAGGCACCGGACAGTTACCAAAGTTCAAAGAGGACATGTACGCATGCTCTGACGGCTATTATCTTGCACCGACCGCAGAAGTTCCTGTAACTAATCTTTTCATGGATGAGTACATGGAAAAGTTGCCAGTATTTCTTACAGCATATACCGCCTGCTTCAGACGTGAGGCAGGAAAACATGGTCAGGATACAAGAGGCATTGTTCGCCAGCATCAGTTCAACAAAGTTGAGCTCGTAAAGTTTGTAAAACCAGAAACTTCCTATGAAGAACTGGAGAAGCTAACTGTTGATGCAGAAGAGATTCTCAAACTCTTGAAAATACCATATCGTGTCATAAGCCTTTGCACAGGAGACCTGGGATTCTCAGCGGCAAAAACTTATGATATCGAGGTATGGGTACCTGCGCAAAAAAAATACCGAGAGATATCCTCTTGCTCGAATTTCGAGAACTTTCAAGCTAGAAGGGCGAATATTCGCCTCAGAACTTCTGAAGGCCCGCAGTTCGTCCATACGCTTAACGGGTCAGGACTCGCTGTCGGCAGGACCGTCGTTGCGATACTGGAGAACTACCAACGTGAGGACGGTAATGTAGAAATACCAGAGGTCCTTAGACCTTACATGAGCAAAATTGAAATAATCAGTAAAGAAGCTTGAAACTGTAGAGGATACTGATTTACCTCTACTTTCTTCTTTTCTATTATTTTAGGTAATCCAGCTGAACTAAGATGTTAAAAAGTTGATCATGTAAGCTGCGGGGAAATGCCTACATTCCGATTGAATCTCTACTTGGAGGTACGATAAAAGTATAAAATTATAATTAAATCTAATTTAGTATATACTTCTTGGATCTATAGTACTAGCTTAGACTAATTGGTATTAATATTATGTGGTTCTAATATCATAAATTATAATAGATTTGCGCCTTTGCTGATTAGTCAATAAATGACTTAATCTCAGTCTGTACAGTAGTTTTTTAATTAACCAATTTGTGCGGAATCACCTACTCAAGAAAATGGCTTAAATTGCCTCACAGTCAGCTATTTTGGCTTCGAGCTCTACTCAAATTCTATGACATTGTTACCACCTATAGAACAGGAAATGTTAGTTTCTTGTCGTCACTTTTTGTGAATTTTAGTATATTTTGTAGAAACATCTTATATTTTTTAGACATTGGAAGCATCAGCTATTCGAACGATATAGGCTTTGAAACTTGTAAAGGGTACTGTTCTTGGGTTTGATGCAATCTTTATTGATGCTCATCATGTACATCTTTTCGTTTGTTCTGACCAAAATATTTTCCGTCAAGAGTGCTGCAGATTATTAAAAGTGTCATAGCAAGGAAAATCTTTAAAGAATACTATGAGATTAAAAAATAATCATGAGTTGATGAACTATTGAGTGAGGGAGGTTACATTGGAATTGTGGGTGATGGGACAACTTTCTATGCACTTAGAAACATGTTGAAAATCAGGGAAATCATACAGAGAAAGAAGCATATAAGCAAATTGAAAGTATTTGATTTTGAATAATTATTTATAGGCAAAGCGATGGCGCGACCATAATCCGCTGCAAGCAAAGGGGGTGCGCCACCGAAATTTAGATTTGTGTCCAGTAATTGGACTTTCAATGGTCATGGAGGACTTATTTCAGAGGATAAAGGCTTCAGACAACTAAGTCTGACAATATATAGAAGATCTCACAGTACATAAACCTATCTATGAATAAAGTTGTTATGGCTTACTTAGCTCTTAATAGTTTAATCCTATTTTCTTCCAATTTTCCATCAAAATTTCACAAGAATAAAACTTCGCCATCTCACTTCCACAAATACATACACGAATGCCATACATTTTTGCAATATGAAAGTAGATTAAGTATCAATATCACTTTCAATTAATAATGTTGGGAGATAGGCAAGTAAATTCTACAATTATTTATGTCTCGAAATGTCGGATTTGGGAGGAGTTTGAGTTTATTGAGACAACTCCTAATTAATTTGTTATAACACTAGCCAAGACTTGATGGGGAATAAAGTGAAACCATAAGATCTATCCAGGTTTTAATATACGTACATCTATGCTTCAGAGTCAAAAATAATTGACTATAGTTACAGAGAATGGAAGCGAGTTTTATCAAATATATATTTCAAATAAATCCTATAGTAAAGCCTGAAAAAAGGAAGCAAAGGCAAACAAAGGCACAAGAAACAAAGGACTAAATTTTAATTCTTAAAAAACAAATAAAGTTTGGTAAATTGATGTAACATTTTATGTTTTCGGAATCTGTATTGATAAGTATCTAAAATTAGAAGAAAAGTTACTTATCTAATTATATATTGGGCAATACTTATATTAAAATGGTAACAAGCAAAAAAAATAAAAAACTTGACTGAATTATCTCCAGTAAATTAAAATTAATCTGAAATTTATATTATTATAGAGAAATTTTATAAACCCTGAATTTAGTCATTCGATTATAATTTCTATCTGAATAATTCGTGAAAATCAGAAGTTTATCGAAATCTCCTATATATAGGTCAAAAAACATTTTGGTTTTACAAATTGTATTTCGTGGGGTATAAAATGAAAAGTAGATTGCTTCCAGTATGTTCAGTTCTTATATTTCTGATTTTGGCATCGACGGTGAGTTCAGCCGTGCGATATACAAAAATTGGTAGTGGATCTGACCCTGTTGTCGATGCAAATAAAGTAGTGTGGACAAATTGTGGCGTTATCCACGTTTATGATCTGTCAACTAAAAAAGGAACTACAATTAGCTCTTTTGCAGCTTCTCATCCAGCTATCTCTGGAAACAAATTAGTGTGGCATGATGAAAGTACTGTAACGTCGAAGCTTACTGTATATGATCTCAAGACTAAGGCTAGATCTTACATTACAAAAGATGTAGACTCTAGAAGTATTCCTGCTATTTACGGCAACAAAATCGTGTGGAGTGCAAATTCGAATGTCTACATACGTGATATATCCACACGCACACAAACTAAAATAGCAGCTGGAACCAATCCTGATATTTATGGCAATATGGTATCGTATGATTCTGACTCTGCTGGAGATAAACCGCAGATTTATGTATATGATATTATCACTAAAAAAGCAATAGATGTTAGCCAATATGGTGACAACGTAGCTTCACATATTTCTGGCAATAATGTCATATGGTCTGATCTCTACACCAGGCTAGGCAATGTCCGCATGTATGATATTGCTACGAAAGAACAGATCGAAGTCACAACTGGTGATGATTTGACAGGGTATGATACTGGTGGTGCAACTAGCATAGGTGGCAACAACATTGTGTATTTAAAGCATAATGACCTGGGTAATATGGAATTAGGTGATGTATATATCTACAACATAGCTACTGGAAAGAGCAAACAATTGTCATCTGGTAACACTGCACAAACACCTGTTGTTTCAGACAATGTAGTAGTGTGGTCAGAGTCTGGTAGTATCTATATGTACGTTACTGGAAGTGTACAAGCTTAAAACAGCATTCTTGATATGAGACTTTAGTGATGGTATCAGCTAAAAATGCAGTCATTGTGAATTGTATCTCCGCTAAAGCTAGAAAATATACTGCTAGCTCAACAGTAATAAATTTCATAGGTAACTATATATTGAAAAAGACTTAATAAAATGGAGTGAAGCAAATTAATTATTTTACTACCTTAATATATTGAGGCCTTTTAACATTTTTTTGAAATACCAAAATTTAACATTAATTCCACTGACAATTGACTGCATTAACTAAAAATCCATAAAAAAATGAAAAGGCGAAAAACTCATCATGAAGACATAACTTTTTCATTATTTTATGTTTTTTTAATCTCATAGTATTCTTTAAAGATTTTCCTTGCTATGACACTTTTAACAATCTGCAGCACTCTTGACGGAAAATATTTTGGTCAGAACAAACGAAAAGATGTACATGATGAGCATCAATAAAGATTGATTCCAATCTTCATCTCAAAGTTTTTTGCACATTTAGTGCCTGAGCTTTGCTGCTAACATTATCTTCACACAAAGATAGTCTAAATGAATTTGGGTTTAACTATTTATCGGATCGGTTTTCCATACACGATGTGCTTCTTGGTATGGCAACTATTTTATTTTTATCAGTCTATGTTTTTGCATTTAAAAATTTAATAAATACTGGGCTTAAGATAAGTTTGAAATATCTCCTTTATTGTGGTCTAATAACAGATATATTATATGCCATAGCATTATTGGTAGTTCCAGTAATAGTTGTATTGTTCGGAATTTTCTCAGTTATGTTCTCTTATGTATCGGAGCCGACTCAAACACATTATGGTGTTCTTATACCAATATTTATTTTTAATTATGCTTATTTCAAGTGGGTTTTAGGCATATGTTTTGGTAGGAGAATATATCCCAAACACTTAAAACTTTTTAGGATGGCTGTTGACAAATTAGGAGCTGTTGATAAATCAGAAAATTCGGCAACAGATCTTAGATTAGGTGAAATATATGACCTTGAAAGAATCGCAAATGAATCGGATAACGACTATTGGCCAATTCTGGAAATTTTGACGCTTACTTAGGAAAGAATTCTTGTGTCAGTAGCCGATTTAAAGAAAATTCTATGGGAATTAAAGCTACAGTCTTCAGCCAACATATTTGGATATTTTTAACTAATTGTGCAGATAAAACATAGTTTTTATTAAAACATATGTTACTGTTGCTAAATCATTTTCCAAATATACGGTCCAAAGCTCCTGAGCCCGCATAGCCCACGTAAACCACTTCCACGACTCTATGATTGATGTTATGGTGGCTGATATTTTTCCATTGCCATCGAATAGAACCTTATCTTGTGCCTACCAGTAGCCTATAAGTTGGTTATATCCACAAGAGTTGGATACCAACATCTGAATTCACGTGCCTGAGAAAATAGCTAGAGATATATTCCTCACATGGGGATAAAAGTGAAATTAATCCTATGGTTCTGTTACCAGAAACCGTAAACGGACTGTAATTAGTTACATACGATCAAACAGAAATTCATAAATCAGAGAGATATTGAATAGGTATATTCTACTTGCTGTCTTGCAAAGTCACAGAATAAATATTTGTTTATTATTCTACTGAATAAATATTATTTATTTTTCAAGTAATAATAAACAAAAGCGGTAAACGATTTAAGTATTCATGGTAGTTATAAATTAACAAATAAATCCCAAAATTAATTCGCTTTAATCAGTAAAAATGCCATATAATACCGAATTAAATCGATAAATTAGCACAAAAAGGTTATAATTGGTGAAAAATCATCAAATGACTCACTATAGCCTACAAATCAACGGAAACCGTCATTATCTACTTAATGGTTTCTCAACAAAAAAGGGTAGAGAGATTTCAAGCCATATGATTTGTTAAAAATGATTTGTGTCCAGCTGAAGTTTCAAATTTGAGAAGATGTTCAAAAGTAAACGGCATTTTTTTGAGATTGGGGTATGTAGTATTAAATGGGGGAAACAAAAGACATAATCTCAGATGCTGAATAAGTTTATGTTACTTATTATTATATAAATTAATGTTGTGAAGATAAATATTGGATTTTCAGAAGTACTGTGAACAAATGCACACAATAAACAATACAGCATTTAAATAGTTTCATTTCTTATGCTCAAATCTTCAGGTTGACTTTTTCGGCAGAAGTTATGTGCCCATGACACATAATTTTTAGACTCGAATATAAGAGATCGTAATAGCTTACATATTCTTAAGTGAAAATCCAATCTCGTGAAGGATAACAATAAATGAAAATTAAAAAATTATTTAACCTATAAATTGGATTTATTTAATTCTTTTAGATACAATTCCTTTCACTGTCCAATCTATTGGATCATCTCTCACCATCGATACTAACTAAGATCAAAAAGGATCCAAACAACTTTAAGAAATAATATTTGCTTAGGACTATTAAGAATATTTTTATAGGCCTAACAGAACTATCTAATTTCCATCGATTCCTTTGTCTGTATATGCTAAATATTAAAATAGCTTGCATTATTTAGATCTCATAGAGGATCATTGCAAAAAAGAAAACTTTCACAAAGCGAGTACATAAGTATACCTTCATAATATTTTTCAGCTATAGTTTTAACAACCTCAGTAATTCTATGAAATCTCTTCTCTGCTATTACCTCAGAAACTCCTCTATTGCACTAATCCCATAACTTTTGCAGCCTTCCTTAATGAAAAATACAAACATATCAAACCTGAAATTTTTTTCATCTAAACCCTTAGATCCTCGTTTGGCAATAGTAAGCTTAGTTTGACAGTACAAAATATACTAAATAATTAAAATTATTTGGAAGAATATATATCCAATAACCGATATAAGGAGCACGTCCAGGAAGAGAGTGCGGAAGGAATAAACCCTATAGAGGCTCTGCCAAAATTAAGTTCACCATTAATTTATTCAAAAATATATATATATTCTGGAAAATGTGATATCATGGCATATAAAATACTAGAAAAGGAAGAAATAGCCCCGTCGATACACAGAATGGTTATAGATGCACCTGACGTGGCAAAGGCTGCAAAAGCCGGACAATTTATAATTCTCCGACTTAATGAATTTGGGGAAAGGATTCCCCTCACTATTTTCGATGTTGAGAATGAAAAAGGAACAGTATCCGTAATTTTCCAGGAAATGGGCAAGACAACAAAGCAGCTTGCTAAGTTTTCAGCAGGTGAGTCACTTGAAGATTTTGTTGGACCCCTCGGAACTCCTGCTGATATAAGGAATCTCGGTAATGTTATTCTTGTAGGGGGAGGAGTGGGTGTTGCTCCCATTTATCCCTTGGCAAAAGCTTATAGAAGGGCAGGCAACCGAGTAATTTCAATTATAGGAGCTCGAAATAAGGATCTTCTCATCCTTGAAGATCAAATGAGAAAAGTAAGTTCCGAACTATTTATTGCAACTGATGATGGATCAAAAGGACACCACGGATTTGTAACCGACATTATGAAAAAGATCCTTGACAGTGGCGAAAAGGTTGCAAGGGTTGTAATCATCGGGCCCCCAATCATGATGAAAGTAGGAGCTGATGTAGCTTCTCCATACGACGTTGAAATCCTGGTTAGCCTTAACTCCATTATGGTGGACGGAACAGGAATGTGCGGAGGCTGTAGGGTTACAATCGACGGAAAAACGAAATTTACTTGTGTTGACGGACCTGAATTCAACGCTCGGAAGGTTGACTTTGTAGAGCTCATCAACAGGCTTGCAACGTATCGCAGTGAAGAAAAAAAAGCTGCAGAAAAGTATGAAGAGGAATGTAGGTGTGGATTGCACTAAAAGAAGGAGATTAAAAATGCAAGAAAGAAACGAAGAAAAAACAGGAAATGCAAAAAAAGGAAGAACTCCTATGCCCGAACAGCCTGCCAAAAAGCGCAGAAAGAACTTCAATGAAGTAACTCTCGGATACACAAAAGAAGATGCCCTTGCCGAAGCTTCCAGATGCATCGCCTGCAAAGAGCCTAAGTGTGTCGAAGGGTGCCCTGTAAATGTGGATATCCCTGGATTTATCAAACTGATCTGCAAGGAAGATTTTGAAGGGGCAATTGGAAAAATTAAAGACAACAACGCCCTTCCTGCGATCTGCGGGCGTGTCTGCCCCCAGGAAACCCAGTGCGAAGCATTATGCGTGCTTGGAAATAAAGGACAGCCTGTGGCAATCGGAAGGCTCGAACGTTTCTGCGCCGACTTTGAAAACAAAAACGACTGGAAGGTTCCTGAGGCCACGAAATCCACCGAAAAAAGAGTAGCTATTGTCGGATCAGGGCCTGCAGGCCTTACTACAGCAGCAGATCTTGCAAAAATGGGGTACAGGGTTACAATTTTTGAGTCCCTTCATAAAGCTGGGGGAGTCCTGAGTTACGGCATACCGGAGTTCAGGCTGCCAAAAAAAATAGTGCAGCAAGAAATCGAATATATAAAGCAGCTTGGGGTTGAATTCAAGCCAAACTATATAATAGGCCGGATCAAGACCCTAGATGAACTCTGTGATAAATTTGATGCTGTTTTCTTGGGCACTGGAGCAGGTCTACCTAACTTTATGGGGATTCCGGGCGAAAACTTTAGTGGAATATATTCCGCAAATGAATTTCTGACCCGTGTAAACCTCATGAAAGCCTATGATCCTGAATATGATACAATGGTAAGATGCGGAAAACATGTGGTAGTAGTTGGAGGTGGGAATGTAGCAATGGATGCAGCTCGCTCTGCTCTCCGACTGGGTGCAGAAGAGGTAAGCATAGTCTATCGCCGCGGAGAAGAAGAGATGCCGGCGCGCAGGGAAGAAATCGAGCACGCTAAAGAAGAAGGCATTATTTTCAGGATTCTTACAAACCCTGTCCGCATCCTAGGCGATGAGAAGTTCAATGTCAAGGCAGTCGAATGTATCAAAATGGAACTTAGTGAACCTGATAAATCAGGCAGAAGAAGCTCTGTACCTGTGGAAGGCTCGGAATTCAAAATCCCTGCAGACGTTGTAGTCATTGCCATAGGCACGTCTCCTAACCCCATTATCTTTAAAGGCTCAGAAGGTCTTGAGCAAAACCAAAAGGGTACTGTGGTTGTAGATGAGGAAACCGGAGCAACCTCTAAATGTGGAGTCTTTGCAGGGGGAGATGTGGTCACAGGTGCAGCAACCGTGATCAGTGCAATGGGTGCAGGTAAAAAAGCTGCAAAGGCGATTGGTGAATATCTTAAAGGGAAGTGAAATCGAATAACATGAAACTGAAATCAGATTAATTTGGTTTCTACTCATAATTTTAATATCTGTTTAATTGTTAATTGTCTACCCTTTGAGTCGGGTTCAATACTGACAATTCAACTGTATACAATTAAGTATTTCAGATATCGTTTTTTTGATAGTATACAAAGTTGTTGAAAAGGAACTCTTAAAGTTAATTTTTTTAAATCTCATGGGTGATTAGTTATTCTATCAACCGTTGTTTGAGTTCTTTGGAACAATTTATTGTTTTGAAATTAAATTTTTGGTGGGTCAATGAGCTATTCAAATCATAATCATGAAAACTCACTCTACGTTTTCACAAGGTGGGGGAATCCTTTATTATATTTGATCAGCTACTTTAGTACGTTGGCTAATTTTTCACCTTAGAGCCTAACTTTGCCCTTTCAGTAAAAATGATGCCTTTTATTTGTGTATTATTTGGTCAAATGAAAACAGAATATATTTTAATGAATGAAAAGGCAAGTATTTTTTATACTGGAAATTCAATATTGAAAATATCAATAAATAATAGAAGACGATCATGTGAATTTTTTGTTAGATAAATCGACTCATTTTCTCAGTTTTAGCTCAAATAAGGGGATATTTTTACCTAAGTTCAACAAAAATATATAACTTTACTAAATTCACGGTACGCTCAGAAGTCAAAATGCTAGTACGCAGAACCAAAATAAGAATATTCTATATATGTATTGTGCAATTATATGCATTATAGTGTACAATATTACAAGTGGGTACTGTGATATAGAGCCCTGGGGCAGGTCTTTCGATGAGTATGTTAGGATGTTCAGTCTAAACCCTGCAGATTTTGAGCAAAGATAAATGGATGTGGAGATGGATCAGCAAGCTTCAATGCAGAGCTTACAGAGCGATGTGGAAATATTACATCTGTAGATCCGGTTTACTATTTCAACGCTGACCAGATCAGATAGATGATTAGTGAAGCATATTATGAAGTAACTAACCAGATACGGAAAAATTTTGATAATTAGTTGTAAAGAAATTATCTCAGTTGAGGAGCTTGAAAGGATCAGGATGTCTGCTATGGCGAAATTTCTGAAGATTTCCCAAAAGGCATAATTCAGAGGAGATATGGGACAGGCGAGCTACCATGGATGCCTTTTGGTGACAAAGAGTTTGATTTAGCACTGTGCTATCATTTGCTTTTTCTCTATACGGATAACTTGTCAATGTAGTTTCTTCTGAGATTGCTAGAAGAGTTTTACAGGGTTTCAAATAATGTCAGGATATTTCAACTCATGGATGTAAATGTTAGACGATCGCCGTACGTTGATTCAGTGATCGATTTTTTAGGGACGAGAACGCGAGATGTGACGGAAGTAAAGGTAGCATAAGAGTTCCAGAAAGGTGGAAATACGATGCTAAAAATTTGCTGAAATTTCATGACGACAACATCCATGATTAAAAAAGTAGGTTTTACGTAGTTGAACTAAAAAACAGCAGTATTAAGTACATAACGATCTAAATCTCAAGAATTGTGACAGAGCCATAGGATTTTTATATCTTGTAATTCGGAGAATTTATCCAAGAAAGCTACAAGCCCTAATCAATTGATTTTTGCTTTTTTTCTTCTACTGTGAACCACATTGTGAATTCAGTCCCATTGTTCCTTTTAAGTTCAAGTTCTCCATCTAACTGGTCTATAAGGGAAGTCACAAGCTGGAATCCTAGACTTTCAATATCTTCAAACTCGATATTTTCAGGTACACCTACACCATCATCTGAAACTGTCAGAATAAAAATGATACTATTACAATTTTCATTTTTGCTTTTTTCTCTGCTATTTATATATTGCCCTGTTTTTTCACGGCAAAATTTGATTCGAATTTCTCCTTTATCTCTGCCTAAAAATGCATGCTTAAGGGAGTTCGAAATAAGTTCATTAACAATCATTCCTAATGGGATTGCAGTTTCCATATCAAAGAAAAGGTTATCTTCCAGATCCATCTTTAAGCTTATAGTGGTATTTACAAGTTTATAAGTCTGGAAAAGATTTTGAGTTAGCTTCTCAAGGTATGGTGAAAAATTTAGATCTTCGAGATTTCCACCATTGTATAATTCTTCATGGATAAGGGCCATAGATATTACTCTATCTTGACTTTCCCTGAAAGCATGTATGATTTCTAAACCCGTCACTTCAATTTTGTTTTTGAATTTATCAGCCTGAAGGTCAAGAAGTGAGGATATTACCTGTAAATTATTCTTAATCCTGTGATGAATTTCCTTTTTACGAGCAATTTCGATATTTGCGATTACTTCCTCTTTTTTTTTGCGCTCAATAGAATATTGGATAGAACGTTTCAATAATCTACCATCTATTTGCCCTTTGACTAAATAGTCTTGAGCACCTCTCTTTACAGCATCCATCCCAATTTTCCCATCATTTGACGCAGTAAAGATTATGATCGGAATTCGTGAATTCCTTGCATGAATATCAAGAAAAGTGTCGATACCATTGCTATCTGGTAAGCCTAGATCTGTCAATATTACATCAAATGGACATTCTTTAAGAAGACTCAGACCTTCTTTGAGTGTTTTAACGTTTATAAGTTTATATGGGAAGTCGGCGATTTCTTCAAGCATCTCATCGATCAGATTTGCGTCGCCAGAATTATCCTCAAAAAGCAAGATTTTAATCTTTTCATCCATAGTTGCACCATTCTATACCTGAATCATATTGATTTAATTGCTATGGTAACTTCACGACTTCAAGCCAGAAAATTATGTTCTCATTTATGAAATATCTCTAATAGATGAATTTCAATATAAATCTGACTTTTTTTTATGTGTTAAAATTTAGTTTCTGAAATTATGCAGTGTTTATTGGTAAAGTGAAATAAAAAGTTGAACCTTTTCCTAGTTCAGATTCTACCCATATACGGCCACCATATCTTTCTACAATTGTCTCACAACTCGCAAGCTCTATTCATGTTCAAGAATATATTTCTCTATTATGTTGTCTTTTAAAAATTTCAACGATTCTTTCCGAATATTTCGAATCAATTCTAATTACATTATCCTGTATTGAAAATCCCCATTCACTAGCTTTTTTCTCTGCAGCGATATGAATTTTTGGTGCTTCTTCACTGTGAAATTTTATTTCGTTAATATAAGATTCTGAAATGCCTGAACCAGCTGCGTAGAGTCTACCATTACATCAGGTAAAGGATCATGAGATACAAGTAGTTTTATAATCTCTTATCATCTATTTTAAATTGGTTAGTGCCTGATTCAAAATAAATTCACAATTCATAGTTTCAGGCTCTTTAGTACTTTGAGTAATTTGCGAGAATTTTAAAGGATCATTTATCAGATTTTGCATGTGGGAAGCCCCGTCATCAGCAGAATGGCTTTATTTATCAGCCTTATCATCGAGATTACCTTGATATCTCCTTTGTAAAAGCTGCAAATAACTTGTGATCATTCTCCCGGGTTCTTGTAAATCGTGCGATGAAACGTAATCAAATTGTTATAATTCTTCATTTGATTGGTTAAGTTCTTCTAATTTTAACTTTAACATTTCTTCTGCTTTTTTGCGCTCGACGATGTCGGTATTTGTTCCAAACCATTGAAGAATGTTCCCTGCAGCGTCTTTCAGGAGTAAAACATGCGGGAGTAACGGGCGAAAAATTTCATCGGCTCCGCGCAGAGTGAACTCCATATCAAACATCTGCCCCGTAACAAGCGAAGCATTCCCCTGTTCCTGCATTTGTGGCAGTACTTCTGGTCGTGAACACTCTACCAGCCCCAGCTTTCCATCTGCACCGACGTGGTGCCCGTTTAAGAGTACCTGCGTTCATTATACCAATAGATATAGCCATATGGATGGGCGATCCAAGCCAATTGTGGGATCGCATTAGCCATTTTATGAAAATGCCTTTCACTTCCCAGCAGCATTTTATTGGTTTTATGAAGTTCTTCGGAATGAGCCTGCAACTCCTTGAATTTCATCTAGAGATCTCCATAAGCTTCACGACTATACTCTTCAGACCTTTTCCTCTGTAGAGCCTGCACAATTGCTGGCGCGATAGCCTCAAGATCCGTCTGCTGCTAGCAGCTATAGCCACCGCAAGGTTTGCAACCCCTAGCATACCCATTATTCCACCATCTAAGACGAGGGGTACGCCAAGAAATGAAGTAAGCGATGGATGATCATGTGGCACATCGATATTATCTGGATGTGGCAGTGGGTAGTTAGTAAAGAAGCTTTTCTCGCTGTTAATGACACTGCCGTACAAGCTATGAAAACAAAATCTCCCAGAGAACGGCGATGCCCAGTCTTGCCGCACATCAAACACCCCAACCATGTCGCTGATCGCAATATCAGGTAGTAATCCATCATCATTCACTAAATTGATGAATCCAAGCTGGCTGTAGGTCACTTCCAGAGATATAGATAAAACTCATTCCTCGGATCTTCTTATGTTTTTTCCTGCACTACAATGCTGAAGATCCGGTTTATTTCCTTAAGAATACGGTTGTTTCTGAGCCTTATTTTGGCTTCGAGTTTATCCTCAAGTTTAACCAGCTCATTATTGATATTATAATGTCTGATTGATTTTTTCCAGCTCAGTTACCAGTTCCTGGACTCTGATCTCCAGTTCATAGGAACTCAAACGATTAGAAATATTCATAACTCCCCAGTTATTTTTAAATCAAAGTTGCGCGAACATACCCCGCTGCAAGCAACGGGGTATGTTCACGCCACCGCTCTGGTTTTAATGGCTATTAAAAATCGAATATTTTCATTTGCTGATATGCTTCTTTTTCTTCCCTGTTTCCCTGATTTTCAACATCGTTTTTGATAACATCTGAAGTTGTTCCATCTTCTATAGTTCCAATGTAACCTCCATCACTCTACAGTTCACCACCCTAAAGCTGTTTTTTGATTTCAGGGTATTGTTTAAAGATTTATCTTGCTATAATACTTTTTATAATTTGCATGACTTTTGAAGGAGAATACTTTGGTTCAGCTCCAACTACCATAAATACTTATATTGTTTACAGCTTTCGTTTATTATTGCTTAAATATCAAATAATATTTCTTCAATAAAATAATAAATATATCATTATTCTATGTCTCCTGCGACAAATGTAGTGACCAATGTGCTCTTGGCCACCCTGATGACCTATGCGTTAATGCCGGGGATGAGTCGTGTCTTGTGGAACTGGCTATATCCACTATCATATACATCGAACGATTAACTGCAGGAGGATCCTCATGATAATCGAGATGTTGAGACAACAATTGAAAATCGCAGCCATGGCCATCGTAGAGGAAAGATATACAAGCGCCTTGCCAGCACGCATTAAGTTCTCTCCACTAGGTGGCTTTTGGCATACAGAGGTCGGCACGCTCAACCAAGTGATTCATATTTAGCCATATGAGAGCCTGATAGAGCGTGATCGGGTTATGAAGCAATCTTCAAAACTGGCAGAATGGCCGGCAGATATCTAAAAGTTTATACTTGAAGAAGATACGCTAATCTTGGAATTTTTGCCCTTTTCACCTCCTATCACGCCGAAGGAGTATGGAAATATCTATGAAATTCGTACATACAGCTATGGGACAAGCTTCATGACAGAGGTCATAAGGCGTTGGGGTGATAAAATCGAGGAGTGCCGAAAACTGTCACCATTCATTAGGGCATGGCAAACAGTCATCGGCACGCTCAACAAGCTCGTGCATATTTGGGCTTATAACGATGTTGCTGAACGCCAGCGTATCCGAGCGAAAGCTATTGAGCTCAGTGCCTGGCCACCTGATACCCATGCTGAGGGAATGCTACTGTAGCAAGAAAATATCTTAGCTATTCTAGCTTCGTTTTTATCCCTCCATTAAGACCGCGAAAGTCCATGATGAGAGGCAAGTATACCAGTCCCATATGATCAAAGAAAAATGAAATAGATGATTGAAGCTTCAACCCTGCCACAATCTTAAATCATGATCTAGAATAACATGGATTTTGGATAGCTCCATCTGTGAAGAATAACGTTTCTAGAAAATTCTTAGTGGAAGCTGTAACATTAATAATAAATTGCTATTAACACCATCAAAGTGGATAAGGTCACGTATAAAGCTCCAGGTATAAAATGAGCCCAAAAATCCGGATGAAGGAAGCGCACTTTTATTAGTTCTGATTTGGTGTAGTTCCGAATGACTATTCTTATTAATTTCCAATTTTCTCGGCTTTCATAAGAAAAAACTTCATATCTACACCTTAATTTCATTTTTTGCAATCTCCTCTAAGAATTCAATTTTCTATAGCTCTAAAGAAGAAATTATACCTAGTTACTACCTAAACGAATTTATGATTTTTTTGATTGTAACCCTCACATTAAAAATCAACACTTAATCAAATTATGAAGAATTATTCATCATAAAGTATTACGGATATGGATTCCGTTGCAAAAAATCCTTTCTAATGATGCAATAGAATAAAACGAAAACCAAAGATAGTAATATGCTATCTAATTCCTTTAAATGGAAGCCTTATGAAGGAGAAATTATCCTATTGAATGTAAGATGGTACTTAAAATATCCATTGAGCTATACAAATTTAAAGGAAATGATGATAGAAAGAGGAATTCAAGTTGATCACAGTACTATAATGAGATGGGTACATCAATATTCCCCTGAACTAGAAAAGAAAATAAGAAAATATTTAAGACTAACAAACGATTCGTGGAGAGTTGATGAAACCTATATCAAAGTAAAAGGTAAATGGAACTATTTTTACCGAGCAGTTGACTCAAATGGAGATAAAATTGATTTTATGTTAAGTTCAAAACGAGATAGAAAGGCAGCGAAGAGATTCTTTAAGAAAGCTTTGAGTTCTAATAATAATCAAATTCCGAGAGTAATAACAGTTGATAAGAATCCAGCTTATCCACCTGCTATAGATGAACTGAAAAATGATAAAATACTACCTAAAAACGTAGGCATTCGACAAATCAAGTGTTTGAATAACATTATAGAACAAGATCATAGATCTATAAAGCGGATAGTTCATTCAATGTTAGGATTTCAGTCTTTTCGGTCTGCTAATAAAACTTTAAAAGGAATTGAAACTATGAATATGATTAAAAAAGACAAGTCAATAATTTAAATTACTCGGTTCTTAATGAAGTCAAATACATTAATCAGTTGTTTGGCATTATTTTATAATGTTAGTACATTTTCCTTGAATATTTTGATTTTTTTATACGCATAGATTTACATATTTTTTTGAATTTTTTGCAACGGAGCCATCGTTTATTAACGGCATGGATTATTTTATTCATGGTACCCCTATTCCAGTTTGCAATTTTATTTGCTCTTCTTGGATTAATTGATGTTCCATTCGATATGACTATAAGAGGTATTTTAAATGTTACTTTAATAAGCCTTGGTTCCTTTTTCGATTTTGGTTATTTCAGAATATACGAAGCTTTTTTGCACAGATATCCAGAATCTTTTTTTGCAGATGAAAAAACGATACAGACAGCCGGGGGGGATGCCTCTTTGCAACTTCCCTAATCTTTGATTATGTACTTAAAGTTAAATAGTTTAACACTAAAAATATATGTGGACCTCTTAATCAGTCTAGTTCACACTTCAGCCGGGGGCAGGTCTGGTTGTCTATCCTGTCCCTTCTCTCCAAACAAATGGCGGGTTTTTATCTCTTCCCGCCATGCCCTCAATCCCTTTGTTATCTTTATTTATAGATCGATACTATATCGTTAAATTTATTGAATGTACTTACAGGAATGCACATTTGAGGAAGAAAACAAATTTCATGATCAAGCCATTTACTTCTTTTAATTAATATAGCACTATTTTATTTAGTATCACCTTATTTTTCTGATACATAAGCCCGAATTTCGACTATTAAGTCAAAGCTGGGACGATTATAGAGTAATTTAAGGTCTTTTTGTGGGTAAGATAAGGTAACCAAGGTTAGTATATTTTGGCAGCTTTATAGATATAACGTTTAGCATTTTTATAACTTCTTTATAGTTTAATGTATTTTAAATATTTTTAAAGTTGTGGAAATTCAAATGCATAATTCCTAATATAATCAAGGGAAAAAAGAAGTTTATACTTTAAATTTTCCAAAGAAGTTCTAATCGGTCTTGTATTCTAAGTGATAAATTGAAATTCCAAGAAGACAAAAATGGACTATAAATTGACTCTTTTTCAGGTAGCAGCTTTGTTTAGGAATAAAAAGATTTTAAATATGTATAAGCGAACTTTCTCATTCAAATTTTCTTAACAAATCTAAAATACATCCAAAGAAACCTACTTAGGCTACTTAGTACGATAATTTAGATGTTACAATTTCACTTAAATTATATCCTATTATGTAGCCAAATCCATATTCATAATGAGACCAGATAAATATCACATTGAACAAACGTTTCCCGTGATAAATTTTAGTACCAACATTCCCTGATTAAGACAAATATGCAATTTGCTGTCTATTTGTCACTAGTATTAATTGGAAGTTAGATTAATTTTTAAACTACTGTCATATTGAAAAAATAGATAGCATTTTTGTTTATATGGGATTAAAGTATGTTCAAAAGAGACATAAGGCCGTAGACGAGAAAAAGTTAAGATTTGATATGTTTGTACTTCGAGTTTAAGAATAACTGAGATTAAAGTTAAGAGTTAGAATAGTAGTGGAATGTATGAGGTAAAAAGATGGAATAACAGTAAATTTGAGGTTTATAGCGAAGTATCAGAAGCCAGAAGTATGGATAATATTTTGGAATTTAATTGAACTCGCCTCGAAAAAAAATGCCCATTTGATACAAATATTATTAAATATTTATTGATAGTAATCCACATAAAGCGTTTGGAATGAAATCCTGTCACATATTTTGAACATATGAGCGCAAGGGCACTTTTAATCTCCAAGATATACTTTATAGAGAAATTTATTAGTAGAATAAAAAATCTCACACATGCAAGTTCCTTTCAGAATGACCACAAAAAAGATTACAGGGAGGAAAACCTATGAGCAATATTTTACGTCGAGGAAGGTTGGGAGATGCTCAGAAAGACGAAATTTTACATTATACCTCCTCAATGGAAGCTGACAAATGGCTTTTTAATTTTGATATAGCAGTAGACCTTGCTCACACAGTTATGTTGAAAGAACAATGCATTATTAATACGGAAGACTGCAGTAAAATCCTTAGCGGGCTTTTGAGAATCCGGGAAGAAGGAATGGGAGAGCTTGATTTCAGCTACGAAGATATTCATATATCCCTTGAGTCAAGACTTATTGATATTGTTGGAGAAGAAGTTGGGGGCAGAATGCACTCGGGACGTTCCAGAAACGATGAAGTTGCAACCTGCATCCGGCTGGCTCTAAGAGAAGAACTGACTGGACTTCTGGAGGAAATCTTTGTCCTACGAAACACCCTGATAAACCTTGCAGAAAAACATATCAATACCCTTATGCCTGGTTTTACACACCTACAACATGCTCAGCCAACAACCCTTGCCCATCACCTATGCGCTCATGAAGCTGCAGTCGGCAGAGACTTCGACAGGGTTAAGGATGCTTTTTCCAGGACAAACCTCTGCCCACTAGGAGCTGCTGCATTCGCATCTACGGGTTTTAACCTCAACAGGAAAAGGACTCAAGAACTCCTTGGTTTTGAAGGCTTGCTCGAAAACTCAATGGATGCAGTAAGCAGCAGGGACTTTCTTATTGAATGCGCATCGGTATTTGCAAACTTGATGGTAAACCTAAGTCGGATGGCCGAAGAACTTGTAGTTTGGTCTTCATCCGAATTCAATTTCATCGAACTGAATGATATGTACGCCTCCACTTCCTCGATAATGCCACAGAAAAAAAATCCTGACTCTGCCGAACTCATGCGCGGGAAAACTGGGATAGCTTTTGGAGCTCTCATGTCTTTGCTTACGATCTGCAAAGGCCTGCCCCTGAGTTACAATAGGGATCTTCAGGAAGCAACTCCAAATATATGCCGCTCGATTGAAACGGTTAGAGCATCTGTAAATGTAATGGAGGGAATGATACGGACAATGAGAGTCCACATTGACGTACTAGCAGACAAGTCAATTGAAGGTTTTACAACAGCTACAGAACTTGCAGATACCATCGTTCGTCAAACAGGCATCCCATTTAGGACTGCCCACCAGATTGTTGGAATGCTGGCAAAAGAAGGAGGAAAACTTACACTAGAAAATATTGATTCTACGGCCAAAATTGTGTTGGAAGAGTCTCTTTCAGGAATGGGACTAACTGAAAATATGGTAACTGAAGCTCTTGACCCTGTTTCAAGCATAAAGAGAAGGAAAGTTGCTGGTGGGCCTGCTCCAGAGGAAGTACTGCGTTACCTCGCAAAAAGACAGACTGATTTAGAACTTGACAAACAGGAAATTGCAAACCTTAAAAAAATTATCAACTCGGCTTTTGAAAATTTGCTTGCAATAGTTAATGAGTATAGATAAGCTTAAATGTTGAGTTTAAGCACGAAAAAATTTTTAATTTTAGTATTATCTTAACCTCTTAGAATCGCAAGAAGTATATGTAACAATTAGTATCGCACAAAAAATATGGTATTTTTGATAGTATCATTTAGATAGCATCTCAAAAAACAGTAGAAAAGGGATTAATGCATGGAATTCAAACAAGGCGATTGGATACGTATTGAGAAAAAAGGGACAGTATTTGAAGGCCAAGTGATGCCGTCAATGGAAGAATACATTACAATAAAAATGAAAAGCGGTTATAATGCTGGTTTTTCCATGAATAGTGTCCAGATAACCCTTCTGGAAAGTAAAGAAAAAAATGCAAATAGAAGCAGTAAAGATCGTGAAGAATACAAAAAGACAAGAGAAAAGCTTCCATTGCCTGGGAAAAAGCTTCCTAAAGTAGCAATTCTTTCAACGGGCGGGACTATTGCAAGTAAGATCGACTATCGAACAGGAGCAGTTACGTCCCAGTTTACCGCTGATGATATCCTTGCCGCAATTCCTGAACTCAGGGAAATAGCTGACTTCAAGGGCAAGGTTATCTCGAGCATCCTCTCAGAAAATATGGATTCAGAGTCCTGGCAAAACCTTGCCCATGCAGTCGTAGAGGAAATACACACAGGAGCTGACGGAGTGATTATTACCCATGGCACGGACACCATGATGTACACTGCTGCAGCCCTTTCTTTTATGATAGAAACGCCTGTACCTATTGTTCTTGTAGGTTCCCAAAGGAGTGCAGATCGTCCCAGCAGTGACAATGCCATGAATGCGATCTGTGCAGCTTTGGTAGCTATAAGCGACGTTGCCGAAGTTTCGGTTGTTATGCATGGCACAACTTCAGATGATTTCTGTGAGATTCATCGAGGCACAAAAGTCCGAAAGATGCATAGTTCACGCAGGGATGCTTTCAAGTCTATAAATTCTCTTCCAATAGGAGTTGTAGACTACAATACGAGGGAAATAAAAACTTTCATTGACTATACTAAACGTGGAGAAAAACCTCTAAAATTCAAGCCTGGAATGGAGCCTAAATGTGCTCTTGTGAAATTTATCCCAGGTGCAGATCCTGCAGTTCTTAACTTTTATATCGAAAATGAGTATAAGGGACTGGTTCTTGAGGGTACAGGTTTGGGTCATGTTTCTACTACCTGGATCCCTTTAATCCGAAAAGCCACATATGCTAAAATACCTGTTGTAATTACATCTCAATGCCTTAGTGGTAGAATTTGTGACCGTGTCTATGATACTGGCTATGATATGATTAAGGCTGGCGCAATTGAGGGAGAAGATACTCTACCTGAAACATCGCTTGTTAAGCTTATGTGGGTTCTCGGTCAGACGAATGATTTTGATAAAGCCGTTTCTATGCTAAGGGAAGACATTAGTGGAGAAATTACGGAGTCGACTCAAAAATGAAAGAGGAAAATATAAGGATAGATAGCAACTATTCAACATTTGTGAAAAAAATATCAATATTTATTTTTATTTGAGATTTAATGGGGAAGTTTTTTGAGCTCATTTTCTGCAATTCTTGACTACTGATGGCGTTTATCAGTTTTGCGTGGGTTTGCAATTACATGTACTTAGAGCCTATTGGAAAAATAATATACTTTCAATTTCAGATCATGTGTGGTAATGACAAAACTGAAAATTGTTCAGCACTACGAAATTTCTGAAGATTATTGGAAAAAAATAGAACCTTTACTACCTGTACCTCAGCCAAAAAAGAAGTCTGGAAGACCTAGAAAGGGTGATAGGAAAATAATGAGTGGCATTTTCTATCTCCTTGTTACTGGTTACCAATGGAAAGCATTGCCACGATTTTATGGAGCTCCAAGCACTGTACATGATCGATTTCAGGAATAGCGACGATCAGGCTTATTTGAGAGCATGTGGCTGGCTGGTCTTGTTGAGTATGATTTCGAAAAATGATTTAGAATGGGAATGACAATCAATTGATGGTGCTATGACAAAAACACCATTAGGTGGAGCTGGAACAGAAGCCAATCCTACTGATCGTGGCAAAAAAGGTACAAAAAGGATTGTTTTAACTGATGGTAAAGGCATACCACTTTCTGTTGTCGTTGATGGAGCCAATCGTCACGATAAAAAGCTTGTAAAAAGGACTTTAGACGCCATATTCTTTGAAAGACCTTCTCCAGAAGACATAATTCAGAATATATGCATGGATAAGGGTTATGATTTCACAGATATCAGAAAATTGGTTGAAGACTATGGTTATACTGCGCATATCAAAAGTCGTGGAGAAGAAAACATAAGAAGGTACATACCTGGTTTTAGGGCAAGAAGATGGGTTGTAGAAAGGGCACATTCTTGGTTGAATAGATTCAGAGACTCCTTATAAGATGGGAAAAGAAAATTGAAAATTACCTTGCTGTCCTACATTTAGCGTGCGCATTGATAACTTCAGATCAGCAGGACTTTTCGGATAGCCTCTTAGTAGGAAATAAAATTGCCTCAAAGCCAATTTTGTATCCGTGATCAAAATCACATTTTTGAACTTTCGATGACAATTCATTGATCAGTTTTACAACGGTTTTTAAAAACTAAAATAGATGCAACCTTTTTTCAAGGTAGAGATGACGTCAGTAGTCAAAAAAGCAAAGTGAAAAGTATTTTCAGCTATCTATGCCTATTATTCAAAGAATTGCATGTTCTTTTTCAGCGATTTCATATTGAGAAAATAGCTGGCATTCTCATTTATATCTACGGAAAACAGGACACAAAAGGTGGAGAAAAGATTTTCCAAAGGGAACTAGAGGAAGATCATAATATGGGAGCAATCGTTAAACTCCTAAATTTAATTATATACTCGTAAATAGTATAAAAATAACTCGTGAAAATCATAGATCTATTGAAATACCTTATAACTAAGCGTCTAAGCGGAAAAATCTATAAAATTTGTCTATCAGAACATCCCTGTTAAATATCTTAAAAAATTTTATGGAGAGATCAAAAATTGAAGTTTTTCAATTTTATGTACAAGTGTATACATATTTTCTCCCGAAATTAGTCCTAAGTTGTTATAATCCAGAGGTCTAAGAAAACGAATGGGTAAAACATTTCTGTAGAGGGGATTCTTGGCAAATCCATCTTTTAAAAGGAAATAGGAAGCTCCAGAAAGCCTTTTAATAGGCTCATAAATGGAGGAAAAATCGCGGCAAACCCAGTTTGCCATTTTGAGGGTATTTTCAGAAGCATTTATGGTCACATGCCCATATCCTGGTGGTATAAGCACCAAATCCCCCTTTTCTGCTGTGATAACCACGACATCCTGAAGGACATCCTCATGCTCATGCTCCACTTTTTGCAGTAGATAAGTAGCAGAGCCTTCAAGTACCTGATAAATTTCAGGATAAGAAATATCTGTCCTAGGAACTTGAGGGTGGTAGTGACCTACAGTTTTTGTATATTCCAACCCAAGCATTCCGGGAGGAATTACAGTAATGTCATATCTGAGATGATGGCCTTTAATTACTTCAAGATCATCGTCATTTTTTGCGAGATTCCTGAACATGTAATATATATCTTTATTAATCTCCTCTGTTTTCTCAAACCATTCCTTATCAAACAATACATCTTCCATATCATGGAGTTTTCTCACATCTGCCACAGCGATTTTATCCCCGAATTTCAGTGTAGATTCCATTAAATTCCCCTTTTTGCCAATATACTAATAGGAACCACCTGCAAATAACAGTTGTTAAAAGACTGAAAATATATCCTAAGGTCGAATAAAGAGAATATCAGTATAATTACATAAATTATTAATGTAGTATGAAGTACATAAATTGTCCAGTCGAATTTCCCACAGCTTGCTGTGGAGCTGGAAATTTCCACAAACCGTTATTAACCAAATGAGTTATATTTTTGAGGGTTTTGCTACATGCCAATTTATGGCTGGTTGTTTATAATGCCAATATTAACAATTTATGAAATCTAAGGTTTATCAAAATTCTCTTTAATCTACTTTGGTACTATAAAATGGAACTACGGAATCCAAATCATTGTGTTTATAAAATCGGATATCACATAGATTTTAATTCTGTACGAATTATCATCAAATTTTTTCTGGCCAATGGCATAATCAAAGGAGTATTTTGATAAACATTTATATGTGACAATTAATATATATAATTAGGCTAAATATCCTAAAACTTGAGAGTTTATCTGAAATTTTGAGTATTGAAATCGGATTTATGCTTTGAAATTGTTAAAAGGTACTGCTTTGACTTTGATACAATCATTACTGAAAATATCATGTCCATTTTTTCGTTGGTGATGGACAAAATATTCTCTCTCAAGGGTAATGCAGATAATACCAAATATCACATAATGAAAAATTTTTAAAAAAATCTAATATTAAAAACACTATTCAGTAGTGAACTTTAGAGTGAAGTAGGTAGTGTGGTAACTGCTGTCAATGATAAAATTCATGATGTCATCAAAAACTATGTTGAAAATAAGGAAAGATCAGAAAAACATGAACAAATTATAATATATTATATTGAATAATCCCATTATATTCATAACTGTAGTAAGAACATGTCCAGTTGCTTGCAGTTTAGTAGCAACTGCAATTTTGATCTTTCAGACTTTTATCTGGCTTTTCAATTTTTTCTATCCATCTTACCGCTGTTTTTCATTCTGGATGAAATCGCAGTGAAAACTGGCGTAATCGCCTAATATAGGGATTAAAGATCCCATATATTTACATACATATCACTACTTTTAATCAAACTTTTGAAACGACTTAATAATTATTTAGAAGCTATTCAAAAAGAACCTAAAAGGTACATGGGTCTCTAAGCTCTCAAGAAAACCAAAAACATAGATCAATTCCTGGATTAGCTTCTTGAGTTGCTAAGGTAAGCGTCAATCTTATTTAGATAGACCTTAATATCATTCCTTTTTTTGCTCACAGTTGCAGCCGGAATATGGAGTATATATTAATTTTTTGTCAACTGTTTGTAGATATTTACCTTTTGCCGCAACTACAAGATTTACAGCTGAACCTGCTGGTAATTTTGTTCCTTGTTTAGGTTCTTGTCTGATAATTTCCCCAGCCATAACACCTATCGGAAGAATACCTTTTTGTTCGACCACTGTTCCTGTTGCGAGTCCTGCTTCTTTCAGACTTTCCTTGGCCTTTTCAAGGGCCTGTCTCACAACATTTGGGACCTCTATAGTACCATCGTAAGTTAAAACTGTTTTAATCATTTGCTCATGTGCATCCTCACTGCCTTCCAATACTTCTACGAGTAGATTAATTGCTCCACTAATCCTAAGGAGAGTCTCACTCAGGCTATTTTTCCTGTTTTCAAGTTCTACAAGCTTTAAATTGATATCTTCCATTATTTTTTGCCCAGCTTCATATTCTTTCCTGAGCTCAATTAAACGCTGTTCAAGTTGTTTTTTCATGATCCTGCAAACCCCTTTTATTTCATTAATCCCATCCGTATCGAACCTAATTTTGATTCTATCCAAACCTACCTTCATCCATTTTTATTAATTTGCTCTTTTGCCTTCACCACAGAAGATTTCGATAAACTCCTATATTTCCTCATCCGCCTATATAGTGTACGATAACTAGCAAAACTCAGAGATTTATCGAAGTCATCTACATTTTTTACTTTAATATCCTACATTCATTTGTTGTTTATTCTTCAATGTGATAGTAACTTAAAAATTAAACTAACTTTCGACGAATAATAGTTGCTAAATAGGTAAATGAATTCTACATCTGTGTACATAAATATAATGTCAAATTTCTTATGTTCATTCACTTTTTTACTTTTATTTGAAAATAATTATTAAGCCTGAAAAAACAATATCTTTAGCCATCTTTACTAAAATTCATTGAACAAATTCTGATGGGCTTGTTTCCTTTAACTGTAGGCTATTGATAATTTTTTTATTTCTCATCACTAAAGATTAGAAGTTTCTGTTGTGTCAAAATGGATATTAACAAATGATTTTTGTAGGTGAATAGTTACTTTTCATTTACTATTTCAACTTACTATTTTAATTTACTATTTCCTTTTTATACTCAAGTTTCGTTATTCTTTGTACAACTCTAAGCAATTGATTTTAGGCTTTGTATTTTTTCAAGTTATTAAACCAAGTAATTAATAATTTTTTGTCAAGGAAAAAGAAAGTCTTTCAGAATGCAAAAACTTAAAAGATTGCATCTCACAATTCCATCTATTTTGTTGGCCTCAAATCTCTGTAAAATTAATTGCAGCCATCACCTTTACTAAAGGATAGGATATGCTTCAAACAACTCGCTTTGTTTATCTAAACTTATAACTCGTCGATTCTTGTTTGATCTCATTTCTCTAAACGAGAGCATAGTTTAAATCTCTCAACAGTAATTTTTATTCATGAAAAATATCATGAAAAATATTACTTATTTTGCTCTTTATGAAGAATGCAAACATCTTCAAATAGTTGGAGACAAATTTGCTAAAATTGATTCCTTAATTAATTGAAAGAAATCCTTTCATACCACGTTTAAGTTCATGTATTATTAACAAAACAGTTTCAGAGGCTCTCTGAAGCTGATGCAATCTTTATGTTTAAAATGCCTATTTTACAATACTAGCATGGTCTTTTCGACTCTGAACTTGAGGAACAATGTAATGGTTGAATTTCTATCAGAAAATTTCTTGATTTCCCTTATTAAATATCGGCAGTACAACATCTTATGATCCATAAAAAGAATAATTGATAACTGCAAAGAAGAATAAATTTTGGACAGGTTTATAGCCAGCTTAATTGCCTTATTTGAAAATAAAGGAGGCATTGATTCATGTTTCTATTGTTATGCTTTCAGAGCCTGGATATACAAAGCAGATAAATCTCAAGAAAATGAAGCAAAAACAGGGAAAGGTAAAAAAGAGTTAATATGGAGATTTTATGTACAGCTTTTTTAATAATCTCTATCTTTTGACAACACTGAAAACAAAAGAAGTATTTCAAAACTAGCTGAAGCTATCTTTAAAATAAAAGGCTAATGAAACATAGTAGAAAAAAATCTGATTAAAAGGAAATAAACTTGCTTCATAGGTTGGAGTTTTTCCGAATATATAACATTTTGCGATTGATTTCACAACGGAGGAATTACAAAAAGAGTATCATTGCTAGCAAGGTGTACTCAAATGCAGATTGTTCATACAGCAGCAGGAAAGATGGTAGGTTAAAAAAGTATTGTTAACCGAAAGAAGAAGTCAAGTATATATCCAAAGGCAACTATTGCTCTGTCAAAGGAAATTACCACAACTATATAGCAAATTGTTATAAATATCAAGAGTATACAAAATAGAATCTTGTGCTTTAATGCCATAATTTTAGGAGAAGATGGTGGGAAAAATTAATGTATATTTTGAAAAGAATATTTTCTTATCGCTTCTAAGTTTATCAGTAAACATTGACATATATGCTGATGAGAAAAAAGAGAAATCGTTTTATATACCTACATTGTGGCATTAAGTTTGAATAAAGGTACTGATGAGAAAGAGGAAAAATACGGTTCAATGGTAAAGAGCTTACAGAAGTAAATAGTTTCTTCTTAGCAGTTATAAAATTTTCGTTGGTAGAAATAGAAGTATTTCATAGTTGTAGTAGGAGTTTTATCATTATCAGTGCGAGGAAGGACAATGGAGAAGAAAAAATTATACCAATTGAAATCTGAAGCAAACCTAATTGACCCTATTCTAAAAATCGGAAAAAATGGGGTAACCGATACTTTAATTGAAGAATTGAATAAGCAGATGAAAGCTAAAAAGCTTGTGAAGGTAAGGGTACTGAAGAGTGCTGAAGAAGGAAAAGACTTGAAAGCTATTGCAGAAAAAATTGCATATGCCACAAGATCAACACTGATAGAGGTTCGCGGCAGGATCGTGGTTCTGTACAGGTAAATAAATCAGATTTAAGGATAATTCTAGTAGAAAAGGATTATATGGATGGATGCAATTCATGCCTATAAGGCAATCTCAGTAATTCCGATTTACTATACTTCGAATGATTATTGAGTTTAGTTCATTTTTTTTGCAATTGGCTCCAGGAAATAAAATATTTTAGAGCTCTGGAGTCGAAATTATGCATATTATCCACTCAACTATTTTGTAGTTTTTTGTGAGTATATTTTTGAACTTATATATTTATTATAACAGACTCAGATGTAGACCTTGAGCAATAAAAAATAAATTGAAGTGACAGGACCAAAAAAAGCCATAAAGGAGATCTTAGTAACAAAGTTAAAGTCTATTTCTGTCACGAAGGAGACAGCAAAATATGTGGCAAAATTAGTCACGTGCGCTTACTAACCTTCAGCCATTTTACGAATAATTTCACTGCGAGATTAATTAGAGTTTATTTTATTGAGCCAGAAGCAAAAAAAGATAATCCCCTAAATATAAACTATGATGAAATGGACCTAAGCCCAGAACTTATCCAGCAGGCAGAAGAAGAAGCAGACAGGATATTAAGAGAAAGTGACCCTATAGACTTTATCCTAAACACGATAGCAAAAAAGCATGTCGGATACCGGGATACACAAGAAGCAATATGCGTATCAATAGCTTGTCAGTGTTGTCTTAATACTGCAGGTTTGCAGATATCAGTAAATTGGACTTCAGGCTCTGGTAAATCACATGGAGTAAAAGCGCATTTACATTTGATTCCTAAAAAATGGAAACGTGTAACCGGGTTAAGTGCGAAGGCTGCTTACTACATGAATTTAGCTCCTGGTATCATCATTTTTTCGGACGATAAGGATCCTGAACCTGCATTCGAAGAAGTAATAAAACAAGCTACAACGAACTTTCAGGAAGAAACTTATTATACAACGGTTAAAGATCAAAAACAAATATCTTTGGTAATTCCATCCCGTATAAATTGGTACTTAACAAGTGTTGAAAGCTTTGTATCTGATCAATTGCTTAATCGTCAACTTACCTTTGATGCTGACAGTAGTCCCGAACAGAAAAAAAGGATATTTGATGTGCAGAAACATGAGGCTGCGAGCGGTGGAACTGGGCAGGAGATAAACATTGAAGTACTCATATGCAGACGAATGTATGGGGAAATTAAAAATAATTTATTCAAGGTCATAATACCCTTTGTGGACAGGATAGGCCTACAGGACACCAGTAATTCACGTATATTCCCAATGTTCCTTGATGATTCGCGGTTTTGCTGCCTTCAAATGGAAGCAGAGAATCTTTGACGGGGACGGATATTTACTAGCTGAGCTTGAAAACTTCGAAAGAGCTAAAAGGTTATTCGAAGCTCAAAAAGAGAACACAGTAACAAAAATGAACGAAAATGAGAGGCAGATAGTCCAATATAAAGCAAGTAAAGGGAAATGCACAATTAATGATATATCAAGCTACACAGGTATTAAATATCAAAGCGTGAAACGAGCCTTAGTTGGTAGGAAAGACAGAGAAGCTGGGGGACTCCTTGACAAGATTAAGGGATTAAAAATGGAAGAAGAAACAGATACAAAATATGAAAGAAATGGAGAAACGCTAATAAGCAGTAGTGGGAGAAAGGCTATTAAGTTCAGTATAGATGAATCAAAGTTCAATTTTTGGTCACTATTTAATAAGGAGTTTATCTTCCTGAAGGATACTTGATCAGGGTACAAAGGCAACTGATTCTTTTATTCCCATACTATTCCCATTTATCCCAAAATATTCCCGTCATATTCCCATTGAAACGTAGTCAGTTGACATTTTATTCCCAAAATCCCAAAAATCCAAGACAGAAATAGAAAATTTCACTTTTTGACATTCTAATATTTAGGATATTATTTTAAAAAATCATATATCATTTTTTTATTTTGGGAACATAATTCCCCTTTTTTTTATGATTTTAAGTTCCTTGTTATTGTTTTTATATTATTTCTAATGGGAATATAATGGGAAAATAGCGGGACTAATTGGGAACTAATGAGAATATATAATACGGGAGACTCACTTTTAATAAGAAGTATATAGGAACGAACATTATAAAGCCTAGGATATCTCATTTTCTGTGTTCTCGGCAGCTTTCAAAAGAGAAAATGAATGTCTGTAGATTGATAAACTTTTGAAATATTTTTTAGATTATATCAGATATATTACTGAATTCACAGTGAAATTTATTTTTCCATTTGAAAAGCGGGCATGATATAAGTGTTTACGAAATTTCATATATATATGGAAAGAAGAGTGTATTTACAAGGACAAAAAAATGGTGCATCTTATTTACAGGACTCACGCTTTTGAGCTACAAAATAGAATACAATAAGAACTGTAGTTTAAATTAATATTTTATATAATAGGTGAAAAGTTAAACAGATAAAAAACATGGCTGAACATATTGAAAGTTTTAGGGCAACCCCTGAGGATGCAATCGGAATCTTAGATCTTCAGAAGTTGGCATACGAGAGCGAAGCTCAGATTTACAATGACTGGACCATATCCCTTTTACTTCAGACCGTCGAAGAGATACAAAATGAGTTCAGTACTCATCTCTTTCTCAAAGCTGTTAGCAAGCACTCAATTATAGGATCTGTACGGGCTCGCGCAATAGGCACGACTTGTCATATCGGCAGGCTGGTTGTGCACCCGAAATGGCAAAATCAAGGATTAGGTGCCCATTTGCTGACAGAGATTGAGATTATGCACCGAGATGTAGATCGATTTGAACCCTTCACCGGATCACATAGCATTAAAAACCTTTATCTTTATAATAAATTAGGATACCAGGAGTTCAAGCGAGAATCATTGAGCAACCAAATTGAACTAGTATACCTGGAGAAGATCGGGATTGACCAGCAGAGATAGAGAGCATCTGGAAGTGTCCATTATTCAAATATAATCAGTAACTTACGGACACTTGCTGGAAGAATACGTAAAACAAGAGATCCCAATAAAAAAGAAGAAGATTATAAAATAAAGAATATAGATAAAAATCTTCCAGTTCAGGGACTTTGTGCAGATATACTTAAAATAACAATGAGTAATCTGTTCTTAATACTCGAGCCAAGAAAAATAAAATTAATTAACTCTGTGCATGACAAGTTAGTTTTTGAGTGTAAGGCAGAAGAAGCGGATGAAGTAGCAGCAATTGTAAAAAATGAAATGGAGAGAGTAGGAAGCATTTTCTTGAAGAATATTCCTTATATTGCCGAAGTCACAGTTGCTGATTTTTGGAAAAAGGAGTGAAAAATGGATTTCCGTAATTGTCAGAAAAGAATGGAAACATAGCATCCAGAACTTCCTTACCGACCTTAGTGATTGCGTTATTATCAAAATATATTCTTTGCATGGCTTTTTCACTTTACTAATGATTCAGAGAAGTGTGAGGTCAATGTTAGACACCAGGGAAGCATGTACATACGATATTTATATATTTATACATTTTAGAGAAGGAGACCTTGGAGTAAAAGCACTTAAAATTACTATTAATTAACAATTGTAGTATAATCGTGGGTAGTTACTTAAAACTATGAGTAGGGGCTGCAAAATTTAGGGGTCTGGGCAGCGTATTGGCTGTCTCAAAACAGTAATAGTTCTCCGAATTGATAGATTTTTGTATAGTATTTTCCTTGAAGTATAATATTATCTTTTCTATACAAAATCACAACCTGCAGTTGTTCAGTGTTCCACAGCACGTTTGAATTTCTCGATTTCATTTTTATATAAATAATGATTTTATTACAGAATGTTTTTTGATTCATTTGTTTCTTTGTTTTTAATAGTGTCTATCTCCAAACAAGTATTGTTTCATTTTACGAAGACGTTTATGCTCTGTAGTAAAGTGTAGTAAATATAGCATGGAGTAGGCTAATAAGGCGCTGGATAGTGTTCTCGTTCGATGACAATAGGAAGTCTAATTAATCACTAAAAAATCGATTAGATAGTCACTAAATGAATTGGGTTTTCAAAAAAGTAGGATATAGTACCAATAGTTCTATTGATAACGTTCTTGTGTCTATTGTTCTCACTGATGCCTTGTTTTTAAAGTAAAGTAAATGTATATTCTTAACATCAACGGCCAATTACATTACTGCACTATTAACCCTACACTCACTCACAAACATAAAAGTATAGAAAAGAAAGACAGATCAGATCTAAAACGGTAGAAATACAGAGATTTTGTCACAAAATTTATGTATATTAAATATATACTGTTATTGAACCGTAGTGTAATTCCCCTAGTCTCTCCAGAGGAAGTTCTCATAAGGTATTGATTGATTCTTAGACTTTATGTATATATTCATAGAGTTGGCTAAATAACATTAAAAATTAAATAAATTATTTAGACTATTACTAAGAAGGGAAAATAATTTTTTTGAGAAGATAAACAAAGAAACCGACGAGATTTATATTCAATTGGAAGTTATGGTAATATTATATTATTATTGGAATCAGATATCCAACAAACAAATAATTAAAAAATATCAGATCTTCTAATTTAAATTACTAGAGATTTTTATTTCAAAGTATTTATACATGGCCTTTCTTCGTTTAGATGGCATTTGTAGTGCTGTAGTGTGGCAAAAGTATCGAAACACAATCAAAGTAGCATTGGAGATTTCATCTTGAAACCACCATCTTGTATTAGTCGATGACCTAAACATATACTATCTAAACAATATATAGATATTTATTTGTACATCATTCTAAAGTTTTAAATAAAAGAGTATTGTTTGTCAATTATTAATCTTATAAAAGATTAATATACCCAAACTTTGGTATGAAAGCACTTTCAAGTACTTTCATATCTTGTGCCCGTTGTTTGAAGAATACTAGGTTTGTCATAAGTTCTATAGAAATAATTTTATTCATAAGATTTTCAATCAATCACTGACATGACTAGATATTTATCGAACTCCTAAATTTATATTTCCACTAGGCTTTGCTATTCTTTAATTTGATTATAGAATGTGCAACTCCTAAATTATAAATAGGCGCTCACAGGGAATGGAACATAAACCAAACATAACCGTTCAGCCTATTGAAAACAATTAATTGATATCAATTTTGATATAGTATACATCCAAAATTGTTTATTAATGTACAAAAAACATAGTCAATATCCAGCAGTTACAAAAACGGATTCATTGAAATTTGTCAAGAAAATTTTGATAAAAGATGGTTATTGATGCTGTATTCTTTAAGCTGAATGGTTACATAACAGGAGACAAAAAGATGAAATCTACACAAATTGATCAAACATCCCTGAGTGTATCAACTTTCAGTTATGGAACGTTTTTCGATCGCTCTTACTCGTCATTGTGGCAGAGAAGGAGTGATTTCTTTTGGTGAAAATCCTTTGTGTACTGTACGACGACCCGGTAACGGGCTATCCGCCGTCGTATGCACGAAAAGACATACCGGAAATAGAGCGGTATCCCAATGGTCAGACGGTACCTACGCCCCATGATATCGACTTCTTGCCTGGAGAGTTACTTGGCAGCGTCTCTGGCGAGCTTGGATTGCGGAAGTTCCTGGAGGCAGCTGGGCATACTTTAGTGGTAACTTCTGACAAGGACGGGCCGGACAGTGTGTTCGAAAGGGAGCTTATTGACACAGACGTGGTGATTTCGCAGCCTTTCTGGCCTGCATACTTAACTGCCGACAGAATTAAGAAAGGTCGTAAACTAAAGCTGGTGATTACCGCTGGAATCGGCTCGGATCATGTTGATCTACAGGCGGCAGGAGAGCACGGGCTGACGGTAGCGGAAGTGACCTACTCGAACAGCATCAGCGTAAGCGAGCACGTGGTTATGATGATCCTGGCGCTGGTGAGGGACTACATCCCAGCCTATGGATGGGTAATACGTGGAGGCTGGAACATCGCGGATGCAATTTCCCGGTCGTATGACCTAGAGGGAATGCAGGTGGGTACGGTCGGTGCAGGTCGCATTGGAGAGGCAGTTCTCAGGCGACTGAAGCCGTTCGGCGTTAAACTTCACTACACTGAACGGCATCAGTTGCCGGCGGAGGTGGAACAGGAGTTGAATGCGGAATATCACTCAAATGTTGAGTCGATGGTGCCTTTGTGCGACGTAGTGACGATTAATGCACCGTTGCATCCGCAGACGGAGAACATGTTTAGCGATTTGCTTATCAGCAAGATGAAACGGGGAACCTACCTTGTGAACTGTGCTCGTGGGAAAATATGTGACCGAGATGCTGTGGCACAGGCGCTGAAGAGCGGGCATCTGGCAGGCTATGCAGGTGATGTTTGGTTCCCACAGCCTGCGCCGAAGGATCACCCTTGGCGGACGATGCCACATCATGGCATGACACCACATACTTCAGGCACATCACTCTCAGCACAGGCAAGATACGCGGCAGGTACTCGAGAGATTCTGGAATGCTGGCTGGAGGGACGCCAGATCCGCGAAGAGTATTTAATCGTGGACCACGGAAAGCTGGCAGGGACTGGTGCCCGTTCGTATACCGAAGGTGATACCACAGGTGGCTCGGAGGAAGCATCCCGGTTCCGAGCATAATGTCAATCATAGACAGTGGTAAGCTGGAGACTTTTTTTATTTTCTGGTCTCCAAATTTTTTCTCTACTCATTCTAAACAATCAATGATAAAAAATAAGACATTTTTCATTATTTCTGGATCTTTGATTGATTTCAATCAATTGCCAGTGAAATTAATGATTTAGTTTTGCTATCCTAGAATGCATTATGAAGAATCTTGTGGGATGATCAAGAGCTCATGGCTTTCTTAAGGGAACCCGATAAAAAGGAATTCACCGATATCAAGTTCTTCTCAAGATTTAGATGTATCATCTGTAGATCATTTTTTTATTTCACTGCAAAAAGCGTGATACAAATTTAATGATTATGCTGGCAAAAGTTTCTGTTTTTGTTGTTTTTACTTATACCCAGGTTTATATAACAAAAAAACTATGCCTGTGCACAACGTTAATTTTCCATTACTATTTTTTGCATTATTACAACTCATAAGCTTAAGAGTATACTAAAAAATATAGTCATTTGGTTTTTGAAGAAGTAATTATGTGGGTATACACTCGTTGATTCTGAAAGCGACAGTAATCAAGCTTTAAGAAATTACACACGGTTAGATCAAAACTCGTAATTAGGAATTTTGATAGCTAATTTGAGATTTTTGTCCACATAGCCGATTTCTACATCGCCTATAAACAACCCGTTTAAATTAGGAGTTTATCTAAATTTTCAAAAATTAAAGAAAAGGCCGGGAACTAAAAAAGTCTAACTTTGAATTACTTTACTAGTTTAATCATTTCCCTTCCAAAAGCATACAGGTCCTCTGGACTCCTTGATGATACCAGGTTTTCATCTATAACGACTTCACGGTCTTCATAAAGTGCTCCTGCAGCTATAATATCATCCCTTATCCCTAACCAGCAGGTGATTTTTCTACCTTTTATGACGCCTGCAGAGATTAAAACCTGTGGACCGTGGCAGATTGCTGCAACCGGTTTTTTTTCTTTGAAGAAGTATCTCGTAATCTCAAGCGCATCTTTGTCCAGTCTCATTTTTTCAGGTCCTTTTCCTCCAGAGATCACTAGGATATCATAATCTGCAGGATTCACATCTCTAAAGGCAACTTCCGCATTGATTTCATATCCATGTTTTCCTGTTATAGGCCCTTTATTTATTGAAGCTACATGTGTGGTTATTCCTTCTTCTTTCAAACGGTGATAAGGATAAATAAGTTCTGTATCTTCAAAACCATCGGCTCCAAATACAAGTGCTTTCAGGTAAATTCCCCCATAATTTTATTTTGCGTTCTCAATCTTGAATTTAAAAACCATGCAAATAGGAGATTATTTCAAAAGCAAACATCACTTTCTGATTGTGAAAATATACCAGATAAAACTTTTCCATAATGTTCGGGATTAGATTGTTTCAAAGCTCGGGGTAAGGATGACTTGGCAGTTCAGGGGGTATTTCAATAAACCCCAATTTTATGGCTGGTTGCTATAAAGCCTATATATGTAATTTGTTGAAATTGTAGAATTATCGAAATTCGTTACAATTATCCCATATACTCATACTTTCTACCAATACTTCCCCACTCATTCACCTTGTATCTGTTCGTTTTAAACTACAATGTATAATTACTCCCCTAGTTTTTTAAATTAATTATCCAAAAAATAGTTTCTGAATAAAAACATAATTGATAACAAATTGTTTTCCGATTTTAAAATATTTTATGTGAAAGTATTTTTTATTTAGAAATTATTTTTCTTATAATTAATTTTAAGAATTATAGAAGTAAGTATTATTCAGTGCATATAAATGCCTACAAGATGGCATAAGCTCTAATAAATATGGAATAGGTAAAGATTACTAAATAATACTAAGGAGAGTTTTTCATATGGGTACTAAATTTAACCATAGTAATAAGATAATTATCTTTTTGATAGTAGTAAGCTTATTAATATCAGTGACAGCTATTGTAGCAAGTGGATAAGGACTAGGCATGAACGAATCACGTTTGATGAATGGATCAAGCACTATGAACGGATTAGGCATGATGAATGGATCAGGCATGGATGAACCATAACTATTGGTTGTACATCTTTTTTTTGTGCTGAATGAAAAAGAATACCGAGTCAATAATATATTACAGAACTTTTGGTACACTAACGATTAAAATAAAAAAATTAAAGAATTTATTTTTATTTATCTTACTTTTATCTTAATGAAATGTCCTTCTTCACTTTTTCGTGCAACGTGGTGTAGGATTAAATGGGCAGTAAACCCATATCTACAATTCAGTTACAGTTCTTACTTAATGCAATTTTTGTTATTATTACTATTAGCATTTCCAAATCCACTGGTTAGTGTAAGGGTTCAATACCTAGTGGATGTGGAGATGCTAATCAGTGGGTGTAGACACCTATAATATATTAAAGTCTTAAAGTCAACTTTGCTTTTATTGCAATATCTCTAAAAATTTTTAGATTTTAATTGACCCTGTATCACTTTACTTCATCTCGAAACATAATACAGAGCCAATATTTTTATTTACAAAGCTTTTTTTTAGATTTAGATTTTCATTTATACACAATTTTTAGGTCTAAATCTCTGGATTTCCTAAATGGCATCAGTAATAAGAAAACATTGTTGATCTATGACTTATGGAACTCCTGGAACTCATAGAGCATATGGAGTTCGTGAAACAATTGGAACTAATTAACATAACAACCATCATGATAGAGAAATAAGGGTTCCGTTGCAAAAACTTCAACAAAATATGTAAATCTATAAGTGATTAATAAAAATCAAAACATTCAAGGAAAATGTACTAACATTATAAAACTATACCAAATAATTGATTAATGTATTTGACTTCATTAAGAACAGAGTAATTTAAATCGATTACTTGTCCTTTTTTGATCATATTTATAGCTTCAATTCCTTTTAAAGTCTTATTAGCAGATCGAAAAGACTGAAATCCTAACATTGGATTAACGATTCTCTTTATAGATCTGTGATCTTGTTCTATAATGTTATTCAAATACTTGATTTGTCGAATGCCTACGTTTTTAGGTAGTATTTTATCAATTTTTAGTTTATCTATAGCAGGTGGATAAGCTGGATTCTTATCAACGGTTATTAATCTTGGAATTTGATTATGATTAGAACTTAAAGCTTTCTTAAGGAATCTCTTCGCTGCCTTTCTATCTCGTTTTGAACTTAACATGAAATCAATTGTATCTCCATTTGAGTCAACTGCTCGGTAAAAATATTTCCATTTACCTTTTACTTTGATATAGGTTTCATCAACTCTCCACGAATCATTTGTTGGTCTTAAATGTCTTCTTATCTTCTTTTCTATTTCAGGGGAATATTGATGCACCCATCTCATTATAGTACTGTGATCAACTTGAATTCCTCTTTCTATCATCATTTCCTTTAAATTTCTATAGCTCAATGGATATTTTAAGTACCATCTTACATTCAATAAGATAATTTCTCCTTCATAATGCTTTCATTTAAAGGAATTAGATAGCATATTACTATCTTTAGTTTTCGTTTTATTCTATTGTATCATTAGAAAGGATTTTTTGCAACGGAATCCATTTTCCTTTAATATTTTGATTTTTATTAATCACTTATAGATTTACATATTTTTTTGAATTTTTTGCAACGGAACCTCCTTTAGAATAAAATAGAAAAAACATAAAAAAGATTATTTCAGATAATCTCTGCTACCTTTTTTTCAGAAGCTTTAAACGTTTCTATTGCCCTGGATTTAGTGAGCCCCGCGCCCATTGCGATTTTAAGGGCATCTTCATCGGTGATAAGATTCTCAGGTGCATGGGTATCAGTGTTCACCACAAGAGTTGCTCCAATTTCAAGGGCAAGCCTCGCAACATGTCCATTGGTTATGTTATGCCTATTCCTGGTAGTAATCTCAAGGTAAACGTTGTTTTCTACTGCAGTCTGAACATCTTCTTGCGATATAAGACCTGGATGAGCAAGGATATCCACATAATCACAGGCCGCAGAAGCCGCATTTGTCCCTGATGCTACTGGTTCGGAGATAGTTTCCCCGTGAACGACCACGATTTCCGCCCCCAGCTCTTTTGCTTTTTTTGCTAGAGGAGCAATCTTCCTTGGTGGTACATGCGTCAGTTCAACTCCAGCCAAAACATGGATATCCCACTCATTTTCGAGATATTTTGCTTTCTTTGCGGCTTCTATAAGCTGTTCTAGATTGGTGTAATCCGCATGATCTGTAATTGCAATAGCTTCATAACCATGAATTACTGCTCTCCGAGCCAATTCGCTGGGGATTAATTCTCCATCGCTGAAAATTGTATGAGTATGAAGATCAATCAACATAATCACCGTATTTGAAACTTATTTTAATTTATGCTATATGACTATTTCCCATACTCAATTTGTCTACTCGTTCATTTTAGCTGTGTTTACTGGAATTTCATGATTAGAATTATTCAGATGTTTCAAATTTACCAAGCCTTTCTTTAACATCTGCAAAAGCGAAGTTCAGCTTGACATCTATTATACTAATCCTGACCTTTTCTCCAACCTCAACTTCCTTTACGAAGACAATGAACTTTTCAATTAGCACGACTCCATCTCCACCTGAACCCAATTTCTGGATCTCAACAACAAATTCATCTCCCTTGTGGAGTGGCGCTGTAAGGAATTCCTTCCCAATAAAGTATATTTCCGCACTTTGAGACCTTGAAGCTTTCGGAGAATAAGCAGTTGTTCGAACAAAGTTTTCTCTGGCATTTTGTAGGTAATCGTTGAACATGTCACCCTGGAATACCTTCACAACAAAATTTCCCTTTCGTTTCAATATCCTCTTTGCACATTCGAGAGCTGAGGTCGCCAGTTCAATTGACCTTGCATGATCATAAGACCAGTTTCCAGACAAATTTGGGGCTGCATCACAAAGCACTACGTCCACTCCTTTTAAAGCTGTAGCTTGAATAATAGTCTTTATTGTTGATTCTATGTTTATATCACCCTGAATTGTTTCTACTCCCTCAATATGATCAATTCTTTGTAGATCCACTCCAAGGACTTTGCCTCCAGATAACTTCTTTGCGACCTGCAGCCATCCGCCAGGTGCTGCGCCTAAATCCACGATCGAATCTCCATGCCTGATAATTTTGTGTTTTTCGTTGATCTGCATAAGTTTGAAAGAAGCTCTGGACCGATAACCTTCTTTTTTTGCTTGATGATAATAATAATCTCTTCTATCTCTCGCCATTACTGATCTTCCCTGAACTGAAAGTTGATATAGGTTGTGCAAAATTCTTTTGTTAGCTTTCAGGAATTCTAGATTTAAATAAAGATATATTTATATATTAAGTATATATTTCCGGTTATTTTCCAATCTCATCAGCTAGGGTAGAATATGACTTTCAGCTTTTCAGAAGCTTTTTTGTCTATAAAAACAAAGTAAAGATCGCTTGTTCCCTAAAAAAAATAATCTCTAGTATTTCACAGAAGATAACGTCTGGAACTTAAAAATGTTCTAAGAATATACTCACAGTTTGTTTTTTCGATTTTGATATCAGAAGGCTTTTCAATTGTTTCAATGTTGATGGGCAGATGCTTCTGAATTTCTTTTATGAGCTGAGAATCGCCACTCAGAATAACAAAGTCTATTAATGTATTTTTTTCAAGAACTTTATCCAGGGCTTCAAAAACTTTGTCCATGTGGTGAGAGATATCTTCTTCTCGGAGGCGTTCGAACCGGCGCTGGCTAAAGCCTCCCTTACTATGTTTTTCCTTCACACTACTGCGGACAAACTCCTTGATATCAAAGACCTGGCCATAAGGAGCAAAACCTATGAAAGACTCGCCTGCATGCAGGATGATAACAAGAATGCTGTAGTCCTTACTCAGAATCTCTTCAAGAAAAGAAGTAGCAAATCTATCCGCAAGCTCCCAGGAGGGGGATTTAATTGGAATTGGAAGGACTATAGCTTCGCAGATCATATGGTGACAATCATAGAATAGAACAAAACCGGTTTTAGGTTCAAGCCTTTCTAGAAGTATCCGTTTCTCTTCTTCTATCAAATCAATAACCTTTTCTCTCAACAAGCCTGAGAGACGAGTTTCACAAGGAATGTAAACAGTAAGCAAGTCATCAGTAGGAGAGCGAAGGGAACTTAGTTTGGAAATGTAAGCCTTAACAGCTAGCAGGCTCAGGTTTTCAATCTCACGAAACTCCAGCTTCTCCGGGGACTCAGCTCTTATTGTTTCGAGCTCATGGGAGAGGGTTTGAACTCTAACCAGTTCCTGTTTTAAACGGCTTTCAGCATCCTGCCTATCTGCAACTGCCTGTCTTGCAAGAGCTTCTCTCTTTTCGAGCTGGGTTCTTGCATTTAGCAGATCGAGTTCCAGTTTCACTACTAGGGAGTTGAGCCTGCCTATCTCAAGCTCAAGATGTCCTTTTCCTGAAATTTTTCCTATGAATGCGCTTAATCCTTTTTTCGTATCTTCAGAAGTTTGTTGTTTTAAATTTTTTTTAGTTATCATCTGATTTCCTCCCCATTTAGTAGACCTTCCCCAGCTTTATTAAAATTATAGCTAGCAATTTAAATTAACATATATAAATACGACACTTATAAGTAAAATTTATGGTTCGTAGAAACACTATTGAAGACTCAGATTGACCTCTAATTTTATTCCTGCAAAAATCCTATCCAAATCTTTCTCACAGATTTCTGTATTTGACCAACTTTTTTCATTTCTGGTTCAGTATCCTTTGAATTTTAAATAAAATTTCCATATCCTCAAAATACCCCTTTTATTTTCGATATCATCAATTGATAGAGATTATAGCAAACCTGTGTACACAACATCTTCAGATTCATTCTTTGAACAATAGTGACAAGGACTTTTCCTGGTTTGGATATTTTTTTAGTTACTTCATAACTCTTTACCGTAAAGCTCTTTTTTTTAGATGATCCCTTGTTTCTTAATATACAACTCATTCCAGAGGATATTCATTAACTGCTCTTCTCATTGTTTTATCATAACCTTTTGATTTTGCTCCAAAGTATCCCCTATCTCTGAAAACCACTTCATTTCCTTCTGATAAATCTACCTTAGAATCATGAAGTGATGCAGTTGTTGTTTTGAATTTTCTGATCGTCTAATAATCCCTTTTTATTATGCTATGAAGTTAATATTCAAAGTGTGACTTATCACCCTGTTTTATTTTTAAAACCAAGGCAATTAAGTTGACTTGGGAACTGTCTTCATATTTTATTTTTCTTTGCAATTATCAATAATTATCTCTCTAAATGACCAAACTGGTATACTTATATGTAAGTACTCAGGAAAACCAAAAGATTTCCTGAAAAAAATTCGATTAATACATTGTTTCTCAAATTCAAATTCGGAAAGACCAGAAAATTTCTTTAAAAAAAACATTTTTAACATAAATATGACGTCATTTCAGGTCTGCTACTAAAAACTATTTTATTTAAAGATATGGACTTAAAAAAACGGTACTAAAAGATTTCCAATCAATTAATGGATCAATTTCAACAAGTTTGTCCCCACTGACTGAAAATATTTGTATTTTTCTTTAAGAACAAAATCAATCGGATTTTTTATGAATATAAATTATTGCTAAGATATCTAAACTTTTCAATACACAAAAATACAGAAGTTAATCGAAGTTCTCTATAATTTACTAAATTTTAAATGCTTATACTGAAGATACATCATCAAATTTCAGTAATTGAATGACCTTCTGTCGATTCAGAAATTATTTATATAAAGCCAAATTTTGATATTATTTTTAATTTCTCTCTCTTAAGGTCAAAACTCGATTTGTCTATTTGCGAGTTACTTTTTATGAGACTAGGATATCACTTCCTTATTTTAGTATATTTATTAGCTTTCTTCTCTTTGAGGTATCGAGTAGCATACCTTGACGGTCGCATTTCGAAAGTTTTAAGAATATCGCATTTAATGTCACTTTGCTTTCTGACAATATTCTTGAAAAGCGAGCAATTTTAGTCTCCACACAATTTTTATAGATCATTTCGGTGAGTGAATGAAAACCCCATTGAAATACTCTAAAAATCATAAGGACCAGACAAACTCTAATAAGGAAAAATCTGATCGAAGGGAAACGGATAGAGTAAATGATGTTTATAACGAAAAGGGGCAAAATACCACAAAGTTCAAATCTGAAGATTTTCATCCCACGCTCTGGATTGAAGGCCATAAGAGCTCCTCACTTATTGGAAAAACTATAGTACTTGGCGTTACGGGAAGTATTGGAGCAGTCAGGGTAGTTGAACTTGCAAGAGAACTTATCAGGAACGGAGCTAAAGTCCATGCAGTTATGACTGATGCGGCCAGGCATATACTACATCCCGATGCCCTGCATTATGCTACCGGAAACTCTGTAATTACTGAGCTGAGAGGCAGAGTGGAGCATGTGGAATTTTGTGGACTCAAAGGCAGGGCTGATGTTCTTCTGATAGCCCCTGCAACAGCAAATACCATAGGAAAAATAGCATCCGGAATAGATGATACAACCGTCACTTCCTTTGCAACAACAGCTATTGGCTCAGGCATGCCTTTGATACTTGTCCCCGCAATGCATGAGTCAATGTATAGGCACCCGGCTGTAGTTGAGAATATAATAAAACTGAAAACCTGGGGACTTTTTATTGTAGGCCCAAAATTGGAAGAAGGCATCGCAAAAATAGCATCAAATGAAGAAATAGTGCTAGAGGTAGAAAGGGCTCTGGGAGAAAAGAGTCTTGAAAACAGAAAGGTAATCATCACAAGCGGTTCTACCGCCGAAATTCTCGATCCTATACGCATCCTCACGAATCGAGCCTCAGGGAAAACCGGAAGGGAGCTTGCTCTTGAAGCTTACCGCAGAGGAGCCGATGTAACAGTGGTACATCGCAATAGACTGAATATTCCAGGAATTAGGGAAATTTTGGTAGAAAGCGCCGCAGAAATGACAGATGCAGTGCTATCTGAATTGAAGAAAGGATATGATATCCTTATCAGCGAGGCAGCAATTGCAGACTATACAGCTGAGCCTTCTACTGAAAAGATAAAATCGGGTGAAGAACTTGTTTTAAAGCTGAAACCGACCCGCAAATTAATAAAAGAATGCCGTAACAGGTATTCTGATCTCATGATCATTGGCTTTAAAGCCGAAACTGGAGTTGGAAGGGAGGAGCTCCTCAGAAGGGCAACTGCAATACTTGAGAGATCAAAACTGGATCTGATTGCAGCAAATGATGTCGGAAAAGGTGGAATGGGCACCGAGGAAAACGAACTTTACCTGATCGGAAGAAAAAAAGGTGAGCTTAAGCACATAAGCGGAAACAAAAGGAAACTTGCAGCTTCGATTATTGAAGAAATCATCGAGCTTTTGAATGACAAATAGTTTTCTAAAATTATGAAATCAAGTTGAAGCCGTATAATTGTGATAAGCATAATTAGATGCTAAATATATATTCGATAAGAATAGCTATATCCAAAGATAAATAGCTGCATTCAATCCTGAATAGATCTGCAAAATGCGAAGCATTCTGCAGAACAGGAACGAACTTTGAAAAATCTATTCAAGTTATAATAGGCGCTTTCTATGCACAAATATCAGATTGAAGTAGCAGACTTTTATGCAAAAGCTTATGCACCTGGCCATATCACAGGTTTTTTTCAGATCTACGAACATGAAAATCCTCATCGCAAAGGTTCTACAGGCTGCGGAATTGTCCTGAACGGGGGAGTTACCACCGAGGTTAAAGTTGGGGAATCCATAGAGAAAACAGAGATATTTCTCAACGGTAAGGAAGTTGAAGGCAGAACAACCCGTACAGTCGCAGAAATGATCACTGATGTACCTGTAAGGATTAAGAGCTGGACAGAAATTCCGATTGGATGCGGATTTGGAGCTTCAGGTGCCGGAGCTCTCGGGACGGCCTATGCCCTCAACAAAGCGCTTTCTCTGAACCAGACAACAAAAAGCTTGGTTGAATATGCCCATGTAGCAGAAGTTGTCAATTACAGCGGGCTTGGAGACGTTGCTGGCATATCTAGTGGTGGAGTGGTAATTCGAATACATCCTGGAGGATCAAAATTTGGACTTATGGATGGTATTCCAGTTCCCGAATCCAGGGTTTATTGTATTGTTCTCGGTGAGATCTCCACGAATTCTGTCCTGAAAGACAAGGCTGCAGTTGGGAGAATTAATTCTGCAGGAAAAGACGCAATGTCAGAGCTGCTTAAAAAGCCTACTCTTGAAAATTTTATGTACCAAGCAAAGGAGTTTGCGAGTAAAACCGGCCTTATGAGCAGCAGGGCAAAGGATATCATTGAAGTTACAAACGCAAACGGATGGATGGCTTCTCAGGCGATGTTTGGGGATGCAGTTTTTGTAATTGCCCCTCATTGCCAGGAATTTACGATTTATGAAGCCCTCCAGGAATTCGGTCAGGTGTTGGAATATAATATTAGCACATGTGTGCCCAAATTAATTCATGAATGAGCCTCAGGATAAAACCTATTTATTTTTTGAATATTAGGAGAAAACATAAAGCGATTTCGATAAACTTCTGATTTTCACGAATTATTTGTTATTTATCACCATCGGGAAAAAATGTGTGGTTTATCTAAATTCCAAAATTTAATACAGGGTTCTCCAAGTTAACTTAAAAAACTAATGATGTGGTCGTATTGATAACATTATTCAGATTATCTTTCAAAGTCTATCCAGGACAAAATTTGAAGACTTAAACTAAATATAATAAGGTAGTGATAACACCAGCTATTTTAGGATTAAAAACTTGCAGAGTAAAAACTTTCCTTAAAATAACAATAAACAGTCAGAAAGCAATAACCAAAATAAATGATAAAAATTAAGCTAACAAGCAAAAAGTAGGCAACATAAATGACTGAAATACCAAAAGACCACCCAAGGTATGAGTCCCTGCTTGCCCGTGAAAAAGTTGTAGCTGGGGTAAAAATAGGAATTACAAGCATTCAAGGGCTGATTTCGCAGGGTAGAGGCGAAAGCTTTGATTATCTCATAGGCGAGCGGAGCACAGAGTCAGCCCTGTATGCTGAGAGGGCAGCAGTTGCTGCTATTCTTCTAGCAAAGAAACCAGTGATTTCCATAAATGGTAATGTTGCAGCCTTAGCCCCTGAAAGAGTCGTTTCTCTAGCAGACATCACAGGGGCCAAGATTGAAGTAAATCTTTTTCACAGGACTGAAACGCGGGTACACCTTATAATAGAACAAATGAAAGCAAAAGGAGCTGGGGAAGTTCTCGGGAAAAATCCTGACGCAAGCCTTGAGCTTTCCAGTGGCAGACGACTAGTAGAGAGAAAGGGGATCTATACCGCAGATGTCGTGCTCATTCCACTAGAAGATGGGGACCGTTGTGAAAAACTTGTAGAAATGGGCAAAACTGTAATTACCATTGATCTAAATCCCCTTTCCAGAACCTCCAGAACAGCTACTATATCCATTGTTGATAACCTTACCAGAGCTCTGGATAACATGGTTAGATTTGGAAGAGAGATAAAACAAGAAAGAAAAGATGAGCTTGTGAAATTAATTATGACCTATGATAACAAAAGAGCACTCTCGGAAGCGATTTCCGAAATTCAAGAACATCTAAAAATCATAATTGCCGAAATTGAATACTGAAAATGTCTATTCTGGAAAAAAATGGTATATATTACCTTTATGAATTGATTATGTTATTGTATAAAATAAATTTTTACGATACTATACAAAAAAACCATTTAATATCTTATTTGTATAGACACAATGGTTTTCCATTACTTAGCTTCATTCTATGATACACAATTAGCTTTCAAATTAACTCATTTAGTCCGAACTGTTCTCGGGAAAGTTTCTATTCTGATCAAGCTGCAAGGTATTCGACTGTAATGAGACATTTAAAACTCCTTGAGAACTATAGCTTGCTGCATCATGTAAAGGCAATATATAAAAGAGACGATATAATTTAGAGGATATAGACATTAACTTGGTTATGTCTGTATCAGAAGTATATAAATTTTTCGTTGACATAATCAACTATTTCATTACTTTAACTAATTTTATCATACTCTTATATTGATAGAACTGGCTTCTTAACTGACGAAATTCATAAATATTGCTTTACCTTTTACCTTTAAATATGTTTGATGTATAACTGTATTTTACATCAAGATTGTCATATGGAATTTTGATGGTTATTTGAATTGATAAAGCGGCAGATTAGCTGGATAGACATATTTTTTTAAAAATATTCAAAGGGAAATTGATTCTCAAAATTTGTAAATGGAATTATTGAATTGGAATGCATATAATCAGGTTCCTGAACAAGTTTTGTAAATCAGATAAATATGAGAAGGCTGGATAAATATGGCTAAGGAAATGTACCTATTACCGAGTTTGGAATACGGATATGCAGAATTAGAGCCTTATATTTCCGAGGAACAGTTAAGAATACACCATAACAAACATCATCAGGCTTATGTGACTAATGTGAATTCAATTTTGCAAACCATGGACAAAGCAAGAGCAGCAGGAACTGATTTTGATTACAAGGCAAATGCAAAAGCTTTGGCTTTTAATTTGGGAGGACATGTCCTTCATGATTATTTTTGGTGGGAACTGACTCCTGCAAACAATTCCAATAAAGAACCAGTCGGTGAAATGTCTGAAGTGATCAAGGAAGATTTCGGAAATTTTGAAATGTTTAAAAAGGAGTTTACACAGGTCGCATCAAGTGTTGAAGGTTCCGGTTGGGCAGCATTAAGTTTCTGCAAAGGTACTAAAAGACTCGGAATCATGCAGATAGAAAAGCACAATGTTAATATAATTCCAAGTTTCCCGATTCTAATGGTTCTGGACGTATGGGAACACGCCTACTACATTGACTACAAGAATGAAAGAAGCAAATTCATAGATGCATTCTGGAATATAGTCAACTGGGAGAAAATCGATATGCTCTTCAAGCAAATTCAAAGCACGCAAAAAGCATAATTCCAGAATTTCAGGAAAAATTTGGTGAATTACTGATCTGAAAACTATTTTACCGTAATTATGGTACCCAAATTATAATTTTTTTTATTTTTGAATTAAGTATCGAGAATTTAGAGAAACTTATAACCATTTGAGAATTTGGGAGTTTAAATTTTGTAACATTAAGATGACACTATCTCTGTATTAACATATCCACAAACACTATCACAGCCATTGTGCCTATCGGATCCTATCCATCTCCCTGCGGGCAATTTTTATGCCCTGGGTCCACTGTGTAACAAAGGCGACTCCTATAATTACCTAGAGTGATCTTGCTAACTTTACTTATGGGATAGCATTGCGCAGCGCTTAGCTAGATGCAAATGTTTCAGTACCTGAAAATTTTATTTATATACCATCATCAGTAACTGTATTGAATGTAGGTCTCCAAATGTTGAATGTTTTATTCATACCAATAGATTTCATAGGCTATAATAGAACATCAGCAACGGCTCCAATCAATGTATTGAAGACCTGTAACTCTGATTACAAAGCCGGTGAATGTAGAGTAATTGTGATTCAGTAATCGATTTTCACGACGATTTTGTGGGGGCTAGCATACAGTCCCATTGCCATCAAATGAGACCCCACCTTGAGACTATCAGCAGCCTATTCATTTTTTATATTTACTATTATAAGACCGGGGACCCACATCTGAAGCAGTGGTCATCCGGCTTTACAATCGTGAAAATTAGAATCTTTTCAGTTAAACTATTGGCTCTGCATCCTGTCATATTTTACAGAACTTTTGGTACACTATCATTTTGTAATTTTACAACATTAATTATTGATTTTCTGGGTAGGCTCTAAACTTATACCCTTTAGACCTGGATGAATTGTGAATGAGACCTAATAAATACTTTAGAAGAAAATTAGAGAACATGTCTTTACTGAGTATTATTGCCCGTGGAATGCTTGAAGACGAGCTAGTACATATATTATCTTAAAAAGATTCTGAACTTAAGCAGCTAATCGTTGTGGAAAATCGGGACAATTTATAATTCCTTCAAAAGCTTAAGTCAAAAAACTGTACTCATAGAACAGTCTTCCTGGATAGGATCCCAATGCTTCTCGAAGATGCAGACAACCCATATTTAAAACTATTTATAAAGTTGTTGTCCTTATTTCCCTTTTTCAAAAAAATTCACAAAAAAAGGGAACTAATAGAGCAAAAAAGGTAACTGTTGTCGTGAACCTGTTAAGACTGGACCTATATTCGGATCTTGAGCAATTGAAGGCAAAGTGTACGAAAATATTCTGGAAATGGCTTGCTTTTCGGATAATATATTGATTTTTTATGATATTTGTGGGCATACATTAAGGAAAACTGGAAGAAGACTTTGTAGATCTTGGATGTTCGCTTTCTTTCCTGGAGGATAAGGAAGGAGAGATGATAGAAGACTGCATCAATTTAGCTCTTGGAGGAAATGAGGCTTATGCAGATGCATGTTCAATTTTAGAGATATAGGGACGATTTATCTGACTTCTATGTGGGCTTCTAGCTGGAAACGCCTAGGGAATGAAGCTAAAGGTCTGGATTTTAACAACGAGCATCTATAAAAATCTCTTTATTGTATGGCTGCAAAAATAAATACCGAATGTACAAATAATTCCGAATTTGATGAAAACTTTAAGAAATTTGCCTGTAAATTTGATATGAAAATTACTAACCTTAAGAGTAGTATGGAAATTGCAGAGCAGTTTTACTTTGTTGCTCAAAATGATATCACTAGAGAGTCATTCTAATTTTTATTGTTTCTTCGCCACTTTTAAACGACAATAGAATTTTATCCAAATTCATGAAGAGACTATCCAAAAAGTTCCGCTGCTCTAAAGGTTATCTAGGCACCTGTTAAAGGGAACATAACAGATTAATTTTCAATTTTCTTTTCCCATCTTATAAGGAGTCTTTTGAATCTATTCAGCCAAGAATGTGTCCTTTCTACAACCCATCTTCTTGCCCTAAAACCAGGTATGCCTCTTCTTATGTTTTCTTCTCCACGACTTTTGATATGCGCAGTATAACCATAGTCTTCAACCAATTTTCTGATATCTGTGAAATCATAACCCTTATCCATGCACATATTCTGAATTATGTCTTCTGGAGAAGATCTTTCAAAGAATATGGCGTCTAAAGTCCTTTTTACAAGCTTTTTATCGTGACGATTGGCTCCATCAACGACAACAGAAAGTGATATGCCTTTACCATCAGTTAAAACAATCCTTTTTGTACCTTTTTTGCCACGATCAGTAGGATTGGCTCCTGTTCCAGCTCCAACTAATGGTGCTTTTGTCATAGCACCATCAATTGATTGTCATTCCCATTCTAATCCTTTTTCGAAATCATACTCGACAAGACCAGCCAGCCACATGCTCTCAAATAAGCCTGATAGTTGCCATTTCTGAAATCGATCATGTACAGTGCTTCAAGCTCCATAAAATCGGGGCAATGCTTTCCATTGGCAACCAGTAAAGAGGAGACGGAAAATGCCACTCATTATTTTCCTATCACCCTTTCTAGGTCTTCAAGACTTCTTTTTTGGCTGAGGTACAGGTAGTAAAGGTTCTATTTTTCCCCAATAATCTTCAGAAATTTTGTAGTCCTGAACAATTTTCCGTTTTGTCATTACCACACATGATCTTAAATTGAAAGTATATTATTTTTCGGATAGGCTCTAAATTGAGTTACCTAAATTGTCAAAAATCGTAAACAAATGTTGTGGTTTAGACATTCTCAAAACGTTCTTTCACTTTACTGTCCCCAATGTATCCGGTGAAAACAAATACATTTAGATGGGTGATAATGGAATTTTCGCCCTTAAAATTCTGGTTATATCAGAAAAATGTGATGTTGTTGTATGTGAGTCAACAATTGACTTTTAGATTTCCATTTTATGATTTATTGATAAAACTTCTAACTGCTATTAGATATTTTCTGGATTGGCGAAGATGAAATGGTGTACTAAATGAAATAATTCAAAACAGGAAAATTGTAGAAACTTAGTACCGTTTTGATTGATGAACTTATGAAAATCATCATCTAGATGATCTTAATTATAGGAAAAATGTTGGAGAGATTGCATGAGAAAGATAACCTCATGTACTTCATGCCAGAATTAATCTGACTTTCAATGAATAATAGTAGGCAAATAGGCAAACAAATGCTACATCTGTATATCTGTAGAATGTCAATATTATATAGCTTTCAATTAGTATCCTGTGGCCAGAGCCGATAAAGTTTCAGAATATACAGATTAGCAATTATACACAACTTATAATAGGTATAAATACCTTCATTTCTTGAGGATTTAAATGCAGAAAAAAGGATACCGTCTTCAATTTATGTCATCTAAAATCAGGGATCTCATGTACAAGACTACATTCGACCCCAAGAAAATGGATGGAAATATCATACTTAATCTTTCACTTATTAATAAAAAAGATCTTGACGATGTTCTGAGAATTTTTAATATGGTGATCTCAAGCGGGCTTTCAGTAACACCTTATGTGAAAATCATTTCAGAGGGTGAGTCTATAGGAGATCTGAATATTGAAAAGGGAAAGGTAGGTATCGGGACAGTATGCAGTATAACTATTGACGGTGTACTGCTCAAAGCGGGGATTCCTGTAAATCCAAAACTTGGTGGAGTTGTTCAGATCCGGAATGGAGGTCCAGTGCGCTTCACTGATGTACTAACTTATGTGAGCACTACCGTAGACCCACTTGAAATTCTGATGTCACAGGGTATTACCTCCGTCTCGGAAATGCTAAGGACAGGTTCAGGCAAGATTCTTGCAAACCTCAGAGAAGCTCCAATGATTGCGAGAGACGCGATCGACATTTGTCTGTCTGACCTTCTGGATGCGGAGTTCAGCGGAATTCTAGAAGTAGGGGAACCAAATAAAAGGGTTCTAGATGTTCCAATTGAGAGGGATCATCTTGGAATAGTTGTCATCGGAGGGACAAATCCTATGGCGGTTGTACAGGAGTATGGAATTTCAATAGATACAAGTGCGATGTCAAGTCTAATTTCATTCAAAGAAATGAGCAGGATTGAAGATATATATTAGAGACACTCATATTGATCTATTCAAGAAGTTCTATATTTTTACTGAATCAATCACATAAGTTAAGCTTTTTGAAGTATATCCCCAAACGGTATTTTACTTTGAAAGTGCTTTTTTTCGTAGCTGTTCTCCTATAAACATATTAAGCTTCTGGGTAAATTCTTCCTTTGTGCTTTTAGGGATCGTTGCTCCTGCTGCAATATCATGCCCCCCCCCCATTCCTCCAACTTCCGCTGAGACCACAGACATGGCTTTTGCAAGATTTACTCCCCTGCGAAGAAGGTCCTGTGTTGCCCTACCTGAGACTTTGATTCCTTCATCGGCTTTTGCAAATGCAATTATTGGAAGATTTCTGTTCTCAACTATCGTAGAACTCATGCCTGCAATAATTCCTACTATGGTTTCTTTTATCTCCGAACCGGAATCGAAGTATTGAATATTCTCCAGCTGGATAACTCCGTTTTCTTTAACATACATGAGTCCATTAACAAGGTTCTGCCTATGTTCGGCAAGCAATTTACGGGCAAATTCATAAGCTTTCTCTCTATTTCCCATGCACACCGAAAGTCCGATTCCCGCATGATCGTAGCGTGCAGTAGCGTTTAGAAGGGTAGAAAATTCTGAAGCATCCCTCATCTCTGTTCCTTCTCTTTCTTTAAGAAGAACGTAAACTTCACCTATCAAGCGCTCTATCTTGTATGAAGGTATCCCCGATTTGAGGCAGTACTGAATAACTCCTGAAACAATTTTTTGTTTTTCCGGGGTTTCAAGGTCAATCCAGAGCCTCCAGCGTTCATCCTTGCTGAAACGAATGTTGAGAGAATGAAGAAATTCAATGCATGCTTCTTCGTTACCTGTAAGTCCCGGAAGATAAGGATCTGAGGAGTACTGAAACAATTTATAAATTGGGCGGGTTTGTTTTCCGAAGAGTGTCAGATCTTTTTTAAATTGGAGGATATTTATTTTTACTCCTGCTTCCAGAATCTCTCTGTTAATCCCAATAAGATGCCCCATTTTTAGATGCTGCATGTCACCCACTGCTCCTACTATGGCGAGAGGCGATAGATCGTTATTCTTTCCAAGGGCCAAACCTAGAAGATAGGTACTTCCCGAGCCACTTAGTTCATAGGAGCCGTTTGCTCCAAAAAGATGGGGATTGAGGTGAAATTGAATATTTCCCTGGGGCTGATGGTGATCTGATATTACAGCATTGATCCCGCGAGATTTTATCAATTCGCACATCCCACTTCCTAGATCAGTAAAAATAACAGTTTCATGATTTTCATCGGCTATAGCATCAAGAATCTTTTCATCAAGTTGCTTTACGAAACGTGTCGTATATTCGAACTTTCCCCGCTCAAGGGCTGTACAGATAATTCCCGCAGAAGTCAGCCCATCAGCATCAATATGGGATACAACATGGATTGATCTCTGTTTTTTTATTTCATCAGCACACTTAACTGCTTCTTTCTTAAGTGCGTTCATTGCCACAGACATTATTTCTCCAAAATTTTTATTTGTCCCAGATTATCTTCGTTTTCTCAGTTTTGCTTATAGTCCCAGTTACTTGGATTGATTCTGTAATCTTTTCCATCTCTTTTGATTTCCGAAAAATTCCGAATTTCCTGTAATGTGAATTTGAGGTTCTGAGTAAGATATTTTTTCTTCAGTTCTTCCCAGGGGATCATATGTGCTTCCCTACTATGTCCTGTACCAAGGCGAAGTTCCACAGCAAGGAATCCCCGTCTTCCTGACTTATTTAGGTAATTTGAAATCCTTTCTATCTGATGAATTCCTTTTTTGTCCACATTAAAGTGTTGTGAGAAGTAAAGTGCATTTGCCCCTTTATCCACGGAGATACTTTTGCACTCAATTCCCAGGTATAAGTCGGGATTAAGAGAATCAACAAGCACATCAAGAAACTGGGGAGTAAACCTGTGTTGTTTAAGCCTGTAGGAGACGGCTCTTATCCCATTTTCTTCAATGTATGCATTAAAAGAGTTTACAAGCATATGTTCAAACTCAGTCATGAAATCTCGTCTAATGTTTGCTTTATTTTACTTAAGCTTTTTACTCAAAATTGATTTTTCTCGACCTGATGGCTAAAATAAGGTTTTTTAGGTCGATTAATGTCTCTTTCATGAGGAGTCAGCAAGTGTAAAACAGTTAGATATTGAAAAGACAACCCAGAAGTGGAGAGTAAACCTGTTTATGTATTCTCCCTTTATAAAGAATTTTATGGCAAACTTAGAGTTGTACAACCAGAAATAGAATCCGACATTGAAGCAAGAGTTGACGCATTAGAAAAGGAGATCTATACACACTTAACATCAAAAAAGAAAATGGATGGGCCCGCTGAGATTCGAACTCAGGATCTCCGCCGTGTGAAGGCGACGTCATAACCACCTAGACCACGAGCCCTTTATTGCCTTTACATAGTTCCATGAATCAGCAGCATACTATGGTATTTATTAGGTATAAGTTTATCGGCTATTTTTGGAAAATCTGAAAATTGTTATCTATGTTTTTCGACAAAGTGTCGATTGTTCTACAAAATCATTAACATCAAGAAGTTGTTGAGTAAATAAATTCTACATCAGAGTTAGCATTTTTTTCATAAAATATAAATTATTGATTTATAACTCATAGCAATCTATGAAACGACCGATTTTATACAGCTTAAATATTTCATATCCGTAACGAGAATTGAAGGTTGGAGAATTTCATTTTAAGCATACAAGCCAGGAAGGTATCAAAAAATTCGCGATTTCAACCACAAAAAAGTTCTCTGAATATTGAATTAACTACTGATTAGCAGGGAAATGTAGTGAGAAAATAGGAATTTAAAATTAAAACATGTCAAATTTGGTCGGACTTCCTCGCCGATCAAGGAGACTTAACACTATATGATATATGATTATACTCTCGTCAGTGCAGGATATTTTTATCAAAAAGATGGGGCACTTGAGATGGGTACATAGCACTCCGTTCCAGGCTGACCAAACTTTTTCATAGGAAGATATAGTTTTGAATGTAAACCTCCACATTCAAGAGACATATTACTTAGTGATGGATATATTTTTCGAGTTTTAGACATGTTAATTTTTGCTTGAGGACTATAATGCCAAATTTTAGCGATCTCAGAGATACTAAAAAATATCATAATTATTGATTTTACCATGATTTTAGCAGTTCAAATTGCAAATCCCACATGCTAGCTTTTAATAGTTTCTGCTTTGAATATACGTAATAAAGCCTGGAAGTAATGAATCAAAAATTATTCCAAGTATCACAAAGATGAAGTTATCCTTTACATTCAGCAGGTTTCCGAAAAAGGGTTCCGTTGCAAAAAATTCAAAAAAATATGTAAATCTATAAGTAATGAATAAAAATCAAAGTATTCAAGGAAAATGTACTAACATTATAAAACTATACCAAACAATTGATTAATGTATTTGACTTCATTAAGAACAGAGTAATTTAAATTATTGACTTGTCCTTTTTTGATCATATTCATAGTTTCAATTATTTTTAAAGTTTTATTAGCAGACCGAAAAGACTGAAATCCTAATATTGGATTAACGATTCGCTTTATAGATCTATGATCTTGTTCTATAATGTTATTCAAATACTTGATTTGTCGAATGCCTACGTTTTTAGGTAGTATTTTATCAATTTTTAGTTTATCTATAGCAGGTGGATAAGCTGGATTCTTATCAACGGTTATTAATCTTGGAATTTGATTATGATTAGAACTTAAAGCTTTCTTAAAGAATCTCTTCGCTGCCTTTCTATCTCGTTTTGAACTTAACATGAAATCAATTGTATCTACATTGGAATCAACTGCTCGATAAAGATATTTCCATTTACCTTTTACTTTGATATAGGTTTCATCAACTCTCCATGAATCATTTGTTAGTCTTAAATGTCTTCTGATCTTTTTTTCTATCTCAGGGAAATATTGATGCACCCATCTCATTATAGTACTGTGATCAACTTGAATTCCTCTTTCTATCATCATTTCCTTTAAATTTCTATAGCTCAATGGATATTTTAAGTACCATCTTAAATTTAATAGGATAATTTCTCCTTCGTAATGCTTCCATTTAAAGGAATTAGATAGCATATTACTATCTTTGGTTTTCGTTTTATTCTATTGTATCATTAGAAAGGATTTTTTGCAACGGAATCCATTTTCCTTTAATATTTTGATTTTTATTCATTACTTATAGATTTACATATTTTTTTGAATTTTTTGCAACGGAACCTTTGTACTCATATCCGAGATGTATCAATAGCAAAAAACTAAGTAGGGAGAGTAGGGATGCAATACAAATTGCTTGTTTTCTACGTTTATTCGAATCGGTCATTTTCATCTCTTAAACAATCATTATATAGGTAAAATTCCTCTGAAAAACTATCTCATATCTTGAAAGGCAAATAAGGCTTCAAAGTTACAATAATACCTGCACATGTATACCTGCACATCTCTTTACTATACTTTTTCCCAACAATTTCCAAATAATTGAGGATCAAATTCACTTATTTCATGGTTGCAACCGGAAGCATAGTCACTCTGCCATCCTGAAACCCATCATTCGACACACATTACAACTATGATCAAATATTCACGAGTTTGATTTAGGTATAAATAGTCATCTCATTGAATTATAAAGCAGGGTGAAGAATTGATAAATTCGGGGAAAATTTCTCAAAAAATTCAAGGAAAGGATTCTACCTTCCTTTCTCGACTTCAATTTCCACTGATTTCAAGCATCCTATCCAGCGCTTTTTTCGCTTTCATTCTTATATACCCAGGGATATAAAGCTCATATTCCATATTTTGAAGGCTGTTAAGGATGGATTCAAGTGTGATTTTTTTCATGTTGTAACAAAGAGCCTTCTCAGATGCAGGATAGAACTTTTTATCCGGATAGTTTCTTTTCAGGTTCTGAACGATTTCCGTTTCAGTTCCGATTATAAACTCCTTTGAACTTGATTTCCCAACTTCATTTATAATACCTGAGGTACTGAGAATATTATCTGCAAGGCTCAGGACTTCAGGCCTACACTCAGGATGTGCCAAAAATTCGACATCTGGATGCATTTTTTTTAATTTGTTTATATTTTCATCACTAATGCTGTCATGAACATGACAAAATCCAGGCCAAAGATGTATTTTTTTTTTGGTGTGAAGGGATACAAACCTTCCCAAGTTTTTGTCAGGGATGAAAATAATTTCCTGGTTTTCAATAGAATTTACCACATTTATTGCATTTGCAGATGTGCAGCATATATCAGATTCTGCTTTTACTGCAGCTGAACTATTTACATAGCATACAACTGCTGCATCAGAATTTTTTTCTTTCAAACATCGTAGAGATTCCACAGTTACCATATCCGCCATTGGGCATACGGCATCAGGAACTGGTAAAAGGACTAGCTTTTCAGGGGAGATGATCGATGCCGACTCTGCCATGAAATGGACACCTGCAAAAACTATAATTTCAGTTTTTGAGTTCAATGCTGCCTTACAGAGTGAAAGGGAATCTGCAACAAAATCAGAAACATCCTGAACTTCTCTCCGTGTATAAAAATGTGAAATTATTATTGCATTTTTCTCTTTTTAATTTTGTTTATTTCCTCTGCAATTTTCTGGTTTTCCATAATAATCTTGTTCCTCAAAATGCAGGAGTAAACCTGTAGAAAATCTGTTTTTCAATCTTTTACTCTCTTTTTCCAATTCCACTTACTGTAACATTCTCTGGCTTATCAACATTTAATTCGCTAAAAGAGCAATAAAGACCTCCATAACAAGAGACTATTTTCCGAAATTTTCCTCGCTTGGATAGGTATTCAATTACTTTTTTGCCTGAATTATACTTATACCCTTGGTATTGCTCAATAATATAAATATTTCTTTTTAAAAGTAATGCGAAAAATACAGAAAAGAGATGAGGTTTTTCCTGAGATTATTGTTGTTATCTGGCCTCGATAACATTAGAACGCACCGTAAATTAGGAGTATCTTTTGCTTCATAGCAGGGTTTTTCAAAGCGCCCTGATATCCAAGTTATCCAGCGCATTTATTTTCTGATCAAAAGTATAACTATTTAACTTGAATTCTCATCAATTATTCTTCCTTTGATTGTTTTTAATTTTATTTCCAAGATTTAGAGAAAGCAATTTTTCCTCTGCGGATTTTATCTTATCTACCCCGATATACAATTCATGGTGGAGAACTGCTTTTTTAGATTACTAGGATCCACTAATCAAGATCTTTAATTATTATTCCCAAAAACACCTGCGACCGCAAGGTAGATTGAGATCGGAGAACTTAACCCTCCGATCCCATCAAAAAGATATTTGCTATCCTTATTTTTCCTGATCCACTCACAAAAAGCATTATTTTCCAAATTTATTTTCAGTGATATTCCCCTCTATTTATAGTTTATCCATAATTTTGTTTCGTGAAATTTTCATATAATAGGACTTACGCGATATAAGTCCAAAATTAGGCACAATGAAAATTGTTATTTTAGCTTATATATTAGACAAATTAATGCATGATGCTACTGATTTTTCGGCTAACCCGCATAAGTCCTAAATAAATCAGTCTGTCCAAGTCTCAAGAGGATTCCGATGAACCCTAAATTTCGTCATATGCGGATAAACTGTATATAAGTGATTCGTGAAGATCAGAAGTTCATCGAGATTCTTAATATTTATCTCTTTGTAGCCGATTTTTTCTAGTATTATTTGTTCATATCCGAAATGTTATACATAAACTACAAATTCATCCTTTTTCCCCTTAAAAAAATATTTCGCAGGATATTTTTTTACCTTGTAAGGTAATGAAAATATATTAATAAAATATACGATACAAAATTCTAATGCTTAAATATATAAATTTATACAGCAACCATCTTTATGGTGAATACTATGGCAAAATTAACTGAAGAGATGAAAAAAGCTTTCTCAATGGTGAAGATCTTTCCTGTGGCTACTGCCTCAAAAGATGGAATTCCGAATGTAGTGCCGATAGGGTTCTGCCGGCTTGTAGATGATGAGACAGTCTGGATTGCAGATAATTTCATGATCAAATCGCTGGCAAACCTGGAAGAAAATCCTGTTGTTGCATTCTATATATGGGGTCCAGATACAGGTGGCTGTTTCCAGATAAAAGGTAAAGCGGAAATTATTAGTGCTGGAGAAAAATTTGAAAAAATGAAAGAAATTGTGCATACAACAAAACCCGGACTTCCCGCAAAGAATCTAATAGAAATCAAAATTAGTGATGTCTTCCAGTGTTCTCCCGGCCCAAGCGCAGGTAAAAAATTGATATGATCTAAACTGATATATAGCTAGACATAGGTCATTATAACTAAATAAGCATCTTCATGTATCTAGATCGAAAAATGATAATACAGCTATGATTTTGTAAATAGCTGACGTAAAAGGAAATCTCTGCTTCAGGAAATCCCCTTCTTTGTTGTGAAAAATTCGCATATTTTACGAGGATGCAAAGAAAGGGGATGAAATTTGCAAGGCCATTCAGAACTTTGAACTTAAAATTTCCGGAAAAAAATGGCTGCATCAGGAAAGCTCGGAGGACTAGATATTGCATAGTCACTACTATAAAAGAACTCTCTGAATGTTCACCGAAAAATACACGGAGAAACAAAAGTAGTTACTATTTGTTATAGCTCCAAAAGACTAATCTTATTCATTCATAATCTAACATACTAGTATTTAAAACAAGACCATTACTGTAAAATGTAATAAACAAAGATTTGTAGAATCAATAGCTGATAGATATCATGAAGCCTGGCAAAATAGATCAGATCTTCAAGATAACTAGCAGACGCTTAATTGTTTTCTAGATCCTTCCCTTTTGCATTGGCTCATATGCCGTTATATTGATGAATTCAACATGTGGTCAATTGTGGCAGTGCTGATTTTAGGGGGTTATGAACGATTTTAATTTTAAGAAAACGGAGCCTATTGGATGAATAATTAGGCACCGGATCTTGATACCTTTACAGCCTTCAAAATAGCGAGGTGGATGCAAACATACCAATAAGACTGCAATTATCAAGTCATGAGCCGGGGATGAAACAACATCACCCACTAAGAGCTTCTAAGTCTGCTATCGGGGTAACAAAATTAGTTAATAAGACAATTGAAGACCCCATAGCTAAATAAGACCATAGTGGAGATTCTGGTAACAAGGTTAAAACTTATTTATGTAAGAAAGATTTGACAAGGTTATTCCGTCGATGTTGTGACTCTGCCACTCAGGGGAAACAGAACGAAGGCAATGTCATAACATCCAAACATTCACAAAAAAAAATTAAATTTTATTGAGTAAACAAATATAACTAAATCAATGAGTATCCACGATCTTAATTACTTTTTTTCTTTTTTCACTTGAAAACGGGTTAAAAAATTTAATCAATCAGAAAGTAATTAAAGAGCCAATAACTTGGAATTTATCACTAAATCAACTATCTAAAGCTAAAACAATTTATGATACAAATTCAGGAGAATAATCATTTACGCAAATTAAGGGAATAGCTAGTGATACTCTCAATTTTATACTCGAAGCCAGCAAGTCAATGGCACCGGAGGAGTTTGCAGGCCTTTTACAGGAGAATAACTGCATCATCACTGAAGTGTTTGTACTGCCGGGCACCGATTCCAGTGAACAAAACACAGTTATAAAACTTTTTATGATGCCGAATGTCAAAGCTGCAGGCTCGATTCACAGCCACCCAGGTCCAAACCGCAAACCTTCACAAGCTGATCTACACCTTTTTTCAAAAACAGGAAATTGCCATATAATAGTTGGCTATCCTTATGATAGACAGAGCTGGACATGTTACGATAAGGAAGGAACTATCAGGGAACTTCAAGTGCTTGATGTGAAATTTGAGGATTTCGAAGAAGCTAACCTCGACGGGGCTAACTTTGAAGGAGCGAATCTTGAAGGAACTGATTTTAAGAAAGCTAATCTTGAAGAAGCTGACCTCGAAGGAACTGACCTTGTAGGGACTAACTTTGAAGGAACTGACCTTGTAGGAGCGAACCTTGTAGGAGCGAACCTTGAAGGAGCTAATCTTAAAAAAGCTAACCTTGAAAGAGCTAGCCTTAAAAAAGCTAACCTTAAAGGGGCTGATTTTGAAGGGGCTAATCTTAAAGGAGTCAACGAATTAACAATTGACCAACTTTCAAAAGTTAAAACACTTTATAATACAAAATTAGACGACAAGCTCCTCATACCATTAAAAGAAAAATATCCTGCTCTTTTTGAAAGACCAAAGCTATAGGTTCTCAAGGATCGAGCTCTTCTATGATTTAAGGTTCCATGCGGAATAAAGAGAACTTTAAATCAATATTATACTAATATATGTTGCAGATTCAATGACTCGTTAATCAGAAGTCTATAGGATGTACTACTTACTATAAATAGAGAAATGAATTAAAAATCGAAGAGTGTTTTTTGAGATTTAGACTCCAATTTTTTAGGAACTTCCTCTGCTTCAATATCAAAATTAATAGATTTAAGTTCAGTAACTTTCTCGGAAAAAGGTTCTTTTTTTGCAGGGCTATTCAGTCGTGAAGGCTCGGTAGAGATTTTGTTGTCTACAGGTTCAGACTGAGAAAAAACGTTCTCTTCTAAATACTGAGGATTTTCAGCGATAAGGTTATCATTTATAAGGCTATCAGGTTTATTACTTTCAAAAGGCTTATTTTCTCCAGAAATCTTAGAGGAAAAATTAAATTCGAGGTTGATAATTTTTTGCTCGTCTTCAGAAACTCGGAGTTCGGAAATGTCGGATTTTCCAGAAGTTTTTTCTTCTTTTTCCCCTTGACTTTTAACTGTGCAACCAGAAGAAATCTGCTTATTATTTTTTGAAGGTACAGGAATTTTGAAAAATTCCGTTTTTTTTGCTTCTCCGTTTACTTCACTGAGAAATTCCTGTGCCTCATCATATATTTTTTGCATCTTTTTACTAGCTTTTGTGCTTCCTGAGAGGTACATAAATTCCTCAAGTTCAAGCCGTAGGCATCCAATAACTTCAATAGAAGATGTTTCATCTTTTACCATATGAGAGTACAGATTTAGCAGGTTTTTTCTGGAATAACGCAGTGATTTAAAGCTATGTTCTCCAATTTTTGAAGCTATATTGTCTCGGAGATCTCTTTTTGAACGGGTCTGTCCGAGTCTTCTCCAGAGAGAAGGCTGCTGGAATTTAATAAATCCTGGGTAGGATTTTGTCTTTGATATTACAGCTCCGCAGACCATAAGCATGCTGGCATATCTCCACATCCGATAGTTTTGACGTTTCTTCACGCGCCCAAGATAGAGGTCAGCCCTTGAGAGATAACCAAAGCCAGTTCTTATATCTCCAATTTTACCGTCTTTGCATGAATACTGAATAGGCAGATTCTCATCGATCCAGTGTACAAGATCTTCAGGACTTTCATCGAGACCGCGGGTAACCTCAAGGGCCTTTTTACAGTCAGTGCTCTTAAATATTGTCTGCATCGCCTTGAAAATGTTTTTTCGGGTGTCCCTGCCTGAAGTGCTGATATCTTTTGCTTCCAGCACTTTCTTCCCTATAGCTGCAGCTTGAAGGTCATTTATTGCACTCCGGAAGTCTCCTCCAGCATTTTCCGCAATCATTTGGACTACATCCGGGTTGCATGAGATTCCTTCACTCTCACATACTTTATTCAAATCAGATATCATTGAACGACTTTGTACGGATCCGAACTTTATTTCAAGGCAGAAGTTCCTGATAGTAGAGTTTAACCCATAAACATCGTTTGCAATCAGCACGATTGGTTGGAGCGTAGATTTTATAATCCCTGCAATAGCCCGCATTCCACCTCTATCTGCACTCCCATGAATATTGTCTGCCTCATCTAGGATAATCAAGCGTTTTTTTCCAAAGAAAGTATTCATAAACGCTGCCGACCCTGCAATCTTCTCAATTATACCTGCAGTCCTCTGGTCACTTGCATTGAGTTCGATTACTTCCCAGGCCAGATCCCGAGCAAGAGCATGAGCACTCGAAGTCTTACCTATTCCTGGTGGTCCATGAAGGATCACTGCCCTTTTCTCAGGTATCCCAAAAAGCCAATCATCAGCCCATGTCCTCAAATATTGCACTGCCCTCTTGTTCCCCACTATCTCTTTGAGGCTCTGGGGACGGTATTTTTCAGCCCATTCAATCGCCGATGTCATCTTAAACCCTAACAATAAGAACTGAACTTATTATTAATTGTATATGTTTCAATTTTTTGATATACAGAAACTATTTAACGGGGATAAAACAATATCTTCAGCCACATTAATGAAGATTTAATGAGTGAATTTAAGTTGGCTGACTTTACCCCAGTCAAGTATCCAACATCTTGCTGCTGGGATGGTAACTCCCCAGAAAACCGTTATTAACTAACGTGTTTATATGTTAATTTAGCCTTACACTATGAAATGGAACTACGTCACCCAAAGGCCATTGTGCTCATAAAATAAGATATCACATTATTTTTTGTGTTAAGTGTCGTGAAAAATTTCTTCTTAGACAAATATATCATCAACTATTTGAAATATGTATGCTTCAAAATTGGTAAAATATACTGTGTTAGGTTTGCTGAAGCCTATAATGATATTGATCATGTGCATCTTTTAGTTGGTGCTGAAACAAAATATTTTACTTCAAGAGTGATGAGATTATAATAGGTATCATCGCAATAAAAATTAAACAATAATCTGCGATTAAAAACAATTGTTTGGTTTTGAACTTTGGAGTTGTGAAGGTTACATTGGAACTGTGAGTGATGATACAACTTCCTATGTACTTAGAAAATATGTTTAAAATCAGGGAAACCATGAAGAAAAAAGAATATAAGTAAACAAAAATATTTGAATTTGGTAACTGTAACTATTAGGGTATAGTTAATTTTGTTCCATTGAATAGCGCTAGAATAACTTCTATAATTGGGAAATTGCTTCTTTTGATCGCAGAAATGTAGGCTCTAATTCTGTAGGAAGCTTCAACTCCTTGCGTGGTTCTAAATTTCAATATATTTTTATTTTAATTTCATTATTCTTATTATCCTTTCCTGCCCGGTTGTTTTCAAATGGAACTCTGAGATCAGTAATGATACGGGTTGTCTAATGAAACACTCTTTGAACTACTACAAAGAATGTGGTTACTCTATTGAGATGTTGAAGTTGGAGCCCATGAGAATAGACAAAGTTTTGATATTCCACCAATAAATCTTATTTTTATAGAAAATGGAAGTTGATAGAGATTTTTCCTTACTGTGGAATATCAAATGAAATTGTTTTCCCTAAATCAGTGAGATATCCAGATGAGCCTAATATTCTAGCTTAGTAATCTACTGTAAAAATTAGTAGTTTATCATTCATGGAGGATTTCTGAGTTTTTTTAATGAGATTGTGAAGATGAAAATATGTTCTGCTATCATAATTAGGGTAGAAAGAGGATCTTTCCGAAATTTAGATAAATTTGGGAATATGATCAGGGAGATGTAAAAATTTTTCATGTCATCTATTAATGATAAATAGGGATGAAAATCAAGAGATAAGGACTTTGGATCAATGCAGTTTCCAATGACAAATACACGTGTTGTTTTTTTCCATCCAAAAAGAAGATCTAAATCAATGGTAGACATGGGAATTCTTCCGAAATTTCAAGGGATAGCAGTTCATTGGGTGGAAATTCTGCAACAGAAACCAGAATAAACGCAACCTTCATGGCCAATATGCTGGGTGGGGTCAGTAGAGAGAAAAAGATCGCTGAGAAAGTATTTTTATTAGTTTGAGCCTGTAATTCGAAGAATTTGATTCTTATTTAGGACCATATTCATACTTAATATAATAGCGAGGACCCATTAAGGTTTTTTCACCAATAAAAGGGTACTTTTAGGCTTCGTTTATTGGGGAGTAAAATCAGTGAAGTACTTAACTCAGAAAGCTACTCATAATTTAAAGAAGCTTAAAAAAAGGAGCTTTAAAGATGCCTTTTCAAGTAATGATTATACCTACCCTTGGTTGCCCTGCTAATTGCAGTTACTGCTGGAGTTCCGAGGAAAAATCTCCGATAATGAGCATTGAAACGATAACAGAAGTTGTTAAATGGCTTAAAAGTTTAAGGGAAGATTCTGTTACTTTTACTTTCCATGGTGGGGAGCCACTCCTAGCAGGAGCAGATTTTTATCTAGAAGCACTACAGATACTTGTTAAGGGTTTAAGCACACGGAAAATAGCTTTTGCGATACAGACAAACCTCTGGAAGCTTACCCCGGAAATAGCTAAAATTTTTGCTGAATACAATATCCCCATAGGCTCAAGTTTGGATGGTCCAAAGGAGCTCAATGACTTCCAAAGGGGAAAAGGGTACTACACAAAAACAATGATGGGCTACGAAATTGCAAGGAACCAAGGACTTAATGTTAGATTCATTACCACTTTCACTTCTCATTCCGTAAAGTTCAAGGAAGAAATTTTCAATTTTTATCTTGAGCACGGTTTTACTCTCAAATTACACCCATGCCTACCTTCTTTAAAAGGCGAAAATCCCAAAAAATGGACAATTGATCCGGAAGAGTATGGAGAACTTTTAATTTACCTTCTCGACAAATATCTGGAAAATATGGGTAAAATTGAAGTTATGAATATTGACCATCTGTGTAAATGTGTATTTACAGGAAAGGGAACTGTCTGCACATATGTTGATTGCATGGGAGACACATTTGCAGTTGGACCTGAAGGAAATATATATCCATGTTATCGCTTTGTGGGCATGGACGAATGGATTATGGGTAATGTATATGACCATCCGACTATGGAAGACCTTTCCCAATCCAATGCATGGAAATGCTTGAACAAGTTTAAAGAATATGTGGACAAAGAATGTGGCAAATGTACTCACATTAAATACTGTAGAGGAGGATGCCCATACAATGCCATAGTTCCTACAGGAGGTGAAATAAGGGGTATAGATCCTTATTGCACTGCATACAAGATGATTTTCGACGAAATAACAAAAAGGTTCAATGAGGAGATGTTCAGTTCCTGTGAAATGGATGTTTTTTTGCCACAGACGATGAACTCTTCAAGGCCAGGCATAATGTCTCTAATGCGGAAGAAGATCTGAAATGTCGAGTTACTATCAGCATTTAAAAACCCATAAAGCCCATCGGTTGCGCCTACTAGACTGTCAGTCCCCAAAAGATTTAGACACCCATTTAAGCACAGTGAGCTCATGAAATTATAGTCCTCAAAGTAAAAGACTCTGCCAAGCTGCTCTTGAGTAGTGCGTAAGAGGTGATATAGTTCCCGTTCCTAAAAGGGGCTTAACCCCGAGAGCTGGTAAGAGGAATTCAGGAAAAGGTTATGTGCTTGTGCCGCCAAAAGACTTACTCTTCCATTAAACTTTTTATTTTCACTTTTTATCAATGCAATAAAAGGATTTTGAAAAAATGGGAGAACAATATTACAGTGGATGAGCACAAACAATGCATCATATTTTCTTTAACTTTCCTTTATCAGTCGAGGATCCTGAAAGAAGGGCATAAGATATTTCTGACCGATTTATTTATATATGGAAATGATGTGTATAGTGCGCCATAAGCTAGTTAGAAACCGCTGATTTCTGAGAATTTCTGGCCATTTTCTGGATCATAATTTTATTATCAGGAGCTTATAGCTGTTGCATAAAGTGAGGGATTCAGTTTTGGAAACACTAAGAAGGTTGGAAATTTTATATAGAACATAAAGAACTTTCTGAAAGCACAAACTGCAACAAGTAGTTTAAATTTTGTGCCGAAGAATTCGGATCATTCACACATATTAATTAAGGGAAACTCACCTGAGCATAAAAAGAATAGACTAAGTGACTTGAAGGACTGAAAGACCATCCAGTAGCATATAAAACAATAGTATCTATGAAAATCACTTTGGAGGAATCGCTTGGCACGGAAGAAAGTACAGAGAAAGATCGATGGATGGAAATCCAAGGAATGGTATAATATTGAAGCACCTGTCTATTTAAACAGGAGTATTGTTGGGAATACTATGGCAGGAGATCCTTCCTTGCTTATAGGCCGCAATGTTGAAACCACTGTTGGAGAACTTACCAATGATATGACCAAGAACAATACAAAAGTCATTCTCAGGATCAACAACGTCATTGGAGAAATAGCAACAACTGACCTCATGGGGCATGAACTGACAACTGACTATGTCCGCTCGATAGTAAAGAGGCAGACTTCCAGGATAGACGCCAACATTGAAGTAAAAACCAAAGACAAGTATGTCATTCGTGTAAAACCAACCTGTTTCACCATTAAGAGGGCACGCTCAAGCCAGATGCAAGCCATCAGGGAAATGATGGTTGAAATAGTCAAAAAGCGTGCAGCGGAATCCGATTTTGAAAACTTTATGCAAGAAGCAATACTTGGGAGACTTTCAGCAGCCATTTACAGGCAGGCAAAGTTCATTTACCCACTTCGCAGAGTCGAAATCAGAAAAACTCAGGTTGAAGCTATGCCACCAGTTGTACCTGCTTTATCATAGCTACTTTTCTGATTAAGGAGCAAGGGAAAATTCTTTAGGGTTTTTCTGATCTCCCATTAACGATCTAATTGCCTTTTCAGCTCTATTCACTATAGTATACTTGTAAATAATGCTACAGAAATTATAAATTATAGTTTGCACCGTAAAAATTAACACTTCAAAAACGCAGAACAATAGATTAATAGCCAGGAATATATACGCCATTCCACTCAAATCAACAGCAAAATTTAGCCACAAAACCATACAAACTGCCATATTTCCAACGAGACTATAAAAATATTATTAATAGTTCTAAGTAAATACTGATTTCAAACTGCTGTTAACATCTATTCACAAAGTGTAAGCTGAAGTAAAAAATTAGCTGTGAAAGTTGTCTAATAATACAGATGATTGACAGGCTTCTTTTCTAGAAGTTCTCCTGCCATTTTGATGTAGTTTTCTCGTTATGGTTCTATTTTCTACCTGCTCATGCCCTCCCATTGGCTCGAAAGGTGATATTTTTCTGCATAAACCGATACATGCAAAGAAGTAAGATCTCTTACCAGAGTTAGGAATCCTGCAAAACATGGGGAATATCAATACCCAAAACAATATTATTGGAGTAGAACCGATTTATCAGTAAGGCTGTAGAAATACCTGGGTCGACCAGAGGATGCTTACCAAGAATAAAATACCCGCAAAAGAATAGAACGCAGGTAATCCAACGACTTCTTCAGGGCTGCCTGTCATAATATCAGTGATTCCGGTCTCACAGATAGAAAGTGTGGATTTGTTGCAAAAATTTCAAATGACTGTGAACCTTTTTCTTCATTATCAAAAATAAGATTTACTCTATATTATGCACAGGTTTTGTAAAAAAACTTCTACATCGACAAAACGAGAAATTTTATTTTTTGTAGTAAAAGAAAAAGAACATAGAGTCAATCAGGACGTAGAGTCAATCCTAGATTTTATGGAACTTCAAATAAGATCATCAAAATCTTTAGCTTGATCTAATTAACTCCTAATAGCTGACATAAGGTCAGCTTTAATGCTACTCGGTCCGACCCTAGAATCGAAAACTGAGTCTTTTATATATATAATATTGAAAAGTGGCGTGAAAGTACGCTCAATTTCAGCTTTTGAAATCCTCCTGGGACCATAGCCTTCGGGCTCTTTATCAGAGAAACTCAGCATGAAATATTTGCCGGCTGGTTTTAGAACTCTATGTATCTGCCGTGCAAAAACTGGCTTTTCCTCATCCATCATCACATGAAACAAACCAGAATCAATAACGGTATCGAATTCAGCTTCCATGAAAAGTCGGTCCATCTGTAACACATTTCCGACTACAAAATTTACCTTAACATGATGCTTTATAGCTTTCGCTTTTGCATCTGTGATAGCATCTTCAACAAGGTCTATACCTGTAACATCACATCCATTTATGGCTAACATTCTTGCATTATCACCACGGCCACATCCAATATCCAGAGCTCTTCCAGGTTTAATTTCTCCGTCCTTTATGAGAGCTTCAAAAACTGACTGGGGATGACCGATATCCCATGGTGGTGTACCCTTGTATGCTTCATTCCAGTCTAAGCGAATCTTCTCACGACTAAAAATTTAGTTCTCATTTTGATTACAGATAAATATTTTGCTAATTGATTATTGTATGCTTTTAGCTTTCCCTGAATAAAATTATCTGATTAACTGTAGCACAGTTTTCTTAAGATAAAAGATTTTATATTCTTTTCTGCGTTTTTCATTATCCTAATTGCTATTGCTCTATCTGGCGGATCAGTACTTTTTCTCATGTGATCTAAAATTTCAGGATTTTCTGAGCATATTTGTTTTGCCCATGTGAAAAAAGATTTCTCGTTTGGTGTCGTTGTTTGTAGCTATACTTGAACCATTGTCGCTCAATTTTCGATATTTGTTATAATAACATTTGAAAGTAATCTTTTTGTAATTCATAATCATAAAAATAAGAATTCAGGTTTTTTTGCTTTCATACTCCTGTTTAGAACGAGTGTAATTTACCTGTTATTATAGCCAGTAACCCTACACAAATTTCTGTGAATGTCTTTCTTTAAGTCCTCAGTATAGTTTTCTTAAAATATCTATTGCTTAAAATAGGAGCACAAAAAGTTTGATAATCCATAATTAATGTTGATGTTTATCCAGAAAGTCACGTACTTGCGCTCTAGATCGAATTTCTCATGGAGTAAAGTTTTGGTTCTCTCTCGTAAGTAAGCTTAAAAAAGAGCACAGTTGTGCAAAGTGCATTTCAAGATAAAATATTGATCGCTAATTGTGCACGATTCAAAATTCTAATTTAATTAAATAAAATTTGTAAAATTTGGTCTTTAGTCAGGACAATTTTTGAAAAAAAATTATGCTCATATAAATAGTAGCGTACAACAATTCGAGATATTTATAACATAACCAAGACGATGGTGGAATTCAACCTTCTAATTCTTTCGAAACCCGATCTTGAATCTGTTGCCTTTGACCTAGTAGGGCAACCCTCGCACATTGATTTGTAGATTCTATTTTTGCCTGCTCTCGCTCCTCTTTGCTTTTTTTCCTTTGCTTAGGGTTACTTCTGAGTTTTATTTATTCCCTGATGTAGTTTCTTAAGTCAGTCTTTAAAGTTTTTTTATCCAAAATAATTTTTATCTTTCATTGTTTTGTTTATAAAAGAAGAAATTTTTGCACGATGTGTAACATATCCACAAAAATGCTTTTTATAAGTTTCTTTCTTCAAAAAAAATATTTTTTTCTCTGTTTTTTTAATGTTACATTTTTTTTCAGAGTGATTACTAAGATATCGAGAATAAATAAATTTCTTTCGACATCACCGACATGAAGTACAAAAAAGTCCGCTTTTTATTTACCGGAAACCAATATTTTGCCTTTACCCAAGGACAGGAACTTACAAGTTTGTCGAAAGTATGTTGCAAGTTTTGTAATTGGTATAAATGAATGTGTAAAACAGTTGTTTTGACCTGATTTAAAGTATCAACCATCCTCTTCTAAAGAAAAGAAAGATCTAAAATACGGACACTTTTCTTTTGTTAGAAAAATACTTATTATATTAATATTAAATGTCATACGGTGATTATAAATGAAACTGAAAACCCCAATATTAATAGTTATAATAATATTATTAAATGTCACCTAGAAAGCGCTGGAAATAATTTGAACCAGAGCAGACATCCAAATCAAAATTTGAGTGTCAGTCATGTAAAGAATAATGTGCACAATTTAACATTATCAGAGGTGTGCGCATACAATAGAAACTATTCTCATCAGTATTGGTTTCCAGGAGGTCTAGTGCCAAATCCAAAAGCAAAAGATCCAACATTTGCTCAAATGGTAGCCTTCATTAAAGCGGATCAAACAGATAAAAAATTATATGTAGCTGGCAAATACGAGTGTGATTCCATGGCAAGAGATGTTTACAATAATGCGTCGAGGGCAGGAATTAGATGTGGAATTGTAGATGCTTGGTTAGCCGGTGAAGACGATCAATATCTTAACTGCTTCAACACAACTGATAAAGGTCTTGTATTTATCGATTGCACAGGTGATCCTACTCCAGTAACTAAAAATATGCCAAGCTGTGACGATATAGTAACTGTTCAAGTAGGTATAATCTATCACCCCCATTCATTATACCCTCCATATGTTAGAGACTATACACAGGGTAAAATATTAGGTTACAAAATTCTTTGGTAATTAAACCAATTATTTTTTTTCTATATGTTGCAATTGATAAAAGCAAACTTATTAACGGCTTTGTAGAAATCCTTACTTTGATGCAATATTTCTAAACCTTTTTTGTTTATGTTATGCACCATCTTTTTAAATTTTATGTCCTTGACTGATTACGGACTTTCTTGCTCTAAGTACTTCTCTAAACTTCTTGAGATTTATGATTTTACGAAAAATCGACACACCACTTGGAATAGTCAGGTTTTGGTGAAAAAGACATTAATGGGTTATATTTCTATAACTGAAAACAGATAAACTTAGTAAAGGAATCCACATGATTAGGAAAGTACCTTTGAATGAACTCAAAAACCGTATGAGATGTTTCAAAAAACGAATGGATATCTCAAATCCTGAAGTTATATTCAGCAAGATAAATCTCTACTACTTTACTGGCACGATGCAGGATGGAATGCTCCTCATTCCGAAAAATGGAGAGGCAACATTCTGGGTGCGGCGAAGCTATGAAAGAGCTCTGAAAGAATCATTATTTCCTGATATAGAGCCTATGAACAGTTTTCGTGATGCTTCAAATGACATAAGTGGGCTTCCAGATACTGTATATCTGGAAACTGAAGTAGTTCCCTTAGCTTTATATCATAGATTTCAAAAATATTTTCCTTTTAAGAACGTTAAATCCGTTGATACTCAAATTGCCGCTGTCAGAGCGGTAAAAAACAAATATGAGCTATCTCGGATGAGAGAAGCTGGCAGAATTCATCAACACATGCTGGAAGACATTTTGCCAGATTTACTATATACAGGAATGTCTGAAGTAGATTTGTCAACAGCACTCTTTTCAGTTATGGTTGAGAAAGGACATGATGGATTATGCCGTTTTGGGATGTTTGATACAGAGATGTTCCTAGGAAATGTCTGCTTTGGCGAAAGCTCAATTTATCCATCTTATTTTAATGGCCCGGGAGGAAATTATGGGATGAGTCCGGCAGTGCCACTTATAGGAAGCCGGTACCGCAGACTACAAAAAGGTGATCTAGTCTTTATTGACATTGGATGCGCAGTTGAAGGTTACAACACGGATAAAACAACGACATACATGTTCGGTTCTTCTATTCCCAGTTACGTTAGAGATATTCACGATAAATGCGTGGAGATACAAAATGAAGCTGCAACAATGTTAAGACCTGGAGCCATCCCTTCTAAAATATACAATACCATAATGTGTAATCTCGACGAGGAATTTTTGCAAAATTTCATGGGTTTTGGGAACAGAAAAGTAAAATTCCTCGGTCATGGGGTTGGATTACAAATCGATGAACTGCCTGTAATTGCAGAAGGTTTTGATGAACCTTTTCAAGAAGATATGGTATTTGCTTTAGAACCTAAAAAAGGAATTAAAAATATAGGAATGGTAGGAATTGAAAATACATTTATAGTCACTTCCAAGGGTGGAGAGTGTATTACAGGAGATAATCCAGGTTTAATTCCTATATTTTAGTAAGATTATCAAATTAGCTCTTGAAAATTCCTGATCTAATTTGGCAATGGTTTCTTTAAAAGTATCTCTCAAATTAATTATGGTCTATAACTCTATTTTTAAGCCCCTTTTACTACAAAAATGGAAGTGTGTCAATCAAATTGTTGTGTCCATAAAATGAGATATCACATGCTTCTTCGTATGAAGTATCGTAAAAATTTCTTTTATACAATGCTATTTTTAATCTCATAGTATTTTTGAAAGATTTTTCTTGCTGTGAAGCCTTATATATCGTATCACTTTTGAAGGAGAATATTTTGGTTAAGGACCAACGAAAAGAAGTACATGATAACCATCAGTCTTGATCACATCAAACTCAAAGCAATGCCTTTTACCAATTTCAAAGAATATATATCTCAAATAGTTGATGAACAGTTATTGTTTAGTGAACTGTGTGGTGACGTAGATTAGATCGAAATCTTTGGTGACGGTATTACTTCCAATTTAATTAAAAACTATACGAATAATCACAGAAACTAGTAGGGAAAAAGTTATAAGCAAATGAAAAGATTTGACATTAACTAATTTTTTATATCCCAAGTGGTAACGAGAACATGCTCTCCTGCTTGCAGCGGGTATATTCTCGCTACCGTAACTTTGATTAAAAAATGTTATTTTTTCCAAATAATTTAATTTTCCAGAACATTTCAAACGACTCCTGGAACAAAAGCATTAAATCTGAAGTTGAGTATTTTTGTGATTAAGTTAGCCAGCAACATATGAGATGGATTTACAATGCCAGTAATTACCTTGCAGTATGAAGACCTCGAAAAGCTCACAGGAATAGATAGGGAAAACATTATAAAAAGAGTGCCAATGATGGGGGCAGATATCGAAAGGATTGAAGATGAATACATAGATATCGAATTCTTCCCGGACAGACCTGACCTTTATAGTGTTGAAGGAATAGCTAGAGCAATGCGGGGTTTTCTGGATCTTGAGACAGGACTTCCCGAATATAAGGTAAAGCCTTACAAAATTTCGATATCTATCAGTGAGGACATCCTAAAAATCAGACCTTTTCTGGGGTGTGCGGTCATCAGGGGAATAAAGTTTACATCTTCTTCGATAAAGTCCCTTATGGATCTACAGGAAGATCTTCACTGGGGTCCTGGGAGAAACAGAAAAAAAGTTTCTATTGGAGTACACGATCTTTCAAATTTGAAGCCTCCTTTTCGCTACATGGCCACTGATCCAGGTTTAAAATTCGTGCCTCTTGATTACACTGAAAAGATGAGCATGAACGAAATTCTGGAAAACCACCCTAAAGGCAAAACTTTTGCCCATTTAGTGAAAAATTTTAAAAAATACCCAATCTTACTGGATGCAAATGACAATGTACTATCTTTCCCACCTATCATTAACGGGACAATCACGAGTGTGACCGAAAACACAACCGATATTTTTGTCGATGTTACAGGGCTTGGGAAAACTGTTTACACTACTTTAAACATTGTTGTCACAGCCCTTGCTGAACGTGGTGGCCAGATAGAATTCGTAAGGGTCCTCACTCACGATGGCAAAACATTTGTATTGCCTGACCTGAAGCCAAATACCAGATTTCTTACAAAGAGTGAGGTTAAATCTCTACTCGGAATGGAACTTTCCATAGGAGAGATCGTTAAGTACCTTTCAAGGATGCGTTTTGGAGCACAGGCCCTTGACGAGGAAACAGTTGAGGTAAAAGTGCCTGCCTACAGAGCTGACATACTGCACAACTATGACATGATAGAGGATATTGCTAAGGGTTATGGATATGAAAACATCAAAGTAAGGATTCCTAAGACCTATACGGCAGGAAAATCTCATCCAATTTCTTTATTGCGTTCTAATGTAAACGAAATTATGGTGGGGCTGGGATACTACGAGGTAATGCCTTTTACGCTTACAAGCGAAAAGATCAACTTTGAGAATATGCGCAGACAGCGGACGGAAGACGTTACTTACGTACTTCACCCGATAAGTGAAGAGCAGACCATTCTCAGGACAACATTACTTCCTACACTGATTGAAATCCTTGCATTAAACCGGCACAGGGTACTCCCCCAGAAGATCTTCGAGTTCGGTGAGGTTTTAAGAAGCGAAAAGACCTTCCAGCATGTAGCTGCAGTCTCGATTCACCCACAGGCAAACTTCACCGAGATTTATGAAGTTGTGGATGCCCTCATGAGGGAGATGATGCTTCCCTATGAGGTAAAAGAGTCAAAAGACATGGCTTTCCTCGAGGGTAGGCGGGCTGATGTGTATGCAAAAGGAAAAAAGATAGGAGTGTTTGGAGAATTACACACCGAAGTCATAAACAACTTTGCTCTCGGGTATGCAGTTGTAGGGTTTGAGCTTGATTTCAATGATTTTGTAGTTCAAGAGTGAACTAGCACTAAGCTGGAGACTAAGTGGCTTGTTGGTTCATTCCATCTCTTCTGAGAACAAGTTCCAAGGCCCATCCCCCATATTCCATGGGTGTCAGATTCCAATTAGATTTTGATCAATAGAGAGAATTTTTGATTTTAATTATATCATTAATGTCGTTATCATGTTTTGTTTTGCTATCGAGACATTTTCATTCTCTATCTTTGAATTTTAGATCAGAGTTATGGTATCCACAAACATGACAAATCCTAGACGGTGGTTCAAATTTGCCTTTCAAAAGAATAGTTTTTCTGGATCACTCTGATTTATACTCTAATTTTCTTACAAAACTGCTCCACGTCAAATCACCTATAGCCTTATTAAATGATGGTTCTTAACCATGCCTTGAATATTCAGAGTTTCAACAGCTTTTGCATCAAATCGGAGTATTCCCTTTATTGATACCTTGTAACAGATCAATAATTGGTATTTATTATGTTAACTTTCCACACATGTGCATACGAATGCTATCTATTTTCTTAATATTACAGCAGCTTAAAATTTAATCCAACTTTCTATGAATCAATAGAAAACAAATAGGCAGACAAAACATATATCTATGCACATCTGCTAGTGTTGTATAATGAGTATTAATTACAGTGGATTTAGAGAAACTCCAATTTTTGGTTGGTTGTTGATAAAGGGTATATAAACAATTTGTTTAACTTGGAATTTTATCGAAATTCTCTGTACATTAGATGTGAATTTTGGAAACAGTGCATAGAAGAGAAATCATTCCGCCAAAAAGAGTCACTAGGAGTATTATTAAAATGAGGTTCGGAATTGAATTTGTGCCGAGCGATCCTCCCTTGAAGATCGCATATTATGCAAAGCTCGCAGAACAACAGGGATTTGAATATGTATGGATCACTGATCATTACAATAACCGTGATGTATATTCGAATTTGACCGTCATTGCTCTGAACACTAACAGTATCAAAATAGGTTCCGGTGTTACAAACTCCTATACTAGGAACCCTGCTATTACTGCATCCAGCATTGCTTCTATTGCCGAAATTTCAGGCGGCAGGGCAGTTCTAGGCCTCGGGCCCGGCGATAAGTCAACATTCGATGTCATGGGTATTAAATGGGAAAAGCCTCTGGTTACTACCAAAGAAGCAATAAAAGCAATCAGAAGTTTACATGAAGGCAAAAAGGTCTATATGGACGGGGAAACAATCAAATTAGTAGGTGCAAGACTTGCTTTCAATGCTGGGAAAATCCCAATTTACTTAGGTGCCCAGGGTCCCAAGATGCTCGAACTTGCCGGTGAAATTGCAGATGGCGTCCTTATCAATGCTTCTCATCCAAAAGACTTTGAGGTAGCTGTGGCACAGATAAGGAAAGGTGTAGATAAAGTTGGCCATGACCTAAGTGGAGTCGATATTGCCGCATACACCTGTTTCTCAGTTGACCCCGATCCAGTGAAGGCAGTTAATGCTGCAAAAGTGATTGTCGCTTTCATAGTTGCAGGTTCTTCTGACATCGTCCTCGAACGCCATAAAATTCCAATTGGAGCCAAGAGCCAAATAAGTGCAGCCATCGCCAAGGCAGATTTTGGAACCCTAATGAGTGGACTTGTTACCTCTCAGATGATAGAAGCTTTTGCTATTTGTGGAACTCCAGAGGACTGTATGAAGAGCATTAATGATCTCGAAGCAATTGGAGTCACACAAATCGTAGCAGGATCTCCGATAGGTCCTGATAAAGAAAAAGCAATAAAACTTATAGGTAAAGAGATCATTGCAAAGATGTGATTTTCAGTCTTTATGCGAAAAGAGATAGGTGATAAGTACTTCAATATGGTCCAAGACTTTATGGAAATGGTGGAAGATCCAAAGCCAGGCCTCGAATTTGTTGAAAAGCTTATTGAAATTAAGCGCAAGAACAATGCTGAAAATCTCCTGCAAGTATGTAAAAAAATTCAACTTTGTAACAGGAATTCGTAATGAAAGGATCTAAAATAAGATCGATGTGAAACATAAATTATCTCAAATAACATAATTACAAATTAGAGGTTGGAATTCGGATGGTGCGAGCTTTCTATATTGGACGTTTCCAGCCATATCATTTAGGTCACCATGCGGTAATTACGCGGATATCTGAAGAGGTTGATGAACTGGTAATAGGCATCGGAAGCGCTCAAAAAAGTCATGAGGCTAGTGACCCTTTTACGGCTGGTGAACGGGTGCTGATGGTTTACAATGCGCTTGAGAACTTACCGATCCGCCATTACGTTGTTCCTATCGAAGATGTTAGATATAATTCGATATGGGTTCACCACGTAGCATCACGAACGCCAAATTTTGAAGTCGTATATTCAAATAACCCTTTGGTTATTCAACTTTTTCGAGAAGCCAGTTTTTGCGTAAAGGTATCTCCTCTTTATATTCGAGAAAGCTACTCAGGTACAGAAATTCGGAGACGAATAATCGCAGGAGAAAAATGGGAACACCTAGTTCCAAGATCGATAGTAGAAGCTATCAATAAAATTGATGGAATAACTCGTCTAAGGAATGTAACTGCCAGTGACCTTAATTCTCCGCTGTAATACCGATTATAAGCGATTTAATTTTTTGTTTCATTAATCTCAATCTAAATAATTTTTCATATTTTTAGCATCGTTCATTAGTCTTCTTCAATCTTCAGCATTTAGATTGTATAAGATGGTTTTTAGAGCTAAAAGGATTCAGAGCTGCTGCAAAGCTGAAATGTTTTTTATTTTAACCAACTGTACGTAAGTTTCCCGTGGTGATGGAAATTTATCAAAAATCTTTATTAACTAACCTATGAGGATTTTGATAAATCAAATTTATGGCATGTTGACTATATAAGGCAAATTACGAAATTTGTTAAAATAGGGGATTAATCGATATTATCTAATTTATAGCGGATTTCGATAAATCTATGATTTTCACGAGTCACCTTATCTCTCATTTATATCATGGAATATAATTTAGGATTTTATCGAAATCATCTATATTCTATGGTATGGTCATATTGGTAAATAGATACCATTCTTGTGGACTTCTTGGAAAGTATGATAGTGGTGAAAAAAACATCATATTTAACTTCCAAAATTAATTCTTTTAAGAAATTAGTGTTCTTCTTTGGTATCCATTTTTCTTTAAGCAAAAGAATGATTTTATGGTTGCACCTAACGCAATAATTACTCCAAATTTTTGCTTTTTAAGACGCTCAAAAGTCTACAACAAACGAAAAAACAATAAATCGTGCACATTTATTGACAAAAAACCAAAAATACTTTATAATATGACTACATAAACCTGGATGTCAATTCTTTGTCTGGAATATATTAATCCATCTATTGTTGAATTTATGAATTGACTTGGCTAAAAGCCGTGATTACTAAAAGAGGTGGAATTGACCAGAAGGAGTAATTTCCGATGGTTAATAACAGATTTTGAGAAGTAGGAAGTCAAAAGTCTCATACACAGCCATCTCCAATAACGAGTTTCTAGAAAGTAATTGGAGAGCGTAAGCTATGTGTACAATGTTTCCGCCTATATATGTCTCAGAGACCAGAATTGGATAGGTTTAAAAAAAAATATTACGCAGACGTAATTATCGATTGTTGAATAACCGTATAGATCCGAACTAATTAGATATTTAGTACAGATCGATCTAATTGGATAATTCGGAAACGAAACTATTACGAGTACGTAATATGGAATTTTGAGAAAGATCTGGGAAAAAAGATGTAAATTTCCCATAACCTACATTCTGCATATGTGCACAAATTTGGAATCTGTTTGCCTATTAGCTCACTATTTATTCGTTGAAATTTAGATTATTTTTTAAGCCATTGCCATATTGAGAAAATATATGCTATTCTTGTGTACATCTGCGAAACGTGGCTATGAAGTTTTGATTACGCTTAAATCCCTATTAACATAGAACCAAAAGCTAAATGGTGCTGAAAGGGAAACTAGGAATTCTGTTCCTAAAAATACCTTATTTTAATAAACTTATCAGCTTTTGGAAAAAAGATACAAAAATCCTGAATTTTTGTAGTTTACTCAAGTTCTAAAAACCCAACCCAAAGGTGATACGATGCTAAAAAGACAGCTAGGAACTTCAATCCTAGTAACGTGCCTTATTTTAACAACCGTACCAGCTGCATTAGGCGGCCATAACACTCGAACTATAACGGTTTCAGGAGATGGAAGCGGAAATTTTATTTGTGATGGAAAAGACGATCAAGTCCAGATTAACAAAGCACTTGATTATGCAGCTAATAACCCAGGTACAACTGTCCATCTTAAAGGCCAGTTCACGTACTACATAAGCGATACTCTTAAAATCAGCAGTGATACAGTCCTTGAGGGAGATTCAGACGTAAAAATTAAACTTGCTCCAGGTTTATCCGTATGGGGTGGACGCAGTAGTAAAATTACAGACGAAAAAGCTATGATTATGATCAAAAATAATTATGCAACCAATATTATAATTAAAAACTTAATTATTGATGGTAGTCAATCAGACTATTATTCAAATATAAGGCTCGGAACCTCTTGTTACAACATGGCAACTTTGATAGGTTGTAATAAATTAGCAATTCATGATGTTACATTCCAGAATGGATGCAATGATGCCGTTCTTATCAATAAATGTAACGATGTAAGAATAGATAAAGTTGCTATAAACAAGTGTGGACATGATGGCATAAGTGCCTATGATGTCACTGGTATTAAAGTTATAAACAGTAGATTTGTCAATAGGACTAATTCATCCTGTCGATTCTATCAGGTTACCAATGGCGTGTTTGCGAATAATGAATGCACTACATCTGGTGGTGGATATTCAGGTTTAGAATTAGAGGGGACTGTTTCAAATACAGAAGTTTATGGCAACAATTTTCATGATTTAGCTGGCCCTGCGATAGCACATGTACATACGAACGAAATCAATGTAAATATCCATGATAATTCTACCTAGGACTTAGACAATTTCCTGCTTTGCAGGAAATTATTTAAATTTGCATAACCCTAATTCAAAGATATATTTTGATCGTGTTCATAAATTACTAAAAATGTGGGCAAAAAATTTTTTGACATTTTCTCAAAAAAGAACAAAAATATGTTTGTCTACAGGATAAGATAGCCCGGCACGGATTCGAACCGAGGTTGCAGGATCCAGAGTCCCACATGATTGACCACTACACTACCGGGCTTCATTGATTTTTCGCTATGTAGTGAATTTTATTCTCTTTAGAGTACATCTTCTAAGGGAGAATTCTATATATATAGCTTTCTGTTGAGGTTTCTAGATATTGAAATTGAATCTCAATGAAAAATAGCATCCCTTCTTAGTATAAAATTTCCCCTCGCTGATTAAGAACTGCAGTCCACCACCAGCGAGCCATATCCAGAAGATCCCTTGAGAACTGACCTGAAAGCCTGTATTCTTTATTTTTTATCGAGATGAGTCCTGCTCCGAGTAACTTGTTGCGCATTGCGTAAAATGAGGCGCGACTGATCTGCAGTTCTTCAAGGAGGGACTTCCATTCTTCAGTCCGAATTGCTTCTCCTGCAGCTTGCCGCTTTTCAATAATTATCAAAAACTTCTGACCCCTAGCAGCGGTAGTTTCTTCCTGAAAAATACGTCGCATAAGGCTGTAATATGGATCCCTTGAATGACTTATGCGTGCATTTGCATCTGATCTTACTACGATAGTGGTTGCTGTTCTGGGTGCGTTTTTCACAAGTGACATTTTAATCAGATGATTTTAGGTGGCTATAATTTCAGTAGATAATTCACTAAATAGACGTTTTAGATGAACTTACAATCTTCATAAGCAGATCCATATATTCTTCTCTCAGGAAGTAAACCATTGGGGTTTTATATGATTCTTTGTGTGCTCTCAAGATTCCGAGTTTCGAGTGAATGTACCCTACCATAGATGCAACTGTGTTTCTCGAAACGCTATACCTACCACATAGCATTTCATGCAGTTCATCTATAGTTGTTTTTTTTACTTGGATGAAGAAGCATAGTATAGCTCTTCGATATCCACTATAATCTACTTCTAGAAATTTCTCTAATCTGGAATTAATTTTAGCTCGGATGGATACCATTAATTACCACCTTTACTGCATTAGTAAACTATGTCAGTTGTAGTTCTATATATAGATTTGTAAATTTATTCTTCCTGATGAAAGTCAACTTGATTACATTGCTTGAAAATAAAAAATAATATGATTTAGAAAGTTACTCTTTATACATCAAGTTTCGTGACATGCAAAAGAGGATAAGCCTCAGAAAGTGAAGCAAGAACAAGGAGATGCAGAGACAGGATCTGAAAAAAAGGGTGGTAGTTACATTTTGGATATGAACGTCTTAGCATAATAAACAGGAAATATGAGCTGATCAGAAGATTCAAAACAACAACTACATCACTTAATGATCTTCAGTTAGATTTGTCAGAAAAAATGAAGTGATTTATATAGACAGAAGTTACTTTGGCACAAAATCAAAAGGTTATGATGTAACAATTAAAAGAGCATTAAGAAATATCCTTTGGAAACGGGTGATATATTTAAAAACAAGATATCAGCTCAAAAGAATTTAAGAGTAACGAGTTTATGCAGTAACTAAGAAGATATTCAAAGCAGGAAAAGTTCTTGCCACTATTTTCAAAGATTAAATCTGAAGATGTTATGTACAGCTTTTTGGTATAATTACCATCTTTTGATGACATCGAAAATAAAAGGAGTATTTAAAGGATAGTAAAAGCTATCTTTAAAACCAAAGAATAATGAATTAGAAAAGTAAATATCGGGTCAAATACAGAAATTAGAGATGAATATTTGGACAGGATCCACTCGAAGAAAAAAAATTAGAGGAAAATTTGATTATCTATAATTTTTTTCAATATAAAAGAAGTCATCTAGTCAAGAATATCCCGCAGGCATGATTTAAGCCGATATCCATAGCTTGCTGTAGGTAATGAATTCCCCTGGAAAATGTTATGAACTGATTGATTTCTATTTGAAGCTGCCTTTGAAATATAAAATGGAAACATGGATTACAAGTAATTGTACTTTTAAAACTGGATATAACTTTCTTTGTATGAATGATTGGGGAAATTCTTTCCAGACAATTATATAATTAATTATTTCAAATTTATTTTCTTTGAGATTGATAAATGGCACACTTTCTGAGTTTGATGTAATCGACATTAATGGTAGTCTTGTACGTCATTTCATCGCTTATGAACCAAAGTGTTATCAACCAGGAGTGATGCAAATCATAAAAAGTATCACAGCAAGAAAAATCTTTAATGAATGCTCTTTGATTAAAAACAGTTACTGTGTTGTGAGCTTTTGAGTGATTGAGGTTACATTGGAACCCTGGTCGATGATACAACTTGCAGTATAAATAAAAACTGTATTATAATCAGAGGTACTAGTTAGAAAGGTATCGTCGAGCTAATCAAAATATTTAATTTTAATAATTACATGATATAGTGAAAGCTCTTTTAAATGCATAAAACTTTTTAATAACTCCTGTTTACCAGATATTACCATCAATTAACTTTGAATGGCTGCAATAAATCAAAAATCAATTGCATAATCAAAAGTTTCTACATTTATGCTTAACCAGCAACACATACCAGTCTTCGATAAATATTCGAGCAGAATTTCTGTTTCTGAATAATTTCAAGATCTGAAATTATAGAATTTTAAAAGAAATATCTGCTCTTAATATAGTTTTTCTCAAATCTTGAGATTGCTACTTTTGTCTTAAGAATAACGATAGAACTGGTGTTATGTAAAGCTACTTTTCAAAAGTTTACTAAAAAGAACTATGAGTTCATTTCCGCGCATCGACGCTTTAAGTAAAGAAAACGATAATATGCAATAACTGGAAAGTTGCTGAAGATTGGTTTCTCAACTTATAGGCTATCCGAAAAGTCCTGCTGATCTGAATGTTATCAATGCGCACGCTAAATGTAGGATAGCAAGGTAATTTTCAATTTTCTTTTCCCATCTTATAAGGAGTCTTCTGAATCTATTCAGCCAAGAATGTGTCCTTTCTACAACCCATCTTCTTGCCCTAAAACCAGATATTTCTCTTCTCTTATGTTTTCTTCCCCGCGACTTTTGATATGCGCAGTATAACCATAGTCTTCAACCAATTTTCTGATATCGTTGAAATCATAACCCTTATCCATGGGTTCCGTTGCAAAAAATCCTTTCTAATGATACAATAGAATAAAAAGAAAACCAAAGATAGTAACATGCTATCTAATTCCTTTAAATGGAAGCATTATGAAGGGGAAATTATCTTATTGAATGTAAGATGGTACTTAAAATATGCATTAAGTTATAGAAATTTAAAGGAAATGATGGCAGAAAGGGGAGTAAAAGTCGACCATACAACAATCATGAGATGGGTACATCAATATTCCCCTGAAATAGAAAAGAAGATAAGAAGACATTTAAGACCAACAAATGATTCATGGAGAGTTGATGAAACCTATATCAAAGTAAAAGGTAAATGGAAATATCTTTATCGAGCAGTTGATTCCAATGTAGATACAATTGATTTCATGTTAAGTGCAAAACGAAACAGAAAAGCAGCGAAGAGATTCTTTAAGAAAGCTTTGAGTTCTAATCATAATCAAATTCCAAGAGTAATAACCGTTGATAAGAATCCAGCTTATCCACCTGCTATAGGTAAACTAAAAATTGATACAATACTACCTAAAAACGTAGGCATTCGACAAATCAAGTATTTGAATAAAATTATAGAACAAGATCACAGATCTATAAAGCGAATCGTTAATCCAATGTTAGGATTTCAGTCTTTTCGATCTGCTAATAAAACCTTAAAAGGAATTGAAGCTATGAATATGATCAAAAAAGGACAAGTCAATAATCTAAATTACTCTATTCTTAATGAAGTCAAATACATTAATCAATTATTTGGTATAGCTTTATAATGTTAGTATATTTTCCTCGAATATTTTGATTTTTATTCATTACTTATACATCTACATATTTTTTTGAATTTTTTGCAACGGAACCATCAATATTAATATGTTAATAACCTTAGACCAAAGAAGCAGAAAAAAAGTCAAAAAAGGCATAGTGACTAATAACATAAATTCCACCCTCAACCTCTTCCAAGAGCTGATCAAATGGAATATAGGTACGATCTTACGGATAATTATCTTTGCATTGGAGAAAGCCGAATATCTGCGTACGACCTGGATAAAAATGAGATCGGAAGCTGTAGTAACTGTTCTGCAATGCTTGTTAGCCTTAGTTATCACTCTGTAAGTGAGACAAATGTGGTTGTGACAAGATGTGTTTCATGCCGAGCTTTTTACGCAAACCTCTACGATTTGGAGTGGAGTTGGATAGATGAAGTCCCATTATCTTTGCTCCCAATCCCAATTACAATAAGTAATCAGGTAATCAACGACAGTAAAGAGCTTGAGAAATTATCCATCAAAAAACTTCAGGCTGTTTTTTCCAGAGGGGAAATTGAAGCTCTCTTTGCCAGGACAAGAAATGAAACTCCAATTCGTCAGTATTTGTATAGAGCACGGAAAAAATACAAATTATTTGAAGAAATATTTGATATACGATTAGAATTATAACTACGTCACCCAATTTAGTGACTCACTACATTTTCATTTGTGCAATTGTATTTTATGTTCGATGCAAAACCAAATATTGAGGTAAGTATTTGTATAATATTACATCTTAAATTTATATTTTGATAAAATTAAACTTATTTGATTACATCTAAGGATGCAAAATAGTGAGAATAAAAAATATATCTGCCGAAATGTAGCACATAAAAATTTACTAAAAATATGTACTAATTTGTATTATAAGAGTTATATGTTGATACATTTTTTTTGAGACTTCTTATTATTTTTTGATCTTATTTTTTGGTTCTAATTGATGTAAAATAACAAAATTTACGATTTTTGAATATATCTAGGATTGCCTAAATTTATTGTGGGAGTGATTAATATAAAAATTTCACAAATTTGGGTTAAATTTTAATTCAAATTACAAGTGTTGTATGTAATTAGGTTCTCATGCCTGATTTTTTCCTCAAAATTTTTTAACGTTTGTAATTTTACAGAAGGTTAGCTTACTACCTTGCTGAAGTTGATTTACATATTTAATCTATATACCCAGTACGAGTTTTAATTAAAAAATCTATTTTTAAATCCCAGCTTGTTCTTAACTACTATATGTTTCCACATTAATCCCGTTGACGAAGTATAGACTCTTTGATTTAAGTCATTATAGCAACATATAGTTCAAAAAGGAGGAATATTTAAAAAAGCGAATAGGAATTTTAACTACTCTTCGAAATCTAATCGTTAGTTATTTTTTTCTTGGCCATAGATTATTTTTGTTTCATGCCTATAGTCATTATGTACAATGGATTCCAATTAATCCACTAATTTTTTTTGATATTTTTTCTCATTTAATGGGGGGTCTGTCGGCCAAAACCTGCGAATTCATATAGTCTTTGGAATAATTGACTTAACAAAATAGGGGGTTAAATGCAAAATTATATCAACTGAAAAATTCGTTCTTATAGTATAATAGAACATTTTTCTAGAATATCAATAGAATGTAAAAAATTGACTCAAGAAACAAGATTTGCAATGCAAGGATTTAGAATTAACTGAACAACAAATGATATCGTTCATTTTTAAAATTTTAGAAGCCTGATCTGGTTTCACTCAATTTATTACCCATGCCCCAAGAAATTCAATTAGGAACATCCTAAAAATGAATCTAAATCACAGAAATCTCATTTTTGAGGGGAATTATGGATCATGCATCTTTTTCTTACATTGGATTTTTTATTAAAAATTACTCTGAAATCATCTTTAGGTATTATACATCTATGTTTATAATTTATAATCAAGAACTATGAGTGTACCATCTGTTAGTTGAATACTAATTTATCAATATATTATTATAGAAAATTATTGCAATTTTATTATTCTAATACACTATTTTCAGATTTCTGCAAATAATTATATATATTATAGATAATATTTTTTATAAGGTTTTTTAGTTTGTACTCTTCACACAATTTAGATTGTGATATTTTCAATATATATATATATATATATATATATATATGTGTGTGTGTATATATCTTAATGTATATAATAAAATACGTTGAATTGTTTCATAATTTTTGAATTAAAATATGTAATAGTTAAGAAAAAGATTAAATAATATATGTTTTAATATGTATATACTATATAAAATTTAAAGTTTTAGTTATTTTTAGTTATAAATTATATCAAATATATATTGTATTTTTTCAATTACTAATTATATATATTAGTTAATAACTATCATAATGCCTCTTTTGGTGATTATACAATTAAACTGAAAAATCAATCGCAGTAAAACTTTGACTGTTTGAAATTTATGTTTGTACTACAAAGCCTAAAACACTTGATTTTGCGCCTAAGATCTACGAATTCCATAGTTGTGAAGCTTACAAGGATGCATATTAATTTTAGATATTCATAATTTTGCACTATATTATTTAGCTATATTTATATAATAAATTTAGGCGTGTATATGGTAGCCTAGCTGAACCATAGATGTCATAAAACATACAGGCTTAATTTTAGTATTATTATATATATTTTGCATTTGCAAGTAATTGATCGGGTAAAAATATTACACTGTATATATGACTATTTATATATAAATTAATATGTTTTTACTTTGAGTTTATTAATTTTGATCCTAAAGTAAATGATTATATTTGATTAATTATCCAGCCGAAAATTTTTATCTACAACAAAATCTTTGAGGATTCCAATTAATCTCAATTTTTTTCCCGCTGGAATCCCATCAAAACTTGTCCAGATTATTTTATTTAAAGACGCTTTTAGAATTTGGTATAGTATACAAGCGCGAAATTTGTTGCCTACTTGGTTACACTTTATTGAAGTGAGATTAGTTTTTAAACTACCGTCGTATTGAAAAAAAATATAACCTTCTTGCTTTTATTTTTATAAAGGGAACTGAGACTTTTCAGCTGAAAAATTTAACCACTTCAAAAAAAGCAACGCTAATCTATTTACTTTCACACTTTTTAGCTAATACTTTATGATCGCTCTTTTAAATCCCTTCGACAAAATGTAGGTCTTCATTTTTTTAGCGCATAGTTTTTTGAGGTAAAATCTCTGCATTTCTCAGTTAAATTTGAGTTTTATGGGCATCTTTATTTGAAGTGGGGCCAAATACATATGTTTTATAAAAATAACTACATTATTAACTGACTCGCCACAAGTACCCTTTTAATTTTGACAGTTTTTATGTTATCGTTATTTCTGAAAATCGGTTTGCTTACTCAAATATTTTTTTTGGATAGGCCAATAATTTTCAAGCTTTTGTCTTCATTGAAAACTTTTAATCATTATTTCTCAAAATTTGGAGTACAATAATTCTTCAAATTTGTTCAAGACTCACGAACGCTACCACACATTTAAAGATTTTTACTTTAATTTGATCCAAGATTAATCTGGGTTGCTTTTTAGTAAAAAGCTCAATGTCAAACTCCTGAATATATCTTAAAATAATAAAAACATAGTTAATATGAAAATGTTGTTAGATTTTAAAACATTTTATGGCAAGGTAAATTTTATTTAGAAACTATTTTTTAGATAGTTAACTTTTATAACGAAGTAAATTTTATTTAGAAACTATTTTTTAGATAGTTAACTTTTATAACGAAGTAAATTTTATTTAGAAACTATTTTTTAGATAGTTAACTTTTATAACGAAGTAAATTTTATTCAGAAATTAGTTTTTTATATAAATAATTTATACGACGTTAAAATATTTTATAAGTGAGTAATTTTCATTCAGAAACTATTTTTTGTATAATTAATTTAAAATAACTCTAGAAATTTTTATATTATGGTCTAAAACCCAAAACATAAATAAGGAGGAACTATGTCAGGAACTATGTCATCATCCAAAAATCGCATTCCAATCGAAGGTAGTGAGCGTGCAGCTCTTCCTGGAGTTCACATTGTAGGTGCAATCGATCCAAACGAAGAAATGACAGCAACAGTGATAGTACGTCGCAATCCCTCAAACAAAGAACTTAGCTCTGTGATCAAAGGGCTTAGTGCTCAAAAGCCTAGTGAGCGTAAGTACCTCAGCCGGGATGAATTAGCTACATCTTATGGAGCAGATCCAGCCGATTTGGCAAAGATAGAGGAATTCGTACATGAATACGGCCTAAACGTAGTGGAAATAAAACCAGCAGAGCGTCGTGTGATTTTAGAAGGAACAATGGCTTCTCTTAGCGTAGCTTTTGGAGTTTATCTAGCACGTTATGAATATATCCAGAAGGCTCTTACCGTGGCCATACCGGACCTATAATTACCTGAGGACATCGCTCCAATAGTGGAAGGTGTTTTTGGTCTTGACGATCGACCACAGGCTCGTCCCCACTGACGCATTTTAGGTGAAAGAGGGGCAATATAAAGCCTCACGTTGAAGGGCGTCCTAATTATACCCCACTTCAAATAGCAGAACTCGATGATTTCACGAAAGGCTTAGATGGTACTGGCGAGTGCATCGCTATTCTCGAATTTGGAGGTGGCTACCGTACCGCTGATCTCAAGAAATAGTTTGCCAATCTTGGGATTCCTGTTCCAAACATCAAAGCAGTACCGTTGATGGAAGCCGCAATCTTCCAGGCATCAATTCTGATACAGATATCGAAGTTGCTCTCGATGTCGAGGTCGTGGGTGCTTATAGCTCCTGGTGCGCAGATAATCGTTTGCTTTGCACCCAGCAATGGCGACCGAGGATTCGTTGACGCTGTCTCAGCAGACGTACACGACAACCTCAATAAACCCTCAGTTATTTCAATCAGTTGTGATGGTCCTGAAATTGGTTGTTCCGATCAGGGTAAAAATAATATGGATGAAACTTTAAAAGAAACACTTGCTTTAGGAGTGACTGTTTGCTATTCCGTGGGTGATGTCGGTTCACTGATGGGATGGATGACGATCGCCTTCATGGTGGGATCCCATGTTCCAGTTCATATGCACTAGGTAGGCGGTACCACGATAGAAGTACAGGTCAATACTATCTCAACGAGGTTGTCTGGAATGGAGGTTGTGACCACCCCTGCGGGACAGGTGGAGGGATAAGTGAGGTACTTGATTTGCCGGACTATCAGATTAATGTGAATGTCTCACCGTCGGCAAACCCTAATGGACGCATCGGACGGGGTGTGCCTGGTATAGCAGATGATGCTGATCCGTCCACTGGCTTATCAGATTCTGGTAGGTGGACAGCAGATGACCATTGGGGGGGACAAGCGGTACAGCTCCTCTTTGGGCTGGATGGACTGCTTTGTTTAATCAGAAACTAGGTCATCGATTTTGGTGCAAAAATAATATTTCAGCAGTTTGACACTTTAATTATTGCCTTTGTATATCATTTTTCCCTTGATGATATCGATTAAATTTCCTAATTGTGAAGTTTTTCATTGATTTTGTAACAAGGCCAGATTTTTTGCACCAGAACCCTAAAACTAATAGAACAGCTTTCTGAAGCTATTATGTCCGTCATTTTTTCAGTGTCCAAATCCTTCCGTAATTACTGGGTATTTCAATTTGGACTTCCTTGCCTGCGGAAACATCAATTAAATTGTCCGATTCCCAAAGTTCTTCATGATAATTGCCACTGAAGGGGAATTTAAATGACACTACCTGATTCTGGGCTCCAAAGTTCAATGCTACCAGGCTGAAAACTTCCATTGTAACTCCGAGAAAAAAGCATGATATCTCGGGACTGATACAGAACAGAGTCGTTGTAGAAATAATGCTCTCCCCTGGTAAACTGAGGATTATTCCTCCTAAGCTTTATCAGCTTTCGGATAAGTTGGACAAGGGATTTGCCTTCTGTGGTATAGAAGTATTCCCAGTGTACAGGCCTATATAAAAGCACCCTTCCCCCCCTTCTTGAGGAAGATAGTAGTTATCCCCAAATTCTTGCCCCTGCCACAGCTTAGGGATTCCTCTATCTGTAAACAAGCCTATTAGATAAGGCTGTACCTTATACCAAAGGGAACGGTCACCTGTCTTCAAAAGTTCGTCATCGCTGGCAATTGTACCGAAATTGCAGATAAAACTAGAATGGTCGTGATTTTCCAGATACTGGATTGCAGTTTTCGTGATCATATCCCCGTTATTCTGAACTTCTGCCGGATAACCAGAAAGCCCAAAAAGAAAGCCTAGATTGGTTAGCTGATCAGTACTTCCTGCTACTCCCATGGCAGCATTCAGGGTTTCATCTTGCCAGGTACAGTTACTGTAACGTATTATTCAGGATCTCTATCGGTTTTTGAAGCTGTTCGGCACACTGGATGAGGTTTAGGGAACCTTCATTGAAAAATCTTTGCCAATGGTCGGAAGAGCCCTTTTTTGTTTTGACCAGCTGGTAAGTATCCTTTACCACTTTCGTGTAGCCGTTTTCATAATCTGTCAGCCAATACTCTGGCACGTCGTCGTATCGAAAACCCTCTATATGATAATCTTCGAGCCAATGATTATTGACCGTCAAAAAGAAGTCACGAGTAAATTTGTAGTTGAAGTCAGTACTAATTCCATATTTGTCCTCAGCAAAAGTCCCCATGAAAGGGTTTCTATCCATTGGCCAGTGGAGCTGGTTGTAAACATAATAGTAAGGGAAAAGTGCACTGGTATGTCCATAGACGGAATCTACTATGACTGCAATTTCGTTAGAGTGAGCTGCGTCGATCAACTGTCGCAGATCGTTTCTATTTCCAAAGCGCTCAGCTACACCGAAATACCCTATTGGCATATATCCCCAGTCCAATCTCGTCTCAACGTCAGAAAGAGGCATCAGCTCTATGCAGTTAATTCCCTATCTGCCAAATACCCAAGTCGATCAATCGTTCCGTCGATATCATCTGCAAACTCATTGACCATCAGTTCGTAGAGAATGATTTCGTTTAATAAGGGTGTTTTCCATACAGTTTCGTTCTTGCTCCATACATAAGGTTCACACCCGAGGGTAAATGCAGAGAACTTACCGACTCCAAACTCCCTGGCAAAAGGATCGATAATCCAGTCAATAGATCCTTGTTTTTCAGAATTTTCAAGATAATATCGGTAAACATATTTTCCAGGAGTTCCCCATGCAGAATATTTTTTTGACTCGTCTGTGGATATAATAGGTATCGCTGCAAACCAGTAATCTCCATATTCCAGGTCCTCTGAATGCTGCATTTCAAAACTTTTGGGTTGTATATCCTGGAGGAACTGGTCCTTCTCATGAATAACTTTCACCCACAGTCGATTTCCTTCTTCTGCCGATATTTTCGGCAAAAACATTCCAAAGTTGACAAATTTAGAATCCTGCTTATCTCCCCAAGCCCCAAGCTTATGAAGCGGAGGAAGTTCTAGTTTGCTTTTCACTCTTTTCAACTCTTTTATTTTTGTGCTATAACTATATGTTGAAGCTCCAATAATATCTAATTATATAGATTCAAAATATATTATAATTATTATAAAATCTAAAAATATAACTAGAATTCATAAGTCATCGGTTAAGTGAGGAATTTTTATAAATTATATCAACATTCATAAAATCTTTTCAAAACATCTGCGATTTGAAGGTAGAATTGATATCTATCTAAGTTTCAGTGCTCGAAACTTTGAAATAATTTTTGCTTTTAAATCGACCCTTCAGGCACGAAAATTTCTTAATCAAAGATCAACAGTATCGAGTTATCGTATACTTCAAAAACCCAAAGAACAGCTACGTTTTAGGATAAACATTGCTGTTATTGCGTGGGCATCCCCTAGAAAATATACACCCGGTCATCCAGGGTTGTCACCGCTTGCAAATTTTATGGCATGACACTGACGGCTTTCCCAAGTGAGGTTGGGTAGAGTAATGAGTTGAGTGAAAGCGATATAAGGCGCCGACGTCGCGGTCACAAGAGCCGATTCTACTTCTTCGACGTTAAGTTAAGGCTTTAAGCCTCCTCTGAAGATGTAGAATCGCGATCAGCTCGAATAGGTTGATCATACCGATTGTCTTTCCGTACTTCTTTCTGACGGACTCTGCATCTTTTTTTCACTGCAAAAAGCATGATGTCAAGCCAATGGTTGTGCTAACTAAACTACGTTTTTATTGTTTAGTTGATACACAGTTTTTGCTATAAAACCTATGTATCAGTGAAAATCAGGAAATTCTGTTTTGTAATAAAATAGATTGAGAACAGTCATTTTTACAGAACTTTCAATACACTGCAGAACTATTGGTAATAAGATGCTCAGAGCTACTACTCGAACTTGGGAAATAATAATCATATCGCGGAAACTATACCCCATCGCTATTTTTCACCTTCTTGAATTTTCAGCGTCGAATTCTTGTACTGCACGATACCAATTATGTTCTTCAGAATAATTAGGGTACTGTCGCGAAATATAGTAAGCTCGTTCAGAAACCCATTCTCTTTTTACCTCTGCTATTAGTTTTATTTCTTTATAGAACTGGTCATACGAACAATAAATTGCTTCTTCTTGTGATAAATATCGTTGACTATTCAATATTTTTTTAGACTTTTCAATTATTCTATTTACAAAGTATTTTTCTGAATCATACCACTCAAATTCCATATTACTAGCGTTTTTCCAAATAAAATAAGCTTTGACTCTTATAAATTCAATTTTTGCCCACACAGATGCAGCATTTTGATCCAATTGATTGTTCGTTTTTTGTAACAACTTTTGGGCATACTCTTCGCAATTACTGCAAATCTCTGCCCTTTTATAAAACTCGCTCTCTGCTTTTAACCAGTTATCCAGAGTATTGTCTTTAGTTGCACAGCATATTAAATAAGCGCGAAACTCGATTTCTGATTTAACGATGTTTTTAGCTTTCTCCACTGAAACTTGCCAATTATAACCTTTGTTTATTAAATTATTTGCTTCTTGTTTAATTCTATAATTCAACTCTTTCTCTGCCCTCAACCAATTTTTCACACAATTGCTCCTGTTTTTCTTTACCAGCATAAAACATTTGAATATTTCTTTTCATTTTTGTGCATCAGTATTAAGTATAATGGTTGCTGCCAAAAAATAAAACACATAGTTTTTATGTTAAAATCTATGAATTTTCTAAGTTCTATATGAAAAGAGAAAGCTTCGTTGGTCTAGACTCATGAATCTTATGTGACTCATAGAACATATTGAGCTTATGGAACAGTTGGAACTAATTTATCTAAAGTACTTTATAGAATGAAAAAGGTACTGGCTATTTTGCTGGTAGTTCTTTTCGTATTATAAGTAACTTCAGCAGCAGTTAGTGTTGCACAACGCGTCGCAGTAGTGGCCGCCATTGCCCTGACTACCGTGCTGGGGTTATTACAGCTACCACGACGGTTACTATGTCTAGGGCAATCTCTATTGGCATCACCACTACTAATGTGGCCGTTACAACAATAACGTATCTACATTCTAGAATATGTTAAATCATTTCAGGATGCAACACACATTAATGAATCATGAAAAACAGTATTGGAGATTTAATTTTTCATAGGAATAATAAGAGGCGAACTATTTTTTTACCCACCTAATGTAATATCCTGATTTTGATGAAACTTTAATGCATTATACAAGTGTTCCGGTTTAAAATCTGGCCACATTTCATCAACTACATATATGTCTGAGTAATGTCTGAGTACACCGTCTAAATTGGAAGCATTCCACTGAGTCTACATATCCCTCCTCAGCGAATAAGTAAATCTATTCTTGAGATATCTACTGATGCAATGTTTTCTACTACATTTTTATCTGAAGATCTGTCAAATGCATGCATTAAGTCCCAATACCAGCCATAATTTATCAAAAAATTTATCTTTATTTTACCTTGCCCAACTTTAGTCTTGTTTGTATATGCAAGTAGCTCTTCAGGAAAGATATTCGAATTAGTATTCCCTGCTACAAGTATTTCGGCATCAAATTTAGCAATTTCTTTAACTGATTTTATACAAGCATCTACAAACGCTTTTTTTGATCTTCAGGTCTTTTTGTGTTATCTGGAGTAAATCCAAAAAAAGTAACTTCGTCTATTCCAATTTTTACGCAGGTTCCGTTGCAAAAAATCCTTTCTAATGATACAATAGAATAAAAAGAAAACCAAAGATAGTAATATGCTATCTGATTCCTTTAAATGAAAGCATTATGAAGGAGAAATTATCTTATTAAATGTAAGATGGTACTTAAAATATCCATTGAGCTATAGAAATTTAAAGGAAATGATGGTAGAAAGAGGAGTAAAAGTCGACCATACAACAATCATGAGATGGGTACATCAATATTCCCCTGAAATAGAAACGAAGATAAGAAGACATTTAAGACCAACAAATGATTCGTGGAGAGTTGATGAAACCTATATCAAAGTAAAAGGTAAATGGAAATATTTTTACCGAGCAGTTGATTCAAATGGAGATACAATTGATTTCATGTTAAGTTCAAAACGAGATAGAAAAGCAGCGAATAGATTCTTTAAAAAGGCTTTAAGTTCTAATCATAATCAAATTCCAAGAGTAATAACCGTTGATAAAAATCCAGCTTATCCACCTGCTATAGATAAACTGAAAAATGAGAAGAACTTGTTTAAAAATGTTGAAATTAGACAAGTGAGGTATTTGAATAACATTATAGAACAAGATCATAGATCTATAAAGCGAATCGTTAATCCAATGTTAGGATTTCAGTCTTTTCGATCTGCTAATAAGACTTTAAAAGGAATTGAAGCTATGAATATGATCAAAAAAAACAAGTCAATAATCTAAATTACTCTGTTCTTAATGAAGTCAAATACATTAATCAATTGTTTGGTATAGTTTTATAATGTTAGTACATTTTTTTTGGATATTTTGATTTTTATTCATGACCTATAGATTTACATATTTTTTTGGATTTTTTGCAACGGAACCAATTTTGTTTCATTTTTATTATTAGTTTGGTAGATGTTATGGTGTCCTTGATGATTGCGGAAGAGATCACAGCAGAGAGCTTGATCACGATAGAGACCGTAGCCTAGATCATGATGATTTCCGTGAAATATTTGGCCGTACCTATTTATTTGATGATTTTTAATTAAGCGTGGCTTTTTTATATTAATTATCTAGTTTATTTCGGCATCATTTGAGACTGTGGTTTATCAATTTGAATTAATTCCTAGGTTGTTTTCTCAATTTATGGACATGCATGGCAATTTTTTACAAATAAATCGATACGCTTTTATAAAACTTAATTAACTGTCTTACACTCAAATGGCAGATAGCCAACTATAGAATTGAACAAATTTAAATTTGCGCGCTCGAATTAAGTCCATAGTGCATTTCCCATGAAAAAAAAATTAATCGACAAACAAACACACTAAACTAATGTTTATTTTAATAAATACCACCTGTGAAGACTAATCCTTGATTAATTACTATCAAAATATGTACTAAATTGTTTAGATACATGAAAATATCAGTTTAAATAGAGAAAAGTATTGTGCATTCCATTGCACCAATGCACTAGTATACTTTGAATGGCGCACATAATAAGGCTATGTATTTGCAATGTATACTACTTCTGTTTAATTTCAAGTTTTATGCTCTGAAATTGTTGGTATTGCATTATATTTAGCTAGATAATTGCAGGGCTATCAACCAGTAGGAGCCAAGAAGATCATAAAAATTATACACTCTATGAAACAAAACAAAATTAAGATACGGATATAAATATACAAAAGGATCTCAACATGCATTCACTTGAAACAAAATATGGCGAAATGGATTTTTACATCGATCCAGACGGAAAGATACATATATATTTTATAGAAGAAGAAATTTGCGAGTAAGAACAACTAACAAAATAATCGAAAAATGTCCCTATAATATATTATATTAGTAACCCATAGGATCGACACTAGCGAGATGCTGCAAAAATCACTGCTAGAATAACGGTAATTTACCTACTTTTAAAACTTTGAAGACTTAGGAAACACTAAAAAATTATTATTAATATTTAATTGTTTTTTGATTGTGAAAAATACTATACGGTATTGTTTTTCGTTTAGAAACTATTTTTCATATTATTAATTTAAAGTAATTCGGCAGATAATTGTATATTGTATTACAAACCGAACAGACACTTTAAAAGACTAAGAACTAATCGATAAAGTTGAATTGCGTGTAAGACGTTAATCTTATTTCGAATTAAATATACTATTGGGTGCATATATTTAAAGTGACTGTTTCTGCTGCGACAGTATACACAACTCTTCCAAATTTTTATCCAATTTTTTTTAATGCGCTTGATTTGGCAGAATGCATAATTTTATCCAAAATGTGCTATATACTCCTTAATCTTCTGTTTTGATTACTGTCCTATTATGTACATGGCAGTATAACGAAATACATTTTGTGAGTCATTATATCGATATCATCGATTAATATTAAAATTTTTTAGAGTTATCGGTTTTATTTTTCAAACAGTTCCCAACTTTAGCTATCATGACGTCTATTATTGTTTAATAAGGCTATAAAAAGTAGATATAGAATTTGAATTATCGCCCACAGATTTGAAAAGTTCGGACGTAAATCAAAAAATGTGTATACAGTTGATATTGACTACCTTGTCTGGGTCGGCTATAACACAAAGAAGTAACTACTCAGTCTATCTGATTGCTAACGTATGGAAAGATGAAAAGATTAATAGACAACAGCTAAATAAAATAAACTCAAAAAATTTTTTGCTGTATATTTATGTAAGAAGAGACATTGAACTTGTTTTAACTAGTCTGAATAGTTATTATTTTAAGCTCAATTTTGATACTTCTCTTTTTTCGATATTTAGTAATCACGGCGATTTTGTTAAAATTTATACTTTTTTCCAATAGATAACTAAAATCTTTGTTAGCATTTAACTGATTCAGTTGATCCGAGCACCAGCAGCTTTGTAGCAGTACTCAGACTGCATTAAATAACATTATGCAATTAACTGTTATAAATATAACTAATAATCGTTCAAGATTGTTATAGACTTGCAATACTAACAGATCATATTTTTTTGGGGCCACTGATTTTTAGCCTATGTTTCCGTGAATTTAACCATTCCAAACAGCATGTGAATACACACGCTTATATCGATTACATCCCAGTAAATGTAAAAGAATAGTAAGAAAAACATAGCGAAATTCAATACCTTCCTGATCGATTCTAATTAAATAGGAATGTATTGAAAGTTTTGTAAAAATGGCTTTTCTTCATCCATTTCCTAAAACGGGATTCCTTGGTTTGCACTAATGCATAGTTTTATAGTAAAACATGTGCATAATCCGGAGATTAAAATTCAAACATTGATCCAGGAGAACAGAAGGTTAAACACTAAATTATTCCTGAAAATCTCGAAATAGAAAAGTCATAACATATAGATCTCAATTAAATAAACAACATATTCTGTAACATTGATCAAGGAATAATCTTCAAATATATCAACTAACCCACTAGATGAATCTAGTACATAATTATCTAACAGATAACTGGACTCTTTTTTGATACTTTATATAATTATATTGTATATGTTACTGCTGAATATGGATTAAGAAAAACTATTGATAAAAGAGGTTTAGATATGACAAAAGCAAGAGAATAAGACTTGAAGCATATCGAAGAACCTAATCAACTATATTTTCGTAATAACCAGAGTCCATGAATGACAAGTATCATGGAGAATGAAAGCAATGCCAGCTTCCAAAGGGAATTTGTCAGAATTAGCAGAAATGCCAAACAATCCCATAGCCAATGAAAGATGATTCCCGGAATAATTGTGTCGAGGCGGACTCGCAAAGCTACTATGTAAATATCAAACATAAATGCAAAAAGAGCCTGAAGTATGCTCGCATTAAAGTCTCCAGTGATAAAGCTGTTGAATGTATGGACCGCACCGAAAATAATCGCTGTGCTCCACACTGCACGCCAGATTCCGAATGAGGATGAAATCCCATAGAACAATATGCCCCGAAACATCAACTCTTCACTGATTCCTACCATCAAGGTATTGATAATTACAATCATAAGAACACTGATTGATGGCAGACCTGTAAATAAAACAAGCAGTGACATGGATAGCAAAAACATGGTTGGTGGACACAATAAAAGCAAATCCAATAAGTTATTCGGGCCTTTCCACCCGACTCGTGGCCACCATTTCAAATAGGTAATAACTCCGGTCAAAAAGACCATCGCAACCATTACCTCAAACATGATTTGGTTTTTAACTAAGTCAACAAGTTTCGTGTGCTGCCACTTAACCTGTAGCAGTCACTACAATTAACCCAAATTATAAATATTACCAGTGAAGCGAGCCACGGTTTTCGTGGTACCACTATCTTTGTTTCTCCAATCTAATTTGGTAACATCAGTTTTTTGTATCCTTTTCAAATTTAATGGATTTAATCATATATGAAATATAATATCTGCTCCTTCCTAAAATTGCTGTGACATCTTGCAGGCTCATAGAGAAATATTATTTTATTATTTACGAAAGAAATATTTACTAATTTTCAAGTTGTAGCAAATGATAACTGTAAGCAGTATAGGTAATTATAGTAGTTATGTTATACAAAGAGTTCATGAAGATTCGATGTTTATCGAGAATCCTATTAAGTTTCCAGTGTAAAGAAAGTTTGTGTTTTAAAATCAACCAATGATAGTAACTACCAAAAAAATAAAGAGGGTTTCGATAAATCCAAATATTTTGTCATCACGTATTAATTGCATATTAATGATTCTTGAAGGTCAGAGATTTCTCGAAATCCACTAAAGAATACGGAATATCACATACTAGTAAACTGAAAAAATTTTAGGTGTAGGAAGTCCGAGGTAATACTTTTGAGAAATTATACGAGTGCAGAAGCGCTTGAAGCCTGGATAATTCGACTTAGGCGCGAATTTCACCGATACCCGGAACTTAGTTTTGAAGAATATGAAACCCAGAAACAAATCCTAAAAAACCTTGGAGAACTGGGAATAAAAGCAAAGAAAATTGCGGGTACCGGCGTGGTTGCAAGTATTAGTGGTAATGTACCTGGTCCCTGCATCGCCCTTCGATCGGATACTGACGGATTGGAAGTACAGGAAAAATTGACCGAAAGGAACGGAGAATATATTTCAAAAAACAATGGAGTAATGCATGCCTGCGGGCACGATGGACACATGGCAATGCTCTTTGGGGCTGCAAGGCTTTTTCAAGAAACTAGAAACTTTCCTGGAGAAGTCCGCCTGATCTTTCAACCTGCCGAAGAAATCCCTCAAGGTGGTTCGAAAAGAGTGATTGCAGAAGGAGGTCTTCATGGGGTGGATGCAATAATGGGTATGCATATCTTTATCAACCACGAATCAGGTAGCATTGGTCTTCATTCTGGGCCCTTCATGGCAAGTACCAACCGATTCGAGATCACGATTAAAGGAAAAGGAGGTCACATATCAGAACCTGAAAGTTGCATTGATCCTATCAGGATTTCAACAGACTTCATAAATATCCTCTACGATGCCCTGGAAAATCAGCTTGAACCTGACAAATATGTCATGGGAATAGGGAGGATTCAGGGTGGAGCTCAATTCAACAGAACTCCTGATATTGTAGGAATCCTTGGAAGCTACAGGACTTTTAACAGGGAGACCACAGATACTATTGACAAAACTATAAAAGATTGCTTGAATAGCTTAATGGAAGAGTATAGAAAACCTGGAGAAGGATTTATAGGTTTTCCAGATTATGATCTTGAAATCCTCCATGGTTATCCTGTCCTTGTAAATGACCCTGTTTTCACAGGTGCAGTTCATTCAAAAATTCAGGAGAGCTTCCCAGAACTCAAAATATATTCAGAGATAAAAAAAACGTTCAAATCCGAAGATTTTGCAAGTTATCTCCAAATAGTGCCTGGGGTATTTATTTCTCTAGGCACACGGAATCCACAAAAAAAAAATGTTGAAATCAATCACTCATGCACATTTGATATAGATGAAGAGATCCTAATTATTGGTACAAATATTTTTTATACTGTTTCCCTGGACTTTTTGAAAAATCCCGAGAAATACATCAATTCGAAAGGATATTTCCACTAGAAATATTTCAATCCTGAAATACTTTGGTACAAACCTGATGACCTATAGGTTGGGGAGCATAGGTATCTCGGGTCCTTTTTTGGGAAATAAATAAATTGTTTAGTGCTTCAAATTCATCTATCAGATCTTAAAAACTAGTATGTCATATTTTTTAGGAAATTTAGAGATCGTTTTTTGTATACGATTCCCACAACTCATGGATAAGATCGAAAATGATAATACAAAGATATGAAGATTCCAGAAAGGAAGAAGTCTGTGATGTTGTTCTTGATATCCTGCTGGAACATGGTTTTGAATATGACAGGTTTAAGGATGCCGACCTTGAGGATATTAACAATTATTACTTTACAAGTGGAGGTACTTTTTTTATAGGGGTTGCCGAGGGCAAGGTTGTAGGTACTGCAGGTGTCCGAAAATGCAAGGATAATCTATGTGAAATCAGGCGCATCTACCTTAAAAAAGATTTCAGAGGAAAAGGAAATGGAAGAAAGCTTTTTCTAACTGCTCTGCATTTTGCCGAAGAAAACTGCTCAGGTGTTATGCTTAAAACCGATCACATTCTCAAGAACGCTATAGACATGTACCTCAAGAATGGCTTTACTTTCCAGAAAGAAAAAAAAGGGCAAATGTACTTTGAGAAAAAATTTTAATTCATTTTGATAAATCACAAAATTTTGTCATATTCTTATGAGTGGCTTGCAAATGAATCATGAAAGTCAGAGGTTAATTAAAATTTTCTCTAATGTTTGAGTGCACCATTAGAATCGCAGCTCCAAAATGTACTATCTGCTTCATTAGATTTGCTTACTGAAACTGACTAATTTGAGAATGCGGAAACTACTTTCGGTATTTTAGTATTTCCGGTGGTTTAAATTTAATTTTGAATTAGCTAAGAGATTTTGCTACTGACTGTATTGAATTTCGATAAACCTAATTTTTGGCTGATTATTTATAGAACTCATATAGCAATTTGTTGAAATCTTAGGTTTATCGAAATTTCCTATAGTTTCCAATTATAATTTTCTTATTATTCTTGAATTGTCCTGTTTTATTGGATAGCTACTGAAAAAGCCTCATGTTTTTCCAAGGGACTGGAGATATTCAAGTACAGACAACACATAGGCTGAATGAGACCAAGCCAAAGGAAGAACCGAAATAGGTTTTCCTCTGTCATCCACTTGCTCGGACATAAGGCCCGTGGGATAAGTGTGGGTTGCACACCAGTCCAGAAGTTCAAGAGCCCTTTCTAAGTTTCCGATTGCGGAATGCCACTGAGATAGCCAGAGAGTGCAAATGATCCAGCTATTCATGTAGCCATAATAGTTGTCATGAAGATACCGGGCAATTCCGCCGGAGGGACGCTTAAGTTCTCGTTCAATAGCTTCCATTGTCCGGATAACTTTTGGATCATCGGGAGGGAGAATTCCGAAGTACCAGACTGCAAACGCCGACGAATCAAGTGTAGGATCGTCTAGAGAACGCCTGAAGCGCCTGAGTTTATTATCATAGAGTTTCGCAATAATAGATTTTTTAATGCTATCTGCAGCTTCTTTCCATCCTTTTGCTATGTCGTTATCGCCAAGGGAGCGGGAAAGTTCAGAGGCACCGTTAAGGCCGGCATAGACAGCGCAGGCACTGTAGGTATGTACTCCTTTTCGCTCTTCCCATAGGTCGAAACTTGAAATTGGGAGGCCTATTTTCCTGTCAATGGCTTTCGTAAGATAGTTAGCTGCTGGAATCACAAGCTCTCTGTAGTATCTGCCTGTGGTCCATACGCTCTTTGCGATTTTCCAGTTATTATATAGAGCATATAGGGGAAGTCCTGTCTCATCAATTTGAATCATTGGAACAGGATGCCATGTGCTACCGAAATCTCCTGCAGGAGTATATTTGTGAAGGAAGTTACCTTTGGGTGTGATGATTTTTGAGAAAAACTCAAATATCTCAGTACTCAAGTGGTGGTATCGCGCCCTATCCAGCGCAAGGCATATCCAAGCAGCATCTCTGGGCCAACAGTAGCTATAAAGGTCTGCTCCAAATTGCTTGATATCCGAATCACAGGATGCAATCACCGAACCTGTAATATCCATGTGGGCGACAACTACAAGGAGACTCCTGTAAAAGCACTTTGAGACTTTTTCAGGAAGCTGAAGCATGTTGGGATATTCTCGAAGAACGGATATCCTTTCAGTAAATGAATTCCAGAAATTTAAATTATGGTGAAAAAGAGTGCTTCTTCCAGCTTCCTTTATCTTTTTATTGACTTTGAGCACATTGCAATACTTTTTCCCTAGAACAATCCAGTAGTGTACCCTTGTAGATTCTCCGGATTTAAGCTCGGGAAGGGTCCAGCCAAGGGTAGAATCTACCGAGCCGTGAGCAACAGAATTTCCGCTCAAAGAAGCATCGTTTTCCATATCTTTCCATGTTCCTTCAAACTCCCTCCATTCTGCAGTCCCAGCAGCATACTGATCAAAGACAGGGGCGCTAGAATGCAGAAAATAACGATCGCGCTTGTAATGAATAAGATTCTGTTTATCAATAATAGCTGTTTCTCCGATTTTGGTCTCAAGAATACGATAGTTCTGGTTGGAAAACAGACGCAGACACCTGGAAGTTTTGGAAATATTTCTGACATCAAAGGTTCTGTAAAAGATGTTTACCGATGGGTGGACAGCTTCCCATATTGTAATCCTTAGTCCTAGATCAGGGTTTTCAAATAATGTTTCCCCTATATTTGAAACAACTTTCATCCCAGTTTCAGGTAACTTATTTTTACCATTTTCTTCTCTTACCTCCTCTTTGTCCCCTCCATCTTCTGAAATTTCAAGATTGTGGTTACAGAATTGTTCAGCGAACACTGATTTGTACCGCTGTTGAATCCTCCAGTTTTCAAGCCAGCTGCAATAACGGGAGTCAAGGTCGCATATCCCGATCTTTATCGAGTTTCCGTGATTTTCAAGCCCCACGTATGGGAAATAGATATCCCTTATAGTACCTATTTCATCTTCACAGATAAGGATTCTTCCATTTCCGAAAATCAGCGGTCTAATCTGAACACCTCCAACTCTGTTTTCCTTAATTTCTTTAATCCAATAAGGAAAATTCTACCTATGGAAGACAATGCAAAATTTAATTTGAATTCTCAAACAATATCACTTTTTGCATATTTGCGCAAGAATGCAATATATTTTCGAAATATGACAGTAGCGTAACAATTAATCCAACTTTCAATGAATAGTAGTAGCAAGAAGGCAAACAAATTCCACATCTAAGTACATTACTAAGTATCACCTATGCTGATCCATTAGGTTTTGATCATTTTTTGAAAACCTTCGTTTTGATTTGGTTTGTTATAAGGAACATATACAATTCATTGAAATAAGAGGTTGTTTAATCCTGAAATAACTTCGCTTCGAACCTATGTCTATTTTTTCCACATTCTCAAAATTTGAATAACTTAACTACAATTTTAAGTTCTTATAAAAAAAGTTTTAAAATAACTCAATAAGTCTAGATCTGTCCAACTCTAAAAGTTTAATAGGGATCATTAGAACAAGACCAAGCAAATTTATAGGGAATTATACTTTTGTAAAATATCTGACAGAATTATTAATAGATGTCATCAACGAAAGAAACCATGGGTAAGAAATTAAAAACAACAGGTAAAAACCACAAATATATAAAGTGCTATGGATGTGAAACTCGAAACTAAATTCTTCTTTTGAACAGAACTATGAAATGTGGTTATTGAAGCGTGAGTTATATGGATCTAAATGGAGCAATAAATCTCTTGGAACTTTTCTTGTCGCATAATTTTTTTGTGACCCAGTCATCAGGCACATTCAAATACCTTATGAAAATTCGCGTTATAGATGTTTAATTGCACCAGTGTACGGTTTAATTGCTATAAACACTATTTGGAAGTTCCACCTTCATTAATGGGCAAAAGAGATGTTTTAAAAGGATTCGCACACCTTTTGATTCTTTTTCTGATTCATTGTAATTATGGTTCCATTGCAAAAAATTCAACAAAATATGTAAATCTATAAGTGATTAATAAAAATCAAAATATCCAAGAAAAATGTACTAACATTATAAAACTATACCAAACAATTGATTAATGTATTTGACTTCACCAAGAACAGAGTAATTTAGATTATTGACTTGTTTTTTTTGATCATATTCATAGCTTCAATTCCTTTTAAAGTCTCATTAGCAGATCGAAAAGACTGAAATCCTAACATTGGATTAACGATTCGCTTTATAGATCTATGATCTTGTTCTATAATGTTATTCAAATACCTCACTTGTCTAATTTCAACATTTTTAAACAAGTTCTTCTCATTTTTCAGTTTATCTATAGCAGGTGGATAAGCTGGATTTTTATCAACTGTTATTACTCTTGGAATTTGATTATGATTAGAACTTAAAGCCTTTTTAAAGAATCTATTCGCTGCTTTTCTATCTCGTTTTGAACTTAACATGAAATCAATTGTATCTCCATTTGAGTCAACTGCTCGGTAAAAATATTTCCATTTACCTTTTACTTTGATATAGGTTTCATCAACTCTCCACGAATCATTTGTTGGTCTTAAATGTCTTCTTATCTTCTTTTCGATTTCAGGGGAATATTGATGCACCCATCTCATGATTGTTGTATGGTCGACTTTTACTCCCCTTTCTGCCATCATTTCCTTTAAATTTCTATAACTTAATGCATATTTTAAGTACCATCTTACATTTAATAAGATAATTTCCCCTTCATAATGCTTCCATTTAAAGGAATTAGATAGCATGTTACTATCTTTGGTTTTCTTTTTATTCTATTGTATCATTAGAAAGGATTTTTTGCAACGGAACCACAATTAGTATTAGACTACAAACATACAAGCAAATTGGATTGGAAATAAACTTGCTTGGTTAAACTAATTTAGATATGCGCCTTTCTACACTTTTAGATTTGTGAGTTTAGAGTACTAGTGAATAAAATAATTAAATTAGTTAATGTCTTGTCATTTCCCACATAATTCTTTTTTTCCAATAATATTTGATAATATAGTTTATTTTGCAAAAAATTCTTAAAGCAATTAAAAGAAATTTAATGTAATATTATGCCAATAATTAACGGAGCACGAAATCAAAGGTTGTGCTAATAAAGTTTTCTGTTTTTTGTGGTGGAGACAAAGAAGTATGAAATCAGTCAGAATTTGCGGAACTTTCAGCATGTTGCGACCTCTATATATTAGAACAAGATTTATTCTTCCATGATTCATTTCCACTATTTTTTCCAAAAATTCACATGCAATCTCTGATTTGGAATGTTTCATAAAATCAATGCATTGATTCCATTAATGGAGTAAATACAAAAGCATTTGGCCTGTATAATCAGTATTTTTAGCTATAAAAAATTTATATAATGTTCATAAACTTTGAATATCTACTTTAATTTGTGTTGAAGCTTCATCACGGGAACCTGAGACATATTGCTCATTTGGAACTAAATCTTTTGATATCGCTTTGCTAAATTTTTAACATAATCTCCTCTGCATTTTTTGGTCTTTATAATCGAAATCTATGGTTTTGAATAGTAGATAAACTTTGAAGCTATTGTTATATTGAAAAAATAAGGCATTTTTGTATTCATCTCTTGAAAGTAAATGTAGCAATTAGTAAAATCAAGATAATGCAAGCATCGGAATACCCACTTTTGCATGGATAAAGTTTTTCTGGTAATCTATAAACAAATGTCAGAATGAAGAATCAGATACAAAATATTAAACTAAGTTTTGAAAATGATTAAACCTTTTTTCCGAAAGATCTTTCTGAAATGTATTTAGATTAGTACTATGAGAACTTGGGATATACCACCTGAGAAGCTATGTAGGCAGCACCTTCTGGGAAAACATAGAGAGTTGCATGCTATATGGTCCATAATAACTAAAAAAAAGAAGGCATATTCCCATCATCCAGAAACATTGCGATGGAGAGGGAGGCTCAAGGCTCTTTACATGCGGCATAAATCCCTTGCCCATGAGATGGTGGAGCGTGGTTATAAACATCATACTCTTCTAGAACCTTCTAGCTACAGGAAAAGCCTTTCAGGATAAATTTGTGAATTCTTATGAGGAACAGGTACAGATCCTGAAAGCAAAAGGATGTGATTGTAGGGTTTGACGATATCTTTTTGCAGGGAAATTAGGGGTGCGTTTATGTAAGAGGATTTTCTACAATCCACTGGCAGTATTCAATGGCTTACACATTTGAGGTACAAGATCAAGCACAATAAACAATGTGCTTTAAATTCGCATTTAAAATAGTTAAAGGTTTAAAGCTATTGATTTTTCAGTTCAATCACGTAGTCATAGATTAATTTAATTATGTAAAAGGTGGAAGCTATAGTAAATGATCCTATAAAAGGTTTATTGTGGCTTTAATCAATCAAAAAAAGAATAATATTAGGTTATATTTTAGGGATAAATTGCGTTCTCACCTGATAAATTATTGAAGTTCCGAAAGGCACGATCCCATATAGAAGAGATTTAATATTGGACCCACAAGTTACATCTTTTGATTTTATCCCTTCACTATATAGACTATATTTTTAAGGAGTATTTACTGAATGGAGTTTTTGTGGAATAGGTCTTGACTATGTAGTAACAGATGAGAACGTAGGTTATAATATGTTCTCAACATATTTAATATTTTTAGAATATAATCTTATTCTATCATTCTTCTTTATACTATATATCTAATCTTTTTGGTATAGTACTCTAATAATCGAGTTTGACAAAAAAATAGAATTTTGAGCCTCCTTCAGAATTAATGGAACTTTTCAATAAGAGCACTTATATTATCACCTGTAACCATACCTGTTATGTGGTTTTTTAAGTCGATGACTGGAAGTGCAAAAATTGAATAGTTTTCCATTCTTGACGATGCAATCTCAACTTTATCGCCTCCATGATCATACCAGACATCACGTGTAATTATCTCATTTAATTCAGTTATTTTACAGGCAAATGCTTTTGTAATATCCCAGAAGGTGACAATCCTTCAAGCTTTCCTTCAGATACGAAAAGTAGATGTTTAACCTTCTTTTTACCATGAGTATTGATACGTTTTCTATTGTTTCATCTCTGAAAACTGAATAAAAATTCTGATTTATAATGTCCTTTACAAGGATCTGGGATAGAAAACCCCTTATTAGGTAATTCATCTGTCCTTCTTCAAGCAAAAAGGCATCATATACATATTGAGACCTGATTTCTTCGTATTTTACATCAATTACATTTGCTGTAAGAGCAGATACGATTTCTTGGGATTGATACGTAGGATACAGCCAGTCTAAAGTTATGGAGAATACGAGATATTTTGCTGTAACTCCAACAAAGCCATCTATGAGGGGCCAATTCCTTGAAAGGTCGAAGAAATCCACGTATTTTGTAACATATAGTATGAATTAGCGTCAAACGCTTTGTAAAGGTATCTTCCTGATGATTTAGGTGGCTGTCGATCTGAAAATTTGGTGAGCGATCTATACCTTCTTCATCCTGCTGAACTCTTCCAAACTTCTTTTGCATCGAAGCATCACTTAGGTATGTTATATGGCCTACCATGCGTGCAAGTGCGAGTCCTTGTGCAGGTATTTCTTTCCCACAGTAATTTCCTCCATCCCATTTAGGGTCATAAGTTATGGCTTTCCTACCTATGCTCCAAATGCAATTTGTTGCGGGGTTGAAGATGCAGTTGTAGCTATTGCGATAGCCTTTTTTACCATATATGGATAGCTTATTGTCCATTGAAGAACTTGCATTCCACCAATTGAGCCACCTACAACTGCATAAAGTTGTCTTATTACTAGATATTGGATCAATTTTTTCTGGGGGTTCACAACATCTGCGATAGTAATTATAGAAAATGAGGTGCATAGGGCTTTCCGGTTTCAGGATCTATGAAAAAGGGACATGTGGATCCCTTAAAACCTCTCAGTATGTTTGAACAAATGACACAGTATTTTTCTGTATCAAATGCTTTATTTGGGCCAATTACAATGTTTCACAGGCCTGGCTTTTTATCTCCCCTATGAAACCCTTCAGCATGGGCATCACCTATTAAGGTTGGCAGATCAGGTTACATTGCTCTTACCATCATTCATCTCTCCATCAACCTCATATTCTATCTTGACTGCGGAAAGAGTTTTTTCTGCTCTCCAGGGTTAAAATACCAGGAATATTATGGTTCATTGAATGAACTATCACTGAATTTTGGTTTTTGTTTCCCATAAATAAATTTTTAAATGATGAAACGTGGGCCGAAATTTCCATTTTCATACCTCAGAAAGTGTATTTTCTGCATTGAACGGTATGTTTTCAGTATCCTTCAGATTCATGGGTAAAGTTCCTCTGGAAATATCACTTATATATTCAAGGGTGGATCGGGCTTCAAACGCTTTCTGAACGCTGATAATTTACAACATCCTTTTATCCCATTACTTTTTCAGTTTTTTTAAATCAGACACAGACTCTAACTCACTTAATTTCGGGTTGCTGCCGGATGCCTACCTCTTATATTATTCTGGTATACATAAGGAATTATATATAGTCACATTTGTGGTATAATTATAGCAATTCTGATGTTCGTATAAATATCTGTTTCTTAATTTGGAAAAAAGGGCACATAAGGGACAATTTTAAGAACATTTGTAATATAGAGTTAAGGAAAGTATTCGACAGTATTTCCTTCAAATTTAATTCCGCTAAACTCAAGCATCCCATAACACACTTTTTTAGTTTTTAATTTTATATGCTTATGAACATGGATTTCGCATCAAATTTTGTTAAGACTGTTAATATTGATTCGATAGTAATTTTCTTCCAATAAAGCAAAAACCCTTCTCTGAAATAGGCTATATTTTTTTATTAGATAATTTTCTTTTCAGATTTTGAACTATTTCTTTTTCGATTTCTATTATAAATTTCGTAGAATCTGATCTTTCTCCAGCTCTTACAATTCCAGTGCTTCTGTGAATATGGTATGCACAGTTAAGAATTTCAGGCTTGCATCCAAATGTACAAAAAATCTTTCATTGTTGTGGTTTTTGTTGGTGTGAAGTAGATAATATGCAGCTGCATACTGGTAGTTAAATTCTCCAATATTTGAAGAGATGTTACAAATTCTTAAATCTGAACTCTGGCAAAAATATATATTGATTGCAACAACACTAAAATATATCTTCAATCTCTATTTTTAGATAGGAGATTACAAAAAATAGCTCCTACTTTACCAAAGGGCTCGTGAAATTTTGAACAAGTTCTGGGGTCCGTAACACCTAGATGTTGCAGCGACCCTAAATTCTCTTGCATTACTCTATAATAGCTGGGAGCTTACGAAAAAACACTCTGAATTCCCGAACGATTCAATTCAGAGATTCTATTCAACCAGTGTAAAACAACATCATAGCTATCTTCATTAAGATCCAATAGGCAAATTTCAGTGAGCTGAAGTTGATATTCTTAATTGTTGGCTATGATTATGTTTTTTCTTTTTTATTCAGTTAGTAATCGAACGTAACTATTATGTTAAAATTGATATCAATTAATTTTTCTGATGAGTTGAATGCTTACATCACATACTATGTTCCGAACAAATATATTTTAATTTTTTTATAATCACATTCTCTGGAAAGGCCTTATGTGTACCACATACTGACATTTTATATTTCGGGTCCATAAAATATTGTTTTAGGGTCCAATTTGTTAATTTATTGCCTAATTTAACAGCTATCTCACCTGTTTTAAGAAAACTAATTGTAAATGAATTTAGAGGGATCGATAACCCCTCCCCGACTGCTTTTATATAACTTTCCTTTAGTGTCCATAAGTCAAAGAAAAAAACCTGCCAATTTTTCGGATTTTTTGCCATAAACATTTTGTACTCTTCGTCTGAGAAAAACTGTTCAAGTGTTTCAAATTCTATTGACCTTATCTTCTCGATGTCGATACCAACGGGTTCATCATCGATTGCACAAACAATCCAATTTCCAGAATGTGAGACATTAAAATAAAGTCTGTAATTTCCCTTCAGAAAAGGCTTACCGTATCTATTATGATTAAATTCTATTGTTTTACTGCTAATTTTCAGCTCGCTCGCTACGACATACCTTACAAGAATGTCCGCCAGCAAAACTTGTTTTGCATCATCAGGTTTTGTAAATTTTATAATCCTCTTCTGATTTTCGTCAGGTATATTTGTCAATAGCTTCAGAAATGTTAAATCATCCATTGTTTCTAGGTCATTTAAGGCAAATATTTTCATCTCAAAACCATCTAAAAATAGGATAATTTGTATCATTTTCTGGATATTTGATTAATTGCGATCAATTGGACCTTGAATTGCTAAAAATCATCAGCAAAAGGATCTATCTGCATTTTCTCAAATAAGGAAAAAATGTCCTGTTTTAAGGTTTAATAAATAATTCACAGAAAAAAATATTGTTGTAGTGTAGGTTGATTTGCCTCCAAGGAAGACAAGACGAGATCTTTATCTAGTTCTCGCTGGATTCCCTTCCCAGGAAGTCCACGAAGGTAGTGTTTCACCTTTCATTAGAAGTGACAGGCTTCCAAGTTTTGCTCCTTCCTCCATGACAGTGTCGTAAAGAACTATTGCTTCACTTCCGACTGTACAGCACTTTCCGATTCTGAGATATGACATTTTCATGACTCTATCCTCAAAAAGGTGAGTTTGCATTGTAGCATTGTGATTTATTGCAGCTTCATCCTCAATTTTTACAAGGTCGAATTCTGTAAAAAATGTTGTTTCAATAAAAGTTCTTTTACCTATTTTGCATCCGAAAAGTCTCAGGAACCAAGCAATAAATGGAGTTCCCACCAAAACAGAAAGGAACGGGGCAACCATTGTTTCGTAGAGTCCTGTTATAAGCTCGTTTGTCCAAACGAATTTACTCCAAAGGGGTTTGTCCTGTGGCTTAAAAGTGCCTATTAGCACATACTTAGCAAGCAGCACGATTAATAAGGATGCAGCTAAGAATGCAATCACAACAAGTGGAAATAAAAGTACACTTTGCCAAAAATATAAGTCTATATACATATAATACAAAATTGGAAGCATCAGCGTAACTGCTAAGCAATCTACAGCGACAGGAAGAATCACTTTAAAAAACTCAATTGTAAGCCTTTTTGCATAAAGCAGCTTATTTGGCGAATAAGTTTCAGTATCAGGGAAACTGTTGTTTATATCCCTTTTGTGTAAATACATTGCTGGCATACCAAGCCATGAAGTACCTGAGGGAGTAATTCTTCCTTTCGGTGGGACAGATAACACTCCAATCAAGCAGTTATCTCCAATCGTCGTGTTTATTGGCAACATAGAACCATTTCCTATGAAGGAACGCTTACCTATCCTTGACTCTGCGATCATCATTCGATTCATATATACTTTCTGTGTTCCAATCATCGCAGCATCTGCGAAAAAAGTTTCATCTCCCATATACAGAAGGTCTGGAGAAATATGCATGACTGTAGAAACTTCGGCTTTTTTCCCAATTTTTACACCCATAGCCCTTAAAAAAGGCACTATGTAGAGCGTAGCATAAAGCGTGTGCAAAATTGACAAAGACATGGCCATTAAACGATCAATCATCCATTTTCTAAAATAAAAACTTGAATAGATTCCATATATGCCGGGATTAATTTTGCCCAAAATAATTTTCTTAACAAATACCATTTCGGTGCACATAATGAGAACGAACATAGTTGCTGCCAAGGGTAAAAATGCCAATATCCATATTTTTTGGCTAACATACAAAAAATACATGTTGATTAGTACAGGTATAGAAGCTATCAGAGTAATGAGCTCAAAAATGTAACTAGCTACTGTAAACTGGGCTATTCCAAATGCAACCTTTCTCTTTAATGATGATCCAATTGATGAGGTTTTTATGGCTAAAATATCTTCATCAGGTTCTGAGATTGATGCTGGAGAGCCCGACCAACTTTCCCCTGAAGGTATAGTGATACCTTCTGATATAGTGGACTGATCTAAAAGCATTGATCCGTTTTCCATTTTTGTGTCGGGACAGAGAATTGAGTGAGTTCCTACATAGCATTTGCTGCCAATATCTACCTTACCAAGGACTAAACAACCGCCTTCTACGGTATAGCCCAAGAGCTGGGCATCAAATCCTATACTTGTTTTGTCTCCAATACTAATAAGGTCAAAAGTTTGTATAGTGCTTGTGTTAATATAACAATCCTTCCCAACCTTCGAACCCATTAGCCTTAGATATAAAGGCATCAGAGGAGTCCCTTCAAATAAAGAGATTGGAGCAAGTGAAAATGCTCTTACAAACCACCAGCGTAAGTAGTAGCTTCCCCACAAAGGATACCTACCAGGTTTATAGCGTCCTATAACTATCCATTTTATGGCGATGGTCAGAAGTATAAAGAAGGGAAATAATCCCACTCCAAGAAGCAGCAAAACACCGGAAATAATCACAATATTTCCAACATTGGGGGTTCCCGATAACACTGCCCACAACAACAGATATACACCTCCCATAAGTAAAAACGAAAATAAAAGGGAACTCAAAGAAAAACACAAGGCTTGTCCAATTCCGCATAATGCATGCGATATTGAAGACGAGGTCAAAAAACTTTTCTTAATTTTTTCTACATTATTTGGTTGAGTGTATTTATATGAGTTTATTTTTTCTGCAAGCAGTTCAATTGTTGGACTTTCATATATGTCTGCAAAATTTAAAAAGCTCATTTCGGGGTATTTTCTAAGCGCAGAAATTGTCGAAGCTGCAAAAAGTGAGTGCCCACCCAAGTCGTTAAAAAAATGGTCTTTAATCGAGATAGATTCCATTTTAAAAACCGATTTCCAAACTTCAGCTATTTTATCCTCCAACTCTGTTCGCGGCTTAACTTCATTTTTTGACTTTTGAGGTATAATTATTTTGTTGGGTAATCGAAGGCTTTTGCGATCTATTTTGCCGCTTTGAAGCATTGGGAGTTTATCAATGAATTCTATATATCGAGGTACCATATAACTAGGCAGCCGTTCTTTCATTAGTGTATAAATATTAGCCAAATCTACGGATTCCTTTTTGTCCTCAGGTACAATATATGCCGCCAATTTCTGAATGCCTTCAGGCGAATCATGCACTGAAACAACTGATGTAAGGACACTTTTTGAAGAATTAATTACAGATTCAATTTCAGAGAGTTCAACTCTGAATCCTCTTATTTTGACTTGACTGTCTATTCTCCCAAGAAATTCAATTTCGCCACCTTGACCAAATCTTACCAAGTCTCCTGTTCTATAGAGCCTTTGAGGGTATATTTCATTGAATTTTTTAGGATCTTTGGAGCTTTTAAACTCAGGATTTTCAATAAATTTATCCTGGTTTAAGTCTGAATTTCCAATATATCCCCTGGCCAGACCGATTCCTCCAATTAAAAGCTCACCAGCCTCGCCGTGGAGTGCAAGAGAGCCGTCTTCATTTAGAATATAAACGCTGTAGTTAGAAAGAGGTCGGCCTATGGTAACTTTTTTATTAGGCTCCAATTCTGAATAGGTGGCAATTACTGTTGCTTCTGTAGGTCCATAGGTATTGATAAGCCTACGTGTCGGTTTACTCAATTTGTCTACCAAATGCTGGGGGCAAGCTTCACCTCCCAGAATAATCAGTCTGAGACTTGGGATATCCTCAGTAATCATTGACATAAAAGTAGGTACACACGACAAGATCGTAACTTTGGCCTCAATTAGCAGTTTTCCAAAATCGAATCCCGCCTTTTGCATTTTCATGGTCTTTGGAATTAGTGCTGCTCCATGGCCAAAAGCCATCCAAATCTCCTCAATAGAAGCATCAAAAGCAACTGTAAACCCTTGATAAACTCTATCTTCAGGCTTGATTTGGTAGATTTTCTGTGATGCTCTGACGAGATTGCAGACGCTTTTATGTTCTATTTGAACACCCTTTGGACGTCCGGTAGAACCTGAAGTATAGATTATGTAGCTCAGGTCATTTGGTGTTACGCCTGTTTCAGCACGTTCAAGGCGTCTACATGTATGTCTATTAATTATGTCACTCTCTTGATCAAGTAAAAGAATGTTATCATTAATAGCAAAAAAATCGGCAATTGATGAACACGTAACTGTAAGTGATACCTCACTATTTTCTAAAATATATTTTACTCGATCTTCAGGATACCCGATATCAATAGGCACATAGGCTGCTCCTGACTTCATTATCCCAAGCATTGCGACGTACATATCTACTGAATTTTCTAGCAATAGACCTACTTTGTCGCCGGTTTGAATACTCATTTCCCTGAGATACCGTGCAAGACGATTTGCATTTAAATCAATTTCCTTGTAGCTATATTCTTTATTTTGGAAAATGATAGCGGGTCTTTCTGGGTAAGCATCAGAAGTGCTTTCAAATATTTCAAAAAGGCATTCATCCCTGATAAGGCTCGAATCAACTGGACCATGGTTAATAGAATACATGGAAATTGTTTTAGAGAAATCGTCTGCCGCTAGAATTTGTTCAATATTCGGAACTCGAGCTATTTCAGCCTTAATTTCTTGAGTTTCTAATAGCCCCAAGTCAGAAAATTTTGTTTCTAGTGACATTAATTCAGTAATAAAGATATATACATATTTATATTTATCTAAATATCTAAAATATTTTTATAATATTAGAAGGTAGAGAGGATCCAAACCTCTAATTTTAAAGAGTATTTAGATATCCTTTATAAACGTATTAAGAAATATGATGTTTTTGAAGTCCTAATACAGAAATATATTTATTTATTTATTTATTTATTTATTTATTTATTTATTTATTTATTTATTTATTTATTTATTTATTTATTTATTTTATATGAAATTTATATAAATATGTTTCTGAACAAAAATTTCAATCTAAACAAAAGCTTACAAAGGTCTCTAAAATGGATGGACCTGCTCAAAGAGTCTGTACTTATTTAATTTTACCGATAAAGAGTTTTGAGTTGGGTTATTGAAAAAAGCGAGCCTAAGCATTTCTCCATACTTTACTTAAACATGGGAAATGTATGTGGAGAATTTCGACAAACTCCTACACATTTGAGCATTGGAGAGTTTAAATCTCTTGACAATAATTTCTACTCATGAAAACTCGTATTGATTTTGCTCTTAAAAAAGACTAAAAACGTTTTCAGTCAATTGGAGATAAACTGCTGAAATTGGTTCCTTAATTTATTGAGAATTTTTTCTTATCATTTTTGTGTCCATATATTTTAACAAAAAGCACTAGTAGCCTGAAAGCCTATGTAATCGTTATGTTTAAAATGCTTGTTTTATAATAATACATGGTCTTTCAGGCTTTGAACTTGGGAAGCGGTGAATTGATTGACTTTCTTGTAGGAATTTTTGTGGTTTTCCTGAAATATATACCAGACAGTACTACAGTCTGGTAATTCAGAAAAAGAATTATTTATAATGCAGAGAAGAAATAATGGGGACAGTTGCAAAGCTAACTTAATTACTTTGGTTTGAAAATAAAAAATGAAATGATTCAGAAAGCTACTTTTCATAACTTTAGATTCGTGACACGTAAAAGCGAATAAATTTCGAGAAAAATGGAGTGAAAACAAGGGGAAGTAGAGACGGAACATGGTCAAAAAAAAGTAAAAGTCACACTTTGAATATGAACTCTAAAGCATAAAAGGCAGAGATATGAGCTGATTAGAAGATTCAAAACAATAATTGTAACATTTCATGATCCTTATATAAATTTGTTAAAAAAAATGAAGAGGTCTATAGGGACAAAGGATACTTGATAGCAAAATCAAAAGGTTATGATGCAACAATGAAATGGGCAGAAAAGAACGTCCTTTAGAAAGAAGGAATATATTAAGAAACAAGAGGAGTAGCTAAAAAATAGTTCAAGGGGCAAATTTATACAGTGACTAAAAAGACATTCGAAGCAGGAAAAGTTCTTGTCACTATTATCTAAAGAGTGAATCTAAAGATGTTGTGTACAGCCTGTTGTTATAATCTATATCAATTAAGGATATTGGAAATAAAAGGGGTGTTTTAAGGATACCGGAAGCTATCTTCAAAATCAGAGAATAATAAATAGAAAAAGAAAAAATCGGATCAAATACAAAAATTCGCGAGAAAGATTTCAACAGGATTTTTTGGATCTACATGTGAATTTATGACAGATTCACATTTTTCATGTTTTCTTAATTTTATTATATTTCGGGACATTAAATATAAAAATAGTGTTATTTATTTTATTTTCAGTTAGAATTTATTTCTACTTATTATTAGTTTCTTATTTATACTTCTGGATATATTATTAAGCAAGAGTAAAAATACTCTGATTATTTAATTTAAAGTTATATCAGTCATTAATAGAATATTCTACAAGCCCTTTAGAATTTTACTCGCCTGCGGACCTTATGGATACATCTTGAATGAGGACAACATGTACACTGTGAAGGTTATTATAGACGATTATTTCTGGAAAAACATAGATCGATTGCTGCTAATTAATTGAATCATTAAATAGCCTCTCTATATGAATCTAATTTGGATATAAAATGTGACTTATGCGATTTAACTGAAAAATCAATGGCTTAAGCCTGAAATCGTCCGAATTAGAAGTCAAAACAATTATCTAAATGGTACCTGATTTTGAAACTCAAGTGCGTATTGTTTGATCATAATAGAGTGGTTCTAGGGAAACTAATCACATACAATTAAGTGACCATTATATACTATAGTTTAAAGGGTTCCCTGGGATCCATAGGAATTGTAGAAGCATGAAAATAAAGAGAGTAATGCGCCTATTTGCTTTTGGAATCGCATTAATTATCGCTTTAACCCCTGTAGCTTTTGGTTCTTTTGAAATATTTAGAGGCAATACAATCATCTTAGAACATGGCAAAGGCTTCGATATCTTGAGCATTAATCGCTTAGTACAACTTGGAGACGACTTCTATGAATATGTTGAGGAAGCGTTGATAAAACGCCACACGGTACCTGCAGACAAATCCAAATGTAGAGAGTTTGAGATAGTATCTGACAGAACCGACTGCTTCAAAAAAATAGTAGAGAGTGCGATCAACCCAACCGAAACAAACCCTATAGCATTAGTGTACAGAGGACCTGCAGGTTGTGCTGGATGTTCTGAAGCAGTTGCAGCATTGCTGAAAAGTGATACTCTATGGAATTTCAGTGTAATATATGTAGGTCCCAATGAGAACATGTCTGTTCAGGCTGGACTACGGCTTCCAAATGTGGTTCTGTATGCGCAGCCCGGAGGGGAAGGAAGCGTAAATCAGGCATTTAGTAAATTAAAAAAAGATGCTCTTGCAGTGCGAAATTTCGTCTTGAAAGGTGGACGATATCTCGGCATTTGCATGGGAGGATATATGGTTGATCATAATCCGGGATATAACTTATGTTTGAATACGAATCAGTATATTAAATCTCCAGGAGCTACTGTGAAAACTAAAGCTGATACTTTAGTACAAGTTATGTGGAGAGGAACTAATCGCTGGATGTATTTCCAGGATGGACCATATTTCATACCAAAGAGCTGTATAGAAGGCCAAACAATCCTTGCAACTTATATGAATGGTAAAGTTGCCGCAATGGTGCAGCCTTACGGCAATGGAAAGATCGGCGTTTCGGGACCACATCCAGAAGCAGATGCCTCGTGGTATGCTGCTGCTAACCTTACAGATCTAGATGGTCACGTTGCTGACCTTGGCCACGATTTGATCGATACGTTAATGAAATAAAAATAGCTAGAATAAATGAATTTATAAACAGGCTAGTGTATTCTCCCAGGTCTGAATACATCGTGAGCACTGTTTTGATAAAACTTAGGACTTATGCACATAATGAATAAAATCAAGCGTAAGTAGATCTATCACAAATATTAAGCTTTAAAATTTATATATTTAAGCTATTGTTTTTATCGGTTCAATGATTTTGACTAAAACGGAGAAAATACATAGGTTTTAACACAAAAAACTTACACCGGTAAAGAAAGATAAAATCCTGTTTTTTTGTGATGAAGAAAAAGAATTTACAGAACTTCCATTACGCTGTAGTGCTAATGTCAGTTATATGTTTTTTTGTTGGTTGTAAGAGTACGCACAATACCGGAAAAACAAAACTTTAAAATTATTTATACAACATGGAAATTTTTTCCACTCGATTTGTTCAAACTATATGTATACTTGTACATAATTGGATTTATGATATCGAATTTTTTACCTAAATTTGAGGAAAATACACCTGATTTACTAAAAGCCATCCAATGCCTAAAACAACCAACACTTTGCTATTTAATCTATCGAAGAGCAAAAATTCAAAAAAAACAGGTGTGAAATCTTGGAAAGAGCACTGTTCTCATTTTAAGAACATAGCTATTATTTCATACAGGCTTTATAGATCCAGGCTATAAATAGATCAACTTTTAAAAACCAAAGCATGAAGAACAGAAGATACAGACCTAGCATAGTAATCTTTATTTTAGTTCAAAGCCGATAATTGCAAGTGGATGTTTCAGAGATAAAAGACCTTCGATGATCTATTTTTCAAGTAGCTAATCTTATATAAGCTAACCTTGAAGGAGCTCAGCATCTATCATTTTACCAGCTTTCAAAAGTGAAAACACTTCATGTTACAAAATTGGACGAAGGAATCTTCATGCCTTTAAGAAAGAATTATTCTGCTCTTTTTGCAAAACTCTATGAACAGAAAATTTTCGCAAAGATCACCTAAAGCTCTTTTAAAATGTTTGTAATGTCTATCCATCTCCTAAATGTTCAATAGAGATATTTAGAATTAATCATTAATTTATTATAAAAGTTTCCAGGCAAAAATCCATGCAGTTAACTACAAAGTATAACCTGTAACCGTAAGATTGATCCAAAGAATGACTATTTTTTACTATCGATATGGTTCTTATTATTTTTTTTGCATTTAATCTGCGTATAATCGGCATGAAATTGTACAGTTATCTAAACTATATAATAATAAAGTTATCAAAAACATATGCAAAAATTCTGTGATTTTCATCTTTGCAGTGGAGATCGAATAAAAACAAAACACTGCAAACATTGCAGTTTAATCAAAAAAGAAGATTAAATTGTATATAGCAGATTTTACTGATATTATACACGCCGCCAATTGGACATCAGCATACGTAGATATTTGAAGTACTTTTGACGTAAAATGTGGGCTTTAATATTAGCAATGAGTATTGTACATTGTCAGCTCATAATGAGGCTTAGCGTTGCGGCTAGGATAAAGAGATGCACTTCATCCTAATACTATTCTGAGTTATGGCTTGGAAGTTTTCTCATACGGCTCAAAAGTTACTCCACATATTTTCATGCAAAGTTATTTGAATAAAAGAAACTTTTTGAAGAAAATTTTTTTATCTAAACAAAAAATACTAGTGCATCGGTCCCAAAATAAAATCCTTGTTTAGTAGGAAATCCGTAAATCGATGGATGAATTCAAAAGCCAATATTTTGCAAATATTTTGGAACTTATTTTAGAACGGCATTAATCTGATTTAAACATATTATGAGTGAGCCTATGAGCCTAAAACAGAGGTTCAAGTATAAAGGAGGTCCAAATATATAGCCGAAAATACTTCATTGAAGCTTCATGATTGTTAACCATATTTTGCTAGTAACCAATGTGGTTTAATTCATAAGGTATAGAAACATCGGCAGTATATTGTATAAAATAGACCCAGTGTTGCTTTTAATATTCCACCCAAACAGAAATAATCTTATCTATGCAATCAACTTTCAAAATATTGGGGAATTGTATGTTCTTCGTACAAGCTTATATTACACCTTCCATGTATATTGCAAAATAAAATTTTGATAATGTTTAGAATATATTTAAATGTTTTTAGAGAGTCTGCAGAACATGAGGTATTAATCAAAAGCTTAAAACTGAAAATAAAAGCTGAGAATGAATGCCAGAATGGCGGAAAGTACGCATAAATGAGTACTTAGATATTTTTTTTATCTTGGAAATCATCTAGAAACCCTCAATAACTATTTGGACATAGAAACAAAAAAATGATCAGACACAAAACCTCAAAAAAGTCGGACTAAAATGGACTTTAAATGATATATAATAAACCCGCTTAAAGAATAATTTCTCTTGAAATTCAATATTTTAATCAATATAGACATTATCAAAACTTGAACTAACTACACAGGGAATATAAAAGATCAACCATATATCCGTGAATTCTACAACATTATAGTGCTGACCTACTACCAGTGCTGCAATATCAAGTATGGTCACAAATTTTGACTCTGTTACAGCGGTTCCATCATCTTCGTTGGTATGAATTTATGCTGAATACGATTTTTAAGAACCATACAGAGCTTTTCTGCCCTGGCTCTGTCCGATTGTCTTAGCGAAATAGGAACAGATCCTTCAGCCAATTCTAGGGCTCCCAGTCTTGCACAGAATACCCCTCCAGAACATTGTAGGGTAACAGGTGCCACAGTTGATACAGAGATGTCTGTTGATGACGAAACGGTCTGAAATTGCTTCTGTAGGACACATGCGCATTGCAGGACAATCGGGATGGTTCAGACACCTGTCCTTGTCGACCCAGATAACTTTATCGGTGCCCTCCCAGATATGCGCGTAGTTTATTTTTGTATGAGCGATACGCCTGTTTATGTCCTAAGCGGGAAATGGAATATCACACTCAAGAATTTTTAGCCCAACCATGATCTCTTCATCTAAAACAGGTATTGCAACTGCAAGTGAAGTTAGGCACTCAGGACCATGGAAAGTTTTCATTCCGCCCATCATGTCAGGATCCATGGCCTTCATGTCTGCAAAAGCCGAGGCATTCGGTTTATCTGGGCTGGATCTGGTCCCTTTTCCCATAATATATCCTGTAGCTCCATTTAAGAGGACTCTTGTACCTATGCCGATTATTCTATGTGATGAATCATTCTGTAAAGGGTTTATTTCGCCACATCCTGATACGGATGTTTCTGTGAAAGGACCTGTCAGACCTGTCACAGAGAATATAGTGCTAATTGTAGTTGCGGTGGGGTTTACCGGCGCATGGTAATTCTTAAATGCAAGTCTTGTGATAATTATTCTAGCAAAATCGATATCTTCAAGCGTGACTTTATTTTCATAAGTTCTGCCATGTGCTTCGACAAGGATATCGATTTCTTTTCCTTTTACAAGATCCCTGAAAAGATGTCCCCCACCATATCGGTCATCTTCATGTGATGTTCCGTGAATGACAAGGTCCACAACTCCAAAACGTTCGTTTGGACAGGGGCCAGGCTGAGCAGGGACACCATTTAGCCAAATGAAATCCGCTTTCTCAAAACTACATTTTTCCACAACAGGTACCATCATTACTGCCATCGTACCGGACATCACGCCAAATGTTCCTGTAGTAACCACATCCACATCGTCAGCAGTTATCGTTTGACCATCACGTACGATGGATTTGAGCTCGGCAGCTGTTAAAATTATTGCTTCTTCACGTGTGATTTTCCATTTATCTCTTCAATATTCTTCATGTATACCGATCTCTTCAATATTCTTCATAATATCCTTATATCCTCAAGCCGGACATGAGTTCCAAAGGGCTTGTGGAAAATCATGTTCACAAGAGCAGTATGTGCAAGATCCATCATACAGTTACTAGGCAGGAAATACTGGCGGGTTCCAAGAACGGGAGGATTTTTTATAATACTGACGACTCCTTCGAAAGCATGGACGTGATATGCTTGGACATCATGAGCATCTTCTTTTCGTGCAGCTATAGGGCCTACGGTATGACACTCAAGTACACCTGTTACATAGTTTGCGCTCAAGATCCTTAACGCATGATACAGAGGACAGCCTGGTCCTGCAGGACGACCAATTACAAGGTCCCCTTTTTTAATCCCCCACAATTCGACAAGATCTGCCCTAAAAGGTACTATAAATTTACGTGCTGATGGTTCACCCGGTAACGGCAGAAGGACGAAGTCATATTCTTTTCCGGTAACATCTATACCAGAATAAGTAGCAGTTTTTATATGAATCTCGGAATTTCCCAGGGTCACAATATTATCCTGGCCCATGATATTCTCATTGCTGTAGAATGGACACAGGTCTAGATCAGCTGATCCTTCTCCAAGACGTTCAATAAAATCAGAACATGTATGTGAGCCACAAGCCCCACAATTTTTCCCTGGTGGACTCCATTTATTAACCATCAGTCGCCTCTGTACATAGGATCTGGCATATCCAGTGACCTGATGACTCCAAAGTGATTTTTCCATCCGATCTCTTTTTTACCTATACATATCGTGCATACGCCAAGCGGAGGTGAGCCTCTGAGTACTATAGGTTCTAACCCCATCTCCGGCTGGTTGGTAATCCGTCTCATCAGGTATCTTAACCCGGTTCCCTGAATTGCATTTGTCTCTACAATATCAATATCTTGGACAACTTTTTTGATACTTTCCCTAAAAACTTCTTTTTCTGCCTGTGACACAAGGTCGGTTTTGGTAACAACTGCGACATCTGCAAGAGCAAGCAAAGGTGCCATTTTGAGTGGTGAATTTGTTCCTGATATCGCGCTGATAACTGCAATTCCAAGAGATTGCGTTGTATAAGGTGTACACCTCAGACAGAGGCCTGCACTTTCGATTATCAAAATATTTCTGGATAGGCTTTTAGCCCAGTTCAATGCGTCATCAAGAACCAAAATTCCCATGTGATCAGGACAAACATCTCCGGAATATACCTTTTTAACAGGAATACAAAATTCTTCTGCAAGTTCCTGATCTTCAGTTGCATGTACAACATCAATTTTCAGAAAGGAGGGAAGTATATCTTCAGGAAGATTTTTTATAATCTGGCGAATCACAGCAGTTTTTCCGCCACTTGGAGGACCTGCAATTATGAGGAGCTTCATTTAGAAGTCACACCCTGTCCAACTGCAATCATCAAAGCTTCCGAAGAACTGGAAGAAAAAGCAGTTCCCAGTCTGATTTTTTCTCTTATTTGATTGAGCTTGCTTTCAATTAATGCAAGATCTTCTATAATATCTTGCTCCTGTCCTGTAGGTTTGATCACAGAGTGAACTCCTCCATTTCTCATCACTATGCGCCTATCTGCTGTAAGAGCGAGATATGGATCGTGTGTTACAAGAACTACGGCCTTACTTCCTCCCTGAATAGCTTGCATAACACGGTTTTTGAAGATGCCTGCATTTTCGATCTCATCGAGAAGAAGTATTGGAGTATCGCCGATTATAAGTGCATCTGCGATCATAAGAGACCTAGTTTGGCCTCCGGATAAAGCACTCATTCGACTCTTAAGACCTATTTTTTCTCCAGTGAACGTATTTGCAAGATTTATTGTCTCACCAAGCAAATCTTCCTTACCAGGTCTCCGCGCTCTTATATGCATTAATAGGAATGCTTCGACTGTGAGATCAGCCAAACAACGTGTGTTTTGGGTTATCATGGCAATCGGTTTGAAAGCCGGCTCCCGTACAAAGGACTCTGGAGGAACTTCCCCGTTGATGAGAATAAATCTCCCTGTTACTGTATCTCCTTGTGCAAGGGTTTCAATATCATTAATAAGTGCTGATTTTCCTGAGCCTGTAGGACCCACTATTGATAAGGTATCCCCTGGTCTTATCTCTATTCTGTCAAATCCTTCCTGCTCCCTAAATCTATTTTTTCCTGATATGATGGTAAGAGTGAATTGCTGTGTCCCAAATTGTTGTGTCATGTATTCAATTATCTATATCTGGATTTTATAAAGATTTCCTAAAATAGGCAAAAATTATCCTCTAAAGGAAATAATCTAATGGCAAATATCCTTATTCGATTAACAAACAATGTAAATAGCACGAATCAACTAATTCAAAATTGTGATTTCTTCAGTGTTTGCTGAGAGAGTGTCATTCCAACAGTAGATACCAAAAACTGGTTGACTTTTTGAAGATCATGCTAGGATTATTCAGTCACGAGAAATGGAGAAACAGTTTATTTAAAATTTAAATGTTTCGGATTCAATTATAAATTTAAGCATTCCATACTTCGATTGATCTTTGCTTATCCATTTGCGTTAGAATTAGCAGCAAATGTCGTTGAAGTTATTATCATTGAGAATAATTATCATAACGATTAATGTTACCAAAATCCTTGGTACAAATTTATTCCTGATTCCTCAATTTTAATATCTTCCTAAAATTTATATTTGAAATATCATACATATGATATACATTTAACACTTTTTTATTTTAGAGCATCTCTGTAGATTATATTTCTTAGCTGGGTCTATATATCTTAAAATTATCATTCAAAATTGTTTCTAAAAAAATAGTTCCCAAAAATAAATTCTTTTCTATAGAATCTTTTAACATGGAATAAAAATTATATATAAATTAAGTATTACCATTTTCCCCGAATGATATTTACTTTTTCATGACTCATTTTTAGAAAATATTCTAAAAAATATTTATAATTAAATAGTAATTATATCCTATTGTCATTTCTGGATTATATCACGACGTTATCAGCAAATACCATAGAGAATTTCGATAAATCCCTATGCATATGAGTATTTGTTAGTTCAAATTTCTCAATATTAATTTTTGTTCATAGGTAATTTTACTGATTTTGCACTTAAAGAAGAATACAAAAGTCTTCGGTCTTTGGAGACCAAATTGAAGAGATTTATTAAGTAATTGATTAGAAATCTTTTCTTATAAATTTTGAGTCATATATTTCAACAAAACAGTACTATGTAGACCTAAAGCCTATGAAATCGTTATGTTTAGAATATTTTTTTATAATAATGCATGATCTTTCCGGCTTTGAACATGGAAAGCAATAAATTGGTTGACTTTCTTTGGAGAATTTTTTTCTTGAATATATAAAAGAAGCACTATAGTTTGTTCATTCAGAAAAAGATTTGTTAAGACTTTATAGGAAGAAATATGGGGACAGTTGCAAAGGCAATTTGATTGCCTTGTTTTGAGATTAAAAAGGGACTAATTAATAGGCTATTTTTATCTATTCAGGTTCTGAACATGCAAAAACGGATAAACCTCGAGAAAGTGAAGCAAGAACAAGGAGAAGCAGAGATGGAACACGGTTAAAAAATAGTGGAAATTCCCACTCTGGCTATAAGCATCATAGCATAACAGACAGAAATTATGAGCTGGACAGAAGATTCAAAACGACAACTGTATCACTTCATGATCCGTATGTAAATTTATCAGAAAAAGAGTAAGTGGTTTACAGGTACAGAGGATATTTTGGAGCAAAATCAAAAGGTTATACTGCAACAACGAAAAGAGCAGTAAAAGGATCTCCTCTAGCAATAAGAAATATATTAAGAAACAAAAGGATAAGTTCAAAAAGAGTTATAAGAGAAAGAGTTTATGCAGTGACTCTAAAAATATTTAAAGCAGGAAAATTTTTGTCACTACTATTCAAAGGGTGAATCTAATGATGTTGTGTACAACTTTTTGTTATAATCTCTATCAATTTAGTACATTGGAAATAAAAGGAGTGTTTTAACGATAGCAGGAGCTATCTTTAAAATCAAATAATAATGAACAGGATAAGGAAAAATGGGGTTAAATACATAAATTAGTGGGAAAGATTTGAAACAGGAATTTCACGAAAAAAAAATATAGGTAAATTCGAATCCTCTAAAGCTTATTGATCGTGAATTTTCATCTGATCGCGTGTAAACTCTTATGATATCTTATAATCTCATATGAAAATCATGTTCACGATCACATCACTTATGTCGGATAATTCCTCGCCAATTTTCTTATTTTAAGCTTTTTTATTTTATAATGGTTTCAAATTTTAAAGCCAATTACGCTCGACAAAAGGGACTAAAATGCTTAATAAATTGGTTTCAAAATATACATATCAAAATTTCCAACTGGGAATTTTAATAAATTCAGTGATTGAACTTGCGGATCGGTTTCAAGGTTATTCTACATCCACAGGTTCTGCTATCAGGATTAAAATCTTCGTTACATTGATTGAAACGGTTGCTGCTTTGATATTATAGCCGACAAGATCGGCTTGTATGAATAATAGTTTAAATTTTTGTGGATCACCTCAGTATAGTTCTTTTTGATGAAGATAAATATAGGCTCCAGGTACTGAGCTCGTTGCAACTGTTATACAGAGTTTAAGAAATTAATATGCAAAAGGTCTTATAATTATATATATATAAATGTAAGAGACTTTGATAAACCCCTAACTTTCATCATATATTTATAAGGGTCTATAATTGACTCGTGAAAATTAGTGGTTTATTGAAAACTTCTATAGTATATAGCAAGTTGTAGTTATTTTTCAGCTGTAATATCTGAACAAACATTAGAGGCTAAAAATGGGAAAAGCTACATATCATGAAACAAGTAGAGAGCACACATTTACAATATTTATAGGAATGGCTGTGCTGGTGTTTTTGATTTTAGTAAGAATCGCAGGCGCGGCGCAGGATCCAATGATTTGGAACACTAACGGAGATGCTTTATCACAACAAAATAGATACGATGAAGCATTTCAACCATATGAAACAGAAATTGCAATTAACCCTCAGGATCCAATGATTTGGAACACTAACGGAGCTGCTTTCTCACAACAAAATAAATACGATAAAGCATTAAAACCATATCAAAAAGCGATTGAAATATATGACAAAGTAATTGGAATTAACTCGCAGAGCAAGAATGCTTGGAACAATGGAGGAGATACTCTATCTCAGCAAAATAAAAATAATGAAGCATTAAAGCCAAATGACACGGAAATTGAAATTGACCCACAAGACGAAGATGCTTGGAACATTAAAGGAGATGCTTTAGCTAAACAAAATAGATACGATGAAGCAATAAAAGCCTATGACAAAGCAACTGAAATTAACCCTCAAAATTCGGATGCTTGGAATAATAAAGGAGATGCTCTATCTAAACAAAATAAATTCGATGAAGCATTAAGAGCATATGATAAAGCAATTAAAATTAACCCGAAAGATGAAAATGCTTGGAACAATGTAGGAGATGCTCTATCTCAACAAAATAAATACGATGAAGCATTAAGAGCATATGACAAAGCACTTGAAATTAACCCACAGAATTCAGATGCTTGGAACAACAAAGTAGATCCTCTAAATGAATTAAAGAGATATGATGAAGCAGTAAATGCACAAAACAAAGCGAATGAAATTAACTCGAAAAAATCAAAGGTTGGTACTGAAGACCATAACGGAGAATAAAGATTTTTAGAGCACTGGAAAAAATAAATATTATACAAAAGATGAGTTTGATATCGATGATTGCTTAAATTCTATAAGGAATTTATTACGCAAAATTGATATGAAACCTAATATCTTTTATTTTTTGGATTATAGAATATCTGAAAATGCGTAAAAATTATAAAAAACTTAGTAATAGATATAATGGGAAATATATCACTAAGTGATACTATTCCATCGGCTTATTTGACGAATTTTTTTACTAATAGCAACAGATATAGGTAGTCTGGTCTTTTGTTAAAAATCTGAAATATTCAAAAGTAGTCAGTAAATGAAGAAAAAACTAATGCTTTTTACACTCTTAAAGGTAATAACTTCATAAATTCCAAAAAAAATTTAAAACAAAAATGCATGTTAATCTTTAAAGAGAATGAACGAAAAGGTTCCGTTGCAAAAAATTCAACAAAATATGTAAATCTATAAGTAATGAATAAAAATCAAAATATTCAAGGAAAATGTACTAACATTATAAAACTATACCAAATAATTGATTAATGTATTTGACTTCATTAAGAACAGAGTAATTTAGATCATTTACTTGTCCTTTTTTGATCATATTTATAGCTTCAATTCCTTTTAAAGTCTTATTAGCAGACCGAAAAGACTGAAATCCTAACATTGGATTAACGATTCGCTTTATAGATCTATGATCTTGTTCTATAATGTTATTCAAATACTTGATTTGTCGAATACCTACGTTTTTAGGTAGTATTTTATCATTTTTCAGTTTACCTATAGCAGGTGGATGAGCAGGATTTTTATCAACGGTTATTACTCTTGGAATTTGATTATGATTAGAACTCGAAGCTTTCTTAAAGAATCTCTTCGCTGCTTTTCTATTTCGTTTTGCACTTAACATGAAATCGATTATGTCCCCATCTGAGTCACCTGCTCGGTAAAAAAATTTCCATTTACCTTTTACTTTGATATAGGTTTCATCAACTCTCCACGAATCATTTGTTGTTCTTAAATGTCTTCTTATCTTCTTTTCTATTTCAAGGGAATATTGATGTACCCATCTCATTATAGTACTGTGATCAACTTGAATTCTTCTTTCTATCATCATTTCCTTTAAATTTATATAGCTCAATGGATATTTTAAGTACCATCTTACCGTTTGCAGAATGATTTATCCTACAAAGTGTTTCCATCTAAAGGCATTTACTGGCATATTATATATTCTTAAATTCCTATTTATTTCATAGTATCGGTCTCATCTTTTTTTGCAACGGAACCACATGTAGCCACAAAATTAATCCAAAGAATGATGATTCTTTAGTATAGATGTGGTTCTTATTATCTTTTTTGCATTTAATCGACTACTTACAGAAGGAAACAAGCATATTCCTATATTAGATATGGTTCCGTTGTAAAAATAATATTTCTGCAATTTGACACTATAATTTTCACCTTTATATGTCATTTTCTTTCTAATGAAAATGATTACCTTTCCTAATTGTTAAGGGTTTTTTCTGATTTTGCATGAAAGCCAGATTTTTTGCAACGGAATCTCATAAAGTATAAAAACAGTGTCTTCGTCTTAAGCTCCAACAACAACTGACCATCCTTTATCTCATATCGGTAAACATTCAGGGGCTTCATCGCAGGTCCATTAATCACTGATCCATCTGTAATTTTGAATCGTGAATAATGCCATGGGCAGGTAAGGACTTCCCCTTCCAGAGTCCCTTCTGCTAGGGGTGCCCCTGCATGGGTGCACCTACCATCAAGGCAGTGGAACTGGCTATTTAAATTGACAACTAAAAACTCCTGCTCCCTCAGATAGAATTTCTTCATACTTCCAACGGGAACATTATTCGTATTACATAGTTTTAGGTACATATGGATCCCTGCTCTGGCTGGCGACAAAAGATGATATCTCGTTATACCTTTTCAAATATTCGCACACAGCGATTACAAATTTCGCATGGCTCCAGAATAGTGGAGAAACACTCAAAGGTACTCCAGTATTGGGATCTATCTGCTCCCCCATTACCCCTGAAGGTTGAGCGTGTTTTGTAGCCCAGAAAAGCAAATCTAAGCCTTTTTTGAGCTGATCTAGTCTAGAAGCCCTGGCCAATGTACCACCTAGCTAGCCAGAGGGTGCAGATGAACCATGGGTTTCCTGCAACATTTTTTGAGACACGGAAGTATCCATCATTCTCATAGCGTGAAACGCCCCCTATATCCGTTTTTACCCAGAGTTTATCCGCAACTGCCCTCATTGTGCCCTCGACGACTTCGTCAGATGCATCAAAAACTTCGAATAAAAAGACTCCTGACAGGCTGCTGTTTATGGTCATATCCTGAGACCCGTCTTCATTGATCGCTTTAGCAAATCTGTGCATATTGCCATTATATAGATAGGTAATCATTGCTTTTCTGATACTTTTTGCAGCACTGCACAAGACATCATAATGATATCTATCAAAGAATACCTTTGCAAAATTAGCAGCTGCTATTAGGGCAGCATAGACTGCAGAGACGGTCCAGGTAAATGTCCCTGCTTTTTCCTCCCAGAGATCAAAGGATGGCCTGAGAAGCCCTGTTTTGGGATCAATATAATCCAGAAGAAACTCTGAAGCCTTTACCACCAGCTTATCGTAAACTTTCGCTATGAACTCGATATCATTGTGGTTCTCAAAGTGTTTCCAAAGGGCATAGAGAACAATAGCAGTCTCATCTTCCTGAATTGGAAGCTGAATTCTGCCGTTTTGGCCGATGGATGCGAGCCAGCTGCTGCCTACAGAGCCATCTGGAGCATACTTATGATGGAAATACCCTTTAGTAGTTATCGTCTTATTGCAAAACTGAAAGAAAAGTCTAGAGACATCCTGAACGGCTGCTAGGTCCCAAGGATTGGCTATAAAAGCTCCATCCCTCATCCATATATATGCATAGGTATCTCTATTGAATTGAAGGTTATCTGAATCACATGAGGCAATTATGCCACCACCGTTATCCATGCCTGCTCTCATTATCAGCAATGATTGCTTGAACATTTTTGTTATCTCGTTAGGCAAAATGCTAAGGTTCGATCCCTTCTTGTCCACCCAAGCGGCAAAATAGTTTTCAGTCTCTAGGAGTAGTTGTTCTACGCCAGTCTTTTTAACCCTAGAATCCATATTTTGGACATCATTCAAATCTTGGCCACAGGCTATCCAGTAATAGAGTATTTCATATGATTTAGGAGCCAGATCAAGCTCAAAGGAAACTGTCTAATCTACAGATCCTTGGGAAATGGGGAATCCACTAAGTAGTCCGTCCTCTGCATCCACCCAGGTGCCTGTCATGCCGGGTATCTCCTTGCTTCCGGTAGCAAACTGGTGGATTCCTTTGCCTTGACTAGTTATGCCATCAATAAGGAAGTAGCGCATACGTTTATAATGGATTATAGAGTTTAGAGCAGAGTCGTACATTACAGTATCGCCAAATGCATCGCCGTAGATATGAAAATCATGACTGAAAAAGAGCCTAGCTTTCCTAAGTGAATCCTCGTTGTTATGGATAATCAATTTCTTAAGGTAAACATCCAAATAATTATGGACTCCTTCATTGGTTTCTATAGTGATGCCCAACTCAGAATGACTAGCTCTGGTCCTGCTGACTAGCGTCTCAGGCATGTATTCCATCTTAATACCCCAGCTGCCATCGACCCATCTGAATTTTCCATCTACCCAAACGCCATTCCTAAAAATATGGCCTCCTACATGATTCTCTAGGCCTATTTGGGGATAATATAGATCTCTGACCCTCGATTCCCTATCAAAAGCGATAGCCAGCCTACCATTACCTATTATAGTCCCTCTTGGCATATTCAGCTCTTAAAAATAATCTATGCCTAATAATTCGCTGCATAAAGATATAAAGCTACAGGGTCAGTTCAAGCTTGGAGAGTATTAGCAGATCATTTCATTTTAGGTATAATGATTATTTGGCGAGATTATTGAATGAGCTATAAAAAATGATATCATATGAAGAGGACAATTTAGCAATACTTCACTATAGAAGCTTGCATGCGTGCCTATAAAAAGACATGCAGCCAATCACTAAATATGAAAATGTATAGCTGCTAAATATAAGTTGAAATTTTAACAAATTTTTATAGCTCACTTAAGAAGTTATTAGTTACGCAACTTCCAGAATCTTAGCATGACATAGTTTTAGAAAAATATATTAAAGTATCTTGAATTATGGAGCTCAGACCTTCATTTTCCATTTTTCTATCTGTTCTTCACGCCACTTCTCGATTGCTCTTCAGATAGGCAGAGACTCAAAACTGATTTTAATATATTTTGTTCAGAAACTTAGTTTCCAAAAATATAACTGTCTTTATTTATACATAATACTAACTATTTGATAAAAATAGATGAATAAAAGAATTCGCCAAGCATCAAAAAGCAGCATCTTCAAAAGTTTGAATTTAATGACCAGCAAGAGTTAAGCTTTATCAATACTTGCTATATCTAGAGCTTAAAAGCAATTTTTAAAATCAAAATATCAATTATATATAATTTTTCCAAGTGAGAGCCAATGAGAAAACATCTTATTATTTTACTAGTCATGTTTATTGTATTTTTGGCAACAGGGTGTGTCGGAAATAATACTCAGAAGCCAGCAGCTCCAAACGAAACAACTGCTACACTTCAAGTTACTGGTCAAGGTAAGATTGTCGATATATCGATTAAGAATTTTGCCTTTAATCATACATTAGTAACAATATCAGTAGGTGATACCGTCAGGTGGACAAATCAGGACTCTGTCACTCATATAGTAAAAGGATCTAATTTCGAGTCCGGATCATTAGCACAAAAAGATGCTTATGAATTCACGTTTACAAAATCCGGAACATATGATTATATTTGTTCAATCCATCCTTCTATGAAAGGGACTATAACAGTGACTGAGAAAAAGTGAAAGCTTCACAAGACTGATAATAGAGTGCTGAGACAAATCGTAAGTTTTTGGTTTTGCTCTCAGGTGGTAAGAACAATCCATATTCATTAGAGAATTTTTAAGATTTCAGCAACTTAATAGATTAGAATAAACCTGGACCGTAAAGTAGCATATAAACTGTGATACCTAAGAGTAAAGTACCTATCCACAGGAGAATCTCGAGGTCCATATATTTTTTTATTTTCCACTTCCACTGATTGGTAACAAATAGAGTTCCAGTTGTGATAGTTAGTATGCCGAGAAGCATGTGCAGGTTCAGAAGCAAATTGTAATAGGGTAGTGTTTCTTAATCTATTATACAGCATATAGAAAACGGCAGGCAATGCAAGATAAAAAGCTATTGAAGCTATTTTCCCATGGCTGACTATGCTTTCTCTTCTCCTGTAAACTGCGTACAAAAGACAGGAAAAAGCTAAGATCTAAATAAGCAGTGAGAGATCAGATAGCATAAAAGGTCTTGAGCCTAGGGACATTTTACTTCCTACCAGCAAATTTCCAAATATTATTCAAAGTTCCTGGGCCTCTTCAACAGATAGAAAGAGAATAGGATACTAAAACGAACTATTTAAAAAGGAATTCCTGGGACTTAAAAAGTCCCTAATTCTTTTATTTATTTCAAACAGCTTTACCTTTCTGACAGAAATACATCCCAAGCTTTACATTTTGCAGATCGTACTCCTTCCAGACAGCGCAGGTATAGCATATACACTGTTCTTTTAGATTAAGATCCTGACAGGTAGATTTGCCCGTCGAACAATATATTCCAGGAACGTTTTGAGGTTCAGGAACCTCACCTTCTCGTGCATTTTCTAACCCCTTTACTAAGTTTTCGAGTTTATCCGTTGCACATTTGCTGTTTGTTTGAACTGGACACTTTGGACACATACATTTCTTGATATTTTCTACAATATACGGAACTTTTGAATTTTCACTCGTATTCATTTTATCCCCAAATAATATTTATGAAAAAAATATCCATTAATATGTTATAATTAGAAAATAAAAGCCTTTTCATTTGGGGGAATAAAAATTTATACAACTGACTGAAAAAAAATATGCTCATCATCTATGTACACAATTTGATTTTATAGAATTTAGTACCTGAGAATCGAAATGAACACAGAGAATCTATGTAAAATTGCAATTTAAATATTTTCAAGTTTTCATAATTGTTTCCCAGTTATTTCATTAACTGGAGAAATACAAATGTATTATATCAGCTTATTTTGTTAAGAACATATTAAAAAATTTCTTAATTAACCAAAGAAATTTTAAATTATATATAAAATCTGAATAAATGTTAATTACATTACATTTACAACAAATTCACGAAACTTCTAGACTCTTTTCTCGGTTTTATTCAATAATGTGCATTTATTGTTTTATCAAATTTTTATCGGGATTCATACATCGTTTTTTTGTAGTAAAATCTCTGCATTTTACCAATTTAGGCTGAAATTTTCGGAGATTTTTATACTGAAATTTGAGAAGAATGCATAAATTTTATTATAATAGCTGTATATCTCTAAGTCAAATTGCAGCTATCGCATTAAATCCGATTTTAACCTAATATTGAAAGTATACTGAAAAGGACTGGTTCCGTTGCAAAAATTCTTTCTAATTATACAATAGAATAAAAAGAAAACCAAAGATAGTAATATGCTATCTAATTCCTTTAAATGGAAGCATTATGAAGGAGAAATTATCTTATTGAATGTAAGATGGTACTTAAAATATCAATTGAGCTATAGAAATTTAAAGGAAATGATGATAGAAAGAGGAATTCAAGTTGATCACAGTACTATAATGGGATGGGTACATCAATATTCCCTTGAAATAGAAAAGAAGATAAGAAGACATTTAAGAACAACAAATGATTCGTGGAGAGTTGATGAAACCTATATCAAAGTAAAAGGTAAATGGAAATTTTTTTACCGAGCAGGTGACTCAGATGGGGACATAATCGATTTCATGTTAAGTGCAAAACGAAATAGAAAAGCAGCGAAGAGATTCTTTAAGAAAGCTTCGAGTTCTAATCATAATCAAATTCCAAGAGTAATAACCGTTGATAAAAATCCAGCTTATCCACCTACTATAGGTAGTACGAAATTGCTCGGAATAAAAGCAAATAACGACCACCCGATCAGATCATTGACTGTTGCGGCCCAATAATTATCACCCCCTATATCTGTATTCAGCAAACTAGGTCCATGAGAGTTCTAGAAATGACTGGAAGGGCTGATATTGCAATGCTGTTCCCATGAACATCACAAAAAAATGTTCCGCTCTTGAAATACTCCCCACATATTCGGGAACGTGACGACCATACCAAAACCAATTGTAAATGGTAACAATATGCCAATTAAGGTGGCTCATTCTATGTGAATGCCTCTGTTTCTAACGAGCCTCAGGTTATTTGCAGACCTGCAATGAATAAAAAGAAAAGGATGCAAATATGAGTGGTGCATTCTTACCCTGAAAAATAGCACCAAATGCTGGAAATAGCACTCGATAAGTAACTGGACTAAGCCATCTAAAAACCGTCGGCTCGAGAATGATGCCCCCAAAAAACTTAACTAATACACATGAAAACGAAGATACCCATTATATGACAACGCAAAAGTGCCATGAAAAGCATCACAGAGATCTCAAGGAAAAATATTACAATATCCATTTGTGTCATATTGAATTATCCTTATTACTTTAATTGCAAAAGAATATGTCCAAGATTTGCCTACAGCGTTCGAAAATGCTAACCACGTAAATTTTTTCGCGCCCATAGTTTTGTCTAAAAATCTAATTTTTAGCTAATGGCCGCAAGTTACTGAAAATAGTGAGCATAAGGATATCTCTGTATTTTTGTTAAATTATTGGGTAGTACTCATTTTTCATAATTAATCAAGAACCTACTGACACGATCAAATTATTAAATTGGAGCATTTCTTATGATTGAGAATAATATCCCAAACGAAATATTAAAAGATTTACAGCACTTATGTCAGCTTCATCAGCAGGCAGTCTGTAACCACGATAAATGCAGGGGATTTAGCGAGATTTTGTCAGAATTGCTTGTCAGGCTGGAAGATATGAAGTTTTACCAGACAGCCGACAGATTGATGAGTATTCTCATAAATTGCAAGCCAAAAGAAGCTTCTCACTGCGAAAAAGCAAACATTGTAGAATCGATGATCAAAGAGGTAGAAAAAGATATACAAAACAAACAGTAAATTAAAAAAAATGGAAGATGCTGGTAGATCACATTATATTTCCTAAAGTTTAATTCTCCGAGCTTTGAAAAATTCTATTATATTTGTGAAATTTTCCTATTTTTCTCCAAATTTTTTGTAGTTACACGGCAAAAATAAAAAATCAAAATTTTTGCTTAAGTGTTTTTAAACCTGATCATTCCAAATAATATAAGAATATATTTGTCTGACTTGTTTGTCCCAGTATTTACAAAGTAATATCAAACATAAGCAAAATTGAAAACATTATCCAGATGTCTTTTTCTACGATACTGATCCTTGAATTGTTTTTATTATTTACAATGAAGAAAAAAATGTAATATCTTAAAATCAAGTTAACAATTCGAATCCGTCAACACTAGTAACAAATAAGCAAGCATAAATACAAATGACTGAAACACTCAAAAAGATGACTCAAATTTTTGAATCCTGAAGACTGCAAGTATAGGTTTCGAGTGATGAAGGTTCAAGGAGACGCCGAAATTATATTTAATAAGTAAAACAAAAATAGTTTTAGTGGTGAATTGATATTGTCTTTGAGCTATGAATGTGACATAGAAAAAAAAACGAAAGTAAAAAGAAAAGTCCACTGATTGCCGCGTTATTATCTTTCATAATTCCAGGACCTGTCAGATCTATGCAGGTGATTTATTTTGAGGAATTGCAATACTTGCTGAATTGGGGTTTAGCTTCTGTTTGATGGCTCTTATCATTGGATTGTTCACATTTTTTGGTATATGGATATTTGCAGTAGCAGACGCTTATAACATGGTAAAAACAAAATGATAAAATCAGTTAGTGTCCTTATTATATGAACTAATCTGGTTTTCTTGAGTTCCTATTGAATGCGTTTCAAAGTGAAACTCTAATATTATGTGAAATAGAACTTATTGTCACACTTTTTAAAGAGCTAGTTTCAGATCCGAGACTATATCTTCGACATCCTCAATACCAATGGGAAGGCGTATGAAATCTGGCTTAACGCCTGCTGCCTCTTGCTCAGTTGGGGTTAGCTGCTGATGTGTGGTAGTTGCAGGATGGATGACAAAACTTTTGGAGTCTCCTATGTTGGTAACATGTGAAAACAGCTTCAGATTATTTATAAAAGTTTTATCTGCACCACTCACACCAAAACCTATCAATGCACCATAACCATCTCTGAGGTGTCTAGATGCAAGCTCATGGCTTGGATGATCCGGTAAACCGGGATAATTTATCCATGAGACTTTTGGATGGCTTGAAAGGTATTTTGCTACCGTGAGGGCGTTTTCTGAGTGTCGCTGTATCCTCAGATGCAGTGTTTCAATTCCTAGAAGTAATAGAAAAGGATTGAAGGATGAAAGAGTAGCACCGGTATCCCTAAGAAGTTGCAGCCGTACTTTAAAGATAAATGCTACATTACCAAGACCAGGGAATTTTGAAAACGTATCCCAATATTTCAAACCGTGATAACTGGGATCAGGATCTGTCAATTCCGGGAACTTTCCATTGTTCCATGAGAATTTTCCGGAATCTACTATGGAACCACCGATTGAACTCCCATGCCCACCGATAAATTTGGTTGCCGAATTCACAATGATATCTGTTCCATGATCAATTTATGATTCGCAGAACTCACACGGCTTTGTGAATCCAAAGCGATATCCATAACAGCGCCGCCCACCTGAAGCACCAAAATGTTTGCGGTAGCTGCGGTTGGCAAAGGCGACACGATAGTCAGATGTCAACAGACATATCATTGCTGGAAGCGTATCTAGCACGTCAAATAACCGCCGCCGTTCAACTTCGATAGCTTTAATAACCCTACGATGTGCTTCACTTTCACGCAGAAGATCTTCCATTTGTTTGCGCTCTGTGACATCGGTATTTGTCCCAAACCATTGGAGAACGTTTCTTGCAGCGTCTTTCAACGGCAAAACACGAGTAAGGAACGGGCGGAAAATATCATCCGCGCCGCGCAGGAGAAACTCCATATCAAACATCTGCCCCGTAGCAAGCGAAGCCTCCCAATTTTCAAGTACTTTTGGTAGCCATGTCTGGATCGTGAACACTCTGCCAGCTCCAGCCCTTCATTTGTTCCTGTGTGGTACCGGTATAAGAGTACCAGCGTTCGTTATACCAGTAAATATAACTATCTGGATGAGCAATCCAAGCCAATTGTGGTATCGCATTAGCCAGAGTATGGAAACGTTCCTCGCTCTCCCTCATAGTTTCATATGCTTCATGAAGTTCTTCTGATGAGTACGCAACTCCTCATTCTGCGCCTGGACCTATTCAGACTGAAGCTGTAGCTCCTCGGATTTCATCTGGAGATTCTCATAAGCCTGGAGTAGGGTATCTTCTGCCTTTTTCCTATGCAAAGATTGTAGAATTACTTTTTTTCTGCTTCTCTACGCTTGGAACTTTCTGTCTGTTCCCATTTTCCTTTCTTTTTGATCAAAGCAAATTGGTGGTTGACGATTACATCGATGATTCCGGTTGCGTTGCACCTGTCGAACTGATAGGCGCAGAAAGCTATCATCTGGTAGTTACCGATCACTCTATCAACCTCTTTCTCATAATCAAAAAAATCGTCCCAATCTTCTTTTTCCAACCAAAAAGTATTTCCAGTTAACCTCAAACCATCATAGCCATTAGCCAGAGCCGGATTGAGTTTTTCAACCTACCCATTCAAGACTCTATCTGAATCGAAAGTACCCTCTTTTACATACCACTGGAAGTAAGGAATAATTTCAAGTTGTCCTTTCTCAAAATAAACATCACTATCAGGAACCACCTTCCTAAGGGCTTCTTTTGCCTCTTCTACTTCCAAAGGTTGTGATGTGACCCACATGCAAAATTCATTATTTTCCAGTCCTTTTTGAAATATGGAACAAGTAAGTCTATCAAATCTTCCCTAGTTTGGTAGGAGCCAAAGATGATGATTCACGCAGCTTGTTGTGGGAATGGACATTCCTCTAAAATCTTAGGAATTCTTGGTTACTGAGAATTATAAATTAAATCTGAAAAATGATTTTATCCATATCATAGTTTAAGAATCTTTGCGGCTTTTAAAGCACTGGAAACCATAGTTTCGATATCCATTTTTTTTTCTTCAAGCGCAATCATATCGTAATTTGCCCCGATTTCTGGACGTTCTGGAACGGCAGTACAGCTTCCTGCCGATCGACTGGAGATATCATAGGTTTCAATTTTGCGGGCCATATCCATAATCTCTGTTTTATCAAAGGCAATCAAAGGGTGGTAGACTGGAACTGGAAGTTGATAAATCTCAGCGTACATGTTGGCAGCAGTTTGAGATGCTACCTGTCCGAGGGAAGAGCCGGTGATAATTCCACTTGCTTTTTCCTTTTTCATAATCTCATAGGCTTCTCTGTACATCATTCGTTTACAGAGAAGACAGGTATTTTTCCGATTGCATTTTGCAATAAAGGATTGCAGATTAGAACCATGAGGAATCTCATAAGTTGTAAACTGATGCCCTGGAGCCCACTTATTAAGTTGGCGAATGCATTCAAAAGCACGTTCTTTTGCTTCGTTTTGGGCATAAGGAGTATTGTTACAATAGACCGGAATGATCATAACTCCACGTTTCATCATAATCCAGGCAGCAACCGGTGAATCAAATCCTCCTGATATTAGAACTACCATGCTGCCCTGTGTGCCAAGTGGAAGCCCTCCAACCCCAATAAATGTTTTTAGATAAATATACGCTAAGCTTTGCCGCATTTCGACGAAGATCTCCTTATCAGGAGATGTCAGGTCAACTCTAGGTTTTTTTCCTTCATTCTCCATGAAATTCCAGACAGCATCTCCACAGGCTCTACCAATATCTACTGAGGAAAAAGGGTGGTTTCCACTTTTCCTTGCTCTGATTGCAAAAAATTCACCATCACGAATAAAATTTTGAGCAAGAGCCACACACACACTAGCTGCATCCTCAAGGCTGGGTTTTGTTGTCAACGCAGCGGAAGTTGAGACAACCCCAAAAACATCGGCAGCCGCCTCAGCTGCATGAGAATCGATAGTCTCGATGAATATCCGTCCCCATTCCCGACGAATTCGAGAATATGTAATTCCTCTCGAATTCAACATTGCCACAATGTTTTTTATAAGAATTTTCTCATACCAGTTCCTAATTCCAGGACTTTTGAGAGCAAGTTCTCCGTAACGGATTATAACCACATCTGTCGGAACTTCAGCCGATGAATGATAGGGACCAGAAAAATATCTAGATATATTTTCAGCATATTTCTTTTGTATTCTTCTGCTTTTTCTCTGAGTATGAACATCATGTTCAATTTTCATTTCGCCATCATTGGATTTACCTGTCATGCGTAATTAGTAGTAAAGGTGGCATTAGGTTTTAAGCTTTCAGGTGAATGAATTTTTGTCCAGTGAACTGGCCCTCCGAGGGAGAAGCTTCCTTCGAGTAATTCCTTCATCTGTTTAATCATGCCCATAGTTACTGAAAATAGTAAGCACAATAATATCTTGTATTTTCCCAAAAAGAGTGATGTCCTCTTTTTTTCCATATTTGATAATAACTCCAGAACAAGAACTAAAGTTATGTCTAAGAGAAACATGAGACTTATAGTTGCTTTATGGGTTTTTGATTGATGTTTGTTAATTGCTAGGAAACAATGATAATTTTGCAATTCCAGAAAATAATAAAAAATAAAGGGGTTTAGTGTATGAGTAGAAGTGAGTGCAATCTATCGTTAAATGAGTTTTTTTGCTAGAGATCCGAGGCTGATTTAGAGAAGATTCCTAAGGTCATGGGAATGTGTTAACATTCACTTAAATAAATCTGGCTAGCGAATCATTTTAAGAGAGAATTGCCTTTAGTAAATCAGGAGAGCTTCTGAAGAGAATGAGAGTTCCAAATAAGAAAATCAGGGTGATTTCTAAATAATATTTACAACACGATCAAATTATATATTTTTTAAATACATGAATTTTGGGTAAGGCAGCAGGAACTGCTGTCAAGAACCTTCTCTTTCTCGAATAAAGGAGTAAGATTAATGGCAGAAATGGAAATCGACGTTCGGGAGCAAACATGCCCGGTTCCGCTGGTAGTATGCAGAAGAGCATTCAAGAGAGCGTCTCCAGGGGACATTTTAATTGTAAAGGGCACGCATCCAGCATCTAAGGAAGAGATTCCTATGGCCTGCAAAGCAATGGGGCTCGAAGTGCTGAAAATTGAGGATAAAGAAGGAGGAAAAGAGTGGGAGATAAAGATACGAAGGTAAAAGGAATCGAAATAGTAGAAAAGACGGTAATTATACTGGTGATATAGATAAATTAGATTGTCTACTGATAATTTAAAACTGAACCTTGGAAATGGGCATGGGAATCTCCATGTTATTTCACTTTCTGGAGACTAATGCTGTTGGAAAAAGGAGAGCTTGAAAAAACTATTTCCCAAGATGATATGCTGGGATTCAGCAGGAAGATGGTAAAAATACGATATATGAGGCTAAAGTTATTTCACACGAAAGACAGATGAATGATTTCAAGGAAATCGGAGGAAGGATAATATCCATCAAAATGACCATGGAAATCATGAGCATAATGAAAGAAGATCTTACAATGGAATAGAAGTTATTGGTGAGTTTTGGGCTCTTATACCCAAAAAGCAAGAAATTCTAATGCAAATCTCTTTATTGGAGTTTTGGAGGGTTTTTGAGTTCTAGTTGCCAAGATATGCCGAGTTCCTCTGATCCTACCTATTTCCGGAGATATGTGGTCAGAAGAAACTACATCAAGTCTTTAACTTTGCAAAAACCGGGATTAAGTAACATACATTAATATAAAGATCATTTTTTGCATATTAAACAAAAAATTGATTTGGAGTATAGAGATGGATCAAAAAGAACCCATAAAAATAACGTTAACCGGCATACTCCGTTGGATATTTGGATTGTTCTGTATAGTAATTGCTTTAGGAATGATTATCGAACATGAATATTTTCCAGCTGTATTCATGTTTATGGCAGTTTTTATATCGTTTTCGCCGATTTCAACTTGATCGAATCAGAGTTTAATATTTTATTATCTGGAGTGGTAAGATTTTTGTTGGTAATAATCATTTTAGCAGGATCGTTTGCTGTAGAACCTAATCATTCATCTTCGGCAATTATTTATGCTCATACTTCTTCAGGATCTCATAACACAACTCATGATGACAATTTGTTATTGGGATTGGAAATGGCATGAGACGACATCTCAGATAAAAGATGTGAAAGCGCCATAGAGACATAAATATATTCCGAGCCTTAAAAGAATTCACCATTATGAAAATCATAATTCATCACGGACTGGTTTGAGACAATACTGTTGATGTTGCACACATTAACAGTATTTAATTTACTTCAAAAAACTTGCGTATCTTTTGTGCAAAGGGATATTAGTTCTATTACTTTATAAGTTTTCTTTTCGGTACTATATATATTTAAAATCTTATCTTTTGTGTTGAATAGCTATTATTATAGGTTTAGTAATATTCATAATTAAAGCCATAAAGACGGTTATAATTTTTTTATATATTACTATGTTGGACATTTTAAAATTTGATAGGATATATGTTAAAGATATCGAAAATCAATACCCATTATTACAAAATATCATTGAATTTATATTTAGATTCATAGCCGGTGTAATTGTTGGTAAAATATTATTAAAAATTGTGAAACGCTATTATTGGTAATGAGCTTGTATCATATATCAATAATAATATTCTCATATTTAGCATTTGTAATATTTACTATCATTGCAATTCTTATCGCCTTCAATTGTAGGAGAGTTAATAATCATAACAACAGAATATTTGAGCACGATCAAACTAACTCTTATATATTTATAAATATAGCTGGATTATTTTCGTTGAACAGGATCTTCTATAGATCCAAATGGTTCTTCTTCAGTAAAATAATTCTAGGAACAAATGTTTGATGGTAATTTCTAACACTTCATAATGTTTGAGAGATTGTGTTATTGAAATCATTCTTATTTCAATTGGAATAAATTCTTTTATATTTAAAGATGTGAAACTATTTTTGATTTCGACTCAAATCTGTATAATAAACTAAGTTATTATACATAGAGTTCTAATCCTAAAATTCCAGCAATTTGCTGGAAACTCTAAAATTTTAAATTTAAAATTAAGAATTTATTATCCAGGCTGAGGAGGGGACAAAATATTTGAGAGTATAATTTATCTTGACAATGCTGCAAGCACCCGATTGGATGAACGGGTACTTGAGGCAATGACGCCTTACTTTTTTGATAAATATGCAGTAGCTACATCTGAATTTGGCTATTCTATGGGAATAGAATCAAAAGAAGGACTTGAAAAAGCCCGCGAAAGCATAATTTCAAAACTCGAAGCAAGCTCCGGCGAGGTAATTTTCACTTCTGGTGACACGGAGTCGAATAATACAGCGCTTAAAGGAGTATCTTGGGCCCTTAAGGAAAAGAAAGGCAAGCATATTATTGTCTCGAAGATAGAGGATTTTTCTGTGCTGAACACGGCAAAAGCACTCCAAAAACAGGGTTTTGATGTGACTTTTCTGGATGTGGATGCAGAGGGGTTTGCAGATATCGAAGGATTAAGAAAAGCAATCACAAAAGAGACCGTTCTTGTTTCGATTCAGCACGGAAACCAGGAAATAGGGACAGTGCAGGACCTGAAGGTTATCTCAGAAATCTGTGAAGAAAAAGATGTGTTCCTGCATACCGATGCTACCCATAGCTTTACGCGGCTTCCCCTCAGTGTGAAAGAATTGCCCATAGACCTAATAACAATGTCCGCACATACCATTCATGGCCCACGGGGAATAGGCGCTCTCTTTATCCGGAAAGACACCCAGATAAATAAATTCATGGACGGAGGTTTTCAAGAATTCAACTTGAGGGCAGGGGTAGAAAACATTCCCGGAGCTATAGGCTTTGGAAAGGCTGTAGAACTCGTAAACGAAGAAGAAATAAGACATCTTAAGGCGATGAGAGATCGGGTAATTGATAAATCTCTTTCCGAAATCCCGGATGTTACCCTCAACGGAAACAGAAATAAACGTCTACCACAGAACGCAAACCTAACTTTTCATTATGTAGAGGGAGAATCCATAACTTTGCATATGGATATGAAGGGTTTTGCAGTGAGCACAGGTTCAGCTTGTTTTAGCCGTTCTCTTGAATCAAGCCATGTAATCAGAGGTATAGGAGGAGACCATGAGAGAGCCCATGGTTCGGTACGCTTTACCTTCGGGCGCTACAATCATATGGGAGATGCTGATGCGGCAATTGATGCCATGAGAGAAATTGTGGCAAGGCTCAGGGAAATAAGCCCCCTTGCAAGAAAATAAAATCTAATAACTGGGAAACATAGCACAGGAAAAGTAGAATAGATGAAAAGCAGAATATAATTTTAAAGACGGAGAGATCGGTGAGACAATGAAGTTTCCTTACAGTGAAAAGGTATTGGAGCATTTCAGGAACCCACACAATGTGGGAAATATAGAGAATCCTGATGGAAAAGGCCTTGAAGGGAGCCAGGCATGTGGAGATATGGTTGCAGTTTATATTAAGGTAAATCCAGAAACAAAGGTTATTGAAGATATTAAATTCGAATCTTACGGCTGTGCCTCAAATATTGCCACAGCTTCTGTCATTACAGACCTTGCACGTGGAAAGACTCTCGATGAGGCAAAGAAGATAACATGGAAACTGGCTTCTGAAGAGCTTGGAGGGCTTCCTCCGATCAAAGCCCACTGCTCAGTGCTTGCAGTTGAGGGCCTGCGTGCTGCGATTCGGGACTATGAAGAAAAACACGGACTTGTTATCGAAAAGGAAACCACAACCGAAGAAGTTGTCCGTGGCAGGCTCAAGCACGTTATGAACCCACTAACAGGCCTTGATATTATACGCACGAACCTTATACTTAAAACAAGTATTGAAGATGGAGTGGTGAGGGTGGTTGTAGACTTGCCTGCAGATCACCAATTTGCTTCGGCAATCAAAGAGGATATTATAGAAAAGTTGAGGTCTTTATGGGATGTGAAAAGGATAAATGTAGTGTTTACAGCATGAAGGAAAGTGTAACAGGAATCAAATAAAATAAATATAAATTGGAATATTCATAGCAAAATTTTTCATTATACAGCTTTTTTATTTTGCTTTCTGTTAGACAAAGGCAGATAAAACTTCAATGCGTAAAAATACATCGGTCCTTAACTGAGAATTGAATCATAAAAACATCAACCATTAATTTAGGAAGGCATCTATTTTTTAAAATTAACATATGTGTGAACAATCTATTGAAAAATGGTATTTTCTAGAGCTATCTAAATATATTTATAGTACAGTTGGAAATGTGACAGCCACACAATAACGTACTATATTAAGGAATCGTAGAAGAGAAACTAGACTGGCAAAAATTAGGCTGGAAAGATCCGATACTTTTAATACTTCATAAAGCTGCTATCTTTTGATGTCTGTAGGGATACGCAAATATATGGAACTGATTAGATACAAAAACTGCCTTATGGCAGGTTTTGCGGCTACAACAGGAACATTTATAGCTGAAAATATTATGACATCAGATGCCTTTGACTTGTTTCATTTGAAAAATTATCCTTTTCTTGATATGGGGCTTGTGTTTTTGGTAGTATTTCTGATTTCAGGTGCAGGAAATGCCATTAATGACTACTATGACTTTAAGATAGATTCAATCAACCGCCCTGAAAGACCTATCCCCTCCGGAAGGGTGAAATTAAAGAACGCCTTATATTTTTCTTTTCTCCTTTTTGCTTTCGGAACTTTTCTGGCTTTTTCGATTCAACAGATTTGTGGGTTTATTGCTTTTTTCAATTCTTTAATGCTTATCCTGTATGCAAAAACTCTTAAAAGTACTCCTTTTTTAGGAAACCTAAGTATAGGCTATCTTACTGGTTCAACATTCTTGTTCGGAGCTTCTGTTTTAGGATTTGACGGACTTAAAGCTCTTTTTGTGCTTTTTGTGCTTTCATCTCTTGCTATTACTGCCAGAGAAATTGTTAAGGATATCGAAGATATGGAGGGAGATAAGATGGAAGGAATAGATACCCTACCTATTAGGATAGGAGCAAAAAAAGCAAGCTATATTGCAGTGCTAATAGGTTTTCTTGCCATATTTTTAAGTCCTCTTCCTTACTTTATGTCAGTTCTTGGCTTACGTTATCTTTACTTCGTCCTCCTGGCAGATTTGGGTTTCTTTGAGGCTATCCACCAGATCCTCGCCCTCAAAAATCCAGCGAAATCTTCGAAAATGTTCAAGATCGCAATGTTCTTTGCTCTGCTAGCTTTCATCGCTGGAGTATAACTCTTTCAGATAAATTTTCTAAATAGGTTTCCAATAACTCTTTTACTAAGCAAAAAAGATACTTCTACGCTATCAATAATCTTTTATAATAGCTACAAAAAGTAGATTTGATTTTTTGAGTTATCGATTAAGAGTTAGTGAAGTACTAAACTCAAAGACATTGCCAGAACTTCAGTTATGGCTGAAAGAATGACTATCACATGTTGAGTTTAAAATAAATATAAATGTTCAGAGTTCCTGTTCAATAGTTTTTGGATGGCCTAAACTTTCCTGAAAATTATCAGCTTTCTAACAAGGAAATAAGAGGATTTCAATAACAAGTGAGCCTTATCAGCTTTTGAGTTTAATGATAACTTGAAGAATTAGGCAATAAGATCAAGTCGAACATCGATCACAGAATCCTCGTTTGCCTCAATTTTAGATATTGTCAGCAAATTACCTTTTCTTCCTAATAATGTCGCTTTTGTTACTTGAACCTGATGACCATCTTCCAGTTTCTTACTATTGTTTTTGTGAATAACCAGGATTTTCTGGCCCACTTCAGCTCTTTCTCCAATTGTCAAAAAAATATTTTGTATGACCTGTTCAAAATCAGAATAAATTAAAATCTCCGACTTATTTGCAACATTCTTAATGATGCCAATAGGTTCCAGATTGAGGTGCATATTAGCTTTCCTTCTTTACCTGTTAACACAAGTATCATCAAATAATACTAACTCAGAGTAATAACAATTCAAGATGTGTGATATCGGATCCATTATATTTAAAATGACTTTGGTTTTGAATATTCCTCAATTGTACATAATAACAGATATATATACTTTACCAAAAAGCTGGGCCTGACTTTGAAAATGCCTGAATGTATATGATTTAAAATAAAAAAAATAACATGTTTTTCCATTAAAATGGTGATGAATAGAACTTAATTTATTAAAATTGAGTAAAATTAAAGTTAAACTAATAAATTATTTAATAATGTACGTACTTTTCTACGTTAAGTAGCATATCCTATGCCATAAAGGATGAATGTTAGACTTTTACATATTTTAAAATACACAATTATATTTATTTATCAGAAAAATTTCGAATCAAAAAATAACCTTCTTTAATAATAAATTCAAAATTTCATTTCTACCAAAAAAGTGAAGTTATGAGCATGCTTAAGGGTAATTAGTAGAATTTAATGGTATTTCCTACGGTTGAATTCGCAAATTGCATTATCAACTTTGCTTGAGAGTTCATTCATTCTTTCGTCAATTTTCGTTTCCGTACTCTCAATATTTACTTTGAGTGTACGATCTTTTGCTTCTATCTTATCTTCAAATTCCTGAAGTTTGTTGTTGATAGAGATGAGCATAACAGCTAGTGTTCCGACTAAGATCATAACCGATAAAATAATTAGTGGATTTGTGGATGCATATTCAAATCTTCTAAGCCATTCAAAGGATAAAAGGAAGGATGACAGAACCATCACAACAAAAAATACTGTATCTCTAGTTTCCATAGTTATACCTCTAGTGTATCTGTAAAAATTTCCTTAATTATCAAAATTTCCATGTCATAAATATTAAAAATTCTTATGTGGAGATACTTCATTAAAGTATTAGTCCAAAAGGAAGTATATCCATATTACGGAGGATTTGTGATAATTTATGACTTACTAAACGATCCGGAAATCATTGAGTAGATTGAAACTCTAAACCAGCGATCGAATACGGAAAGGAATTACTGCTAGCCATGAAACATTTTACTGAATGAATCGGAAAAACTCCGATGAACTTTTAACCAAGGCTGAGCAGGAGTTAAATCTCTTAAATTGATGCGCCAACGCAGTATAAAAAAGTATCTAATTGGATTCAGAAAGCACTTGCAAGAAGTGAGGGAGAATGCCGATAGAACAGTTTAAACCACTTAATGGGAGTCACAAGCTTTTACCAGAATTTCTATATTGAGATACCTACTTGACCCAGTGTAGGAACCAAACAATGTCATTTGAGGCTAATACAGATATACCACAAAAGAGTATCTACAGGATGTTTTTAAATTATATGATCCTTTAGAAAAGGTGTCTTGCTTGTAGGAGTGTCAAGTGGATTAAAACGCAAATAAAATTTGAAGCGATGTTTTCAGGAAGACTACGGCAGAAGTGAATATTGAAAAAGATATTGTTTTAGAGAATAAAAACGAATATAGAGTCATTCCTTCATGATCTAAATTGGATTAGGGAACAAGTTATTGAGAAGTTTGATCGGGTTTGAGAAAGGTACGAATCACCAATTTTTAAATTTTCTCATTCGAATTCAACCTATTTTTATAAGAGGATTTCGATAATTACTCTTTTTTTGCTGTTTATTTATAATTCCTACATTAGCAATTTGTTTAAATCGGAGGTTTCCAAAATCCTCTTAAATCCTCTTAATAGTATTTGTGGTTCCGTTGCAAAAAATCCTTTCTAATGATACAATAGAATAAAAAGAAAACCAAAGATAGTAACATGCTATCTAATTCCTTTAAATGGAAGCATTATGAAGGGGAAATTATCTTATTGAATGTAAGATGGTACTTAAAATATGCATTAAGTTATAGAAATTTAAAGGAAATGATGGCAGAAAGGGGAGTAAAAGTCGACCATACAACAATCATGAGATGGGTACATCAATATTCCCCTGAAATAGAAAAGAAGATAAGAAGACATTTAAGACTAACAAACTATTCGTGGAGAGTTGATGAAACCTATATCAAAATAAAAGGTAAATGGAAATATTTTTACCGAGCAGTTGACTCAAATGGAGATACAATTGATTTCATGTTAAGTTCAAAACGAGATAGAAAGGCAGCGAAGAGATTCCTTAAGAAAGCTTTAAGTTCTAATCATAATCAAATTCCAAGATTAATAACCGTTGATAAGAATCCAGCTTATCCACCTGCTATAGATAAACTAAAAATTGATAAAATACTACCTAAAAACGTAGGCATTCGACAAATCAAGTATTTGAATAACATTATAGAACAAGATCACAGATCTATAAAGCGAATCGTTAATCCAATGTTAGGATTTCAGTCTTTTCGATCTGCTAATAAGACTTTAAAAGGAATTGAAGCTATAAATATGATCAAAAAAGGACAAGTAATCGATCTAAATTACTCTGTTCTTAATGAAGTCAAATACATTAATCAATTATTTGGTATAGTTTTATAATGTTAGTACATTTTCCTTGAATGTTTTGATTTTTATTAATCACTTATAGATTTACATATTTTGTTGAAGTTTTTGCAACGGAACCGAATTTATTAAAGGTATATCCCATAAGTAATTCAATGAAATGGTTTCTGGTAACCATTTGGACATTGTGCTTTAGATTAAAGGAAATATAAATTTTTTTGGATACTACAAATTTGACGCAATGATATTATGACTTATCATTTTCTGAAAATTTTAACCAATTGTTAATATCATCCAATTCTACGAAACAAAAATTTAATAGTCTATATTTAGTAAAATAAAACCATTAATTATTTTTAATGAATAGGACTTACGCAGTTTAATAAAGATATCAATAAGTTTTGACTTCAAACTGTTTAAAGCATAGATTTAACTGCAATGTCCAAAATATTTGATTTTAGATATCAAGTGCGTAAAACCTAATAAATATATAGATTATCAATCAAATCAGAAATTTATCTAAATTATATATACTAAGAGTAGAAACTAGAAGAAAAATATGAAAAATGGCAATGAAATAGATAATTATGAATGGAGAAAGCTATGAAACCGAAGATAAATTCAACCAATTTTGGCTCTATCATGATTAAAAGTAAGACCTATGAGCATGATATCATTATCCGTAAGGATGGGCTGATAGAAAAGCGCAGGAAAAAGCTTTCGAAAAAAATCTACGGAACCTCCCACAAAATCTCGCTTGCTGAGGCCAAATACATTTATGACAAGGGAGCCGGGGAGCTAATTATTGGTACAGGCCAGACTGGATACGTTGAACTTTCAAGAAAAGCTAAAAAGTTTTTCGTAGAGAAAGACTGCAAAACAAAACTTCTTCCCACCACAAAAGCAATTAAGCTATGGAACAGAAGTAAAGGAAAAGTAATTGCAATGTTCCACGTAACCTGCTAAAATTTATTTTGACTTCCATAATTTTGAAGGCCCAAGATCTATTTTGAGAGTAAAAAGCTAAAAAACAGTGCCAAAGACAAAATATGAACAAATACGGTTCCGTTGCAAAAACTTCAACAAAATATGTAAATTTATAAGTAATGAATAAAATCAAAATATTTAAGGAAAATGTACTAACATTATAAAATAATACCAAACAACTGATTAATGTATTTGACTTCATTAAGAATCGAGTAATTTAAATCGATTACTTGTCCTTTTTTGATCATATTCATAGCTTCAATTCTTTTTAAAGTTTTATTAGCAGATCGAAAAAACTGAAATCCTAACATTGGATTAACGATTCGCTTTATAGATCTATGATCTTGTTCTATAATGTTATTCAAACACTTGATTTGTCGAATGCCTACGTTTTTAGGTAGTATTTTATCAATTTTTAGTTCATCTATAGCAGGTGGATAAACTTGATTCTTATCAACTGTTATTACTCTTGGAATTTGATTATGATTAGAACTCAAAGCTTTCTTAAGGAATCTCTTCGCTGCCTTTCTATCTCGTTTTGAACTTAACATGAAATCAATTGTATCTCCATTTGAGTCAACTGCTCGGTAAAAATATTTCCATTTACCTTTTATTTTGATATAGGTTTCATCAACTCTCTACGAATCGTTTGTTGGTCTTAAATATTTTCTTATTTTCTTTTCTATTTCAGGGGAATATTGATGTACCCATCTCATTATAGTACTGTGATCAACTTGAATTCCTCTTTCTATCATCATTTCCTTTAAATTTATATAGCTCAATGGGTATTTTAAGTACCATCTTACATTCAATAGGATAATTTCTCCTTCATAAGGCTTCCATTTAAAGGAATTAGATAGCATATTACTATCTTTGGTTTTCGTTTTATTCTATTGCATCATTAGAAAGGATTTTTTGCAACGGAACCGTAAAAATTATATTTTTGGATCTATTAAAATTTGTGTTACATTATATTTAGTTGTCAAATTTATATAATTTTTAATATCATCATCTGAACAACAACATTTAAATTCCAAAATAGTTATTTTAAGCCAAAAATTTAAACTGAATACCATTACAAGTTTAAAGCTACATTATAAGGTAGAACACAACTATATAAATAATACTGTTGGAAAAGTTACGTGTTAAAATCTTTGAATTTCATCAATTTCACACCAAATCAGAAAAAATTTATAACCTTGACTCATGGAGCTCATGTGACTCATAGAGCATATGGAATTGAAGGAACGCGGGAAAAAAGGTACACTTTTAAAGGTTTAGAACACCTTGTCAAAGCCCCACAAAATAGGCTTAGCTGATGCAGAGAAGATCAGCAAGTTCTTTTCAAGAAAGAGAAAAGCTAAATGAAGCAGAAGGAAAAATAGAAATCTCCAATAAGTAAAATGATATTATTAATGTTAGAACTTACGCACTTATGATGCAAAATAAGTATGATAAAAGTATAGTTAAAAAACTATTTTTTAGAATGTTTTGAGTTTAATGCTATTGATTTTCCACTTCAATTGCGTAAGTCCTAGATACTTTGGAAAAGAGAGTGGGGAGACTTTTTAATATCTTCTGGAGTAGTCAAAATTTACTATAATTTCACAAACAATTGACATCATTCGAATAATAACCTTACAATATTAAAAAATCTAAAAATTTCACATGTCAACAACTTAACAACAAATAATTCTAATTATCAAGTTTTTGTAATAGAATTTGGATTTAAATATTTGTGTCTAAAAACCTATTCGAAGAGTCAATAATGCCATGTTTTAGAAATTGCTATAGGTCTATAATTCAAGTATTCTTTATGTTGTACATTTAGTCATAGTAAATGTTTTCATACGTCACAACAATTTCCGGATAGTTTTTAGGTAACAAGGAGCACAAAATAGTCACCTTGATAAAAATTTTACCTTCATGCAACTCTATTCATACAACTCTAATAATTAACTAGCAGCCCACATTACGGAGATACTTTCTTGATCTAATTAACTCCTAGCAGTTGATACAAGATAAGCTTCTCTGCTACTAAGCCTGGCTTTCGAAAGAAAGCCGAGTCCTTTATATAGATGATGTTGAAAAGGAGCATAAAATTACGCTCTATTTCAGCCTTTGGTAGAAAAATATTCCTTGCCTAAGAAAAAAGGTTGAAAATAAAAAATTGCCGGTAAAGGGAATATTACATATAATGCACGAAGACAGAAGGCAGTTAAATCTAAAAAAGTATGAAAAGGCATATTCTAAGAATTAAGGAGTTTAACACTTGAATTCCAGCGAACGATCACTTAAAGATTATTTACCTATTCTTCCTATGGGAGGACTTATCATTACGGTACAGGTTCTTGCACTGTTTTTATCCACACCCATGGAAGTTAGCGGGATGAAAACTTTTGAGGACCCAACTCAACTGTCCAACGTTATCTATTATATGGGATTAATATTGGTTTTCACTTTGTTTGTCTTGATCGCAATAAAGAAAAATATGAAATTTATTATCAGTTTCCTCATATATTTCGCCATAATAAGCACTCTCTATTATGTATTCTATGCTCTTTTCACCCTCCTGCCACCTCTCTCCGGATTTGAAGCTATTGTCTCAATTCTGGTATCTGTAGGAGTGACAGTGCTGCTTTACAAGTATCCTGAATGGTACTTAATTGACCTTGTGGGAATTTGCACTGCAGGTGGGGTCAGTGCTTTGATAGGGATCTCCCTTTCAGTTATCCCGGTTATTTTTCTCCTAATGCTCCTTGCAATCTATGATGCCATATCAGTGTACAGGACAAAGCATATGATAACCATGGCCGAGGGTATTATGGATCTCAAACTCCCCATTCTATTCGTGATCCCAAAGCACTCAAAGTATTCCTTCCTACAAGAAAAAGTTGAAAAGGGAGAGGAACGAGAAGCTTTTTTCATGGGCCTTGGAGATGCCATAATGCCCACGCTTCTTGTGGTCTCAGCAAGCATTTTTATAAATAACACTGGAGGAAACACCTATCCAGTACTAGGAGCAATGTTGGGTACCCTTGCAGGGTTTGTAGTGCTTTTTGTTCTCGTAATGAAAGGAAAACCACAGGCAGGACTTCCTTTTCTGAATTCAGGAGTAATCCTTGGATTTTTTATCGGTGTTCTACTATCAGGGTCATCAATTACTTGAAAGGATAAATTTGACTTAATCCAAGTTTTCATTTTTTTTATAAAATTCCAATTCCTTGCAGTTCTTTTGGTTTTTACATAGATTTTTTTTATTTTACAGCTTATTACTTAATATGGCTAAAAAAATTGCAGTGATTTTTGACAGTGCTGGAACCCTCCTACATATGTACAGGGTTGCAAAGGAAGCCAGCACCGGGAATATTCTTGAAAATATCGAGAGCACTGCTATTGTCGCTCAAAAAAATGGATGTGGGCTTGTTGTTTTCAATACCGAAAGCGATATAATCCTGAGTTCAAGGAAAGATATGCCTTTGTTTGAGTTTATAAAAGAACACAGAATTTCACTTGGTATAAGCTGTTCAAAAGGAAAATTTTCCCCAGCTATTGCCTACGAGATTATAGAAGGGACCGCACTTTTTATGAGCGACTTGCATGATGTATTGGAAATGGTCACATACCGCTGCCCGGACATTTTTTATCGTGCTTCTGGCTTGATAATTGACTCAGAGGTCAAAAGCGTGCCCTATGTCCTTAGTACAGGTGGGCATGTATTCAGCACTACCCTCCAAACTATTCAGACTCTCCAGGCCATGAAAGTGGATACGTATATAGCTTCAGGGGATGGAGTGTTCGCCCTCACGAAACTTGCTGAATTTATAAACATTTCTCCGGAAAAGGTATTCCCCCTTTCAAACACTTTCATGAAGGAAAATCTAGTGCTTGAACTGAAAAAGAAGTACGAAAAAGTAGTTATGGTAGGTGATGGGATCAATGATATATTGGCTCTTAGAGCAGCAGACGTGGGGATAATGACAACACAACAAGGAGATCAAAGACCTGAAAAACTAAGAGCAGCAGCAGATATGATAATTGATGATATAATTGAAGTTGTGGATGTAATAAAAAGGCTATAATGGCCTATATGACATGTAATTAATAAAGAGAATTTTGATAAATCTCTGATTTTAATGAGTCATTTATATATTATTTATTGGCATATGACGATATTTATGATTTTTATCAAATCCTCTATTATAAATAGAACTAATATTAATGGGCCAAATTTCTAAATGATCCTAATTTTTAATGTTAACAGTGGAAAAATAATACGGTATATTTATGTAATGTTTACTCTCATGTATTTGTTGCTCAAATGGGTGAAATTTATTATTTATATAATGCATTATTTACTTGAAGTCATAGCTTTTCACTTTCAACGACATGCTCAAGCAGGCAAGAAAGAACCACCATAAAGTTATTTACAGCTCACAATTTGGAGGAGAATTAATGCCAGTGTTCATTGAAATTAAAAATTTAAATGTAGATTTTGAAGGTCTTAAAGCGCTGAAAAATATAAATTTAAGCATCAATGAAGGGGAAATAGTTGGAGTTTTGGGGAAAAGTGGGTCAGGAAAAACAATCCTGCTGCATGTGTTGCGCGGGACTGAATCTTACAAAAATATCTCAGGTGAAGTAATTTACCATCTTGCTCGTTGCAAGAAATGCGGATACATAGAACGCCCAAGTATGAAAAACCAGAAGTGTCCGGTTTGTGGAGAGATATTCGAAGCTTTTGAAGCTGATTTTATAAAACTTCCCCTTTATGATCCGATAAGGAAAGATATTAGCAAAAGAATTGCAATCATGTTGCAGCGTTCCTTTGCTCTTTATGGTGATGAAAGAGTTATTGTAAACGTTATAAACTCCCTACATGAAATTGGGTATCAGGGACAGAATTCCGTAAAAAAAGCAGTTGAATTACTGGAAGAAGTAAACTTGGGCCACCGCATGATGCATGTTGCAAGAGAACTTTCAGGTGGAGAAAAACAGAGGGTTGTACTTGCGAGACAGCTGGTAAGAAATCCCTTGCTCTTGATAGCTGATGAGCCAACCGGTACCCTCGATCCAATGACTGCAAAGTTAGTACATGATGCAATTATTAAAGCAGTAAGGAATTACAATATGAGCATGATCTTTACTTCCCACTGGCCTGAGGTCATCGAAAATCTAGCAGATAAGGCGATTCTCCTTGAAAATGGAGAGATCGTTCAAGAGGGGAACTCTCTTGAGGTCTCTACAATTTTTATGAAGAGCATATGCATGGTGAAGCAAGAAAAGAACACAATGATAGGAGAGCCTATAATCCGAGTAAAGGACCTCTCTAAACGTTATATATCGGTAGATCGTGGTGTAGTAAGAGCTGTGGATAAAATCTCTTTTGATGTAAAAGAAGGCGAAATATTTGGGCTAGTCGGTGTTAGCGGAGCAGGCAAGACTACCACCTCAAAGATTCTGATGGGAATTTTACAACCTACATCTGGGGGAGTTCAGGTTCGTGTGGGAGACGAATGGGTTGATATGACAAAGCTGGGAGTCGAAAATAAAGGAAGAGCAACCAAATATATGGGATTCTTACACCAAGAATATGGTCTCTACACTCAAAGCTCTGTAATAGATAACCTCACTGAATCTATCAGCTTGGACTTGCCTTTCGAACTTGGTGTCAGAAAAGCTTTAATCACGCTCAAAGCTGCAGGCTTTGAAGAAGAAAAAGCAAAAGCTATTTTACCCAAAATGACTGATGAAACAAGTGAAGGAGAGCGACATAGAATTGCACTTGCACAGGTACTTATAAAGGAGCCGAGGATCGTAATAATGGATGAACCTACAGGAACGATGGACCCAATTACTAAGATATCTGTGGCAACCTCCATTCTTAAAGCTAGAGAAGAAATCGGAGAAACCTTTTTTATCGTTTCTCATGACATGGATTTTGTAAACGAGATCTGTGACCGTGTGGCGCTCATGCGGGAAGGGAAGATTGTAGATATAGGGAAACCGAAGAATGTGCTTTCACAGCTCACTGAAGAAGAATGGATCAAAGCTGCAGAAGAATTATAAATATTCTGCCACCTTTTTGTATAAAAAAATGCTAAAATGAGGTGCTGATTACGAGTAATGAGATCAGCGTAGAGGTGAACGGTCAAAAATACACTTTACCTGCAGGCTCTACCCTTGGAGATGTCCTTAAAATTTCCAGAGCTCCCTACATAGATGATACAGCAATTGTTATTCTGAAAGAGACTGCTGCGAAAAGGATGGAGATAATCACCGAATATGCTATCGATACTCCTAAGGGGGAATTCAGGATCGAACTTAAAAATCACGAGTCTCCCTCAGGAAAATTATGGACTGAGCATTTTAAAGAATATGAGGGAAAATCTGTACACTGGGCTAGTCCTGACGCTCTGGCTTTCGGGCCTTTTGAGGCCGATATTAAGCCTTTGCACGAAGTCAAAAGCTTTGAAACATTTGATGTCCTTTTTGGTGCAGGAGGTTTTGACCCCAGTAATACTCACCTTATATTTTCACGAAAAAGACATACTGCAGAGTATGGGGCTCCTAAGGACAGTGTATTTGCAGAAATAGTAACCGGAAGACAAATTTTGTTCACACTTTCGAGAGATGATAGCATTTTGAATATCAAGCCCATTATAGAATGGGAACAACTCTCAAACAAAGCCTTCACTACTGACCTTTCCACACCTCTTGAAAATGGGAATGGGATATTTACTTATCTTGAGGCTGAGCTTTCCCGAAACTCTCCAATAGGAGCAGAACAATTTTATGCCCTGATCCGTGAAGGAACACTTACTGTAGATGTGTTTACTAGCTCATTTATCTCGGATGATAGCCTTAAAGGAGAACCTGTTCCATACGAAAATTTTGAGCCGAGGAGCGAGGGTGCTATTTCGATCCGCACAGTAGGATACGGAACAGGCAGAACTTATATCTACAAAGAAGAACGGCCTTCAAGTCTTGTACATTCGATTGTAGGACATGTAACTAAGGGTATTGAACTCATAAAGCTTGCAGAAGTGGGCCAGAAAATATCAGTTGAAAGTATCCCTCCACAGATAATACTTCTTGGGCATAGTTTTGAAGAGATTAATCCCGTACTTTCCTCCATAGGAATTGAACTAATAAAGGCTGGATATACTGGGAGGGATGCAGTAATTGTCAGTCATGATCCATCTACAACACTGGAAATTCTTGGAGAAGCAAAAGTAACTGCTTATGCAGTGTCCAAGGCGAAACTTATTGAAATTGAACTTTACCCTGAGAAAGCACCTAAATCTGTAGACTTCTTCCGTCATTCTCTTGGACTTAAGACAAAAACAGTCGGAAAATTGCCTGTCTACATGGTATATGATAATACTTACCTGTTCAAAACTGAAAAAGAAACCGTAAAATATAAAGAAATCCTTCCAGAGAATACGCCAATGAACAAGATACTTGCTGGAGAAATAGGGATCACAAACCAGGCAGCAAAGAGGATGGGGACTATAGGTGTCAAACTTATAGATGATGATCTGTTCGGTCCCACTGGAGAAAAATTTTCCTCAACAAACCTTATAGGAAGGATTATCGAGCCTTCGAAGCTTAAAGATCTCAAGGAAGGAGATGCGATATACGTAAGTGAAGTATTATGCAAGTAAACTGAAATAAAATGCTAAGAAAATGAGATTTAAGGGAAGACGATGTGATAATGGCTAATCTAATAAATATAAAGCTGTAATATATAAAAAGTATTATTCATACTTTATCGTGGTAATAAAAAGTAAATTAAAAACTAACAAATAAGCTGGCTGCTACTTTGTTAAAAGCTTGCTAATAAGTAAGTTAACTCATTGTAATGTGCTTGCTAAATATAATGTGAGTGCTTAAGAAGAATCGCGGTAGGAATCCATCGAATTTGAAGTTTCCCGTTGCTGAGGAGAGACAAAAGATGACGGAAACAAAAAATGAAACGGTTACAAAGTACATTGTAATCAGTTCAGATAAAGTGCTGCCATCAGATGCAGCTATGAAAATCTATGAATCGGAGTTCTCGGTTACGGTGAAAGAGACATGTTTTGGACTTATAGTAACAGGACCGAAGGAGGATGTCCAGACAGTGATCGAAAAAATCAGGCAGCTGGATAAAAATCACATTTTTATAAAAGATAGAGGATTTCCGGCAGGAGACGAAAGGCGTTGCCGTGCAACTCTTGGAGGGGGGGCACGGCCGGGATTCCATTTCCTTAGAGAAGAGGTCAAGATGCTCCCTGCTATAGGAATTGCACTTGATGAACTGGAAAAGAAAGTACCTGTAAGAGAAAAAGTTAATGAGAAATCCAGGATTAAAGTTTCTGTTTTAGAAAAAATTATTGAAGAGGAGCTTGCGAGGTGAGTTTTTGGCAAAGGTTTTCATTTATCCTGTAAATAGTCTTATTTTGGCTGACCTTGTTGAGCGCTTTGGGCACAAGCCTCTTGTCATTATGAACCAAATAAGAGAAAAGGTTACAAATATTAGCTTGGATTCTCCCCCTCTAAATATCACTCCTGAAGATCCTAAATTAGGACTTCGGTATGCTGCAATTGAAGTTCCTCCTGGAGTAAGAGGCAGGATGGCCCTAATAGGGCCCCTTATAGAAGATGCAGAGGCTTCAATAATAGTTGAAAATCCACCTACAAGCTTCGGTTGTGTTGGTTGCAATCGTACTAATGAACTGATGAAATATTTGATTCGCTCGAAAGGGATACCAGTTCTAGAGGTAAAGTATCCAGAGTTAGACGAGGAAGCGCATGACTTTGTAAGTAAAATAGCAAAGTTTCTGAAATCATTGCCTAAAGAAAAGTTGGGAGATGATGAAAAAGTAGCAGATAAAGAACCTTCAGAAAAGGAGACCGGAAAATGAGTTCTGAAGAACTGAAACCTGTCAAGATTGCTCTTGTATCCTGCGGTTCTGAGTATTCCGGGGTTCAGCCTGAGTTTGAATCTGCTGCAGACAAAGTGAATGCAAAGTTCGTTTACCCTGAGATTGACGTCGCAGACATGGATACAATAGGTAGGGATTTCGGCCTTGAGGTTGCAAGCGGAGACCTGAGGCTCATGATGGCACGTGCAAAAGCTATTGTTGAGGGCACAACCAATGTAGACGGAGTTTTTATTACCACATGCTTTCGCTGTGCTGAAGGGGCTATTGTCAGAAATGAGGTTCGAAGGTACATCCATAAGAACTCAAGCATCCCAGTAATTAGTTATTCGTTTACCGAACGCACCAGTGCAGGAACCTTGCTTACTCGTCTGGAAGCTCTGACAACTATTGTCAGGCGAAAGCACCTTCTTACAAGAGAGATTCAGTCAGGACTGACTGTAGGAATAGACTCTGGGTCAACAACTACAAAAGCAGTGGTTATGAAAGATAATAAAATTATAGGCAAAGGTTGGGTGCCTACAACAAAAGTTATTGAAAGCGCAGAAGAAGCATATTCTCTTGCTCTGAAAGAAGCTGGGGTTTCCATAGAAGAAATTCAGGCCTTGGGAACTACTGGGTATGGACGCTTTTTAGTAGGAAACCACTTCAAAGCACAACTTATCCAGGAAGAAATCACTGTAAACTCTAAGGGAGCTGTTTATCTTGCGAATAGGCAGAAAGGTTCTGCAACAGTTATTGATATAGGTGGCATGGACAATAAAGCAATATCAGTTGAGGACGGTATTCCTGGAATGTTTACAATGGGAGGTATCTGTGCCGGAGCTTCAGGGCGCTTCTTTGAAATGATCTCAAAGCGTCTTGGTGTAGATATAACTGATTTTGGAGCTATGGCAGTCAAAGGAATGCAAGAAAATGTATTTATGAATAGTTACTGTATAGTTTTCGGAATACAGTCTCTCGTAAATTCTCTTGCCAAAGGAGCTACACCAGAAGATGTGGCGGCTGCAGCCTGCTATAGTGTTGTGGAACAGATATACGAACAGCAACTGCAGGAAGTAGATGTTAGAGAGCCTTTGATTCTTGTAGGTGGATCTTCTCTTATAGAAGGAGTTCCAAAAGCTCTCACAAAGCTCCTTAAGCTCAATGTCATTGTGCCGGAAAATTCCCACTTAATAGGAGCTGTAGGAGCAGCTTTGCTTGCTTCTGGCTTTGTGGATGTGTGAGAGACAGATGGATTCCCTTGAGACCTTTGTTGTAAATTCAGTAATTGCTTCGGAGCAGGAGTTTTACAAAAAAATTATAGAGGATAACCTTACAAGTCTCAAGCTTGCTCCGGCAATAGGAAGGATCAAGGTTATGTTAAGACCTGAAGATTCCCTTTTTCAGATGGTAATAATCCTCAGGGATGTCGGCAGCAAGGTTAAGACAATTGATATTGCCGAAGTGGAATCAAAATCATTAGCCAAGAAGATAATAATTTCGATTCAAAAAGAGAAGTATATTCCGGAGCTGTTAGAGAAACTTTGGAAGCTTTATGGAAAAGCTAACATCAGCCAGCCGGACCGCTTGACCGTAGCTATAAGTACGGATAGATCAGAAGAAGAAGTGGCTTTTATTAAAGAAATGATGATTGCAGATCCAAGGCATAGGATCCACGAAAATCTGGTTGATTTTGCAATTCGAGTAACTCCAGAAGGTTTTAGAGTCCGCTACCATCTGTATAAAGGTAATAGCTTTATTTTTGTAGCGTCCGAGGAGGCATTAAAAAATGAATGGATCACAGAGGCAGAAAAAATGCTCGAAGTATTGAAGGGAGCGGGGGAAAAATAAGATGGCTATACTCTCTCCCTATCTGTACACTGGTGGTGTCCATAAACATGGCCTTTTAATTGAACTGCTCGAAGATCTAGGAGGCTATGTAATCCAAAAAGTAGTTACTGGGACTGAAGTCAACCTTATAATGCTTATTCCTAAAAAGGATGTTCCGATTGTAAAAAAGCAATCTGATGAACTTCTTGGAATCATTACAGAAGCTCCCCTAACAGGCGTGGAAATTGCAGTTGTTTCGCCGACTCTTGCCTCTCACCACCTTCCGCATTCAGCCTGTGATGTCGCAGAATCCCTTCGTGGTCCTGGAGCTAACACAAACATGATAGGTCTCGCCAGAGGTATGGGACGACGGGTATCCCTATCTATGGACTATGAAAAAAAACTTATCAATGAACATGATATTGCCGTATTCACATTCGGAGCCTTCAGTGACTGCATTATTAATAAGAAGCCAAAACTCTTTGAAGGTATCGAAATACCCATTGTTGTGACAGGTGGGCCTGATCTGAAAACTGAGGAAGTCCCCGGAGCAGACCTTTATGTTGGAAATATTGGAAGGACTTCTCACAGATTAAGGAAAGTAGACGAAGTTAACGCCCTTGACAAACTTAGTAAAGAAATTGGAAAGGTGGCCGATAAGATTCGAAAACGACAGTCAAAAGATCCACTCTCAGTTTTTCCTGTCAAAGTCATGACGGAGATCGAAAATCAGATCCCTGAGATCCAAAGTGCGCTTTCTCCTGCTCCGCTTACCCTTCAGCTCGATGGGATCAGGGTCAAACTACCATATGATGAATTTCATGAAAAAATTGAAAAGCTGGAATTTGATGAAGGTGTTATCCTTTCTGAGCTTGGAAATATTTCAAGGTCAAAGATGAAAAATTATATATTGATAAAGATCAAATCTAAATCTGAAGTTGGTTTTGCAATTTAACACATTTGCCATTAAGTTAAAAGTTATATTTCAAATTTTTACTGGTTTAGTGACTTTTCACTAATCCTTTATACGGTAAAGTTGCCCGAAAAACGGAGTTGGAATACAGTTTCCACGTTGTGCATACTGGTGGTTTTTTATGAAACTTGAGGATATTGTGGAAATGTTGAAAAATTCTCCTGAAAAAGTCGTTCCAGAACTCCTTGAAGATGTTCGGAAGCAGTATGGAGAAGTCCCTTATATTACAAACTTTATGAAAGATTTCCCTGAAATATTTATCCCTAAAACAATTTATGATAACTCCATCATGAGAGGATTACAGAGTCTAGATCCGGATGTAGTTGAACTTATTTCCATAGGCGTGGCTTCTGCCCTTCGCTGTGATCATTGCCTCAGAATGCATATTAGAGTCGCGAGAAGAAGAGGGATTAATAAAGTGAGTATATTTTATGCTATAATGATAGGAGCATCTCTTTCAAATGCTGCAGTGCTTGCAGATAGTACTAGAGCCCTTGCATCCGAATTTTCGAGTGAAGAAAAAAGAAGTGAAGACGAAAGGGCAGAAAATATAGGACATTTCTGTGATCCGAGCTGTGGGATATGCAATATATCAAAAGATACTATTAAGTAAGCAGATAAATTAGTAAATAATTCAGTTCATTTTTTGGTTAGTCTTTTTGTCTTTGATAATTGAGCTGATAGAAAGTTGATAAATTTTCTGAACATGCCAAGGACTGCTTAGCAAGTTGTCTCCAAGCCAGGCTCTGTACCACTGATCCGAACTCTCATAATAGAACTTGCTTTTTTTAGGTAAGTTCCTTTGTTAAACGGTACCGTCTTGCTATGGAAAGTCCCGTATTTTGAGGGAAATGATGCCCCCTACTGCATAAAGGTATGGCACCAGGATTGCAGAAAAAGAATGAAACTTTTCGGATAATCTCTGAAAATTCTCGCATAAACAGGCTGGTTGAATATGCTGCTGAATTAGAGGAGGAAATTGAAGCCAACAAATCTATGGATTCTGAAAATAACCGGAAAAGAAGTGTTTTTTTCTAATACTTCTGAAACATTACAGGCTTTTGAGATTTGAAATGTGTAGGAGATCAAAAGTTTCTTCTCTTTAGTTAGGAAATTAATAAAACTGGTCGTTCCTTGATTCATGATCAAAAATGAAAACAAGTATCTCAGGAATAGTCTTTATTATGATTTTCAACGATTTATGGACATAAAAATTAGTTCATTCAACATTCCTTGATATCTCAAATCCGCTTTTTGCAGAGCAACACCGAGATGAAAGAAAAATCTTAAGCTGAAATTGAAGTCAAGGCAGGCAAAAACTGTATCCTCAAGCTTGATAAATTATTTATAAAAAATAGGAGAGCTTTTACCAATTTCGTGATATTTTATTAATTACAGTCCAAGAATGTGGGAAACAGTAATAGATTTTTGTGATCGCAGAAGCTATTAAAAAATTTCTTAATTCTCATGCATAAATGTCGAACAAAATGACTCAAATATTGAGTTATGATTTCGTATATCCTTTCATTTCTGAAATAAAAAATACATTAATTTTGGTTTGCAGGATCTAATTTTGAGATTTAAATTGAACATTCTAAGAGCAATTTAGAGAGAAATTAGATATAGTCGTATTTAAACTAATATGTTTACTGAAGAAAGATGTATGTTGAAATACAGAGATCTGGTTTAGAAAATCATTGCCTCTAAATTAGTGAAATGTTATATTAGACAATTAAAGGTGTAATGGCATTGATATTTAAGTCAACTGCCCAAGTCCCAACATTATCACAATACACGAATTTTCAATTCTGGTATTAAATATCTAATAAATTTCGTTATTTTCTGACTCGTATAATGCCCTTACATGAAATTCAGAATCAAGCTTTTCTGCCAGCTTTTTACAGTTATCAACATCTATTTTGAACAAATTAACTACTGTAACTCTTATACCGATTCCTGCCTTTCTTGCTCCCTTAATAAAATTAAGTACTGCTCTGTAAGCGTTTTTATGAATTGGTCTGCAAAGTTCATTATATTTTACTTCGGACTCGGCATTCAGGCTAACAGATATGGAATCTATTCCTACGTTTTTCAATTCGAGAATAACATTCTTTTCGGGATTTATGAGGGCTACATGTCCATTGGTATTTAGCCTGACTTTGAGATTTCTGTTTTTAAGCCATTGTGTTACTGCGAGCACGACTTCGAATCTTAGTGTAGGCTCCCCAAGACCTGCAAATACTATTTCTTCATATTTAGAAAGATTCTGCTTTTCAAGTACTTCAATGACTTCATCTATTGATGGTTCCTTTGAAAGCCTAAGATCATATCCATGAACTCCGTCTGCAAAGTTGCGGATGCAAAATATACAGTTTCCACTGCAGCGATTAGTAATGTTAATGTATAAATTTTTATAAGCTTCATAGCAAATTGTGTCCATGAGAATCAAAATTATGACATCATTTATAACCATAACGAATTGATTTATTTCTTGATACCTATATTGGAAATATTCTTTTACATACCTGTTTTTGTTGCTTTGCTTTTACATTTAGTTTGTGATTCTTGTTTTCAAGCAGAAAGTTTATAGGTGATTATGTACTTCTAAGGTCCGATCTGAGCATTTAGTCAGCATCGATATGTGTTTTAGCTAAATTAATCTACACATTGAAGAATTTCAGGTTCTTTTTTCGGAATTTGAATTTTCAATGCCGACAAATATGTGTTAAAAAACTATGATTGATGAAAAATTGCGGTATTCGTAATTTCGAAGGAGAAGCTCAAATGGCACAACTAGGTAAATTTGATGTTCCAGAAGAACTTACAAACAAAGCACTTGAAGCTCTGGAGCTTGCCAGAGATACTGGGAAGATCAAAAAAGGCACTAATGAGGCTACAAAAGCGATTGAAAGAGGGACTGCAAAGCTGGTACTTATTGCAGAAGACATTGAGCCTGCAGAAATTGTTGCTCATATTGCTCCCCTTTCCAATGAAAAAAAAGCACCTTACATTTTCATCAAAAATCAGAAGGAACTCGGTGCAGCTAGTGGACTTGGTGTGGCCTGTGCAACTGTCGCCATAGTAGATGCAGGAAAGGCAGCTGAAATGGTTCAGGACATCGCCAATAAACTTGAAGCTCTTAAATGATAACAAGGAGTATAGATTATGGCTGATGAAAGCACAACTGGTGGCTTTGCTGCAGAGGTTATTGACGTCATTGGAAATACTGGTATGCATGGTGAAGCCAGCCAGATCCAATGCAGAGTTCTGGAAGGCAGGGATAAGGGTCGCGTCATTACTAGGAATTGTGTAGGCCCTGTGCGAATAGGTGACATTATGATGCTTCTTGAGACATCAAGAGAGGCTAAGAAGCTGACCACCAGGTAAAAAAGCGGTGAAATAAATGGAACATAGAAAATGCTTTTTCTGTGGACAGATACTGGAACCTGGTACTGGTAAGCTCTACGTCAAGAAAGATGGATCTACATACTTTATGTGCTCTTCCAAATGCATGAACAACTTTAATCTGGGTAGACTTCCAAGACGTACCGAATGGACTGAGAAAGGCAAGATCCAGCTGAAAAAAGCATAATAGATGGAATTATCTATTAATTATTCGGATATCGTCACGGTGTATAGAATGGAACAAACTTACGTTATGGTAAAACCTGATGGAGTTCAGCGTGGGCTGGTTGGAGAAATTATTTCCAGAATAGAAAGGAGAGGTTTGAAAATAATCTCCCTCAGGATGAATGTTATCAAGGAAGCCAATGCCAAGGAACACTATAGTGAACATGAGACAAAGTCTTTTTTCACATCCCTAGTTAAATATATCATCTCTGGCCCCTCAATTTCAATGGTAGTTGCCGGGAAAGACGCAATTCGGGTCATGAGAACTATAGCCGGTGCTACGAATCCTGTAGATGCAACTCCAGGAACTATTCGTGGGGATTTTTCTCTGGATATAGGCAGAAACATAATTCATGCATCCGATTCCACAGATGCTGCAGCAAGGGAAATTGCAATCCACTTCAAGGACTCCGAAATTTTGGAATATTCTAAGATTGATGAGGTATGTATTTACGAATAAAGCAGGTGCATCAAAGATTTTTAATATTTCTGAAATTTTAAGAGTATGTTTACAGGATTAGATTCTTCGTACTTGTAATATGGGTCCGTAGTGGGAAACTCTGATCCATCTGGACCTGCAGGGGATATGACGCAGGAATGAGAGAGGTTTTGCATATGGTCGACAGGAAAAATTTGCGGACTCCTATAGTCTGCGTGATGGGGCACGTAGATCACGGAAAAACTACTCTCTTAGACAAGATAAGGGGTAGTACAATTGCTAGTGGAGAAGCAGGGGCTATCACACAACATATTGGTGCAACTGAAGTTAAGATCGGTGTAATTGCCGATAAACTTGGGGATCCAAAGCTTATACATCACTTTCTAGTACCAGGTTTGCTTTTTATTGATACGCCAGGACATCATGCCTTTACAACTCTTAGGAGCCGAGGAGGAGCTCTTGCCGATCTTGCGATTGTTGTAGTGGATATAAATGAGGGTTTCAAGCCCCAAACCTACGAAAGCTTGCAAATCCTAAAACGATTCAAGACTCCTTTTGTCGTTGTCGCCAACAAGATAGACAGGATAAGGGGGTGGATCTCACAAAAAGACATGCCTTTTGACGTTACATTCAAAAAACAGCTTGAAGATGTCCAGTCTAGACTGGAAACAAAACTTTATGAATTAGTTGGTGAACTATACAACCAGGGTTTTGCATCTGAGCGCTATGATCGAGTCACGAACTTCCAGACAACTCTAAGTATAGTGCCTGCAAGTGCTATTACAGGAGAAGGAATTCCTGATATCCTGATGGTACTCATCGGATTGGCTCAGAAGTTCCTTGAAGCGAACCTGCAGTACAGCTCCAAGATCCCTGGAGTCGGGACAGTTCTTGAAGTTAAGGAAGAAAAGGGCCTGGGTACAACACTTGATATTATCCTCTACGATGGGATGCTAAAAAAAGGCGATACTATTATTATAGGAAGCCTAGGAGAACCGATCAATACAAAAGTAAGGGCTCTCTTGAAGCCCAGGGAACTCTCTGAGATACGCTACGAAAACAAGTTCCAGCAGGTGAATAAGGTCACTGCTGCAGTTGGCGTAAAGATATCGGCTCCAGATCTCGAAGGTGCTATTGCTGGTGCTCCCATACGGGTCGCTACGGAAGAAACACTTGAGGAAATTGTAGCCCAGGTAAAGTCTGAAATTGATGAAGTCAGAATTGATACAGGTTCTACTGGAATAATGATCAAAGCCGATACTTTAGGCTCTCTTGAAGCCCTTGCCCATGAGTTCCAGAAAGATAAAGTTCCAATAAGGAAAGCTGAGGTCGGAGACATCTCACACAGGGATACAGTTGGTGCTTCTACAGTTGAAGATCCAATCTATTCGATAATTATTGGTTTCAATGTCAAAATTCACTCTGATGCCAGAGATTTTCTACAGGAAAGTAGTAATGTGAAGGTATTTATTAATGATGTAATCTACCGTCTGATTGAGGATTACCATAAGTATGTAAAAGAACAGCAAGAAATGTCAGAAAAAAAGATTTTCGAAACTATTGTTCGACCGGGAAAATTTAAAATTCTTCCAGGATGCGTGTTTCGTCAGAGCAAACCCGCAGTTGTAGGGGTAAGAGTACTTGGTGGAGTTGTGCGAACGAACGTAGATATTATTCTCGAAAATGGGACCGTTGTGGGTAAGATCAAGGGCCTCCAGGCGGAAGGGGAAAATATTCCTTCTGCGAGGATAGGCAAGGAAATTGCAATGGCAATTGACGGTGCAACCGTGGGTAGACAAATCAAAGAAGAAGACGTGCTCTACATCAATGTGCCTGAGAGGCATGCCAAAGTCCTAGAACAAGAGATCTATGAGTCACTTTCAACCGACGAAAAGGAAACTCTTGATATTTTACTTGGACTCAAAAGAAAAGATAATCCATTTTGGGCAAAATGACGGATATTGAAGATAAATAGGCTAACTTCAGGATCTTTAAGAATTTATATAAAAATTCGGGTTGAGATTCTGGTAAAGAAAACAAGGTAAGGCAAAGTAATTATTGCAGTTAAAACTGATATTGAGGATTGATTACATGGCAAATTTTAGAGTCGTAATTTCTGACCCAAAAGAAGCGCTTGCTTATCAGCTCAACATAAAAGACGCTGAAGCAAATGCATTAATAGGAAAATCAATTGGTGAAGTTGTTGAAGGTAACATCTTCGGCCTGGCCGGATATAAAGTCAAGATAACGGGTGGCTGCGACGGCAGCGGTTTTGTTATGAGACCAGATCTTCCGGGTCCCAGAAGGCAGAAAATTTTGCTAGCAGTAGGTGTAGGTTATACCCCTAAACTCCCTGGACAACGCAGGAGAAAAATGATGCGTGGTAAAGAAATTGCTCATGACATCGTTCAGATCAACGCCAAAGTTGTTGAATATGGAAACAAATCCATTAAAGCACTTTTAGGCCTCGAAACTACAGAAGGAGCAAAAACAGAGTGATTCAAAGCTCAGTCTGTTAACCGAAAGAGTTAAACAGTTAGGAAAAAAATGAGCTTAAAAGCATCGGGTTGATTATCTCACTAACTACACAAACAACATTTTATTGTTGTTAATTTCATGTTTATGATGTAATCCCCATGCAGAATTTAAAAGGGTTGTTCACCTAATTTTCCAGGGTAATAATGATATCCCTTAAGGTAATCTATATTGCCCTATTTCTTTTTTGAGTCTTCCGCAGTACTTATTAATTTGTTCTCCTGGATCAATCTTTGAATGTAAATCCCATGATTATGCATAGTTTATACTATAAAACCTGTGTTTATATATTAAACTATTATTGAATGTTTAATTTTACTCTATAGGTACTTTTGGACTTGGATAGAATTAGAAAACAGTATAAAGATAAAAAAATTATAAACTATCAGTTTAGATAATATTTATAAACTGTTATCAGTGCATAAGTTTTCTTTCTTTTAATTTTTTCTCTAAGCATTAAAAATATCCACGATAACAACATTTTAATTTGCAGCATTGCTATCCAGCAGTTATTTTATGTTCTGTTCTTTAGAAGGAGTAATAATGGTTCTCTAAAAAGATGAGGCCACCTCCTTTTAAAAAAACTAATATATCCCTTTTTAACTGAGTTGAGAAGTTCTTCGTCTAATTTTGCATCATGAAGTGGTTTCACTTTAGAAAATTGGTCAACAGATTAATTTTTAGCTCCTTCAAGTTCAGCTATGAAACCAGAGGACTTAAACCCCTGAGATCTTTTATTCTGTTGATTGTGAGTAGCTATTTCATGTTGACAACATTGCTTATAATCGAAACTCTACCACCAAGTTTATTTTATGAAATGTTCACCCGACATATACAAATTACATATTCAATGATTATAGTAATTCTGATACTTCTTTTAGGTTTGATATTTTTTATAATAACACAACAAATAATTAGGAACTTAATTGAGCAAGGTATAAAATCAGAACTCAAAAAAATAAACATGAAGTCTAAGGAAACTTATGACAAAATAATTGAAATTAGTTTTAACAAAAAAGATAGTGACTATAAAAACGATCTTGAAGAAATAAAAATGATTCTGGATCTTCTTGAAAGAGAAGAAAGGAAAATAAAAGAAAGGAAGCATAAAAGATTTGATATCAAAACGATCAGTACTTTTATAACGACATTTTTACTCTCAATAATCACAGCATCGTCATCCATTATAAAGACATTTTTACTCCCAATAATCACAGCATATTTATCCGCAATTCTCGATAGCATACATAAATAACGAATAAATGTTTGTATTGAGAACTAAAAGTTATGAGAAGACGATTATATAAAAGTATTCTCAATAGGATGTTTCCTATACTTCATAACTACCAAATGTTCCAAAATCTCAAATGTTCCAATAAACACAGGAATACTGAGTATACCTTCGAACAATATAGGTATTTATGGTAGTTTAGCCCAAACGAAAAGATTTACACGACAACCGCTGGCTTCTATTGTATCAAACTCAAAACAACATCTTTTACCACTTCAAAGCATATATGTTTTAAATAGTTGATGATCTCATTGTATAAAACAAGTTTTTTACGATACTTCATACCAAGAATGATGTGATACCTAATTTCATAGACTCAATAGTTCGTGTTAAATAGTTACATATTACATTCCTAAAATAGCTTAAAAATATAAATAGCTAGTTAATAGAGATTTCCTTAGAAGTTCTCAACCGCTATGCAAGCTAGAGGGTATTCAACTGGAAAAAAGTATCAAATCTCCAATCATCTAGTATGTCAACTTGAAAAAAATGGATTAAAAAATAATGTGGGTTAGAAATTTTCGGTAATATAATCTGCCATTGACTCAAAAACACGTAAGCCCTCATCTGAGCCTAGAATTAATTCAGAAGCTCTTTCAGGATGGGGCATTAATCCGAGAATGTTTCGTGAAGTACTTACTATTCCTGCAATATTTTCTAGAGAACCATTAGGGTTAGATGCATCTGTTGCGTCCCCATTTTCATCTACATAACGGAAAACGACTTGGTCTTTTTCGTCAAGTTTTGATAGAGTTTCCTCGTCGGTGTAAAATTTCCCTTCCATATGGGCAATAGGCATCCTTAAAAGCTCACCTTTTCTGAACCTAGAGGTAAAGGGAGTATTGACAGTCTCTACTCTGATGTTGGTCCATTGGCACCTAAATTTTGGGTATTTATTAGTAGTAAGAGCCCCTTCAAGAAGTCTCGCTTCTGTGAGGACCTGAAAACCATTACAAATCCCAATGACAGGCTTTCCTTCAGCTGCAAGTTTTTTTACAGAATCCATAATTGGAGTGCGGGCTGCAATTGCTCCTGCTCTCAGATAGTCCCCATAAGAAAAGCCACCAGGAATAATGACTCCATCAAAGCCTGTTAGTTTTTCCTGTTTGTACCAGACAGTCTCGGCGTCAACACCCACGACATCTTTGAGAACATGTAGTACGTCCAGGTCACAGTTTGTGCCTCCGAACTGAATAATGGCAACTTTCATCTTTTTCCCTCAATTTTCAGCATTTTGAAATTTTTAACTTTTCTAGATGTTCAATCCTCTTGCTGAGTAGCTCTCAATTAAGCTCCTGGAGCTTGATTGTGTAGTTGTGAATAATCGGATTCGCAATAAGCTTCTGGCACATTTCTTCAACCTTATGCTGTGCGATGTCTAAAGATCCGGCTTCTATTACGATCTCATATAGCTTTGCGGTCTTTAAACTACTGACATCATAGCCAAGATGTCCAAGAGCCCTTTTTGTTGTAGTGGCTTCAGGGTCAAGCATGCCTGCCTTCAGTTCAATTATAACTTTTGCCTGGTACTGCATTAATAAGCCTCGATTTATAATTTTGCAACTAAATTGATATCTTTCGCTTTTTAGCGGCTTTACGTAGAATCAAATGAACTTTAAGATTCAATGATTATCAACTGCTTCATAAACCATTAGAAGATGATTAAAAACGTTGAGTATATTGGAGAATGCAAATAAAAAGTTTTCTTAATTATCAAGCTTTAGTATTTGCTAAAATTCCAAATGACCATCTTAAAAGGCATATGCTTCTGGTTGTTAGTACCATACATGGTATTCCCATAACTGGCTTAGGGAAATCTGGATACTTAAATTCTTAGTTAAAAGTACTTTTAAATCATGGTAAATAAAGTAAACAGTTTTGCAGAGTATCGCTATGGTTAGATATCTAATTAAGTTACAAGCTCAATAAAAAGTGATAAATATCCAACAGTTAAATAAAATCAGCCCACATATATTTGCTCATTAAATAACAGTGAAGATGGGGAATGATAATTTTTTTCTCAGCTTGAGAGTTACACCTATCCCTCAATTCGGTTCATCTTGGTTCATAAATTTGAATTTTTTGCTCGAAAATATGGATGCATTATAAATGAAATTTCTAAAAAATTGCAATGAGTATATCTGCTCGAAAGTTATTGTTGAACATTTACTTTCTTAAAACGAAGGTAAATCAGTAATAATCCAACAAAACAACCAAGGATTATATATCTTATATACTTTTTTACGTTTATCATTTTCACACACTCGATATTTGTATATATAGCTCACTACTATAAACATATTTACAAGCTTACAAGTTTTTCAACGAAGATCTATTCATAACTTTGGTATCCTATGGGACTAAGCACTTGAGGCACCGTTGAATTTATTAAGGATACAATTTTCTAAATTAGATATTAAAAATAATGGAATTATATTTTTAAACTTTCCAAGATAAACCGACTTTGATTACATTAGTGATCTCATTGAATCGTCTACTATTTTGAGATTCGAAGAAGGTACTAGCTATTGTTCACTTGTATTAATAGCTTTTATTAAATAGTTTTACTTATCTTCTTCAAAAAAGCTTCAGATGCAGAATTATTGTGAAACACTTTAAGAGATTTATTACTCAAAAAAATCGCCTGTTTGTCGACTATACAATGCTAAATAAACTTTATTCTGAGGACAGCTGCTTTGAACCATATAATGTCCGGCGAAATTTCAACGAATCAGTAGAATATCGCGCACTATCACTCTGCTGAAGATTGGTAGCTTCTTGATTAATACATTCTTTTTCTGAGAACAAGTACCCAAGTCCATCCCCCACATTCTACGGTTGTCAGATAACAATCAAAATTTGATCAATGAGAGAAAATTTTTTGATGTTAATTGAAGCATTAATATATCTACCATGCTTTGTCTTGCAATCAGGACATTTTCATTTTCTATTTTTTAGTGTTAGCTCAGACTTATGGTATCCACAAAAATGACATATCTTAGATTATGTCTCAAATTTAAGGAGCAGATCTAAATTTCCTTTTATTAGATATTTTCAAATACACTTATAAATTTGTGAAGGTATTTATTTTAGGATGCGATCTTAAATGAAAGTTAAAGAGTTAAAAACCGACAAAATAATTAAGGATTGGTTATCCGGAATCAAAGCGGCTGATGATACAAGAAAGATGTATCTGCAATCAATGCAGCAATTTACTGAGTTCACCCATAAAACGCCATTACAGCTTATAGAAGAAGCTGAAACAGAGATTCGGGCTGGACTCTTGATGCGTGAGAGAAATATAACCATTATCTCCGAGAGTTTAGAGAACAATTAGAGAGAAAAGATCTTGCTCCACTGACTATTAAAAGCAGAATGACTGGAGTATGCTCGTTTTAGAGATTGTATAATATTCAGTTGCCAGTACTCCCAAAAGGTACAACAAATGCAAGACCAGAATTAAAACGAAAGAAAATACCAACTAAGGATGATATAAGAAAAATTCTTAATGTTTGTGATCCCCTTGAACGTGCTCTTGTGTTAGTGGGCGTTAGTAGTGGATTAAGTGCTGTGGACATCTCTAATCTTAACGTTAGTGATTTCGTAGATGGTTGTGACCCAACAACAGGCATAACAACGCTACATCTGCTTAGAAAAAAGAAAAACTATGAATTTCTATACTTTTTTGTCTCCAGAAGCTTCAAAAGCAATTCAGGACTATCTTAATTGGCGAAATAGGGAACCTAATTATAATGGCAAAATAAAAGAGCAACGACTCGAAAAACAACATATGACTACTAAAGATGGATATCTGTTTGTCACAAGGATTGTGCCTTCCGAATATCTAACATCTGAGAAAACGAAAGATCAAGAAGAGCTCAGAAAGCTAGGTAAAAAAACGATAATATCAATTTATCAAAGACTGAATGAAGAGGCTCAGACCAGTTCAGAGAGTGGGGAATATAATGTCAACAGATCACATAATATGAGGAGATTCTTTAATACTACGTTACTCAATGAACATGCCAGTATATTTTTTGTGGATTTCTTATTCGGGCACCAGTAGTTGGATGCGACACATGAAGCATATTACAGAGCGTCCCCTGAGAAGTTGAAAGAAGAGTATACAAAATATATTTCATATCTAACTATTGAAAAGTCAATAGATCCTACTGAGCACCCTGCTTTCGTTCAAATGAAGGGAGACAAGGATGCATACAAGCGAAGTACTGACATTATGACACAGGAAAGAAGAGACGAAAGAGTAGAGTTGCATGAACTCAAGGCGGAGATAGAAAAAATGAAAGCCACCGAATCTATCAAAGCCGACTATATGAAATATTCAGACCTTGAAAGAATATGGGGAATGAAGAACGAATTACAAACGGAGCTTGATGAAATTTCAAAGTTAAAGGAAGCCATGCTTAAAAATGAAAAGTAATTTTAATGGCTATCTATAACCAAAACCAATTCCACAATTAGGCGATAATGTGTGATTTAAAACTCTTTTAATATTTTTAAAAATAGGGCCGGTTAGAACAAGAATATTAACTATTTTAAGGCTCTTGACTTTCTCTACCAAAAGCAAACTTCTCTAGAATCTGTGCTCTAATGCCATCTGCATCATTGATTACTATATCAACAATCACATCTGATTTAGATTTTCTGATACAACATTAGTTTTTCTATATACTCGTCTTCCAAAGTCTTCGCTGAAACGACATTCAAGAATCCAAGTACACATTTGCGTGTTACCGTCTTTGGCTGCTTCGTTTATGCATTCCAAAAGAACTTTAGCGGCATCAGCATTACATTTTTAGATATATTTATAAAACTGACAATATTTCCAAGATTTCTCTGTCTGCCCCCTTTTAAGCCAATCATTTAGCGTTTTGTAAGTTACACCAGCCGATTCGTCAGCCAACCGATAAGTCAAACCGAGTGCAATATTATCACCTATTCTTTTTTTGTATAGTCGGAGTCAATTTTGAAGGACGAGCCACATTATCACCGTTTTTACTTTACAATTAATATTAACTAGTCTTGTATTTGAATATTTAGTTCGTTTTGTTCGGCATAGGAGCGGGGTTTATACACGTCAAATCAACAATGAGCCATTCTCGGGCGCTACAAGCCGTTTTTTACCGTTTTAATGAATAATCTATTAAACTTTCAATAAAAGTCTCACTAGTAAGCTCATTTAAGCCGTTTTTCGACCAATTTAATTCCCCATGTTTTAAATGTGGTTGTACGGTAAGTGTCTTCGAGAAATTTTTCATATATTTTAATTACTTTAAATGTATATAAATTAAGTTTTATAAAAATTTATTTCATCCTATTAGATAAGAAGCCATCGTTTAGGCTATAGGAATTGAAATGTTCTAAGGTAATTGCCAGAGCTTTAAGATTTTGGCTAATATTATCCACAAGATGATTGGAAAGAAAATCCTATATAGAGATTTATATTAAGATTCCAAAATAGAAACAGAATTTTTATCAGTAAAGCTGTTGACTCTACATCTTTTTTTGTGATTAAGTAAATCGATACAGAGTCACTCAGAATTTACAGATTTTTAGGTACAATGTATAAAAGCTCAGTGTTAAATTTGTGAAGATCTCTGAGTAGAATAAAAATATAATTAATATAAAATTGTTTTTTGGTTTTAAAACATTTTATGGGGAAGTAATTTTTATTTAGAAATTATTTTTTGTATAATTAATTTAAAATAAATAAGAAGCAATTGTGTACTGTAACTTAAAACGAGCAAATTTAGACAGTTTTTGGTTTAAAAAGTTGCTTGATTTTGGTCCTTAAGTGCATAAGTTATAGATTTCTTGGTTCAATCGTGTATATTCTATTGTATATGACGGTGCCTATAAGGGATCTACAGGAATTGTGGGTATCAAAATTCAACGCAAACCTAAATTGTAATAACCTAACAAGCACGGAATTTGAGATATTTTATTTCAGAGGGATCTAGGAGATGGGGAAAATGTATCCAGTAATTGATTACATTAGATATGTGGGAGTCTTGCCTACTATGAAGTCTGATGTCCATTTTGATGCATTAAATAATTCTGATTACTAATTTATAAAAATTTGGAGGAATGACTGATGAAAACTGGATTGTTATTAGTAATGATTATATCGACGATGCTGATGGCTGCACCTACGATCTGTGCTTATGAAGGGGCCACACATGATGCCATAGCTACCTTGAAGGACGTGAAGGGCAATACAGTGGGGCTAGCCAACTTTACCGAGGACGCTAGTGGCCTGGTTCGCATCAACGTAAACACGAGCGGCTTGACCCCGGGGTTGCACGGCATCCATATTCATAATAAAGGAAACTGCACTGGGCCGTCGTTCATCTCGGCCGGCGAACACTACAACCCTTTGAGCAAAGAGCATGGTCTCAACAACCAGAAAGGCCCTCATGCAGGTGATTTGCCGAATTTAGAAGTGGGGGTGGATGGTATGGGACATATGAATATCACCACCACCCTTGTGACATTGTCACCAGGGCCGACCACGCTATTCACAGCCAACGGTACTTCACTGGTTATCCATGCTAATCCTGATGATGAGATGACAAACCCTGCTGGAAACAGTGGTGACAGGGTTATCTGTGGGATCATCGAGAAAAAATAAGTTTTTATTTAGCTTTGCAGGAGTATAAACTTGGCTAGAAGTGGAGAAAAGACAACGTCCAGAACAATGAACCAGTGTTATTTATCTACACGAAGTTGCCTGGATCGCTGACAAAGTGAGCGAATAGGCTGCCGAACGAGTCGATATGTACCTATGCTATCGTTCGGCAATGAATATTTAAAAGAAACGAGCATCAAATTAGATGAGGGATTTCAAGAGCTAATTTGAGTTTCTATGATTACATACTTACTTAAATAGAAGTAATATTATAAAATATTTGAAGATCGATTGTGTAGAGATTTAAGGCATTTTGCTGAGTCTCATTGGGTATATTGTAGTCTAAAACGAACAGATCGAAAAGATTGAAGAATAATAGACAGTATTTTATTCAGAATTTATTTTTCTTATTATTAAATCAAAATAATGAAATATAATTTTAAATTTATGAGCATCTTCATTCTGAGATTTAACAGACAAAAAAAGCCTGTTGTCAATCTGCTTAATTAAGCTAAATCACAATCACAAATAATGAAATATGATATCTTCGGCTCCATAATTGTTCGTTCATGTACCTTTTTTATTACAAGTATGTCTTCTGTGATTTATATTCCCAATAGTTCCCAATTATTCCAGTTATTTTTCCATTATATTCCCATTAAAAATAATATAAAAACAATAACAAGGGAATTAAAATCATATAAAAAAAGGGAATTATGTTCCCAAAATAAAAAAATGATATATGATTTTTTAAAGTAATATCCGAAATATTAGAATGTCCAAAAAAGTGTAATTTTCTATTTCTTTCTTGCATTTTCGGGTTTTTGGGAACAAAATGCCAACTGATTACGTTTCAATGGGAAAAAAACGAGAATATTTTGGAAAAAAAGGGAAAATTGGGGAATAAAAGAATTAATTGCCTTTGTGCATAGATCAGGCGTCCTTCAAGAAGATAAACTCCTTATCAAAGAGTGACCAGTAATTAAACTTTGATTTGTCTATGCTGAATTTAGAAGCTTTCTTTCAACTGCTGCTTATTAAGAGATCTCTTTCCTTCTTGCAGTCTATATAAATATTCTGAATAGTTCTAAGCAAATATTATTTCGCAACGTTGTTTGGATCTTTTTTGCTTTGACATTGGAGTAGGGGGTATAAGTTGATGAACGAGTATCAATAAATTGCCTAAAAGCAGCTCTACCGAGTTATGAATATTTAGTTGTAACTCTATATCTATTTAATTATGGTGACCAAAAACAACTACAAATCCAAGTGATTAGAATTTGATTGCTAATGGGCTTAAGTATGAGTATAGCTCAACGATATTTAATAGTTCGTTGGTCTATCAGATATAGAAATTGTTAAAGGTAGGACATTGAGGCAAAAATAGTAAGCCTATTAAGCGCACATCCAAAGAATGCTTAATTGCAATATGACGGAACTTGGATTATTGGTTTGAGTGTTGCAAAAATTGACTATTATGGAAATCAAAGTTCATCATGAATTGGTAGAAAAATACCGTTGATGTTGCACACACCAACAGCATCTAACTTACTTTTGAAAGCTTAGTAATCTGTTCTGCATAATGTATTAATCGTTATACTTTAATACTTTTTTTATTAATTCATTCCTTGTATCTTCTGCCAGCTTCGCTGCCCAGACTACGCCGATAATCTGAACGAACCTGTTTTCTTTGATTTTCTTTAAGCAATGATTCCAGAGAATCCTTATTAAGTTCTTTCTGTTCACTTTGATCTTTTTCCTCTGCCATATTAAAATCACCCCTTATAAAAGTAATGATGGACGTGCAATTGTGAACACCGGTTTTTATTTTTTATGATTGATATTAGCTAAGCTTATATTTAATATTAAGTTATTTTTGTTCTATATCGAAGCGAGGGTATATACATCAAATCAAGCAGAAGCCATTCTCAGGAGCAGTATGCGATTGTTTGAGTATGATAATGAACCTAACATTAGACTTCTAATAAAGTCTTCTCACTAGTGGCCTCATGTTAAGTCGTTTTTAGACCAAATTAATTCCCCATTATCTAAATTCAGCAGCACGGTAAGTGCCTTCAAGACATTTTCTATATATTTTTATTACTTTGGAATAATATAAATTAAGTTATGGAATATAGTTACTTTGATTTTAAGAACTCGGGAAATGTATTTGAAGTTTTTGGATTTAAACTCTAGGAATTTATGAATTTAGTATGACTGCCTATGGTCCACAAAAATGTTATGTAAATAAAGCCATAAAAGACGTAAGTATCAGTAATTAATTTAATCAAGAAACTTACAAATGTTTGCTGTTGATACTAATTGAAAAGCATAAGACGGCATGAAGTTCCACCCACACTTAGTCAAGCTCACATATGTAGGTCAACTCGTAAGATTGTTACACTAATTTTTATTTTTATAAGATAATATAAGATAAGCTATAATCTGTGAGATCAGAATCATGTAATGGCAATAATAATGAGTTTAAGTTAGTATAATATATTCACAAATTATATACTCAATTAAATCAAATTATAATTAATAAATTTTCCTATATAATTAAATTAAATAACCGATCGAACTGTGTGCATCCCCTTCGCAAGCAGCTCACAGATCACCTTTTTGATATTCAATATCATCCAGATCACCTTAGTTAATTAAATAAAGCCGATGGAATTTCATTTTGAAAGAAAGTATTCATACTCTTTTTACAATAAATCCTGCAAAAAAAGCGTCAGAACACAAAGATACTCTAAATATATTTGGGCAAATATTGCATAGAAACGTTCTGAAATGCAATATATAGGCTTCAAAAAAGAGAAAAATATTCGAATTCTCTCTTAAAGTACTAAAGTACTATGAAGTGAAATATTCTTGTAATCAAAGAAGATGAAGAAATCAATATTAATCTAACAAAAAGAAGAAGCCAAAGAGCTTTATGATAATGATCTAATACCGTTTAGAAAATCAGCCGTGAAATATGCCTTAAATTCGATTGATTTTTGCATTAACTTCAATCTGCTAATAAAAATGGCTGAATTTTTAGGATACAGCGAGTCTAATATGCGGTATTCGCTAAAGGAGTATAAAAGAATGATTGTTCTATATTATCACGATGATCTTGATGGTCAGTGCTCAGCAGCTCAGGTCAGGGAGTCGATGGAAGACATCACCACCAACCCGATACGGTGCATTGCGGTGCAATACAATGGCACTACATGGAAAAAAGAAGAAATAGAAGAAGCTGATGAAGTCTACGTTCTTGATTTCACGTTTACTGATATGGGAACTCTTGCAGAAATAACAGGACAAAAACTCATATGGATAGATCACCACAAGACTGCAATGGAAGAAAATAAGGAATTGTGGGGTTTGAACATTCTTGGAAAACGGGATATCACAAAAGCTGCTTCCCAACTTACATGGGAATATCTTAGAAGCGGTCACCCACTTCCTACAACAGTTGAGTACATTTCAAAGCGAGACGTATGGCAATTCGGAGACAAGAAAGAAGAAATTTCAGCTTTTACTGGAGCTTGCCAAATTCTTCTTCATTCCCCTGAAGATGCAGACTGGAAAGATTTGTTGGCATCGTGTAATCATGAAAATGAAAAAGTTGAACTCTATCTGAGAGTTGGGCATGCACTCACATATGTCCGGAAAGTTAAAATTGAGAAAGCATTCGAAAGGGGCACAGATATCGACTTTCACGGACTGAGAGCGCGACTTATCAATACTACAACCGATGCTAGCGACATTGGAGAGTATGTTTACCAAAAACCAGAATATGATATAGCTGTTATGTGGCAGATGATGAATGATATGGTCCAGGTGTCGCTTAGATCAGACTCTATAGATTGTGCTGAGATAGCGCAGAAATATGGTGGAGGAGGGCACAGAGGAGCGGCAGCCTTTACTATCAAAAGTGGTGGAGAATTTTCGCTTAGACTGTTTTAGACAAAACAATAAAAACCTATGGAAAAACTTTAAAAGATCAAGCGTGAAATGGCTCTGTCAAGTCTGCGGAATCTGGACATATTTACAGATTTTATAATAGCTGGGAAAAATATTATGTTACGGGACTGATAAATAATAAAGAAAAATGAAGTAATTGTTAGGTTTACATATTATCTTTATTTCATTTGTTAGATAATAATATAAACTAAGTTATATACAGTTACCTAGATTTTTAAATAGGATTTTTTATTCTTTAGTTAGGTAGCGAAATAAAAATATATGGAAAATCCCCAACTGTCTAAACATCACAGGTTTATTAGGTTTTTACTATTCTACGCGTAAGAGACAAATTTCGGATAGGATCTAATTTGGGCTTTAGATCCGTTTTCGATTTAAGGATATCAAAGTAAGCAAGGGATTAATACTACTCTCCTGCCTTTACTGCCACTGTTTCTATGATGGCAATATTTTGTAACAACTCCTGAGGCAGACCGTGTCACTCCTTAATGTAGTCAGGGCTGTTGTATGAAACCCAAACTTTACCCTTGCTATCTTCCCAAATAAGAATCTTCAAAGGCAGATCGATGGCAATACTAGGAGCGGCCAGCATAAGAGATGTGCCAGCCTTTGGACTGCCAAAAATCAACAGCTTGGTCGGAAGCATGCTCATTCCAACCTTTTTCGCTTCTCCACTGTGGTCGACCAGCGCAAACAGAGTGACTCCCTTGGATTGCAGAATACTCTTGAGCCTTTCCACTGTCTGCTCAACCGAATGGTTGCTCAGCTTGTTGATGATTCCGTTATCTGTTGTTGATGCCATATTGGATATCTCCTCACTGCTTTTGAGATACGTACTCACAGAACATGTTGTGATCGTAGCGTCTTATCCAATTGCATATTACGAAGCGTTTTTACTTGAAAAAGTTAGTAAAATGTTAAATGATAAACATCCCTAAGATAAGCTCCTTTAAAATTAGCTCCAAAAAGTTTAGCCCTTTGGGATTAGCATTTTTGCAGAGCAATTTCAGAATAATTTACCAACGGCTGATTTGCATTATCAAATAAGTTTGGTGGATAATCTGCACTGAAGACCCTACGACTATTATAATCTACACAAGATATCACGCAATCTGGAGTAAGCTGTTCAGAGTAGATGGGATGCCCATTGATATCCAATAATTCTGTTGTCAAAAAATTGAGGTCACTATTTCCAGCTGGATGATATGATTCATAATTACATTTAGAAGTAAAATTTGCAATATAAGTGATCAATCCTTTCTCAGCCTGATTTCTGGAATCAAAATATATAATTATTATCAAACTACTATTTGTGATACTTGAAAATACTTCCCCGGTTATTGTTTTAAGATTAACATTTGACATTTCCCAGCTCTTAGCCTTCATCAATTTTCCGACTTGTGCGTCTGGTATTTAATATATTAATTAAATTTGTTACATAATCATCAGCTGCTTTTGAATGCTCTAGTGAACCTATCTGTATTAGAGCATTACTTTTAATCATTGTATCAACTTCCATAAAAATTAGCTTCCATATGAATTTACTTTACACTATAGTGTATAGATTACTTACTTAGTTTTTAAATTAATAATTCAAAAATTTGTTTTTTAATAAAAATTACTTGCCTATTAAAAGTTTTAAAATCGAATAACAAATTAATATTAATAAATTCAATTTGGTGCTATTTCAACTATATCAAAAAGATATATCAGAGATCAAACTTAGTCATAATTTATAGGTTTCCCCACCTTCTAGTAGACTTTCCATTGGGCTGTAAGTATTTCCCCCGCAGCTCATAAGATTAACTTTTTTTAAATTTTAAATCCACCTGGCCGCCTGTGGGAACTAATAAACTAAGGAAGATTGATTGTGGAGCGATTTTAGGCATTTTTTGACTATGACAATAAGTATATGAATAGACGGTCAATAAAAGTCTCATCAGCGACTCCAGAATAAGTCATTTTTCGGACCAAAACGGAATCCCGATTATATTAATCCTGCAGCACGGTAGTACCCTTCAGATATTTTTCATATATTTTTATTACTTTTACAATATATAAATAAATATGAAGGGGTATTTACTTGGATTTTGGGATGAGATATCACCTCAATTATTATACTCTTCAGTTTCTGATATTTTTATTTAGAATGTATGCAAAAAATATATAATTAGTTGAATCTTTTTATCTCTTATAGGTCTTTCGTACCTTGCAGTAGACTTTTCGGCAGGCTACAGGATTCTCTTCACCTGCAGCTGAAGATCAATTTTTTAGCATTTGAGATCAGCCTGGGAATTTAAATTAAAAAAACTAAGTAGTTGATGGCTTTCGACGACGCATTGGTTGTGATTTATGTGCTCGATGACAAAATAAAGTAATGCAAACGGTACATCTTTTGGGTACAGACATGGTTGGCAGTGCATTTTGGAGTATCTTGATAGGAATATTTGCTTTGATTTCTCTTAATCGCGAAATTAATTGAAGAAGATTGAAGATGAGACATTCGAGAGATTAAATAAGTTCAAAGAATTGATAAAATAAAAGTCAGCCCACTGAAAATTGCTCAATCAATCTTAGTGAAGGCTACTATTAAAGCATATTTTTCGCGAGTGGAATAATTGGCTCTTCTGAAATATAATTTTAAATTTATGAACATCTTCATTCTGAGATTTAACAGACAAAAAAGGCCTGTTGTCAATCGGCTTAATTAAGTTGAATCACAATCTTAAATGGAAAATGAGATATCATAGGCTTTATAATGTTCGTTCCTATATACTTCTTATTACAAATATGTCTCCGTTATTTATATTCCCATTAGTTCCCGATTAGTCCCGCTATTTTCCCATTATATTCCCATTAGAAATAATATAAAAACAATAACAAGGAACTTAAAATCATATAAAAAAGGGTATTATGTTCCCAAAATAAAAAAAATGATATATGATTTTTTAAAGTAATATCCAAAATATGAGAATGTCAAAAAGTGTAATTTTCTATTTCTTTCTTTCATTTTCGGGTTTTTGGGAACAAAATGTCAACGGATTACGTTTCAATGGGAATATAACGGGAATATTTTGGGATAAATGAGAATAGTATGGGAATAAAATAATCAGTTGCCTTTGTGATCTTATCAGGCATCCTTCAGGAAGATAAACTCTTTATCAAATAAGGACCAGAAATTAAACTTTGATTTATCTATACTGAATTTGGAAGCCTTTTTGCCACTACTGCTTATTAGCATTTCTCCATTTCTGGTTCTGTTGCAAAAAATCCTACTATTGAAGTAAAAACTTTAGTTTAACAGCAAAAACATAAAAATGCAAAATATTTCTCAGCTAACATTTAAATTTAGGCAGTTATTCCAAATAACTTATTTATAAAATTTACTTTAGAAAGAACACATCGATTTAGAGCATTAATCTGTCCTTTTCTTATAATATGCATGATTTCAATTCCTTTTAAAGTCTTGATAGCTGTACAAAAAGACTGAAAGCCTAACATTGGACGAATTATCCGTTTTATAGATCTATGATCCTGTTCAACAACATTATTCAAATACTTGATTTGCCGAAGGTTTACGTTTTTAGGTAATACTTTGTCATTTTTGAGTTCACTTATTGCAGATGGATAAGCTAGATTTTTATCTACAGTTATTACCTTTGGAATTTGATTATGATTAGAACTCAAAGCTTTCTTAAAAAAACGTTTCGCAGCAGTTCTATCACGCTTTGCACTTAGCATAAAATCAACTGTGCTTCCAGTTGAATCAACTGCTCTGTAAAGATATTTCCATTCACCCTTTACCTTGATGTAGGTTTCGTCCATTCTCCAAGAGTCGGTGGTTGGCTTTAAGTACCTACGTACCTTCTTTTCGATCTCAGTGATGCACCCATCTCATTTGAGTAGTATGATCAACTTGTACTCCTCTTTCTATCATCACTTCCTTTAAATTCCGATAGCTTAATGGATATTTTAAATACCACCTTACATTTAATAGGATAATTTCTCCTTCATAATGTTTCCACTTAAAGGAATTAGATAGCATATTATCGTTCTATTGATTTTCTCGTTATTCAATTGAATCCTTATTATGAATTTTTGCAACATAACCCAAAAATTTGATCTAAACTTAAAAAAATGAAGATCTAAAGAGAGAATTATCTATCAAATTAAATCATATAAAATAAGTCAAAAATTTGTTGAAAAGAAATATCACTTTTTCATTCCTCTAAAATGTGAAAATTTCCTTCCAAAATGAAAATTAAACTGTCAAATTATGGCTGGCAAATAGAACTGGAAAATGGAACTAGAAATTAGGAAAATTGAACCGGAAAATATGTCAAGCAAAAATAATTAAAAGGCTGTAAGGTAATCTCTTTGAGTTATCCTTTCAAACCCTTCAAAAGAAATTCACGTGCCATTTTCGCGTCTGCTGTACCTTTTGTTTTTTTCATAACCTGCCCTATCAGAAAGTTCAGGGACTTTTCTGCACCACCTAGGTAGTCCTGTACTGCACCTGTGTTTTCAGCGATCGCTTCGGCAACAGCCTTACCTACGATATCATCTTCAGCTTTGGATAGCCCTTTTTCTTCTATAATCTGGGATGGAGATTTCTCTCCCTTGCCATCCAGGATGCTACGGATGACCTCAACCGCAGATCTGTCACTGATTTTGCCTTCGGCAAAAAGGGGAACCAGTTCTACCATATCGGAGACCTTAAAGAAATTATCTATTTCCGTGCCTTTTGTATTGATGAAGAAGATTTTCTTTCCATCGTAAGAGGAAATTGCAAGGTCACGATAATTTAACTCCCCAAGTAAAACATCTGCAGTCCATGTAGCTGCAATTTTCGGATCCACACCTTTTGCACAGATGCTTTCATAGAAGTCGGCGAGCATTATCTTGGACGTGAGGGCTCTTGCATGCATATCAGTGATACAGTACTCTTCTATGAAACGCACACGTTTGGCGTCTGGAAGTTCCGGAAGCGTTTCCCGGACAGAAGAAATCCAGCCAGCTACACGCGTGGGCATAAGGTCAGGCTCGCGGAAGTAGCGGTAGTCTTCTGCTTCTTCTTTTGTCCTCAAGGAAATTGTCACGCCTCGCCCCTCATCGAAGTGGCGAGTCTCCTGAATGATTTTCCCCCCTCGGAGGATTACGTTCTTCTGGCGCATTATCTCGTAAAGAAGGGCTCTTTCAACTCCTTTATGGGAGGATATATTTTTGATTTCAACACGAGTACCCCAGTAGACTGAAACGTTTGCATCCACACGCATTGCCCCTTCCAGATTTCCATCAAAAATATCCAGATATTCAAGGATGTTCCTCAACTTGTCAAGGAACCGTCTGGCTTCCTTGGGGGTGCGCATATCGGGGTCTGTGACGATTTCAATCAAAGACATTCCTGACCTATTGTAGTTTATAAGAACTCCTTTGGACTTTTCAATGCTTCCCAAGTGAACAAGCTTGCCAGGGTCTTCTTCCATGTGAGCTCTGGTGATCCCAATTACATGCTCCCCATCTTCTCCTTCGATCATAACTTTTCCTTTGCTTACTATGGGGAAGTCGTACTGTGTGATCTGAAAACCTTTTGGAAGATCTGGATAGAAATAGTTCTTTCTGTGAAACTGAGTCTCTTCAGCAATTTCTCCTTCTAGAGCAAGTCCTACCTTAATTGCGGCCTCGACTGCTTTTTTATTAAGGACAGGGAGCGTTCCTGGCAAACCCAGGCAAATAGAACAGGTATGAGCATTCGGAGCTGCATTATGATAATCAGAAGAACAACCACAGAACATTTTGGTCTTAAGCTTGTTTAGCTGGACATGAATTTCAAGACCAATTCTGATACCTTCAGGGTTTTCGTAGACCATTTATGCCACCTCTAAGGGTCTCTTTGTGTGGTAATCGGTATTCTGCTCAAACGTGTACGCAGCTCTTAGGACAGTTAGCTCTTCAAAGGGCTTCCCTATTATCTGAAGCCCAATTGGAAGACCGTCAGTAAAGCCACAAGATATGGAAATGGATGGTACACCTGCAAGATTTATCGGGCAGGTATTCACATCTGAGAGGTAGAGAGTTAGAGGATCTTCAATTTTTTCTCCGATCTTGAAAGCAGGATTCGGCATAGTCGGGGCCATTAGAAGATCAAATTTTGCAAGAGCTTTATCAAAATCCTGTTTTACAAGGGTTCTGACCTTCAAAGCTTCTAAATAATATTTATCATGATAACCCGCAGAAAGAGCATAAGTTCCTAGAAGAATCCTTCTCTTCACCTCTGTACCAAAGCCCTCAGCTCTTGTCTTTGAAACCATAGCATTCCAGTTTTCGCAATTCTCTCTAAATCCATAGCGTGTTCCATCAAAACGGGCAAGGTTTGAGGATGCCTCACTCATTGCAATAATATAGTATGAAGCAAGAGCATACTTTATATTGGGCATTGAAACCTCTTCCCAGGTCGCTCCAAGACTTTCATATTTGTGTATAGAATTCCATACCGCCTTTTCAACATCTGAGTGAATACCTTCTCCAAAAAACTCTTTTGGAATCCCTATCTTCAGACCTTTTACATCGTTAACCAAAGCTTTCTGATATGCTATTTTTCTGTCAATTGAAGTAGAATCTCTGCGGTCATAGCCTGCAATAACATCCATGAGAATTGCGATATCTTCCACGTTGTTCGCAAGAGGACCTACCTGTTCGAGGGAATTTGCATAAGCAATCACTCCATACCTAGAAACTATCCCATAGGTTGGTTTAAGCCCAACAACGCCGCAGAAAGCCGCAGGGCAGCGTACAGATCCGCCAGTATCAGAACCAAGTGCAAAAGGTGCTTCTCCTGCTGCAACAACAGCTGCACTGCCTCCAGAAGATCCTCCAGGTACCCTTTCAAGGTCCCAGGGATTTGCAGTAGGTCCAAAATAGCTGGTTTCCGTAGAGGATCCCATTGCAAATTCATCCATATTTGTTTTCCCAAGGATTACGGCGCCCGCAACAAGAAGCTTTTCTACAACATGGGCATCGAATGGTGGAATATAGCCCTCAAGGATTCTCGAACCACAGCTATTTGGGAGCCCCTTTACGGAAATATTATCCTTTATTGCGATTGGTACACCTGCAAGAAGACCGTCTTGCCCTTCATTATCTATTTTTTTTGCCTGCTCAATAGCTTTTTCAGAAACTGATATATAGCCATTAATTTTGCTCTTTCTTATAACTTCTAGGTAGCTGGATATTACTTCTTCGGCTGAGCTTTCTTCAATTTGATCTTTAACCTGTGCAACACTCATCCACTTTGCCATCAAAACATCTCCTCAGCCAATTTTAGGAACCCTGAAAGCCCCATCCTGCTTATATTCGGTATTTGCGAGAACAATTTCCTGTGGGAGGCACTCTTCTATCACATCCTCCCTGAACACATTATAAATCTCAGCTACATGATAAGTGGGGATTATATTTTCGGTTGGCAATTCATCCAGCTGTCCGAAGTATTCTAATACTGAGTTAAGTTTTTCCATGAATTCGACCTTTTCCTGCTCATTGATGTCAATACGAGCAAGCCAACCAATATGTTCTACATCTTCTTTTGTGATCATAAAATTCCTCAAAAACAGAGTAATCTTGAATAGAATGTCATTAGTACTGCATAATAGAAACAGGTTAATGAATAAATATATATTCATCTCCCAAATTGAGCTACCAAGTTTTGATTCAGAAATACAGGTACTTTTCACTCAATTCGCTCGTTCAAGAGAACTATTAAATGACACTGCGACCAAACTTCGATCAGGCCAACTAAAAAATAATTGCAGATGCCCTTTTTAGTTTATTTCTCCCTCTCAGGAGAACGATTTATTTATTTGAAGTCTCAAGTCTTCTATCTCAACCGAATTTCGCTTCTACATCAAGATGTTATTTGACTCGCTCAAAAGAACTTTTTTATTTATTTGGAGTTTTAAGCCTTAAATTCTCTGTCAAAGTCATACATCTGAACCTCAGTAATTTTTACCAGCTAGAATACTTTTTCAAATTAGTCATGTAAAATGCTGAGCTTTAATTTACCATTTGTCTACAGTTCTATTGAATATTTATTTAGTATCATCAGAATAATCAGGAAAATAGTTGACAAGCCTCTTGCGCTGCCATCTACATCAAATAATATACCAGATTTTAAAGCTGTAGATAATTGCAAAAATTGTAAGAAGAACTCCTATGTTCGTCAAAATCACTAATCTTGAAGACATGTTCTTGTCCGTCTTTCAGAATAACTTTAAACCTTTCTTTCTGGATTTTAATGCTATCTTAATTTTCAAATTTAATCCCATAGCTTTATCAATGCTCTAATTCTGTCATTGTTGAAGTGTGCCATGTTAAAGAGTCACATTTTAAGGATTCCAGCACATCAAGTGAAGAAAAGGCCGTATGAACCTTTTTGCATTTTAGTGACGGTATCTTATTCCATTTGTAGAGATGGTTTAGAAACTGAAAAGATTCGGTACGATTGTTATGTGTATGAAGCAAGGTCTGATATGCCCAAATAAATGGTAAAGACAGAGGAGCTGTGCCAGCTCTCCTCTAGTATGTCTTAGATGAATACTGATGGATTGTTTGGTGGTTATTAACCGGTCAAGAAAAACACTGAAGACCTGTGTCCATATAAACAAAAATCAGGAAATATATCTTCAAGGGAAGCGGTAGCATCTATTGCTATTCCATGGCTATTGAAGTCTTTCTATGAGTTCTATAAAATAGGGAATGGATATTATAGCCTTTTTTAGGACATGCTACAATCTCTATCGAAAAAATTATTTAATGTAATTAAATGTTTGATTATAACAAAAAATAACTTCACTCATAGTATAAATACAGTCAACTCACTATCTGATCTTCTTAATTATGTAACATCGTTTGATACAATAACTTTACCTGATGAAGCAAACTATAGCTATCAAGAAGTTCTTAATGTTTTATCTCATGTTGCAACACCTTCTACAAATCTCTTGAATCTACAATCAACGATCTAAGGTAGGAAATATAAAAACAAAAATTCTTTCACAACATACTCTTTAAATTTTTATAAGATTAAATTATGTGAAATAGTCTTTCTTCATTTAGGAAAATAAATGATGGCATTTTTAAGATAATGGATCTTAAAACTAAGTTCAAGAAATTTCTGTTGATTTCCATAATATTCCAGAGAGAATTTCGAGAAACTCCAATTTTTAGCCGGTTGTATATAAAGTATATATAATTAATTTATTTAAATCTGAAGTTCATCGAAATTATCTAAAGTACAAATTAGTTAGTTAATAAAAGTTATTTGGGCTGTTTCAATCACTACAACAAGCTGCAAGGTATTCGACTGTAATAAGAACAACAAATATGATGGAAAGGATTAACAAAAAACTAAAAAAAGAAGAGAATTGATGGGGATTTCCTAATGAGAAATTAGTATTGAGACTAGCAGCCTGAATACTCATCGATATAAATGAAGACTGAATAACGCGAAACAAGTATATAGTAATGGAACAGTAATCAAAAAAGAAGATCTAAAGGTATATAGCAGATTTTACAGAAAATTGTGCATGCTACCCTTTTTATAATTTTCTGGTTTTTGATTGATTAAAGCCAATTGATAGCAGATTTAATGGGAAATTTTAGCGACTCAATAAAATATTTAAACTAGATTTATCCATCTGATTCGAATTAAGTTCGAACAACCTACAAATAAGTCTGAATTTCTTTGAATAAATATTACAAAAAATTCCATCTCTAAATTCATCTACGCCCATATTCTCAGGAAGGATCAAAAATGGCTATGAAACCAAGAATTACAGAATCTCCTCATGTTCGCTTAATTGATCTTAAGTCAAAACCTTTCTTTATAGTAGCTTCCGTAGAAGTCGGAAACACTACAACCAAATCTATCCTTACAGCTACCAATATGGATACTTGCAGGACCCATATAATAAATAAAATCGTTAGGATGACAAGAGATGTCCGTCCTCCAAAATCCAGTGAAGTCGTATTTGGGAAGACGCTTACAGGTGTGGAACTTACTCGTGAGTCCGTCGCAGATCTAGTGCGCGCCACCCTAACTGAATCTATGGAAAAAGCTAACCTGGATATAAAAACTGATCTGAACTTCGTTGTCCGCTCCACTGGTATAGTTGCAGGTTTCGATTCCCCCGATGAAGTTGGTGAATTCATCAAAGGTCTGGCAGATGGCTGTCTTATGGCAGGGGTCCCACCAAAAAATATGACACCTCCGATGTCTATTTCAAATATCGTTCAAAAGCTCCAGAAATACAGCAAACTGGATAAAGTAATCTTTGATGGAGCTGTAGCCGGAGTAATCCCACCTATAGGCTCAACTGGTGTTGAAATTGTTGCAAATGAAATGGAGGGGGAGCTTGCGACAGCAGGAATTAAGGAAGCAGCTAAACTTACAGATGTAGATTTTAGGAACCCATGTATTTCGATCGATTTCGGTACTACTCTTGACGGCAGAATCACAAGCCCTGACCTGCCGTACGCAAAAACCATTGGAAACTTCTGCGGTTATGCAGGAGCAATTCCTGATGCGATTATTCGAGGTTCGGAAATAGTAGATCCCAAAGTAGGGACTGCTCTAGAAGTTTTTGAGAAACAGAAACCACCTTCTTTCCTTACCTTGAAAATAAAAGCTAAAACTATTGAAACTTATGCAAAGCGCATCCATGAACTTATTATAATAGAAAAAGTTCCAGTGGGTAGAAAGAGGTATGGAAGCGTGCCTGTAAGGCCAGACGCAGCCGAGCAGATAGGAGTGACACTTATAGGCTGCGATGTAGGTGAAAACGGTACAGATATGGATAAGCTTAGTGCTATCGGAATGGAAATATGTAAGATCCACGGACTTCAGGTTGTTTATGCTATTATTGACGAGGTAATGGCAGGAGTGGTATGCAAACTAATCGAGATCGCAAGAGAAGAGAGCCTTATTTTTGAAGATACAACTATCGGAATTACTGGCAGAGCCGGCATTACAGGAAATAAACCCAAACTGATTCTGCAGTGCCTTAAAAAAATGAACCTTACTCCTAAAATAGATGAGCGGGTAGTTTTTGCAGATGATGGGCTTGCCAGAGGCGCAGCTGTGATGGCCCGCTGTATGAACTCTCTGGGTTCTTCGCAAAACCCTCTCGGCGGCAGCCATGGAGGGAAATGCATTCTTGCACAAAGAATGAAGCTACAGGAAAAAAGATATAAGAAATAGTGATTCAATAAAATGATTTCAAAAATAAAGACTTTTTAATACCTCGCGGGATCACAAAAATTCGACATTAATTCTACTGGCAATTGACCGCAATCAATTAAAAACTTAAAAAATGATAAAAATTCTCATGGTAAATTTCAGCGATCCCCAAAAATGTTAAAACCCGAACTAGACATAAACATATATTTCATAATGCATAGAATGGGCCTCATAAATTTGTTTTATTCATATAATTAAAAATTAAATCTTGTTTTTTTGATTTTCAGCATTTATCGAGATGTCGATAAAACCAAATTTTCGGCTGGTTGCTTATAAAGCGCATGTAAGCGATTTGTTGAAAGCGGTGGTTTATCGAAATTCTCTATCATTTTCAGGAAGTTTATGTGCAGAAGAAGTGTTTTTGTTTTGTAAGAAACCACTGTATTAATTTATATGATCCATCAAATTTAAGTTAAAAAGTATCATTTTGAACGGTTTAGAGTTCAAATCTGGAGAGAAAAAATAACAAAACGTTTCCAAAAAAGAGAAAAATATAAATATAAAAACTGAAAGTTGTTAAAATGAATACAAATAATTAACCTCCTGCTCCTCCACCTCCTGCTTTTCCGAGCTCAAATCCCTGGAGTGTTTCACTTGTTTTCCTAAACCTTTCTTCCAGTTCATCTACAGTAAATTCCCTTTCTTCTTTATTTCCACTAGGTTTGATGGCAGTTTTTTCTAGGGTATCTTCCTTATACCATAGATCGGTACTCTCGAGCAGAACCCACACTGTACCCTGCTCATCCTTTTTGATGTCATTCACACGACTTACAGTATCGGAATTTACGTACTTTACAACATCTCCCACTTCAATTATATTCTTGTTACTACCTACTGTTGTTATCTCGTCAGCTTCAGCCATGTTCTCACCTCAAAAGTTTCCAAGACAATTGTATTCAAGCCCTGAAAATCCTCCCTCTTGTTAGTTAATTATAGGTTATCCAGTCCATCTAATAAATTTTATATGGCCTGAATTCTTCAAGATTTCTACTCAGTGAATATTTCAGAAACTTTCGAATTTCCAAAAAAATAAGTCCAATATAAATGTTTTTCATCCGACATCCAATAGATGTACAAAGATGTATAATTTGTTTGCCTATTTGACCACTATTATTCAGTTAAAGTTAGATTAATATTTAAGCTACTGTCATATTGAGAAAATAAATGACATTCTAGTGTCCATCTGCGAAATATGGGTTTTATTGCTGCGTTTTTAATTTTGACTAATTTCCATCCTAAGATCTCCCATCAGTGCAACCCTTTCGGCAAAAGCATTGTGCCTGTGGATGCTTTCTTCATTAGTCTGTTTGATAGTAATTACTGCATTATCAGGGAGATTAGGAAAGTCTTTTACGATATTATCTGCCATAGTTCTTACGCAATCTTCCACGAATTTCGGATTCTTATGAGCAGTTTCCACAACGACTTTCTCATCGGCGCGTTTCAAGACCTCAAACACACTGGAACTCATGGAACGCTCAATAATATTGATAATACTTTCTAAAGAAACATCAAAGTTATGTGCAACCTTGATCGAGATAATACCCCTACCACGTTGGTTGTGGGTAGCCATTGGAACCCTTTCCAAGAATTTTAGAATCGTTTCCTTATCAACTCCCAATTCTGAAAGCTCATATGCAGCTTTATCTATCATAATCTCCTGAGCGCATGGACAAGCTGTCATTCCTACAACTTCGGCACCTATGAGCTTCTTTAAATTAAAGTAGCCATTACCCCCGTGTCCCTTTATAGCAGAAGCTTCAGCAAAGATATTTACAACTTCTTGGCATTTGATCCCTGTTGATGGAGAAGCGCGCCTAATCATATATTCACTTCTCATACGGACTTCGGCCTGATTGGCATATTCATGCCTACCAAGCAAATTATATGCGATATCACTGCAAAGCTGCTCAATTTCGTATATTGGTGTACTGAGTACCTTTTCAAGCACCGCGTCTACAGCTTCAAAGTTTCGTGAAAGGTTTGCCCCCTTCCGGTCTGAGGGGAGATCAACAAAAACGTCAAAAGTTGAAATCAGAACGATAGGACGTTTGTCTTTACGCTTTATCTCTACAAGCTTTTTCATATTTGTTACCCCAACGCGGGTAAGGTTAATAGCTACACTTGGTTTGCTGGCCTGGACGTCCGGGAGGTTGAAAGTGCAATGTTCCATGTTGACCAAATCCGTGAAAAATAAGTTTTTAATTTGTAGAACGAATTATTGGCAGATACATACTTTCATAACATATACTTAGAAAAATATAGGTGTTTCTTAGTTAATTGGTTGATATCATTCCAATGAGATCTGAATGTCATTTCTAGGTAGTTCTTGTCCAGTGTCCTGGAAAAGCCCGAACCCATTGGCTACGAGCAATAAAAATAAAAACTTAATCTATATTCGAGAAATCGGTTATCAAATATCAACCACTTAGAGTGCATGACGAAATTTAATAACCATAATGAGTTTTAACATGTAAAGCTTATGCTTTCGAGATTTTCTTCCAAATGTATAATATGATAACAAACAAAATGTATTCCAGAATCACTTTCAGGAACTACTTTGAATTAAATTTCTAATAAGATATAAATATTTAAATATTTCCCATGTAGCCAAAAATAGGGACAAATTTGGTTTACAAACCCTCATATTTAGGTGAAATTTTACATAAAACAATAACTACAGGCAACATCCAAAGAAAGATTTTATATACTTTAAAACTTAATCAATATCTGCAATACAATTTTCGAGGTGACCTTTATATCCGACACAAGAAATTTTGTTTTACGAGATGAAGAAGGCAATGAGCATGGAGTTTTCACTGGAAAACAACCCAGACAAGCTGCCTTGAAAGCTGCAAACAGGGGAACTGGGACCAAATCCAAACCTGATACTATCCGACTCAGGGAACGCGGGACAAAGAAAGTGCACGTTTTTAAGGCATGGAAGGAACTTGTCGCAGCACCAAAAAACAGGCCTAGCTGGATGCCGGAGAAAATAAGTAAGCCCTTTGTCAAGAAAGATAAAATAGACAAAATCGAGTAAAATATAATTTCAATCATATACCCTTTAAATTGGATTCTTTTCGTCTCTTTTAGATATCCATAAAGGAATTAGCTTGGGAGTGTATTTAATCTTAATACCATCCAAGCTGGCTTATTTCATTACCCTTTTTGAGTTCTGACCGTATTATCTTTGTTTATTTACATAGCTGACTTTTATTTTTATTCCAGCCGAAAACTACACAGCTTGATGCATGAATGGAAACTTCTACGCGCATCGGGAAAAAATTTCTTTAAGAAAATGAAATCATCAATTATTCGATATATATATGCTTCGAAATTGATAGAAGATATTGTTTTGAGTTTGATACAACAGGTAATGATAATGATCAGGTATATCTTTTCGTTGGTCTAGGCCAAAATATTATCCTTCAAGAGTTAGGTAGATTACAAAAATTATCAGATAAAGATAAATTTTAAAAGATTACTTTGAGATAAAAAAATTATGGGGTTGTGACTTAGGAGTGAGGGAGGTCACATTAAACTGTTGGTGATATGACAACTTCAGATAGAATTTAAAAAGTCTGTTTGAAATATGGGAAACCGTGGAAAAAAGCACATAATCTATATTCTGCAAATATAAACATATATCGAATTAGTTCGCCTATTTGCCTACTATTATTATTAAAATATTAATTAGTTTTTAATCTGTTTCTATATTAAGAAGATTGATGGCATTTTTGTATAAGTCTTCAAAAGTGAGATCTAAGCAAATGGAAATATTTGATTCTAAACGATTCCTTTATATCCATAGCTGGGGCGCGAGCATACTTCTTTGTTGTCAACTGGATGAAACACAGCAACTTTGATTAAGGACATGCAACGATAATTTTAAAAACAGATTTTCTGATTCTTACATCATGGAACTTAAAAGAGAGAATGTGCTCATTGAAGCCCTACCTTATATGCAGGAATTTTACGATTCAATAATGGTTATCAAGGTGGGTGGAAACGCAATGATCAGCGGCCAGATACTGGAGGATATAATTAAAGATATTCTACTACTACGCTATGTGGGAATCAAACCCGTCATAGTACATGGAGGCGGGCCTGAGATTACGGAAAAAATGGAGCGGATGGGTAAAAAGGCTGAATTTTACCAGGGGCTCCGCATTACAGATGACGAAACTATGGAAATTGCCAGGATGGTTCTCGTTGGAAACATCAATACCAAAATGGTATCCTTAATCGGAGTTTTAGGAGGAAAAGGTATTGGTCTTACGGGATATGACGGAAGAATGATCTTGGGTCATAAGCAGGCTACCAAGAAAGTAATTGTAGAAGGTATTGAAACAGAAGTGGATATTGGCTGGGTAGGAGAAAGTGAAGTCATTAATCCTGACATTCTCTATATAGTACTTGAAAAAGGTTACATTCCGGTTATCTCGCCCATCGCTGTGGACGCTAAGGGCAATGCTCTGAATATTAATGCTGATACGGTAGCAAGCGATATTGCTGCAGCTCTGCATGCCAAAAAACTAATACTGATGACTGATGTTTCAGGCCTTCTGAAAAACCTAAAGGATCCAAGCAGTCGTATATCTCATGTAACTCTGGATGATATAGATCTTCTCATCTCTGAGGGCATTATACATGGAGGGATGATCCCTAAAATTAAGGGCGCTGCAATGGCAGTAAAAAGCGGGGTTGAGAGGGCACATATAATTAACGGAAGCTTTTCTCACTCCATGCTTCTTGAACTCTTTACCAACTGTGGAGTCGGAACCATGGTCTACAAGCCGGAGAAGCCTCATAAATAATTATATATGAGTCAAAATTTCTGATGGATTATTAATTAAGAAAAATTTGATGATGAAGGTTTATGAATCTACTCATCAGACCAATTAGTTTGAATGAAGCTACCATAAAAATCTTTATTGTTTGCAGCTATTGTTTATTATTACTTGAAAATTAAATAATATTTCTTCAGTAAAATAATAAACATATATTTAATCTATGACTTTGCAAGACAGCAAGCAAAATATACCTATTCAATATATCTATGAGTTATTAACTTCTGTTTGACCGTATGTAACTGGTTATCGTCATTTATGAAATCGCATTCTTATTCAAACTTTGTGCTTAAAAACATTTTTACATTGTCCTATCTTGTACTACAGTGTACAAAGGTTCTGTAAATTCTAAGCTTCTAATCGACTCAACATACTTTTCTTTATCACAAAAATAGGATTTTTCGGTTTTATTGATGCATAGTTTTTGTGACAAAAACTATGCATCAATATTATTACATACCCGCCACGGATAAAATGTAGCTATTTTTGCTGGTTCCGTTGCAAAAAATCTGGCTTTTTCACAAAAACATTAAAAAACATCACAATTCGGGAAGTTAATCATTTTAATTCTGGAGAAAATGACACATAAAGGTGAAAATTATAGTGTCAAATTGCAGAAATATTATTTTTGCAACGGAAACGTATTTCATAATATATATCCAGTTTTATATATCTGATATGAGTTGAAATTAAGGTTCTATGTAATCCACTGAGGATAGTACTCAAAAAAGCCGGATGTAAAAAGTCAGGGGATTTTTGGTTGAGTTTTAAGGGAACTGAACGATTTTTGAGCTGCCAAAAGTATTAATTATTTTAAATATGTATCTATATAAACACATTCAGTACTCTCTTTTTGCGGGTTTCGGGGTCTTTGAGATAAATTGTTTACTGTCCCCGGGGAAGCTCTTTCGTTTACCCTATTTTAAAAACTCAAAAACTAATAGCACAAGATGTTTTACTAGCATAGTAATGTCTTTGTTAGTTCAAAAACTATTAATTGTAAATGAATGCTCAAAAAAGAACCGATTATCGCGGAGCTAATTTTAAAGGAGTTGAATAGGTTGGATAATAACTTAAAAGTACATGGCTCCGGGGGTGACGAAAATGAGGCTCTTGTAGTGGATCAGGACTATCATAATGCTAACCTTAGAGGGGTTGATTGAATTGGATGTAACTTAACCGGATGTAATTTCTTGGACGTGATCTCGGTTCTGCTGACTTGGAATATGTTTATGGTACCGGAGTTATCTTTGAAGGCGCTAAGATGGAACAGACTAACCTTCGAGGCGCTCATCTGTCAGGAGCCAACTTTAGAGTCTCTACCCTTAAACAGGCAATTTTAGTAGGGATTAACCCCTTCAAAAAGCTAACTTTTTGATGGCTGACCTCAGATGGGCTAACCTTCAAGCTCATCTTCAAGGGGCAATTTTCGGAGGGGCTAACCTTCAAGCAGCTTATCTTTCTGAAGCTAATCTTGAAGATGCTAAATTTTCAGGAGCTAATCTTCAATATACTAAACTTGCGAATGCGTACCTAGTAAACATTGACCTAATTGAAGCAAAAAATCTAACAATTAATCAGTTGTCTGAAGTGAAAACACTTTATAATGCAAGTTTAGATGATAAACTTCTCATACCATTAAAAGAAAAGTATCCGAATCTTTTTAAAAAACCATAAGTGTAACAATACCTCAATGGTGAGGAATCATTGACAACTTACTGACCTACCTTGAGTACTTTACTGGCCTTTAAGCTGTTGCCTTTTTTACCCTACTAGGATCATTTACCCTGCTAGGGCCATTACCCTACTCCTGGCCTGCCGTGTATACTGAACTGGCCTTTAAGCTGTATAGTTACCAGAACTTCCACTAGGGCTTTTTTATATTTAAATTTTTAAGAAGTAACTTAATATTTAACCTTCTGTTCTTCTTGATCAATCTTTGAATGTTAATTCGTTAATTAAATATAGTCTATTTTATATAAAACTATGCATCAGTGGAAACCAAGAAATCCTTTTTTGTAATGAAAGAAATGGATGGCGAAAAATCATTTTTACAGACCTTTCAGTATACTACTTTTTATCTATGGGTTTCTAATACTTTTTTTTGTATTTAATGGGTAAGTAATCGGTTGAAATTTGTATATTCCGATAAATTATAGAATCATAATTTATTAAAAACATCGACAATACCCATCGATATAAATGGAAATAGATTACAGTACATAAGTATAATAATTATAGAACAGTGGTAAGAAAAAAAGACTAAGGGATGGGAAATAAATTTTATAGAAAATTGCACATGCTTCATAACCAACCAATATGAAATTAGCTTGAAGTAAAGATATTCAAAAATAGAGTGGAGTAAACAAAATGAAACAATTTGAATATTGTTATTTCATTGAATAGTCTAGTCTCCCCAAAGAGATTATATTCTCAAGCGGTCAACATAAAGATGTAAGGAACATGAAAATAGTAAATATTTTGGGCATTTTAGGAAGCGGAGGGGAAAATGGTGGGAACAATGAGAACTAAATAATATGCGGGCAGTACTTTAGAGCTTCATTTAGAAAGATAACTTATAAACTAATTAATCGAATAACAGTGTATCGAAAGTTCTGTAAATTCCAATTGCCTTTTTATCCTTTATCATTATCATGAAAACATAATTTTTTATTTTTTATGCATAATTTTTATCTTAAAAATCTCCGGATTTCCTAAATGCAGAGTTTTTTTGTGACAAAATCTATACATTTTCTCAATTTCAGTCCAAATTGTAGGTTATTTTTAATAAAATTTAGTAATTAATAAGTAGATTTTATTAAAACAACTGCATTAAATAATTGGTTTCCTACAGATACTATTTTAAATTTAACATTTACTTTTGTATTGTCAAATACGTTTTTATAGTCGTTATGAATTATTAATTATTAAGTATTTCAGTTAATAATCTCATTAGTGTATTAATAGTTATATTTTATACTATTTATCCACATTTACTTAGTGAAGGACTGGGGGAATAAATGATCAATAAGCAAAAGTTATGCTCGATAGCCTTAGTTTCAATAACTATAGCTTTAGTGCTGGTAAGTATTGCAGGCGCTACGCAAGATTCAGGTACTTGGATCAGTAAAGGAGTCAATATAGCAAAATTAAGCAAGTTTGATGATACAATAACAGCCTGTGACAAAGCAATCCAAATTAAACCACATGATTCATGTGCTTGGTACAATAAAGGCTTGGAGCAAGAAAGGGGCTGCTTTAACTAAATGTGATGAAGCAATGAAAGCCTATAACAAAGTAATTGAAATTAACTCGCAGGATTCATATGCTTGGTACAAAAAAAGGAGTTTTATCTAAACAGAATAACTAAATTCAATACTTAATTGAAATAATTACTTCTTTTTTAACTTTTTTCCACTCACCTTTTCCTGTTGTTCTGGTTCAAATATATTCTATTATTTATTACATCTTTTTCCACAGCACTTTTTCGTTCTTGGATTCGTTTATTTCTTAATGATACCCTAGGTATCATTTATAGATTTATTTTTGGGAATATGCGATCAGAAAAGAATATTTTTTTTTAACAAGATGAGGGCAAAATCCAAGTATGGGTAACTTCAAGATGATAACTATCAATAATTCTGGCTAAAATCGTAAATTTATATAAAAAATAGATATAAGTGGGTAAACTGTTCTGAAATATGTAACTCATCTATTAAATCTGGATAAAATTTTATTATTTTTCCAAAAATGGAGACTGACTAAAAAAAATTATACTGATTTTGACTTTAACTTTGATATTAATTTTTAATCAGCGACTGTAACCAAATCGTAACCAGTTACATACGATAAAACTAAAATTCAGAACCGAGATAGATGTTGGTTCCGTTGCAAAAAAAATATGAGATCGATACTATGAAATAAATATAAATTTAAGAGTATATAATATGCCATTAAACACCTTTAAATGGAAACACTTTGTAGGCGAAATCATTCTGCAAACAGTAAGATGGTACTTAATATATCCATTGAACTATAGAAATTTAAAGGAAATGATGGCAGAAAGAGGAATAAAAGTCGACCATATAACAATCATGAGATGTGTACATCAATATTCACCTGAGATAGAAAAGAGGGTAAGAAGGCATTTAAGACCAACAAATGGTTCATGGAGAGTTGATGAAACCTATATCAAAGTAAAAGGTAAATGGAAATATCTTTACCGAGCAGTTGACTCAGATGGAGACACAATTGATTTCATGTTAAGCTCAAAACGAGATAGAAAAGCAGCAAAGAATTCTTTAAGAAAGCTTTGAGTTCTAATCACAACCAAATTCCATGAGTAATAACCGTTGATAAGAATCCAGCTTATCCATCTGCTATAGATGAACTGGAAAATGAGAAGAACTTGTTTAAAAATATTGAAATTAGACAAACCAGGTATTTGAATAACATTATTTTAACAAGATCATCGATCTATAAAGCGGATAATTGTTCCAATGCTAGGTTTTCAGTTTTTTTACTATGCTAGTAAGACTTTAAAAGGAATTGAAGCTATGAATATGGTTAAAAAAAGACAAGTCAATAATCTAAATTACTCTGTTTTTAATGAAGTCAAATATATTGATCAGTTGTTTGGTATTATTTTATAATGTTGGCATATTTCTCTCGGATCGGTTGACTTTTTTATACTCATAGATTTAATGCTTATTCTGAAGTTTTTGCAACGGAACCTTATTTTATAAAAAATGAATCTTTCTGTTTTCAGGCTTTTCCCTTTTTCGTACATGCACACCTGCACTCAAAAAACTCAGCTGAAGGCAATTCATGTATTGTGGTTGCAACAATCATTCCGTCACCGATTTCTTTTACGACCATAATAGGCCTTCCAATGTTATCCTTGAGTGCCACATCAGCATCCGTTTCTGCAAAATAACCGTCACATCCCAAAGGAAGCACTATATTTTTCACAAGTTTTTGAGCAGAATTTTCACCCAAAGGCTGAGGAGTGCATGAGTTTTCTTCCATTACGTACTTAAGAGAAAAAGGAAGCCATTCGTACCCATATTCTGGGATTAGAGGACCAAATACCAGCAGTATTCCTCCTTTTGTGACAAATTTTTCAAGGAATTGTTTGCCCTGCTCAAGCCATGTACCTGTTTTTGTATATTGGTTATTTGCAAAACCTGTTGGCAAAATTATAAATTTACAAGCAGGAAGATAAGGTGTACCAAGAGATGTTGAAAGCACACGACTGCAATTAAGCCCATATTCCAAAAACAGTTTTTCAAAAAGAAGAGGGCTGTCCCAGAGCAAAATCACATCATTCATGAAAGAGGATCTGAAACTTCATATATGAATGTATTTATATGATGCGAATGATCAGAAAATCAATCAGTTTAGGACTCAATACCAATTATTTCAGACTCAGAGATAGAGGTCGGACAAAAGCCCTCCACGAATTCGAACACGATCATGTGGTGATTGGTAGTGGTTGTAAAAGGATGACCAATTGACTTAAAAATATTTAGATAATACAATTTAATACATTCACACACTTTTCGATTTGAATAGTCATGGATCAATTTTACATATTCACCCCCCTTTTCAGTGCAAATTTCAATATCAGTTCCGATACCATCAGTAAGGTAAAGTTCTTTGAAAATTTTAATGTTCTCGGCAAGAGTGAAAGCGGCCGGTGGCTTGCCTACAGCTAATTCAAAATTTCGTGTCATTTCAGCTACTGAAGGGATATTTCCGGAGATAAATGCTTCAAAAATCCTCCTGTTTATACTGAGCCGCTGGTAGTTCTGCTGCCTGTATGTTTTGATGAGGTTTTTCCAGAAATCTGGTCTTTTCTGGACTTCCCTGAAAGTACTTTCCATTGGCCCAAAGTGGTCCTCTAAACCCTTCGGAACTTTTTGATGATCAAGGAATTCAAACCTCTTAAAGTACACGTTTGTTACGTTGGATTTGCTGAATAATCCTTGGACATCAAGTTTCATCTGTTTTGCCATAAAAAGAGCAAGGCTATGAGCCATTACTTCCCGAAAACAGGAATTTCCATTTGAGAGAGTAAGATTTGCAGCTTCAGGCTCAAGATCTTGATCACATTCCACATTAAACTTAATTTTCCAGCCAATTTTCTCATTGAGCGAGTTTAGATAATTGACAATATCAGGAATTCTTTTAACTTTATAAGGATTAATTAGTTCGTATATAATAGATTCATCCATCAATAGTCCCGACGTTTTTTTAATAAGCCATTCAAGCAGGGTGTGATGGACAAGCAGAAACTCCTTTTCTTCAATTAACTTATTTCGAAATTCAGCATAGTGTAAATCTTTAGTTGAAGGGTTGTCTCCATTTTCACCTGTTTTCCCAGCCAAAGTCAGAGAGGCAGTTTCTATAGCATCCCTTATTGCCGCACTTAGATTTCCGTCATTTTTTTCAAGAAAGGGCTTTAATTTATCCACGTAGCACTGATCAATCGAAATATTTTTTCTGACTATCAAACGGATTTCCTCTTTGCCTTTTTAAAATTACAAGTGGCTCAAAATTTTCTCATAACTAAAATGTCCTTATTGTAGTAAATCAAATAGTTAATTGGAGTTTATACTTATTAATTTTTTTGCTACATTTAGAAGCTAAAAACATGTGTCAATAAGGACTAAATTCAAAGATTAATGAAAAAAACAATTACTAAATATCAAGTAGCCACATTAATAGAAAATCAAAATCTAGCCCTTAAGGATAAATATAGTTATACAGTATGTGTTTAACAAATTCATAACCTAACATATTTTTATAATTTTGGACTTTAAAATATAAATATTTACCCCTGATCACCAAAAATTTCATACTACCAGACAGCATGAAATTTGTGTACCCTACTATGAAGGGCTAAAAATGCTTATTAACAGGTATCTCAGACTTAAAAATAAGCAGATTTGATATGCTCATGACATCGAAAATATATCCTGTTTTTCAAAACATTTTTGCAAAAAAATTCGATCAATTTGAGAATAGAATTCGCACCAGAAAATCTTTGTCCAATTTTAAAATTCATCTTTCTAAGCTCTATATTTCTTAGAATATTACTCTAAAGCTTGGTAACCGAAATTAATTTATTACAAATAGCAAAAAGTTCGTCTAGGAAAAATTAACTAATATGTTTGCATGCAGCTACTCCTAAAAAATATTAATATTTGAGACCTCTTCTGAGATAAAAATTTAATATAATTTTGTGTTAAGAGTCACACTGGTATCTATAAAGTCTCATTACTTCGCTAATTTTAACTGTCTAATCAAAATTGTGATGGTGAACCTCACTGCAGCAACGGGGTATATTCGTACCACACAATTGATTGAAGAGTACTCTCTGTACGTTATCTTTCCTGGCCTGGCAGAGTTCTACCCCACAAAACGATTTTAATCCTCTATGATAATCTTCAATTTCCCAGGTTTTCTTTGCTAACTCTTTCCTTTTTCTTTCTGCATAGGACTTCTTGATTAAAGTAAAAATCGATGATAATAGACGTTGTCACCTCAATTAGCCTTAAACAGTTGAGACTTTTAGAAAACAAGAAGTTTATTGCTACTGATTCTTAGTTCGATTTCTTAATCTTAAATAAAAATGCCCTTACATAAATTGTTATTATATCCTAAATTTAGGATATTTACACTTTAGCGTTGAGTAATTGCAATAACTATAAAACGTCATCTGTTTTATATACCAAACGTCATCTGTTTTATATACCAGGCATGCAGGAGATTATTTTTATCGATGAAGGCAGCCTTCCCACACCTTAGGGTATTACTAGGGAGTGGGGAAAAGCTGCAGCTGAAAATCGAAATGAAGATAAAAAACTCTTTCCCATTATAAGGGAGGCTTTTCAGAGAAAAATTGATGTGGGAGTGCACGTTCCTATATATCCTTAATTTAGAGATATGATAGGTCAGTTCCTGGATATCATAAAAGATGAGAAGAATTGTTATGAACCTTACGTGCTAATATAAGAAAATGCAAAGATCTTTGAGCTGGAAATAATTGATGAGGTTGTAAAACAATACAAAAAAGAGACCGACAAGACTCTTGGAGTTAGAGTTTGTACTGCAGGTCCAACAGATCTGTACCTTCAGACATTCGGAACAACAGCCTTTTTAGACGCGTATCATATCCTTGCGCAGAGTATTATGAAGTTCATTAAACAGGCATTTTAAACAGCAAAAAATTTTAAGATTAAAGTTATAGCTCTGGATGAAATCAGCCTAGGATTAACTGATAAGATTGAGTTTTCTGACGCGGACATCATCTCAGCTCTTACAACTGCTCCTACCTATGCTCTGCAACAGAGAGCAGACATAGAGATTCATCTGTACTCCCCATTGAAATATAAGCTTATATGTGAGACACCTATCAATGTCATCGGATTCGAGTATGCTGGAAATCCTTCCTATTTGGACCTTCTGGACAGAAAAGTACTGGAAGATTCAAATACTTCTGTCGAAATCGGAATACTGAGAACCGATAGTTTCAGTCTTATAAGTATTATCAATGAAAAATATGGAATTAATGCCTGGAAGCAAAAGAAGTACATGCAAAAAATTATAACTGAATTCGAGACTCCAGATGCCATAAAAAAAGCTTGAACCGGCTTTTTCCATTCATGGGGATTGCATAAAGTATTCGAATCCGATTGCGTGCTGGCTTTCTGGCTAGGTCAGGATATTGCTTTTAAGCTGCTCGAGAATACTGCAAAGGTATCAACCAATTTAATGCAGAAAAAAATAGATTAAGAGAGTTTTTGGTAAGTAAATGAGTAGATTTGTTTTGGATAATTATTTCTTCAGCTCTTGTTTCTTAACATAATATCCACATTTAAATATAGTTTACTCTGGTACCTGTTGCATAGCGCACTTGTTGTGTTGATCTTTATTTTGTACTTAGGACTTACTCACTTGATGATAAAATCAAGCATTATATCTATTATTGTTAAACTCACATTTTAGATAGTTTAGGGGTTATTTCTACTGATTTTGTACTTAATTGCTTAAGGTCTAATATCTTTTAAATAAGATAAGACCTGAGTGGAGGGAAGCCATTAAAACTTACTGAACTGTAGCTTTGAGTGTATGCGCCGGTTGTAAAGATATATACTTTGTTACCTTCTTTCATCGTATCCGGAAAAGAATACTTATGATGTTCGTAAAGGATATCCATGCTGTCACATGTTGGACCCGCAAGGATTACTTCTTCAGCACAACCTTTTTTATCGCAAAAAATAGGGTATTTAATGCATTCATCAAGAGTTTCGATGAGGCCTCCAAACTTTCCAATATCGAGATAAACCCATTTATACTGGTTAAATCTGGCTTTCCTGGAAATCATTACTACTTCACTTACGATTACACCTGCGTTGGCGACCATAGAGCGCCCTGGTTCAATAATGATCTCAGGGAGCTTATCTCCAAAGTCCTCTAGTAAAAAACGTCGAATTTCTTTGAAATAGGTTTCAAGGTCACTTGCCGTTGCCTGATATTTTGCAGGAAAACCTCCTCCAAGGTTAATCATCTTGAGATGGATACCTTTTTCAGCTACTGCTTGAAAGAGATACTTGCATTTGGAAATGGCATTATCCCATTGACCAATATCTCTCTGCTGGGAGCCAACATGGAAAGAAAGTCCGTAAGGCTCAAGCCCCCGTTTTTCGGTTTCTAGAATAAGCTTGTATATAATATCAGGATGTGCGCCAAATTTCCTTGAAAGGGGCCAATCAGCGCCGTCGCTTTCGGTAAGTATTCTAAAAAAAATTTTGGAACCCGGAGCATTTTTAGCTAACTTTTTTAAATCGCTCTCTGAATCACTAACAAAAAGTCTCATCCCTTTTTCATATGCATAGGCTATATCTTTTCCTTTTTTTATCGTATTGCCATAACTCATTCTTTCAGGTTCCACTCCAAGCCTGAGCAATTGATTAAGTTCATAAACCGTTGCTACATCAAAATTAGAACCTTTGTTTTTCAGGGCAAGAACAACTTCATCCATAGGGTTTGCCTTTACAGCATAATGAATTTTTGCGAAAGGCATGTGTTCAATCAAATAATCATAACTTTTCTTTATCGCCTCCAAATCAACAATCAAAAACGGTGTCTCTTTACCATAAGAAAATTTTTTAATTTTTCTAAAGTCGTCTCTTGAAAAAAATTCATTCTGTGGAAACTGATACGGCTCTTTTCTCATATTTATTCCCAAACTATCTTGAAGCTGATAAAATAAGAGACTTTCTAATATTTTTAAGTATTGCATAAGTTTACTATTAATTTCACTAGCTTTTGACTGCAATTAATCAAAACCCCCAAAAATACTAAAATGTCTCTAAGATCTGTTATTGTATAACTAGTTAATTAAATCAATAACAAGAAAACGAGGAAATTGACGCTGATATGCTATAGGCTAAAGACCTAAGGGTTTTGCACTTCTTTATACAAATTGTGTAAATTTAAACTATTAACATATAATCTCGCTCGAGGCTTTTTCTATTTTTTGCTTAAAGCCCACTTTTTCATTGAAGAATGTGATACAGTAGATGTGGATACATATAAATTCAGCCTTCAAAAAGTGCTAGAATAGCTAATCGTTGCACAGATTTCTGATACAAACAAGAAATTGATCTTAGATTTTGTAGATCACTGTTTTACTGAGCGACTAGGTCAATATAGAATTTTAAAATTTATTTCAGTCTTGAAAATAATCGCTTAAAAATTCAAATTGATTTTGAAAAATCGAAAAGAAGAGGGGCTCACCAATAATCAGTTGATATTTTCCAGAGTATTCATAAATTCGCATTTCGCTATCATTTCTACTTTATGTACACTCAATTTTCTGTACACAGTTAAGCTTAAAAACATATGCAACTAAGCAAAGACACTCAAAGATAAAATATCAACCAGCTACTAATGCACGACAGTCTCATTTCAAAAGGCAAAACTCTCAGTTTAAACGATGGGATTATTCTACTCCATTCATGTGGTCATTTTATGAGTACTTTCCAGATCAAGCCACATCATGGAAAGATCCACGGAAATACTTCTGAGATCATAAACGACAACAGCTACAAAAACTCCGATAAAAAAAACCTCATGAGCCTTCCTCAAAATACAATAATTTTCCTGTAGAAATACTGTATTTTGCCTGTAAGCTTAATAGACGAAACGCAATTCCAGCCAAATTCTCGCAATAATGCAGTACTTTTACGAAAATAATTGTACTGTGAACTATCTTGCTAGAGAGATAATGGAGATAACGAAATTTCAATAGTCGCAGTGATTTTAGTGATCACAGTGGTTACAGTGATCACCGTGGTTTCAGTGATTGTAGTAGCAATTATGACTACTGCAGTAATCCTAAGTTGAATTTTTCTGTGTAACTCCGTTTTCCTAAAGGGTAGATTTTTTGCAAGTTAAAATTTTATTTTCCTGAGGATATTATTAAAAATTTTAAAGTTTTAATAACCAAAAGTAATATAAAAATTATTTTACTTAATAAATAAAATTTTTTAGTCGAAAAATTTATTTTGCTGAGTGAACATTATTTATTTGTGTTTTTGTAGTCATGTTTCATCATTATATGTTTAAAAATATATCAAAAAGCTTAAAATGAAAAAAAAACTACATATAATAAAGTCAGTAGAGGGTATATCCACATAATGGGTTTAGGAATCATTGCGCTGGCGCTTTTAATGCTAGTGAGTGTCATATAAGCACGGAGCCATTTGCAGGTGTTCCAAACTCTAGCAGCAACAATGTTTCTGTTTTAAACAAGTATGATGAATCAATAAAAGCATATGACAAAGCAATTGAAATTAACCCGCGGGATTCAACAACCTTGAAAGGCAAGGAACGTTATCTAAATAGATTAAATAAACCCGATTTGTAGATTGAATAATCACTTAATTTTCAGTTATTTTTATCCTTCACGAGACAAATATAGCAACTTTTAGGCTTTCTAACATAACCCGTGTTTTAATAAAAACCACTATTTTTTGTAGTGACTGGAAAAGGGGTATAGAGTAAATAATATTCTACAGAACTTTCGGTAGTGCCTCAAAAAAGTAATGTGGGAAGTACTTTCATTTATTTGTGCATGTTATTCGAAAAATTTCATGTCGTTTTGTAGCTGCAATGATTTGCATCAATAAGGCCCAGTTTTCAATAGTATGCAAGTTGTTTGAAATATAAATCCATTAGTTAATAAAGATTCTTGGAAGGGGTTCCATCCCGCAGCAATTTGCAGGGTACTCAACTGAAACGAAATCAAAAAAAATTGAAGTTGCCAACTTCTTCGTAGGGTTACCTATAGCCTCCATTATTTGCATGAATACAATGAAAAAAAAGGGACATAATCCATGAAAAAAATTCTAACAGGTAAAAAACATCAAGTCTTTTTTAAGAGGATTCGATAAACTTTTGATTTCAAGAAATATCTATACACCGCATATAAGTGCAGAACGAAATTTAGGAGTTTAGAGAATTAACCTTAACTTTATTTATAAAACAACGTTCCAAAAATAAAGAATAACTTGATTTCGAGCTGCGTGAGTTAGCTGCTGCCCAGCCAAGAAAGTTGCTTAGTCAAGGAGAAAAAGTTCTTTTTAATCCTCAAATTAAACTGCTATTATAACCATTTAAATAAGACTTTTTAACCCTTCATACAATTCGATTTCCCCCTTCCACCAGGTAGAAATTTTTGAAACATCTGCCCTTGAATCCCGAACATCACCTGCTCTTGGAGCCACATGTACCATCCTGCTAGGAGATTCAGTAAGCTTAATAATATTTTCAGCAAGCTCGCGAACTGTCACGCTTTTCCCCATAGCCACATTGAAGACCTGTCCATCCCCATATTCAAGTGCTAAAGCATTTGCTCTGACTACATCTTTGACATGCACGAAATCCCGACTTTGAAACCCATCCCCATAGATAACAAGGTCTTTTCCTTCACGTGCCCTATCCAGAAAAAGAGGAATAACAGCTGCATATTGAGATGTAGGGTTTTGACGAGGACCGTAAACATTGAAGTAACGCAAGCAAGTTGTTCTAAGCCCCTGATCCTTATAAAACATCCTTGCCAAGTACTCCCCGTCGAGTTTTGCAATAGCATAAGGAGAAGTCGGCTCAGGATACATATCTTCACTTTTTGGAAGGATCGGGTTGTTTCCATAAACAGCAGCTGAAGATGCAGTTACAAATTTATCAACTTCAGCTTTAACGCAGGCCTGTAACACATTGAGTGTTCCAAGAGTGTTGACCCGGAAAGCCTCAGCAGGTCTTTCGCAGCTTAGAGGTACGGATACAAGAGCTGCTTCATGGAAAACATAGTCCATTCCAGAAACTGCTTTTTCAACTGAAACATAATCACATATGTCTCCCTGAATAAACTTTATATTTTCAGACTGTACAATATTTGAGATAAAACCAGTAGCAAGGTTATCTATGATTCTGACAGTATGCCCGGTTTCTGCAAAATACTCAGCTATATGGGAGCCTATAAAACCTGCTCCCCCTGTAACCAATACTTTCATGCTTTCAGGAAAGGGGAACTACATAATAAAATTTTCTATGCTTGTCCTGAAATTTATGGATGGAGTGGAAATATTTTGGAATATGCCAAAAATAACTCCGGATGTGAATACATCAATCAATGAAAAAATTTTCATATTAGAACTACCTATGTTTAAAAAAGATAAATACAAAAAAAATTATAGCAGATAACTAATGTAGAGATAAAAACAAGAACATGATAGAATGAGTTTATCTAACTCGGAATTGAAATTTCATAATCGAAAATAATACTATATATATCTTTTATATGATCTAAAAGCAGATCATCCCCTATTTTGTTGTAACATGAACACCTGAAAAGATAAGTATGTTTCGAAAAAGTTGCAAAGGATATCAAATTAATGGAGTAAGTAAATAAGTATAAATTCAAAGAAGATAGATTATAAAAAATTATAGCAGTGGTGAAGATGGCAGAAAGAAGACAAACTCCTAAGGATCTGCTCCTCGTTACAGGTCTTGTATTTTTTATTGATATCTTAGTGCTTGTGCCTGCGCTTAATGGAAGCTTCCTACGCACATATTTAGGCATTCTACTAGTGCTTTTCGTGCCAGGTTATGCCCTGACTGGAGCCATCTTCCCGGCAAAAAAAGACCTAGAGGGAATTGAGAGAGCTGTAATCTCCCTTGGACTTAGTATTGCAATAGTCCCAATAATGGGACTTGTACTGAACTATACTATATGGGGAATCCAGGAAATTACTCTACTGACTAGTCTTTCGGTTTTCATACTCCTAATGTGCGCAATTGCATACCATAGGAGAAGCTTGTTGCCAGAAGAAGAGACTTTTGAAGTTCCATTCAAAGATTTTTTCCTGAGAATGAAAACCGAAATCATGAAAAAGCCCGAATCCAAAATTGACAGAGTTTTTGCAGTTCTCCTGGTCCTTTTAATCCTTACCTCTGTTGTCGGTTTGGCCCACATAATCGGAAATCAAAAAGAGAGAGAGCACTTTACCGAGTTTTACATCCTTGGAGCTAACAAAACAGCAGATGGCTATCCTACAGATTTAGTACTGGGAAAAAATGAGACCGTTATTGTAGGAATAGTAAATCACGAATACAGGCCAGTAGATTATACAATGGAAATAAGACTTGAAAATCAATCTCTGCGTCTTCCAGAGGACCAAAAACAAATAAGCATTGCACATAATATGTCATGGATTGAACCAGTAACTTTCATCCCACCCTTCAAAGGAAATAATATGAAGCTAGAATTTCTTCTGTTTAATGAAACCGAAAAGCAAACGCCTTATAGAAATCTGCATCTTTGGATTAACGTTGCTAAGGAGACCTGAAAATGGTATCAGCAGACTCTTCACCGTCTGAGATAGAAGTAGGAAATATCACTTTGCCGGAACTAGTAAAAACCTTTGAAATTTTAACCGAAGAAAAGATCGGATTCTTGAAAAAGATGTTCTACGCAGGGACCCCTATAATTGTGATCATTTTTTCCGAACTGTTGATTTTCGAAGGAAGGTTAGAAGAGGCTGCTATAGCTTACACCTTTCTTCTATTGATCCTTTCATTTTCTACCACAGTTATGAAAAAACAGGAAGTACGCGAAATTCACCAGGCTTTTCTGCTTTTGCCAATTTTTCGACTGGTAAACCTTTCAATGCCAATTTTTTCCGAGATTAATCTTTACTCTTTTGTATTCATTTATGCACCCCTGACAATTCCTTTAGTAATCGCTATCAACCATCAGAAAATCACATTTAAGAAAAAAGAAGATACTCTTAAAAAAATATTGAGTCAGGTGCCTCTAGCCATCCTTGCAGGCCTGGTTTTTGGGGAAGCAGAATATATGGTAATTGGAAACAGATCCCTTATCCAAGACATCTCTCCGGCAAATGTACTTTTATTTATAATCATAATGATATTTATAGTAGGTCTGATAGAGGAATTTATTTTCAGGGCGATCCTCCAAAAAAGGCTGGAAAAGTTCGTAGGGTCGACAGGTGGAATCCTTCTAGCAAGCCTTCTTTTTGGAATAATGCACTCTAGTTACGGCACTCCCTTCGAAATGGTATTTGCTTCCCTTGTAGGGGGTTTTCTTGGCTATTGCTTTTATAGAACCAAGAACCTTCCATTTGTAATAATGATTAATGGCTTGATAAACATTTTTTTGTTTGGGATAATTCCAAACTTAGGCCCAGGACTGGGATTGATGTAAAAATGAGGTTTTCTGAACAAATTTGGAGACTACTGCACTTGAAAAGTTAAATTCAAAGAAAATGGGAAACTCAACTACAGATTTAGCATAGGTCTACTAAATTATTTTCAATAGTCCTAATTAAATACTGATTTCAAACTACTGTTAATATCTATTCGCAAAGTGTTAGCTGAAGCAAAAAGATGGTTTTTGGTACAAAAGTGATTTAATTTAATACAAATGATGCTTAATATGAACAGTTAAAATTTTGGATAATTATAATGTGGTGCAAATAATTCAAGAAGACAAAAAAATCTAATCGTATAAGATTTGTAATACTTAAGTTTGCTGGCACATATGAACTAATTTCAAATAGTCGTATTTGTGGTGAAACTTCATGTAGTTTAAATATTATATCGAAACTCAATTTTAGTATCTTTTGAGTATTATGTAAATCATGTTTTCGTGTTACTAAGTGCATGCTGTGAGGAAACAATAATTTTTGAAGAAATGTCTTTGCACTGAATTTAAAACAAACCTAAGAAGCTCATACCATAATAGCAATGTTTTATCATATTGTTTCTCTTTCACATCCTTTGCAAATTATATCTGCTGTATTTTTAGGGTTTTTTATACATACCCCTCCATTTTTGCATGGAATTATAAGTTTTGTTCTAGTATTCACCAAATTGCTTTTATTCCTTTTTTTGACCATCGTTTCCCCTGTTCTAACTTGTTAATTTGTTCTGCCGAATATTAAAGCCTCATCCAATTCTACAAATTTTTCACAATGCAATACATTTAGAATACAAGCTAGACTAATTTTAGAATCTAACAATAAATTATTTGATCATTAACTGTTTTGATACATTATTTACTTTTTTTCTACATTAATGTCACAGCACAGCAACAGCTTATCAATACCACTTTCTAAATACTTAGTATTTAAAATAATGTTTTATATAGTGTATATTGTTAATATTAATCTCTTAATAATTCGGTAACTTGAGAATATTGACAGAAGTAATTTTTGCTTGAGTATTTACTATGCTACTATCAGGTTTTAAGATAAAATTTGATACTTTTCTCAAATAAGATCTTATTCAAATTCATCGAAAGGTGCTTTCCAATTAAAATAAAATCTGTAACATAATAAAATATTTATATTTCATAAGTTTTTTGACACTTCAAACGTCCCATATACCACACCCAGTACAAGATAGTGGAAGAATCTTTGAAATAAATGAATTTTGAACGAGACGAGAAAAAATAAGGGCAAATACAAAAATTTGCTGGAAAGACTTGGATGAGATTCCTTCAAAGAAAAAAAAGTAAATGGAATCTTCTAAGTATGTGACCATCTTGCGAAGTATGGCATTCCATCTTGATAAGGACCATTGATATTATCTATGGAAACTTTTTTTGTGTCATAAGACGTGTGTATAAATTGCCCGTTTCCGATGTATATTCCTACATGAACGGAAAGCCAATATTTTTTGTCATTCTTAGTGACATCCTTTTCCCAAAAGATCACGTCTCCAGGAGTTGGAGAGCTTATGTTAATATAATATGCATTTTTTTTCATATTTGGCACAGTTTGTAAGATTATACTTTTGGCTCCGATTTTTTTGTATATTTGATATACTAAGTGAGAACAATCAATGCCCGATCTATCACTGCCTCCGTGAATGGATTCAACTCCAATCCAACTTTTTGCGGCTTCTAATACTGCAGATTCTGATATCCCTGCAGGAGCTGCTGCTCCTAGGGGTATAAACGCTATTATAATAACTACAATCAGTGAGACTATTACTTTTTGTTTATTTGTTTTCATTTCCTCTCAATTCCAGCATTTGGTTATTTTTATTTAAATAATTTCTAATTATAGAACATTTTGATAAAAAGCCTAAATTTCGTCATAAACTTATAAATGATATATATCTTATATTATAAAAGTAATAAAATGGATATCAGTGACTTATTGATTTTATTCACGCGTTTCAAGTACTCTTTATGCCCTTTAACTCACAGTAATCTTACAATAAGTGAAACAAATTGGGTTCCGTTGCAAAAACTTCAAAATTAGCATGTAAATCTATGCGTATAAAAAAATCAAAATATTTAAGGAAAATGTACTAACATTATAAAATAATACCAAACAACTGATTAATGTATTTGACTTCATTAAGAATCGAGTAATTTAAATTATTGACTTGTCCTTTTTTGATCATATTCATAGCTTCAATTCCTTTTAAAGTTTTATTAGCAGACCGAAAAGACTGAAATCCTAACATTGGATTAACGATTCGCTTTATAGATCTATGATCTTGTTCTATAATGTTATTCAAACACTTGATTTGTCGAATGCCTACGTTTTTAGGTAGTATGTTATCATTTTTCAGTTCATCTATAGCAGGTGGATAAGCTGGATTCTTATCAACTGTTATTACTCTCGGAATTTGATTATTATTAGAACTCAAAGCTTTCTTAAAGAATCTCTTCGCTGCCTTTCTATCTCGTTTTGAACTTAACATAAAATCAATTTTATCTCCATTTGAGTCAACTGCTCGGTAAAAATATTTCCATTTACCTTTTATTTTGATATAGGTTTCATCAACTCTCTACGAATCGTTTGTTGGTCTTAAATATTTTCTTATTTTCTTTTCTATTTCAGGGGAATATTGATGTACCCATCTCATTATAGTACTGTGATCAACTTGAATTCCTCTTTCTATCATCATTTCCTTTAAATTTATATAGCTCAATGGGTATTTTAAGTACCATCTTACATTCAATAGGATAATTTCTCCTTCATAAGGCTTCCATTTAAAGGAATTAGATAGCATATTACTATCTTTGGTTTTCGTTTTATTCTATTGCATCATTAGAAAGGATTTTTTGCAACGAAACCGTTTTTGATACATAGCTTTTTTGTGGCAAAATCTCTGCATTTCCTGAGTTCCACACAAAATAAGAAAAGGGTATGAATGTATTACTCATGGAACTTCTGGAACTCATAGCGCATATAGAGCTAGTGGAACACTTGGAACTAATTAAACTAAATGACAATCATAAATAGAAAATATCAGAAAAATTTCCATTATAGTCTTCCAAATAGATCTCTCCGTAATGATTAAATTCTCACAATAATTAAAGGCTTCATTACATTAAGCTCATCATAAGCTTAAGCTGTGTATTTTTAAATAGACTCAAAAAGAAATTAAAAAAATACATTGGTACATATAGGCTGCAACATATCTATACTGTAAAAACAATTACTACGAACAAATCTGCATAATATATATTAAATTAGAAAGGGGTATATAGTATGATAAAGTCAGATCCGAAAGTATTACCTAAAGCTGATAACGTTAACGCAGAAAAGACAGCTGAACCAGTCGTAAAAACAAACTCTTCTGATAAGGCTATTTAAATATATAGTTCATTTTTTTCTCTTAATAATCCTTATTTTTTAAAAAATATTATCTATGAAAGGAGATTTTAAAACATGTGCAAAGAACATTTAATGGTAGAAAAGGGTCCAATAATGCAGATTGCAATGGTTGAAATGTGGGAACTTCTGACAGTAGAACAGAAAAAGAAAGTTGCAGTAATGAGAATGGATATGATAATAAAATTGATGGAAATAAAAATCAGTGATCTGGAAAAAATGATCTCGTTAAAGAAAACTGCTATAGCTGATGTTCAAAAGATTAAGGAAATGATGCAACAAGGCAAATAAATTAGATAAAAAATAACTATTGCATCAAAATAGATATCGATTAACTGATTTTTGGTAGGTTAAATAGTTACCAACAAACAAAATCCCTGAATAAAAATTAAGTAGCTATTCAATCTACAAATTGGATTTATTTAATCTATTTAAATAAAGGTCCTTTACTAACCAAGCTATTGAATCCTGCAGATCAATTTTAATTACTTTGTCACAAACTTTTATTGTTCCATCGGATAAGCTACCAAGCTTCTGAGTTGCGGGTTGATTTCAATTCCTTTAATATGTGCTGTTACTGATTCATCGAACCTACCTAAATGGGCCAGAACAGCTCCTTTATTGCTCCAAGCCACTAAATCCTGCGGGTTAAGTTCAATTGCTTTTTCAAATGCTTTTAGTGCTTCATCGGATTTATTTAATTTATATAGTGCATATCATTTATTGCCCCAACCGGCTGGATTTTATGGGTTGCTTTCAATTGCTTTGTCAAACGCTGCTATTACATCATCGGACTTGTTTAATATAGAAGCATTCTTGCTTCTGGAGTTTGGAATGCCTGCAAATGGCACGCAGCCCGCGATACTAACTGGCATTAAAAACAACACTGCAATGATTCCTAAAAACCTTATGAATATATGTAGTCTACTCGCTTCATCACATTTAGATGTGTTCATATTCAGTCATAGGATATTGTTTTAGACATTAACGATGGAAAAAAACTAAACAAATGTACAAGAATTAATACTCCACTTTATAAATAAAATTTACCTACTTGAAAATTATATTTTTTAATTTATTAAACAAATTTGGGTATTATTTTTAAAATTTATCTGAACTTTCAAAATTCCATAAATGCAATAAATTTTTAAATTGGAAAAAGCTATTCAGGAAAGAACTTTTAATCTGAATTAGGATAAAAGCTAAGAAAAGTTGCATTGTAAGGTAGAACATAACTGTCCAAAAACACTCATGGATAGAGAATACAATCGAAGTCCTTAGTCCTACAATAAACAATACATAATTAGAATCGGTAGCCGGATGATGTGGATCGATTATAAGTCATACACCATGCCACTTTCACCATTTGGATAGACTCTAGTCAGCTAAGAACGCATGTGAGGGCAGTGTAGGACATTTTCTCGAGTCTAGTAAGGTTATCCCTTCGATAACACTCAAAAAACGTGTTTTAGAGGCTGAGATGACGTGATTTATTGATTATCTGGAAAGGCTTCCCTAGATTATAATTCACGAGACCAGGACCACATAATGTTAATACTAATTAATTTAGGTTCGTATAATATATAAATAAACGTATATAATTAATTAAATTTAATTATACCTGGTGTATAACCCCATATACTCAAGTCGATATCTGATCTAGCTGTAGGCATTTCCCCCCGCAGCTCAAAAGATTACCTTTTTGACATCTAAGATCAACCTGATCACCTAAGCTAATAAAAATTTTTATTTAAGATAGATATTTTCGCTCTTATTTCCCAGATTTAACTATATTAAATTTTAGTTAAAGTAAATGATCATTTTTTTCTTGTGAAATTTCACAAAAACTAAGGTTTTGTCCTACTATTACTTTGCAATAAACAAATTAACAGATGTGGAACTAATTAAGCCTTTTTTTGAGTAGGATGGATGTCCACCAAGGAAATATTAGAAACCTACTGTAGAGCTGAGATTAAGTCATTTATTGGCGGGTATGGAAAGCCTTCAATTTGTTTTCTTATATGGAATGATCGAGTTATCAAAAAGTTATTGGGTAAAAACTTTCTTTTTTAGGAATGCTGGATAATTATTTGTCCTGCTCTCTCTTACTATTTTCCATGATTTTTGATCCTATCACAATCTGCAACATGGATCTTCAGAATCGATTTGTAAGATCCGCAACACATGAATCCATGGCTGAAAAAGATGGAAAGCCCACTTCAAAGTTAGGCAATCTCTACGAGGAACTTGCAAAAAATGACGTCGGGTTGATCATAACAGGCTTTTCCTCTGTACTTCCTAGTGCGCAAAGTGTGATTTACCAGCAAGGAATCTATGATGATCTTTTTATTGAACCCTATATGAAGATAACCGAAATGGTGCACAGGTACAGAAGCAAAACTGTACTCCAGATAGTGCATGGAGGGAGGCAGGCAGCAATTTTTGAAGAATACCCGGTCCTGATGGCTCCTTCGGAAATCAAAGATGAACTCTCGGGAGTTGTACCTAGCGAAATGACTGAACAGGAAATACTGGAAGTAATCGAGGCCTTTACAAAAGCAGCTATCCGGGCAAAAAAAGCAGGTTTTGACGGCGTACAGCTTCATTGTGCTCATGGCTTCCTTTTAAGTAATTTCATTTCCCCCTATACAAATAGAAGAGCGGATCGCTGGGGTGGCTCAGTGGAAAATCGGGCAAGAATAGTAACAGAGATTGTCAAGCGAATAAAAGAACTAGCTGGATCTGATTTCCCTATTTTTGTCAAATTGAATGCAACGGATGGTTTTAAGCCGGGTTCGCAAAAAGCAGAGCTTGGAATTACTATTTTGCAGGTTGTGGAGACTGCAAAACTTCTGGAGAAAGCTGGAGTGTGCTCAATTGAAGTTAGCGGAGGGATAAGTGAGGCAGGTGGAGCAACTGTAAGAACCGCAATTAATTCTCCAGCTGAAGAAGCATATTTTAGAGAATATTCTAAAGCAATAAAAAAAGCAGTAAATATCCCTATAATGCTTGTAGGGGGCATTCGGTCCCTTTCTGTTATGGAGTACCTGCTTGAAGGAGGGTTTGCAGATTTGGTTTCCATGGGTAGGCCATTTATTTGCGAGCCTGATCTCATTTTGAAACTTAAGTCTGAAGAGGCTAAAAAGGCAATGTGTGTATCCTGTAATCTATGTTTTGATCCTGAGGGGATCATGTGCAACTACGAGTTTAATTGAAATACTGGGAACTGAAATCTCCCTTACAACTTCTTTTTTACTTCCGGCTCCTAGTTTATTTTAACTTTTATACAGGATTTCGATTTACCTTTGATTTTTCTATTCACATAAATTTTTTAAGTTTTTCCATCCAGTGAATAATTCTAAAATTTTTTAATATCTTCTGGGATTGCCAAAAATTACAATCAATTTCACTAGTTATTGACTGCAATCAATCAAAAACCCAGGAAGTAATCAAAAACGCTAATCTTTCGTTCAAGTTTCTTAAGAGATCTCATTTTTCAGATAATTTTAGGGAATAATTCCTTGCTTATATCTTTCAATTCCAAACCTGTCAAAAAGTTCTCCTAATCTTTCTCCATCAAGACCTTCTTTTCTGTAATAATCAATAGTTTTTTCCAGAATTGAAAAAAGCTGCTCCTCACTAACAAGTTCAAGAATTTTTATTCCGTGCCTTGGTTTGCGGCCCATACTCCCTCCAACAAAAATCGTATGTCCTATTTTTTCTGCTCTCAATGCGTCTTTTCGACAGGCTGTAACACAGGCTCCGCAAAGAACGCACTTTTCCCTGTCTATCATGACTTTCTCTTCCTTGATTGTTATTGCTCCCATTTTACAAGCTTTTTCACAGCTCTCGCAGCCAATACAATTCTCTTCAAGAATTTCGGGTTTTGTCACACCCATAATTCCAAAATCATTATCCTGAGGTTTTGCACATGCAGAAGGGTAGCCTGTGATTGCAATCTTGAATTTTTTAGGGACAGATTCACCGAAATATTTCTCATCGATCTTGTAAGCAAGTCTCTGGCAATCAATTAACCCATATTTACAGACAGTATTCCCGTGACAGGCAATAATTGTCCGTACTTTTTTCCCGGAAGAACCTCCTAGAATCCCCTGCATTTCAAGCTCAGAACTTGCTTTTTCCGCATTTTCAAGTTTGACAAAAAGAACTTCAATCTGCTGACTTGAAGTTAAATGGATGTAACCAGAGCCGTATTTTTCTGCAGCATCCGCAATTGCCCGTAATTTTTTGACGCCCACCGTTCCACCTACAACTTTAAGTCGCATTGGAAACATATTATTTTGTCTCGGTGACAGGAAACCTTTGTTTTTGAGTGAAGATTCATCAATTATTTTCTCGGCCATATACGATCAATTAACTGCAAGATTATTAATAATTAATTCCTATAAAAATTAAGATTTATTTGGCCTTTCTAATCAGGTCAGGAGGCAGCCTGCAACATTTTTTTTAAAAATAAGAACAAGTCATAGATCCGATGCAATTAATATCCTAAAATATTTGAGAATTAATGGTCACTTTGCTGAAGTGCAATCTTTCCATAAACGAATTTTTCAATAAAAAACCATGTGTAGAACTTTTTAATTCGATTTTTAAAGAAGTATGTAAGCATTCATTAAAAATATAGGTTATTGCACTTGAGTATGGATTTAAAGTGCGTAAATGTTTTTGATTCATTTTCTCGAGATTTTATCCGCTTATGCATGTCCAAGATCTGATTGGATAAAAATGAAGTCCAGAATCAGCTCCGTTTTAATTTTCAAGCCAGGAAAATCAAGTTGGCTTTGTAAATGTTCTCATATTTCTTCTTCTTTGCAGTTATCATTTATTCTTTTTATGAATGATAAGACTGTTGTATTGCCGGTATGAATTAAGGGAAACCAAGAAATTTCCTGAAAGAAATTCGATCATACATTGTTTCTCTAGTTCAATGTCTAAAAATCATTCCATTGATTTAAAGCAATCATTTTAAAAAAAGCGATTACTTCATCTACATGTCAGCTTCTTGAAAATTTTTATTAATGGGCTCAAATTTATACGAAAAGATTTTTTAAATCAATTAATGAATCAATTTCATAAAATTTGGCTCCAAACGGCTGATAAGTTTGTATTCTCCTTAAGAGTCAAATTAGTAAGAGTTTTCAAAAGTAAAAATTCTTTTTAAGGGATTTCAAATTTTCAATACTTAAATGCTTAAATATTTATCAAAATTTTCTCTGATATATTTTAACTTTGTCGGACTACTACATGCAGAGTTTTTTGGTATTAAAGTAAAGTATGATTTCCCACTTATTGCATTTATGCACAGCTTCTCAGTTGTTGGAGGGCTGTTATCCCCAAAGTTTGAAGACCAAGAAACAGGTGCACATGTATAACAACTACGTTAATTTCACTTTTTAGCGGTACTTTGCCAGAAAGAAGGTATGCTTATAACAAAACTTTTTATGAAGTACTAGTTCCCATACTATTAACTGGCCAAAGGTAATAGGCAAGCTTCCTGCAGGTATCGTGGATGTAGCATTGATTGTGGATGTGACAATTATAGGAACCGTTTTACGTTGCAGGTCCACCTATAAATTCCCCTAAGGCAAAAGGCATGTTTCCGACATTCATCTTGGATGTAACTGTGTTTGTTGCGGTGTCAATTATTGCGACTGTGTTGTCCCCAGGATTTGTCACATATACTTTTGTTCCATCAGGGGTGGTTGCAACTCCTACAGGATTAGATCCTATAGGTACTGTTGCTGCAACGGTGTTAGTGGATGTATCAATTACAGAAACTGTACCGCTTCCCTCATTAGCTACATATACCTTTGTTCCATCAGGTTTGACTGTAACTTCCCAAGGAGTGTTTCCTACATCTACTGTGGCTGTAACATTGTTTGTAGCTGCATCAATTACAGATACACAGCCACTTTCTTGGTTCGCGACATATACCTTTTTTCCATTTGGTGTGATCGCAACTCCCTTAGGCCCTAGTCCCACTTTCACAGTGGCTGTGACCTTGTTTGTAGCTGTGTCAATTACAGAGACATTGTTGCTATCGTAGATTGCCACATATGCCTTTGTTCCCATTGGATTGACTGCAACTCCTTCGGGTTCACCGCTCACATTCACCGTGGTTGTAACCTTGTTGATTGCTGTATTAATCACAGAGATATTGTCATCTCCTGAATTCGTCACATATACCTTTGTTCCATCCGGAGTTACTGCAACTCCCGCAGGACAGAATCCTACATCTATCGTCTCTGTAACCTTTTTTGTGGTAGTGTCAATTACAGATACAGTGTTGCTGCCCTCGTTAGCAACATATACTTTTGTTCCATCACGTGTGACTGTGACACCTTCAGGCGATGATCCTACATCAACAGTGGCAATAACAATGCTAGTGGACGTATCAATAACCGATACATTGTTACTTCCGTCGTTCGTAATATATGCATATGGTGCCTTCGGAGATGAACTTTGTATAGGAGCTGCCGAAGCTACAGATAAAACGAAAATTGAAAAAAAGACCACCAGCAAAATAGCCAACTTCTTTCTTTCGTTGCTAAATAACTGTTTCCCCATTTGTTTATGCCTCTAACTTTTGATAAGTTTTGTTTAATTTTTAAAGCTCTAATTGCATATTGTTATGCATATTGTTATGCATATTATATGCATATATTTTAATTATGCATATATTATAATATAGGTGGAAATATAACTAAGGAACAAATAATTTGATCGACAATTTTTATTTATTTGATTTTTGCTAATATCTATAGTTACTAGACTTCCTAATGTTCACTTTGACTCCATTGTTTATTTATCGTTTGCATGCATATTTCTACATCAAGTGCTTCTTCCATTTTCATATGCTTAATATCCTAGAATCTCAAATTATTATTATCCCTTATAATAAAATTTAAATAACTATATGTTAGCATGAGTATAAATCATGTGACATTTGGCATATTTTTATGACCGCGAATTTTTGTTTTCCTATCTACTATTTCAAACCTATTAAGTAATAAGATAATTTTCTTTTGATTACATCCAGCAGAGGCAAGTATTACTCTAGCAAGGAAAATTGCCACAATAATGTGGCATCTTATTGCAAAGGATGAAATTTATGAGATTAAGAAAATGAGAAAATGGAGAAATTAATGAAAGAAGTAATTGTTGAGACCGAGACATTCTCATTTGATAAATGGATAAAAATAATTAGTAGTGTAATCACATTTATGGTAATAGAGGCCAAAAAGAGTACGTAATAAAAATGATTTCGTGTACTTTCATACTAAATTAATGCTATCAAGGTCAGTAAATTCGAATAGGTTTACTAACCTAAATTCAATCATTTTTATAATTTTTTATCAATTAATAAGTTTAAAATGGTTCTGAGTTTGTGAAGATTCAAATGCTTAAATTCTGGTATTAAATGCTTAAATATTGGTATTGTTTTCGCATTTGATCTTCACTTTTTTGTTATATAATCCGTCTTTCCAAGGAAACGGTCAAGGGTGCTTGCATCAGTGAAAACGTGCTCTCTTCCTCCTTTGCGGTTAATATAGAGCCCTATAAAAACAAATAGCAGGCCTAGAGATACATTTGTCCCAACAATAATTGCTCCTATCAGTATCAATGTAGAAGCTGCAAGTCCCTTAAGGGCTCCTTTTCTGTAGGAGCGATAGCCTGTCCTTTTAAAGATCCGGACGTCCCGAAGGGTCAGAAAAAGAACTACAAAATAGGCAAACATCGCAATTTTTAAGTACATTTCTCCTTCTTCATTTCCAATTAACATCTTGGGCTCCTTTATTGAATTGATGGCTTGGAGTTTTATATATTTTGATCCAGTCTCCAAATAATTTTCAGGAAATCAGGACAAATTAATAACCATGTCACTGTAAGCAGATACAAAGTTACGTATGTTCCATAGTATATAACAATATTAATAGTTCTGTTTTCTTATGTGAGTTTTAAGGTCACAGATTAATGTTGACAGAGTGACTCTGTAGAAATCCTTAATTTGATGCAAATTATTTCTACTATTTTTTATAGACTATCAGTTTAAGTCTGACTCATTTGACTCGATTATGTAACTTTCTTGGCCTAAGTACTTCTCTAAACTTCCTTTTGACAGCAGATATATTGCCAACTTTATATTTATTGGATTGTATTTAATTCTATCAAAGATTGAGCACAGCTTTCTTCTGTATTTTCCCCAAATTTTATTCTCTTACTTTTTCTTAAAGGCCTGATTGAATCTGATTTTATTTCTTCTATATTTAGGGAATGGATTTTTTCTAAATCATTATACTTTATCCGGTTCCGTTGCAAAAACTTCAAAAAAATATGTAAATCTATAAGTGATTAATAAAAATCAAAACATTCAAGGAAAATGTACTAACATTATAAAACTATACCAAATAATTGATTAATGTATTTGACTTCATTAAGAACAGAGTAATTTAGATCATTTACTTGTCCTTTTTTGATCATATTTATAGCTTCAATTCCTTTTAAAGTCTTATTAGCAGATCGAAAAGACTGAAATCCTAACATTGGATTAACGATTCTCTTTATAGATCTGTGATCTTGTTCTATAATGTTATTCAAATACTTGATTTGTCGAATGCCTATGTTTTTAGGTAGTATTTTATCAATTTTTAGTTTATCTATAGCAGGTGGATAAGCTGGATTCTTATCAACGGTTATTAATCTTGGAATTTGATTATGATTAGAACTTAAAGCTTTCTTAAAGAATCTCTTCGCTGCCTTTCTATCTCGTTTTGAACTTAACATGAAATCAATTGTATCTCCATTTGAGTCAACTGCTCGGTAAAAATATTTCCATTTACCTTTTACTTTTATATAAGTTTCATCAACTCTCCACGAATCATTTGCTGGTCTTAAATGTCTTCTTATCTTCTTTTCTATTTCAGGGGAATATTGATGTACCCATCTCATTATAGTACTGTGATCAACTTGAATTCCTCTTTCTATCATCATTTCCTTTAAATTTCGATAGCTTAATGGGTATTTTAAGTACCATCTCATATTTAATAGGATAATTTCTCCTTCATAATGCTTCCATTTAAAGGAATTAGATAGCATATTACTATCTTTGGTTTTCTTTTTATTCTATCGTATCATTAGAAAGAATTTTTTGCAACGGAACCACCAAATGTATCGTATTTGCATGCCTGCTCATAAGCACTCACACCAATATTGTGAAGCAGGAAATAATCAAAGAATTCAACTCCACAATTTTCCAGTTGCTCGTTGAAGATTCTTTCCTGGTCTTCCACTGACTTTAACATTCTGGGTGGAAGTTTTGTTGCAAGAGCAAATTCATCTCGGTTATGCCTTTTTACCAGAGCCTCTCTAACAGCTCCCTCACTCTTGAATTCATGATATGTATACGCTGTATCGAAATAAGGAACCCTCGTTCCAGAAACGTATCTACCAATTTGTTCGATGTCTCTGTGTCAAATGATGTCTGATCATCTTTGTCCAGAAGTGGTAATCTCATACAGCCAAAACCTAATTGTTTTGCCATTTTATATTCTCCGTTCAATGATTAATGATATCCTGTAGCTTCTACAAGCAACTCTACCGCCTGGAGTTATTTCTAAGTCAAACAGTGTCAAACGGAGTGCACAAAAATTGATGCTCAAACAGTTTATTAAATAATGCCAAGTTTGTTCAACCAATTCGTAACATCTATTTTTGCATCACTTACACGAAAGCCATGGATAGCCAGTCCCTTCAAAAGTGTTGCTTTCGGACAAAGTTTTGCAATATCTTTTTCACTGCGGCCTAATCCACTTCCTTCATGTGTACAAAATGGAATAATAGTTTTATCCGAAAAATCGTGCTCTTCCAGGAATGTGAACACCGGCATCGGCATCGTTCCATACCAGTTCGGATAACCCAGGAATATCACGTTATAAAAGTCCATATTTTCTACATGGCTTGAAAGCTCCGGTCTGGCATTGTCGTGTTGTTCTTTTTTTGCCATGTTGGTGGTTTCCGTATAATCCTCAGGATAAGATTTTATTGTATCAATACGGAAAACATTACCTTCTGTCATTTCTTGGATCATGTTTGCTACTACTTTTGTATTACCGATTGGCAAATTCACGATCTTTCCACTAACATAGTTATTTCCCTCATGTGAATAATAGGCTATCAGACATTTCTCTTCTTTTAAATTCGTCATTTCTTGTCCCCCGCTTTATTTTTGTATATTCATTGCCGAACATTTTAAATAACGATTATTCTCCCCTGTGAAAATACAATAATTTCATCAATTGTTGTTACCATTCTCTTTCAAAGCGAGATATTCTTCATCCGTTACGGATTCCAGCCATTCTGCTGGACCTGCGTTAACATTTGTCTCAACGGAAAGATGCGCAAACCAACTGTCAGGTGTTGCTCCATGCCAGTGCTTTACATGTGGAGCGATTTTTACTACATCACCTGGATTAAGTTCCTGTGCCGGCTTTCCTTCCTCCTGATAGTAACCACGTCCACATGTTACTAACAGAATCTGTCCGCCCGGATGCTTATGCCAGTTATTCCGACAGCCTGGTTCAAAAGTTACATTGCCTATTGGACAATTAAATTCATTATCCTTTGGCACCAGCATATTAAGCCATGCGTTACCTGTAAAATACTTACTAAACTGTTTCGGAAGTTTTTCACCTTTCGGGAAAATTACACTCTCACTTAACTTTGATTTGTCCATATTTTACTCCCTTTAAAATTTTTCATAATTTCTAATTTCTTGAATGTCAAATATTCTTTTGAAAAGTCTACTAACTTTTCAACTGTAGGATTTCAAGGTATAATTGTTGATTCGCTTTAGCAGCCAGGCCAATTTTCACCAAGAATTTGCATGTTTTTCATACCTTCTTAGTCACGTTCAACATCATCTGGCTCCAAACCATGGACCATATTCCAATAGCTAGCTCCCACTAAAAAGGTCTGGTGTAATGGAGAAAATGATTCATTGTATCAAATCATGTATGGCTCCGCCATAGCGTACAGCTATCACAGCACCAGATACTTTATGTTTTAACTTGCTTGTCCATTTGCTTTCACAACTAATGAAACATGGTCAATGAAGGCTTTCATTTCCGATGTCACATCAGTAACGTTACCGGTGATCCTAAAAGAATGCCATCAGCCTTGACCATCTTATCTAAAATGTCGTTGAGCCCGTCGTTTTGAATTACACACTTGCCATTCTGCTTTTCGAAACACTTCATGCAAGCTGTACAAATCCTATAGAACTATCAACCGGTAATATCTAGATATGTATTGGCTTATTTATGCGTTTTCCGGGCCCGTTCTGTGGGCGCTATCCACGCACATCGATAAGTATCTGGTGGAACGCTATTTCAAACAGGGGAGCGTGGCAGTGCTGATGGTCTTTACTGCGATCATCGGTGCTCTTGCCTTGCCCTTTGTCTGGCTTTTCCAGCCTGGAGTAGTTGCATTAAACTATGAATCTATGGTATTCATAGCAGCCTCGGGAATCCTTTACATGAGTGCGATCTATTTCTACCTCCAGGCATTGCAGACAGAGAAAGCATCAACTATCGCACCATTCTTCCAAGCGGCAGGAGTCTTCGGGCTTATCCTAGGATATTTCATCCTTGGGGAACAAATTTCTTATTCCCAAATCATCGGCGTTTTGCTGATCATTGCCGGATCGGTTATCCTTTCTTTGAGGTTTGGGCAAGGCACAAGCCACGTTAAAAAACAGCTGGTTATTTTAATGCTCTTTTGTGCCCTAGCGATTTCGCTGAGTTCGCTTATTTTTAAATTATTTGCTGTACGTGATGAATTCTGGACCACCACCTTCTGGAACTTCTTTGGCCAAGCGTTGTTTGGAGTGATTTTAATGTTGGCTGCCGAAAATCGCAAACAATTTTCAGAGATAATTCATGCCAATGCAGGAGCTTTGCTTTCTGTGAATATAACAAATGAATTGATTAACCTGGGTGGCAACCTAGGTGTGCGCTACACACTTATTCTAGCGCCCCTGGGAGTCGTGCAGGCTATTTCCAGTACAACTTCGTTTTTCGTTCTCTTCTTTGGCGTCATCCTTTCGCTCTTTTTCCCGAATCTCGCAAGAGAGGAGATCAGCATTGGCAGCCTCATGCAAAAAATCATAGCCACTACCCTTGTTGTTGCTGGAGTTCTGTTAATTAACATGCAATAGAGGCAGATTATTCAAGTGGATACTCAGGGATATGCCATGGACAGTTTCGGGTGATTTGAGGTCCACTGGCGCTTTCCATTGTATCGCAAAATCTACCTTGCACATGCCATATCTGGAATCCACTGTCCACAATTAAGGCCCAACCTACGAGGGGCATATAGAACTACCCCTATTGCGTAAGTAGCGAGAATTAGCTTTTGGATATTGGTTCCTATCTCCATTCAGTAATCTGCACTTGCAACCAACTCAAGATGTAATTATCCATATCGAGGAATTATGTTATCAAACATTCTCACAAGCTTTTTTAACCGTCAGTGGATATGATGTCGCAGTGCAGGATTTAGTAAGTGCATTTGCGAAAAAAGATAAACCCAACGGGAAACTCAATCTGATTACTGGATGGGTCAATCCAGGAGACTTAACAGCGCTCAAGCACCTTCTGTCTGAAATGGATGTGGATGCGACAGTCCTTTTCGAAATCGAAAGTTTCGATTCCCCCCTGATGCCGGACAAAAGTGGAGTTTCCCACGACAGCACGACAATCGAAGAGTTGATCGAAACAGCGGATGCACTAGGAACAATTGCCCTGAACAAATACGAAGGTGGAAAAGATGCCGAATTTTTGGGAAAAAATTCAACGTTCCAGCGATTATAGGGCCTACTCCCATTGGCATCCGCAACACGGATGCCTTCCTGCAGAACATAAAAAAAATGACTGGAAAACCAATTCCTGAATCACTTGTTCGCGAACGGGGAGTTGCCATCGATGCGCTGACAGATCTTATACATATGTTTTTTGCTGATAAGAGAGTCGCTATATGTGGAACCCCAGATCTTGTAATCGGTTTGACTGAATTTTGTTTCGATCTGGAGATGAAGCCCATGATTCTGCTTTTCGGCGACGACAACCAGGCCTATCAGAATGATCCACGTATCAAGGCATTTAAGGAAAAATCGATTTCGACATGCAGATCATTATAAATGCAGATTTATGGGAACTGGAAAACCGGATCAAGAACAAGGAAGTTGGACTCGATCTCATTCTGGACCATTCTAAGGGGCGATGGACCGCCATTGACAACAATATTCCAATTGATACGCGTAGGTTTTCCCACCTTCGACCTTGCGGGACTGTACCGCCATCCGGTCGTCTGATATGCGGAGCTATGTGGCTCGCGGAACAGATGGCTAACACGCTGTTCACCGACATGGAGTACAAGAGGAATAAGGAATGGTTACTGAATGTATGGTAAGGAACATTCAATAAATGAGGATTCTGAGAAATCAAATGTTGCAAGATTTAGCTGGAATTTTATTAGATTCTGCCAGTTCCTACTTGTAATCATGTTCTGGCAAAATCCCTCAAAAAAAGATTCAAATTAAATTTGTTCTGGCGTACCCAGGTATAAGTAGTGGGATCTATTCAGGCTGTCTCAACGATATATTCCTATGATGGTGAAATTAATCCCACGGAGCTTATGCGAATCGAACAGATAGTTCCCATGGCGAGAAAAAATTTAAATCACAGCCTGAAATCGTCATGAATTGCAACACGAAAGGAGGATTTATCTTGAAAATTTCAGTTGTAGAAAGCAACAACCAAAAAACGAGTTCAATATTTGAGCCGGGATTCATTGTAACATATGAAGAAGACGGTGAAGAATGGAAAGTCCTGAACAAATTTGAAAATAAAGTTTGCAACGCGAAGAGTATTGCTGAGGTACGCATGGCTGTGCAAAATACCATAAAGCAGCTTGGCAATGTAAAAATAGTGGTTGCAAGTGAAATTCCAGGGATAGCGTTCGGCATTTTTGAAGTATCAGGCTTTGAAATATTCCTTGTGAAAAAAAATGGGTTTGATGCTCTTGATTCAGTCAAAAAAGAAATGCTTGAGATGATTGCGGAGCAACAAGATAAATCCAGCAAATTTGACATCATGCAATTTTTGGAACCTGGTATGAATAAAGGTGATTTTTGTATTAATATGGAAAAAATTCTTTCAAAGAATCCGCAGCTAACTTCAAAGAAAATTCTGTTACCATATCTGAAAAATGGAGAATTCAACCGGCTGGATGTCATTTGCAGTCATATTCCAAAGTGGTTTACTAAAGATTTAAGCGTCTTAGGGTTTGAGTATGAAACTGTGAATTCATTGCCAAATGAAAAGACCGTTAAAATAGTGCATGTGCAAACTCTGTGAAAGGCGTCGATTATTTGGAAACAGCAAGTACAAATTATGGTGTTTTAAAGGGTATTGCTTTCGCAGAATACCATGAAAACGGAAGGCTCAAACGCTGCATTCTAATTCAAAAAAAATACTATAGACATTCCTTGTGGCATCTTTATCCCGCAATACAAGGATGATGGAAAAAGAAAAAGCTCATGAAATCAATGACCTTTTATGAAAATGGGAATATCGCAAGTATGGTTTTGCAGGATTCTTTGAGTGTAAATACAAGGCTTGGAAGCGTTCCAGCGGAAATGATCACTTTTTATGAAAGCGGAGCAGTAAAGCGTATTTTCCCTGTATTCGGGAGCATCAGCGCCTTTTGGACGGAAGAGGATGAATATAATATTTCTCCGGAATTACAGATCAATCTGCCGTTTGATGTCTTTAAAGGTAAGGTTATAAACATAACACTATATGAAACCGGAGAACTTAAAAGCATTATACTATGGCCCAAAGATACAATTATCATAAAAACACATGCTGGCAAAATTCAGACGCGCATTGGGTTCTGCCTATACCCGGATGGAAGAATAAAATCAGTCGAGCCATGTGGCATTTTGGGCGTTAATACGCAATAGGTATTATATTTGCTTTTGACCCTGATGCTCTAGGCATTGATGGTGAAAGCAATTCTCTTGTTTTCTCAGAAGATGGAAGCGTGAAATCTCTTCTCACTTCCGTGGTGCAGATAACAGTATTTTGTCGTGACGGTAAAGAAATCATCCATAAACCTTCATTTAAGAAAAGCTATTATTTTGACGACAAGCTAGCAGTTGTACCAATGAAGATCAGTTTCTCCGGAGTATGTGTTTGTTTCGGCAAACGAAAAAGTGAGAAGTCGGATGCAGAATACAAAATTTCAGAATGCTCTTTCAGAATTGATGATTTTGTCGTAAAAAATTGCCATTAATACTTGTGACGAATGTTACTGCTGATGTTATAATGTAGAATTTATGGCCTTGAGTGCGGAAAATTGATTAAAAGGTTTTAGATCTTTGATTTTAGCAATTATCTTTGGAGCTATATTTATATTAAGCCGAAAAAAGGATGTATACATGAGCTATGATATTTGCCTGCATGTATTTGGCAAATATGCCTGCTTTACAAGATAGGAGTTCAAGGACGAAAGAGAGATACCTCATGCTTTAAAGACTGCTTCTGGGGCTCATGGTTTAATATAAGCAATTTATTGCAAGTCACTGTCCGCTGGTTAATGGATAAAAGCTGTATTTTAAGACAAAACACAGAAAAATGATTAAAAACTCGTTCTTTCATTTTAGACTTTCCAAGTACATTATATTAACAGTTTGTCAGATTCCACTGAGTTTTCTTTAGCTGTCATTTCCTGTGGCGTTATCCGAAAAATTGAAACTGCATTCCCATCAAGTGAAGATCGATATTTCTCAATCAAAGTGCTAGTTAAAGGATTACTGTAATAATTTGGCATATATTTCTCAACCAATTTTTGGAGAGTCACAGTGACTTCTTCGGGATCAGTCACCTTTTCAGCCTTTCCAAAAAGCATTACGCTCATGTATGCCGTATCTGCGTGACAAGGCACAGGGTCGATCACAGTACCATGTTCCTCATATATTGTGAAACAAACGGACGGATTTTGAGAAAGAATATTTTCCTTTTTACCCGAACCCATACCATGAAAGTAAACAGAATCGTTGTACCACACATAATTCACCGGAACAGCGTATGGGAAAATATCACTTGTCATTCCAAGTACGCCGGTTCTTACACGTAAAAGAAACGTTTCGATTTTCTTCCTATCTGTGCAATTTCTCTTAGCATAGCGAATCTGATCCATCAAAGAGCACCTTTTCTCTATATTCTATGGAATTCACCAGTTTGTATATCTGGAAATAACTTTTATTAAATTTTATCTCCCTAGCCAAACACTGAGTATCCTTTTTAGGGTACAATCATTTTTTCTAAATTATCTAGTAATTTGAACATTAATAGCCTTGAGTCAGCAAGGAATGTGTCTTTACTTAGCACTTCTTTATCGTTCTGGATATATTTTCCATCTACCAGTTCACCACTGCAATTTTCAATCTCTTTTCCTATTGTTTCGTTGCTCATTTCCAGATGAAATTGGAGCCCAATTACTTTATTATTATAAATAAATCCCTGATTGTTACAGGCTTCACTTAAAAAAAGTCTCTTTGCGTCTCCAGGCAAATTAAAAATGTCTCCATGCCAGTGAAAAGCAGTAAATTTTTCAGGAATATTTTCCAAAAAGGAAACATTGGACCTTGCTTGTTTGAGTGTAAACACTGGAAACCATCCAATTTCCGTATAATTGTTTTTAAATACCTCAGCTTTTAGGACATCAGCAACAAGCTGAGCTCCAAGGCAGATCCCAAGCACTGCTTTTCCTGCAGAGATCGTTTCTTCGATAAACTTTTTTTTCCTATCAGCCATGGATATTTTTCATATTCGTAAATATTCATCGGTCCACCCATTATTATAAGAAGATCGAAGTTATTCAGATTGGGAAAGCTTTCATCTGCGTTAAATGTGTACTCGATAAAGAGTGTCCTTTTTTTTCGCTCCATTGAGCAATAGTTCCAATAGTTTCAAATTCAACATGCTGGATGTAATGGATTTTCATGTGGTGTTCATTCCATTTAATAAATTTTTGAATTAATATTCTACTAATTATGGTATCCACTTTAAACTATTGGGGAAAATAGCTATGTGGAAGGCTGGTATGTCATGAATTTGCTGTAAACTATAATTCAAATTTTTTTCCACTGTATATAGTTGAGTTCTTCAGGTATGAGATTTATCTACTCAATAAATTATTGAGATTTATACAATTAAGTGCTTTATTACCGTTTTTCGATTAAATTTCATAAGTCAAATACTTTTTAAAGCTTCATGAATCAAATATGGAGCCTCTATTGGGTTGATTCCATTTTTTCTTAATTCTTCTCTTGGTTTTCTTCCGATTCTTGCACAGAGCACAGCTTCACAGTCTTTAATCAAAGAAATTATCCTGAACAAAACGTCATCTTTACTTTCGTAATCTGCCGAGCCACATAAAGGTGTAATCTCTCTAACTTCTATGAATTGTATTTCATCGCCATCAACCTCAAATATCAAAAAGCGAGATGCGTGTCCAAAATACCGATTGACAGCCTTTCCATCACTTGAAACGACCGGAACTTTCATTTATTTTATCTCCGTCCTAATCCTAACTATAACTCGAGTTCAAAGTCTTGTGATAAAAGGAGTTAAGACTTCCGCAATTGAATCGAGAATCGTTAGCATAAAAATCTTTAACTAACTGAATTACAATTTAAACTATGATACTTGCTATGCTAAATTTTGATTCTCAGATGCGTAAGTCTCATATTTTATCAAGATTGAAGAACAAAACCATATGTATTAAGTATGTCTTGTCCTTCTTTCTCAGTCACGAAATCAATGAACTTCTGAGCTTTTTCTTTGTGCGTAGAAGAAGAAACTACAGCTATTGGATAGTCGATAGAGGTACTAACAGGCACAACGGTGACTATTTTTATAGTCCCAGGTTGTGCAGTCTTTGCATCGGTTATATATACAAAACCGGCATCCACATCTCCCCTTTCCACGTATACAAGTGCTTGTTTGACATCTTCAGCTAGTACAGCTTTATTTTTTAGCTGACTCCATAAACCAACCTTATTCAGTGCAAGGAGCGAGTATTTACCTACTGGAACAGTACCAGGGTTTCCAATGCTTATTTTTTGAACATTAGGGTTGGCTAGATCTGTTATGTTCGTTATATTAAGAGTACTGCTTTTAGGGACAATAAGCACAAGTGAATTGTGAGCAAAGTCTTTTCGTGAACTGTTTACAATAAGTGATTTATTGCTCAGTATACTCATTTGATTCTCATCAGCTGAGGCAAAAACATCTACAGGAGCTCTTCCCTCTACTTGCATGCGTAGGTTACCTGAACTTCCAAAGTTGAGATTTACATTCGTTCCAGGATTCTCCTTTTCAAACTTGGAAGCAATGTTCGTGAAAGCTTCCGTAAGGCTGGCAGCTCCAGAAACTGTTATGGTTTCAGATACAGCTATAGCTGAATTTACTGCTGTAACTGGAACTTCTGTTGTATTTGGAGATTCACCTTTATCACCAACGCATCCTATTGCAAGGAATACACTGAACAAAGCTAACAGAAGAAGTAATTCTTTTCTCATAATTTCCATCCTTATTAATTTAGGTTGTAAATTTATATTCAATCGTTATTATCTAATATAGATCTCATAGTATAATTGACAAGTAGGGTCCCTCTCCCTCAATGGGTCTATTAGGATCATTTCTGCGTCCATAATTCACCACTTTGTATATCTAAAAATGAATTTTATTACTTCGTCGACGAGGTCATCTTCCACAAACAGTATGACATTGCTTTTAAGAGCTTATCATCATACACATCACCAGCAATAATTCATTTTTGCTCTTCTCTGCAAAAACGATTTTTTTAGGGATAATACCAGGTTTCGACCAGTTAGCCATAAGGTCCACAAATATTGAATGTTTAATTCATACCAACTAACCGTGTGGACTATAACATGGCATCAGCGACTGCTTTAATCATTTCATGAAGCCCGATAATCCTGATGACAGAACAGGTAGATGTAAAGTAATGTTGAAAATCAATCTGACATATCAATAACTTGGCTTAAAATTATCTGTTTGAAATTTGGATATGGGTAATTAGAAACAAACTCTGCAGATATTACTTAGTTATATTGAGAATAAGTTTATTTAGAATCAAATGAATATGATTTCTCTACACTCTTAAGTTTGTGGTGAGGGTAATAATACACATATTTTGGAGCTAAATTTTTTTGTCTTCTTGACTTATTTGCACCACATTACAACTATAAAAAGTTTTGATGGTTTATATTAGGCATCATTTGTATTAAATTAAATCACTTTTATATCAAAACCCATCTTTTTGCTTCAGCTAACATTTTGTAAATAGATATTAACAGTGGTTTGAAATCAGTATTTATTTAGGACTGTTGACAATATTTTTATAGACCCATACAAAATAAAAACATCGTTGATCGATAACTCGTGGAGCTTATGTCACTTATTGGATTCATAGAGTATATCAAGAACATACCTAAAGTAGGATGATCTAAAAGCGATATTTAATTATAAATAGAAGATTATAGTATCTAAATTAATTTTAAAGAGGTATTGGATGATTAAGGTAAACGTGATATTTCACAGTATTTATGGCCACATTTACAGGATGGCAGAGGCTATAGCTGAAGGGGCAAGAGAAGTAGAAGGAGCAAAGGTAGGAATTTATCAAGTCCCTGAGACTCTACCTAACAATGTTATGGAGAAAATGAGAGCAATCGAAACAAAAAAGCTTTTTGCACATATACCTGTGCTGACAAGGGACAAGTATGAGGATTTACTGGCTGGAGCAGATGCATTAATATTTGGAACACCTACACGATATGGAATGATGACTGCTGAGATGCGCACAGTCCTTGATGGTTTAGGCGAGCTATGGAGTAGAGATGCTTTCGTAGGGAAGGTAGGAAGCGTCTTCACTTCAAGTGGAACGCAGCATGGAGGCCAAGAATCCACAATACTAACATTTCATGTTAGCCTGCTCCATCTTGGGATGATTATTGTTGGGCTTCCTTATGCCGAAAAGCGACAGACTAGAATGGATGAAATAACAGGCGGTAGCCCATATGGAGTTTCAACAATCGCAGGTGGAGATGGAAGCCGTCAGCCTTCAGAAAACGAGCTTGCAATGGCCCGCTATCAGGGTAGACATGTAGCCCAAGTTGCAAAAAAAATCGCTGGAAAGTAAAAATGAGATATTTGTGTATATTAATTTCATTTGTACTCGATTAAAATTAGAAACACCAAAAAGCGTTATTTATGCCAAATATCAATTTTTCAAGTTGAAAAAATTCTTCACTGTATTCAAAGTTGTGTATATTTTTAATTTTTTAATTATTTCGTGAAGTTTAATATTTATCAACTCGTTTTTCATTATTTTTTTCTCTAGACAATGAAATAATAATTTTCAATATGATATATATATTTTTTATATATAACTAATTAAAGATTAGGAAAAGTGGAATGATACTGCTTAAAGTATTATTCGTAGAAAAGTAAAGAATTAATGACAAAATTTGCTGTTACTAGGCAGACAAACATATCATATGCCTGATTATTTGACAACTGCACGTGCAAAGTGCCCATACTCATATGCATGATATCCATCAGTGCGTCCTTTGAAATATCGTTCTTCGATCTCCGCTGGGCTCAAATTCTCTTGGAGATCAAATCCTAAACATGTGAGTTCGTCTCCTAACGTTGACGGGTTGAAGCCCGTTATCATAGGTTCACCTATCATTCTCAAATATTCCAATGATTTTTGCATTTGTGGAGACGATTTCTCAGGAATAAATGCATCAGTATCAAGATAATCAAAGACAATCGTGTTATTTGCAGGAGCAATTTTCGTGATGGAACGCAGTGTTGTGATTACTTCATCTCTGGTCAAGAAGTAAGTGACACAAAGCCAATTAAAGAAAGTTTTAACTTTTGGGTCATAAGATGATGAGTTAGTTAGCGCTGTCATCAGACTTTCCTTCGTGAAATCTATAGGAATAAAATGTAATTTTGCAGGATGCTCCCATTCCAACTCAGCAAGTCGACGAAGCTTAAATTTTTGTGTTGCGGGATGGTAACTTCAAATATCTCCAAATGTTCCATCATTTTAGGTTGCCTGAATGCAAAGGTATCCATTCCTGCCCCGAGAATCACATACTGCTTTACTCCTTTCCTTACGTCTTTTTCAAGGGCATCTTCCGCATACCTCGCACGGCTGCTGAAAAGGCCAGCATATTTGTGGGTTGCTTGCATTAATGACTTTGAAGTAATTGTTTGATCGGAGCGCGATGCAGCATACTCAGAATGATTTAACTGTTGATTTAAGGTCACATTTTGTTCAATTAAATGTTGTTCAATTAGCGCTCGTTTTTCCTCAGGTATCAAATCATATGCTAGAAAATCATCAAAGATTTTGTCTTTAGCATGTATGGAGTGATAGGCACGAATGTAGGCTACCGACAGTGCAGTAAAACTAGCTTGATTCTCTTTCAGTTAGATACCTCTTTTTACTCTTTTCTTTCATAAATTAAAAGTTTTGCATATTTAAACAAAAACATATTCACGACTACCTTTCAAGAGATAAAAGTAGGAAAGCTTTACTATATAGTCTACTTAAAATAAGGAAACTATTTTTATATAGAAGATGCATAATTATGATCATGTTTCAAGAAGATATCCTTGACCTAGCTTATTGGAACGGTCGACTAAAAATTGCAGAAGCCGAAATATTACCGGAGAATTTCAAAACTCTCAGAAATCACATCAAAAGGTTGCAAGATGAAGAACAGAAAAACAGGACGATAATTAATCATCTGATGATCCTAATACGCTTCTCAAAGTGGTTGAAAAAATCATATGAAAAAGTTACAGAGGAGGACTTTAATGACTATTTGGACACTTTGGAGACCCTGAAAAATTCAACACTCAAGCTTCACAAGATTGTCATCAGGGTATTCATAGGAAAAATTAACCCAAAGCTCGCAGGATGCATCAAAACGAAAAACACACAACATAGCAGTATAACACCAGATCAACTTCTAACAGATGAAGAAATTGATTATTTAATCCGCCATGCTCCCACAGCAAGGGATAAAGCATTAATAGCTTGTTTAACAGACTCTGGAGCAAGGAAGGGGGAATTATTAAGTACAACCATTGCAGATGCAAAGTTCGACGAATATGGATGCCTTTTATGGCTTCGTGAAGGAAAAACAGGTGCTAGACCCGCGAGATTGATTTTTGCGTCTTCTTACCTTCGCCAATGGCTGGAAATTCATCCTAGGAAAGAAGACCCTGATGCTCCGATTTTTTGTTCATTCCGGGAGCCTTATAATTTGATATCTCGATCAGGTTTATACCAGCAAATTGCGATCATAGGAAAGGCAGCAGGAATCAAGAAAAGAATCAATCCTCATTCATTTAGACATGCAAGAGCTACAGATTTGGCTAAGAAACTGAAAAGCGAACAAAAACTTAAAGCTGTTTTAGGATGGAAACCTGACTCTCAGATGGCTAATATTTACATTCATCTATCAGCGAACGATATTAATGCAGCAATGCTTGAAGCTTCAGGTCTCAAATTACCTGAAGAAGAAGAAGAGAAGCCCAGAATTTTAAAATGTCCCCGGTGCAAAGAAATTATAGACAAAAAAGCACAATTTTGTTTTAGATGTGGCTTACCGTTAACGATAGAATCCAGCAAAATCATCGAAAACGAAAAAACTACAGTTTCAGAACTTGTTTTGCAACTTCAAAAAGTTGATCCTGCAATTTTAAATGCCCTTATAAATGCAGTTAAAGACAGCTGTAACGTTTAACTTTATACTCTTTTTACTCTTAACCTTATACTTTTTTTACTTGTTTACCTACATACTTATCCAATTTTATAATATTATAACTTTATAATATTATAATGTTATACAACTGTCTAAATAAAAATAGCGGACGCCATTTATAATGAGAAAAATTTAAATAATAATAAGATATATCTAAATACATTAATTTAATTAGTATTATAGGAGTTTATATATATTGATACAAATTGGTAAAAAAATTCTTGTAAATGTATATGTGAAACCTGAAGTTTATCAAAGGATCGAAATAACTAGAGGAGAAATGCCAAGAAGCACATATATTTCTAAAGTTATTGAAAAAGCTTTAATCTAACAACAACACGGAGATAAGAAAAAGCGTGAATGAAAAAATACCCCCAATCTATGACTCAGAAAAGAAATTGAAAAAATGTTAGATGATGCAATTTTTCGACCTGAAACTATTGCCGCATTTAGACAAGTTTGCTCTGAAAAGAGAGAAGTTCTTGAGTACATGCAAAATTTCGGCGCCCCAATTGAACGAGCAATGGCAAAAATTATCTTTTCAGTAACATGAAGTAGACAGATTTAAATAATAATCTCTTTAACACACTAAAAGCGGCTTTGATTTAGTAATTGAACTAGGAACAACAGCGAAGTTTCCTGAATATCAAAAAACCAGATGGTAAAATGGTATACAGAATTAATATAGTTATGTTGATATAAAAATAATAATGGAAAAACCCTAGATTGCGCTACCAGGCTCATGATCATCATAAGTATAAGTTTTTAATGACGATGCGGTACAATCTCCATGTACCATGTCGCGTTTCGAGAATTTATACTTTGTGTTTGACTACAGCTTAAATGTGTTAATAGATCTCATATTAGATCTCATATTATATCTAAATATAACACAAAAAGGGTAGCAGGTGGTATCCGATACTGTTACTGTTTTCCAAAATTTTAAAGGTAAAAACGACATGGTCAATAAAAAAAGTTCTCGAAATTGAATTGCCTGATAGAATCGAAAATAACAGAATGTAAAAATTATAAAGCTATTTTTAACAACGAATGGTGTAAATTAGATGACATACAAGACTACAACTGGCTTGAGGTGTCTAAGTTCTGCGGGGTAACGGGAGGATTTTTAATCTGGAGCATCTACTTTTTAAATAATTTTCTTGTAATATCTCCTTGCCTTGTAATTCAATATTTGCAAAATCTGTATTTATCATTTTTTTTCGTTTTAGAAATACTGGATATCCAAACTTGATCCATTTGAATATTTTGCAGAAAAAAACTGTATTTACCAATTTTCTTAATGCTCCGACATTCCCATATTTATAAAATTATATAATTTTTGCTCATTTGCCAACTATTATTCATTGAAGGTGAGATTAATTTTTATGCTACTGCAATATTGAAAAAAATAGGTGGAAGTTTTGCGTATATCTACCCCACTCCAAATCTGCTCCAATGCCAAAGCAAAAAAATCCATAAAACTTTGAAGAATAATATTTATTTAGGACTATTAAAAATAATTATATAGACTGCAAGTAGGAAAGACATATCTTGATAAACAGCAGTTGAAGAAAAGCTTCTAAATTCAGTATAGATAAATCAAAGTTTAATGTCTGGTTACTATTTGATAAGAAGTTTATCTTCCTGAAGGTTGCCTAATCAGGGTACAAAGGCAACTGATCATTTTATTCCCATACTATTCCCATTTATCCCAAAATATTCCCGTTTTATTCCCATTAAAACTTAATCAGTTGACATTTTGTTCCCAAAACTCAGAAAATGTTATAACATCGAGCAATAATTTGAAATCAATTATTGGGAATTTCGAATTACATTTAATTTTTTATTCGTAAGAATCCTGTTCAAATCTTTCCCGTAAATTTTTGTATTTGATCCGATTTTTCTTTTATTGTTAATTATTCTTTGATTTTAACGATATCCTCTGCTATCGTTAGAATACTCGTTTTTATTTAAATGATCGCGATACAGACAATGACATGAAAAATGAAAATTCATTGAGTAAATAATCTGCGCCCAGGGTTGCATATCCCGAATTATACATAGGTTAAAATAATTTTTTAGCTTCAAAACATTATATAGGAAAGTAGGTTTTGTTCAGAAACTATTTTTTGTATAATTAATTTAAAATAATCAAGTAAACAACTGTACACTGTAGCTTAAAACTAACTGATAAAGAGTGAAAAAGTGAAAGAGTGATGGATGACCGGTAAAATGCTTGGTATCGGGGTAAAATGCGGAAAATTTCGATAGACTTCCTATTTAAATCGCTTATTTAAGATTTATAAACAATCAGCCAAAAATTGTGAGTTATCGAAATTATATGTAATCAAGTAAAAATCGCAGTTGAAGTAATAAAACTGCAATCTGAATACAAAAATGATTGACAAGGTCATCAGCCATCGCGCCTATGGCTTCAGATCGGCAAAGAACTATTTCCTAAATCCATATCACTGCATGATGAATTTATCCATGATAACTTGCTTTTAAATGTCCCTCTCGAAGATTTAGAAATTACAACCTGTGAGGGCGAAAGAATTCGAATACGATAACTAGAGAAGGAGATACACAAATGACAAGTCTACCAATACGTGATCAAATTAATGATCAGCTGCTCACCCCGAAAAATGCGGTGCTTATAATAATTGACTATCAGCCGGTTCAGGTGGCCTCTATAGTCTCGATGGATCGTAAACTTCTGGTTGACAACATTGTGCGCGTTGCGAAGATTGCAAAAACATATGAATTACCGATCGTGCTGTCGACTGTGAACGTGAACAATGGTATCAATAAACCGACAATCCATCAGTTGCAAGAAGTGCTGACCGGGATTGACCCCCTGGACCGCACGACGATCAATGCCTGGGAAGACAAAGAATTTGTCCAAGCTGTCAAAGCAACTGGTCGCAAGAAGCTAATCATGACAGCGCTGTGGACAGAAGCATGCCTCACTTTTCCTTCGCTCGACGCAATACATAATGGTTATGAAGTCTACCCTGTAGTCGATGCGGTTGCAGGGACCTCCGTCGAAGCGCATCGTGCTGGTCTGAAGCGCATAATTCAGGCCGGTGGAAAACCAGTGAGCTGGGTGCAACTCATATGTGAGCTTCAACGCGACTGGATACGTAAGGAAACAGTGCAGCCGTTCAAGCAGATTCTATTCGAAGATGTCGAGCCTTGGAATGAGTAGAATGCTGATTGATTGATGCACTGGTGAACAGATGGGGTTGAAAACTATCTGGCGGAGCAGATTCCTGAGGGAATGCTTGCTATATCTAATACACTTTTGATTACACACTATGATGTTTGAAAAGTTCATCTTCCCAGTATATAAAAAATCAATTAAGTAAAATTACAGTAAAATCATGGAGGCAAACGTCCTATGAATATGATCACGATCAAAGATGGTACGCAGATTTATTATAAGGATTGGGGTAGCGGGCAGCCAGTGATTTTCAGCCACGGTTGGCCGCTGAACGCGGACGCTTTTGAAGATCAGATGTTCTTTTTGGCTTCCCGAGGATATCGATGCATCGCACATGACCGCCGTGGCCACGGACGTTCGAGCCAACCGTGGAACGGTAATGATATGGACACGTACGCTGACGATCTCGCGATGCTCATCGAAACACTTGACCTAAAGGACGCGATCTTTGTTGGCCACTCAACCGGAGGCGGAGAAGTTGCTCGTTATATGAGCCGCCACGGTACGAAACGTGTGGCAAAGGTAGTTCTGATTGCCTCCGTACCGCCGCTCATGCTCAAGACGCCCAACAATCCCACTGTGACTCCGATCGAGGTGTTCGATCAGTTGCGCGCCAGCGTTGTCGCCGACCGCTCGCAGTTCTGGAAGGAGGTCAGCTTGTCGTTCTACGGCTACAACCGCCCGGGCGCGAAGGTCTCGGAAGGAGTGCGCGAGTCATTCTGGCTCCAGGGGATGATGGCGGGCTTCCCTGCCGCATACTTCTGCATCAAGGCGTTCTCCGAGACGGATCAAAACGAGGACCTGAAGAAGATCGACGTACCGACGCTCATCATTCAGGGCGACGACGACCAGATCGTGCCATTCGCCGACTCCGGCCTCCTCCAGTCCAAGATCATCAAAGGCTCGGTCCTGAAGGTCTATAAGGGCGCCCCGCACGGTCTTTGCACCACTCACAAGAACCAGATAAATGAGGACTTGTTCTCATTTTGCAAAGCCTGAGCATGAAGGCTGCGCAACGTTTCCAGCAGATAATAGCGCGTGGCCATGCGAGCATCCAACGAGACGAGTCAAATCTGGACCAGCCTAGCTTTGCGTACTAAGGAGTTTGCAAATCAGAGATCGGTATCGATGGAAGCGGGCGCAAAGATGAAGCTAATGGGTAAAGTGACAAAAAGTAAAGAAATTGGGAAGAGGTCCCTGGATGCGACTTTATCACATTATTCCGTTAATGTAACTACAAATACATATGAAACGAAAAAAGACGTGAAAACACGCTCTTCGAGTTCAGAATGCGAGGTCATCAATTGATGAATTCCGGTTTTGATAACGAAGCGGCTGTCGGTGTTATCGGCTTAGGGATCATGGGAAGCTCTTTTGCTTCCAATCTCCTATCAAAAGGCTATAATGTTCACGTCTATAACAGGACTGAGGAAAAAGCTAAATCGCTCATCAAAAAGGGTGCCATTTTCCATTCTACACCAAGAGAGCTGGCTTTGGTAGCAGACATTATTATCGACATCCTTGACTGATCAAAATGCCGTTGACATTGTAGCATTTGGAGAAGATGGATTTCTCAATGGAGTGAAGAAAGGCTGTTTATGGATTGATTTGAGTACAATAGATCCTTTAGCATCGATCAGACATTCCAAAGCAGCAAAACAGGCAGGCTTAGAAAGACTAGACACTCCTGTGGTGGGAAGTAAGGACAAGGCTTTAAAAGGAGATCTTATCATTCTGATTGGAGGAAGCCATGAAGTATTTCAAAAATATGAGGCATTTCTCAAAGACGTTGGCAAAACTGTAATTTACTTAGGAATAGATGGCAACGGTCACAAAATGAAGCTGGCAATTAACTTGTATCTCGGACTTTTTGCGGAATCATTCTCTGAAGCCCTGGTTTTCTCACAAAAGCTTGGTTTCGACACCAAAACTTTCGTTGAAACCATTAACAAAACTCCACACCGTAACTATATTTCCGAAGGCAAGGGACCTAAAATCATAGAAGGCAATTCCGAACCAGGTTTCTCACTAAATAACCTATTCAAAGATTTTAAGCTCATAAACGAACAGATAACTAAAACCGGGACTATATTACCAATGACGTTCCGTTGCAAAAAATCCTTTCTAATGATACAATAGAATAAAAAGAAAACCAAAGATAGTAACATGCTATCTAATTCCTTTAAATGGAAGCATTATGAAGGGGAAATTATCTTATTGAATGTAAGATGGTACTTAAAATATGCATTAAGTTATAGAAATTTAAAGGAAATGATGGCAGAAAGGGGAGTAAAAGTCGACCATACAACAATCATGAGATGGGTACATCAATATTTCCCTGAAATAGAAAAGAAGATAAGAAGACATTTAAGACCAGCAAATGATTCGTGGAGAGTTGATGAAACCTGTATCAAAGTAAAAGGTAAATGGAAATATTTTTACCGAGCAGTCGACTGAATGGAGATACAATTGATTTCATGTTAAGTTCAAAACAGATAGAAAGGCAGCGAAGAGATTCTTTAAGAAAGCTTTAAGTTCTAATCATAATCAAATTCCACAAGTAATAACCGTTGATAAGAATCCAGCTTATCCACCTGCTATAGGTAAACTAAAAATTGATAAAATACTACCTAAAAACGTAGGCATTCGACAAATCAAGTATTTGAATAACATTATAGAACAAGATCACAGATCTATAAAGAGAATCGTTAATCCAATGTTAGGATTTCAGTCTTTTCGATCTGCTAATAAGACTTTAAAAGGAATTGAAGCTATAAATATGATCAAAAAAGGACAAGTAATCGATCTAAATTACTATGTTCTTAATGAAGTCAAATACATTAATCAATTATTTGGTATAGTTTTATAATGTTAGTACATTTTCCTTGAATGTTTTGATTTTTATTAATCACTTATAGATTTACATATTTTGTTGAATTTTTTGCAACGGAACCCCTATATAGACCCCTGATCAATGTAGTTACGTATTCTGACCACATACCAGTCAAATGTCTCGAGAATCCCTATTGTGGTATTTAAGTTCAAAGTCAGAAAGATAATATTATTGCTTTAAAACATAATTAGTATGTAAGTTTCAGGTCTGCCTCAGAAAACTGTTCGCTTTAAATAAATAGACACATAAATGTACTAAAATAAAAAGCTGAGCAACTAATATGAGTATATTCATAAGCATATTTAAATGAATCAGAAGGGAATCAGTTGATCCGACTGAAAAGGATTTACGAACAATCCTCCGATAAAGATGGATTAAGGGTACTTGTAGATAAGCTCTGGCCCAGAGGACTTCGAAAAAATGAAGTACATTTTGACATTTGGCTAAAGGAAATAGCACCTGATGACGAGCTTAGAAAATGGTTTTCTCATGATCCTGATAAGTGGGAAGAGTTCAGGAAACGTTATCTTAGAGAACTGGAGCAAAATAAAGAAAATGTACAAAAACTTATCGAAAAAGCTAAGGAAACTGACTTGACCCTGCTCTATGCTGCAAAGAATGAACATTTTAATAACGCCATCGTTTTAAAGGAGTATCTAGAGTCTAGATTAAAAAAACTGTAGCTGGGAAAGACTAATAGGCTATCCGAAAAGTCCTGTTGATCTGAATGTTATCAATGCGCACGCTAAATGTAGGATAGCAAGGTAATTTTCAATTTTCTTTTCCCATCTTATAAGGAGTCTTCTGAATCTAATCAGCCAAGAATGTGTCCTTTCTACAATCCATCTTCTTGCTCTAAAACCAGGTATGTCTCTTCTTATGTTTTCTTCTCCACGACTTTTGATATACGCAGTATAACCATATTCTTCAACTAATTTTCTGATATCGGTGAAATCATAACCCTTATCCATGCATATATTCTGAATTATGTCTTCTGGAGAAGGTCTTTCAAAGAATATGGCGTCTAAAGTCCTTTTTACAAGCTTTTTATCGTGACGATTGGCTCAATCAACGACAACAGAAAGTGGTATGCCTTTACCATCAGTTAAAACATTCCTTTTTGTACCTTTTTTGCCACGATCAGTAGGATTGGCTCCTTTTCTAGCTCCACCTAATGGTGCTTTTGTCATAGCACCATCAATTGATTGTCATTCCCATTCTAATCCTTTTTCGAAATCATACTCGACAAGACCAGCCAGCCACATGCTCTCAAATAAGCCTGATAGTTGTCATTCCTGAAATCGATCATGTAAGTGCTTGGAGCTCCATAAAATTGTGGCAATGCTTTCCATTGGCAACCAGTAAAAAGGAGATAGAAAATGCCACTCATTATTTTCCTATCACCCTTTCTAGGTCTTCCAGACTTCTTTTTTGGCTTAGGTACAGATAGTAAAGGTTCTATTTTTGTCCAATAATCTTCAGAAATTTCGTATTCCGGAACAATTTTCCGTTTTGTCATTACCACACATGATCTTAAATTGAAAGTAGATTATTTTTCGGATAGGCTCTAAATCGAACACACAAATTGAATTTGACGGTTAGTTTGCAAGACTCGAACCGATTAATCCTATACTTTAACTCATTTTAGAGAATTTCGATAAACCCTATTTTTGGCTATTTGTTTATAATGACTATATAAATATTTGTGAAAATTTGAGGTTTATCTAAATTCTCAAAAAATATTAAAACCAAAGAGATATCACTTTAGGTCTCAAAATTTAAGCATCTGCTAAAATTCAACCTTAAAAATACCTTAAGTTTAATCTCAAAACTGATACCTACAGTTTAATCCTGATATTTAATTCCAATCTCAGAATTCAGACTCAAACTCTAGTTCATTAGTAACTAAAGTTGGAGATACGGCAGATTCCAGGTCTGACCTTCTAGTAATCTGGTTTAAGTCTACTTTGTAGAAAATGCATCCATGAAACATTCTTTGAAGCCGTTATCTTAGAGCCATGGCCTGAAATCATGAGGCTTTGAAATTCGGAAATCAGTCTTCTACTTCAAGGGCTTGAATTATATCATGGACCTCTAGTTCTCCTTTGGCTACACGCTGAACTAGTGGATAAATAAATGAACAATCATCCATTGCTGCCCAACGTTCTTCTCCTATTACTCTGATGACTTCGTCTAGTATGTCACCACATGTTTTACAATATCTTCCTTCACTTTCTGATCCACAAGATTCGCAGTTCATTGAAAACACCCATAAATCTATGGAGCTGGCGAAATAAATAAATTATGATGAGATGTAAGTATATTTACACAATCATTAGGAAATCGGGAGTTGATTAAAAAAGGAAAGAAAAAAACAATTCCTGAACACTTCAAACTTATAAAGATTCCGAAAAGAAGGTCAAAAAAGAAAAAACGTAAAATAAAAATAGTTTAAAAGCTCAACTTTTTCTTGCAAGCTTCTCTTTCCAGTTACTTCATAGATCCAAAGCAATCAAGAACTTTTTGACTTTGAAACTTAGATCTTGTATGTTGTTAATAAAGCTTTTTTACATTCAGAATCTTGTTTTACCCCAAATATGCCCAGCGCCCAGTTAATTCTTTTTGTGATACTAATCTCTGGGATTCTCAGTATTCTTTCATTGTTGGCAAAAACTTCTCGAATGTTTTTATCACAATTTATTCCCGTATACTGAAAGATTTGCGATCAGATTAAACTTACCCGGTCACAAACTTTTCATCAAGCAAACTACATTTTAGGTAATTAATGTGTTCAAAAACTATTTTCAGAATGAGTTTAATGCAGCACTGACCACAAAAATTTACAGTAATTAGAGAATTTCGATAGATTCCCATGTATTTGAGCATTAGAAAATTTAAGTATCTTGACATAAGAATTTTTACTCATGAAAACTGTTATTGATTTTGCTCCTAAATACGACTCAAAACTTTTTCAGTCAGTTGGAGACAAACTTGTTGAAATTGATTTCTTAATTGATTGAAAATCTTTTCTTATCAGTTTTGAGCCCATATTTTAACATAAAATTTTCCTGAGGCTAATATGAAACTGACATACGTATTATGTTTAAAATGATTGTTTTAAAGCAATAGTATGATCTTTCTGTTAGCTATAGTAGAATAGTCCGAAAGGAGTTGCCATAGATTGACATGAATTAGAAAAGGATAAGTAAATATTTTTCTATCCCAGCTATCCTTATCGATAAAAAATGTAAATATAAATTTATGAGTTCATTGAGCCCATATGACCATTATTTTATCGATGACTACATGGGTCAATTTCCCTTCGTTATTGAGAGTAGAATTGTATTGGCACAACTCTCAACGGTTCCCCCTTGAAAATGTCGGGTCCACCACAGTAAACATCTACAACTTTGTTGAGGTAATTTTCCAGTACAAAAGATTGTATCAACCGCTTCCTTTCCTGTTTATTTCCTGTCTGGTTATTAACTTGTTTGTGTTTGCTGACATACCAGCTTTAAACCTGCTGGGTTTATTGTTCAATTATAACTATTCACCAATTTATTATAAATATATTTAAAATTAAAGCTGATTTTTCAAAATATTGTGTTGTTAGCGCCTGAAAGTAGGATTCAATATTTCACTAATTTTCACTTCCCTATAAACGAAGCTAGATAAGAGTTTATTTAAATGCAGTAAACTTGTCTTTCAATGCGCCGCATATCGGACATATTTCAGGTGCTTCTCCTTCAAGGGTATACCCACATACTTCGCAAACCTGGATAGGACCTAAATCAACGTCTTTTTCTGAATTAACCGATTTTAATGCTTTTTCATAAAGCATTTTGTGCATTTTCTCAGTACTGTAAGACCATTCAAAACTTCTTTGTGCTCCATTCTCTCCTTGAAATTTTGCAACTTCAATGTAGGATACATTTCCTCAATTTCATATGTTTCACCTGCAATAGCTAATTTAAGATTTTTCGCGGAATCACCCGGGCCAAAAACTGCCATGCTATTTGCGACAAATCCTCCATCGAGATGTTTTAATTCCTGGAAATGGTCTCCTGCATGTACATATTCAGCGTGAGCGATTGCGCGGAACAAGCGAGCTACATTATTAAGTTTTTCATTTTCGGCCTGATTTGCAAAATGAATATATCTCATATATGCTTAACTTTCTCCTCCAAACGCATTGATAAGATGTTGTTCTGTTATTTTCTTCATTTAAAGCCTCCTTTTCAATAAAATTCAATAATTTCATATCTTAGGACTTGCGCATTTGATAAACAAATAAAGCATGTGCAGGCCTGTATAAATATAATAATTTAGACATTTTGAGATTTCATGCTATTGTTCTCAGTTCAATTACACAAGCATGAATTCATTTTACATTTGAATTTAGAGAATAAAATCCTTTTTGGTTTGAATAAAATATTAAAGCAGTTGTTTTAAATGATACAATCGCATCCAAGAAGTGCACCTTAAAGAACTCAAAACTGGAAAGAATCTGGAGAATAGAACGTGGCAATATGACACATACGGAATGAGTGGAGGAATATATGCTTTTCACTAAGATGTCTGTTTTCATTGTGATCAAATAATACGTAACCAACTTAAGAAAAAAGTTGCATAAAGACACATTCTGTCATTTAATTTTGAGCTCGGGAAATGGACTTATAAATCGATACAATTTTAAAAACTAAATCCTGAAGAGCAGAAGATATATTATTACTATAGTAATGTTTATTTTAGTTCAAAACCAATAAATTGTAAATGGATACTTCAGAGAAAAAAGATCTTCGAAGAGCGAATCTTGCAGGGACTAACCTTGAAAAAGCTAGCCTTGAAGGAGCTAAATTTGAAGAGGCTAATCTTGAAGAGACTAATCTGGAAAATGCTGACCTTAAAGGAGCTTCCCTTAAAAGAGCTAATCTTAAAAAAGCTAATCTTAAAGGGGCTAACCTTAAAAAAGCTAATTTTAAAGAAGCTAATCTCTCAGAGGCCAATCTTGAAAAAGCTAATCTTATAGGAACTAAACTTCATTTAGCTAATTTAAGGGGGGCTAATATTCAAGGAGCTAACCTTAATGAGGCTGATATTTTTATGCTGACCTTAAAAAGGTTAATCTTAAAGGAGCTAATCTTCAGGGAACTAATTTTTATGGAACTGAATTCCAAGAAGCCAACCTTCAAGGAGCTGACCTTCAAGGGGCCAAACTTGAAGGAACTAAACTTGGTAGAGCTCATCTTGAAGGAGCTAACCTTATAGAAGCTAACCTTGAAGGAGCTTACCTTATAAAGACCAACTTTCAAGGAACTAACCTTCAAGGAAGTAACCTTACATGGACTGACCTAGAGGGGGCTAACTTTCAAGAGGCTAAACTTGAAGGAGCTAACCTTCAAGGGGCTTACCTTAATAGGGTACATCTCGAAAGAGCTGAGCTTAAAGGAGCTAACTTTGAGGGAGCTAACTTTGAGGAAGCTAATCTAAGGAGCTAACTTTGAAGGGGCTAATCTTAGAGAAACTCATTATTTAACATTCGACCAGCTTTCAAAAGTGAAAACACTTCATGACAAAAAATTAGACGACAAGCTCCTCATACTATTAAAAAAGAAGTATCCTACTATTTTCGAAAAACTTGATGAATGAAAGGGGATAACCAATATCAATTGGAAAATTTACCGATATAAACATTAGTTAGTTAAGAAATATCATCATCAAGGAACATGTTATAGGTTATCTGGCTTATTTGGACACAAGTCAAATTAAATTTATAGTAGTTATTAAAAATGTAAATCTGTGATTAAAATCTATAAGTTGGACTATATTAGTACATAGTCTTATTTATTAATAAACCGATTTCAAAAGGGTAGTAAATCACACTTTGGATATAAACTTCATGAAAATAATAGACAAGAATTAGAACTTATTTTATGAAGGCCTTATCGCAAAGTTAATATTAAG
>CAVTET010000011.1:0-27413 GCA_963733675.1 uncultured Methanosarcinaceae archaeon | reverse complement strand
TTCCTCTTATTATAAATGTGGGTAGTAGCAGCATTTAGCAGGTATATATATTACATCGATAATAACTAAGGTAATAATTTATATAAATGGGAGAAGACTGTATCAGTTTATTATCTAGCTTCAGAATGACAAATTAACATCCTTAGCTTAATAACAATAGTTATTTTTGTGTTCCATATATACTACTTACGGTAATTGAATACTCTCCATACAACATTATTCCGATAATAAATAAATAACAGTTTACAATGTATAATCTTGAACTACATAAAATTCCAATAAGTCTGGATGTGAGTTTTTTTCAGTAAGTTTCTTATTCATGCAGGGTATTACCCGAGACCAGGTGATCTTTTGACACGTGTACTTGCTACCGGAACTTTTGACCTTCTCCACCCAGGGCATGTCTATTTCCTGAACCAAGCAAAGGCTATGGGAGACGAACTTTTCGTCATTGTTGCCAGAGACTCAAACGTAACTCACAAGCAAAAACCCATTGTACCCGAGGCGCAGAGACTGGAAATGATAAATGCCCTGGGAATGGTCAACAAAGCCCTTCTTGGCAGCGAAAAGGATATTTTCGAGCCTCTTAAGAAGATCAGGCCGGATATTATTACTTTAGGTTACGACCAGCACTTTGAAACAATTAATCTGGAAACGGAAATTACCAAAAGGGGCATTTCTTCAAAAGTTGTTAGAATTCCGTTTTCAAAGGAATGCACACTATGCAGTACTGGTGCCATCATAAAAGAAATCCTTAAAAGGTATGGATGAACATATCCTTCTACTGTTTGCATATTCAAGCACAAACAACTTTACAGATTTCTATCTAAAAAGATCTTTACTACATGTTTTTTATCAAAATATTTTTTCGAGCCTTTCAAGAGCTTCCCTGATCCTATCAATAGATGTTGCATAGGAAACTCTAATAAAATCCTTACCTGAAGCACCAAAAGCAATTCCTGGGGTAACTGCCACATGAGCTTCTTTCAAGAGCCTTTCTGCGACTGTTGTCCCATTTCCATAATCGCTTACATCAGCAAAGGCATAAAAGGCTCCATCTGGTTTTTTGCATTCAAAACCTATTTTGCTCAGACCTTCAATAAGGACATCACGTCGCACTTTAAATCGATCAACCATTGCTTTAACTCCATCCTGTGGTCCCTGAAGAGCTTCAAGCCCTCCGTATTGAACAAATGTGGTCGCGCTACTTACAGAATGGGACTGGATCTTCAGCAGAAGCTTGAAAATCTCTGGAGGCGCGGTCAGGTATCCAAGTCTCCAGCCTGTCATTGCATAGGCTTTGGAAAAACCATTTACTGTTATGGTTCTTTCCTGCATCCCGTCGAAACTGCCAATGCTGATATGCTCCTTGTCATAGATGATTTTCTCATAGATTTCATCCGAAACTACTAAAAGATCATGGTCAATTGCAAGATCAGCAATACACTGTAAAATCTTTTTCCCAAATACTCCCCCTGTTGGGTTTCCCGGACTGTTTACTACAATCAATTTGGTTTTATCATTTATGTAATCCACAAAGTTGTCCGGAAGAAAACCTTTTTCAGGGACTGTTGGAATCCATACAGATTCTGCTCCTGCAAAACGGATACATGCATCATAAGTCACCCAGGCTGGATCAAAAAGAAGAGCCTGGTCTCGATCATCAAGGACTCCCAACATTATCTCAAAAATCCCCTGTTTAGCCCCGGGAGTCACAAGAACGCTCGCTTCTACCACATCGATTTTGTTTTCTAGTTTCAATTTTTCGGCAATAGCTGTTCTTAACTCAGGAATGCCTCCAGAAGGTGCATAGTGAGTTTTGCCCTCATACATAGCTTTTACGGCAGCATCGCAGATATTCTTAGGGGTACTGAAATCAGGCTCACCAAGGCTGAAATTGATAACGTCTATTCCCTCTTTAATCATTCTGGTAGCAATGTTGGAAATCCTGATTGTTGCGGATTCTTCTACACGCTTGAGCCTTTCGGATGTCATAGGGATGGTCCTGATTTGTTACATTTTGCTCGTTTATGAAAGATGTTCTCGAATTTCACAGCCGTTGCACCAGCTTTACTGCAGCTTCAACTGCTCTTTTTGCATAGTCCACACGTTCATGAGCCGCCATCCGAGTCATGCCTGGGCCAGGAATCCCGAGAGTAACAGGCTTATTGAACTCAAGGGAGAGATCCATGATCTTCCTTGCAGCATGCTGCATAACCACCTGGTCATGATCAGTCTCACCCTCGATTACCGATCCTATGGTAACCACGGCATCGATATCATCCCTCTGGCAAAGTTTCTTGATTGCAAGAGGCATATCAAAAACCCCTGGAACGAGAATAGTCTCTTTAACTGTTGTCCCCAGAAATTCTGCATGTTCTCTTCCCAGCAGTTCCATCTGATAGGTTAGATCCCTGTTAAATTCAGCTACAACAAATCCCAAGGTGATGGTCATTTAATAAGATCTCCAGTCTTCGATTTTACTTAAATTACTTCACATTCTCAAAGGGCCGGAATCTCCAAAACCCTGCCTTTGTCCGGTACCGGCTTCTCGAATCAGATTTTCAGGCTTAAGTAGCAATTTTATTACATTTAAAGCGTGTTCTCGAGTCCTTCTGTCCATAAGAAAAACGAGTTCCTTTTCATCTTTTCCTTCATCCTCATGGACAAAAACCTCAATAATATGAATATTGGTCATAAGCTGAGCCGTGATAAGACCCTGAGAAGCCTCATGTGCGCACATCTTATCTATTTCCTTTGCTCCAGGCATTCCAAGGACCATTACGATATCGCAACCTTCTTCCTCAATAAGTTTTTTAGCTGCGACCGGAAGATCCTTTATCCCAGGCACCGTAACTCTTTTAATTTTCAAAGACACATTTTTCTGTATCTCATCAATTGCTGCACTCCCCATATTATAACGTGCGAACGTAGTATCTGCAATTCCTATTGTAGGCATGTGAATCCTATCGAAATTTTAAGATTACAACTTTTTTCTGGGTTTTCCTGAAAAAGTTTGATGCTTCTGCAATTTTTTAATTCATGACCTGTCAATAACCTGTATTGCAGCCTCTGTCCCTGCCCCCAAGCTGTCAATGTAGCCTCGTTTATTCAGCACAATTTCCAACTGCTGGATTGTTGAGAGCACATCTCTTGCTGTGACAATTCCCATGCATCCGATCCTGAAAATTTTGCCCTTCAGACGTTCCTGTCCACCAGCGATTATTATCCCACGCTTTTTCATATCGTTCTTTATATCCTCCCCATCACTTCCCACTGGCGCCTTCATGGCAGAGATAGTGTTGGAGTAAAGGCTGTATTCATTAAGCTGTGGGAACATCTCGATGTTCATCTCAGCAACTGCAGCCCTTATGGCTTCAGTAAGAGTCCTATGCCTTATAATCCTTGACTCAATTCCCTCCTCTTTTACGATATGTAGGGCTTCCTGAAGTGCATAGAAGAGAGGAATTGCTGGTGTATATGGTGTTTCTGGCTTGGGTTTGTTTGCACTCCTTTTATATGCTAGAAGGTCATTATAATATGGCCTCTTTGCTATCCCTCTCATAGCTTCAAAAGCTTTTTCACTCACGGAAACTGCTGCAAGTCCAGGAGGTGCTGCAAGACATTTCTGTGAACCTACGACAGCAATGTCTACTCCCCATTCATCTACTTTGACATCATCCCCTCCAAGGGATGTCACACCGTCCATAATAAAAATTGCTTCATGTTTTTTGGTAAGTTTGCCAATTTCTGCAGCTGGGTTAAGAATGCCTGTGGAAGTTTCATTGTGAACGAGAGTAACAGCTTTTGCCCCGTTATCAAGTTTTTCTTTGACCATTTCAATGTCAACAGGATGACCCCATTCAAAAACTAGAGGTACAACTTCCGCATAGAGAGCTGCAAGATCTTTGAAACGTTCTCCAAACTTTCCATTTTCGATAGCTATAACCTTATCGCCACTCTGAGTCACAGACCCAACAGCAGCTTCCATACCCGCAGTTCCAGAACCGCTAAGTACAAAAATGTCATTATTTGTTTGAAAAATGCTGGAAAGTATTGTCCTGCAATCAGTATAGATACCTGCAAACTCCGTACTCCGATGATTGATCATCGGTTTCGACATTGCTCTAAGGACTCTGGGTGCTACAGGTACGGGACCAGGCATCATGAGTAGATTATCTTCCAGATCCATATTTATTATGCTCCACATTTTTTAATATTTAATTGATTTTTGTTTATTTAATTGTTTAATAAATTTATTCGAATTCTGTCACTTAAAATCTCAAACCTATGAAACAGCTAAGATTTAAATCCTTGTGGCTATATATTATGAAAAGTTCCAGAGCATCTGATGCCTTAAAACTATTCAACAGGCAATAAAAATATTTTAGTTACTTTGGACATTTCTGATACTGAATCAAATTCAGGATTTAGGTTTAAATTTAACTATGGTATCAATTTGATATATTTTTAGCTTCCAGTCTCAATCTACCACTACTTTAGGAAAGAATACCGCATATTGGTCCTTAATAAGCTTCATTAAATCTCTTTTTCCAACTACTTTTCCTTTTTTTATAACCAGCACAGCAGAATTGATACGCAAAACTACTGAGAGAAAGATAAGTAGATACTTTGGGCAAGAACTCTTTCATTACCCCTTACATTGCAACTGAAAAATTGACTTTTTCTTACTTTCTCCAATCAATCTTATTACCCTATCCTCATAAATATTTCCAACAGGAACTCCCCTTTCAAGCACATGAACTCATAGAAAATTATTAATATGCCATCAAATTTACTGCTTCTTCTACAGAATCAGCTGGAGAAATGTGAATGACAGGGAAATGCATGAGATTTCTGATGAGAGTCAGCAGTACCTTTTCAGCTTTCTCAAAAACGTCAAGTATTTTCCTGACAGCAAAAAGCCTAGGATCCACATCTTTAGACTCTATACGAGCAATAATGGGTTGAATTAATCCTGCCCTTTTAGCCAGATCCCTTAGGGTAAACCCGATTTCACTTCCTCTTTTAGTAAGATCTTTGGGTGTTGGAAGCTGCATATGTATTACCCATATTAATTATGATATTTAATCTAATTGGTTAACATAGTTTGAAAGTATATATATAAGTCATTTCTAGGAATAAAGAATAGATATCAGAAAAAGCTTGGAAATAAAATTCAGAAAAAAATTAAATTCCAAAATATAGTCAGGTTAGACAAAGATTGATATACATGAAGTCTATAAAAATTAATAATGTGGTGGGCAAAATAAAATCTCTGTGTCTTAACCCGCTGCAAGCAACTGGATATTTTCGTGTTTACGCTCTGGATATAGAGGAATCATTCAAAATCAAACATTTCTATTTGCTTATATAATAATCTTTTTCTTTCAGGTTTCCATGATTCTCAACATTATTTTTTAATAACATCGGAAATTGTAACATCGCCCAAGTTCCAGTGTACCTTCATCACTCCACAGTTAACCATCAAAAAGCTTTTTCTGAATTTCATAGTATTCTTTAAAGATATTTCTTGCTTTGACGTTCTTATAACCTGCATCACTCATAAAGGAAAATATTTTGATTAAGCGTCAACGAAAAGACGTACAGATCACACTCAGTACCTATTGAATCAAAATCAAAAAACCGCCTTTACCACTTTAAAAGCATATATTAAAATAACCGATTATGGAATTGGCTGACAGATATTTTTCCCGGATTTAATCTAAAAAACCATAAGACATCTGATTTCAGGACTCAATAACTAAAATAATAAAGTGATTTTTATAATAGCACATTAAACGAATTTTCATGAAAACTGGACTATTTACAAACTGGCTTATAACTTCTGGCGGCATCCAGTTCTTACAGTGGAAGAATGTTATAAATTTATGTAAGCTATACCAGAAGCTCTTAAACATGTTTTTGAAATAACTACTATTACCAGATTACGATATGTTGAATTACAGCAATTATACGATAATCGGCAATGGTACAACCCAAACAGGAATCAAATTATACTTCTAAATGAGGTACACCGGAAGGTTAACCAAAACCGGTAAAGCGACCAATTGACAAATTGCCCTCTGTATTTTCTTAGATGTTCAGACCATTCATTGAAGGCAAAAACCTCCAGAACGCTCCTCTTGCGGCAGGGATTTGGCTCGTTGGTCTGAGAAAGAGGGTATAAGTCAAAAGGTGATTCCAAAAACACCGCGAAAAACTATAGAATGCTTGATGCCCAAAAACGGAATATCTGAGATAGACATATATTCTCGCCAAGTACATGACCTTGTGACATCTTTAAGGCATATCAATCACTATCTTTTACTGAATACGAACTGCAGGATATTTTCTAACTATTTATAAAGTTTGGAATAATATGATGACCAGCTTAAAAACAACGATGTTGCATCCTTGGTGAATCATCCTGCATCAAACACTGCACCGGCAGAATATTCTGGGCTTGCAAAGCCAGTAAAAAATCATTTACCTTTACACCTTTAGGTATCCCATCGATTGATACAGAAGTAACATAAAAGGCTAAAAACACTAAGAACAAACCATTACAACATAATTTGGACTTGAATTATGTGTAAACATTGAAATGAAGAAGAGGTCATTGAAAAAGACTCAGCAGATTCAATGTAATTCTGTTCGAATACTTCCTAGAACCAGAACCTTTAGAGCCATTACTTTAATACTAGCAGACTTTGAAGTAACTGTTAGAGGTGCTATATAATGAAAAGCAATTCCAAAGCATCACTAAGAATTCTGAAATGTTACCCAAAGTGTTCGATGACTTCGATTTCTAAGAAAAGAAAGTTTTACCTATGCCTTAATTGCGGACACATTTTCACAAAACCTATGCTAGCAGATGAAGAAAACTTATGATGAGTATCTACTAGACTTCAAAGAGCTCTTGAAATGCATGAGGCTAGAAATCCAACAAAATGCTTCATTATCCGATCAACCTCCGGGCGAGTTCAAGGCTAACCTTTAGGGTCAAAGGTAATATGATTGAATCTTGGAACATTGAGAAGGCTCTAGAATGAATTCGAAAAAAGTCAAATTCATGGCCTTTTTAACAATAATTCTTCAAGCAAGTATCTATCCTACCAAATAGAATTTGTCTCCAGGAAGAAGACTAAATCATGTTAAATTATCGTTCTTACATCAACCCTGAGGTAAACTCAAAGGTAAGTCCAAAATAGTTGAACCTACACAAAAACCCTTTGTACGTTCGTTCATCCAGAAGTATCTGCGATCTCCATTACCAAAGCGCTTATAGATTCATTGTTTTGCAACCAAAAATTTAATTGCTTAAGTTTTTGTATGTACTCAAAGTATTATGGACTGTCTTGGAGTAAGTCTTTATCCTGTCATAAAGCATACAAAGATTATTCCAAACAGTTTGTGCTGTTTGTTGATCGTTTAATTTTTGTTTGTATGCTTATCAGCGCTGTAAGATTTGTTCTAAATTGTTAGAAAGTTTATCCAACAACTACAAACGTTCGCAGAACCAGTCAAGAGGTACTTCAAGTTTGAGCGAAAACTCCGCTCGCCCATCTGTTTATAGAATGTTATAATTTTTAAAGCACTTGTTCAGTTCCTGAACCAGAAACTCAAATTGTTCTTGTTCTGTCAATTTCCTAGGGACTTCCAGAGCCTCAGGCTCTCCTGTAACCATTCTAGTCAGAGAACACTCTATTAAAGAGTGCAATCTATTTTGTCAACATGACAATAGATTAAAAATTGATCCAACTTTCAATTAATAATGAGCTAGATAAGAAACAAATCATAAACACGTGTACATCTGAGGAATGGATGCTACAATGCAGCAAATTAAAGAAAAAATGAGAAAGTTAACTAAAAGTGCATAATGAAACCAGTAAGCCAGAAAAGGAATATTAGAAGAATTATACTAAATGTTGAAAATAAATAAAATGATAGAATTTAAATAGGCTTCATGCACTTAAGCAGAAAATCAAAAGCTACAATCTTTATGAATATTTTTGTGCTTTTGACAATTGAAGGCTTAATGCTATAGATTTCTCATTCAGACCTACTAAGTCCTATTAAAGTTTGAGTTCCTTAGCCATCTCCTGAAAAACCTTTCCTTTATCAGTAGTGATGAAAAGCCCATTTTCGTTCCTGATAAGTTCTTTCTCTCTTAACATTTCCAGATATTTCTGAGCGATGTTAAAATTTAGATTTACCTCATATACAATATGAGTTTTCTTTGCTCCATTCATAGCTACTCTTAAGATATCTACTGCAATATCTGTCCTGCTCCTTCTTTTAATACTGACTCCTCCCCCACGTTAACTTTAAAACAATCTTTGTGAAAAACCATTGCTTTAAAAACAATTTAAAGCATATCTTTTTGTCGGTAACAAAGATCCTAACTCTTTATCGTTCTCCTTTCTATATAACTATATCATTGTTATATAAAAATTCAAGTTATAACAAGTAGTTCCAAATCTTGCCAATTTCGAAATCATCTTTCAAATAAGTAGGCTCACATAGTTGCAGACTTTTAAAATTTGTTCCCTCAAGCTGTTCCAATATAACAATAAATTTAACTTTTATCTTAATTATTTTATATAAATAATTGCTATTATTTTATGAATTTTTACTTTCAAACCAAAAATCTGGTTTCTGATTCTTTGTAACTCCAGCTTTAGAAAAGCTATCAATGAGAATATTACATTTGCTCCCCTTGACGTTTTTTTCGTTGCCTGACACTTTTAAAAACCACATCACTTGTTCATTACCCCATGATATTCTTCAATTATCCATTACCTATTAGCTAGCTCCTTCCTCTTGATTTATCTTTACCAAAAATATTTTCGACCCAGTATTACAGTCTTAGCTTGTTGGAACTATCCTATTCAATAATCTAACAAATTCACATACTTTCAGATTTTCTGCCGATGTACACAACGACACAATCTCATTTTTCGAACCACTGAGTAATTTACATGGTTTTTTTTACATGGTTTTTTTTAATTGCCTCTTAAAAACTTTTTGATTTGAACTAACCTTTGCTTTACCATATAAATTTAAGACTGACCAATTGCTCACTATTTTCAGCAATTTATCTCTAAAACAATTTTACTTAATTTGTAGGAATCGGAAGGTTTCATGAAATCTCAAATTAAAAGAGTTCAAAAATAATAATTAAATCAGTATTTATGAAAAAATATAGTAATTAAAACGATAAAATATAGGTAAAAATGAAAAATGAAATTATCGAAAATGGATATTTTTTCTTTTTTTGCTTTTTGGAGCTGTTTTATTGGTATAGTAAAAAATAAAAAAATCAATTACTATTAAAATAATATTCGTCCATTAAGATAAATTTTTATATTTAGTATAATGTAATTCTATTATGGTAAAAACGTAAAAAACTTTACAGTGGGGAAAAAACATGAAAATTAAAATTGTTAGTTCCAGAGAAGAAAATCTCCTCTCTTAACCCTTAATAATCTTGTTATTCACCTGAATTTCAGACATTATAGCAAGGATATTTGTGATTGGGCAAAAACTATCCGAAAATTATGATAATCCAATCAGCTAAATCTTACCTAAACATGGTCTCAAAGTCCATCAAAATATTCCTTGAGATGAGAGAACAAAGCTCTATTGAAAGAGATCTCTGGGATAATGGGAAGGATTTTATCCATAACACATTAACTTTGAAAGACAGAGTTTACTAATCTAATGGGGGAAGAAAAATGAAAAGTAAAATTCTGCTGATAACACAATTTTATCCATATCTGATAGCATTATCGCTAATAAGACTTGAGGAATCCTGTCCAACGTCTCGGAACAAAATAAACAATTAATCAAAATTTTGGTAGCGTTCGATTTTCAGGAGTTTTGAAAATCTTAAAAAGATTTTCTCTAAATTTTCCACAAATTAGAGATATATTCACTTTTCAGATTTGACCAAAACTCAAGAATACAACCAAAATTATTGGCAGATATTACTTAGTTCTACGGGGGGTATAAAAATGTCAGTACATAAGTTTTTACCTAATCAAAAAACTAATGAATTTTATTTTGATCGACATCATATAATCTCGGTTTTAAAACGAGAATTAGTGCTTCTTTCCCTGGTAAGTTGCCTTGTCTTTGCAAGCGTTCATACTGCTTTATGCAGAAGTTCCATGCCAATAATTTATATTGCAGGAGATGGCAGTGGAAATTTTAGTTGCAATGGAAAAGATGACAATGTACAAATAAACAAAGCCCTAAAGTTTGTGGCAGAAAACCCTGAATACACAACAGTCCACCTTAAAGGACCGTTTACATACACCATAAATGATACTCTTTTGATCGGTAGCAATACAATTCTTGAAGGGGATTCTAATGCTGTGATTAAACTGGCTGATCATGCAGGATGGGATACAATGAAACCCCTGATTCAACAGATGAACTGTTTAGGAAACAATAGCGTTACAATAAGGGGCTTTGAGGTTGATGGAAATTATGCTGGTAATAGTGAAATCAAATTAGGAAGTGGATACTATAGTTTAATTTACTTCAAACATTCTACAAATATAAAAGTATACAACATGTATATGCATGATGGGATGGGAGATGGACTGAGAACAAATCAGTGCAAAAATATTCAATTCTACAACAACAATATATACAAGCTCGGACATGACGGAATGTTTGCTATTGGATGTGAGAACGTGGAAGCCTGGAATAACAAAATAACCTGCAGGACAAATAGCGCTCTTAGAATGTGGAACTCTAATGAAGTAAAATTGCATAATAATATAATAGATTCTTTCTATCATTGGAGTGCAGGTGGACCGGGTATTCAGATCGAAAAGAGTTCTGGAATTATGGATAATATAGAAGTCTATGATAATACTATCCACAATACATATGGACCTGGAATCTGGTTTTTTAATTATGACACCTCTCTTACTACCAGAGATCAGGGAAAGAATATCCATATTCATCACAATGTCTTCTACAACACAGGCACTAATCCTAATCCTATAATTACGTGGGTTGGGGGCATCGTAGGAAGTGGATTCCATGACACCCTTATCGAAAACAATGTATTTGATGGTGTATACAATGCAGCCATTTTAATCATGAATCCCAATGATTACTCATCTGATTATTCACCAAAAGAAATGTACAGGACCATTGTAATTAATAACATAATCGTAGACACTCAAAAGCGGACAAAAAAACCTAACGGAACAGGATATGCAGTTATCAATTATCTTCCTGAAACTCATACCATTATGTTGGAAAATAACTGCCTTTATAATAATGCTGGCGGGAATTACATAAACGCGAACTCAGCGACTGATATCTATGCAGACCCTCTCTTTGCAGATCAAAAAAAACACGATTATCATCTGAAATCAAAAGCAGGTCGTTGGGATGGAAGTGGCTGGGTAAATGACATCATAAATTCTCCGTGCATAGATGCCGGATATCCTTCATCGGATTATTCTAATGAACCGCAACCCAATGGAAACCGGATCAACATAGGCAATGATGGGAATACATGGTCTGCCTCAAAATCAGAATCGCGTTTATTAACACCTATACTTCCCACTGAAAGATTCAGTAATAATATAATTAGAACCACTTCTCCTGTTTATGATCCATTTAATGTAGAAGAAAAATCACTTATGGACATAAGTTTTGGTGATGATACAATTTAACAATCAAGAATCCTGTGAATGTGCATAGCAGAATGGAAAATATCATTTAACTTAAAAGTAAAGAATGATGTTGGAAGTACATAATACAACATAATCGAACTGTAATATTTTAACTGCTTTGAAACTTAGATTATTACTTATTCTGTATCGCTTTATATGGAAGACGCTGCTAACGTTGAAATTAACCGATAAAAACACGGATCAAATAATTCTTGGTCTTTGGAATTGGGGGACAAAGCACTTCCACATCCAAAAATCCTGTTTAGAAGGGTAGTAAAGAACTAAAAAGCACTGTTAAGATTAACTTTTAAAGAATACTGTAGAAGTGATCCAGTAAAAACTTTATTATGCCAAAGTGAAAAGTAAGTGAACATTATTAAGACTTACACACTTGAAGTACAAAATCAATTACTTTGGACATTTCAATTAAACTTATGCTTTATATTGACATCCACCGATGTACACAGATATAAAATTTTTTTGCCTATTTTAGCCATTATTATCCGTTGAAAGTTAAATCAATTTTTGAGCTACTTTCATATTGAAAATAGATTGTATAACTGTGTACATTTGCAGAAAGCGGATTTAGACAATCGTAGGATTAATGAGATTGATTTATTCAAGTGCTAAGCCCTAACAATTAACGTCTATGACCCTCTTTCTTCCCATGGTCCTCAAGTAAATGTTAACACTTTAAAAACTAAGTAAAATGGAGTTAATGGAGTTATATCCATGGATATTAATAGATCTACGAAACTTAAATTCAAAGTTGAATCACAGAAACATGGAAAGCCTAAAAAAAGGAAATGAAATAGATAAAGGAACAAATTTTCCGTATATGTTTATTTTTTTTATGTAGGTATAGAATATCAAGTAAATTAGCCGAAACTAATTCTTTTTGGAGCAACTAATTTTTTAGCAAGGTAGAATTAATTTATGAGCTTACGACGGTCTCCAGATATTTCTCAAAATATGGCTGCATAAAAAGGAAGAGACCTTTATATTCTGTTCTGATTTCAGATACTACCCCTAATAATGCAAAATAATAAAACTTTAAGCGCATCGAATTAATTTTTTTGCTAATGTCAAGAGGGAGCTAATCAATAGAGATTTCAATAATAAAAATTATCTTTAAAGCGATTTAATAATTTTTTTGGCGAAAATATTGCTTGAAAAGCTATAGAAAATTCCTATAAGCTCCAATTTTTGACTGTTTGTTTATAGAGCCTATATAAGCAATTTGTTGAAATCAGAAGTTTATCGAAATTATATATATTCATTCCATGTTCTTTATAGTATCTCTTACTCGTTGTAACTTTTGTGGCGCTATATTAAATGTAAACTCTCACCATATACGCCTCACTCTCATGAATTAAGGTTGCTATAACCTATAATATTGAATACTGGAGAATCGCGATAAATTCCTAAATTTTGTCACATGCTGACAACTGTAGTGTAAATAGATCGTGAAAATAAAAGATTTATCGAAATCTTCATAGGATTCTTCCTAATTTAGAGTACTTCACCAACTTTAATCCATTGTTTCAAATGCAGATCTCCTTATTTAAACCATACTAAGCGATTATAAGCAACATGGATGTATCTCCATCGGGTAAATATATATATATATGGATACATACACATATTTATATATATATATATATAAATATATAAATATATATTAAATTTTATTTGAGATTTCTACCTGAAATTAACCACAAATCACAAAATCTTGAAGTAGGTACTTTCAATGAAGTTGAACAACTAAAACATGTTACTCCATCTCTTAGCAAAAATATTCAAATTCCCATTGCACCAAAGCTGACTCAGAAGCTCTTTTTCAAGATTCTAGCATCACTGGAAACCAAAAAGTGATCTCAGTCGAATACCAACCGCTTACTGTTGGGATAAAAAATTACCAAAAAAACGTTATTAACTAACTACCATAAGTACCTAAACTGTTTACAGCTATCATTTTTCACTACTTGAAAATTAAATACTATTTCTCTTGTAAAATAATAAATATATTATTTTTTCTGCAACTCTACAAGATATATGACAATTACAGGAAAGAGCTGTAATTTTCTGGATACGATAATATAAAGATTGAATTTTTTGGTTCTGTAAAGTTGTTGGTTGATATCAAATTTTGTTTTCGAAGGATGAGAATTTCAAATCTCCAGAGCAAGTTCAAGTTCATTGTGTTCTCAAAAATTACTAGCAACCTTTTCTCCATTCATAGCATCTATTCCAATTTTAGCTCCACCAATTAAATGTGCAATATAATAAATTCTCATGATACCGATTTTTTTAACTTTTCACAACTTCAATACATCCGACTGAATTTTGTTTGAAATTTTCATATCATCAATTTTAGGTTGACCATAGCTGAATGCCAAATTCGATCAATACATTGTTTCTCAAGTTCAAAGTCTAAAGACTATGCTATTGCTGTAAAAAAAGCGTTTTAAGCATAATGATTATGTAGGCTTCAATCCACATGCAATCGACTATAGTAAATCAAAAGAACCAGACGAAATAAAAAGTATATACAATTGTAATGTAACGGAATATCTCCGCGACAAAAAGCTTTAAGATAATAAGACCATAAAGCAGGCTATGCTCACATTCATAGGGCTGGGTCTTTTTAGCGAGTATGACATTTCTTTAAAGGGACTGGAGGCTGTTAGGAAAGCTGATATTGTTTATGCGGAGTTCTATACTTCATGTCTCATGGGTACAAACCTGGATAAAATGGAAAAGCTATATGGAAAAAAAGTTTGTTTGCTCTCAAGAGAGAATATAGAACAGCAGCCGGATTGGTTGGTAAAAGCAAAAGAAATGGATATAGTTTTTTTGACTGGGGGAGACACGATGATTTCTACAACCCATGTGGATCTGCGCCTGAGAGCAGAAAAATTAGGAATAGACACCCACGTGATTCATGGAGCTTCCATTACTTCAGCCGTTTCAGGGCTCACAGGGCTGCAGAACTATTGCTTTGGGAAATCAACAAGCATTCCCCACCCCTATAAAAGCAAAAGAGGCACAAGAATTATCTCGGAAACACCTTATGATATTATAAATCAAAATATAGAAATGGGTCTTCATACTTTAATTTTTCTGGATATTGATAAAGAAAATGGCTACATGACCGTGAACACAGCACTTGAACTTCTTCTGGAAATTGATGAAAGAAGAGGAGAAGGACTCATAAACCGAACTATTGCAATTGGGATTGCTAGAGCAGGCTCGGAAAAACCGGTAATAAAAGCTGATTATGCAAAAAAGCTAAAACACTTCAATTTTGGAAAACCCCTCCATATACTCGTAATTCCAGGAAAGATACACTTCCTTGAAGCTGAAGCACTTGTGATACTGGCTGGAGGACCAATGGAGCTTATGGAAAAGGATGAAGTAAAAAGAAAGAATAAAGCTACTAATCTGCTTCTCAGGTGATCAAGGTGCCTGCTGATTTAAACGAAAAAGTCAAAAGATATGAAGATATGCTAAAAAGAGCACTGCAAAAAGCAAAATATTTCCCGACCCCAAATTCCCACATGAATAACATTGCAAAAGATTATTACACAATGGCTGAAGCCTATTATAAGGATGGGGTTTATTTTCAGAACAATGGAGATCCGGTAAATGCTCTTGCCTCTTTCAGCTATGGTCATGCATGGCTAGATGCGGGAACAAAACTCGGTATTTTTGTAGTTGATGATGAAACCCTTTTCACCATATGAGAAAAAAGAACAAAGAAGCAAAAAATGAAAATGCGGGAATCTACATAGAATAGAGAAAGTAAGGTATCCCTGAATGAAAAATTTGAAAATATAGAACTAAAAACAAAAAGTAGAACTGAAAAACAATGTCAAAAGAACGTACATAACTGTTATCAGAATAAGAAACAATTTATATATTTTAATAAATTCTTTAGATTCTGCAAAAATTTTCCCAATCAGAAAATATTCTTAAAAAAGTATAATAATAGAAGAATTACGGTGAATAATAATGAAAAACTTTCATGTGGTACTTGAAGCAGCTTGGTTGGTAAGAGATGTAAAGACAACTGATGATGCGATAGGGGTAGCGATTTCTGAAGCTGGAAAGCGCCTGAACCCCAAATTGGACTTTGTTGAGGTCGACGTAGGAACCACTTCCTGCCCTGCATGTTGCGAGCCCTTCAGCAGTGTATTTATAGCAGCAAATACTGCTCTTGTGGGACTTATTTTTGAGATGAAAGTTTTTGATGCCGAATCTGCAGAACACGCAGAAAGGATTACAAAATCTGTGATAGGTAAATCTCTCCGCGACATTCCACTGACAGTTGTCGAGGTGACTGAATTCGAAAGATATGTAGATAAGGGAGAAAAAAAGCAGAAAAATAAAGGAGATAAATAAACAGTTTTTTTGAAAACATGACAAAAAGAGTTTTTCGGAAAAAACTGTCAAAATACCAGAAATTGCATAGGCATAATTGTGAAGCTTTTCATACTTAAAGAGGATTATCGACAAACTTTTGACTTTTCGCTAATATTAATTGTATACAATTATAATTATATAACAAAATTTAGTGTTTTACAGAAATTCTCATAATTTAGTCCAGAAAAGCTCAAACAATCTCATGAAGAAAAAGAAGGTGTATTTCATAGTTAGAAGCCGACAAAAAAATAGTTTACGTTTCCGGTATATTTATCCATATTTAAGTATATAAAATCTCAAAAATCTCTGGGCTCATCCGAGCCCCATGAAAAAAGAGGATACTACATGGACGGACAAGTCTCTATTGTAGGACATCATGCTCTGTATCGCATCGTTGATGTTGAAAGAATAGAAAAAAAATGAATATTCCCTTGCGATTGATTACCAGAAGTACCCAAACGTGAGTGCTGCTAACATTATGGTTGCCATTGCAAGTTTCCAAAGCTTTTATTTTCACAGACAAGGAAAATAACCAGATAACATATATTTTTACTGAAGAGCCTCTTCAAAATTCAAAGAGTTTGAAACAGGATATATCCAATTTGTCCAGTTAGCCATCGGAGATCTAGTATATATTGCATCATCATGCAAATAGCCAACTTTGTATCCTTTGATCTGGACCAAGACATAGCACCTATTCAAAAGAGAAACTAGAACTCATCCTCGTTCATACTGCTATCCTCTTCCAAACCGGCATGAAATCAGGTGGGTTTCGAAGATAAGAGAAAAACTTCTGTGAGCTAAAAACTATCATTGCAATTATCATAGTCACATAAGATGCTGAATGGAGCAGAATCTATACCGATAAAGAAGAATTCACATTTCCTGTGGTTTCTATTAGAACTGTTGGTACCTCGTGAGAAGGAGACACTTGCAGGGCAGGCATCCTAATGATACTTACAAGATGATGCTCTCCTACCACATGTGGAAAATAGTATCAACTGTAGTTTCCCTTCCAATACAAACGGGCTGTCAGACATACCTTCCAAACTGAGAAGAAATGAAATATCGTTACGAAGTTAGTTTTGAAAAGCTGGAAAAAGTATATTGAGGTTGGAAATACCGAGATTAAAGGCTGAAAAATCAAAAAATATATCAAATATTACATGATGAACCACGATCATAACCCTGAGGTACGGAAAAAGTGGTTAAACATAGGGATGCAGATGAAACTCGCAGCACTAATTTCAGGTGGCAAAGACTCGATTTTTGCCATACACAAAGCCTTAGAAGAAGGGCATGAGGTCACTCACCTAATTAACATTGTTCCAGCAAGGAGCGATTCCTACATGTTTCATTCCATCAACCTTCACATGGTAGAACTAATATCAACTGCCTGTGAAATTCCGTTGATCCAGCAACAGTCCAGTGGAATCAAGGAACTTGAACTAGATGACCTGGCCCTTGCCCTAAAAAAAGTGAACGTAGAAGGGATATTAGTAGGAGCTATTGAATCTCAGTATCAGGCAGGTAGAATTCAGAAAATATGTGATTCTATGGATCTTCGGGTCTACGCTCCTCTATGGCACAAGGATCCTGAAGAGTTGCTCAATGAGATGTCAAAAGTTCTGGATATCCGGATTGTCCAGGTTGCTGCCGAAGGACTTGATAAATCTTGCCTTGGCCGTCCTATCAATGTAAATTCCATCGAACATCTTAAAGCTCTTAATCGCAGGCATATGATCCACATGGCTGGAGAAGGGGGAGAATATGAAACTCTTGTCCTTGATGCTCCTTTCTATAAGAAACATATTGAAATTGTAAAGAGTGAAATTGAATGGGAAGGAGATAGTGGATCTTTAAAGATTCTGGAAGCAAAACTCGTCGAGAAAAACTGATTTTCGAAGCAGATTTTCTAGAAAAAGGTTGTAGCGGCATTTTATAAAGTTTCGAGGACTTCGATAAACTCCTAAATTAAGTCATATATTTACAAATTATATCTAAATGATTAGTGAAAATTAAAGATTTATCGATATCTTCTGCAATAATACTGCAGTTCTTCAAGATATAGATTCTTGTGTTTTACTTTCTGATGATGTCCATGAATTATTGAAAATCTGAATTATAAGATTCTCTATAAATTTTCCTAAAAATGGTAGGTACACTCTTTTTTAAGATTTGATCAGGACTCAAAGGGGTTCCGTTGCAAAAAATCTGGCTCCCTTGCAAAATCAGAAAAAACCTTCACAATTAGGATATTTATATTCCATAAACAGGTCAATAATAATACAAAAAAGCAATAGTTATAGCCTAAAAAGGCAGTAAAATTATTTTTGCAACGGAACCCTATAATGAGATGGGTACATCAATATTCCCCTGAACTAGAAAAGAAGATAAGAAGACATTTAAGACCAACAAATGATTCGTGGAGAGTTGATGAAACCTATATCAAAGTAAAAGGTAAATGGAAATATTTTTACCGAGCAGTTGACTCAAATGGAGATACAATTGATTTCATGTTAAGTTCAAAACGAGATAGAAAGGCAGCGAAGAGATTCTTTAAGAAAGCTTTGAGTTCTAATCATAATCAAATTCCACGAGTAATAACAGTTGATAAGAATCCAGCTTATCCACCTGCTATAGATAAACTGAAAAATGATAAAATACTACCTAAAAATGTTGAAATTAGACAAATTAAGTATTTGAATAACATTATAGAACAAGATCACAGATCTATAAAGAGAATCGTTAATCCAATGTTAGGATTTCAGTCTTTTCGATCTGCTAATAAAACCTTAAAAGGAATTGAAGCTATAAATATGATCAAAAAAGGACAAGTAATCGATCTAAATTACTCTGTTCTTAATGAAGTCAAATACATTAATCAATTATTTGGTATAGCTTTATAATGTTAGTACATTTTTCTGGAATATTTTGATTTTTATTAATTACTTATAGATTTACATATTTTTTTTGGATTTTTTGCAACAGAACCGAAAAAACATGATTAGAAGACTGGGTCGTATAAAAATACTCCGCAAAATGATAAAAGAGTATTAAGACAAGCTCTTAGACACAAGATAACACAATATCCAAATGGATAAAGACTGAAAAGTGATATAGGATTACACAACTTAAGGCGAAATCGAGTCAATAAACACTGCAGCCAAAACCTAATTTCTTTAGGATTACAAGCTTGATGTTATTGATTGTTCAGTTAAACTGCATAAAGTCCTATAAATCTTAGTTAAAAGCCATGAGCCGTTTTTAAACTCTAATTAATTCATGAGTTTATTAATTATCCATGAAAGTGCCTTCTATTTAACCGCCAAGCATATCTTTGTCGCGATAGGATGCTAGCGCAGATTTTGCTTCGTCTTGGAGAATAGCGAGAACTCTTTCAATGGGATCAGTTTATTTGGTGTCAAAAGTGCCGGAGTTGGCTCAATAGGCATTGCAAAGTCGGCTTTACCCTCTTTATCCGCTAACCAAAGTGCGGATACGTAGAGTGCAGGAATAAAAAGTAACCGAACTTCAAAATTTCCTTGCTTTATTTCGCTCTGGTCCTCAACTGCTTCAATTGCTTTAGCAGTTCCATTTACTAAAGGACCCCCATTAGTTCCTGCAAACAAGTTTTTTCCATTTGGATCAATAATTGTCTCTGCATGAGCCAAAACTTCATTATTCTGTTTGAGCGTGTAGCGCCATCCTGTTTGGGTGGAAATTTTTATATCTGGACTTTTGGCTATATCAGAAAGTCCCAAGTGGTACACAGGTAAAGCTTGTTCAGGCACAGGGGCAGCAGCCCTTTCAGTGAAAGCACTGTAAAGCCGCGATGTGTGGAAAGCGCGTTTTGAAGGCATCAGTTCCACCCCATTTTTGACAGCTTCGATCGCTTCAACCGGCACATTTCGATAAACAATAGGCATCAAATCATCTCCTCAAGGTTTCACGTAATAGGTATGAGTCCATGTTCCAGATCCTTTATATGCACTCTTGAACGTATTCAAGGGTACAGTAGACATCCCATACCAGGGATCTTCGACTGCGATCATATTCAGATCAAAGTAATAGCCAGCTATGGCAACAAAATGTCCTCCACCACCAGACCAGCCAATTATCACACATATTGGATGACCACCATCAATCTCTGTAACGATATTATCAATTGATGCAGCTCCAGATGCCAAGGACTGCAAATTGCCTGTCCTCATTAATGCTTTGTCGAGGTACCAAGGTTGATTACAGTCATTACTTGAACCATTATTGCAGCAATCACTTCTCCCTAATTCAGCATTTACGAGCTTACATTGTGTCCATTGTATGTTTCGGTTAAAAAAAGCACTTACACTGCACGAAGTCGCTGCCCAGCACCAATTGGTTTGGAGCTGATGTTGCATAGAGAATCCAAGCCATCCCAAATACGCCCAAAATCTTTGCAGTCCTGCTGAGATGATTGCTCTTGTTCTGGGGTTGTTGTCGAGCAGCTGCCATCCTGACATGGGCGGCCCTGTATACACACCCATATTGTACCATCACCATGTAACTGATAAAGTCCCATACTTCATACCTCATAATTTGATTTCATGTTAGGTTCCAAAAGCTGCGCTAAAAGAAGCCGCTGTTCCTATTAGAATCACACGACGCTGTGCTGCTTTTACTTCCACTACATTTAGGCCGTATTCGTCTGTAATTCCTCTATCTTTGCTAAATCGGCAGGATCTACCCCATAAGCTGTAGCTAATTCATCCCGGCTGAGGTACTTATGCTCACTAGGCTTTTGAGCACTAAGCTCTTTGACCACTGAACTAAGCCCTTTGTTTGAGGGACTGCGACGTACTACTACGGTTACTCGGAAGTGTTCGTGTGGGTCTATTGCACCTAAAATGTGAGCTCCGGGAAGAGTCTCACGCTCACCACTTTCGACTGGAATACGATTTTTGGATGATGACATAGTTCTCTCCTAGCCCCGTTTTTGGATTTTAGACCATAGAGAATTTTGATAAACTCTCGATTTCAACAAATTGCTTATGTAGGATTTATAAGCAATCAGCCAAAAACGAGGGTTTATTGGAATCCTCCACAATATAAAAAATTCCATAGTTATTTTAAATTAATTATATGAAAAATAGTTTCTGAATGAAAGTTACTTCAACATAAAATTTAACTATATAATAAATCGTTTCTGAACAAAAATTACTTCTCTACAAAAAGTTTCACAATCGAACAACAATATGATATTTAAAAAAAGGTCTGAATCAAAATTACTTCCAGATAAAATTTTTTAACGTCGGATAATAATATTGTATTAATTATGTTTTCATTCTTTTAGGAGATATCTAAAAATTAAGAGAATTTAGATAAGCTCTATTTTTTTATTAGGGTACTTATATAAGCTTATATAAACAATTTGTTGAACTCAGAGTTTTATAGAAATCGTGTTTATTTTTTATTTATTATGCAGAGTTTTTGTCTTAAAATATCTGTATTTGCAGAGAAATTTTTATTGTTTAGTAATGTGATTAATGATCCATCCTTCAATCTCAGAAAGCTTCACCCCATTTTCAGTAGTGGCAATTCTGACTATGAAGTCTATCGTTTCTTCTTTAGTGGATGTGAGTTTATAGCCACCATCTTCAATGACAAAATTCATTGCTTCGTATCCGATTCTTTTATTCCCATTAAAAAACGGATGTCTTGCAACTATAGTGTAAACTATAATTGTAGCGTTTTGAAAAACAGTATTTGACTCCTTTATCATATATTCAAACATTAGCTCTAATGTAGCCAGAGAAAGTATTGCAGGTGTATAATCTTCTGGATTTTCTTCTTTGTCATATTCAATAACTCTTTGATGGATTTTTAAAACATCAATTAATCTGATCAAAATATCACTTTCTTCCAAGGGCGTCTAAGATCTCTTTATCTTCTATGAGTTTCCTATCTAACCACGCATCAAAATCTTTTACATGCGATTCTCTCCGTCTAGTATTCTCTTCTTTTGGGAACATTTGTATATACTCTTTTTTTTCTTTTACTTCAACAATGAGCCGTTTAATGATGGAATTGTACGACTCATTTTCCGTTATTTTGAATTCCTTGAGCGATTTCTTTACATCTGGATCAAGGGCTATTGTCGACATATATTACAATATGTTATAATATATTATTAAAATATGCATTTTAACATTATAAAAACACATTTGCTATTTTTAGGATGCATAGATTTTGCCATAAAACCTATGCATCATGTTTTAAGACAGACTATATTAAAAATATTTATCAAGTAGGAGCATAATTACTACTTTGAATTATAGAGTAGATTATGATACTGTTGATGTATGCATCGTCAACAGTGTCTCCTCTCTTATTCATAATAAATTTTGATTTTCATAAGGATTAAGCAGATTCAATTGCTCTATTGTATCCTTTAGCCAAGTTTGTATTTACGTGTACAACAGCTTCATTTATATGCTTGTATGCAAAGTCTTCGGTAATCGTTGGCAGCTTATCAGCGTCTGTCTGGGAAGTGACGATCATACCTGCAGGAATGTACTTATTGTCAGAAATGGTTACTCCAATAGCTGCTGATTTTGGCTCAAGTACACAGTCATTTCCTACTTTTGCCTTGAAAACAAGAGTTTGAAAGCCAATAAATGTATCATTACCTACGTAAGCCGGACCATGCACCATGGACTGGTGAGCAAGAGTAACATTTTCTCCCACATAGACAGAGTATTTTTTCACATTGACATCAACAAGGTGCTTTTCGACCGGCTTGCCTTGTTCGTCAGTTGTCTCAAGGCCATGAATCACAACTCCATCCTGGACATTGCTATCGTTACCTATGTAAACAGGCATCCCCTCATCTCCACGGATAGATGCCATGGGAGAAACCATCACATTAGCACCGATTATCACGTCTCCAATGACCGAAGCCTGGGAGTGTATATAAGCCGTAGGATCGATTACAGGATAGATGGGCTTAGGATTCCATGGTGTTATGGGATTGTTCATAATATTCGAAAACTTCAACGATGTTATCTGTTTATCCTTTGCTTCATTGTAATGTTGGGCACTAGTGCTAGCGACCGTGACCACTAAAATAGCTAAAATTAAGATTGTAAGTATCTGCTTGTGAAATGTCATAATTTTATACCTCATTTTTTTGAAAAAGTAATTCGACTCTATTTCTTGATCGACTAATTTCCATTAAAGTATACAAAAACCCCACAATTATTAGTAATTAATTATACAAAAAATAGTTTCGAAACAAAAAATAATACCACATAAAATATTTAACAGTCGAAAAACAATTAAATATTAAAAATGATTTTTTATTATTTTTGGGTTTTAAAATATGTTACTGGAAAGTAAATTTTATTCAGAAATTATTTTTCGTATAATTAATTTAAAATAACTAACAGGCTCAGTAAGTATTGTAGTTCATCAGAACTTGTTAGTGTACTAGAATCAATATCAACCAACTGATTTTCGGTAGTTTGAATAGTTACCAAAAACAAATTCCAATATAAATCTTTATTTTAGCCATAAAGGAGTGAAATAAATGTTGAAACAATCATCTGTTAAAATGAAAACGGTACTGGCTATTTTGCTGATAGCCCTTTTTCTAATATCAGTGACAGCTGCAACAGTAAGTGCAGCGAAGCAGGTAAAAAAGGTCACGCAACGAAGCATGTAAGAACAGGTCACGCAACGAAGCATGTGAGAACAGGTCATACAGCTGTAGTAAAAACAGGGCATACAACTGTAGTAAGAACAAGTAGTCACCACCGATCACGTGCTCACTACTACCATGGCCACTACTAAACTGTGACTGGGTATGGAGCCCACACCAGCAACAATGGGTATGGGGCTGTTAATGGTAATAATGACAAAAACTGCAAAAATTAAAAGTAACCAGAATGTAGAATGCACATGTTTTGTATGAAAACTTCTAATCAGAAAAACGATAAATCCTATTTTTTGTGGTACAAGAATACAGAACTAAATTTTCATGATAAATGAAAGGGATCATGTCTTCACTTTAGAAACCTGTTTTAATATTAAATAGTGAGCTTCTCTAAATTTAGATACTTCTAGATTAACTCCTTCAAAGCAAGATTTTTTTAAGTTGGCTTTTATAAAGTCAACTTCTATAAGATTAACTCTCTTGAAGTTTCTCCAGTTAAGGTCAACTTTTGTAAAGTAGCCTCATTTATGTTAACTTTCATAATTTCCTGCATATCATAACTCCTTTAATTTTTCACAAAATTTTGTTTTACCTATATTAACTAGAAATTACAGAAACATTATTCACACTATCCTAAATACATGTTGTGATTTACATAGCTTTTGAACATACACTATATAGTAATAGCTTTAACTAATTAGTGCATAAATCATATAATCCTGATCTCATGAATCATAGCAGATGTTAATCTTTTTCCTTGCCCTTTTTGAAAAACTTGATAAATGACCTGTATCACCAAATAACGAATCGGATAAACTTGCGAAGATGAAAAATATCACAGTACTCGAAAGTCCCGATGTCTTTGGACTTGAACAACCTTCTGAAGATATAATGATAAAATACAAAGAAAGATCGAAAAAAAGAACAACAAATTAAAGACTTAAAATAGGTACTAAGAGCCTTAAAGAAGTGGTAACTTGAAAAGCTAATATCTAAGGGGTAAAATATATGAAAAGTGCATATCAAGATGTAGTAGACGAAGTAAAGACCCTTAAAGGAATTGAAGAAGCTATAGCTATGGCAATTGAGAGAGAAATAGAAGCAAGAGAGTTTTATCTTTATAAATCTACTTTAATGGAAAATCCAAAATTTAAGGAGCTCTATGAGTATCTTGCAAATGAAGAATTAAAGCATCTCGGCTGCCTCGAAAAATACCGTGACACACAAAAACTGCAAGTAGTCAGGACAAAAGTGTATAATGATCAGTCTTTAACCCCTGAGTTCAATACAGCTCGAACAAAAGGGAGTTGAAGCCCCAGGAGCTAAAAAAACTCTGGTGGAGATTCTGGTAGCCCGGTTCAATTATATTATTGAATAAAATAAACAGGAAAGAACATTATATTAAAAATAGGCTCAAGTTTGGGTAAATAATACTAACCAGTTGATAGCTCTTGCAATTCTCAAAACCGATCAAACTTCGCTAAAATTTGTTTTCTAAGTATATCTACATCATTTACAATTATCTCAACGTTCTGATTCATGTTTTCTGAAACAACATTCATTTTTCGGTATTCGTGTCTGCCGAAGTCTGCAGCAAAGCGTTTCTCTAAAATCCAAAGACATATCCGAGTGCCACCACCTCTTGCTGCTGAATTTAAGCGCCCCAGGAGAGCTTTTGTAGCATCTGCATTGCATTTTTGAATATATTTATAGAACTGATAATACTTTCCTGATATCTCTGTCTTCCCTTTGTTCATCCAGTCATTGAATGTTTTATATGTTATGCCGGCTGATTCAGTAGCAAGAGAGTACGTGAGTCCCAATGCAACATTCTCACCGATTCTCTGCTGTATTTCAGAAGTCAATTTACAAGGTCTAGCCATGGTTGCACCGTTTTTATTTCTTAGAATTGATATAAGTGAATCTTCTATTTAATATTAAGTTAGTTTTGTTCTGTATTAAAGCGAGGTTTATGCATGTCAAATAAAATAGGAGTCATTATTAGACGTTTAGAGACGTTTTTTGACTGGGTTAATATGGGTTCTAAGGGACTCGTGATAAAAATTTCACTAGTGGCCCCAGATTAAGTCGTTTTTTCGACAAAACCAATCCCCATGATTTTATTACCATAGCACGGTAAGTACCTTCAAGATATTTTTCATACATTTTTATTTCTTTAAAATGATATAAATTAATATATAGAGCTGGTTACTTGGATTTTAAGATAGGATTTCACATAGAAAACAAATCAAACACATTGCACATAAAACCTAACTATGGATTTGCCCAATTTTTGTTTAGGCATGACGGCTACAGGTTCAGATTCGTTATATTAAATATAAACCATTTTAAGGCTATTTTGAGACGTTTTGCGATAGGGTAAGTGGAGAAAAGAGCGGGAAAATAGAATTGAATAAAATGGCTATAATTAAACCAAAAAATAAAATGATAGAAGTTATAGTAAATTGGTTAATTCTTCAGTTAAATGTCTACAATTTATTTCCATGATAAATTTTTGAATCAATCAGCAAAAACAAAGGTTTTACTTCTCTATTACCATCTTCATCAACTATAGTGCAATCCAATTTATGAATAGTACCCAGTTGTTGATCAAACGCAGTTGTTTGCCCTTGCATTATTTTTTTGCATAAATCGAGATATTTATAATCGTCTTCTTTATCAAAAAATACCTGAGTGCACGAAAAACATTGTTCTTCGATTGGTAGGTCACAATCTCCACTGAGTACACTTACGACTTTCCAAAGCTCTATCGAACCTTCTTCCAACTTGCACGAATTGTCTTGGAGATAATCTTCTTTTAATTCTGGCATTAATTTTAACGCAATTTTTGGATCAATCTCTTGCTTTTTGTTGTCAGTAAAACTCATTTTAATCACTTATCACTTTCTGCCAACCATAACAGCTGCCTTCAATCTCTATTTTATTTACTTTGCCTTCATTTACGAGCTTATAAAGCATGTTTTTAGCAGTGGACCTGCTACATCCTACCAGACTCATAATCGTTGCAGTGGACTTAATACTGTCAATTGATAGAGCATTCAGGAACATATCTTCTGTAAATTTCTGTTGAAACTTTGTTTTACCACATTTCATATTACCCAATATATTAGCCCGTAAATTTTCAAGAAACTACGCTACTATATACGATTTGTTACTATTTATAATTTATCATCACTGTGTAATGGTAATGGTAAAGATGACATTTTGATATTTAAATAGTTGGTTATTGAGAAAATTTAGATGGACAAAATTTAAACTGGGAAATTTTAGAAATCTAACAGAATAAAGCGAGTAATATAAGCAAAAAGGAAAATAAAAACAATCACTGTAGACTAACTAATAACTGATTAATAATATAATCTATCTTCTTTGCTGATATCATTTGTATGCTTGTTTTTTTTGTTTGGAGCATGTAGAGTAGGTTACTTATTGACACCTACTCTACAAGATCAAATTAAGAAAAAGAATTAAAAATAATAGATAATAATTCATTTTTCCCAAGTATCACTTACTTTGACTTCTGCGATACATGGTAGATCTTTCAAAAATAGCGTTCCAGCTTTCTCCAT
>CAVTET010000010.1:0-4544 GCA_963733675.1 uncultured Methanosarcinaceae archaeon | reverse complement strand
AAGTCTTCGATAAACTTTGCCACCTCATCTTCCGTATGATCAATACCTGTTTCTAGCTTCAATTTCTCTTTTAAAGACCTTTTACCCATACCATAATTCAAACCAAAATTAACTGATTTTGCTATCCCTCTTTGCTGTTTAGTAACCTGATCCACAGGCACTTGAAACATGACTGCAGCTGTATTCCTATGCAGGTCAAAGCCTTCATTATAAGCATGAATATATTTTTTGTCTCTAGCTAGTTGACCTATAATCCTAAGCTCAATTTGGGAATAATCAGCCGTGATTAGCTTGTTCCCAGGCTCGGCAGTGAATATAGTTCTCCAATCTTTAAACCTACTTGGCTGCTGTTGTAGGTTAGGTCTTCCACAAGTGAACCTTCCCGACTTTGCGCCATATTGCCAGAAATTCGGATAAACTCTGTTCGTATCAGGATTAATGAAATCAGGTAAAGGTTTTATGAACATTTTCAGTACGTCTCTGCTTCCTTGAAATCGGATAAACTCTTGAATAGAGGATCATGAGCGAATTTTGTTCTTGTTTTTTTATCCGTTTTATCTATATCATATCCCTTATTTTGAAGAGCTGTCTTCAGTTGTTCAGGACTGCTGAGATTTAACTCATTAGAAATGAATGAACCATCTAATTGACTTTGTTTTTCAAAAATTATCAGTTCTTGTTGAAGAAAAGCTTTAGCTTTTTCATACTGCTTCTGAACTGAGATTTTTATCTCTTCAAACTTCTCGAGGTCTACATGAAAACCAGACAGTTCTAACCAGACCACTGCAGGGATGCATTTCATTTCAATATCAATTAGATTTTCAAGCCCAAGGGAAGCTATTTGTGCCTGCTGCTGCTTCATTATCTCAGGCAAATACTTTAAATCATTGAGAGCGTACTTTTGTTGTTCTGGTGTCAGTGGTTCTCCTTTTTTAAATCCTAAATGCTCAGACTTATCAAGAGTGACACCACAGTATTTAAATACTAAATCTGCAAGAGAAGCACCCATTCTTCGTGCAAGCTTACCACCTGAGATTGCTATCTCTGCCAAATATGTGTCATATACGCTGTAAAGAGTGATACCATACTGATATTTCAAAAACTTAGAGTCGAATTTTATGTTGTGGCCTACAACTAAACTTCTTTCAAGCTGGGATTTAAGAACCACCAGGGATTCAGTAGCCTTAATTATCATTGATTTACCTGATGACGTCATTAATTGCAAAGTCACTAGCTCGGAAATAAGGGGATTTAAGCCAGAAGTCTCAATATCAAGGAAAAGAACGGGCATTAAATCCCCTCTTTTTCTAGAATCCGAACAGCTTCTTCCACAGACACTATGCTCGATTCAAAACTTTGAACATAATTTTTTAATGAATTTTCAAGAATTTCTTTTATCTTCTCCAGTCCCATTTCATTAAGGGCTTTTTTCCCAGCAGGAGTTTGACAAAAGTCATAAATTACTTTAAAAATATCAATTTGCTTGCCATGGTAACTGTTTCGTAGATAATCGTGTATGCTCTGCATGTGCTCAGAGTTAACTATATCATGTTTCGCAGACTCACACGTTCCCAACATCCCCAAATTCCCAGACTCACAGTATGTATTTGGGGTACTGTGAAGTTCGTGAGTTTGTATATTGTTAGACTGTTTGATTTTGTTACTTAGAGAGATATTATTTAACTGTGTAAAATTAGTCGAACTCACGAACTTCACACTATCAACTTCATGTGTTGTGAGCTTGGGAAGTTCGTTAACTTGGATATCTGAAATCATTTGAGAAGTTAACTCTGCGCTTCCAAATTTGATTTCATCACAGCTTTTTAGTTAGTAGTAATGAGTTGATTTATTGTTTTTCGGATTCTTTTCAATAATGACTTCAATTTGTCCACTTTCTTCCATTGTTGCAATTGAACTCTTAAATTCTTTTGATTCTAGTCTGACTTTTCGAAGTAAATCAGTATGATTTGCAATTCCTTTGAACTCTTTTAATGCTTCTGTTATCTTATCGATTTTTTTATTTTTCGGATATGCTGTTAATAGATTGTAGACATCACAGAGAGTTGGTAAAAAATAATCTAACACCATACTTGAAGCGATTTGAATCGAATCTAGACATATATTTTTAGATACTGTGGATTTTCCAAGTTCGATTAGAGCTGCTATTTTCAGGATATAGATTTGATATCTGCTCCAAGCAGCACCCAGTAAATCCTGATAAGGCATGTATTTAATTTTTTTAGTAGTTTAATGCCTACTTGGTTGTAATAATCCATGGCTTCTTGATCTATAGTCATTGAAAAAGGTGACATTTTTGAGAAAAAGTCATATAACTTTTTAGTTCTGACCTCACATTTACTTTTTTCCTCAATATCCTCTGGTGTTCTCACACGTGGTAAGCGTTCCTCAAAGTCGTATGTAGGCGCCGAAAAAAGGAATCTAAATCCATATCCACTGTCAAAATCAGGAATGGTCATACTACGCTTGTATTTAACGAATGTCGTACCATACAGCTTAGTGACAAATGGCTCTCTTATCAGGTAAGTTTTAGGCTCTCTTTTTCCTCCTGATGCTAGCCTTTTTTCATGACTTTTGCAATCATAAATTTTGCATTCAAATTCAAAGTACCCGGAATTATATTTTTGATTCATTTTCTGGAACAATGTACTTACTTCATCATACACCATCGGTTGCACAGAATTAAGTGACAGTCCTTCAACATATGCTTCCATTGAAGGATCTGTGTCTGTCAATTGTTCCGGCATCGCATACGATAAGAGTTCCACAATAAAATCTATGATTGTGGATTTTCTCGAAATGGAAGAAATTCCTATAAATTGGGTCCACAAATTAGTAAAAACTCCATTAACAGTAGTTGAAAGATCAACAACAGGTTTTCTTTGTGTACAAGAAGAAAGTAAGTAGAACGCGCCTAAGATTTTATATTCTTTATATCCATCAGTCATTCTGTCAATGTATTATAACAACTTGAACAATGAAATGATCATCCGATAAGTTAATGGTTAAATGCCTCGCAGCAAAACCTTTTTGTAATAATTTAATTTCTTCAAAAGTCATTTCTTTAAGTTCTTCTATATCTTCTGTGTTGGTAATGAAACTATTTTTCCGGTATAAACTTCGGTTAAACCTCTTATTACTTTTTCAAGAGCATATTTTCCACACCTATCCCATTTTTTGTTGTAAAGTTTTGAAGTTCTGTAAATTAGATCTATTTGCTCTTTGTTTTGAGTGTAGAATGCTAATATTCCACAGTATGCTAACTCTGCTTCAGAATGTGATGGATAATCACTAATATCTCCTGCATTTAATTTTCTAAATTTGTCTCCATTTCGTGCAGAACTTGCTAATTTCACTAGGTCTTCATCATCCATTATTGGAGACTTGATATTATTGCTGCTGTTAGTAGTCTCATGTCCTTCAAACCATAGTTGATAATAAACATCTATACACTCTTGAGCTTCATTCACAGTTTTGGGAGTTTCAGCGATGTGATCTCCTGTAATTGCAAAGAATCTTTTATTGCAATACATCTCAACATTGCCTTTTTTCCCATCAGCAACAATATTTCCCTTACAGAAGACATGTGCTCCTTCTCCGGATTGTGAAATTTCAGCATACGAATTGAAATGTTGAATTTCAGTAAAAAACCCCTTCATTCCACTCCTTAGATGTACTACCATCTACTGGAGAAATAGAATCCTGCCTGACAGGATCAAAATCCACAACTACAACCCCCGTGTCTTTTGTCAGAACAAAACCTAAACCAAAGTATGCTGATGAGTTATATACTGCCATAGCTTGTTCAAATGTGGCCCAATTTTCTTTTTTTGTACAATCAGCTTTTCTACCTCTAGTTTGATATGGAACTTTTGTATATTTTTTACCTCTCTTTTCGAGTTTCCACAATACCCATTGAGGAATATCTTTCATTTCCTTGGGAATATTTTCAGGATAAAAAGTGGACATGGCTATGCCCTCCTAAACGCCATTAACGAGAGATTCTAATTTTCCCGAGCTTGACAACATTCTGAGCAGAGTTTAATCCTGCAGACTGATGGCTGTTTTTTACACGGTTTAATGAAGGTTCGGGCAGCCATTTAGAATCACCTCAGCCTTGAAAATCAAAATGTGTAATCCATATGTGGAACAGTAACCAGTTTACGTTATCGAAAGCCTCATAGAAGGAGAGCTTAACCGGGTTGAATGACATGTTTTCAACTCCTGTAGTGCAAAAAGAAGAGAAAATCACACACAGAAGGATTAAAATAAGGGAAGTGACATTAGATACGGTAAGACTTTTCCAGTTAGCTTAATCTCCTTTGTGTGATTCTGGGTAATTGCAATACTTTATTTCTCTCTTTTTAAAGCTCGCTTGGTCTCCTACGTTTTTTCATAATTCGAACTGCTATTGCCTTTTCCAGTGGATCGGTACTCTTCCTCATGTGGTCTAAAATTTCAGGGTGTTTGGTGCAGGTTTGTTTCGCCCATGAGATAAAAGATATATCTTTTAGTGTCATATTGTT
>CAVTET010000009.1:0-4575 GCA_963733675.1 uncultured Methanosarcinaceae archaeon | reverse complement strand
ACATCCGGGTATAATTTTTTGAAATCTTCGTAGAAACTATCTACCTAGCCTTCCGTATAATCAGACACCTGTTTCTAGCTTCAATTTCTCTTTTAAAGACCTTTTTCCCATACCGTAATTTAAACCAAAATTAACTGATTTTGCTATCTCTCTTTGCTGATTGGTAACCTGATCCACAGGCACTTTAAACATGACTGCAGCTGTATTCCTATGCAAGTCAAGGCCTCCATTATAAGCATGAATATATTTTTTATCTCTAGCTAGTTGACCTATAATCCTAAGCTCAATTTGAGAAAGATCTGCAACTATTAACCTATTCCCAGGCTCGGCAGCGAATATAGTTCTCCACTCTTTAAACCTGCTCGGTTGCTGCTGTAAGTTAGGCTTTCCGCATGTGAATCTACCAGACTTTGCACCATACTGCCAAAAATCGGAATAAACTCTGTTTGTATTAGAAGTTATAAATTCAGGTAAAGGTTTAATGAACATTTTAAGTAACGTCTCAGATTCTTTAAAATCAGCTAGATTCTGAAATATAGGATCATGTGCGTATTTTGCTCTTGTTTTTTTATCTGTTTTATCAACGTCATATCCTTTATTTTGAAGAGCGATCTTTAGCTGTTCAGGACTGCTGAGATTTAATTCTCTAGGAATGAACGACCCATCCAATTGACTTTGTTTTTCAAAAATTATCAGTTTTTGTTGAAGAAAGGCTTTAGCTTTTTCATACTGCTCCTGAACTGAGACTTTTATATCTTCAAACTTCTCGAGGTCTACATGAAAACCAGACAGTTCTAACCAGACCACTGCAGGGATGCATTTCATTTCAATATCGATTATATTTTCAAGCCCAAGAAAAGCTATTTGTGCTTGCTGCTGCTTCATTATCTCAGGCAAATACTTTAAATCATTGAGAGCATACTTTTGTTGCTCTGGTGTTAGTAGTTCCCCTTTTTTAAACCCTAACTGCTCAGATTTATCAAGAGTGACATCACAGTATTTAAATACTAAATCTGCAAGAGAAGCACCCTTTCTTCGTGCAAGCTTACCACCTGAGATTGCTATCTCTGCCAAATAGGTATCATATACGCTGTAAAGAGTGATACATACTGATATTTCAAAAACTTAGAGTCGAATTTTATGTTATGTCCTACGACTAAACTTTTTTCAAGCTTAGGTTTAAGAGCTTCTAAGGTCACGGGATCTTTAATTATTATAGACTTGCCGGATGGGTCAATAACTGCAAAGTCACAAGTTCTGAAGTGAGAGGATTTAAACCTGTGGTTTCAATATCAAGGAAAAGAAGAGACATTGAAAACCCTTCCTCTTCTAGAATTTTAGCGGCTTCTTCTACAGACACTATGCTGGACTCAAAACTTTGGACATAATTTTCTAATGAATTTTCAAGAATTTCTTTTATCTTCCCCAATCCCATTTCATTAAGAGCTTTTTTCCCAGCAGGAGTTTGACAAAAGTCATAAATTACTTTAAAAATATCAATTTGCTGGCCATGGTAACTGTTTCGTAGATAATCGTGTATGCTCTGCATGTGCTCAGAGTTAACTATAGAATGTTTCTCAGACTCACACGTTCCCAACATCCCCAAGTTCCCAGACTCACAGTATGTATCTAGGGTGCTGTGAAGTCCGTGAGTTTGTATATTTTTAGACTGTATGATTTTGTTACTTAGATAGATATTATCTAACTGTGTAAAATTAGTGAACTCACGGACTTCACACTATCAACTTCATGTGTTGTGAGCTTGGGAAGTTCGTGAACTTGGATATCTGAATCATTTGAGAAGTTAACTCTGCACTTCCAATTTTGATTTCATCACAGCTTTTTAGTTGGTAATAATGAGTTGATTTATTGTTTTTTGGATTCTTTTCAATAATGACTTCAATTTGTCCACTTTCTTCCATTGTTGCAATTGAACTCTTAAATTCTCTTGATTCTAGTCTGACTTTTCGAAGTAAATCAGTATGATTTGCAATTCCTTTGAACTCTTTTAATGCTTCTGTTATTTTATCGATTTTGTTATTTTTTGGATCTACTGTTAATAGATTGTAGACATCACAAAGGGTTGGTAAAAAATAATCTAAAACCATACTTGAAGCAATTTGAATCGATTCTAGACATATATTTTTAGATACTGTGGATTTTCCAAGTTCGATTAGAGCTGCCATTTTCAGGATATATATTTGATATCTACTCCAAGCAGCACCCAGTAAATCCCGATAAGGCATGTATTTTATTTTTCTAGTCGTTTTAATGCCTAGTTGGTTGTAATAATCCATGGCATCTGGATCTATAGTCATTGAAAATGGTAACATTCGTGAGAAAAAGTCATATAACTTTTTAGTTCTGACCTCACATTTACTCCTTTCCTCAACATCCTCTGGTGTTCTCACATGTGGTAAACGTTCCTCTAAGTCGTATGTAGGCGCCGCAAAAAGAAATCTAAATCCATATCCACTGTCAAAATCAGGGATCGTCATACTACGCTTGTATTTTACGAATGTCGTACCATAAAGTTTAGTGACAAATGGCTCTCTTATCAGGTAAGTTTTAGGCTCTCTTTTTCCTCCTGATGCTAGCCTTTTATGACTTTTGCAGTCGTAAATTTTGCATTCAAATTCAAAGTACCCGGAATTATATTTTTGATTCATTTTCTGGACAATGTACTTACCTCATCATACACCATAGGTTGCACAGAATTAAGTGACAGTCCTTCAACATAGGCTTCCATTGAAGGATCTGTGTCTGTCAATGGTTCAGGCATCGCATACGATAAGAGTTCTACAATAAAATCTATGATTGTGGATTTTCTCGAAATGGAAGAAATTCCTATAAATTGGGTCCACAAATTAGTAAAAACTCCATTAACGGTAGTTGAAAGATCCACAACAGGTTTTCTTTGTGTACAGGAAGAAAGTAAGTAGAACGCACCGAGGATTTTATATTCTTTATATCCATCAGTCATTCTGTCAAGGTATTTAACAACTTGAACAATGAAATGATCATCAGGTAAGTTAATAGTTAAATGCCTAGCAGCAAAACCTTTTTTTAATAATTCAATTTCTTCAAAAGTCATTTCTTTAAGTTCTTCTACATCCTCTGTGTTGGTAATAAAACCATTTTTTCCGGTATAAACTTCGGTTAAACCTCTTATCACTTTTTCAAGAGCGTATTTTCCACACCTATCCCATTTTTTGTTGTAAAGTTTTGAAGTTCTGTAAATTCGATCTATTTGCTCTTTGTTTTGAGTGTAGAATGCCAATATTCCACAGTATGCTAATTCCGCTTCAGAATGTGATGGGTAATCAGTAATATCTCCTGCATTCAATTTTCTAAATTTATCTCCATTTCGTGCAGAACTTGCTAATTTCACTATGCCTTCATCATCCATTATTGGAGACGTGATCTCATTACTGTTGTTAGTAGTTCTATGTCCTTCGAACCACAGTTGATAATAAACATCTATACAGTCTTGAGCTTCATTCACAATTTTGGGAGTTCCAGCTAGGTGATCACCCTGTAACGGCAAAGAATCGGTTGTCACAGTACATTTCGTGATTCCCCTTTTTTCGGCCTGCTTTCGGCAATAGTCCCTTTACAGAAAATATGTACTCCGCCTCCTGACTGAGAAAATTCTGCGTATGAATTGAAGTCTTGGATTTCAGATAAAATCCCATTGTCCCATTCTTTGGATGTGGATCCCCTCTACTGAGGAAATAGAATTATGCAACCTACATGATCCAAATAGATTGCTACGAGTCCTGTTTCTTTGGTCAAAACAAACCCTAATCCTGCATAGATCGAAGACTCATAGCTGTGAAAACCCGTTCATAAAGTGGTCCAGCTTTCAGATTTTGTGGTGTCAGCTTTTTTGCCGTTAACATGATAAGGAACTTTAGTCTAGATCTTTACCTCTCTCTTCTAGTTTCCACAGATATCCACTGAGGAATATCTTTCATTTCCTGGGGAATATTTTCAGGATAAAAAGTGGACATGGCTATGCCCTCCTAAACGCCATTAACGAGAGATTATAATTTTCCCGAGCCTGACAACATTCTGAACAGAGTTTAATCCTGCAGACGGATGGCTGTTTATTACACGGTTTAATGAATGTTCGGGCAGCCATTTAGAACCACCTGAACCTTGAAAACGCAGAATGTGTAATCCATATGTGGAACAGTAAACAATTTACGTTATCTAAAGCCTCATAGAAGGAGAGCTTAACTGGGTTGAATGACATGTTTTCAACTCCTGTAGTGCCAAAAGAAGAGAGAATCACACACAGAAGGATTAAAATAAGGGAAGTGACATTATATATGGTAAGACTTTTCCAGTTAGCGTAATCTCCTTTGCGTGATTCGGGGTAATTGCAATACCCGATTTCTCTTTTTAAAGCCCAATTACTCCTGCATGAATCATAATTCGGACTGCTATTGCCCTTTCCAGTGGATCGGTACTTTTCCTCATGTGGTCCAAAATTTCAGGGTGTTTCGTGCAGGTCTGTTTCGCCCACGAGATAAAAGATTTATCTTTTAGTGTCATATTATTCATGCCGGC
>CAVTET010000008.1:0-9842 GCA_963733675.1 uncultured Methanosarcinaceae archaeon | reverse complement strand
AAAGCAATATTGTCACCAATTTTCTTGGTTATATTAGGCGTCATTTTAGTCGGTCGAGCCATGGTTACACCGTTTTTCAGTTCTTTGTAATAATATATGCCGGTCTTATCTTAAATATTTACTTAGTTTAATTATGCACGGAGCCGAGTTTTGGGATATTAACTCATAAATTGAACGATTGTGGAGCGATCTTATGCATTTTTTGGGTCGGGTAGGTTTCTCACAGGATTTCACATAGAAGTCTCCAGAATGAGACTATATTAAGTCGTTTTTTGGACAAAAACTAAATCCCATAATTTTACTGCCAAAAAACCGGGAGCATCTCCGAGATATTTTTCACAGACTTTTATTACTTTAAAATTATATAAATAATATTTATGGAAATAGTCACGTAGCTTTTTAGATCGGAATATGAATTTTTATCCCGTTATTATAGAAAACTATACAAACATATTAAAATAGTATGGAAGATGTTGACCGATTTCCGTTCTTTCTCAATAGGATAGAGATAATTTATAACAAATTATTTAACAACTTGTCAGTTAAATGACTATAACTGATCTCCATGATCATCTGTTTCAATCTGCAAAAAAAAAGGTTTTACTTCTCTATTACCATCTTCATCGACTATAGTGCAATCCAATTTATACATATTATTAGGTGGTTGATCAAGCGCAGCTGTTTGATCTTGTAGTGTTTCTTCGCAGAACGTTAAATATCTACGGTTTCCTTCTTTATCAAGAAGTACCGGAGTATATAATAAACACGGTTTCTCGATTGATGAGCCACAGTTTTCACTGGGTACACTTATGACTTTCCAAGATTCTACCGTACATTCTTCCAATTTAAACGGAAGATCTTGGAGATAATCTTCTTTCAATTCGGGCGTTAATTTTAATGAAATTTTTGGATCAAACTCTTGCTTACTGTTGTCAATAAAACTCATTTAATCACCTGCAATTTTCTGCCAACCATAACCATCGCCTTCAATTTCTATTTTTTTTACTTTGCCTTCATTTACAAGCTTATAAAGCATGATTTTAGCAGTGGACCTGCTGCATCCTACTAAACTCATAATAGTTGTAGTGGACTTAATACTGTCAATTGATAGAGCATTCAGGAACATATCTTCTGTAAATTGCTGTTGAAATCTTGTTTTACCACCTTTCATATTACCCAATCTATTAGCCCGTAAATTTTCAAGAAACTACGCTACTATATACGATTTGTTACTATTTATAATTTATCATCACTTGATAATGGTAATGGTAAAGGATGACATTTTGATATTTGAATAGTTGGCTATGGAGAAGATTTCGATTGAAGAAATTAAAACTGGGAAAATTTTAGAAATCGAACAGAATAAAGCGAGTAATATAAGCAAAAAGGAAAATAAAAACAATAACCATAGACTAATTAACAAAAAATAAAAGATCTATATTTATCTATCTTCTTCGTGTATTCCTATAAGATATTCAAATTTAGACTAAGAGTTGTGTTTGTTTACCAGATTAGGTAGATACAGTCATTTTTGTTACCTAATCCAGTAATCAATTGAGAGTGTTTTACTGAATTAGATGAGAACTACACATCCTATCCGGATAAGGTGCAAAAAAAAAGAATTAAAAATAATAGATAATAATTCATTTTTCCCAAGTATCACTTACTTTGACTTCTGCGATACATGGCAGATCTGTCAAAAATCGCGCCCCAGCTTGCTCCATTTCAGTTTTTACAATTGCTGCTACTTCTTCAGCTTCTTCCGTCTTACACTCAAAAACAAGCTCATCATGGACACAATTAACGAGTTTCACTCCTCTAGGCTCAAGGATTAAGAAAAGGTTACCCATGGCTATTTTCAGCATATCAGCACAAAGACCTTGAACTGGAAGATTCTTGCATTCACGCTCAATGTTACCTTTCTGCGCGTTGTATTTCTCTTCAGTTTCTGCTGAAGGTTTATCAAATTTGAAAAGCCTTCCTGCTTCAGTTCTAACTTCGAGTCTATTGAAGCCTTTTTGACTTATTGTTTTAAGATAATTTGTTACATCAGGGTATAATTTTTTGAAGTCTTCGATAAACTTTTCTACCTCACCTTCCGTATAATCAATACCTGTTTCTAGCTTCAATTTCTCTTTTAAAGACCTTTTACCCATACCATAATTCAAACCAAAATTAACTGATTTTGCTATCCCTCTTTGCTGTTTAGTAACCTGATCCACAGGCACTTTAAACATGACTGCAGCTGTATTCCTATGCAGGTCAAGGCCTCCATTATAAGCATGAATATATTTTTTATCTCTAGCTAGTTGACCTATAATCCTAAGCTCAATTTGAGAAAGATCTGCAACTATTAACTTATTCCCAGGCTCGGCAGTGAATATAGTTCTCCACTCTTTAAACCTGCTCGGTTGCTGCTGTAAGTTAGGCTTTTCCGCATGTGAATCTACCAGACTTTGCGCCATACTGCCAAAAATCGGAATAAACTCTGTTTGTATTAGAATTTATAAATTCAGGTAAAGGTTTAATGAACATTTTAAGTAACGTCTCAGATTCTTTAAAATCAGCTAGATTCTGAAATATAGGATCATGTGCGTATTTTGCTCTTGTTTTTTTATCCGTTTTATCTATATCATATCCCTTATTTTGAAGAGCTGATCTTTAGCTGTTCAGGACTGCTGAGATTTAATTCTCTAGGAATGAACGACCCATCTAATTGACTTTGTTTTTCAAAAATTATCAGTTCTTGTTGAAGAAAGGCTTTAGCTTTTTCATACTGCTCCTGAACTGAGACTTTTATCTCTTCAAACTTCTCGAGGTCTACATGAAAACCAGACAGTTCTAACCAGACCACTGCAGGGATGCATTTCATTTCAATATCAATTAGATTTTCAAGCCCAAGGGAAGCTATTTGTGCCTGCTGCTGCTTCATTATCTCAGGCAAATACTTTAAATCATTGAGAGCGTACTTTTGTTGTTCTGGTGTCAGTGGTTCTCCTTTTTTAAATCCTAAATGCTCAGACTTATCAAGAGTGACACCACAGTATTTAAATACTAAATCTGCAAGAGAAGCACCCATTCTTCGTGCAAGCTTACCACCTGAGATTGCTATCTCTGCCAAATATGTGTCATATACGCTGTAAAGAGTGATACCATACTGATATTTCAAAAACTTAGAGTCGAATTTTATGTTGTGGCCTACAACTAAACTTCTTTCAAGCTGGGATTTAAGAACCACCAGGGATTCAGTAGCCTTAATTATCATTGATTTACCTGATGACGTCATTAATTGCAAAGTCACTAGCTCGGAAATAAGGGGATTTAAGCCAGAAGTCTCAATATCAAGGAAAAGAACGGGCATTAAATCCCCTCTTTTTCTAGAATCCGAACAGCTTCTTCCACAGACACTATGCTCGATTCAAAACTTTGAACATAATTTTTTAATGAATTTTCAAGAATTTCTTTTATCTTCCCCAATCCCATTTCATTAAGGGCTTTTTTCCCAGCAGGAGTTTGACAAAAGTCATAAATTACTTTAAAAATATCAATTTGCTTGCCATGGTAACTGTTTCGTAGATAATCGTGTATGCTCTGCATGTGCTCAGAGTTAACTATATCATGTTTCGCAGACTCACACGTTCCCAACATCCCCAAATTCCCAGACTCACAGTATGTATTTGGGGTACTGTGAAGTTCGTGAGTTTGTATATTGTTAGACTGTTTGATTTTGTTACTTAGAGAGATATTATTTAACTGTGTAAAATTAGTCGAACTCACGAACTTCACACTATCAACTTCATGTGTTGTGAGCTTGGGAAGTTCGTTAACTTGGATATCTGAAATCATTTGAGAAGTTAACTCTGCGCTTCCAAATTTGATTTCATCACAGCTTTTTAGTTAGTAGTAATGAGTTGATTTATTGTTTTTCGGATTCTTTTCAATAATGACTTCAATTTGTCCACTTTCTTCCATTGTTGCAATTGAACTCTTAAATTCTTTTGATTCTAGTCTGACTTTTCGAAGTAAATCAGTATGATTTGCAATTCCTTTGAACTCTTTTAATGCTTCTGTTATCTTATCGATTTTTTTATTTTTCGGATATACTGTTAATAGATTGTAGACATCACAGAGAGTTGGTAAAAAATAATCTAACACCATACTTGAAGCGATTTGAATCGAATCTAGACATATATTTTTAGATACTGTGGATTTTCCAAGTTCGATTAGAGCTGCTATTTTCAGGATATAGATTTGATATCTGCTCCAAGCAGCACCCAGTAAATCCTGATAAGGCATGTATTTAATTTTTTTAGTAGTTTTAATGCCTACTTGGTTGTAATAATCCATGGCTTCTTGATCTATAGTCATTGAAAAAGGTGACATTTTTGAGAAAAAGTCATATAACTTTTTAGTTCTGACCTCACATTTACTTTTTTCCTCAATATCCTCTGGTGTTCTCACACGTGGTAAGCGTTCCTCAAAGTCGTATGTAGGCGCCGAAAAAAGGAATCTAAATCCATATCCACTGTCAAAATCAGGAATGGTCATACTACGCTTGTATTTAACGAATGTCGTACCATACAGCTTAGTGACAAATGGCTCTCTTATCAGGTAAGTTTTAGGCTCTCTTTTTCCTCCTGATGCTAGCCTTTTTTCATGACTTTTGCAATCATAAATTTTGCATTCAAATTCAAAGTACCCGGAATTATATTTTTGATTCATTTTCTGGAACAATGTACTTACTTCATCATACACCATCGGTTGCACAGAATTAAGTGACAGTCCTTCAACATATGCTTCCATTGAAGGATCTGTGTCTGTCAATTGTTCCGGCATCGCATACGATAAGAGTTCCACAATAAAATCTATGATTGTGGATTTTCTCGAAATGGAAGAAATTCCTATAAATTGGGTCCACAAATTAGTAAAAACTCCATTAACAGTAGTTGAAAGATCAACAACAGGTTTTCTTTGTGTACAAGAAGAAAGTAAGTAGAACGCGCCTAAGATTTTATATTCTTTATATCCATCAGTCATTCTGTCAATGTATTATAACAACTTGAACAATGAAATGATCATCCGATAAGTTAATGGTTAAATGCCTCGCAGCAAAACCTTTTTGTAATAATTTAATTTCTTCAAAAGTCATTTCTTTAAGTTCTTCTATATCTTCTGTGTTGGTAATGAAACTATTTTTCCGGTATAAACTTCGGTTAAACCTCTTATTACTTTTTCAAGAGCATATTTTCCACACCTATCCCATTTTTTGTTGTAAAGTTTTGAAGTTCTGTAAATTAGATCTATTTGCTCTTTGTTTTGAGTGTAGAATGCTAATATTCCACAGTATGCTAACTCTGCTTCAGAATGTGATGGATAATCACTAATATCTCCTGCATTTAATTTTCTAAATTTGTCTCCATTTCGTGCAGAACTTGCTAATTTCACTAGGTCTTCATCATCCATTATTGGAGACTTGATATTATTGCTGCTGTTAGTAGTCTCATGTCCTTCAAACCATAGTTGATAATAAACATCTATACACTCTTGAGCTTCATTCACAGTTTTGGGAGTTTCAGCGATGTGATCTCCTGTAATTGCAAAGAATCTTTTATTGCAATACATCTCAACATTGCCTTTTTTTCCCATCAGCAACAATATTTCCCTTACAGAAGACATGTGCTCCTTCTCCGGATTGTGAAATTTCAGCATACGAATTGAAATGTTGAATTTCAGTAAAAAACCCCTTCATTCCACTCCTTAGATGTACTACCATCTACTGGAGAAATAGAATCCTGCCTGACAGGATCAAAATCCACAACTACAACCCCCGTGTCTTTTGTCAGAACAAAACCTAAACCAAAGTATGCTGATGAGTTATATACTGCCATAGCTTGTTCAAATGTGGCCCAATTTTCTTTTTTTGTACAATCAGCTTTTCTACCTCTAGTTTGATATGGAACTTTTGTATATTTTTTACCTCTCTTTTCGAGTTTCCACAATACCCATTGAGGAATATCTTTCATTTCCTTGGGAATATTTTCAGGATAAAAAGTGGACATGGCTATGCCCTCCTAAACGCCATTAACGAGAGATTCTAATTTTCCCGAGCTTGACAACATTCTGAGCAGAGTTTAATCCTGCAGACTGATGGCTGTTTTTTACACGGTTTAATGAAGGTTCGGGCAGCCATTTAGAATCACCTAAGCCTTGAAAATGCAGAATGTGTAATCCATATGTGGAACAGTAACCAGTTTACGTTATCGAAAGCCTCATAGAAGGAGAGCTTAACCGGGTTGAATGACATGTTTTCAACTCCTGTAGTGCAAAAAGAAGAGAAAATCACACACAGAAGGATTAAAATAAGGGAAGTGACATTAGATACGGTAAGACTTTTCCAGTTAGCTTAATCTCCTTTGTGTGATTCTGGGTAATTGCAATACTCTATTTCTCTTTTTAAAGCCCGCTTAGTCCTCCGTTTTTCATAATTCGAACTGCTATTGCCTTTTCCAGTGGATCGGTACTCTTCCTCATGTGGTCTAAAATTTCAGGGTGTTTGGTGCAGGTTTGTTTCGCCCATGAGATAAAAGATATATCTTTTAGTGTCATATTGTTCATGCCATCACCTCTTCTTTTAGTTGGTTGGTGTTGCGCCCTCGGTTCCTTCAGAGTCTTGGCGGGCCTGCAGAACCGGGGTTATCCTTAGGCTGTGGTCATCTAACATCTCTATTTTCAATAAATATCCCTTACCTATATCCAGATTTTTGATCCAATCGACAGGGAGAGGAACTAAAAAAGAATAGCCTACTTTTTAGATTTTTCTTTTTCCGAAATCGAAAACCATTTCTTTTAACCTCAGCCATAAGCTATGACAGATATACAATAAGAGGAGTTCTAGATTATCAATAACCTATGTCATTAATTTTCAATTATCAATACACTATTTTAAGCTAATATAATATAAACTATGTTTAAATAGTATTCATACATATTATTACACATGGCAAAAACGAAAGGATCCCACCTTAAACATAAAGAAGTGAAGTCCAGCATCTTGGAATTCATTTTAAAAAACAACGGACCTGTCTCAGAGCCAGTTATCAGGGATAATTTGAAGAAAAAATATGAAGTTATGGATCAAAGTACTATTAATAAACACATGCATAATTTGCAAGACCTTATATGTATCGAACTAATTCCGCCTAAAATCGGTCTGCGTAATTATTGGAATATAACAACACTCAAAAACTTGAAAAATATTAGATTTTATTTCGAAGACATTAAGTTAAATACGTGTGGAAAATCATTAGATATACTCCTTATTGAGCGTCTTCTTACCGAGCATCCTCTTAAAAATTCTATGCGTGTAAAAAAATCTTTTGTTCAGCTGTTCCTGTCATCCTCCTTTTTTGATATGTGCATAAAAACGGACGTTGAAACATTGTATGCCCGGGCTTCTGAACTTTACAAGTTAGGGGAACTCTTTAATGAAGAGCAATATATCAAAAATTTGATTGCTGTGGAACAAAGTTTCAAAGAATTGATTCATGAAGTTTACATTAAATGTATTAGAAGGATTTCGAAAATTCATAATATTAAACAAATTGTTGACAGTGAATACCCAAAAGATCCATTGACATTAGACTTGTTTCAAAACTTTTCAGAATATTTTTTGAGTGTGGAAATATCAAAAGAAACATTCGAACGAATGTTAAAAGAAATACCATCATCAATGGAAGATAAATCACATGAAGAAAAAACTAATCGAATTATAAAAGAGTTGTCTATAAAAATATCAAATGAAATAATCCCAAAAATGATGAAACAGATACATGAAAAGTCTCCAGAAATGCTCAACGAAGAGTTGCATAAAATGCCCCAAGAGATATTGAATAAGACTTCTGAAGAGATATTCAAAAAAATAATGGAAAGACTTCCTGAAATATTGAGCGACAAAATAATTAGAATAAAATATTACCACGAAATAAATACGGTAACTTCAGATCTCATTTTCAACCACTGCTTTCAGAGAGACGTCATGGATGGTACCTCCTCCCCCGAAGAAAGAGAGTTCGTTCATAAAATAAATGAATTAATTTCTATTCATAAAGAAAAGGACCCAACAACTGGACTTAAAGAATTAGATAAACTTTATAGTAATTATTTCGAAAAATGCCAGGAAAAAATTATTAGCCCATAATGATTGCAAAATAGTTATTTTCAGTTTTAATCATCGTCTCTTTAAGCCCACAGATTAAGCCATGACAAGCCCGAGCAACCTGCATTGATAAAACAAATTTAGACTACAACTTCAAGCCAGAAAAATATGGGCTAAAATAAGAATTCCTTAAAATAAAATCCATTAAAAATTATATATAAATCATTTTCCAGCTTTAAGCATCATCTCTTTCAGCTTAGAGATTTCTTCTAGCTCCTGTTTTAATGTATTTTTCATTTCTCTAATTTCGTCTAGATCTGCGAGTTGCATATAATCGGTTTTTACGGATTCTACTGTTGTTGCAGTTTCCTGCGTAAGTGGCAGCCCACATTTAAAACAAAATAAAGCATTTTCTGGATTTATTTCCTTACAACGTGAGCATTTATTAACAATGAATTTTTTGGTAGCTTCTGCAGTCTCGATTCCATGCAACTTAAGTATAGCATTATCCACATCTCGGCCTGACATATGCACATATATACTCGCCATATTACTTGATTTTGTCCAGCCTAAATATTCTTTCAAAAGTTGTTCAGGTAATTGTTCAGCTAAGTGGGTTGCTCTGGCATGCCTAAAAGCATGTGGATAAACTCTTTTTGGCTGGATAGCTGCTCTACTTGCTATTTTGTGTAGTTGATCTGCAAGTCCTACAAATGTGACGACACTAAAAGGAGAATTAGTCGAACAGAATAAGTAAGCATCAAGATCATTCTTTAATGGATGCGTGTCAATCCACTGTTTAAGGTAAGATGAAGCTAATACAAGCCTAACGCGTCGACTTCCTGTTTTCCCTTTTTGGATATTGAGGATTGCCCCATTCTCGTCAAAAGTCACATGTTTAAGTTGAACTGTTAGTAATTCCCCCCTTCTAGCTCCGCTTTCATAAAAAGTAGCAATTATAGCCCGATCTCTGTTACTTCGACATGAATCAATTAATTTTTCAATTTCTTCGCGAGTCAAAATATCTTCGGGGATTTTCCCATTTTTTAGCGTTCGTAACTTTATTACGGCTCCTAGTTCATGATTTATAGAGGTCAAGAATTTTTTCAAAACTGTTCTAATTCGTTGCTGTGTACCAGGTGAGTATTTAACGGCCTTACCAGCTTTGATGTATGTATAGGCATTTATAAAATCCAGATAATCGTAAACATCGTCTGTTGTAAACTCCTTTAATTCTCGATCTCCACACCATTCTATGAACTTTATAAGTGTATATTCAGCAGTTGCAATTGTCTCTTCCGTCAGTCCATCTGCTTGGCACTTCCTTAAGTAATCTTTTAAGATCTTCGAATTACTCATACTAACTTAATAGAATTTATCCTAGATAAACAATACAGTTATTTATGTTAGTTCAGCTCCAACAAAAAGATGTACATGATCACCATCACTACCAATTACCTCAAACTCAAAATAGTACCTTTTCAAATTTCAAAGTATATATTTTTCAAATAGTTGATGAGTTCTGTCCCTAAAAAAAGATTTTTACGGTACTTCAAACAAAAAAACCATGTGATATCTGATTTTATATACACAATGATTTGCACGTCTTAATTCCATTTACAGTACAAATGTAGCAAAAAATATAAATTTGTTATTTAACAACGGTTATCGGGGAAGTTTTCCATCC
>CAVTET010000007.1:0-113486 GCA_963733675.1 uncultured Methanosarcinaceae archaeon | reverse complement strand
TCATTACCTGGTAATCAAACACGTTTTGTAAATCGGTTGGCTTAACCTCAATTTGAGTATATGCTCCCATATTTTTTACGGTTGCTTTTGGTGTGTGACCTGTTTTATATCCCCAAACTTCATTGATTTCTCTTTTGACTCCATGGCTTTTTGGAGAATCGCCTTGTGATATCATCCATTGTTTTGGTGTGTAGAGATATTGTGTGTTTTTGGTTGTCATAAGCGGTGCACGCGGAGTTATGAATGTCCCAACTTTCCAGACACCTTTTTCCTTAGTTGCTTGCGTGTAAAAAACAGTCCAAACTCCATTATTATCTTGCGCAGGTATCCAGAGTTTCAAGATGTTTCCGTCATCACTAAATATACCTGCACTACGATATAACAGAGTATCCTTATGTGTTGGACATGATGATTCCTTGAGTTTTAGAAGTGATGTGTTTTGAACTGTAAAATTATCGGTGTAGTTATTTGCAGTTGCAATATGTAGATCACCGGTGAATCCGTTGTTACTATACATTGTAAGTAATGCATAAATTGTCGATTTTCCTGGATAATTCATTACATTAATATGCCAGGGGTGATATTGACTTGATAGACCCACTGCTTGCTTATTACCAAAATGAATCCCATCAGCGGACGTGTATCTGTATATCACATGCGGGGTAGGATCGATATCAACAATCCACATGTAATATGTTCTCGTAGCTTCATCATACAATACAGCTGGTGATACACCATGACCATTGACATTTATTTCTGGTGAAACAGTAATACCATCGTACGTCTTAACCTTTGGATCTTCTACGGTTTCATCACCAACGATATCTCCTATTACATAGTAGCACATGAATTTCCCGATATTAGGATTGTATATTATATGCGAATCAGAACCATATGGATCAGAACCACGTGAATCAGAACCATATGGATCAGAACCATACGGATCAAGACCATAAGCATTTGATTCATACTCAGATTCTATTGGTGTTCCAATAGGATTTTTCACTCCTGGTGGTACATGCCAAACTAGTCCATCATCAGAATAGTACAAACATGCATTTTCAAGCTCACCTCTCGAGTATGCATATGGTGTAATAAACATCCACCATTTGTGACCAAATACGCCAGTCTTATTGAAATAGATGGATGGATGATTGAACTGGTTATACCCATATGGATCAGGTATAGATAAGGGTAGACGATTTTGAGTTACATTTAGCATGTACATGTTTGCATTACCAGAAGAATCATAACTGTATGCCACTGTATGTGAAATATTCTCTTGGACGTAATCATTTAGTCTGATCCCAGGGATTGGCACATTAATATCCGAACTGTTTGAGTTTACCCAAATCATTGCTTTGTCTATTCCTTGACTTTGGAATGAGCCACCACCAGCTTTGAAATGTGTATGCCACCAATCTGTTCCCCTAATCCCACCTACTGGTGCACCAGAACCAAAAGAAACATCAGAGAATGTGCCTAAGTTATGGGTACCCCCTGCCAATGTTTCATTGACCGCCAGTTCAATGCCGTTAGTGAATTGTTTATTCAGCACAACATTCGCAGAAGATGTATTACCCGAGCCTGACAACACTAGATGTCCATTTTGTACGTCTATTGTTGCATTATTGCTTCCTTCTTTGTAAACTGTCCATTTTGATGTATTTAAGCTGCCTGAGCTAAAGTTATCGTATGCCCACATAACTGCTTCCCCGTTGGGTGAGTATCCCGGCTTATTGTACACCTTAAAATGTTGTGCGCTGCCATTCATGTTAACTTTGATCCACAAATTATGGTGGGGGTCAATGTGATATGGCTGTGCGGCAGATTTTACAGTCTGAGTTGCTGCAAGTGCAGTCGTTGACAATAAAATCATACTAATTAACATAAGAGTATTTTTATATCTCATTTCCATAATATTTCCATCTTTTAAGTATTATTTTGATAGTTTTGCTGAATGATAGGCACAATTCTAGAAAGAAGGGATTTTTAATTTAAAACAGGTAGTTGAATATTGAAGTACGGTATAATAATATGCATATTGGATTATTTATAGTTAAGTATGGTTTAATATAGATATACATCGCTGAAAATATACTCCTTTGTTACTAATATAAATTTAATTGAACTTAGATTGTTAAACTAAAAAATCAATAGCATGAAATCATTAATTATCTTAAATCTGAATATGTTAGATTAAAAAATTTGTTAATCCTAATTGATCACTGTAATAATTTATTAATCTTGATTTAATTTTTAGATTTACTGAAAAAAGCAGCCAAAGGTACACATCTTTGATGAAAATTACTTGAAACTGTATACTGTGGTTTATGAAACATAGGTAGACAAAAATTAGAAAATTATCTATAAACAATTTTACAATTTATTCTTTGAGAAAAATATTTTCTAAGTATATGTAAGCTATGTTAATATTTGTAAATATGTTAAAATTGTAAAAGTAACAAGAACTGCCTCCCAGAATAAGATCCTAAAAATAAGCACGACAATCTTTATAGATCAGAATGGGACAATTGAATATTCACAGTCAACAACTGACTCCAAAGGTACTCATAAATTTATAGTACCTTATTCACAACAGATGGCTTGAATCTAGGATAGACTCAATTCAATAAATTGCCTTTTGATCCATATTTACTGAGCCACGGGAATACTACAATAGAAATGAGAATAAAATGAAGAAGCGGTGTTGAAAAAAAAGTGATAATTTAAACCAATTTGGAGTACACCGTTATTTCACCGCTTAATATAAAGGTTTAGAGAAAGATGTACTCCATATGTAGATCCATCTCCAAAATGGGTAAAATAATCTCTGAAATTGCTTATATCAATAAATTCGACATTTGTAGACCCGTTGGACTTTACTTGACTATTTTTTAAAAGAGCTTTTAATTTATATAACTCTTAAGATATCAACTAATTAATGGAGAGGCATTCTTTATTAGATAAAGAGTGAAATTACCATCTTTAGCTATTTCATTATATGGCAAAGATTTTGTCGATATCAGATATGTTGTTTTATTTAATTCCATAGATTTTAGAGAAGTCTTTCTAGCATTGACATAACGAATATTTCCTTTATTCCAAAATCCATACACGTACTTTTCGATGTTTACATTTGCAGGAGCAGTAGCTTGGTCGATGAGATAGGTAGTCCTGTTATTGGTGTTATTTGTTAAAAATTTTGCTATACTATTATTCATTTCCTCATTTGATTTTGCTACTGAAACGCGGTATAATGTGGTAGAAAAAATCAGGGATGAAGTGATAATAAAGATCAATAATAGACTTATATAATGCTTTTTTTTCATTGATAGTGTTATTAACGCTACAGTCACCGAAAAATAGATATACATAACCAATGATGGATGTAAAGATGATGAGATTGCTCGCGTTAGAAATGTAGAACTCGGTTCATAGAATCTTGCGAATGCATTAAACGTAGGATACCCATAAAATACATTGTATATATATAGTGTTGGATTATTTGGTAGGTCATTGAATACATTGATAATGATATTATCCCAGGCGAAAATATATGGTATAACAAGTATAAGAGGAGTGCAGCTAACTATAAAATAAATAATAGTCCTCTTGTTAATTATTTTTTGATCAAAATTGCTTATACATATAATTCCGAGGATCATTATTATTGGTATGATTGGATCAATATATCTTCCAAGTATCAGGTTTGTATTTTTATCCTTAAACAGAAAGCTGATAGTAGCGATTATCAATAATAAGGAACTGATGGAAGCATAGAAAATTGGCATTGATAATGTATGATTTTTCAATGGTTTTTTATTGATGAGTAACAAAATAAAATAATAAATAATTATGAATAATAGAAAAGAGGAGCCAACTGACAGGTAACTTATTAAATTTGCAAAGAACTTAGTAAATATCAACATATTTTTAATACTTGCAAAAATGTCTGTTCCGTGCCCTACCACCCCTTTGATATTATGAGCTGATCCAAAATCATAAGTTTTCGTTAATTTATCACTAAAGGGTTGATTTATGTCCACGAAATATGTTGAATAGGTAAGCCAACATAATAAAAATATAATGACACTAGCCATTAAAATGAACTTTTTTTTAATTAAAACAAGCACTCGATCTTTATTTAAATTTGAAATGATATAATATATAAATGTCAATACAAATGCTATTAGCATTGCCAATCCAGTCGATCTAGTGATATATAAATATACAGTTGACAATGAAGCTAATAATTCCCATTTTTTATTGTTAGTTTCATAGCTTTTAAGGATGAACCATATGGAAAATAAAAATAAGGGCATAAATAATGTCTCAGTCATTAGTGTAAAGCTATAAAAATTTAAAGATGGTAACGTTGACACGGTAATTGAACCCAGGACTGATACTGCCTTTGAACAGTATTTTTCCATAATAAAAAATGAAGGAAAAATGATGGTGCTAGATATGAAAGCGCTTATCACTAGCATTATGTGATAAATAATATTTTGGTTATTGGAAATATTATATGCTAATGACAATAAAAATGGATATCCTGGAGAAAACGAACCTAACTTTCCATATAACTTACCGTGTACAATACTTTGGGCAATGCTATTGTACAAAGTTTCATCTGGAAAAATAAATGGACCACAAAAACGAGATGATAATAGAATTTTTACAATTACCAGTATTACAAAAAATACACATATAATATGAAACGCATAATTATTGATTAGTCTATCCAAAAATTTGCTTGCGCTAGTATTAATCATTAGTTATCTTTTACCATCAACTATTAGTCTTCTTTAACTGTTACATATAAATAATGCAGTCAAAATATAAGAAAATTTTCTGTAACTCCTAAATTTCATTATATGTTTATAAATGATATTAAAATGACTTGTTAAAGTAAAATAATCATCTAAATCCACATAAGTTTATAAATTCTCATAAGTTGATTATACAATATATCAACAGCACAACATTTTCCATTATTCTCATATTTTTCTAGTATGAAAAGATAAATTAAGTTATTATGATAATCAATACTGTTAACAGGAAATGTGATAAAGCCAAGTTAAATTGAGTTAAGTTGTGGAGTGGCTGATCTCCAATACTATCCACTAGTTTAGTTGTCTCACTCCACAGGTTCTAATTTTCACTTCCAATATTATCACCTTCTCAAAGATGGTATTATCAAAATTGGAAATATAAGATTCTTCGCTGTTTTTTGTTGCATCTGCAGGAAGTTTAAATACTCAACATCGAAGTGTTCTTACGATATGATTTCCATTAAATCCCCTTTTGTTGACGAATCTATATCCACTTGAAGAATATTTTCGATTTTTATTAAAATTAATTTTCTTCAGGACAATATTGTTCTCATGATCGAAATGTAGCGGTATTTCAGTGACTCCCTTCCCTCTGGTTCCATGTTTTCATACCGGATTCCAGAGTTTTAGAAATTTTGGAGAGAACTCGAGTCTTTTCTTTTTATGGTTTATATTGAAAATCGCTTTCTGTAACCTTTGACTCTTTCTGACAAATATGAAAACATAAAGCTTGATCAGCTAAAAAGTTCATGTCTGATAATTTAGGTTAGCCAAAATATATATATATGCAGATTGTTTTTAACCGTGGTAGTGATTCGATGCCATCAGAACAAGTGGAAGAATATCTTAAAACGATTTATGATATAGCGGGCAAAAACAGAGCCGCAAGGACTACTGAGATCGCAAAATGCCTTAAAAAATCGCCAGCAAGTGTTACAGAAGCGATTCAGCATATGGCGGAAAAGGGTCTTGTCGTCTATGCGCCTTATAAAGGAGCTACTCTAACAAAGGAAGGGTTGATAATAGCTATTAAAATTAAACGTAAACATAGGCTTCTAGAAGTATTTCTCACTGATACTCTCCATATAGATAAAAAAAAGGCTCATGCTGAAGCATGTAAGATGGAGCACGATATTTCTGACGAGACGGAAAACGCGTTATGTAAGATTCTTAACGCTCCTGCTAGGTGCCCACATGGAAGCCATATTAGTTCCTGTACCATGTTTTTAGGTACGTGTGATGATTGCAACGGAGCTACTAGTTCACGGAAGCGTAGAACAAATGATGGGAGCATTGTTCCGATAACTGACCTTGAACCTTGTGAAAAGGGCTTCATCAAATTCCTCAGGGGAGATAAGAAAATCGTACAGCGGTTATCTGACCTTGGATTAACGTTGAATACAAAAGTCGAACTACTGCGAAAAGCACCAATGAATGGCCCCATAGAAATATGCATCAGAAGGACGAATCTAGCGATAGCAAGGGAAATAGCAGATAATATTTTTGTAAACGTGTCAAGATAAAACGGAGTATTGATGGCAGAATGTAAAAATTGTGGGCAGTGCGACTCCGCAACTAAAAAGATGAAAGATTTCAAAAGGGTGGTTGCTCTTGCAGGGAACTCTAACGTGGGTAAGAGTGCCATATTCAATCAATTAACCGGCGTGGATCAGATCATCGGCAACTGGCCGGGGAAGACGGTAGAGCGTGCCGAGGGATTATTGCATTATAAAGGTATGAGGATCAAGATAATTGACCTTCCAGGGATATACTCGTTCTCCACATACTCAATGGAAGAAATAGTATCTAGAGATTTCATCGCTCTTGAAAAGCCGGACATAGTCGTAAATGTCATAGACGCATCGGCACTGGAAAGAAATTTGTTTTTCACACTACAACTGATAGAATTAGGCGTGCCGATGATCATAGCACTCAACCAAGTGGATCTCATGGAAAAGAAAGGATTATCCATCGATGCTAAAAAACTTGAGGGAGTCCTGGGAGTGTCTGTAGTCACCACTGTAGCAATCAAAGGAATCGGAATCGACAACCTGACAGAAAAAATAATAGATGCAATCGAAAATAAAAAACTTCCGAACAAAATAAAATATGGTCAAGAAATAGAGCAGCGCTTAGAGAAGCTTATAGCAGCCCTGGGGGATGTAAAAACTGGATATCCTTCACGGTGGACGGCTATCAAACTGATCGAGAAAGACGATGAGATTCGCAGCCTTTTTGAGAAGGCCGAGAATGTTCTCATACTAGCTGATTCACTGGCTAAAGAGATTGAGGAGATACATGGTGAGCCATCTGGAATAGTGATCACAGGTGAGCGATATCATGTAGCTGACATGATTGCTCATGAGGTCTTCAGGGATGTCATGCCAGGCGTGAAAAAAAGAACGTTGACAGAAGCTTTGGATAATATCGCCCTGCACCCAGTATTGGGATATGTGACTGCTATCATGGTCATTGGAGGGCTGTTGGTCTGGACGTTTCTCATAGGTGCCCGTATTTCGGATTTTATACAAAATTTTTTAACTGCGATAGAGCAGTATGAACCAGTCGTGACAGGTCCCATAGAAAGTATCATATGGAATGGAGCTTTCACCGGATTTGTAGCCGGAGTAACTCTCATAATCCCGTATGTGTTACCATTTTACCTAATACTTGCATTTATTGAGGATTCTGGATACTTGACTAGAATATCATTCATGCTCGATCGCGGTATGCACAAACTCGGGTTGCATGGCAAGGCAGTCATTCCACTCATCCTAGGGTATGGGTGCAATGTGCCAGCAGTTTACTCCTGTAGGATAATGGAAACTCCAAAGCAAAAAACACTATTAGCTTACCTGGTTACACTAATACCCTGCACGGCAAGGACTATCGTTATTCTAGGACTGGTAGCTACATTCGTAAGTATTTGGTGGGGTATGGCGCTATATGTATTTGATATACTACTCATTATCGTGGTAGGTCGCATAGCGTTCAAGGTAATGCCTGGAGAATCCGTTGGTCTTATTATAGAGATGGCAGATTATCACGTACCCTCTCTTAACGTTATACTCAAACAGACGTGGGCACGCACCAAATCATTGATCATGATCGTATTCCCGGCTTACATCATAGGCAGCGCAGCAGTGCAAGCATTATATGCATTGGGAGTACTAACTCCGATTAATAATGCGCTAATGCCGCTAACGGTCTGGTGGCTTGGATTACCAGCAGTATCTGGTATATTGTTGATATTCGGAATCGTTAGGAAAGAAATGACTCTATTAACGCTGGCTGTAATTTTTCATACCACAAACTTTGGCTCGATCATGACTCCAGTACAATTAATAGTCTTGGCGCTGGTCAGCATGATTTACGTCCCATGCCTAGCCAATATATTGGCCTTGGCATCGGAGTTCGGGTGGAAAAAAGCAACTGCTGTAACGATAGCGGAAATCGGCACAGCGATCATGATAGGTGGTATCGCATTCAGGATACTAAGCCTATTCATGTAAGCAGTAAAATCTTGGTTGAGATTGGTGATTATTTAGCCAACATAATGTACATTTCATCTACTATAGAGGATTTCAATAAACCTCTATGTTTTGTCATATGTTTCTAAATTGTATATAAACTACTTATGAAAATGAGATGTTCATCGGAATCCTCATAATTTGTGCTCTCATTGAGCCCATAAGGCGATTATTTTATCGATGGCTACATGGGTAAATTTTCCGTCGTCATTGAGAGTAAGAACATTATCGGCACAAGCTTCAATGATTCCCCTGAAAACATCTGGTCCGCCACAGTAAACATCTACTTTCTTGTTGAGGTAATGTTCTACTATAAATGATTGCATCAAGTTCTGTCCCTCCGATTTTGTTTGCTGACACTCATCAGCTTTAAACTTGCAGGTTTTTGCCTAATTGTAACTATTCACTCATTTCTCCGTTCTTCATCTCTAAGTTTAAGACCAGTGAAGAAATTCTGATACTTCACTATAAATGCATTTTCCTCATCGGATAAAATGGTGAATTTACTATGAAAACTGTAATTAATACACGCACAGTTTTTGTATCAAAACATATGTATTTTCTCTATTTTTAGACAATATCTAAAATAAATTTGAGTGCAGCTCTTAAGAGTTAAAGGAAAATATAATAGATAATTGCATCCAAAAATGTTATTAAAAATCCAACTTTTAAGAATTCGATAAATGAAAGGGTTTAGCCTTCTTTTTCTGCATTCTGGATAATTATAACATTACTTGCAGCTCCAAAGATTAATAAATTACCCGCTATCGTACTTCCTGCTGCAAGTGCCATCAGTTGTTCTTGAGAAACAGCATTACCCATTGCAGGTAAGTAAAGCGCAACAAAAGGAACATTAGAAATAAATTGGCTGAATCCAATACTGACTGCAAGAATTACTGGCATCGAACCTAAATTATAAGATAGTTTGTCAAGTAAACCTTGAAATGTTCCAGAAATCCATACGCTTTTCATCAGAACGAACATTGAAACGAAGAAGATCAGAGTAGTCCAATCAATATTCCTTAAGATCTCAATGCGTTTTCTACTAAACAGCAAGGGAGATGCTGAGATAAGAGCAATCCAGCTCAGATTAAAACTCCAAGTAGTCAAAAACTCCATTAGAAAAATTTTACAGGCTAGAAGAGTTAGCATAAGTAGAATAGCTATTTTTGAAACCTTAGCAAGCTCATGATCTATAATAAACTCTTCAAAATAAATTTTGATCGATTTTCCAAATTCCTCTTTGAAAAAAAGTTTAAGTACGGCATAAGCAATGATAAAACAAATAAGAGTTGGAAGAGCAAGCCAGCGTAAAAAAGTTACAAAAGGAGTATTAAGATTTCCATCAATTGCAATAAGAAGATTTTGTGGGTTTCCAATGGGACTTATAACACTTCCAGTAGTTATTCAAAAAGCTAGGGCAAATAGCATGAGCTTAGGCGAGATACCATATTTCCGAGAAAACTGCAGAACGAGTGGAGTGCAAATAACAGCCAGAGTATAATTCATAAAAATTGTAGAAAGAGTTCCTGTCGAAAAAAGAACAAGTAAGACGAGTTGATCCGTATTCTTTACCCTGGATCCTATCTTGCTACCGATCCTAGCAAGATACCCACTCATATTTAGCGCTTCTCCTATACAAAAAGCCCCGAAAAGAAAGCTAATTATATCGATATTAATTGCTCTTAAAGCTAACTCAGGCGAAATCTGTCCTACCAATAATGCCAAAACGGCGCCCATGGTCATGATCTGCCAAATTTGTAATCTCAAGGAGCCAACTTGTCTGAAAGCAGTAAGTGCAAAAACTCCCAAAAGAGTGAGTATTGAAGGATCATGTAAAATATGAGAAAAAGTAGCATAGCTCATGTTGACATAGAACCTACTAATTTGGCAATATAAGCTTAAGATGTGATAACAGTACAAATATAAGAATCATACGCCTTTTAAATGTTTTATTAAAAATATTGACCAAGGAAGCATAGAACCATATTATGTGCCTAATTATTCGACAACTGCACAGGCAAAGCAAACATATTCAAAACATCCATCTGAGCGTCCTTGCAAGTAACATTTTTTGATGTCTTGTGGATTCAAATTTTCATGGAGACGGGGTCCTAAAGTGTTGATATTTTCAGCCAATTTTAACGAATAAAAACCTTCCATTCTGAATTGTTCATCTATATTTTGCAAAAACTCTAATGTTTTTTGCATTTGTGGAGAAGATTTCTCAAGGATAAATTTATCGGCGTCGATATAATCAAAGCTGATAATACTGCCTGCAGCAGCAATTTCCCTGATAGAACGTAGTGTTGCAAACACTTCTTTTTGGGTCAAGTACTGGGTGACACCGAACCAGCTAAAGAAGCTTTTAACATTTGGGTCATAAGACGATGATAGAGTTAGTGCTGCCACAATGGTTTCCTTCGTGAAATCTACTGGAATAAAGTGTAATTTTGTAGGATGCTCCCAGCCCAACTCGGTAAGTCTATTAAGCTTAAATTCTCGTGTGGCTGGGTGATCAATTTCAAATACATCCAAATATTTCATCAAATCTGGTCGCCGATATGTAAATGTATCAATCCCTGCTCCAAGGATCACATACTGTTTTACTCCCTGCCTGACAATTTTCTCAAGGGTATCTTCCGTATATCTTGCACGGCTTGTAACACTATTAATTGCTTGCAGAAAGCGCGTCGACGTCGCAATATTGTCTAAAAAGAGATGTAGTATGCTTAGAACCATTTAATTCTGTATCCAAATTCAAATAATCTTCAATTAAATGTTGTTCAATTAGTTCTCTTTTTTCCTTGGGTATTAAATCATAAGCCAAAAAGTCATCAGAGATTTTTTGAGTATCGTGCATGGTATGATAGGCACGCATGTAGGCTACCGACAGTGCAGTAAAGCTAACTTGGTTATCTTTCATCTAACTACTCCTTTTTTACTATTGTTATCTTATCTTAGAAGTCGAAAAATTAATGTTTAAAGTAACTTTATGTGTTTTGTTAAGAACCTATTAAAAAAGTTTTTTAATGGACCAAAAAAATTTAAAATACGTATTAAATCTAAATAAGTGTTAAATTATATTATATTTACAGAAAATTCACGATACTTATAGACGTTTTGTTTCTCTGTTTTATTTAATAATGTACAGTTATTGTTTTACTAAATTTTGATCAGGATTCATACGTGGTTTTTGTATGAAAACTTCCGCATAAGCAAAACGATAAATTCATATTTTGTAGTGACAGAAAAAGAACACAGAGTTAATCAGATTTTGCAGAACTTTATGATACTGTAGTGCACTATCAGTTCTATAAAATACAGTGGATGAAGAGTTAATGGTTATGCGCAATTTTGTCTAGCCTTTAAGTTCTATAATTTTTAGGACCTCAACAATCAAGAGAGTAAGAGTTTGCTAGGGTCAAATGTAGTTAATATTCATAAAGTCAATAATATTCATAAAGTCAAATCTGGTGTTCTTCTGACCTCTGGAGAGTGTTTTCTGTGGAGCCCTGTGGTGGGACGTATTGGAGTGAAGAATACATTTCATTCAGACTTTTCAGGATTTTGAACCCTTTTTCAGTAATCATATAATCACCTCTTTCATGTTGCTGCAGGATCAGGTTGCAGTCTAAGAGTTTCTGGAGATGAAAGTGTAAGTGTCCTGCTATAAGAGTCGTAAGTTTGGACAGAGCAGAGAAACTTCTTGGTTCGAAAGCAACTGCCTTTAAAATATCTAGCCGCTGTTTATTTGAGATAGGTACTAGAATTTCACTCAAAACCGCACCTGTTTCGAGAGCTGAAATATCTGGCTTCTGTTCCGTGTTATTTTCATAAATTTTCATAGAACGCATAAAGTTGATTTGCTTTATAAATAAGCTCGAAACTTCAGAAAAGCACTGCTCGCATATATTATAAGGAGCTCCGCATTTCAATTCATTTAGCTTTTTGCTGTTGTCCAATATAAGTGCTTCATCAATTTTGTTAGTTTTTATAAGTCTTGCATTATTCTGTAGGAAAGCTGTAAAAGCAGAAGTGCAAGTTTCCTTTTCAGGACATTTTTTTACCATGTTTCTGTTAAGTCCAGTCTCGATATCGTCAAACAGATAATTAAGAAAAGAATGTAAATATTCCTGCCTACAATTTTCTAGAACAGCTTCAGAACGAAGTCTATTGGAAGATTCCATCAATTTTATGATATCATTATGGATTTCAAAAAGTTTTCCTTTTATACTCTTTATTTCAGTAATTTCTAAATCATCAGATTTTTTAGTGCTCTTAGAATTAGTGTCCAGTATCATTGATAACTTCTCTCATTCTCTTAGATCCATTTGCTTAATTTTTAAAATTTCTACCATAACTTCCTAATTTTTCAGACATATATTTCTTAAAGGTGCAGAAATATACATAGTATATTATAATTACAGATAACTATATATAATTTACCCTCAATAATTTAATGGGTTAGAAATACAGAAATCAAAAAAGGAGGTGAAATGATATGGTAAAGTGTGGAATTTGTGGTGGAGAAGCTCCAAAACAGCCTTGTATCACTGAAGAAGGGAAATGTGACATTTGTGGGAAAAAAGTTACTCTTGCAGATGAAAAGAAAATGCAAGATAAATAAATATAGGAAATCCTCCATATTTGGCTTTATATACGATTTTTGAGACTTTTTCTTACTTATTAGTCTCATGTTTTTTCTAAGCATTCTAACCAATAGTATTAAAATTACACTAAAATGAATATAGAATATTTATCCGCGAAATTAAGTTTGTAGATTAGTGGAATAATTCACTTTCTTAGTTTTAGATTAGGAATAATCATGCACAAAACGGTCTATAAAGTTATTGAAATATAACTCTAGAAAAAGAGTATATTTCAATATAAATTAAAGATATCTCAATTATAGCCTATAAATTATTCTAAATCTAATATGCTCTTATAATTTAACTGGGGAATCAAAAGTGGAAGAGTTAACAGATAAATCTAAAATAATAGAATTGACTGAAACTTTAAAAGAGATGGCTCTGACCCTTGGAGCCTTCAAAGTAGGCATTGCAACGACCGAAACCCTTTTAGGCGGTCCTCCTTCTGCCGACCTGACCTATGTACTTCCAGAAGCAAAATCTGCTGTCTGTTTTGCCCTGGCTTTTAATCAGGACCTTATCGAACCTTATTTCAGAAAAATGGATCATGAATCCCTTGAAACTAATAAGGTACGAACTACTACCCTTGCAAATGGAATAGCACTTGAGATGGCAGATTTCTTGAAACAATCTGGATACAAAGCTGTCCCACAGTCTGCAAATTTCGTTTACCGAAGGGATACAGAAAATTGGCTTCTAGATATGCACCCCCCCATTTCTCATAGGTATCTGGCGGTACGCTCCGGGATCGGGCATTTTGGATATTCAGGGAACATTATTACAAAGGAATATGGATCCGCTATTGTTCTGGCCTCAGTCGTTACAGACGCAGAACTTATCCCAACAGACCCCTTGCCAGAAGAAGAGAACTATTGTGACGAATGCAGGCTCTGCCTTTCAGTATGTTCATCTGGTTATGTGGATCCAATTGAGAAAGTTACTGTAACCCTTGGTGGAAAGGAGTTTAGTTACGGAAAGCGAAGAAGTAATAGCCGCTGTTTCCTTGTCTGCGGCGGTCTTACAGGTTTGAATGCCACCGGAAAATGGTCTACATGGTCTCCAGCGCGCTTTAAAATCCCCAGAAAAGATGAAGATTTCATCGCTGCAATACCCGCTGCTACACAAGCGTATCTCGGCAGACCGAAGTTCAAAGGTGGATTTTATATATGTTTGATTCCAGGATCCCGGATGGAATACACCTGTTCCAACTGCCATTTCGTCTGTCATCCTGACAAAGAAGTTCGAAAAGCAAGATACAAGATGCTCATAGAAAGCGGTGTGGTCATACAGGAAGCTGATGGAACCCGTAAAGTTGTATCTCCGGAAGAAGCAAAAGAGTATCTCAAATCCATGCCTCTGGAAAGAAGAAAACTGTATGAATCCATTCCAGAGAAATAACGGATGTGAAATAATATAGCAGGTTCTGTTGCAAAAATAATTTTACTGCCTTTTTAGGCTATAATTATTGCTTTTTGTATCATTATTGACCTATTTATGGCATATAAATATCCTGATTTTTTGCAACAGAACCAAAATTAATATACTCACCCCCTCCTCTTCCGACATGACTGACATGAAATCCTTACCCTAAAAATCAAGTCGATGTCTTGTAATTAAAAAAAAGCCATGTTATAAGTCTATTATTAATATCTTATATAGTTAACTATTTTTATTTTGCTAATTAGGTTTCCAGCGCTATTATTGTTCTATACTACAGGTGCAAAAATACATTTTGAAAATAAGATCAACAAATTAATAGAGAACTACCACTGTTTTTAGGATTCATATATTCATGTCAGTCATGTCGGAAGAGGGGGGGGACTACTAAAGTTTTTGGATTAATAAGATATAGGACTCATGAGCTTGGGATAATAAATCAAGTACAAAAATAATACTATTGTTTAAGTCATATTTTAGACTGTTGAAGGTTTAATGTTTTTGTTTTTTTCGGTTCAACTATGTAAATCCTAAAGTATAAATACGTCATGTCTAGTACAGTGTGTCATGTTTAGTGAGGTCAATCATGTAAAAGGTGGTATATAATATTAGTAACACAAATATTTTTGATTATGTAGGAAAGAAAGGAATTATCATAAGAGCAGATGTATTGTCTCCCGATGATTATTTGCCTTCAGTATTAATAGGAAGGGATATTCAGATTCAGGAATTAGCATATCTAATGAAACCTTTATTCCTTCGTGGTGCACCTAATAATGCTCTTATTTTTGGTTCTCCTGGGTGTGGAAAGACGGCAACTTCTAAATATGTTTTAAGGGCACTAATGGATAAGTTAGAACATGATCCAATAGATCTAAATGTAGATTGGATCTGCATCTCTTGTAAAGAAGTATATACCACAAATGCAGTTTTATTCAAGCTTATTGAATATCTTGATCCCAAAACTAAAGTTAAAAGATCTGGATATTCAATGGATTATTATTATGAGATATTATATTTTTTAATAAATGAGAAAAATACAGCTTTAATTGTTATTCTTGATGAAATAGATTTTCTGAAATCTGATGATATACTCTATTCATTTAGTAGAGCTATTTCAAATGGTAAATTTACTGGAAGGCAATTCATAAGGATCATAGGCCTCTCAAATAGTCTCAAATTTGAGGAAAAATTGGATCCCCGTGTTCTTTCGTCTGTTGGATTTGAAAAGTTCAGGTTCCCATCATACAATACTAATGATATTTATCATATTTTGAATGATAGAATTGATCTTGCTTTCACTCCAAGTTCAATAGATGAAGAAACGATCATCGAATGTGCCAAAAATTCTGCAAAGACTGGAGGAGATATTCGAAAAGCTCTTAATGTACTGCATACAGCAGCAAAAATGGCGGAAGGAGAAGTATCGGAGAAGATAACTGTTTTGCATATTAAGAAAGCTGATGAGAAAGTACAGAATGATGATATTATTAGTTCGGTTGTTACATTGCCCTTGCATCACAAAATAGTGTTATTAAGTGTTATTAAACTTATGAATAATAAAAAACCATTGAATACGGGAGATGTAACGAGTATGTATGAAACATTATGTAAGATAATTGCAGAGAAACCATCTTCAAGACCAACAGTTTCAGGGTGGATCAGTTCATTAGATATGCAGGGATATATTCAATCTGTGGCAGTAAATAATTGCGGAAAAACTCGAATAATTTCTATTCCTCATGAATGCATTCAGCCAACAAAAAAAGCGTTATATAGTGATTACCAATTAGAAGGATTAAAAGAATATTTTCCACTAGTGGGGGAAATAAGTGCCATTTAATCCATATGAAGCAGTAAACTCATATTTACCATTTCATCAACGAGTAGTACTTTTATCTGTTCTGAAAATTGCAAAATATCAGAAAAAGAAAAAAATAATTTATATAACTGATGTATATGATAATTACCTAAAGTTGTGCGAAGAATGTGGCATCGAGCAAGTATATAGAGGGAGAATACTTGAGGCTCTTAAGTTGATTGATTTAGCGGGGTTTATAGAATTAAAAAATGCAATCAAAATTACAAAGTTGAATTTAGGATCTTATACCATTGAAGATTGGGAAAAAGTAATTTATCAGGATTCAGAATTTGCACAATTCAGAAATTGTCCTGCTGATTCAGGTAGACTTTGATAAATTTGTGATTTTATCTAGTTATTTATATACTATTCGTAACCGATCAACAAAAAAAATGAAAGTTCCATGCTTTCTGCATGTGCTGAAGGTTTATCAGAACTCGTTTAAGCTCTCGATGGCATTTAACTGATTAGTTTTCAAACGGCTTCAAAGAAGTGCTTTTCACATTTCCTGTTTTGCAAGTATCTGAATTCTTCGTAAGTATTAGTCGTTGCAAAGTCTTCGAAAGTCTTAGGGGTTTTCGGGTCAAGCATATTTTCGGGCTGGAAAGGTGGGAGGAAAAGTATACAGGGCTCATAAACATGCGGTAGAATAAAATCGTCGGGTCTAGCGCAAAAATAATATTTCCGCAGTTTGATACTAAAAATCTTACCTTTGTATATCATTTTTCCATTAGTAATATTGATTAAATTGATTAAATTTCCTAATTGCGAAGTTTTTCATTGATTTTGCAACAAAGCCAGATTTTTTGCACCATAACCATGTCTCTTTAATTTACGCTTATAGTGGTGAGTTTAATAACCGGGTTGTAGCCACTGTGCCTGTAGGATATGGTCCTAGGGGAACTGCAGGGTTAATATACGTTCGCTGAAGGTTAACTCCTTCAAATTTAACTTTTATAAGATCTGCTTCACGAAAATCAGCTCCTTGAATGTCAGCTTTTGTAAAGTTAGTTCTCCGAAAATCATTCCTTTAATGATTATTCATATATATTTGACAGGCTTTGAATTCAAATAAACATTACTCTGTTAGGAAGATATTTTCTGCTCTGTAGGATTTTCGTTTTTAAAATTGTGTCTATTGTATAGTCTAGGTCTATATAGGGCTGCACGAAACGATAGCGCTGCTCTTTAGATGAAAACTGTACTCTTTTCTAGACTTCGAACTCACTTTGTATGGATTTATTGACTCGGCGAAAAGCGAAAAAAGCATTTTTTATTTTCTAAACGAACATGTATTTTAATAAAAACTATGCTTTTTCTGCACAATCAGGTAAAAATGTCCTATAATTTTGGCTTAAAAATAAGAAAATGCATAGATTTTGCTACAAAAACTATGTATAAATAAAACTCTAAAACAGATCTTTTGTCAGTGGCTGTCATTGCAGCTTCGTTGGTAGCAACAAAGGTTAGTGCAATCCACAACAATGGTAAAAGTAGCGCAAGTAACGACGTTGTGACAGGTGATAATATAAGTCCTGGCGTTGGCTTTTATATTTCTATCATTTCAGACACATTATCCAATTTCTGACAAATTAACCAGACTTCATAAACTAATTAATCAATTCTATATTTAACCAGTATTAATACATGCCAAATATATTTATATATCATATAATTATTTTTTAGTATTTACTGAGCATGCAATTCATATTTGATTAGTTAATTCATTTTTCTAGTTTTGAATAGGCTCTTATCCAGTACGTTGACTATAATCTCCCATAATTTTTATGGCACAATATTCACCACACATCGAACATGGACCAATTGTGGGACACATCTCCTTAGGTTTGTCAGGGTCAAGTGCAAGATCTATTTGACCTTTCCAGTCAATTTGTGCACGTTTCTTTGCAAGCAGCAGATCCCTGCAATTAACTCCATACTTCACAGAATCACCTATATGGGCAGCTATCTTAAAAGCAATTAAACCTTCTCTTACTTGCTGAGAACTCGGCAGAGAAAGGTGCTCTGCAGGTGTAATATAACACAAATAATCTGCTCCTGCACCGCTTGCAATACTAGCCCCTATTGCTCCTGCGATATGATCATATCCAAGGGCGATGTCTGTGGGTAGGGGACCTGCAACGAAGAGAGGGGAACTTGATCTTGATTTATACAGCTCAACTTGAGTAGGAATATCCGCTGCCTGTATATGCCCACCCATGCCTTCTATTATGACCTGAACACCTTCTTCGTTAGCTCGATTTGCAAGCCTGACATTTGTCTCAATTTCCATCATCTGGGCACTGTCCCTAAAATCATGAACGCATCCACTTCGCATAGTATTTCCTAGGGAAAGAACAACATCCTTTTTTCTAAGTATCTCGATAATCTCTTCAAAGTTCTTTATGAATGGATTTTCACAACCATTTGTAAGCATATAAACACTTGTAAGAGAACCACCCTTCGAAACCATACCCATTATCCTACCCCCCCCCTTCAGTTTTTCTAGGGTCGTCTTATCCACACAATGCAGCACCACAGAACTCATACCTGCATCTACATGAGCCCTTAGATACGATAAAAGATCATCTTCAGTAATATCTTTCATACCACACTCCACAATGGCCTGATAAATTGGCACCGTGGTAATAGGTAGACTACAATTTTTTAATATACTTGCACGGATTGACTTAATCTCTCCACCCATGGAAAGATCAGTGATTGTATCTGCTCCATACTTCTCTGCAACCTTTACCTTTTCTATCTCAGCATCAGGGTCAATTTTTGCAGCAGATGTACCAAGGTTAACATTTACCTTAGTGCTGCTGCTTTTACCTATAGCTATGGGAGAGTAACTTTTCCTTGTCATTATAACTAGGCTTCCTTCAGCTACTCTCGAAAGCAGTATATTTTCATCAATATTTTCGGTTTCCATGATTTGTTTCATTTCATGAGTAAGTATCCCATCACGGGCATAATCAATCTGTGTGGTCTTCATTAAATCTTTCATCTCTTCATAAGATTTATTCTGTTGAAGTAGAAGACAATAACTTGATACTTTAAGCTATCCAAACTTAGGATCTATGCACTTGAGGTTCAGAATCAAGCAAATTAAACGTTACGGTTAACGGTATACTTTAGACGATTACAGGCAAAATAAAGTACTTTTAGAAAACTACTACATTTCTCTGGGGTAGCTTCGAACCTTTTTTCCGTGGGAATTAACTTCATTTGGGATTGTAATGTGAAAATCTGGCTTTGTTACAAAATCAATATAGGCATTCACAATTAGGAAGTTAATCAATCTCATTTCCTGGAAAATTAGTAAACAAAGGTAAGAATTATAGTATCAAATTACGTAAATATTATTTTTTACACCAAAACTGTTTTTTATTATCAATAGCAGCAGCAGTAGCAAATGCTAAAGAAAAAATTCAATCTTAGGAGAAGAAAGCGATATAACGCTTGATATTATAATACTGTCATTGATTTGGAAGCCCCGGAAATAAAGCCAGATAAAAATTTCAGGTGGGTATGTAATCATAAAGGATATAGAAGATTTAATACAGAAAGCTGTAGAACTGCAAAGTAACGGGCTTATTACCGGTCAGATCGCAGATGAACTCAACGTTTCAAGAGAAACTGTTACCTGGCTTTTAAACCGTTCAAAAAAAGAAGTATTATCCCTAGCTCCGAAAGATATTTCCGTAAACTGGAGCAATATAGGAAAAAGTGCTAAACGTCTCCACAACATCTCACTTGTGCTCTGCGACATGGTGCTTGAGACCTTGGAAAAAATAAATACTGAAGTCGACGTTGTTGTTGGTGTTGCTGCCAATGGTATTCCCCTAGCAAGCATGGTGGCATATGAACTGGGTGCAGATTTAGCGATTTATCATTGTAAAGGTCATGATATCGTCAAGGTATGTCATAGAGGAACCATAAGCAGAAATTTTGGATCCGTTGCCGGTAAAAACTGCGTTATTGTAGATGATGTTATTACCACCGGTTCAACTATTGTGGAAGTGATTGAGCAGCTTAGAGAAATGGATGCAAAACCAAGAGTTGTAGTGGCGCTGGTCGACAAAAAGGGTGCAGATACAATTTATAATGTTCCGATTCAGTTTCTTGTAAGAATTGCACGTTTGGATTGAAAATACGTAGGGATCATTATGAGATAACTTAGGCAACAAAGAATTATTGTTTCGAAAAATATTTAAATATAAATTACCTAATTTTATATAAAACACTCTGAGGTGACATAAGATGAATTGCAGTGAGCTAATGCAAGATCAGCGTCTTTTTTGTGAAGTATGCGGGTTTGAACTTGAAGTAGCAAATGCATGCGTAGAGAATTGCTGCTCTACAGACGTATGCTGTAATGGCGATATACAATGCTGCGGAGTGCCGATGGAATTGCGATGAACTAAAAGAAGTTAACACCTATTTATTTACTATTAATACCCATGCCTGAGGATATCTATCAGTTCATCTGCATGAGGCATTCTGTCTTTAATTTTTGTGCAGACAGCATCGATATTGTAATCAAGTCGAAGAAATTCGGCTTTGTCGTATTCTGTATCAAACAATACGCAACTTGCTCTGGGATTCCCGTCTCTTGGTTGTCCTACTGAACCAGGGTTTATAATTGTAAGATTTCCTAGCTTTTTATCCATAGGAATATGTGAATGTCCAATTGCCAGGAAATCTGCATCCATAGTCTCCATTGCTTTATCTACCATATCCCTAATTACTTCATCCGGAGTGTCTGGTTTAATATATTCAAACATAGACCTAGGACTTCCATGGGTCAGATAAAACCTTTTACCATCGATTAGCTCTTCAATCAGGAGAGGGAGTTTTTGCAAATATTCTATTCTAAATTTGTCAAGAATTTTCCATGTGTATTCCCTGGTCGCAATTGATAGATGCTTATACTTGTATCCACATTGACAGTCTACCCTAAAAGCAGCAGCATTATCATGGTTTCCCCTTATTGTTGGGATTGCTTTTTCTCGCAAGAGATCAATACATTTGTCAGGATCCGGCCCGTAATCTACGATGTCTCCAAGGCAGATAGCACTATCGTGAGGGACTTCAAGAACAGTCTGGAGAGCTTCATAATTTGCGTGAATGTCAGCAATCAGTAAAAGTTTCATTTTATTTTCTCCAATAAAGTATATGGAGTAACTTTACTAAAATGCGAGTTGGTAGCAATCCCTGTATGCATTTTGGAATAATTTCCGATCTGCATTTAAAATCAAGTTTACACATTATACAATTGTAAAAGTTGATTTAATTTTGAGACATGTTAATATTTAAAAGATTGCTATCATTATTAAACTTTAAGATCCTGATCTTGCAGGGTATCAGAAAGAAATGAAATCTTGATCCATGATCAGACAATAGTAGTGAATAACTGAGCCTGATGAGCATCAATAATGTATCAAAAAATAAATCTTATAAGTTGTGGGTAAGATACAATATACATCGAAGAATTCCTTGACATTTTTTCACTTTCAGACACATAATCACGCTAAGACATTTTATTTTGGGATCTACGCCATAACCAAATATAAAAATATAGGGAGTATGGCAAAACCTATTAAGACATTTTTTTCTAGTAAGAATAACAAGATGGGGAAATTTGTTAGAAAAGCATTGAGTTAAACTGTGGTGTTGATAAATTGAGTCCCTGATTTAATATATTCATGTTTTTAATTTTGTTTAGAGTATTTTATTATCATTCTTTTCTAATATTTCTATTTAGAATTGTGGTTCTGGTTAATTAGTTCCAAGTGTTCCAAGAGATCCAGATGTTCTATGAGTTCCATAAGCTCCAAGAGTTCCAAAAGCTCCATGAGTCAAAGATCAATAAGGTTTTCTTACTATTGATGGCATTTAGGAAATCCAGAGATTTAATCACTAAAACTATGCATAAATGAAACAATAAATACTGTTTTTGTGGTGGAAACAAAGGTATAGAGCAGAGTTTACAAAAAAGTTATGTATACTATTGACTTGAGTACTGTACCGGAAGTTCTATAAGACAACAACTATTAAAAAATTATTAAATAGGAATTTATTCCAAAATACATGCAGAAATTACTATCAATTCATATCCTAGTAGAGCTACTATTTAGAGTTCTCATTTTTTGGTATTTTTTGTTATTATTATCGTCAACAAATCCATACCCAATCGTGCTTGGTAGAGTTCCACACCAAACATTCATCATTATTATCGTGATGATGATGGTCGTGGTCCAATTGATCTTGGTCCAAATGGTCATGTTTGTGATCTGATTCAGCGCTCGATGCTGCAGCAGTCAATGATACTAAAAAGAAGATTACCAGCATAATGGTCAGTACTGTTTTTACTTTACTACATTGTTGTTTCAACATTTAATTCACTCCTTTTTTATTAAGTTTGAAAATAATTTTAATTTGGTTAGGACTTGCACAGTTGAATTAAAAATGTACGATTGATGGATTTTATCCTTTATTATTTTATTTTAACGCAGTTTCCAGCTTAATTTTTTGATACAATGTGCTGTCAGATTACATACGCAGTCAGACACATATATTCATTTTAGTTACATTTTTAATTTATGTAGTTTCTGTCAGCATTGCCATTAACAGATATATACCCATTGTTCTTTGGTGGGACTCCACGCCCAACAGTCATCATCATCATGTTGATGGTTATTATGATCATTATTATGATCGTTATTATCATCATGGTTGTTATTATCGTCATGATCATTATGGGTTGAATTTCCACCCAAATGAGTGTGTTCCAAATGTTTGTGTTTGTGATCTGGTTGAGCGCCAGATGCTGCTACCGTCAATGATACTAAAAATAAGACTGCCACCAAAATATTACATATTTTTTTCATTTTACGAGATAACTGTTCCATCGTTTAGTTCACTCCTTCACTTTATTATGAGTCTACACTAGTGAAACAAAGTAAAAGCAACATTAACTTCAAACAATTATATATTACAATAGTTATAATGAAATTAAGTGCTTTTTCTCTTCAGTGCATCATTCTTTATTATGGTACGTTTTCCTGATGTCCAAATAGACACTAAATTCTTTATAATCACCTTTCAGTGGTAGTGCACCGCAGAAATATAGCATGGTCGATTAGTTCTTAAACGCGAGCTGTTAAAAATGAATACAACTATTAAAAATATTGTACGAGCATCTATAATTAAAGGTGTTTTTTTATTGGACTATTTGATACTTACTTTTAAAGTATTATAAATTATAGGGAAAGATTAATCACTATATATTATTAAATATATTTTAGAATATATGTTTATGATTCTTTTTTCGATTGTGGTGCACAAATGATATTTCCGCAGTTTGATACTATAATTATTTCCGTTATGTGCTATTTTATCTGTAATGAGATTCCCTAATTGTAAATGTTTACATTGATTTTGCAATAAAGCCAGATTTTTTGCACCAGAACCCATAGTCTATTTCCTTTTTCACGAACATTTAGTTCTGTATCAACTAACTAGGATTAAATTCCATATTTGAAAGACATTTTCTGTGGCAGTACACCTAAAGTTTACAAAATCTGATTGACCCCATATTCTTTTTCTGTCACTACAAAAAATAGAATTTATCGTTTTTAATGATGTGGATGTTTTCATATGAAACATATGCATCTTAGGGTCGAGATAATTAAAACATTTGAACCAAAACTGTACCGTAGCTTAATCATTTTATCATGGGATCCAAATTCTCATAGTATCTATGAAAGGTTATGAATTTTCACATTCCCCGCGTAGCTCGGTCTCCTACCTTATCTGCTTCTTTCTGACAAAAATACGCGCCGCTCTTAGTGTTTCCATACCAATGTTGACCTGTGTAATGATAAATAACTGTTGGAAGATTAAGCCACATAACAGTATCTGTTGGACAATGCTGTTTGGCTGATTGCTCGGTGCTGAATGTTTGCAGTCCGCTGCTGCTGTGATTGGGTTTATCCGCACTTATTGCCGGAGCTGTTACTGTTACTACAAAAAGAACAACTAGTAAAATGCTCAGTATTTTTTTTGTTTGGTTACATGTTTGTCTTCCCATTTGTTTAGACTCCGAATTTTTGTTCAATTTTATAATTAGTTCAATGAACGCCATTTTTTAGTACATCAAATTGTTATTACTAAATAGGGTATATAGATTTGTAATTTACATTAAAAAGAAAAATATATATATCAAATTATAAATTTATATTTACTATGATTAAATAGTTATTCTGATTTTTTGTGGAGAAATTCGGAGTTTAGAATTTTGTACGGCATTTGCTAACTTTTTATTCTGCTTACTCCCAATTGGGAGTATTTAGTTGCTTATTGGGAATATATAACTAGCTATTGGGATTATATGTAATAGTAGTTATTAGGTCAGTTTTTACCAGCATAGTAACATTTAATGGGAGTGTAAAAAATAAATATTGGGAGTATTGTAATGGGCTTTGGGAGTATGGAAAACAATTGTCATTAGCACATAAATAATTGTTGAGAGTATGGAAATGGTTATAACTTTTCGGGAGTAATATTACTCCCATGACAGCTGAAGATAGAAGTGACTATAAGAAAATACAAGTGTGGGTTCCATTAAAAGTATGGGATAAAGTGGTATCAATGGGATACTCAAGTCCTACAGAGACCGTGTTAAAAGCGCTTCAATTATTGACTACAGACTCCCAAGAAACTCCCGCTTCAATAGACATTGGGGAATTAAAAGTAAGGGTGGAAGAAAAAGATACAAGGATAAGAGAGTTACAAGAACAGATGAAAGTAAACGATATGCATCAACAAAATAGAATAGATGATCTTAAAACTCAGATCCAAACATTTCATGACCAACTGCAAGTCAAAGATGACCAGTTACATACTAAAGATGAACAAATCAAGGATCAAAATGAGAATATGCATAAACAGGCAGTTCATATTCAGAGTTTAATCCAAGAGAACAGCAGGTTGAACACAAAGTTATTGCCTGAAGAGATTGAAAAAAAGAGTCCATGGTGGCGTTTTTGGTGAGTCAGACTACAATTTTCCAACTATCGATAACTTATCTAGAATTTTATTTCTAATTACATCTGTGTCCGTAATTACTATCTCAACATTTGCGTTTTGATTTTCAGATACAACATTTGTTTTTTGTATATCCTTCGTCCAAAGTCTTCAGGAAACCTTCGCTCCAGAATCCACATGCAAACCTGACAGTTTCCTGCTTCCGCAAGATCATTAAGGCGTTCAAGAAGTTTTTTAGCACCGTCCGCATTACATTTTTGAATATATTTATAGAACTGATAATACTCTCCAGATTGATCTTTCTGTCCCCGTTTAATCCAGGAATTTAAACTCTGGTACGTTACACCGGCAGCAGAAGCTGCAAGAGCATAAGTTAATCCAAGAGATACACCATCACCGATCAGCTTTTGAATTTTAGGCGTGAGTTTTATAGGACGTGGCACGATAACACCGTTTTTTATTTCTTAGAATTAATATTAGTGAATCATGTATTTAATATTTAGTTAGTTTTGTTTTGCATGGAGACGAGCTTTAGGCTGGGTTAATCAAATATTAGCTATTCTCAGACGCTCTGGGCCATCTTTTTACTTGGATAATGTATTCCCCAAGGGACTCTTAATAAAAGTCTCTCTTGTAAGCCCAGAATAAGTCATTTTTTGGACAAAAATGGAATCTTCATGAATCTAAGCCTAAGAACATGGGGTAGCTTCACGATATTTCCCATATATATTAATTACATTAAAATAATATATATTAAATTATTGAGCTAAATACTTAACTTTCTAGATCTGATTTGGTATATTGGTAGTGAAATATATTATATAATAACGAAATAGGAGAGATTCTGGCGAACGTGTGATTTGTGATAAACATAGCACCAAAATTCAAAAACTGTAGAGCGATCTAAAGCACTTTCTATAAGAGATTCAATTTATATCATCTGAAATAAATTATAAGCCTGTTGTAGGGGCGGATATGAAGTCATTTATTGATTGTCGGGAGAAGGTTCCTATCTATTATAATTCCTGAAAATTAAGACATGTAATGTTAATACTGATTATTTTAAGTTAGTAACTTATATCCACAAACGTATATAATAAAATGAATACAATCCTAGTTAATATATTTCTCCGTCTTTTCAATTAAATATTCGATTGAGTTCTAGGTATCTCTCTTCGCCTGCAGCTCCTAAGATCAGCCTGATCATTTAAATTAATAAAAAACGAAGTAGTTGATGACTTTTGACCAGGAAGTGGTTATTATTTACATGCTTGATGACAAAATTAAGATGAAGCAATCAGTAGATTTTATAGTTAAAGTCACGATTGGCGTTGTATTTGTGGGTATCTTTGTAGGAATATTTGCTCTGTTTCTCTTGATGAAATGGTCTTAAATCGCATTATTTAAAATAATTACTATAGTTTTTAGAGCAGGTATTCATGCAATAGGGAAGCCAAATAAGCCAAACAATTTTCCCATAAATTTTCTATTTAATAAGACAAGGTTTGAAGATTTTTTTGTTCACTTAAATATTATAAAACGTATAATTGTATTTTTAATCTAATGTTCTCTTCTAATTATATAGTATAAGTATTCATATATAGATATTACAATTAAACGTTATGCTTGATAATATAACATTGTTATTATATAATCCACAAGCAAACCTGTCAATTTCCAGCTCTAGCAGCATCGTTCAGTTTCTGTAATATTCTTAGAGCTCCTTCAGCATTCCGTTGTTTGATATGTTTATAAAATTCAAAGTGCCTTCTTGAAGTCGAATCTCTTCCCAATTTCATCCATTGATTGAACGTCTGGTAAGTCACACCTGCTGACGAAGCAGCGAGAGAGTACGTCAATCCAGGGGACACGCCATCACCGATCTCTTGTTGTACTACATCCGTTAATTTTGTAGGTCTGGCCATTTGTAACACCGTTTTTACTCTTTAAAATAACTACCAATTAATGTTGCATTTATATTTTCTTAGTTCCCTTTGATACAACGACGGGGTTTATACATGCCAGATCAATAATGGACCGTTCTCAGCCGTTTTAAGACATTTTTTACAAAAGTAATGATAATAATCATTGAACTTTCAATATTAGTTGCGCCACTTAAGCCAATTATATGAATTTGGATTTCATAATCATGGAAATTATACTAAAACATTAAATGATTAAGGGAGATTTTAATCTCTATCTCATTCTTTTAGAATAAGACATATAGAATTCATAACAAATTATGTAACAACTTGTTAGTTGAATATCTACAATTTACCCTCATGATTTTGTTAACATAGCACAGTAAGTGTCTTCCGGATATTTTCTATAGACATTTATTGCTTTAAAAGTATATAATTTAAGTATCTATAACTATTTATTTAATTATATTACACAGAAAGCCATTGTTTAAGGTATTGAAATTGAATTGTTCTAAGATAATTGTTCTAAGATAATTGTCATAGATTTAAGATTTTGGCTAATATTATCTACAAGATGATTAGAACGAAAATCTCATGTCGAGATTTATTTTAAGCTATCAAAATAAAAACAGAATCTTGATCAGTGAAGCTATTGACTCTACATCGTGTTTTTGTGATTAAGTAAATTGATACAGAGTCAATCAGAATTTACAGATTTTTAGGTACATTACCTACAAAAACGGATTTATTTAATCCATTTAAATGAAGTACTTTTATTGTGCCAAATTTCTGAGTTGCGGATTAATTTCAATTGCTTTCTCATATGCATTTATTGCTTCAGCTGATTTACTTAATTTATTTAAAATTACTGCTTTATTGTACCAAGCATCTGAATTCTGCGGGTTAATTTCAATTGCTTTGTCATAGGCTATTAGTGCTTCATCAGATTTATTCAATTTACCTATAGCAACTCCTTTATTGTACCAAGCCATTGAATCTTGCGGATTAATTTCAATTGCTTTGTCAAATGATTTTAATGCTTCATCGTATTTATTTTGTTTAGATAGAGCATTTCCTTTATTGTACCAAGCATCTAAGTGCTGAGGGTTAATTTCAATTGCTTTGTCATAATCTTTTATTGCATCTTCATGTTTGTTTAAATGATTAAGAGCAAGTCCTTTGCCATCCCAAGCATATGAGTACTGCGGGTCAATTTTAATTGACTTGTCAAATGCTTTTAGCGCTTCATCGAATTTATTTAATTTAAAAGGAAATGTTGAAGCCGGAAACTCTGAGATGGAACAAGCTGTTCCAAATATTAAGTCCTTCAGAGAACATGATGATAGAGCGACAAGCCTATCGAAAGCTTATAAGTCTCAAAATTAATCGACTTACTGATGTTTGTGATAGCCGAATTGCTTTCCGGAGAGAAGATCCATATGAAGTGTTTCATCCTACTCTACATACATAGACATGTGGTTTTCTCTTAATATGAAGCGATTCACATGAATGAACAATATCAGTCGTAGTTGATTGGTTATTTTTTTTGATGCATCTTGCTTATGCTTTTGAGAACGAGATCATCCTATAGCTCATAGAAATGTAGAAGTTTCAGCTGATTACATGCCAATAAAGGTTCCGTTGCAAAAATTTCAAAATAAGCATTTAAATCTATGAGTAATGAATATGATTAAAAAAGACAAGTCAATAATTTACATTACTTTGTTCTTAATGAAGTCAAATACATTAATCAATTGTTTGGTATAGTTTTATAATGTTAGTACATTTTCCTTGAATATTTTGATTTTTATTAATTACTTATAGATTTACATATTCTTTGGATTTTTTTGCAACGGAACCAAGATGTGCATCAAAAAGTTTAGTGGCAAATTAATGACAAACTGCCCCTTTATTGGGCAGGTAAATGTATTAAAGTACCTGGTTATTCGACAACTGCACATGCAAAATGTCCATGCTCATAATGTCCATACGTACGTCCTTGCAAGTAACGTCCTTCGATGTCTGTTGGGCTTAGGTCCTCATATAACCGAAATCCTAAACTTGCGAGCTCTTCGGCCAAGTTTAACGGATTGAAGCCATTGCTTTCCAGTGGTTCACCAATTTTACTCAAATACTCTAACAGCTCTCGCATTTGCGGAGACAATTTTTCGGGAATAAATGCATCAGTATCTATATAATCAAAAACTAAAGAGCTCCCAACAGGTGCAACATCAGCGATGAAACGTAGTGTCGCCAACACATCTTTTTGGGGTAAGTACGGGGTGACACCGAACCAGCTGAAGAAAGTTTTAATTTTGGGGTCATAAGATGATGAGCGCATGAGTGCTGTTACTAAACTTTCCTTCGTGAAATCTATAGGAACGAAGTGTAATTTTGCTGGATGTTTCCATCCCAACTCAGCAAGTCGATGTAGCTTAAATTTTTGAGTGGAAGGGTGATCAACCTCAAATACTTCCAACTCTTCCAACATTTCGGGTCTCCGAAACGCAAATGTATCCATTCCTGCCCCAAGAATTACGTACTGCTTCACTCCTTGCCTGAAAGCTTCCTCCAAGGTATCTTCCGTATATCGAGCACGACTGATAACATTATTAATTGCTTGCATTAAGGACTCTGAGGTAGTAATCCTATCGTGGAGCGATGTAGAATTTTCAGTATCTTTTAATTGTTGATCCCAGGTTACATATTGTTCAATTAAATGTTTTTCAATTAGTTCTCGTTTTTCCTCGGGTATCAAATCATAGGCCAAAAAATCATCAAAGATTTTTGGAGCATCATATATGGAATGGTAAGCACGCATATAGGCTACCGACATTGCAGTAAAGCTAGCCTGGTTTTCTTTCATCTAATTATCTCCTTTGTTATTGCACTTTCTCAAAATCAAAATGTTAATACTTGATAAAAGTGACAGTCTGCATTGAAGCTGATTTATTGCAACGCTGCCAATCAGTACTCTCCAATTGATATTGTCTAGAATATCAATTATCAAGTCTGCTCCTTCTTTCCTTCTCCTTCAAGACCACTTTTACTAGTATCTTTACCCATAAAATCTGTTTCATGCACGTATCGTTGGCCCCTCATTGCAGACAATACCGCAGCTGTGCCTGAGAGTACAGCCCCGATTCTAAACGCAAACTGCAGCGCCGGCATAAAAGCCTGCTGTAATGTTCGTGGGAACCAGTATCTGCTTGTCAGGGTGGTCACGATCTGTTGTGGTATCGCGCTGACAATATGTGGATCCATGGAGCTCAAGATAGAGCCCATCGGGTTATATCCTAAGAAAGCAGAAAACAGCGCATTGGTCGGTGACATGCTGGCTAGCCGATCTGCGAGTTGTTGAACAGTGGGGTTAATCTGTAAGGATCCAAGGCTAGCGAAATAGTCGTGTATCGCTCCTGGAAAAGCTCCCTTGATACCTACGATAACGATGGTAAAAAACACAGCCATGCTCACCGTATTGGCCGAACTTGTCAATGTAAACATCGTACCCGATGCTACACCCCGATCTTGCGGGGGTACTGAATTCATGACTGATGAGCTATTAGGAGAGCTAAACATGCCATTACCAGCACCCATTAGGAAAATCAGGATGCCAAGCTCCCAATAATCGAAATTATAGGGAAGCATTGAGAGGCAAATGAAGACCAGGGTCACGAGGGTCATCCCACAGGTAGCGATCCATCGGGGCCCATACTTGTCCGAAAGTATCCCAGAGATCGGTCCCATAACTACAAAGCCAAAGGTCATGGGAAGCATGTAGATACCTGCCCAAAAAGGTGTATCTTCGAAGCGATAACCATGAAGTGGCAGCCAGATACCCTGCAACAACATGATAAGCATAAACATGACGCCTCCTCGCGAAATAGCTGCTGCAAAGCTGGCGAGATTCGCATAGGCGAAAGCTCGGATCTTGAAGAATTCCAACCGGAACATAGGGTTCTTTACTTTGCTCTCTACAAATGGGAAAATGATCAACAGCAGTATGCCGACAATGATTGCTCTAATTACCCAAGGGTTTCCCCAGCCCATAGCATCGGTGATGCTATCATGTTTGTACGGCATCAGGCCATAGGTTACACCGACAAGCAGAGAAGTTAGCCCACCGATGAAGACTAAATTGCCTAAGAAATCGATGCTTGTTTTTGGTGCACGGAAAGAAACCTCCTTCATCTTCCAGTAAGACCATAGTGTCCCAAATATAGCAAAGGGGACACTGACTAAAAACACATAGCGCCAGTTGTATACAGCTAGTACTCCACCCAGCAATAAACCAATGAACTGGCCGGACATGAAGGCAACCATATTTATGCCTAAAGCCTTCCCCCTCTCACTAGCCGGAAATGCATCTGTTATAATGGCTGCACCGTTTGACATAGTGAATGCACTACCCACGGCCTGTATGAACCGGAAAATAATTAGCTCCAGTGCACCCGCGTTACCGGTGCTGGGAGTAAGGTAAAGTAGGGTTGATCCAATGGCAAATATCAGGAAACCCAACCTAAAGAGTTTCACCCGACCGTACATGTCTGCAAGTCTCCCGAAACTGAGGAGCAGTGTTGCAGTTACCAGACCATAGCCCATCAGGATCCACAGCAGATACTGGAATACATCAGGGGCCATAGGGTTAATCTGTATGCCCTTGAATATCGTAGGCAGCGCAATCAGAACAATGCTGTTGTCGGTAGACCCCATCAGAGTCGCTAAGGTCACATTGAATAGTGCAATCCACTTGTATTCAACGCCCTTTCCTAATTTGCCAGCGATCACTTTGTCTGTCATATTATTGTCTTCGCTCAACCTGTTACCTTCCATTATCAACTGTTTGTAGAGTCTGAGAATTGCCATTGTGTGTTTTTTCAGGCTGCCGATCCAAACTACTGATATTACTGACCTCATCACCAATATCACTACTGCCATTACCTTCAGTCATAATATTGATGATCTGGGACATTTCATCCAAGAGCTCCAATCTCTTCTGTGTCATGTGATCCAGCGCCACTATTCCCTTATCGGTGATTGAATACACCTTTTTGCGGCGCTCCTCTATCTCTTTGCTCTGGATTAAGCCATTTGACTCTAGACTCTCCAGTATTGGATAAATCGAACCTGTACTTGGGATCCAGCATCCTTTTGAGCGGAGCTTGATGGTCTTGATTATATCATAGCCATGGGTAGGCTTATCTTTAATAATCATCAGAACGATGTACTTGAGAAAAACTCGTCTGACTTCTGTACACATTTTGTTTTCCATAGCTCGAGCCTCAACATCTTGAAAGCTGATATATCAAACGATGATATAACAGGAAATGATGTATTTATAAGTTTTTAGGGTTCCGTTGCAAAAAATCCTTTCTAATGATACAATAGAATAAAAAGGGAATCAAAGATAGTAATATGCTATTTAATTCCTTTAAATGGAAGCATTATGAAGGAGAAATTATCCTATTGAATGTAAGATGGTACTTAAAATACCCATTGAGCTATAGAAATTTAAAGGAAATGATGGTGGAAAGGGAAGTAAAAGTCGACCATACAACAATCATGAGATGGGTACATCAATATTCACCTGAAATAGAAAAGAAAATCAGAAGACATTTAAAGCTAACAAACTATTCGTGGAGAGTTGATGAAACCTATATCAAAGTAAAAGGTAAATGGAAATATTTTTACCGAGCAGTTGACTCAAATGGAGAGACAATCGATTTCATGTTAAGTGCAAAACGAAACCGAAAAGCTGCGAAGAGATTCTTTAAGAAAGCTTTAAGTTCGTATCATAATCAAATTCCAAAGGTAATAACCGTTGATAAGAATCCAGCTTATCCACCTGCTATAGGTAAACTGAAAAATGATAAAATACTACCTAAAAACATAGGTATTCGACAAACCAGGTATTTGAATAACATTATAGAACAAGATCATAGATCTATAAAACGAATCGTTAATCCAATGTTAGGATTTCAGTCTTTTCGATCTGCTAATAAGACTTTAAAAGGAATTGAAGCTATGAATATGATCAAAAAAGGACAAGTAAATGATCTAAATTACTCTGTTCTTAATGAAGTCAAATACATTAATCAATTGTTTGGTATAGTTTTATAATGTTAGTACATTTTCCTTGAATATTTTGATTTTTATTAATTACTTATAGATTTACATATTTTTTGGATTTTTTTGCAACGGAACCATTATCTCAAACAATTCATAATGCACTTTATTTCCATAATGGTTAATTTTTGCAGCGCCATGGGTTGGATAACCTTTTACTAGATATACTATTTTATTTCAATATTTCCACCGCAAAAAAAGCCAAGAGTCAACAAGTAAACTTATAAAACTGGTATTTGAATGCCGTGATTTTGCTATAAAAGCTATGCATCAATGTAACCAAGAAATCTTATTTTGCAATGAAAAAAAGAAGGTGAACAGTAATTTTTACGGACCTTTCGATACACTACTATCTAATTAAAATCGATAGCTAACGAATTTATTAAATTTTGCTATACTTTTTTAATACTTTTATTACTCCATTTTTTTCTTAAATACATTTTATTGCTACTTATGGTGTAAACTTTTATAATAAATTCATTAAGTTTACATGGTATAAAACTTTTTATGTTTTTATTTAGTTTTCTACTAATTTGAGATTAAATGTAACAAAAAGAAGAAAAGGCAATAACGACAATCTAAAGATATATCATAATTAGCCCAAAAATTAGGTCACTAATTCTGTTTGATGATGCGTGGAGAGAACATATCAACATGGAATTAACAACAAATAAATATTAGTAGTTAGTGAGATGATCAATCTGATACTTTTAAGCTTATTTTTTGAACTCCCTAACTCATTCTGCTAACCGACTGAGCAATTTCTGTTTTTCATTGGGAAGAAAAAGATACAGAATCAACTACACTTTACAGAACCTTTGGTGCACTGCCAGAACTATATATGTATTATTTCCTTATGTTTCTATTTATGATGGTTGTTTGGGCTAATTAGTTCCAAGTGTCCCAGAAGCTCCAGATTTTCTAGGAGTTCCTTTATACTGTACATATTCTTGCAAAGTTGTCCCAATTCTGATTTTAAAGACATTATTCCTTTCTCTTATCATGAAAATTTAGTTCTGTATCAACTAACTAGGATGAAGTTATCATATTTACTGATGCAGAAGTTTTCATATAAAAACGTTGCATTTAAGGATTGCATATTAAATAGGAATGATTTACCAAAAAAAGATCTATTCATGCTATTATAAATATAATAAAACAGTAAACAAAAAATAAAAGTGTATTGAATAAAATGTAGAGAAAATTATGAATCCTGCCTTAGTTGAATAGTCATGGAAATTGTTATTTCAGATATTTCTACAGAACCTAAATTTTGAAATTATTTCTTTATTTAGCATTTACCTCCTTTGATCATTTCCTGAACTTTTCGAACATCAGCTATAGCCTCTTTTTTAATTTCGATCATTTTTTCCATACCAGATATTTTCATTTCTAAAATTTTGATTATTTTTTCCATTCTCATTAATGTAACTTTCTTTTTCTGTTCTTCAGTAAGAATTTCCCAGGTCTGAGTCATCAAAGTCTGTATTATTGGGCCTTTTCCTGCTAAATCGTGCATGTGATATGTCTCCTTTAAGTTATTATATTTTTTTAAATTGATATTTTAAGGCTGAATCAAATATTTTTTAATATTTCACCAGCTTTAAATATATATATGTATACATATATATCATACTTTTGACATTACTTTTTTAACAATTTTTAGGTCATCAATATTCTATTAAGAGCTGCTTTAATATTACCTTTGTATATACCACCATGGTAACAAATTATTTCTTCGATATCATAGTCAATAAGTTTTCTTATAGATTGTTTTGCTTGCTCAAAATCTAGAGTATACATTGGCAGCGAGATCACAAGTTCATCATCTTGAATAAACAAAGCATCTCCCGCAATCAATGTTTTGAACTCATATAAATACAAGCAGATATGACCACCTGTATGCCCTGGAGTTGAAACAATTTCAACATCACCACACCATGAAAAGATATCATGATCATGAAGAATTCCATCGATATCAACAGGTTCGTAGCTACTATATGATTGTTGTAGAACCCTTATTATTTCTTTTTGGCTTTCAGGGAGACTATCATATGTTTCACGTTGTTTTTGTAATTTTACAAATTCTTTTTCGCCATTAATATATGGTCTTTCTTTAATATCAGCAAGAACCTGTATACCATGATATTTACGCTTCAATTCTGCTAAAGAACCGACGTGGTCTAAATCCTGGTGTGTGAGAACTACTTTTGTTAGATTGTCTATATTCACACCTTGTGTCAGAGCATTTTCTTTGATTTTAGACACAGAACCTGGTGTACCACAGTCTACCAAGACCATTTCGGTATCACTTTTTAAAATGACAGGATGGTATACTTTTATATTATCATTGTGAATCTGCTCGATCGTCAAAACTATCAGCTTATTCATTCTTGCAACACCTATTTCAGTGATTGAATTGTATATTCTTCAATAACTTTATAGTTTGTTGGCAGTGTACAAAAGTTCTGTAAATTCCAAAGGATCTTGTATCTATTTTTCTCCAAAACAAAAATAGTATTGTATTGTGTTAATTATACACAGATTTTATAGCAAAATATATGTATCTACGTAACCGCGAAATCTCATTTTATAATGGGGAAAAGTGAAAAGCAGTAGTTTTCATGGAACTTTCAGTATACTGTTCTGCAACGAATTAAAAACACAGAAAATGATATAAAATATTTTATCTGAAGAAAACTGTGCTATAGTTAACCAAATAATTTTATTCAGAAAAAACTAAAAGCATACAATAATCAATTATTAAAATATTTATCTTTAATCAAAATAGTAACTGAATTTTTGGTCGTGAGAAGATTAGCTTGGACTGAAATGAAGCATACAAGGGTACACCACCTGGGATATCGGTCACCCCCAGTCAGTTTTCGAAGCTCTTATAAAGGATGGAGAAATTACGCATGGTAGAGCTCTGGATATTGGATGTGGCCGGGATGATAGTGCAATAATGTTAGCCATAAATGGATGTAATGTTACAGGTATAGACATTGTTGAAGATGCTATCACAGATGCAAAAGCTATAAAGCACCATGTTAAGGTAAATTTTGTAGTTGGAAATGTGTTACAGATGGACCAACTTTTCACAGAGGCTGAATTCGATATCGTTATTGATTCGGGTTTGTTTCATGTGATGATGGATGAGGAAAGGCCAGTTTTTGCAAGGTAGATACATAGAGTGCTAAAACCAGACGGCAAATATTTCATGCTGAGTTTCTCCGATAAAGAGCCCGGTGACTACGGGCCCAGGCGGATTTCAAAAGCTGAGATAGAACGTACTTTCACGCCACTTTTTAATATTATATATATACAAGACTCGGCTTTAGATTCTGGAGTTGGGCCAAGCAGCATTAAAGCTTATCTGATGTTAGCGACAAGGAGTTAATTAGATTAAGCCAGAGATTTAATGCTCCATCTATGAAGTTCCATAAAATCTTGGATGGCTTTTCTATTAACGGTCATGTTGCAGGAGATATAGTATCCCCTTCATTATTTTTCAATCATTTTTTTCTAAGTATTCCTTCATTCAGAGTTTCTCAGGGATCTCTTAGTTGTGTATGGTTTTACTTCTTATGATTAGCCAACTTACCTAGATATAACAATTATTTATCTTTCGGATAGGCTTTTGGTCAGTCAACATAAGGAACCCTTAAACTTTAATCATCCGACTTCCAGAATCTATATAAAATTCAAATGGCATAGAATTAGACAGATTAAAATGAAAGTGCGTGAGGTTATCAAGCTACTTGAAGCCGATGGTTGGCATCTGGTTGCCACAAAAGGAAGCCGACGGCAATATAAACACCCGATTAAATCAGGCCGAGTAACGATTGCGGGTCATAGCGGAGATGACCTTGCTCCGGGTACGTTAAATAGCATAGTAAAGCAAGCGCGATTGAAAATGGAGGGTTAAAAATGTACCGGTTCCTTGTTGTAATAGAAAAAGCAAGCAATAACTATTCAGCATATTCTCCTGACTTGCCAGGTTGTATAGCTACTGGCTCAACCAGGGCCGAAGCGGAGAAGAATATCTATGAAGCTATCGAAATGCACGTTCAGAGATTGTTGGATGATAATTTACCGATTCCGGAATCAGAATCATTTGCAGAATATGTAGCTATTGCTGAAAAGTCATTGACTAGGTTTGAAGTGATGTAAATTATATTTTATATATATCGCCTTATAGCATTTTTTTTCGTTAAAATCCCACCTGAAAGTTCTTGTTTTCTACCTATGTTTTTACTAACTGGATCATTCCATTATATATAGGAATATCCAAGTTTCTATCGATTACATGCCTAGTAAATGCAAAATTAGATGCGAAAAAAAGTATTTAATAGGATAAAAGATAAACTCGCTCTTTTGGTAGTGTTTTTTGTAATAATTTCAATGACAGCTACTGCAGTAAGCGCCGCATACGATATACAACACCACCCAAGTGGAAACCAAGGAGGATATCACCCAAGTGGACAGCAACCTGGGAAAAACAACTTCTACGACAGGCATGACCACGACAGGCATGACCACGACAGGCATGACCGTGACTTCCATAGATGGCATGACCACGAACATCACCACCACCACTACTACAATGGAATTTACTATCCAGATTATGAATGGATATATAATCCTGCTACTCTAGTGTGGGACTGGACCTATATACCCGTACCAATAGAAGTCCAACCTGCAGTACCAGTAATAGGCGAAGTCCCTACGGCTGTCCAGCCCGCTGTAGGAGATGCGCAAGTCTGTTTAATGCTTTTCTAAGTAACGAAGCTAAACCGGGATTATCATCAGATTTTTGTTCATCAGTGTTTACAATTGCGTCAGAAGACACCAAAAGACAATCCGCTTGTATTCTATTTTTCGCTATCTATTGGCACATTTTTTCCTGAATTTCACCAGAAGACAGACTTTTTCCAGGTGATAGTAAGAAAATATTTTTTTCATCTTTTTTTTGTTCGTTATTTACAACTGCTGGGGATATTCTACATTTTGAGTACAATTTTGTTCATATAATCCAATAAAATTTAGCTTTTATATAAATACATGATATTCTATGTTGTTTATTGCAGAGTCAATACGTGATTTAGTCTCTTCTGACTATATATCCCAGGATTTTATCCACAAATGATCCATATGATATCAAAAACAGACGAACTGAATAACCCAAAATATGCTGTTTAATGTTGAGCAAATGTGTTTTGTGGGTTGTATAGAACAAAATTGAGAGTTCAAAAAACTAAATGAAAAAGTTTATAATGTTTAAAACAAATATTGTTTTTGCAGAACAGATTAATAAACATTTTAAAGTAAATTAGATACTGTTGATATGTGCAGCATCAACAGTATCAATCTCTCCAATTCATAATGAACTTTTATTCCCATAATAGTTAACTTTTGCGATGCTCAGACCCATCCCCCAGGCTCTTTTGTATTGCAATTGAGCACGGATTGGATGGCCGTTTAATAGAAATACTATTTTTGATTTGAGTTCATCTCTTTTAAAAACATCCACATCTTGATTACCCATCGAAGCATCAAAAGTTGCTGAATCTTCATCATATTGAAGTCCATTATATTATCACATTTGCCTTTAGATCCAAAATGTGATCAATCAGTTTCATAAGGGAGATTTTTTTATATGAATAAAAAAATAATTGTGATTGGAATAGTAGCACTACTGATGCTAGTAAACAGTGGTTCCGCAGTCAACGCTTGGCCTTGGAATAATAACAACGATAATCATAAAAATATCAATTTCGATCAAAGCAAATTTGAGCGGTTACTTCAGGACGGACAGTTTTCCATTCAGGCAGAAGATATTAATTCTGCAATTAAATCTTACAACGAAGCAGCAAAAATGAAACCAACTGGACAAAACTTTCAAAGATTAATTATTCATGATGGAATGTTAGCTGAGCAAGCTGGAGATTACAATACTTCACTGAAGTTTTATAATATAGCTATTGTAGCAGATCCAAATTCAAAGACATCAGATTTTCTTGTTAAGCATACACGTGAATTAATGAAAAAATCCGGTCAATTAGACTAAGTATGTGACCTATATTGGAAAAATCATTATGTAGGAGTTTAGATAACATGTAAACAGAACATTTTTTTGTTTGTTGCAAAGTCAATATTTGATTCAGTCTCTTATGATTTCATATTTTCAAAATTTAATCCATAAAGGGTACGTGGGGTATTATCCAAAATAGACGAATCAAAGAACCAAAAAATGTTATGGAATACTGAGCAAATATGTTTTGTGGGTTGTATAGAAAAGAACCAGATTTCAAAAAACTAAATAAAAAAGTTTATAGTGTGCTAGAACAAATATTGTTTTGTCGAACAGACAAACAAATCCTCATACAGTCAATTAGATACTGTTGATATGTGCAGCATCAGCAGTATCAATCTTTTTAATTCATAATGCACTTTGATTTCCATAATAGTTAATTTTTGCAACATTCATCCCTGTAATTCAAGCTCCATTGTATTACAATTTAGCATGGGTTATATGTCCTTTTACTAAATATACTATTTTTATTTCAATATCACCACCTTCGACAATTTCTATAGTTTGAGGACCTAGTGAACTGTTAAATATATTTGCATCATGTTCATACTTCAAGTCATTAACAATCAAATTCCAGCCATTTCAGCTTGTTGTTATCTTGTGATCACCAATATTTTTCAGATACAAAGTCGCTACTATATATTGAATAATTTTTGCTTCAATCAAGTGGTGTGGATAATAACTCTTATCAGGCGTTTAAAATCAAGAATTTGATCTAAGGTTACTCTATAGTACTTTTAGGGATGAGTTTAGCATCAAATTTCAAAGATCCCTAAAACAATAAGAAACATGGTTCTGTTGCAAAAATAATTTTATTGCCTTTGTAGGCTATAACTATTGCTTTTTGTATCATTATTGACCTGTTTATGGCGTGTAAATATCCTATTTGTGATGTTTTTTACTGGTTTTGTAAAATAGCCAGATTTTTTGCAACAGAACCAGCTGTTTAGACGTTAATTCATCTCCACTTGATAAACCCCATAATATCGCCTGTTCGTCTTCATTCAGACACAAAGCTCTGGATTCTATTTTTTGATGAAGTAAAGTGATACAGAGCCAATTGGAATTTATAGATGTTTAGAAACATTGTCTTGAAAATGGAGTTGGTCTTAAAACTTGAATCTATTAATAGGTGCCTATACATACTGATTAGCATTTCAATCCATTGGTTAGTGTAAGGGTTCAGCACACAGTCACAGTTAGGGTAGTACTGGCTGGTTATTATAGAAATTCTGTTGTTAATTACATTTTTGAATTTTATTGAAGGGTATTTGACGTTTTATTTTTCTTCATTTTAATGCAGAAATGCGCTTTTTAAACGTGTGGATTCATTCGTGAACTCCCTTATATTTATTTTTTTATTAATCTAATAATCTTAATATATAATTAAGCCATTATTAATGATTGCTGCTCAGTAACAAAGATACTTATCTTTTTACTAGCAGGCCAGTTAAGTTTGGTTTCACTATTAATCGATAGAGCAATGATTCAAAGATAAGGCTCAAAATATTATAATGTAAATATAATAAAAGGAGTGGAATAAATGTTGAAACAATCATCTGATAAAATGAAAAAAGTACTTGCCATTTTACTGGCAGTTTTATTTATAACGTCTTTGTCAGCAGTTGCAGCTAGTGCACACGGTGGCGGTCACGGCGGTCATGGCGGCCATTGGGGCCACGGCGGCTGGGGCGGTGGCTGGGGTGGCTATGGTTTTGGATACCCCTGGTATGGCGGCTGGGGCTATGGCTTTGGATATCCCTGGTATGGCAGCTGCGGTTACGGCATCGGATACGGTGGATGCGGCAGCTATGTAATCTGAATATAAAAATGTGCCACATGATAAACCCAGATAATTCCCTGGACATTACATCCAACACGATGAACCTTCAGGAAAAGAATCAAATTGGCTATCCACACCAAATGAAAATTTTTATGTGAAATCTAAAATGTATCCACCAGGTCCAAGGTATTAAATGGAACTTACCAAATCCCACAAGTGCATAAAGTAATGTAGGCAAAAAAAGGGGAACTGTAATAACCCCCTTTTAATTATTTAGCTCATTTCAAGCTATATTAAATCCTATTTTAGCATTTCCTTCGTTATCTTCTGCATTAACTTCTATATTAACTACTTTGTATTCAGCTGCCGGAACTATTGTGAAAAGTAAATAAAGTGTTACGGTTAATAACAAAATATGAGAAACTAAAACTCCAGCTTTCATTTCTACACCTTTTTAGTGTATATGCAGGAAATTATTATTTCTTTTTTTATATCATCCTACATTTCAAGTATTAAAGTACAAGAAATCAGTGTACTCAAAGTTCTGGAAAAAATGATAACTCGATTTTTTGTTTCAAAAGAAGGATACCTAGTCAATTATGTTATTGATAAAGCTCCTGTATTGCTTTCACAGATGCATAGGTTTTATAGCAAAACCTATGCATAAATGAAACAATCGGGAAATAAATTTGTTAATATTATCACTGGCTCAGCACCCTGCTTTTCTGCAGTGAATGAAAAATGGATATTGAGCCAATTAGAATTTACAGAACTTTTAGTACACTATCATGAAATGTTATTGGATACAAAACCGGAATTTGCTTCACAGTGCATTAAGTGTGGTCACCCCTTGTAATTTTTATTCCTACAGTTATAATGTTTCGAAATTTTATTTTCAATGTTTCATCATTTAAGGAAACTATTAAATACACATACATACACAGAAAATATCATGGCAACTAAAACAATTAGCATAAGTGAAGAAGCATATGAAAAGCTCAAATGTTTAAAAGCTTCAGAAAAAGAAAGTTTCTCCGATGTTATCCTTAAGTACTACCCCAAGAAAAGAAAGCTCTCGGAAGTACTCGCAAAAATAGGATCCAACCCTGAACTAGCAAATGCAATCGAAAAAGCTTCTATGGATATGAGAGAGGCAAATATGAGGGAAGTTGATCTTGATGCCGGTGCTTGATAGTTCTTTTATTGTTGATCTCTTAAGAGAAAACGAAAGTGCGCTTAAAAAATTAGCTGAAATGGAAACAGAATACATCCCCTTCAGCACCACCGAAGTCAATGTCCTTGAGTTGTACAGAGGTGCCTATCTCTCTATGAAAACACATCAAAATCTTGAAAAAATCAAGAAAATTCTAGAATGTTTTCAGATTCTGGAGCTTGAAGAATCAGTTTATGAAGTATTTGCATCCCTTTCTGCAAATTTGCTCTCAAATGGAAAATCCATTGGAGCATTCGACGAGCTCATAGCTGCCATAACACTATGTCACAATGAAAAAATAGTTACCAGAGATAACCATTTCAAAAAAGTGCCAGGACTTGAAGTTACATATTATTAAAAACATATGTAAATAAAAAGATACTCAAAACCACTCGATTGATATTTTTTTTGAGTCATCAAAATTATGAAATCCAGTGATTTTAGATACAAAAATTATGCATCAGGAAAACGAAAAAGCATAAGATTTGTTAATAATAATTATCGACATTACTTTTTGCTGTTCCGTCATATATTTTTATAGCTCGATCATAATCGTCATGGATAGAAACTAACATACCATTGATGGTATCTCGCTGCCTTAAATTATAAACTGTGATCCCTGCAAGTAAGTCTAAAAATTTGTCGTGGTTTCGTCTGTGCTCTTTATCATTCCAAGAAACCGCATCAATATAAGGAGCAGCGACATTGTAAACGTTCTGAAATATTATTTCAAAGATGCACCTACATGTCAAAATATCAGGGTCTTTCTCTGGATCTGTAGGGTATTTCATCCTTTCTTTTTGCTTTTCGAATATCTAGAGCTTCTAAGTTTGTCGAAAGTATGCTTCAAGTCTTGCAAATGGCATAAGTGAATGTGTAAAACGGTTGTTTGGCCGGATTTAAAATATCAACTATACTCTTTTAAAGAAAATTACAATTTAATATACTAATACTTTTATTTTGATAGAAAACTACTATAAATAGATTTTATTGATTATATATTGTTATGAACATATTCTCCTAACTTAAACTATTCAGTATTTTTAGTATTAACATTATGTAGTCCTGATCTCATGAATCATTGTATGTAGAAGCCTTTTCCACGCCAGTTAAGAAATGACTGCATATCAACCCCAACAGTAGGCTTATCATTCTTTCAATTGAAGAACAGTAACATACCACTGAAAAACACCTTAAATTTCCCAACAATCTCTCTTCTTCGATTCTATTTAATTGGCTTATATGATCAGGCTAATTTGAAATGTCTAAAAAATTGATCTTGTAGCTGCAGGTGTTAGCTGCCTGCAGCCTGCCGGGAAGTCTATTGCCAGGTACTGGAATACCTATAAAATATAACAATATTAAGTAATTATATAGTTTTTGCATATATTCTAAATAGTAAAAAAACTAAAGAGTTAAAGACTTATGGAGTTTTGATCTAATACCTATCTAAAAACAAATGTAAAAATTTTGGATATCCAGGTAAAACCTGGTCATCGACTAATTTAATATTGTTATTTTTATTTATTTCACATTTGGTTATTTCTTTTTTACTTTATTATAACCAATCGGTCCAAGTACATATACACTTGAATTTCGCTGAGTGCTATTCAAAGGTGTTCCATAAACAGCAGGGTTACTTCAGGTAATTGTTGAAGCTGCCTATGTTACAATTACTGTATCTTGCGCTGATGCACTTTGACCAATGTTATTTATTGCTACCATTACAACGTTATAGTTCCCTGCATTCGAATAAGTATGTGTTGGATTCTCTTGTGTAGAACTAGTTCCATCTCCAAAGGACCAGTGCTAGGAAGTTGGTGAGCCTGTACTTTTATCAGTGAAATTGACAGTTAGTGGTGCAGTACTAAATTTTGCAACTGGTATTGTACCAGTAGAAGTTACAGTTATTGTCTTTGGTGAACTTTGTTGTGATTGACCATAGCTATTACTTGCTACCATTACAACACTATAATTTCCTGCGTTAGAGTAAGTGTGCGCTGGATTCTGTGTGGTAGCAGACTGTCCATCCCCAAATGACCAGTGCCATGACGTTGGTGATCCCGTACTTGTATCAGTAAATTTTACGGTTAATGGAGCGTTACCAGTGGTTTTATTGGCTGTAAATTGTGCTACAGGTACTGTGCCAGTAGAATTTACCGATGACCATTCAATTTTGTAATCGAGTATTTGACCCTGTGTATAGTCTCTACAATATGGGGAGTACAATGAGTGTGGGTGATAGATTATACCTTTTGTAACATTTACTATACAGTCACAGTCTCCACATCCTGAACATCCTGAAGTAGGATCACCTGTACAATCGATAAATACAAGACCTTTATCAATTGTGTTGTAGCAAGTATCATATTGATCATCTTCACCTTGTAACCAAATATCTACTAATCCAACTCTTATTCCTGCCTTCGACGCATTATTGTAAACATCTCTTGCCATGGAATCACACTCGTACACGCCAGATACGTATAATTTTTTATCTGTTGGGTCCGCTTTAATGAAGTTTACCACTTGAGCAAATGTTGGATCTGTTGCATTTGGATTTGGCACTAGACCAGGCGGAAACCACCACTGATGAGAATTAGCATTGTTTCGATTGTATGAATGCGCCTCTGATAGTGTTAAATTGTGCACATCGTTCTTTACAGGACTGACACTCAAATTTTGATCTGGATGTCTGCTTTGTTTCAAATTATTTTCCGCGCTTGCTAGGGTGACAGTTAATAATATTAGTAAAATTATTAGTGTGGTTTTCAGTTTCATTGATAATCACTGTATTACATTTAATATTTATTTAATAAATTCAACTGTGTCAGTACTTTCATGCAACCATACCTACTATCGAGCTGCAGACATTTGCTTTTCTTCATCTGCAGCTCACAAGATCAACTTTTTCACATCTTAGATCGGCCTGGTAGCTTTAGCGAATAAGAATTTCTATTTAAGATTTATATTTTTGCTCTTATTCTATCCGTTTAACTATATTAATTTTTAGTTAAAGTGGAGGGCCATTTTTTCTTGTAAGATTTAAAGAAGAACAAGGTTCTGTCCGACTTATTATCTTACAATAAACGGATTATCAGGTTCCGTTGCAAAAAATTCAAAAAAATATGTAAATCTATAAGTAATAAATAAAAATCAAAATATTCAAGGAAATGTACTAACATTATAAAACTATACCACACAATTTATTAATGTATTTGATTTCATTAAGAATAGAGTAATTTAGATTATTGACTTGTTTTTTTTGATCATATTCATAGCTTCAATTCCTTTTAAAGTCTTATTAGCAGATAGAAAAGACTGAAATCCTAACATTGGATTAACGATTCGCTTTATAGATCTATGATCTTGTTCTATAATGTTATTCAAATACTTGATTTGTCGAATATCTACGTTTTTAGGTAGTATTTTATCATTTTTCAGTTTACCTATAGCAGGTGGATAAGCTGGATTCTTATCAACTGTTATTACTTGTGGAATTTGGTTATGATTAGAACTCAAAGCTTTCTTAAAGAATCTCTTTGCTGCTTTTCGGTTTCGTTTTGCACTTAACATGAAATCGATTGTCTCTCCATTTGAGTCAACTGCTCGGTAAAAATATTTCCATTTACCTTTTACTTTGATATAGGTTTCATCAACTCTCCACGAATAGTTTGTTAGTTTTAGATGTCTTCTGATTTTCTTTTCTATTTCAGGTGAATATTGATGTACCCATCTCATGATTGTTGTATGGTCGACTTTTACTTCCCTTTCCACCATCATTTCCTTTAAATTTCTATAGCTCAATGGGTATTTTAAGTACCATCTTACATTCAATAGGATAATTTCTCCTTCATAATGCTTCCATTTAAAGGAATTAGATAGCATATTACTATCTTTGGTTTTCTTTTTATTCTATTGTATCATTAGAAAGGATTTTTTGCAACTGAGCCTTAATTCCTATACGAGACCTTGTTTCTTTATATGGCTCTTATGATTCAGACAGTCCTGATAAATGTTATCTAAGTTTCACTATACCAAACATTGATGAAATAGTGGATGAAGATAGATATTTTGCCACGTGTTATATAGACGATAAATATGATGACAATGGATATTGGGGACGCGACCGTGGTACAGAGGGTCAGTGTAAAAATAAGAAACAGAATATTTGTCATTAGAACTATTGACTTTCTATTAATTTTAATAATAATTAAATAATAATTTTCCTTTATCGTGAAAATTTAGTTCTGTATTAACTAACTAGAATGGAATTACTGTATTCAAAAAATATTTTCTGCAGCATTGTACCTAAAGTTCTGCAAAATCTAATTGACTCTATGTCCTTTTTCTGTCACTACAAAAAATAGAATTTATTGTTTTTAATGATGTGGATGTTTTCATACGAAACCTAACCATCTTAGGGTTAAGGTAATTCAAACATTTGGACCAAAAATATACAAGCGTTCAATCATTTAATCATGAATTCCCTAATCGATGTAAGCTTTCCAATGCTGGTGTGTTGTTAGGGTCAAGTTTTATTGCTTTATTGTAAGCAAAGATTGCTACCGCCTTATCGCCTTTAGCTTCGGCAATGATTCCTTTTACACCCCAACCAACGGAATCGTTTGGATTAAGCACCAAGCTTTTATCTACATAATTTTCTGCGTCGGTATATTTACCTTGCATATACAAACCCAAGCTTTTCGAGATGTAGTAACTTGAATAATTCGGATTTAATAAAAGTGCCTGGTCAAATGCTGCGTTTGCTTCTTTTATTTTAAATTCTTGAGTTAAAGCCAGTCCTTTAAAATACCATGCTTCGGCATCTTGCGGATCTAAGTTAATTGCTCTATTGAAATTTGATAGAGCATCATCATATTGTTTGGAGTTAGCTAGACTAATTCCTTTTGTGACAAGGGCGTGGGATTCCGTTGATGCAGATACGACGCCCACTAGTATCAAAAGAGCTAGGGTAGTTATTCCAAAAATTTTAAGTTTTCGATTTACCAAAAATATCACCAAATATTATTTTTAAATATCATTCCCATCAGCAATGTCTATGCCATCTCCAATGTCTATGCCCGTTCCAATCATGCCAAGTGTGACGCGTATAAATGGTAAACACGGTCTCCATTCCAATGATGATGACGACTCCTCCAATGACTATACCAATGATCTGCGCTTACAGTCGTTGGCAGTCCTGTTCCAAGTAATAGAACTAAGAAACCAATTATCTAAATTATCTTATACATACTTAAAAATATATTTGATAATTAAAATATTTTAGCGTGATAAATACTTTCAATTTGTTAGGCTGTTGTTGTAATATTTTGAATTAACAAGTAGAATAGTGCTTTATTTTTTTCATGTGAGTCACATAAATCGCAGAGGGTTCTGTTGCAAAAATAATTTTACTGCCTTTGTAGGCTATAACTATTGCTTTTTGTATCATTATTGACCTGTTTATGGCGTGTAAATATCCTATTTGTGATGTTTTTTACTGGTTTTGTAAAATAGCCAGATTTTTTGCAACAGAACCTTTGATACAATAGTATGAAACTAAATTAATATCTATCATCATTTATAATTATAATTTATTTTCAGTTCAAATACATTGATATAATATATTGTTTTACAATAGCTTGTATATGTCAAAATAAAATCAGATACATTTTAGGCCAAAATTTATATTTTTTAATATTGGTACAAAAATTTGGGTTTAAAAATCCAAATTTATGAAAAAACAAAAGAAATGATTTATTTAATATAGAAGTGAAAATTAATGGTTGAAAATCGTTCTATTGATATAAAACAAAATTCAAGTGATAGAGATAAAGTGATTGAAGAATTCAATAAGTTGTTTGAGGATTTCAGAGAAACCTGTGCCGAAAAGCCACAGGGGCAGTATACGCATAATAAACTTGATCAGAGAGCTATAACCGTCTCTCAACTGAAGGGATCAGTAAAAGAAGAGTTTATAGAAAAAGCCCTTGACTTTGCTTGCAATATTCAATATGGAGATTTAAGGGCCCAGGCTCTTTCCCTACTTGTTCCGATACTAGAGGGGCAAAAAAAAGTAGGATTTATAGAAAATGTCATTTATTCTTGCTCCAATATTCAAGATGAAAACGAAAGAGCCCTTGTTCTTTCTTCACTTGTCCGTCATATTAGAGGGCATGATAAAGAAGAACTTATTGAACATATTTTAGATTTCTCTTCCCACATTCAATACGGGGATGCAAAGTTCCAGATCATTTCTTCGCTTGTTCCGTATCTTTACGGATCAAAAAATGAATCTATTGTCGAAAAAGCTCTTGAGCTGGTATCTGGGATTATATCAGAGTATCAAAGGATAGAGTCTTTTTCTCTTCTTCTCCCATTTATGGATGAGCAAAGAAAAGAAGAAATTATGGAACAAGCTATTGAGTTAGCTTTCAATCTTAAAGACAAAAATATGGCGTTACAGGCCCTCTCAATTATTATTCCACATATGGATGAATCCAGACAAAACGAAATTAATGAGAAAGCAGTTTATTTTAAACACGAGGTTCAATCCGAGTATCTTCGCAGGGGAGCCGCTGCTCTTCTGCGAAGAGTAGAAACTCTTTCGTCTCTTACTCCATATCTTGATGTATCTTACTCCACATCTCGATGAACCAGGAATTTGAAATATATAGATATATAACGATATAAATCGGAAACTTGGGACTTTATATCAAACTTCCTTTGTTAAGTCTTCATTCCGATTAACTTTTTACAAATAAATCAAGATTAGATATTCCAGTTTCAAAGTTTTGGTTTTTGGTCTTGCTCATCAGCTGTTGATATTTTCTTACACAATATTTTGAACAAAAATATGTGTTTTTTAGGCATATTTATATATAAATCAAGTGTACTTATGTATGAAAATTAAAATATCCAGCACGTTGGAAATGATATATCAAAATTGGTATCAAGAATCATAAAATACATGATCTTTCTGACAAGGATTATCTCACATAATATCTAGCCATAATCAAAGAATGTAACAACCTTTTCTTGACTCTTTTTAATGCACAGTTTTGTTACATTAAAACCTATGCTTTTGATCAATGTAACACAATACCATTAAGCAGTATTCCGTCTATTAACAGAACGAGTTAAACAGTTAGGGAAAAATCAGCTTTAAAATATCGGATTAATCATCTCACTAACTGCACAAGCAATCTTTTATTGTTGTTTATTTCATGTTGATAAATGTAGTCTCCATGTATAATTTAAAATGGTTGGTCACCTAATTTCCAGGGCAATAATAACATTTCTTAAGGTAATCGATATTGCCCTATTTTTTTAAAAATAATAGAATATTTTGAACCCCCTTTTCTGGGATTCAAAGCTTAAATTACTTATATTGAGCTTCAAAAAAGTACTCATTGACCTCTTTCGTCAAAATTAATTACTACCTCTTGAGACAAAAAAGCAAGTTAGACTGGAAATAAACATGTTTGTTTAAAATTAAATATGTATGCTTTTTTCGGTTCTGTTGCAAAAAATCTGGCTATTTTACAAAACCAGTAAAAAACATCACAAATAGGATATTTACACGCCATAAACAGGTCAATAATGATACAAAAAGCAATAGTTATAGCCTACAAAAGCAGTAAAATTATTTTTGCAACAGAACCCTTTTGTGGGCTTGTAAGTTTTGTTATAAGAGTGAGAGTATCTATCTATATCTTATTGAAGCAATTTCTATATACATATGTATATGTACATAAATCATCTTAGAGAGATAGCTTTTTGTTTTGTACTTAAATTGTTTTGATTAATTAAGTTTTGTCAAAATAAAACTGCTAGATATAGGTATTTTATTTTTAAATATAGTAGTTAGACTTCATAAAGAAATTAAAAAATACATTAATACTTATAGGTTACAATTGATCTATATTGTACAGGTAATTACTAAATATAAGTCTGCATTAAATATAATAAACTGTATGAAGATATATAGTATGACAAAATCAGATTCAAAAGTATTACCTATAGTTAATAACGCTAACAATGCAGAAAATATGGCTAAACCGGCGGCATCTGAATCTATCTTAAAAGCAGACTGTATAAAAACAGACTCTTCTACAAAGGCTATTTAAATATAGTATTAATTACTTTTTTCTTTTGATAACCCTTTTTTCACATACTAGCATAATACTTCATTGACATTTTGATCTTCATACTCTTACATAATAAATACAATATCTAATTATTGAGGAAGAGCAGTTGTCATTTTTATTCCAGTATTCACTTAATAAACTTGTGATGTTTGGACAGTTGGATATTTTCACATCTATTCTTATTTCACGACTAAAACTAAAGAGTCAGAACATTATGCAGTCATTATCTCGAGAATTACAACAGCCGGGAGTCTTCACGATAATCAATAAATGACTCAATCTCAGTCTCCACATTCTGTTTTAATTTATCTCTGGTGGTTACCCATTGTGCTTAAAAAGGCTTAAATCATTCAACAAATGATAATCCGTTTATTGTAAGGTAATAAGTCGGACAGAACCTTGTTCTTCTTTAAATTTTACAAGAAAAAATGGCCCTTTACTTCAACTAGAAATTAATATAGTTAAATAGGGCGAACATGAGCAAAAATATTGATCTTAAACAGAAATTTTTATTAGCTCAGGTGATCAGGTTAACCTAAAATATCAAAAAGGTGGATATTATGAGCTGCGGGGGAATACCTACAGCCCAATGGAAAATCTATTAGAAGGTGGGGAAACCTATACTTTACAATTCTGTTTGATTTGTTATATCTCTTTTGCATATAGTCTAAATAGTACTAACTTAAACTAATTTTAATAAGTTATGTAATCCTGATTTTTGTGCTACTTAATATCTTTGCACAAATATCAGCAGCAAACTTTTGCAGAGTATATAACACAAAGAGCTAACATTGATCAATTATGTGCTCAAATTCCGAAATGAAAGTTCTTTTACTTAATCCCTTTAGGCGATCAGGCTAATCTAAAATGTCAAAAAAGTTGATCTTGTGAACTGCAGGGTGTTGCTACCTGCAGTCCATGAGTAGGTTTTAATTGAAGGTTTGAGAGAATCCTATACTTACAGTTATATTTGACCCAATATATAGTTTTTGCATATATATTAAATAGTATTAGTTATAACTAAATAGTATAGAATAGAAGTGAAATTCTAGCTAAAAATCTAAGCAAATATCTTAGTTAACATAATTTTTATTATTATAATGTTATAAAACTATATGGAAAAATATCGTGAAGGTACTTACCGTGCAATGATAGTTAAATCATGAGGAATTAATTTGGTCGGAAAATGACTTATTCTGGGGCTACTAGTAAGGCTTTTGTGAAGAGTCTAATGTTTTTACCCATTGCCTTAGTCAATAAACTGGCTCACAGCGTCTGAGAGTGGCTCTATTTTGATTTAGCTGGTAGCAATCCCGCCTTCATTCAGAACAAAACTAACTAAATATTAAATACAAAATTCACTAATATTAATTACAATAAATAAAAAACGGTGCGACCATGTCTAGACCAACCAAAATGACGTCTGATGTAACCAAATGAATTGGCGATGGTGTGTCTCTTGGATTGACATATGCTCTTGCTGCTGAATCAGCCGGCATAATCTATAAGACATTCAATGACTGGATGAACAAGGGGAAGACAGAGATATCAGGAAAGTATTATCAGTTCTATAAATACATTCAAAAATGTAATGCTGAGGCTGCAAAAGTTCTTTTGGAACTAAGAAAACAAATCTGGTTTCAGAGAATCAGAATGTGATTGTTGATATAGCAATCAATTATGCAGATGGCATTAGGGCACAAATTCTAGAAAAGTTTAATTTGGGTAACGAAAATCAAAAGTATCAAACTATTTAATATTTTTCACTCTAACTTAATTTATTTTTAATATAAACTAAGTTATTATCAATTTTTATCAGTTTGTATTATTGTAGTTGAACTTACCAAAAACGCCACCATGGTTTCTTAGATCCCGGTGCTTCAACTGCTTTTTGATTGATTAGGGTTTGAACTTGAACCATATAATTATCAAACGTCTTTTTAAGATCTTGCTCTCTCTGGCGTGTACTCTCAAGCTCTGCTTTTAAAGTTTCGTTATGCTTTTTTAACTCTTCATACCTAGCTTTTAGTTGTGCAAGTTCACTAGGATCTGGTGTGTCTTGAAGCGCTAAAGTAAGTCTCTGAACTTCATTTTTTAAATTATGATTATCCGCCGTAATTTGTGCGGCAGCTTGTTCCAAATTGCCGGCATTTTGCCGGCATTCCGCTTCTCCTAGTAATAATTCAAAACCTTTTATTACGGCAACTGTAGGACTATCATAACCTGCTTTTACTACACTGTTATACATATCAGTAGAAACCCATACGCAAATTTTTCTCTTTGTTTCCGGCATATTATGGTAATTTGGAAACATAATTAAAAAACATTTCCATTTGTTTCCAATTGTTGTATTTATTGAGACCTAATATACATTATTGTAATAAAACAGGTCATTCTAGCGAATGAAGGTAATGGGTAGTGAATTTTACATGAAGTTGACTATGCAGTAGGGTTAAAAGTAAAGCACTCTTTAACTTACTAAGTTAAAAATATTACAACTACAGCCTAACAAATTAAAACTATTTATTACGCCAAAATTTTTTAATTATCAAATATATTTCTAACTGTATGTATAAGAAAATTTTGGAGTCTAAATAAATGAAAAACCCAACATTCAAGCAGACAAAAACGGCATTGTCCAACAGATACTGTTGTGTGGCTTAATCTTCCGACAGGCATCTATCATTACAAAGGTCAACATTGGTACGGGAACACCAAGAGCGGAGCTTATGTTTGTCAGAAAGAAGCGGATAAGGCAGGAGACAGAGCAACGAAGGGACAGTGAAAATTCATAGCCTGTCATGAGTGCTATAAGTGCTTTGATTTCATGATAAAATTATTGAACAGCAGTATAGCTTTGGTCCAAAGGTTTGAATTCCCTTAATCCCGAGATGATAGGTTTTGTATGAAAACTTCCACATCAATAAAAACGATAAATCTTCTTTTTGTTGTAAAGAAAGGGGATAATATCTATCGGAATTTACAGAACTTTAGATATACTGTATACATTTTAATACACTGACATCAGCAAAGGTTCCTTCGGGTCTAATCGCCAATTTCATTATAATTTAAGCACGTGAAGTATAAAATCAAGTACTTTAGATAGTGTGGTTAAAATCATTTCTTAGACAATTGAAGGTTTGATGTTATTGATTTCCCAGTTCACTGCGTAAGGATATTGTAACGAAGATTTCATTTCTCTTTGTTGTAGTCATAAAATACAATTTTAATTTTTTTTCTGTGATCAACCCTTGGGTAATTATTTCGTCCAATTTTGGTTTGATCTTATCAATTTTTTCTTCGAGATCAGCTATTTCGATAAGTATTGGCAGGTCAGTGGATAACTGCAATATAAATGTTGTATGAAAACGGCTGTGTTTTCCAAAACCAGCAATGCCTCTAAAGACAGTTGCCCCTGCGATTCCTTCATTTTTGAGCATCTCAAGTATATGTATATACATCGATTTGCCGTTATACCTATCAGACTCTCCAATGAATATTCTCAATAATATAGCCTGAGATTCTTTTTTCATCTAATTCCCCTTAGCAGATACGTGTAAAAGTTCAAAGCCACAATTTTCCCTAAATACACTGCAAACATGGAAAATAATACTGTGGCCATCAAATTTATTGCCATTAGTGTTAGTTTTGAATCGTCTAATAATCTGAATGACTCATAACTAAATGTTGATAATGTTGTATAGCCACCGATTAATCCAATTGTCAGAAATATCCTGGTTTCTTCGCCAAAGAGTTCTTGATACTCAGAAAGGTACATTATTAACCCCAAAAGGAAGCTGCCACTAACATTTACAGCCAAAGTACCAACCGGGAAATTAACAAGATTACTCTGTACCCATCCACTTAAAGTATATCTCAAGATAGAGCCTATGAAACCGCCTATGCCTACTAATAGAAGTATGTACAAGTCAAAAGCCTCGATGATTGTGTAGAAGTCATTAGCATAAGCGGTTTAGATTTAAAGATCTAGGTGGACTTCATCATCTTTCAGGGAGAAGTTTACCAATATTAAATAAATAATTTATGCAAGCATGGATAGTCCTCTATTATTTAGTTGGTTTTGTTTCAAAAATAAAAGTATAGTCATTTTTCGGTTTTTTTGTTCCGCATTTCATTGATGCTTTATGGAAATATGGATTTACTAATAAAAACGAGCTAATTGATAGATGATTAATATTTATTATTGCTAGTAATTGTCAGACAGCTTGTTAAGGGTAAGGTGACCATCCGCAATTTCATTTTGTTCAATATATCGAGATTTAGCTTCTTGGAGTATATTGGCTGCTGTTTTGAGACCTTCCCAACCAATAATTATCACGTGTTTGTTCTCTAAATTCTTATAAGTTTCAAAAAAGTGAGTGATTTCCTTTAATAGGTGAGGAGGAACCTGTTCAATTGTTTCTATATAATTCCACAATGGATCACTCTTTGGAACACAGAGTATCTTTTCATCTATTCCCTTATCATCTTCCATATCAAACAATGCGATAGGGTATACATCTATTACACATCCTGGAAATGTAGGTTCCCATGTTAAAACAAGGGCATCTAAGGGATCACCATCAAGTGCTATAGTATCGGGAAAAAACCCATAATCACAGGGATATACCATTGAAGAATAAAGCATTCTGTTAAATTTAATGACTTTCTGTTTTTTATCATACTCGTATTTGTTCCGACTTCCTTTTGGGATTTCGATAACCACACTTTCTACTTGCCGTTCAGCCATATCAACACTGTCTACTTATTTCTATTTATATATTAACTGCTTCGTAATAGTTTTAAATATTGTCATAATATTTAGGGGTTTATCGTATTCTTTTTAATTTTAACTGATGCACAGTTTTTGTATCAAAACCTGTGCGTTTTTCCAGTTTCAGTCAACATTCTAGAGCATTTTTTACACTTATTTAACGGAAAATGCATAGATTTTATTAATATCAATGCTAGTTAGTGATGATATTAAAAATAAATGAAATATTTTAAGGATAGCAGAAGCCATATTTAAAATCAAAACATAATAAACGAGAAGAAAAAAAATACTCCAAATATAGAGATTTACGATTTTACAGAAAATCATCCATGCTGCAGCTCTGACAATAGTAAAATCAGCATATCCATCAACTTATAATGCTGTCTGGCAGGTTATCGAATACACTTATAATGTAACAAACACAGGAAATGTGAATATCACCGCACCTATTACTGTTGCAGACAACATAACTGGAACATTCAATATAACCAGCGCTGATCTTGTACCTGGTAGCAGTGTTACAGGAACAGCTACCTACACAATAAAACAGTCGGATTTTAATAATGGTTCAGTGACCAATTTAGCGAATGCAACAGGTTCATACAATTACAAACCAGTATTTTCACCCAATACTAGTGCAACAATAACGCCCTCCAAGTCTTGCTGTGAATGCCCATGTTGTTCACCATGCCGTAATGTTGTAGAACAGAATATCAAAAACATATACAATATAAATAACAACAGAGATCTTCAAATAAAAACTAACATTTATGGGTGATGTTGACAATATGCATAGGTTTTAATGTAAAACATGTGCTTTTGATCAATGTAACACAATACCATTGAGCAGTACTCAGTCTATTAACAGAACAAGTTAAACTGTTAGGGAAAATGAGCTTAAAAGTATCGGATCGATCATCCCACCAACTGCACAAACAATAATTTATTGTTGTTAATTTCATGTTGATACATGTTAACTCCATGGATAATTTTAAGTAATTGGGCGCCGAATCTCCAGGGCAATAACGATATTCTTTGTACTAATCGATATTGCCCTATTTCTGTTTTGAGTCTATGGAAGTTAAAAGGCTAGGACCTATTAAAATTAGATATAATATTTTAGAAATAATAATTATTTACCAGAAAAAATAATTATTTACCAGAAAAGCTTACTGTCATCTATGATCCTTGAGACACCATGCATCCCACTGATATCGTATATTCAAAGATAGATAAAAAATAGTTTTATAAGTTGTGGGTAAGATACACTATACATCGAAGAGCTACTTGATGCTTTTTCATTTTAGACACATAATCACGCTAAGACATTTTATTTTGAGATCTATGCCATAGTGCATTTATGGGTCCTAAGATATTAAATGAACACCAAAGAATATATATTTTTAGTATTTTTTATATGTATTTATTATACTAACTAAATAGTCTAAGATATACATTCTAAAAAAATGTTGGACTTCTGGATCCTTAATCAACATAAGACATTAGAACTAAGTAATGAATCGTATGCAGGCTATCACTAGATTAAAAAATATAGATGTTTCACTTTAAAACATGTGCGTTTATGGATTACAAAAAGAATTAATTGGAAAACATCGTTGGATTAAAATCTCTTAAGTCTCCCAGGTTATAATCCTCATACAACACATCTTCTAAAACACGTCGCGAAGAAACATTTAATTCTACCTCTCGTCCTCCTTCTCCACGTCCCTTTCTAACAGAAAGAACTTTAATATAGCTCATCGTGAGTAATTCTCCTATCTTAGTTGAAACAGTTGTTCTCCCTTTCCTTTTTTCTTGAATCTCATCACAAAGTTTATTATACATTGCAGTAACTTGTCTAACATTTGTAATTTGTTTATTATAGTTAGTTGTTTTCACAATTGATAATAGGACAAGTTTATCATGCAAAGCAAGTTTTGGAATAAATTTTATCATTCTATCTCCATCCAGTTCTTCAAAAGCCTTGTCAATATGTTCTGGAAGTACCTGCTCATATCCATTCTCTTCAGCATAGATAGCAGCTGCCCTTAAAAGATCGATAGCTTTGCGAGCATCTCCGTGAGCCTTAGCTGAAATTGCAGCACATAACTCAATTGTCTCGTTGGAGACTGCCCCCGGATTAAATGCAATTTTAACACGGTCAAAAAGAATCATTTTTATCTGTTCTGCATTATATGCCGAGAAAACCACATCTTTGAAATTCATTGATGATTTTGTTCTAGTGTCAAGATACTTACCAAATTCAAAATCGTTTGAAATGCCTATCGTAGTTAGAAAATGACGTTCTGGAAGTTGATGAGATTCACCAGCACGACTTAAATTATATAAAAGATCACCACTTTTCAATTTATCAATTTCATCGAGAACTACAATAAGAGAGATATTCTGCTCTTTGATTAGATCCCATAAAGCATCGTAATATTCACCTGGAGACAAGCCAGTTTTAGGCACTTTTGTTTTAGAATCTAATTGAGTTATTGTTTCAAACAGGACTTTTATCTCCGTTTTATGTTTTTTGCACTGAATATAGACCCATTTTAGTGTGTGATTCAATAATTTTTTCTTCTCTACACGCTCCATAAGCTTTTGGAGAACAAACTTGGCAACTACAGTCTTTCCATATCCAGAATTACCAAATATTGTCGCATTAGAAGGATATCCTTTAAACTCTATTGGTTTAAAGATTTTTACAAGTTCTGTTATCTCGGCTCTCCGCCCAACTATTTGTTCAGGAACGTAATCTAAAGATAATGCTTGAGCATCTTTTACTATTGTATTATTGTTTTCTCCAAAGAAATCATCAAGATCTGTCACTATGTCTTCAGATTGCATGATCAATTAAATGTCATTTGAGGTATGTAAGATTATGTCTATTTTTGTGAGACAACTATAGACATTTATGACGTTTAATCCAAATGTTAAGAAATTAAAGCTATTTTTTGCCAGATTGACATTTAATTCCATATCGGCTAAGTAGTGAAATGCTGGCATACACCCCCCAATTGACATTAAAATATTGAAGGTAAAAAATCAATTATGTTAGATAAAATAATAAATTATTTATATATGTAAATCATAAACATGACACGAGACTTCTTACTTTTTATAAATCAAAACTTTCCATTTGGATTTTTTTCAGCACAAAATTATATGTTTAAATGTCAATAGAGGGGGTGCCACTTCAGTCTATAGTGGATCTATTAATATCGAAAATTTGTTTTTTGACATTTAATTTTGGATTTGATTTTTCAAACTATTTCTACTTAAAAAAAGTAACGGTTAAATTTTATAATATATACAGATAAGTATTTTAACGTCAAATTATTAGTATTTAATTTAAATTTAGGATCTGTAACAATCCGCTAAGTTGTTTCATAATCCTGTTTTTTTCAGTTCAATTTGCTTTTATGTTTGCTAGTCTGAGTTATGATGTAAGCTACAAAACGCTTCATATGTTTATGCTCTATGAGTCCCAAGGGTTCCATGAGAATTAAATCAATATTTTTTATTTCTTGTGAAATTTAGGAAATAAAGAGATTTTGATACAAAACCTATGTATAAATAGGCTGTACACATTTAAAGCTTAGTTAAAGAGAAAGAAGTTAAAAAAGTAAATAGGCATCGGTTTTTTGATATTGGGGAGTGGGGGGTGTTATTACTTTGAGGAATAAAATGAAGTGTAAAAACATGGCACCAGCAGCTTTGAGATTTGCCAAGGTGTTCCCGATTACTCTGGCAGGGAATGCACCTGTGATCTTCGCTTCTCCACCTTCTAAAAGCTTGAAAAATATCTTAGCATGCTCTTTTTCATTGTCTGCTGTCCAGGAATTGGCTGCTATCTGCTCATGGCTTTCTTCTTTGGCCTGAAATTCAAAATAGTTTTATCTATTCCTGGCCTGAGATTCTACGGCGAAGGACAGCAATACATTCTTCTAGGTCTTAGTTCCCTTTAAGCTCTTCATTCTCTCACTAGTTCTAATTCAAAACTTATAAATCGAGAGGAACTTGAATGATCTGTGTCTCTTCATAGATCAGTAAAGTCTATCAGGCCCCACTCAACATCTAAAGGCTCAACCCTTTTGCTGCATATGTTGCCAAAGTCTCATCAGCCTACCGCAAGTTTTCGATTGCACATCTTTGAATAGCTAAAATGGTGACATGGCTCAGGTCGGCCACAAGGTTGCCAATCATATGTTCCTATCCTGTCTTATCAAGCGACCGATACCTTTCTTCAGCCTGAGCACAGTCGTTTGTTTTGAAGATCTTCAAGCCCTTGAAGACGTTTATACTACGATCAGGCGAGGTCGAAGCGGTCAAGGTTCATCACCTTGATCCAGACAGCCACGAAGTCCTGGACAAACTTCTTCTGCGCGTCCGCGCTTCCGTAGACCTCGGCCAGAGCCCGAAGCTGGGAGTTAGAACCGAAGATGAGATCGACACGCGTGCCGGTCCACTTGACTTCGCCAGTCTTGCGATCGCACCCTTCAAACATGTCCTTGGCTTCGGATACTGCCTTCCACTCCGTGCCCATGCAGAGCAGGTTCACGAAGAAGTCGTTGGTTAGTGATTCAGACTTCTGGGTAAAAACGCCATGCTGGGTCTGTCCGAAGTTGGTGTTTAGTACGCGCATGCCGCCAACGAGCACCGTCATCTCTGGTGCGGTCAGCGTCAGCAATTGCGCTTTGTCAATCAGCAACTCTTCGGCCGATATAGTGTATTGGGCCTTGAGGTAGTTGCGGAAGCCATCCGCGATTGGTTCTAGTACGGCGAAGGAGACCACATCGGTCTGCTCCTGCAAGGCATCCATGCGCCCTGCCGAGAAGGGAACAGTCACATCGTGACCAGCCTTCTTCGCAGCTTGCTCGACGCCGGCACAACCAGCCAAAACGATCAGGTCAGCAAGCGAGACCTTCTTGCCGCCAGAGGCCGCGCTGTTGAACTCGCTCTGGATACCTTCGAGAGTGTTTAGCACTTTCGCCAGTTCGGCCGGCTGGTTGACTTCCCAATTCTTCTGCGGCGCGAGGCGAATTCGTGCGCCGTTCGCACCGCCACGCTTGTCGGAGCCACGGAAGGTGGACGCTGATTCCCAGGCGGTCGAAACCAGTTGCGAGATCGACAGCCCTGAGGCAAGGATCCTGCTCTTGAGGGAGGCAATGTCCTTCTCATCGATCAACTTGTGATTGACCAAGGGGATGGGGTCTTGCCAGATGAGCTCTTCGGCAGGAACCTCCGGGCCGAGATAGCGTGCGTGCGGACCCATGTCACGGTGTGTCAGCTTGAACCACGCGCGTGAGAATGCGTCCGTTAATTGATCCGGGTTCTCGTAGAAGCGCCTTGAAATTTTTTCGTAGGCTGGGTCGAACCTTAAGGAAAGGTCAGTAGTCAGCATGGCTGGAGCATGACGCTTTGATGGGTCATGAGCATCCGGAATCGTGCCGGCTCCTGCACCACCCTTCGGTTGCCACTGATGTGCACCGGCCGGGCTCTTCGTCAATTCCCATTCGTAGCCGAACAGGTTTCTGAAGAAGTTGTTGCTCCACTTAGTTGGCGTGCTGGTCCAAGTGACCTCCAGGCCGCTGGTGATCGCGTCACCGCCTTTGCCGGTACCGAAGCTGTTCTTCCAACCGAGGCCTTGCTCCTCGATACTAGCCGCTTCTGGCTCAGGTCCGACATTGGATGCAGGACCGGAGCCATGTGTTTTGCCGAAGGCGTGACCGCCAGCGATGAGCGCAACGGTCTCTTCGTCGTTCATGGACATGCGAGCGAAAATCTCGCGGATATCCTTGGCCGCTGCTATCGGATCCGGGTTGCTGTTCGGGCCTTCCGGATTGACGTAGATCAGTCCCATCTGCACGGCGGCTAGCGGATTTTCTAGGTTCCGGTCGCTTGAGTAGCGTTTATCACCCAGCCACATATCCTCAGAGCCCCAATAGACGTCCTGATCCGACTCCCATACGTCCTCGCGACCACCTCCGAAACCGAACGTTTTGAATCCCATCGTTTCCAGGGCGACGTTGCCAGCAAGAATCATGAGGTCAGCCCATGAAATCTTTTGGCCATACTTCTGCTTGATCGACCAGAGCAGGCGACGCGCCTTGTCCAGGCTGACGTTGTCAGGCCAACTGTTGAGTGGCGCGAAGCGCTGCTGGCCCCTACCGCCTCCGCCTCGGCCGTCACCGGCGCGATAGGTGCCGGTGCTGTGCCAAGCCATGCGAATGAACAAAGGGCCATAGTGGCCGAAGTCCGCCGGCCACCAGTCCTGCGAATCGGTCATCAGAACCGTGAGATCTTTTTTCACAGCAGCCAGGTCGAGGCTCTTAAACTCTTTTGTGTAGTTGAAGTCCTCGCCCATCGGGTTGGACTTGGAGGAATGCTGGTGCAGGATTTCGATCTTCAACTGGTTCGGCCACCAGTCGCGGTTAGACGTGCCTCTACTGATTGCTTGTTTGTTTGCTATGCCCGTTACAGGGCACTCTCTGTCGTCAGTCATAACATTACCTATCATTGACTAAAAATTCAAGAATAAATCTCTGGTATGCAATCTCTTCAATCTTGTCTCCTCTTGGAAGAATTGAGTTCCGATTGCTAGAAGACCTAATTTCGGTTCGCTTCCCACGTGCTTGAAATTCTTAAATGCTGTTTTGCCATGTCCAATTTGTCATCTTTTAAGATATGAACGACATAAGCCTCTTAATAGGCTTCATCATAATACAGCTCATGTAAAGCCCATTCGCTATTTTTTCAAATCTTCATCCTCTTGTCGAATTTTACTTTCCAATCCTGGAAGTTTGTTACTTTAGATCTTATGACTCCTATTTTATCTATATTTCCTCCTTTAATCATTACTAATATTTTACTATCCTTGAAGAACTTATTCCAGTTCAGTATTCAACTACTATAACCATGGATATCTAGTTAATATTGATTATTACATAATAATGGGATATGAATAGCCTTCAGGACTCATACTCATCCATAATCAAAGCTCTCCACGAAAAAGGATACAAGGCCACGCCCCAGATAATAGTGATCGGTCAATTTGTTCTCCACACTCATGCCCACCCAACGGCTCAGGGAATTTATAGTGAAGTAAAGAAGGTTTATCCAACAGTCAGTCTTGCAACAATTTATAAAACTGTTCTAAATTTTGAAAGAGGCAGGTTTGATCCAGAAATTGAATTTAGATAAAGATCAGGCCAGATTTGATCCCAATATGAAGCCACACACGCATTTGGTTTGCCTCCAGTGCAAAAGCATCAATGACTGCACATATCCCCTTATTTCTAAAATTGTGGATCGGATATCAAATGAAGTAGATTTTTCTGCTGGAGGATGGAATTTTAACATATTTGGCATTTGCAGCAACTGCAGACGGAAAAAAAGTATATGTGGCTGACTTTGTTTATAACATTGTTTTAGTTATAGACACAGCAACTAATACTGTTATTGCATAAATAATATTTTTGCAACTGGACCATATATACAACTCATTTTTAGCGCGAGTATCCTTATCTATAAAATAAGTATTATTAGTTATTTGAGTTGATAATTTTGGTATTTACGGCTGAAGAAGCAAAAGCAATTGGAGAAAAACTGGGACTGAAATGGGATAAATTCGATGTTGACCAGTTCAGGTGTGGCATGGACGTGGAACTTGAACATGGCACCAGGGACAGTTTAACGAATGTTACAAACGATGATCCTCTAATGATTGGAAAAATTGCTCTGGCGCACCTGAATGAATTTCCGGATTACTATGACAGGCTGGAAAAGATGGAAAGAGAAGCTGAGGAATTCTGGGAAAAAGATTAAACAATTCAAATTCAGCAGCAATTCTATGAAGGATTGATGGTTCCGTTGCAAAAATTATAGTATCAAACCGCAGAAATATTATTTTTGCACCACAACCATAAATTATGAGATTTTCATTTTTGCAGTGGAATTTCATGTCGTTGAAATATACTTATTTGGCCCTACACATTTGAGATGTAAAATTAAGTACAATAAACAATGTGGTTTAATGCTATAGATTTTTCAGTTCAACTGTGTAAGCCCTATTGCTAGCAAATTAGATTTCTCTGATATATGGCTTAATTACTCTTCTGTATGCGCTACAGAAACTGCAAATGCTTTTCCACATTCTGTGCACACAAGATCTTTCTGAGGCACAGAACATGTGTTAGTTGCTTCACAGTGTGGGCATTTACATTTCCATTCTGAAGGATACCAGATTGTTTCTTCCATAATCTCAACTCCTACTTGGTGCGAGAGGTACTATTTGAACACAGAACTCCTACAAAATTAGATTCTAAATCTGATGTAGTTCGACTAATTGTGCTACTCTCGCACACGATTAGTAATTTAGCTCATTTAATGCAATTATGTGAAACGATGTGCATAGAATGTATATTTTCAAAAGTAGTTCCCAGAGAGTTTACTCCCTGGTAAAACTGAATTTTTTGGCGAACTTTATTCTTCTGCAAAGGTTGCACGCATCTTTTCTTCTTCTTCCTTTGACATGTTGGTGGCAATGATTTCAAACTTGGATTTTTTCATAGCTTCTATTACCCTATCTTCCACGGCATCGCTAGTCATAAGAAAGAGAGCTGAAGTTCCTTCAGTCACCTTGCTGCGGATAGATTTTATGAAATCTTCATTCGATCCCCACATGTTTCATTGAACCCACTACCGCACCTAGCGCAGCCCCAGCGGCTATACCAACCAAAGGAATAAAGAAGAGAATCCCAAATAACAACCCCCAAAAAGCGCTACTCAGTGCACCTATGCGAGTTAAATTGATCAAATGCTTTGTTTTTGGTTTATTTTTCCCCTCAGGCCAAGTGACTATAGCTGCATCGTGTAGTTTTATCATTTGTTGCTTACTTAAATCTTCAATTACTTCAAGTTCATTTTCTGCACCATCAGCGGTGTCAAACTTCAGAACTGTTAAAGTTGCCATTACTCAATCTCCTTTTCTGCGTTCATATTTATTTCTCGGTTCATCGTACAAATCCGCCGATATTTCTTACTTTTTTTGATCAATTTGGTATATGCTACAATATACTATTATGTAAGTAGTTATTTTAAATTTTTACTCTTGGTTATAGATACCTATTTTCTCTGATGATCTTATCCCTCCTTCTGAGTTAGTTGTTAAAAAAGCGAGGAAACGACTTTCAATACAGGTAGCTATATGAGTCTATTTAAAAGCTTAAAAAGCTTCAAAGTGCAGTTTTATTGACTCCAATAGGTTAGTCCATGACTCTTTTACTTGCCTGTTAACTTTGTTAAAGCGTGCCGATTTTTCTGTAAAATCGAAATACCTAAAAGTCATTGGGTAGAAAAGTTTATGTGCGAAGAACAAAATTTAAAACCGTAAACAGAAATCCAACCTTGAATTTACAGCAAATTCGCGACACTACCAATTTTTACCTATGTGTCTATAATCTCAATCATTCCATAGTTTACAGGAATATTCAAGATTCTACCGATTTATACCCCCCAGTAAATGCAAAAAAATAGTAAGAAAAACATAGGTTAACTGTCATACATCCACTGAATATCGATTTTAAGTTAAGTGAATTCAAGAAAATTATTTTTATAATAATCTATTGTTAAAACATACTGTGTTGTATTATATGATCAAAAAAAATCCTATATTTCATACGCACTTACAATGAGTTTTTTGTACAATAATGCACTAAAGACCAACAATCGTTAACTAGTAAATATTTTTTATTTATATCTTTATTTAGATAATCCTGACAATTTACATTTTTTATATTCTCTCACCACCGCCAAAACAGCGTTTGTTAAATTTGGCAAGCGTTGATTTATATGATTAAGAGAGTCTTTTGATATTGTAAAAATAATTTGTTACAGTTTGAATACATGATTGCATACATTATGAAAATAAAAAATATCTCGTGTGGATCAATATCGATCTTCTAAGCTACTTTACTAATGACAAACGATACCTTTTTAAAACTGGCGCCAAATATATCCAACTATGGCGCCAGTAGAAGACCGGATACGTGTGTCAGCAAGAATAACAAAAGAGTTAGACACCAGGATACGCCAGCATTACGCCAGTGCGGCGCAAGCTATAAACGAAGCTTTAGAACTTCTCGTAGAAATAAAGGAAGGCGCCATTGCGCCAAGCGGCACCACTGGCACCAACCGTGGCACCACGTACAAAAGCACAGACGCCCGTAACGCCAACGTTGACGCCAACGATTACGCCGATGGTGACAACCATGACACCAACGGCGCCATTGAATTGAAATCGAGACTTTCTGACGCATTGGCGCAAGTGGAATTTTTGAAAGGGCAAATCGCGATAAAAGATAATCAAATAGCAATTAAGGATCAACAGATAGACAAACAGGCGTTTTCTTTGCAGTCGGTAATTCAAGAAAATAGCAGGCTAAACATTAAGCTGCTTCCGGAGACCGCAGAAAAAAGTAAACCATGGTGGCGATTTTGGTAAGTCCAGCTACAATTGATCATAGGATTATATTAGTAGTGAATAACTCTCTGTTAAAAACATCTCAGTTTTAGATAAGAAAATCTTAATCAGCTAATAACTGGTGATTTTTCTAACTCCGATCAAACTTCGCTAAAATTTGTTTTCTTATTTGATCTCCTTCCTCGATCGTTAGTTCAACATTTTCATTTATGTTCTCTGAGATAACATTTGTTTTCCTATAGATCCGCCTTCCAAAGTCGTCACTAAAACGGCGTTCGAGCACCCACATACAAACTTGACAATTTCCAGCATCTGCTGCTTTGTTTAAACGTTCCAGGAGGACTTTTGCGGCATCAGCATTCCGCTTTTGAATGTACTTATAAAATAGATAATATTTTCCAGATTTCTCTGTCTTGCCCCTGTTCATCCATTCGTTGAACGTTTTGTAAGTTACACCAGCCGATTCGGCAGCCAATCTATAAGTTAACCCTAGTGCAATATTTTCACCGATTTTTTTTTGTATATCAGGAGTCAGTTTTGAAGGACGAACCATATGATCACCGTTTTTACTTTACAATAAATATCAGCTAGTCTTGTATTTTAATATTTAGTTCGTTTTGTTTTGCATAGAAGCGGGGCTTATACGCATTAGATCAACGTGAGCCATTCTCAGCCGTTTTAAGACGTCTTTTTACAAAGGTAATGTTGTTCATAATACTCACAATAAAAGTCTTACTAGTGAGCTCAGGTTAAGTCGCTTTTCGACCAATTTAATTCCCCATGTTCCAAATTTGACTGCACGGTAAGTGACTTCACGATATTTTCTATATATATTTATAACTTTTAATATATATAAACCAAGTTGCCGGAAGTGGTTGTTTTGATTTAGAGATGACGTTTTACATATATCTAGTACGATTTAGTCCACATGAATACTATTTGCCATATATACAAAAACTATATATATCTAATCTAATATAATTATAACTACAAAACTCTCTCAAACCTTCAATTACACTCAACTCATAGGCTGTAGGAACCGGCATCCTGCAGTTCACAAGATCAACTTTTTTGACATTTCAGATTTGCCCCTGTTTCACCTACACCATTTAAATAAAGCATACAAAGATCGATTATTGGTCGATCTAGGCATTTTTAGGAATTAGATACTCAACTCCTATTACAGGAATTGTAAACATGCTGTTGGGGTTGAGATGCAGTCAATTATTGATAATCAGGAAGATTCCCAACTGGTATACTTTTTGAAATAATGACTACATAATGTTCTTAGTTTTAGTCATGAAATGAGAATATATCTAAAAAAGATCAAACTCTCTAAACATCACAGGTTTATCAAGTAAATACTGGAATAAAAATGACAACTGCTATTCCTAAATAATTAGATATCGTATTTATTATGTAAGAGTGTGAAGATCAAAATGTCAATGAAGTATTAAACTAGTATGCGAAAAAAAGGGTTATCAAAAGAAAAAGTGATTAATGTTATATCTAAACAGCCTTTGTAGAAGAGTCTGTTTTTATACAGTCTGCTTTCACGATCGATTCAGCTGCCACCGGTTTAGCCATCTTTTCTGCATTGTTAGCGTTATTAATTATAGGTAATACTTTTGAATCTGAATGAATCATACTATATATCTCCATATACTTCTTTATATTTAATGCAGGTTTATATTTAGAAATTACCCGTACAATATAGATAAATTGCAACCTATAAGTATTGATGTATTTTTAAATTTATTTAGAGAGTTTGGCTTATTTGGCGGAACCAAACGTTTTTACCCAGAGATCCAAAATATTCACGTTTATATCCCCATAAAAGTTTGCTATTCATGCAGATACAAAGACATTAAGCAGCCCAAAGATAAAGACTACATGATTGTGGTATTACTTAGTTTAAGTTAGGAAAATATATTCTTAACAATATATAACCAATAAAATCTATTTATAACTCAACTGTGTCAGTGCTTTCATGCAACAATACCTACTATCGAGCTGCAGACTTGTGCGTTTCTTCATCTGCAGCTCACAAGATCAACCTGATCATTTAAATCAATAAAAAACGAAGTAATTGATGACTTTTGACCAGGAAGTGGTTATTATTTACATGCTTGATGACAAAATTAAGATGAAGCAATCAGTAGATTTTATAGTTAAAGTCACGATTGGCGTTGTATTTGTGGGTATATTTGCAGGAATATTTACTCTGTTTCTCTTAGTGAAATGGTCTTAAATCACATTACTTAAACCAATTACGTCAGATCAACGATGAGCCATTCTCAGGCGTTCTGGGCCATTTTTTATAAAAGGTAATGGTAATCATCAAACTTATTATAAAAGTCTCACTAGTGAGCTCAGGTTAAGTCGCTTTTTGACCAATCTAATACCCCATAATTTGAATGCTTCTGCACGCTAGGTACCTTCAAGATATTTTTCCATATATTTTTATATTATTGAAATTATATAATTTAAGTTTAGTAAGACATTTGCTTCGATTTTGGGATATAATTCCACATATTTCTAATACTATTTAGTTAAATTATCATTATATAGAATATATGCGAAAAATGTATGTATACTTAAATGTAGTTATATTTTATAGGCTCTCAAACCTTAGAACAGATTCTCTACCGGGCTGCAGGTAACCACCCCTGCAGCTTACAAGATCAACTTTTTTTGTATTATAGATCAGCCTGGTCGCCTAAACTGCTTAAATAAAATTGAAGAAGATCGATTCTAGGACGATTTAAAGCATTTTTTGAGTAGGGTAGAATCTATTCTACCTTTCATATATTATAAGCCGGTTCGAGGGGCTTAGATGAAATCAGTTATTGATGGGCATGAAAAGGCTTTCCCTATTTTATAATTCACGTGATTAGGACAGGTGATGTTAATACTAATTAGTTTAAGTTAGGACATATTTTCATATAAATATATAATTAAGTAGATTTAATTATAATTAGTAGATAACCCATATAATCAAGTAGGCATTAGATCGAGCTGTAGGCATCCCCTTCGCCCGCAGCTCACAAGATCACCTTTTTGATATTCAAGATCATCCAGATCACCTTAGTTAATTAAGTAAAGTAAAACAAGATCGATATTGTTAAATGTCATTTATTTTTGCTTATTCGGTCTTTACTGTCAAAGTCAGGCCGGATCAATTAACTTCCAGTACCACTTTACCAGCCTAATATGGCAATATGTTATTGGTATTCAATAGCTACCGTATTTTCGTAATTCACTACAAAATTAATCCTTCATTGTTAGTGGATTTTTTGAAATATCGATAGTTTCGCTTTTATTCTCCCTAGGTTACTTTATTGATTTCTAGTCGAAGTTAAGGGCCTTTTTTGTGGGATTTCAAAAAAAGCAAAATTCTGTCCCACTACTACTCTGCAATAAACAAATTACCATTTGTAAAGCGATTGAAGCCTTATTTGAGTAGAATAGATGTACATCAAGAAAAAATTAGTTAATTTGTAATTCTGTTAGAAGAAAGTTCGTAATTTCATCGTGATACAGACCCATTGAGTAGTGAAGATTTTGACAAATACCAATGTATTCACTATTTGAAGGATCGGTTATAATTTCATCCCATGATTTGTCAGGTCGATATGCTTTTAATAAAGCTTCGATTGCATTTATAACATTGTTACTGCATTCTATTGCGTTGATATGCCATTTGATTCTCTCTTCCATTCTAAGGATGTCCGTATCAATTCGATAAGTTGTATGCCATATTCTATGCTTTAGGTTATTATTACCGCCATCTAGATTAGATGGTTGTGTGTTCCAACGACTCATTTCCAAGTAAAAGATGTCATAGTTTGCTATGAGCAATTCTTTTGTGCCAAACTTGCACGCACCAGATGAAACAAGATCGTCTATTTTTTCACTAATGACAGTTCTCAGCTCATGGTCTGAACAACCTTTTTCAAAAAAGGAATGCCCAACAGAAAGCAATAAACTTCCAATATCTTCAGCAATATAATTTAAATTTTTTATTATAAATACAATAAACATTGCCCTAGGGACTCTGTCTGCACATTCACCACAAGCTGCGTCACATTTTTGTAAACAACATTTCATAATTTTGTCTCCTTGGTTTGCTTTTCTTTACATTCCTTTATTTGTTTTCTGCCTATTACAGACTTGTAATACATGGTCAAACTCCCATTAACCGTGCAAATCAGCACAGAACCCAAAGTATATCCTTAAAAGCTTGAACATGTGTTGCAAACGTAGCTCCAATCAATTTCCGTTTTAAATATTGCCATTTACCATCATTTTCTTTGTATTCGGTATTTCTAACGTGAGTTGCACGAGCCACACTTTATTGTACTCATAAGAATCGCGAGTGATGAATGATAAATTAAATTTGTGACAAGAAACAATTTCATTGTCCAACTCAGTTTAATCACCTTTCACTTTCTGCCAACCATAACCTTCACCTTCAATCTCTATTTTATTTACTTTACCTTCATTTACGAGCTTATAAAGCATGGTTTTAGCAGCGGATCTGCTGCATCCTACTAAATTCATAATAGTTGTAGTGGACTTAATACTGTCAATGATAGAGCATTTAGGAACATATCTTCCGTAAATTTCTGTTGAAATCTTGTTTTACCACCTTTCACATTACCCAGTCTATCCAGCCGTAAATTTTCAAGAAACTACGCTATTATATACGATTTATTAATATTTATAGTTTATTATTAGTTGATGATGGTAATGGTAATAGATAACATTTTGTCATTTTTATAGTCTCTTTACAAAATTAAAAGATCCACTTATGTTCTGCTTTCCCCTTTATCGCTCTTTTTCTGGTATTGGTTTTTCTAGTAGTGAGTGAGCAATCTGTTTCTGTTTCCTTCTTTGTCGGTGTAATAATAAGGAGAAGGCACATTCATACATTGTATATCAGGCTTACAAACTCCAAGCATTTTTATCGATACGCCTTTAGGAAAACCCCTATTATCATCTGAAATTAAACGCTTGCAGGTTGGCACTTTCATTTTCCTAAAATAATTTAAAAAAATATTTTCTGTTCTTGCTCCCCATCTATTTGCAAGTTCATTAAACATCATATATGCTTGATTCTCTTCAATCCCTATTTGCCCTAAAAATGAAGCAAAAGCTGCAAGTGCTCTAGTCTGCCCATCACCACACCACGCAAGATTGTATAAATTTCGCATACATGGGGGCCATTTCTCAATATCTTCTATTGGGATTGGTGAACAGTAAAATTCGTGCTGTCCTTCTTCAAGATATGTTTTATTGATGTTATTGTATGATTGCACAAAAAATGGTTGTAGTAAACTAGTTAAAAGATATCCACCATCGTCATATTTTGTATACCAATTATCTCCCAATTTGATTATTTCAGGTTTCAAAGGAATTGAAGCATTCTCAAAGTTAATCTCTATGTTTTTAGGATCTAGGGGAACAACAGCATAATCAAGCTTATTATGAATACTGAAAAGTGTTTTAAATATTCTCTGAGAGTTATTAAGTTGATCCGCTTTCACTTTTCCGATATGTTCTGGATGAAGCTCGAAGAACTCATCATTTAGATGTCCTATTAGATAGTCTAACGCATCTCCAAGTACCTTAGCCATTTTATCCCATGGTTCTTTAGGATCGTTTTTAAATCGGTCGCAGAATTGATCAAATACCTTGTGATGTACCATAACGTAAATTCCACCACCTGAATATAAGCAGTAAACCGAATTTGGAACATATTCTCTTAATTTATCTGAAAAATACTGCGCCATATCTTCTACTACCTTTTTTACTTCCAGATCATGGATGTCAGTTCCAGGTTTCTTATCAATATCTACTCCAAAAGTGTAACCTACAGTATATTTACGACTTATTGCAGGACTGTCTTCCGTCTTTACTGTATTGTAATCAATACCGAATATTTCAGAATCAAAAACATTAAGAGTCCAATAGAATGTCCTAAAACGGAGCGCCATTTTGATATAGTCTGCATTGTTAGCAAGGCACCATTTTACTTTTTTCCCATATTGATATTTATACCACTTGCAGCGATTACCATTGCCTGCTCTAAAACTGCCACAGTCTGCAGAAACTCGAATAATATTCTCTCTTATTTCTGCTGTGCTGTAATGTTCCTTAATCTGCTGTCTCGTTAGCATGAAGGAACTCCAGGAAGGGTATAATTTTTACCTGCATCCATAACTAGATACAACACATTCTTAGCTCTAGTAACTCCAACATACCAAACCCTCGTTTCCGCTTGTGATTCTTTTCCAGGTAGCAATAGTGCCTTTTGAATTCTTGGAGTTATTGCAGTATGCAAAAAAACAGCTTCGGCTTCCAGTCCTTTAGCTCCATGAATTGTTAATATATTCCGATTTTTTACTTCTTGCAGAGTTATCAAATTGAATCGGTTTTTGATACCATTTATCTTAACTCTGAACAACTTGCTGTTTCTGGTCATTCCTTTTGTAGGATCAGTTGAGTTAAGAATATCCAATATGTTACAGTTGAGCACCCCAGTTCCGGTATGCAATTGGGGAGCATATTTTTGTTCAAGACTGCTAACAAAATCTTCTTTAGTACATCTTATACATAGCATTTTTGCAGAAAATAAATTAATTAGTTCTCTAATCTGATCGAAAGAAATTGCTTTATTTTGACGTATTGAAATTATAGCGTTTGCTGCATTAACTTCATCTTCTGTCCATCCACACAACCCGCCAAATACTCTACCTTCTTTTGCAAGACTTAATGCAACTGCATGAGCCTGATAATTACACCGTACCAAGTGCAACTCATTTTCATAGAAAGGAAGTTTACAATCATATCTCACACGATGTATGGTTCTGGAAGCCACTTTTTTTGCCTTAGTTTCGGGAGCGGACATCCCATTACTGTTTAGTATCTTACGAGAAAAATTATTAATCTGTTCAGATAGCCTGAAAGTTTCATGTCTTACAATTTCAGTTGCTTCAAAATGGTAATAATAATCAGGGCAACCACCAAAAAACTCATAGATTGATTGATTTGGATCAGCTGCAATCAAAACAGATTCGCAATCTGGTACCCACATTTCAAATACCTTATACATTTGAGCTGTAAAATCCTGAAATTCATCCACCATTAAAATTGGAGTATCGAGAAGTATATGCTTATCAATCACGATTTGCAGCATATCTGAAAAGTCAATTTTACCGATTTGTTTTTTATATTCTCCGTAATTTTTTAGAAATTCAGGAACTATATTTATACATTTTATATTATTTACACCTGGATACTTCTTCCATTCGTTGACAGGTGTACATGTATTGTGAAGCCAGGAATAAAGGTCAAACAAATCACCTGAGTATACCGACTCTTCCATATCATCAATTTTAGTTTTGAAACTGCCGTTCTTTAGATATTTTCCGTAATTGTGTCTCTTCACAAAAGCTGCATAATCATAATGTTCCATCAGTTTAGAATGCCCTATTAATCGATAGCATATTGAATGGATAGTTCCAACATGCTTCTTTAATTCATTTTCTTCCACTCTAGCATATGAAATCGTGGCACTGATTAAGTCAGCTGCTGCAGTTTTTCTGAAGGTTAACACTGTAATCTCAGTTGGCTTGTATCCATCGAACAAATACCTTTGATAGAAATCCTTGATAATTGATGTTTTACCACACCCTGGACCACCAAATATTTTAATTTTTTCAGTCAGAATAGACACCACCTTTGATCAAATCGTAAGAAAACCATGTATTGGTGTCTAGTGGTGTCTTGCTTAATCCATATTGAGAGACATTGCTATAAATTGTGGTGTCTAGTGGTGTCTTGCCAAAAACAATAACTGTATATATAAACAAGACACCTAGACACCATTTTTTGCATTTCTCATGAGAAATATACAATATAGGAGTCTCGGTGTCTACTTTAGTCATCCAATTTTTCTCCCTTTTCTCTCAATACAGCATCTTTAAAAAAACACCAGGATCTTAATTGTTTATTACAATAACTAATGCGTGGTGTCCCTTCTTTTTTCATTCCAAGCTCTGTCATTGTTGAAGACAAATCATTCAGGGGAATTTTAAATCCTGAACCATCAACCAGCGACAATAAAACTTTTGAAGGCACACAACAATAGGGCTTTTCATCATCTTGGAAAAAATGTTCATATAGAGCAAACCCGGAAAATGCTTCATCTGGGTCATCTGAGACTTCACGATCGCATACAATTTCAAAAATACTGTTAGCTATAAATACATGACTCGATTCTTCCGGAGCTTGTATATGGGTTGCTTTTTCATCTGCCAACGCTTCAAGGACAGCAATCCACCTGGCCGGTGTAACTTTGGGAGCAGGATGGTCAAAGACTTTTAGATACTCCTTCCTAAATTGTGTCATGTTTTCCAATTTGGTAGCATCTATTCTCAAAACTTTATTCTGTATGTAAAATTCCCATATTGTAGGATCGCTTGGGATCGTACCCTTTACAATCACAACTTTCTCAATAACATTGAACAATTTTCTATCCGGTGTTAATTCTTCGGTTTCAAGTGGCATTCAATCTAGCCTCCGGCCCTGTGTGATCCTAAGGCTATTATCTGCTTGAAGTTCGACATTTAGTGTGTCTCCTTTTCTAATCTTCATGTTTCTCACATGGTTTATTGGAATCGGTAACAGGTACGTATAACGGACCTTTTGGATTTTTCTTTGGTTGTGATTTGAAATCATTTTGATCATTCTCACTAGAATTAACCCTGAATTTCGATAATGGACTATGCTACCTACATATCATGCGCGACTGGGTTTATATAGAAGTAACAGATTTTATTCTGAAAAAGACCCTATACTTATCTTATTATTTTTCTAAAAAATGATTTCTATTAACACCATATTTATACACATTTATAACAAATAATAAGTTTAAAATACCTTATAGCATATGTCATAAACGATGAGAGAATCTATAAAAAAGACAGACATTAGGGGTGTAGGGAAACGCTTGAAAGAAGGCGAAGTTGAAACAGATATAGTGGAATACATTTTAAATAACTCATCAAAAGTTTCTACGCCAAATATCAGAGCATTTTTGAAAAATAAACATGGATTACATGATAGAACTAGTATAGATGAACATCTAAGCTTTTTACTTGATGAGAATTGTATTAAAAAATTTTCTAGTAAACGTGGTTTTAAAAATCATTGGGATATTAAGTCACTAAAACACTTAAAAAATATCAAACAACAGTTTAGGGAAATTGAGTTGCAAACATATAAAAAATCAGTAAATATAATAATTAAAGAGCTCTTTTTTGACGTAAGTCCAGACAATAAAAGCACCCTGATCAAGCAATTATCTAGCTCTACTTCATTTTTTGATGTATGCATGAAAACCGAAACTGATATTGGAGCTTTATATGCCAAAGCTGAAGAGATTTACCAGCATCGTGAAGGCTTTGAGATGGCACAAGAGGTTAAAGAGTTTGTTAAAAATCTTTATACTGAATTTATGAAAAGGATTTCAATGAACTACAATATTCAACCGATTGGTAACAATAAATATACAAACGATTCATCAAAATTATATTTTGATCCAAATTCTCAAAAATACTCTTCTAACGTTGAAGTTTCAGAAAACAGATTCCGGAAATTATTGGAAGAAATATCAATAATGTCTTGGGAAGATGTTTCTGCTGAAGAATTGGAACAAAGGATTATAAGGGAAATATCCCTGAAAATTGCGTCTGAAATATTTCAGAAAACATTGGCAGCAGTGCCAACAGAATTCCTAAAAATATCGGAAAAATTGTTAAATGCAATATCCGATGAAATATTTAAAAGACTCATGAAAGAAAATATAGAAGACATGTGTTGTTATTTCTTAGGACTGAAATTGTATCAACGTATGGCTCGCAAATGGAGTCCATATATGATTCTCGAACATTGTTTTTATCAAGATATTCTAAACGGTACTGTTTCTCCCCAAGAAAAAGATGTCGTATCTAAAGAAAAAAATATAGTGGATAAAGAAAGAGATTTTGTGTATAACAACAAAATGAGAGCGGCTGAGTTAAGTGCAACATGTCAAAATAAACCAATTGTTATACAACAAAATAATTATCACTTATACACATTGATTAAGCAGATGGATTGTATGTTTTGAGAATATATTAATTGTGTTTATGAAAATAATCTACCATTAGTGAACACATTTGTTAAGTTTATATCTCATAGCACGTCTTCATTATATAAAAATATCCATAATATAATTAGTCTAACCATATCCTAAATATTAAACAGAGGATCTGAGGATCAATCTATAATTTATTATAAAAGTTTCCTGGTGAAATCCACACATATTAACTACAAAATATAACATATAGCCGTAAAATTAATCCAAGGATTATGATTCTTTAGTATAGATGTGGTTCTCACTATTTTTTTGCATTTAGTAGGGTATAAATCGGTAGAATCTTGAATATTCCTATAAACTATGGAATAATTGAGTTTACAGGCACATAGGCAAAAATTGATAGTGTCGTGGATTTACTGTAAATTCAAAGTTGGATTTCTGTTTATGGTTTTAAATTTTGTTCTTCGGGCATAAACTTTTTTACCCAATGACTTTTAGGTATTTTGATTTTACAGAAAAATCGGCACACTTTAACAAAAGCTAACAGACAAGTAAAAGAGTCATGGACTGACCTACTGGAGTCAATAAAACTGCACTTTGAAGCCCTTCAACAAAATTTTCTATTTTTTCAATCGAGTCTAGTATATCCATCAAAAATATCCATCAAAAAATCTACAGGATTTCTTTTCTCTATTTTCATAGAGCTTTTACCTCATTCAAAATTTGCTTCCCAATATTGGGTTTAAGTGCACTTTTCATTACTAGGTCAACCTTTACTCCTAAAAGGTCGCTGAGATAGTTTTCCAATTCAATGTATTTCAAAAGTCCTGGCTTCTTATCAAATTGTATTAGTACATCAAGGTCACTATCTTTGGTCTGCTCTCCACGAATGTAAGACCCAAAAATTCCAAGATAGCTTACACTATATTTTTCTCTTAACTTGGGTAGATGTTGTCTTAATATCTCAATAAAAAATTCCGAATTTTTTAGCTCTTGAGAAGGCATTGTCTATTAAGTCCTCCAAGCATCTCCACACTAATAATGGTAGAACAGTGAATTTATAGCTAACGAGAATATGCATAATATCTATTATATCTACTCGTCATTTTCTCCAATTAGGTGTCTGATGTTTTATATTCTTAAAGATCTCTAAATTCGGATTGACTATGTATAATTTTATCGCATCAGACAAAACAGAATTTTTCCATTATTTTCATCGATGCATAGATTTTGCAATGAAAGCTCTGTATATTTTAGATATCCGTATTGATGACCCACAAAATGTACCTGTGTAAACGCCACCAAAATATCACAAAAAGCTTATCCACAATAAACTAGAAATTATACATATATATTTATATATCTAAAAGTGTTATCTGCATTTAGTGCTAAGTTGAACAATATGAAAGGAGCGTAATAAAATATTGAAACAATCATCCAGTAAAATGAAAAAGGTACTGTCCATTTCTTTTGCAGTCCTTTTTATAGTATCGTTTACAGCTATGTCAGCTAGTGCACGTCCTGGTTGGTACCGTGGTGGACCTTGGGGCGGAGGAGGAAGCTGGGGTGACAGCCTTGGCGGGGGATGGAACTGGTCAGGCCCTTGTCAGTATGTTTTTAATGGCACAGGATCCTGGGTTGTGTCTTGTCCTTCTCCAGCAACCAGCTTCCCCTACTTGGGTGAAATACCAGCCGGCACAATCTCAGATCACTTTACTCCCACAGTCCAGTCTTAGTCCCAAAAAATGATCACAACAACTTAAAGAAATAAAATTATATCTAAACTGTAAACAAGGTCTGGCCGCTTTTATAATTCTTCGCAAAATGACTTAAAAAAGTCCACTAGCAATTGGTCGTAAAAGTACGTATGAGACCTTTAATTTGTTTCTTTTTTAGAACTAAATTGATTTCTTTTTATGACCATAAAATTCCGAATAAATCCAGCTTTCGTGAATAAATCTTTTTGTCAGAAAATCTATTCTTCAGTGAAACCGAGAAATCTTGTTTTTTAATGAAAAAAAAGGATGGAAAAGTCATTTCTACAGAATTTTTAGTACACTACATCCTTGTGATGAATGGGACAACACATAAGTGTATATTAACAAACCTTTACGGGCTTATAATCGTAAATATTTCGGAAGCCAAGTAAAAAAATATGGATATCGATAAATTTCAATATTTTCCGGGATCTTTTCTGGCTCTCATCTGTAAAATACCAAACTCTTTGGATTTTTAATTCTTATTGATTTGGCCGAGTGATTGTTCAATCAGTAACATATATAATTTCTTTTATCTATCGCAAATAACACAAATTTTGACTTTGATATCATAAAATGCAATTAAATAAAAGAAAAATATTAAATATAAGTTTGTCATACACCCAAATGGGAATTTAGAAAAACCTTCGATCTCAACGAATTGTTTTATAGCCGGATTAAGATTGTATCAAACCTGATAAAAAAGGAGTGAATTGAATGTTGAAACAAAAGTTTAGTAGAATGAAAAAGGTACTTGCTATTTTGCTTTCAGTCCTTTTTATAGCGTCTGTGACAGCTGTGGCAGCTAGTGCACATGGTGGCGGTGGTGGCTGGGGCGGCTATGGCTGGGGCTGGGGCTATGGCCCTGGTTGTAGGTGGGTGGGTGGTAATAATTGGCTTTGCCCGGGATTCAATTTTACATCTGGAATGCCATATACCATTCAAACTACAGCACCTGCCGAGCCAGCCAAAGCTCCAGATCCAAGTCCAAATCTTGCAGGAGCAACTCTATTTCCAGAAACACCATCAAAAGATTCAGGAACATCCCCAGCTACCGGAGCATCCGCACCTCCAGATTCATCTGCTCCTCCAAGCTCATCGGCACCTTGAGATTCAGGAACATCGGCAACTTCTTAAGGGAACTATTTTTTGGCTATATAGATAATGTTCCAAAAAAACTTTACTCTCTATTTTTTTCTCTAAAAAACTTTTGAAAAATCAATAACACATGTTGTAAAAAATCACCATGCATCTTTGATTAAGTGATGAATCATGTTAAAAAATAGCTAAAAAATGATTTTATATTCTTACTTGGGAATTGTTATCTATATTCAATTAATTCAAATAACCTCTGCTTGCTAAATTTGGTTACTTAAAGCATTAATCATAGCATTTACTATATCAATCAGTGTTTATCCACTTTTTGGTAAAAAATAGTGATGGCAGGTTTGATAGAATATGCCATCATTGTACATTTCCAGCTGGAAATTTTAACAAGTCTATTGTTTGAGTTACCGAATTGATTTTCAATGTTACTTTACTTCAACAGTTTCCGTTACTATGTCCATAGGAACCCTCACCGGTTCTGTCACTATGGTCACAGAAACATTCATCGGTTGGAAATCCACATCCACAGGTTGGGAATTTTAAGAAATCCACTGATTGAGTTGCATTATCTGTTGTCAATATTACATTTCCAGATTTCATTGCACTTGCGGTACTTACCAACATTAAAACCATAACCATTGAAACTAAGGTTATTTTATACAACTTATGTTTACTTATCATGTATTTTCTCCCCTTTTGATATGTTTTGCCTATAGTTTCTTCTAAAAAATTCAGATATATTTTCTTTAATAAATGATCGAAGAAATTTATTCTAACAAGTATACTTATTATTATTTTTGTATTAAGCTATCGATATGTTTAGTCACAAATGTGTTACAATACGGTATTATATTCATATATATATATAGATGCTCGAATTAATTTTTCGTAACAGAAATCTAGCCAATAAATTTGTAAAGACATGGAAAATTATATTGTTGGATATATATATTAATATTTAAGGACTCTACGTAAGCAAATGAAATGAGTCTATTCAATCCTATTTTTCAATAGTTATTATGTAAAAAATTCCTTATCGAAGGAATAAAATTGCACACAGTATATAAAAATTTTGCTTCCAGTTTACAGCAAATTAGCGACACTACCACGTATTGCAGTGGACTGAAAGTTCTGTAAAATATGATTAAAATTGAATTAAATTTTAAGACGGCTTCGAATATTTCTCTCACTAGAAGAATTTCATGTTCGTTTTGGAACCTAGTCCGAATTTAGCCTTTTCAATTTTTCGGGGTTATAAGAATCAAGAGGACATATGCTTAAGCATGCTGTATAAAAATAAACTTAGTCATTGTTTAGGAGAGTTGTTATTGCAAAATGCATTTTTTGCTGAACGTAAAAACAAGGTAATATTTGGTGACTTCGACTTAAATTTAGTGGAATCATTTTATATGAATTCATTTCTATGATTAATATGACAAATTCGCTTCAAACACTTTATTTCCTTTTCAGACCACATAGAAAACTGTTAATCATCTACCTCATAAGTCTTATTGTTTTCAGCTTTTTGGATGTTTTTAGAGTATTTCTGATCTATCCTATCATAAACTATGGACTCAATGTACATCAAAATTCTAATTTTATTGAGAAGATTTATCAGTTATTTAACTTTGGAAATCTCAATTTATTTCTCGCATCGGCTTTCATGCTTGCTATTGTGAGTATAATTAGCGCAGGAGTGGAGGTGGGAGTAGCTTATCTTGGTAGCAAAACATTTGCTACTGTAAGAGACACAACTGATCGTTCGGTTTTTGAGATCCTGAAAAATCAACCTTATGAATATTTCGCCAGAAATAAGCAAGGCGATATTCTATATATTGGACAACAAGCAGTGGATCAAACAGGACTCGCTGTTTTCAATATTATAGGGTTTCTTCAGAACATACTGCTATGTCTGTTCTACATTTCTTTTATTTTTCTTATATCTTTTAAGATAAGTGCTATTCTGTTGATTTTTGGAGCCATTTATACTTTTTTCGTGAAAAAAACGATTTTTTCGAAAATTTATAAACATTCATTGATTTTGAACAACTTAGGACGAGCAAAATCCGTGTTATATAATGAGTTCATTTCAGGAATTAAAACAATATTTATTACCGATTCAATTGATTTCTGGAATATTAATTATAATAATGCAGTAGATAAACTTAAAAGAAATTATACAGTATCTATATTTCTTCAACGGCTTTCAGCTGCAGTAAATAATCTTCTGATCTTTATGATTATATCACTTGGTGCTGCAGGACTTTATTATTCAACTAATGGTCGTATTTTACCGTATATAGGTATATTTGGAACACTTTTGCTTGCTCTTTATAGGACATTACCTGCCCTAAACGGTTGCCAGGCACAATATGGTTCAATAGTACAGCAGCTTCCTGCAATTGAAATAGTGTATAATTTTCTACAGGAAAAAAACGATTTAAGTGTCCATAGGAATGATGTTTTGAAGAGAAGTTTTCTATTTCAAAATTCGATTACCTTCAAAAATGTTTTTTTCAGATATAATTACACTCAAAAATGTACTATCAACAATTTGTCATTTAAAATCAAAAAAACCACAAAAACTGCAATTGTTGGTAATTCTGGCGCTGGAAAAACTACAATTGCCAATTTATTAGCATTTTTGTATCAGCCAACATCTGGAGAAATCCTCGTTGATGATATAAATCTTAATGAATTTCGGTATTCAGATTATTTGAGGAGGCTAGGGTATCTTGGGCAGGAGACATTTATTTATCATGATTCCATCAAAGAAAATATTAGATTCGGGCTGAACTGTACTGATGATGAAATTATTGAAGCTGCAAAACTTGCCGATGCTCATGAATTTATTAAATCGACCTCTGAGGGTTATAATACAATTGTTGGCGACCAAGGGATTAAACTTTCTGGCGGACAAAGGCAACGTATTGCAATTGCACGGATAATTTTGCGAAAACCTGAAATTCTGCTCTTAGATGAAGCAACAAGTTCACTTGATAACAGGGCTGAACAGCGTGTGATGGAAGCAATTGATCGAATTTCAAAAGATATGACAGTAATAATCATCGCACACCGTTTATCGACTGTAAAAAATGCGGATGTTATTTATGTGTTAAAAAACGGGGAGATTGTTGAGAGTGGAAAGCATGAGGAATTGCTTGAGTTAAAGTGTGAGTATCATAAACTTTATAATAAGCCCTCGCAATTTTTAACCGAGTCCCTTGATACTGTCGGTTAAGTTAAGAAAAGTACTCCTCTTTTATCCCCTAAGAATGGTGCATAGAGACTTTCGCCCCACACATCTATTTTTTTGAAGTTTAGTTTGACTATTTATATATATATTAAAAGATATCTACTTTGATCTATCATATATTGGTAATCATTAATATTAGTGAATGGATTCCCTTTTTTCAAAAAAATAGTTATTAATTTAATTTTATTTTGTACATAGATTTTATAGTGAAATCTATGCATTTCTTAACCTCATGGAGAGTAGTTTTGGTACTGAATTTAAAATCGATCTAAGAGATTCACGTCGTAACAGCAACGTTTTACCTTCGTTGCCATCAAGAAAATTGATAGATCATGGCTATCTAAAAAACCTTACGTCGAAACTTATGGTCGAAGATACCCTAAAAACTAGCCTGGATAGTGTTGTAACAATTGCTGAACTAAAAAATGCTGCCAAGACAAGTAAATCACAATACTCTGATGGTTATTCTGAATTATCTGGAGCAAGGAAATAAAATTGTTGTGGGGCTTAAGGGAATAACTTGGATTCACAGCAGAAATGAAAATTTAAGAAAGGCAGTGATTCAAGGACTTGAACTATGAAACATGTAAGGGTAATTCTTGTCCCAGTGGCTGTAGGTGCATATTAGAATTTCATGAAAACGGCATCAGACTCAAAAACAGAAAGAATTAATCCTAAATGCATTCCTTCAGAAAGTGAAATTGATAAAGGAGAATGTCCATTATGGGCAGCCAATTGCCAAAAAACTGATTCCTGTTGAATACAAAACCAAATATGGGCTAACGAACCAGTTTAGAGTAGTGTTTCAACATTTTTGGAGGATGCTTTACACTTACAGCAGAAAGTTCAGATATTGCGAGTATCAGATTAGTTCTTGATACAATCAATCGTAAAAAATACGATAAAAATTTGGATACAAAAAATAAATCAAAGTTGATAGCGCTTTTTTAATCGTCTTCATGAATTTATTTCTGTCTTGCATTTACGGGGCATGTAATCGGTCACTAGTAGTGTGTTTCTATATATAATGCAATGAGTGAGCTTAAAGGCACGTAGCCAAAAATCAAAACGCATTATTAGATTTTAAACTGAAATATGCTTTTATTTTTTTATAAATTATACGTTTTGAGACCCAAAAATCCAAAACTTACTTCTTTTGATAACTTAAGGTATGCACAGGTTATCAGAAGAAAAAGCAGAGGAAGGATATCAACCGATATATAAGAAAATCATATTTGGAAAAACATCACTCAAACCAAAATTCTATAGATGTACATGGGTATAGAATTTAGTTGCCTATTTGTCAACTATTTATTGTGCATTAAAGGTTATATGATTTTGTAAGTTGCTGTTTCAGTGAAAAAATAGATCGCATTTTTGTGAAATTATATGGAAATGAAGCCGCACCAGAAATTCCCCACCTGTCCGCAATTGCAGGTGTGGAATTACTAGTATTGAAGTTTAGGTCGTAGATTTCGGAGACGTTGGTATTTTTGAGTCTTTTGGATGATACATGAATGTATAATGAGATCGTATTTAACACTTTTCATTAATATTATGTCATTAAATATTATCAAACTTGTTATTTATAATACCCAGTAACATAAATCAGCACCTAGAAAAACACTATCATAGACTTTAGAATCCTGATTGATTCTGAATGTGTTGGTCGTCAATCACTACACAACTAACATTTTGATGATAAATTTACAGTGGAACGATTGCTTGAATTTTCATATATCGAAGAAGTTCTATCCTTGCCACATCGAAGACGAAACAAAAAAAAACTTAGAGACGGTATTGAAGATGTTTTGAACTATAAACAATTGCTAAATATTGAAGTTTTCGAAGCTTTAACAGATTCAAAGCATCTTTCTGAGTTTATGAAGTACTGATTTCTAATGTGGGATCATAACTAATTATCTTATGTGGTTATTATAAAGATAAAGCATATATAGTAATACTTATGTTATAATAAAGTATTATCATATGGATAAATTCAGATTATTTGGTGATACGATGGAAACAGAACTTATGAGGATAGGGGTTTCCCTTCCTGACAACCTTTTGAGTAAATTTGATGAGATTACCAAAAAAAGAGGCTATTCTTCACGTTCAGAAGGCATAAGAGATGCCATTAGGAGTTATATCTCCTATCACGAGTGGATGGGTGGTATTAAAGGTCATCGTATCGGAACCATTGCCGTTGTTTATGACCACAATAAAAGAGGTCTTTCAAACGCCCTTGCAGATATCCAGCATCAATACTCTCACCTGATAAAGTCATCCGTGCATATACACATCGATAATGAAAACTGTTTTGAAGTAATTGTTTTGGATGGAGATGGTGAAAGAATTAAAGAGGTTGACGAATCTATAATGGCCCTAAAAGGTGTAAAATTCTCAAAACTCACAACTGTACCATCAAACGAAAAAGTGTGACTATTTAGTGTAAGGATGTAAATTAGTACTCCACTATCAAAGAAAGTCAAACTTGATAAATGGGTGAAGTTTCTCTTGATTTCTCCAATTAAATTTTTTGCGTAGAAAATTCAAGCATATCTTCCGAAAGGTGGAGAGAATCTCTTAATTTTATTATTGTCTCTTTAGAAATCCGCACATTATACTATACAATAGTAGTGCTGGACCTCTTTAGTTTCGAACTCTATTTTTTTACAGGTTACGGTGTGACTATAACATTTATTGAAGATTATGTAGTCGCTTAATATGACACTAAAAATGGCTCCATATCCAATATAGCTACAAACAGCTTGCTTGCTGTGTCCTCCCCTGAACTATTTAGTATCAGTAACATAATTAGTTATTAGGAACTACAGCAGATCGGAAAAATTATAATATATTAAATGTTTTTAGTCGAATTTGCAATGTCAAGTTTCTAGATTCAAATTTAATCTGATGATATTGGTTTAGAGAATATTTCTACAAAGCAAAATTCCTGCATAAGCCAATACAAGTAAAACCAATATTTTATTCAAGCTGCAGATTTCTCCCATTATCAAATCACCCCATCTTTAAGGTTCTTGCATTTATAGCTATGATTACGGTACTCAGACTCATAAGAGCTGCACCCATAGCAGGGCTTAGTAAAATCCCGGATCCATAGAGTATCCCTGCAGCCAGAGGAATTGCAAAAACATTATATCCAGTTGCCCATAGAAGGTTTTGATACATTTTAGAATAGGTCTTTCTGGAAAGCTCGATAATATTTAGAACATCCCTTGGATCGTTTTTAACCAGTACTATATCTGCGGTTTCGATTGCAACATCTGTACCGGCTCCGATAGCAATCCCTATATCAGCCTGAGCTAGTGCAGGCGCATCATTAACTCCGTCCCCTACCATACCGGTAATATACTGCTTTTGAATCTCTTTCACCGTTTCTACCTTTTCATGAGGAAGAACTTCTGCGAAGTAATTGTCGAGTTCTAGTTCTCTGGCTACCCAGGCTGCAACGTAGCGGTTGTTCCCTGTAAGCATAAAACATTTTATTCCCATACCTTTGAGTTTTGAGATTGCTTCTCTGGATTCTTTCCGGATAATATCGGCAAGTCCAAGGGCTCCAAGTACCTTTTCTCCTTCAAGGAGGTAAACAACTGTTTTTCCCTGTTCTTTGATTTCTTCAATTTTTTCTTCTTTCAGGACAATTCTCTTTTCTTCAAGGTAACCTGGACTCACAACAAGAAATTTCTTTCCATTCACCAATCCTTCTAAACCCTTTCCAGGTAGTGAACTAAATCCTTCTACTAATTGAATCTTCAATCCTCTTTCTTTGGCGCTTTCCAAAATACCTGCTGCGATATGATGTTCCGAATTGGCCTCAAGGGAAGCTGCCAGGCTCAGAATTCTTTCTTTTTCCTGCCTGTTTTCATTGTTCTCTGGTGAAAATGAAATTATATCCGTGACCCCAAATTTTCCTTCTGTGAGCGTACCTGTTTTGTCAAAAATGAGAGCTTGAAGATTACGTGCACTTTCAAATGCCTGCCGATCCCGGATCAGAAGCCCGGATTTTGCGGCAATGGAAGTTGAAACTGCAACCACCAGAGGGATTGCAAGCCCAAGGGCATGAGGACAGGTGATAACCATTACAGTAACTGCCCTTTCAAGGGCAAAAACAAGTTCCTTGCCAAAGAAAATCCAAAGAAGAAAAGTGAGAGTTCCCACAGTCAGGGCTATGATTGTAAGATACATAGCTGCCCTGTTTGCGAGGTCCTGAGTTTTTGATTTGCTTTCCTGAGCAGCTCTGACGAGCTCGACAACCCGGCTCAGATAGGTATCCTTTCCAGTTTTTTCCACCTTCACAACAAAAGACGCTTCCCCATTAATGGAACCGCCAATAACCTCACTTCCCAGCTTTTTCGTGACAGGTTTAGACTCTCCCGTAAGCATTGATTCATTGACACTGCTTTTTCCTTCTACAATAGTTCCATCCACAGGCACTTTTTCACCGGGCTTGACCAGAACCTTATCCCCAATTTTTAGCTGGTCAACTCTCACGTCAACGATTTCGCCGTTGTCTTTCAGATGAGAAACCGATGGCATGATTTTTACCAGTTCTTCAAGGGCTCTTGAAGCCCCTATTATAGAACGCATCTTAACCAGTGCCCGAACAGCATTACATCGACCAAAGTCACCAGTTCCATAAAAAACACACCTCCAGGAAGTCCGAAAATCACAGCAGAGCTGTAAAAATAAGCTACACTGATAGCAACTGCTATCAAAGTCATCATTCCCGGAGATTTCTCAGAAAGCTCCTCTTTTATCCCCTTGAGAAACGGATAACCGCCGTAGAAATAAACAACTGAAGAAAGCAGAAACGTGAGGAAATCCGCACCAGGAAAACGGAGCTCAAAGCCGAAAAAACTCTGGATCGTAGGAGAGAGGAGTAAAACCGGAAAAGTAAATATAAAAGAAACAGTAAACCTTTTTTTGAAATCTGCAAGCATATGCGCATGGTGATCTCTATGGTCTCTCCCTCTCGATGGCTCATGGCCTTCATGGCCTTGATGCTTTATTTCTTTGTGTTGCTCATGAGCTACATGTTTACTTTCCTTATGTTGTTTATGCTTCATCTCTCCAAATTGGGGATAAGGTTGCTGTTCATGATTCCGATGTTCTCCCTCTTCATGATGATCATGACCTGATTTCTCGCCAGCATGTTGTTCTTGATCTTCCGAATGATCATGATGCAGCATATTTTCAGCAGGTTTATGCCCACTTTCTTCATAAAATTTATGGGAATTTTTTAATATTTTTCTCCCATAATTATGTTTTTTGTTGCTAGATGATGGCTCAGTTACTTGAATTTTGGAACTATCAGTATTATTTCCTTTCTTTGTAGTCTGCATATCTCCCAGCTTCCTTATTTAATGCAACAAGTTGTGCTCCACTAGCCTACTGACATTTTTTTTGAATATCCCCTTTTCATCTGCATTTATTATGGGACGGGGTGTGAGGATATGTAAATGCTCTGAAAAAAACATCAACTTGTTATTGTTGGACCACCATTTTGAAACTGAGTCGCAACTCATACATTTTTGGTTTGAGAATTATGGTAAATTGCACCTATTTCACAACAGTTCTTCAAGATATTCAGTAATGTGAGACTGGAATAGAGTGTTGATTTAAGTTTTAATGTTAGAAGTTTGGACAGTATTTTCGAGCAAAAATAGCTAACATATAACAAGAAAAATTCCTTGAAAATTCTTCAACAGATGATCAATGAATCTGATTACGCATTATTTAAAAAAACCATGCCCAATAAGAGAATAAATACAAATGAGCTAGATCAAGAAAATCATATCTGTCTAGATCGTAGATGAAATGAACCTTTCTCGATTGCTTATAAGTTTTTCTCCTGTCCTCTGGGCATCCCTATAAAAATAAGTTTTTGGCCAGTCCATCAATTATTCATGGCTAGCTAGACTGCTGTCATGATCTATCCTTATTTTTGATGCCCATGCTCGTGTCCATGCTCGTGCTCGTGTTCATGTTCGATTTTATGTGGATGCTCTTGTATGTGAGTCTCTTCGTCGTGTTCATGCTCATGTTCATGTTTATATTCGTGCACATGTGAGTGTATGTGTACTTGTGCTTCCTCAAGTTTCTGGTCATCGGGCTTATGTACGTGTATGTGCGTTTCCTTTTCTTCCACATCTGTCACCATCTGTTATATTTTTCAGCCAAAATATTAGAACCTTAATTTTATAGGACTTCAATTTCATTTGGCTATATATAAAATTATAATTGCTATTTGTTAAATACTTTTTGCAAAATAAGTAATATAGAGTAATACTAATTGACAGATATTTCTTATTTTTTTTGAAAAGTTGCCTGCTAAATGAGATTAATTTCCCCTCTTCTATACTCTGAAGATGTATATGATGTATAATTTGTTCGCCTAGTTGGTTACTATTATTCATTAAAAGTTAGATTAATTTTTAAGCTACTGGCATATCTAAAAAATATATGGTGTTCTTGTGCACATCTGCAGAGGGTTAACTCAATGAAATCTTTCACCTCATTTATTCTGAAAACTGCTAATGTTTTAGGATATTTTATAGAATCAACAAACTTAACCGGAGAATCTGTTCTGAAATACATAGACATATGTCTAGCTCTAAACCGGGACAAACAAGAAGAAATTACATCAAATTGTCTCATTTGCTGTAAAAGCACAACTCTCAATAAGTTCTTGAATAAAAAAGTTCCATATCAGAAAACCTAATTACACACAATAAACAAAATCTAACTTCGAGTTCACATCAAATTTGCAATACTGCCTACCTATTGAGTAATTCTGTTGTAACATGCATGAATTGTATCATATTTATGTGGAAAACTCACAGATAATACCAAGAAATCAAGGAGCTTAACTATAACATCAATTTCAATTGCCCAAGATCTGTATTCTCGGCTACTTTTTTAATCTTATATTACTACTCTATCTTTGAGAATTTTTTAATCCAATATCTGTAAAAGCTTTGCATTCTATTTTATGGACTTACTTGTCGTTATAATTTACATTCCGATTCCAAATACAAAGCATTTCTAGGACCTCTGTAAGATGGAATACTTATCAATAAAATTAAAATTTATCCAACAAAGTAATATAAAATGATGCATATGTAATACTTAACAATCTGGTATTATAAAAGTATTCTAGAACTTATGCAGTTGAACTGAAAAATCAATATCATTTAATCTTCAACTGTCTAAAATAGATGTTTAGACAACAGCTTCGGTTGTATTTCATTTCATTTCTCAAGTGCACAATTCCCATATTCTTCAAGAATAATTCACAAGAACATTATTAGATGTTTGAAGAAGCTGAATCATCTGTGAAAACCACTCTCAAAAAGCTTGTTTTGAAAGTGTTCTGATTCTTTACATAAGAAGCATTCTCCATATAATGAAAAATTATTCAATCAAAATAAAGATTTCAGTTTTTAGGGCCACATATATCTATTGTATTCTGGATAATCATAATCTCAATTTGGACTTATGCAAAAAGGGAAATGGGGACTCTCTAGTTTGAAAGGCTTCAGTTACTTGCTCTGGTGCCTGCATTTGCAGCAGGCACTACAGATGAAAAATTTGCACAATAGGAGCTTAATGATAAAATAGGCTTTGTTTCAGAGAGACTGGAAAAGCTTTTAAATCTCTGGAAGGCGCTACTCTCAGACTCCAGCTTTCCTGCTCTCTATACAGTTATCATGAACAAGAGAGGCTGCAACGATTAAACAAAATAATAGTACTTCATTTATTTTTACTAGAGGCAAAATGATCCCGGACTGGATGAAAGAAGTGAATGTAGGACCTTGCAGGTGCTCTGCTGTATATCATGGTAAGAAGAGCTTCATAGGTAGAACGATTGAAGAAATAATCGGGTTCATGGAAAATACATTTTTTTCAGAAGCCTATTCAAGGCGTAAAGGCCTGCTTCAGAGCTTGGATCCCAGGATCAAGCTGGTTTCCATTCTGACCGTGATAGTCGCGACGAGTTTGATCAGAGATCTGAGATTACTGATCTTTGTTTATGCACTTACACTGTTATTTTCGTATCTCAGTAAAATAGATGTCATGTTTTTCATCAAGCGAGTCTGGCTTTTTATTCCCATCTTTTCAGGCATCATCGCTATACCCATGATCTTCAATATCTTCTTACCAGGTGATCCTCTAATTAGGTTAGCATACCTTGGCCCTGGATCCCATCTGGGGCCATTTTCACTACCTGAAAGTATCTATATTACCAGCCAGGGCGTTAATGCCGCCATAATATTTACAATGCGTGTTGCAACATGTGTTTCTTCTACAGTTCTACTTTTTCTTACTACACCTCAGCAAATGCTCTTTAAGTCCTTTCGCAGTATTGGCGTTCCAAAAATCTATGTTTTCACGTTGGGTATGACCTACAGGTATATTTTCGTTTTAACGAATCTGGTTCGCGATATGTACATTGCAAAGAAAGCTAGGACAATTAAATCTAGAAGCATGTTTGAGGAGCAAAAATGGGTAGGGGGGCGAATAGGATATGCATTAATAAGATCTCTGGGAATGAGTGAAGAGGTTTATAAAGCCATGAAGTCCAAGGGCTACAATGGAGATGTTAAAACAATGCAGGAGTTTAAAATGCATATCCGAGATTATATTTCAGGGACAATGGTAATATCTCTGAGCATAGCCTTGGTGTTGATTTCCCAGAACACCATTAGGTGATATGGATATGGAAACGATTTTTGACGTAAGGAATGTGTCATATTCATATGTAGGAAAGATAAATGCCTTAAATGATATTAACTTCAAAGTGGAGCCCGGTGAGCAGATTTCTATAATTGGCGCAAATGGTTGTGGCAAATCTACTTTGTTGGCTATGTTAGATGGGCTTATATATCCTACTTTGGGAGAATTCTATGCCTTTGATAATAAGATAGTCGAAGAGGTTTTCGATACTATAAAGGATAATAAATTCAGGTCCTATTTCCGGAAAAAAATAGGATTTGTCTTTCAGAACTCTGATGTGCAGCTCTTCTCGCCCACCGTCTTTGATGAGATTGCATTTGGACCCTTGCAGCTTGATATGAATCCCGAAGATGTCAGGATAAGAGTGCTAGAAGTCATGGAGATGATAGAAATCACTAAGCTTAAGGATCGATCTCCTCACACTCTGAGTGGTGGGGAAAAGAAAAAAGTCTGCATTGCCTCTGTTCTAGCTAACAACCCAGATGTCCTTTTGCTGGATGAGCCTACTGCTGGATTGGACCCGAGAACCCAACTATGGCTTATAGAGCTGTTACAAGATCTTGGGATTGCAGGAAAGACAATAATTAGTGCAACTCATGACCTTGAAACCGTCGAGCAGATTAGCAAAAGATCCATAGTCATGGGCGAAGACCATAGGATTATAGTGGACGATAGATCTGAAAAAGTGATTGAGAACCTGGAACTTCTTCTTTCCGCAAATTTGATCCATGAGCACATGCACATTCACGGCATGCTTGTGCATGATCATCTGCACCCTGCCCTTGATGAGGAGCACATTCACGAGCATGGGACTTAAGGTTGTAACTGACCGGGCAATATCCAAAATTACAAAAATCTAGATGCTGCAAGTTGTCGTGCGACCTATCAACTGCTCGATTTTAGCTGTTATTGACAAGAGGAGGGGAATAAATGCCCAGCAAAACTAAAAGGTAAATAGAGGCTACTGAATTACTAATTTTTTTCTAAAAACACAACCGTATTATTAACTGGAGGTTCTGGCTGAACTCTAAGGTATTCTTCAAATTCTGCAGGCAGTTCGAAGAAAATGCCGCCGTCCAGTATTCTTCTAAGGCCTTTTCCATATAGACGATAGGAGACTTTACTTCCTTTGGGCAGAACTTTTGCTAGGTGCTCAAATATCTCTTTTTTGGGTTCGGCTTGGACAGCAATCATGTAAAGTTCGCATCTATCCTTGAGAGGAAGACAGATGTGATTTCCTTCAATTATTCTAATTTTTTCTGAAAGCTTGAGTTGGGAAATTACTTTCCGTGAGATACTTGCTCTTTGTCCATCCTGCTCAATTCCAATTCCTCGAACACCATGCTCGTGACAGAGCATGATCAAACTTAGGGGTAGAGGACCACTGCCAAGAAACACAATGCAGTCTCCTGTTTTTAGGTTGGAACCTATATATTCAGTCCTAGCGAGCTGCAGGTAATTTGGATAAAATGTAAAATTCTTGAGGGTTTCCCACGGATCCTGGCTTTCAAGGATGCTGTTTGCTTTTTCGATTTCAAGTTTCAAATTGTAGGAGAACCGAAAGTTAGAAATAAAAATAAGCAAAGGTTCAAGCTCCAGGCTTTTGATGATCCTGTCTGTAGATTCCTCATCTAGTTCAAGGGCAGCTAGTTCATCCAGCCTCTTAAAAGCTACCTGCAGTTCTACCGAGGAGCTCTCCAAAACTTCTTCCTCTTCAATATCCTTTATCAGAGCATGAATCTGTCGAAGTTCTGAAATTAAGTACGAAGCTTCGACTTGTAAGATATTATTCACACTCCAGGAAGACTAGAGTGTTGTTTGCTCCACCTGTGGGATCGATTTCATTTATTTTCCGAAACCCTCCGGTACACTTCGGCTGAACAGGCCAGTAGAGCAACTGTCTCATGCCGGTATAGTTACGATAGCATACAGAAATTGATTTTATCGGCTCGGATTTTCTTTTAATTATTTTATGGAGGTTCTGGAAAATTCGTAGTTTTGGTTCAGCAAGTCCTGCTATGAGTACAGAATTCCATTCAACTTTTGAAAGTGATGTTTCATCCCCGCAAATAATACTGATTTCTTTTTCGAGGCCAAAGTGCTTCACACACATTTTTGCCAGTGCTACTGCTGCTGGATCCTGATCTATACCAATGCAGGGGATGCCATATAATTTACTGAAAAGTAACAGAGTAACAGGAATGGGACCACAACCTACAAAAGCCAACACTTCAATTTTGGGGGAATTATGAAAATGGACACGGATCAGATTTTCGTATTTAGGATACAGGGGAAACGATTGCAACATTTCCCAGGGATTCTCATAGTTCAGTATTTTTTGTGCAAGATGAGTCTCATGCAAGCTGAAAAAGCTGCTGTAGCTGGAATGGATTGTAGGAAGTAAAGACTGAATCACTGGATCTTGAAGAATACACTCACACATTTCGTTATCAACATTCAACTTTCCTAGTTCGTCCAATTCTGTAAAAATCTTATAAAGTCCAGCCAGATTTGAATCTGTCATTTTGGTCAAATCAAACTCTGTGATTTTACTGCAAAAAAGTAACAACTGGGATCTTATATCATATAGTTGCAGTTGCTTCTCTGAAGCTTGAAATAAGGCTGGGAAATTAATATTTTCAGTTATCTGTACAATGCTCATACCGTTCGATCCCCTACTCCTCACAGTTAAATATAATTCATATTATGTTCATTTCATTTTCCGTAGATGTACACAAAAATGCTATCTATTTACTCAATATGGCAGTAGCTTAAAATTTAATCTAACTTTTAACGAATAACAGTGGCCAACGAGGCAAACAAATTATACATCCGTGTACATCTGCAAAATGTTGGATTTATAATAGCCTAGTTTCAATAATTCTTTTTTGTAGAGAATCCATATTTAAAGTTTGTGAGTTTTATAGAAAAGTATGTATAAATAAAATATTCGTATCTGACAAATCAAAAATATAATAACAAACTTAAGAAGGCTTAGCAATAAATTTCAAAAAGGTGCGAAAATGGAAAAAAGACATTGTTAACAGCGAAAATTAAGGCATGTTACGGCATTTTCAGGGAGGATCCAACCCAAAAAATATCAGTACTAAATGAATTTATTCTTACCCTTTTTCACCCGATATCAGAAAAATAGAGTTGTTCCCAAGAAACCTCTGCGTGAATGATTGTCTATTTTTTTTAAATTTTTGTACCTCCAGAAGAGGATCGACTGCAGTATTTACAAGTCCGTTTTGTGAAAAAAGAAATGAACCATTTTCCGGACTTATTTCCTCATAGAGAGGCAAAAAATCTCGGATTGATCCATAATAATTTTTGAAAACCAACGAATTATGGTTCTTTTTCACAAGTCTTCCTGTCCACTCAGAAATCTTTCTTTTTATTCGTCTATTTGGTCTGGGATCAAACCAATCTCCATCTATGGCAAAAACCCTGCCGTTCGGTTTAAGGACTCTCTTCCATTCCCTAACCGCACAAGAAGGTTTTGGGAGAGTCCAGAGCAAGAATTTGCTTACAACCAGGTCGAAAGAACTGTCTTCGAATGAAAGATTTTCCGCATCACCATGAAAAAAATCAATTTTGAGCCCCATGTTTTCTGCATTATGCTTTGCTTTCTCGAGCATGCCTGCAGAAAGATCTATACCTGTTACCTCATGTCCCATCTCAGCAAAAAGAAGGGAAAGAAAACCAGCACCTGTCCCGACGTCCAATATTTTCAAACGCTCATTGGCAGGCAGAGAATTTTCAAATATTTGTTTCCAGACACGGCGTTCTTCTTCATCAAAACCATTTATCCCATTTGTGTATGTTGAAGACCTTATATTCCAGTAGTTGGCAATAACTTTCTTGCAGTCTATGCAAATTCCTCCAAAAAATCCAAAAAAGAGAGGTATTACCGACCCTTTTTTTGCAAAACTTTTTCCTGCTCTCTTAGTTTGATTTTCAGAATGTTTTTGTATCAAATTTTTTCTTTTGGGTGGGTAAGCTCACTATTTTCCAAAGGTTAGAGTTGTAGAGCCCTTTTTGGCAACATTGCAAATTTGATGTGAATTTAGGATCAATTTTCGTGCATTGTTATGATTTGACTCTATAGAAGGCAGCTTCCTTTAGCGCAAATTCTTTATGGTGAATGGTTTTGGCGTTATACATTTTATTTTCAAGCTTTGTATGCGCGTATTTTTTAAGCCAAAAATTTTTGTTTTCGCAGCTTCCTTAGGCATGTTTTGTTCCTTTCCTTGCTAAACAGTATTTTCTTAGCTTTTGATTCATATTAATGTTAGTTTTTTTAAGATAAATTATTTCCTATTTGATATTTATTACACACAAAACTGATAAATAATTTCATATAAATAATACCAAAATATAGCTTTAATGTATTCAAAGAGGTAACTGATTGATGTTCTGAAAAAGATGAATATTTCAAAAACGTCTGTAAAAAGCCAGTTTGGGAATTAACGTATGAGTTTTTTGCTTTTGAGTTCAGAAAATTGTAAAAAAAGGATAGCAGTTTGTATGATTAAAGAGAACAAAATATGTTACAATAACTGCAAAAAAGTATGGGGAAATATTTTTCTGAAAAAAACGTAATTGAAGGAAGCCGCCGAGAAATTCTTGTGATTTTAGTTGAACAAATGTACTAGATTCTAGTTCTCACACTAATTATTTGCATTTATTTACTATTTTTCAAAAAATTTAAGTTCCTTTTTACCATCAAAGCTGTTAACACTAATTTTTATATTTGTATGAATAAGTATCTATTTACAATATTATTTTATCATAAATAGATACAAAAATAAAATTTAGTACTACTAACCTCCATAATATAAGAAAATACGATGAATTTTAAAGGATGGATTCTTGATGCAAGACATTAGAACAAAAAAGGCTTTGCTGGAACAGAATCACAATTTGCAGATATATGTGAAACAGGGAAAGTTATCCCCGGCATCATTACCAACTCCCCCTATTTCTAAATTCTTCTTCCCTGTTTCTTATCCTGATCCAAACTGCTCAGTTTCTTATCCATGGTTTCTTCATCTTGACTTTAACATTTATCGAGAGACCATGATAAAAATTCTGATTAAAGAACAAAGTGATGATCTATACCAGTTAATAAAAAAAGTGCACTTTGATGGGAAATATTATAGGGTAAAATGTGTAAGTTCCATAAAATGGAAATACTGCTGGGATCTAGCTATCCAAATACAATTTTTTGGGAAGATGCCGGGTTTAGCCTTCGAACCACAGAAGATCGTTTCCAGAAAAAATAACAAAATAATCTACAGGTCCCTTATCCTGATAAATCCCTATGAATTATGGGGAAAAGAACTGGTCGAAATGTTCTGGAACCTTCAGGAGAGAATCGAGTTCCTGATTGCAAAAATTCTCTTTCACGAATGCATCCATATCTTAATTTTCTTCGGAAAAACTCTACCATCAAGTTTCGAGCAAACTGATATTTTTCTTGAATTCAAAGAGATGCTCAAGTTCGCAAACTCGGAGAAACGGTGTCCTGAAAGCTGTGGTGTCCAGTCTAGTCTCCGAAATCTGGCTGATCTTACCACAAACTTTTCCACAAATTTCGAAAAAAAGCTAGATTTTGTTCCTGAACTTTATGAATTTCTGATCCACGAAAAATACAGTATCAAAAAAACAGATATGGCTTTCGGCCTTTCCTGGAGCAATCAAAAAGTTTCCCAAAACTATGCAAAGCTCGCAGCTTTGAAGCTGGGCGAATCTCTGAAATCCAATAAAATGCTCTGGAAACAGGAAATTGACAGGCTTCAGAAAGATTTGGAAGCGTTGTATAACAGGATTGATAGTAATCAGGGCTCTGAGAGCGGGATACAATAAAAAATTTTCCTCGAAAGACTTTAAAAATCAGAAACACGGTAAAATATCAAAACCAAGACCAAAGGAATTGGGAACTGTTAAAGTCATCAGAACATTTTTCCATTTTTCATAGTATTGAAAGTAAATTTCTTTTTTTATTTAATCTACACATCCTCCATTTTTAAAGCTCTAACCGAAATCAGAAATTTTAGTCTTCGGAGAATTCCGATTCACCTTTGTTTTTCTTCGTGAGAATCCTGTTTAAATCTTTTCTGCGAATTTCCGTATTTGACCCGATTTTTTATTTTCGTATTAATTATTCTCTGATTTTAAAGATAGCTTCCACTATCCTTAAAGCACTACTTTTATTTTCAATGTCCTTAATTGATAAAAATTATAATAAAAAGCTTTACATAATATCTTCAGATTCGCTCTTTGGATAGTAGTTACAAGAACCTTTCCTGCTTTGGATATCTTTTCAGTCACTGCATAAACTCACTCCCCTGAAACTTTTTTGGAGCTGGTCCTCTTGTTTCTTAATATATCCTTTATTTTCAGGAGATGTTCTTTGACTGCTCTTTTTATTGTTGCATTATAACCTTTTGATTTTGCTCAAAAGTATCCTCGATCCCTTTATAAATTTACCGCGGCTGTAACTTTGTTTGTAGCAGTGTCAATTACAGAGGCAGTGTTGTGCCAACACCTCATTTTTTCGGATAAATCTACATACGAATCATGAAGCTATGCAGTTGTTGTTTTTAATCTTCTGATCAGCTTATAATCCCTATCGAATATGCTATTAAGTATTAACCTTCATGCAACGAAAACTTACATTTTCATTCATTGAAACAAGTCTGTTCCCATATAACTAAAATGCGAAACAAAAAAGACTTGAAAACAGCATTAAGAGTATTATGGGATAACATCAACCAAATAAGTAGAATACTCAGTAAATAGGATACAATAAAATTCAGACACTTGAAAAATATCCTTAAAAAATATAAAATATTATAGCCATTAAAACAACTCGACGAGCTTTAAAACAATGCTAGCACCAAAGATAAATAACAGTGGAATAATTCCCATATGCAAAGAGACTTTTACCATATTTCCCCACTGTTTTGACAATGGAAGGAGATCTCTGAGCAAAAGCAGCAAAAGCAAAGTTAATGTAACCACCGGAGCCCCCTCAGGAATCCCTGGTGTGGATATCATTGGTAGCGCACCTGAAGGGACTGAACTTGATGAAATGAAACTTATAAGCGTATCTAGAACTCCTTGAGTTGATTCTCAGATTTAAGAGCCATGTGAGCAATAGGATATAAAAATCTTCTTATATTACCAATATTTCCAAATCTACTCATTCCAAAAACCATTTATACAAATCAAAAGAATCTCAAAAAAATGCTTAAAAGGATTCCAATAAGCTCCTACATTCCGTCATAGGATTATAAAATGGTACATAAAATGATTCGTGAAGCTCATAGATTTATCAAAATTTTTATCTATCTATCAATTAAGAAAATAGGGTTCTTCGTTGTTTTATGTGAGTTGTGAATAATTATCCAGTAAAAAAATGGCCACATCAAAGATATAAAAATCTATAATAACTGTGGTTCTTCACCACTAGTCTTTTCAAAAATTACAACATCTGCCCTCAAATGTTGTATTTATTTTTGATAGATAGCATAACTTTAAAGAATAGTAATATTAAATATGACAAATGTTACAAAAAATATAAAATATAATTTTACCATATATATGTTCTATGCGAACAAACGCAGAAACAAAAAAGCATCCTAAATTTGTTACTTGACCTTTCAGCACTGGTTATTTCCCATTTGTAAAAAATAGGCCCGTAGAGAATTTCAGCTGCAAGTACACAATGACACACCTTTTTACGGTCAATTTTTACCTTACTCAATAGAAATTCATATCCTGAGGCTTAAAATGAATAAAATTATATGGAATAAAATACACAAAAGATATACACTCCTAAAAATTTTAGTAACATCAGTGATAGCATTTTCAATGTTGGTGAGTATCTCAGGCGCAGTACCATTTGCATATATTACGAACGCTGGCAGCAACACTGTCTCTGTAATTGACACTGCTACAAACAAAGTTACAGCCACGGTAAACTTAGAATCCTCTCATTTTTCTCTTGAAGTTGCGGCCGCCCATGGCGGAACAAAGGTATATTTGACAGACCCCATCGACAACATCGTCTCTGTAATTAGCACATCTACAAACAGAATTATAGCCAATGTGCCTGTAGGAGCCCATCCAAGAGGAATTGCAGTCACTCCTGATGAAAAAAGGGTATACGTAGCGAACAGCGGCGACAAAACTTTATCTGTGATTGATACAAACACAAACAAGGTTACAGCTACTGTGAATGTAGGAATAGGGCCTCGTGGGGTTTCAGTCAACCCAGCAGGAACAAAGGTATATGTGGTAAACTATGGTAGCAACAATGTATCTATAATTGACACAAGCACAAATGAAATTACAGCTACTGTAAATGTAGGACAAAAACCCTCGGGAGTCGTAGTCATCCCTAGTGGAAAAGAAGTATATGTGGTGAATTCAGGCAGCCACAACGTTCCAGGAACTGTTTCTGTAATTGATGCAAACACAAACGAAGTTATAGCCACTATTGAGGTAGGGAATGACCCTGAAGGAATTGCAGTTGATCCAGATGGAACAAAGATATTTGTGACTAACTTCTTCAGCCAAAATGTCTCTGTAATTGACACTGCAACAAACAAGGTTACATCCACGATGAAGGTAGGAACCTATCCTCTTGGAGTTGCAGTGGATCCAAATGGAAAAAAGTTATATGTAACGAACTTGGGGAGCAGCGATATTTCTGTAATTGATACGGGTACTAATACTGTTAAAGCCACGGTGCCTATAGAAAAGAGACCTGCAGGAGTTGCAATCGCCCAAAACAAAAAAATGTACAAGTGGAAACTAGTACTATGACAGCGACAATATTTTCTATCTAAATCTTATAAAATATCTTAATTGTGAAATCGGCAATTTTAATATTTTTTCTTAAGAAAATCAGCTTGATTCATGGCTTGGAATAGTTCCAAATATGTACCAAGCCATTTTAGAATCTACGTTGCTATCATTGATCCTTTCTTTGTAATTCTATCATTGTAGATATTTATTTCCAGGATCTGTACAAGCCTCTATTTAGTCTTTATGAACACACTTGTCGTTATAATTCATAATTTGACTCCAAATATAAAGCGTTCCAGAACCTCTGTAAAATGGAATACTTAATAATAAAATTAAAATTTATCCAACAACGTAATATAAAAAGATATATATGTAACACTTATCAATATGGTATTATAAAAGTATTCTAGAACTTATGCAATTGAACTGAAGAATCAATAACATTAAATTTTCAACTATATAACATTCACAATGAAATAATACAGCCCATTGCATTTGATTTTGTTCTTCGAGTTTGTCAGTCCCACGATTGATGATCCTGTTAATACTTACTCAGCTAAAGGATATAACCAAATACAGCAGACGTTGTGGATTAAATTTAGATCTTATATCATTAATGAATTGATGCTATTGATTTTTCAGTTCAACTGCATAATTCCTAATTAGTCATTTTGGAACATAGATTTTATTTTTTTAACTGGATATTATTTAAGCACTCATGGGAAAAAGATATGTCAATATATATACTATTCAGCGGGCTTTCAGAATCCAATGTCATATATGAACTTAAAAAAACACTCAATTTTGTAACTGAGCCTATCACTCAGTAAAACTATCAAAATAATACTTACAAGATCGGATATTATGGAAATTAAATACAAAATCTTCTTTGTATTAATCAGCATGGTTTTATTGTCGGCAATTACACTTGCAGCATCTTCGACTTTGAAATCTGCTGCACAACCATATTACATTGATCCTCAGCATAATTTGTGGCTCAACGTCAACATGAATGGCAACGCACAATACTTCAATATGTACAATACCTCTGGATATTCTCCCAATGGAGATAAGGTCATGTGGGAATACGATAACTTCAGCTCAGGCAGCTTAAATAAATCAAAATGGACAGCTTATAAAGAAGGAAGTAATAATGCAACAATAAGCGTCCAGAATGGACATCTTGTGTTGTCAGGCTCTGGTAACACATCTTCTGCGAATGTTGTGCTGAATAAACCATTCACTAACGGCATTGAACTGGCGGTTAATGAAACATTAGCAGGAGGTACTCATGACGTTGGTACGTTTTCGGATGTTTCTTTTGGTTCTGGTGCACCCGTAGGTGGGCTCAGAGGAGCAGATTGGTGGCATACAAGATTCGCCAATGGTGGTGGGTCATTCCAAAGTCAGGGAATTTATAATTCAATGATTTGGGCAAACTCAAACAGTTCTGATGTTGGGATGCCAACGCCTGGAATCATGTTAAGTGATTATATCAAAGAGAATATTTCGCATACAGTGGCATATGGTTATGATACTTCTGGTAATGCAAACATGTGTATGCTAAATGTAACTCAAAATCGTCTTCCTTTATCTATACCTGATCCATACGGGTATAATCAGTTCAATCATCCATCGATCTATTTCAATGAGACTGGCGTATTTGGTCATAAATGGTGGATGCTTATTACACCATATGCATATTCGAACGGTACATATGAAAATGCATGTTTGTACTATTCTGATGATGGACTAATTTGGCGTGTACCTCCAGGAGTGAAAAATCCGATCGGAACGCAAATAGAATCTGAGTATGAATCAAATGCTTATGGTTCTGATCCTTATGGTTCCGATCCTTATGGTTCCGATCCTTATGGTTCTGATCCTGATCTCGTATATAATCCTAATACCGGAAAATTCATGTGCTACTATGTAATTGGGGATGCCATTGGTAATGCAACCATAGAAAGCCCTAAAGTTAAAACGTATGATGGTATTACTGTTTCACCAGAAATAAACGTCAATGGTCATGGTGTATCACCAGCTGTATTGTATGATGGAGCTACGAGAACGTATTACATGTGGATTGTTGATATCGATCCTCAACCGTATGTAATATACAGATACACATCCACTGATGGTGTACATTTTGCTGATAAGCAAGCTGTGGATCAATCAAGCAACTACCAACCCTGGCATATGAATACAATGAATTATCCAGGAAAATCGACAATTTATGCATTACTTACAATGTACAGTAACGAAGGATTCACCGGTAATCTGCATCTAGCTACTGCAAACAATTACACAGATAATTTCACAGTTCAAAGCTCACCACTTCTAAAAGTCGAGGATTCATCATCTGCGACACATGAAGATGTTCAATTATATCGTGGCGCAGGTATATTTAACGATAATGGGAACATCTTGAATCTCTGGATCCCAGCACATGATACAATCGGAGTTTGGACTGTGTTTTATACGCAAGCGACTAAGGAAAATAGTGTCTGGACAGTTAAAAATTTCACATTTCAGCGTGCTCCTCTTATGACTATCCAAAACACACAATACCTCTACACTCCAAAACAGTGGATGCTATCACAAGGTGATGCCCCTGAAAGCCATGGTGTTAAAAGAGAAATCAATGAAATTTGGGGGTATAAAACAGGTCACACACCAAAAATAAATGCAAAAAATATGGGAACATATACTCAAATTGAGGTGGTACCAACCGATTTAGAAAACGTGTCTGATTATCAGGTGATAATCCCCGCTAGTATGCTTAACATATCATCTCAGAGCGATTCTCTATATGTTGAGCGTGCAAATGTCAAATAAACAATAGCTTTGCAAATGCAACAAACAAACACTGGTGCAGACGAGACCGCTTGGTAAATCCCACTGCTAGTAATTTAATTCGGACTCACGAGTCTAAACTGAAAAATCAATTGCATTAGACCTATGACTATCTATGACAAATTAATTAACAGCTTGCATCATTTCTTTCTCTGGAACACTTCACAAAAAAGCTGTCCATTTGTTTTAAATTCCTTAAAAAAATATTTTTGGTAACTATCCAACTTACAAAAAAAATAAGTTGCAGTGTACCTATTATAGTTTTATATTTTTATTTATATTCTTCTGATAATTAAATTGTGGGCAAGTGAAAAAGGACCAATAATCGACAGTTACAAAAAACCTGCAAAATGTGTTCATTGAAGCATAGTAAAGATAGTTATGTAACTGATGATTTTAATTATGTTGGTATCCATGTAAAAAATCTAGATACCAACAAATTTCGAGATTGTGTATCTGTCTAACTTACGTATTTTATTTAAGCATTTCCTGGACCTTTCGAACGTCTGCTATAGCTTTCTTCTTCAGCTCGATCATTTTTTCCATATCATGGATTTTTACTTCCATCCATTGTATTATCATATCCATTCTCATGACTGCAACTTTCTTTCTCTCTTCTTCAGTCAGAAGTTCCCACATCTCAGCCATTACAGTCTGCATTATTGGATGTGCTTCACACATTTCTTCATGCATGTTTAAAAATCTCCTTACATATATTTTCACATAATACAATTTCAGATCGTGTCTTTGAATCATTAATCAAATCTGCAAACTAAGTATATCTCTCATTTTGAGGGAAATGTAGATAAAATCTTGTGTTTACGGTTTTCAACAACAAATAGACATGACCAATCACATCTCAGAAACGATTTGATTTTTTTAAATTAATAATATCTTTTGGAGTACTGGAGGATTTCGATAAATTTCAATTTTTGACTGGTTGGTTATAAAGTGCGTATAAACAATTTGTTGAGATTGGAGGTTTATCGAAATTCTCATATGGATGTATGACAAACTCGTATTTAACATTTTTCTTTAATTTTATTTTATTTTATGATATTAAAATTAAAATTTGTGTTATTAATCACCGAAAAAAAAGTTTATATCTGTGAATTATTGAACAGTTACTCGGCCAAACCAATTGAACTTAATAATCCAAAAATTTTGAAATTTTACAGATGATACACAAGAAAGGATTTCAGAAAAGATTCAAAGCTGAACAGAACGCCATAAGTTGTTTCCTTTCCATACTTGAACCTTAAACTTCCCACCTCTCTTCACAGACAGGTGAGTAATTTCAGACATCTGAAAAAGTTATGGCTCTATCAATTCTTCTTTTAACTTCTCAGCCGCTTCTATTTGTTTCTTTGACACCTACTTGTCTTATCAGATGTATGTGACACATCTGCAAGCTTAATTCATGAAAGGATTCGTTGACTGCTTTCTGTATCCCTTTGTGTCCATCATAAGCTGTTAACTTAATAACTCGTAAACCTCTTTCTTTCATATCATCAAAAAGATCTTTCCAAAACAAAGAGTCTTCAGTGTCCACTAATCTTGTTCCAAGGATCTCACAGTAACCATCGTTCCTATGAAAACAAGGCTCGCTTTATAGTTGCTGGAATGGAGCGAGCCTTGTTTTCATAGTAAAGCCCATCTCTTGCCTTAAAATGAATAGCATCAATAAGCAAGTAAGGGACCACTTGTTCTATTCGTTTTGAAAGGAATTTTACTACCTTTCCATCCAGTTCTTTAATAACATTGTAAACAGAAAAGCTGGAATTTCACATAACTTCGAAAGCAGTTACGGTCCTTTCCATCCTTCGGGGTAAAGATTTACAATATCGATTCTTAAATAATGTTTTTTTTAGATTATGTGTTATAAATTTAAAATATCATAACATTAAATGTAACAAATGTTACAAAAAGTATTAAATACAAGTTTATCATACATACATATGTTTATACGAACAGACACAAAAACAAAAAAACTCCTAAATTTGTTATTTAACTTTGCAGCACTGGATATTCCTCACCTGTAAATTCAGGCAGGTAGGGAATTTCACCTGTACGGAAAGAACACGAAAAATTATGGTTCGCTACTCGATGAAATCTTTTTTGGCATTTTTTCTTAAAACTGCTAATGCCTTATAGAATCAACAAACTTGATCATAAGAATTTTCTCTTGAAAAAAAATAGGCTCATGAGAATTTCGATGAACCTCTTTTTTACGAGTCGGTTATATATTATTTATAAGCACATGACAATATAGAGAAATCAAGGAGTTTGACTACTATATTAATTTCAATTGACCAATATCTGTATTCTCGGCTACTTTTCTTTTAACTTTACATTGCTACTCTATCTTTATGAGAATTACTTTATTCACATATCTGGAAAAGCCTCTCGCCCTTCTTCATGGACCCAATAAATATTATAATTCATATTTTGATTTCAAATACAAAGCATTCTTGGATATCTATAAGATGAAAATAAAGCTTTACTTAATAATAAAATTAAAATTCGTCCAAAAATGTAATATAAAAAGATACATATGTAACACATAACAATCTATTATTCTAAAAACATTCTAGGACTTACACAATTAAACTGAAAAACCAATCGTATTAACGATTCAACTGCCCAAAATCCAAGTTTACACCACAAAGCCTATTGAATTTGATTTTGTGTTTCAAGTGCGTGAGTCTTACATTTTCTAGAAATAATCAACAAGCACATTATTAAATATCTAAATAAACCGGGTATTTTCCGAAAAACACTCTCCTTAGGCTTTTTTAATAAGTGTAATTGTTTTTAGAATAAGGAGAATTTTCAATATCATGAAGAATTACTTAGTCTAAATAACGATTTCAGTTTTAGAATCACAGAAAATGAATTGAGGGAAAAGAGAAAAATGCACATTCCAGACGGATATTTAGGGCCGCATACATATATTGCGTTTTGGCTTATCATGATCCCTATATGGTACCATGCAGGAACGAAGCTGACTGCAGAGCTCAAGTCCAGACAAGTTCCTCTGCTAGCGCTATCAGCTGCTTTTTCATTTGTAGTAATGATGTTCAACGTACCTATTCCAGGAGGCAGCACAGGCCATGCCGTCGGAGGTGGAATTATCGCCATAATCATAGGTCCATGGGCAGCACTTATAGCTATTTCTGTAACTTTGGTATTGCAAGCGCTGATTTTTGGTGATGGAGGAATAACGGCTATAGCCACTAATTGCTTTAACATGGGATTGGTGGTCTCCTTTGTTGCTTATTACACTTATAAGTTGATTAGTGGAAATTCAGCGATTACATCCTCTACGAGAATTATTGCTGCAGCTATTGCTGGCTGGATTTCTCTGACCTTGGCATCGCTCTGTGCTGGCATTGAATTAGGGATACAGCCAATTTTGGAGCACACGGCTGAAGGAGTTCCACTTTATATGCCATATTCTTTGAGCGTAACTGTTCCTGCCATGGTACTTGAACACGCTTTGGCATTCAGCATTCTTGAAGCAGTGATTACAGCAATTATTTTTGCCTATATCCAGAGAACAGACACATCTGTATTTTACGGAGAGAAATCTGAAGTGGAGATAAACAAAATGAAGAGGGAAGTCATAGCCTGAGGTGAGAATATGGATAAGTTAACAAGAAACTTAGCGATTGGTCTGGTAGTACTGATGATTTTTGTACCTATAGGTTTGATTGCATCAGGCACTGCATATGGCGAATGGGAATCAAAGGACCTTATGGATCAGATTGGGTATGTGCCACATGGATTGGAAGAGCTCGCTGATTTATGGCATGCACCAATGAAAGATTATAATATACCCAACGGTCCTTCTTTCGAGGATTCAAAGCTTGTTGCTTCAGCAGGATACATCCTGTCCGCAGTAATAGGTATGATAGTTGGTGGTGGGTTCTTGTATTTCATAGGAAAGAAAGTGGCCAAGGACTAAAACATCTATCAAATTTTGGATCATCATGATCCAGATTTGAATTTTTTCAAGAAAGAAAATGAGGACTAGAGAGTCGAAAAGAGCTCAATTACTTGCTTTAGTATATACATTTGCAGCAGGCACTGCAGATGACTAATATACACCAGAAAAGCTTCCGGATAACATAAGCTTTGTGTCACAAAGACTGGACAAGCTTTCAGATCTCTGGAAGCCACTATTCTCAGACTACAGCTTTTCTGGACTCGATAAGAGTATCAGATATATTATAGCAGTCGTATTAGGCATGTTATGTATGCATGGATACCATATACTTCATGAACAAATCAGTAATTTAAAAAGCTAATTTGAGATCCTTTGTACTCAATTTAGATAACAAAAATAGATTACATATAGATAAATTGCATTTAGTTAGAAAAAAACAATATTGAAAGATCCAGGGTGACCGCCCCAGACCTAATCCCCCTATAAGAGGAATAACTATGCGTAATAGCTACTACGATATCTTAGATTTTATATGTTTCGCTTGCTATATGAATACCAGAACATTCCAGGAGCTTACATCCAAAGGAGTGATTCTGTGAACACTAAATCGATTTTCAGGACTTCTAAAACTGAAAAAATAAATCAGTTTCTTATGTTGATGAAAGATCCAGAAATCCAGCCTTTTTTTAGGAACTATATTGAAAATATAATTGCGACTTCAGATTTACGAATTTTGAAAAGGCTTGCAGCTGTCGAGACGTTAATGGGACTTAATGATTATTCGAATTTTGAAAATGAAGAACGTGAGATAACAATACCAGAACAGCTTTCCATACTAGCAGAGAGAATTGATAATGTCACAGAGCTTGTTCCAAGAGAACCTATTCCTGAACCTGTTCCAATACTGACAAGTAAAACTGAAATAAGAGCTCATTTACTTGTAGAGCACTTAAAAAACGAGGTAATAGAAAGGCATGGTAGTAAATTTATAAGTTCCAAAGAAATTGTACATTTTTTGAAAAATGAAATACCAATTGATTATAGAGTAGGAGACATCCAAAATATCCGAAAAGTCAAAAAAGATGTGTTCGAAAAGGCTAGAAAAATGTATCCTGATAATGTTTTGTTGAATAAGAAAACAACTGGACGTAAGGATGTAAGATTGATATTCAGACCGTAACCCAACCGTAACTAAGTTACGGACAATAAGAAAATGTAACTCTTGGAAAATATCTGGATCTCATGAAATCCAGTTAATCAAAAGAAATACTTTGGCAATAAAGAAGAAAGTCTGATCAGAAAGCAACTTTACTTCTTTTATTATGGTGCAAAGATAACCATGATTAGAGGTGAATATAAAAAGGATTTATTTGTTATCAATGGAAATAATCTCTACTGATTACTAATTTTTGTCTAATCGTCTGTAACTGGTTACGGTCTGGTTACGGTTTCTTATAAAATCACATTTTAACTTTTTATACAAATATCTAATAAAGAGTACCTGCAGAAGACTCAAAAAGAGAGGGCAATGCAGGCTAACTTAAAACATGTCGTTAATGTGGAAATGAAAATAAGTGAAGTACTGAATAATAAAGAATATCTTGTAGATACAAGGCTAGCAATAAAAAATATTCCAATAAAGAACAACCTCATTCGATAAAATTGAATGAACTTTAAAAAATTTAAATGTCTGCGTTCATCTCAAACCTGCTGATATAGTGATTGGATAAGAAGGTTTAATCTTTGAGGAGTTAAAACTAAAATTTAAAACAAAAGTTTGATGTTATATATATTCAAAAAAGAGGAAAAGGAAGATTAGGAGTAATAAAAACCTTCCTTAACACTTGGCATTTTGTTCCCAAAACCTGAAACTTTTTACTTACTTGCACTTCCGGATGATGAATTTCATCATTACAAGTTCGATGCACAGATTTTGGGATTATGTTTTTGATTTCCTTTGGGTAAACATGTGAATTTATGATAAACTTGTATTTACTATTTTCCTTAATTATATTGCATTTTATCATATAAAAATTAAAAATTGTGTTACGTATTCCAATTTTAGTCAAAAGTTATTCTACCTAATATTAGTTTCTTAGTTGTATTTCGACATATATTATTAACATATACATCAAAATAGCCAAATTAACTATATATAAGCATAGATATGTCTTTAAATACCATATTATTAATAATAATGGAATGATTTGTTTTTCGTTGACTGAACTTGCTGATTTGTTTGGTTAATAATGTTTACCAATGCACTTCCTAGTTTAAAGTAAATCGAAAAACAACAGCCTTATAACAATAATGCAAAGTGAAAACAATTTTGGAGTGTATACAAATATGGGGAAACAAAAATTTGACAGAATGAAAACAGTACTTGGCATTCTCATGGTAATCTTTACAGTAGTGCCCTTGACAGCTGTTACTGTGACAGCTGCTGATGTTTCTAGTGGTCATGACAATCATGGTCACGGTGGCTATGGTCCTGGCGGCTACGGTGGATGGGGACCCGGGTTAGGATTTTATCCACCAGCTCCCTATGGAGATAGTGGGGATAGCGAGGTAGTCTGTGGACCTTATGGATGCTACTGGAATGAAGCCACAGCATATATCCCGAAAGCTGTCATAGCCGAGCAAGGTTGGTAAAAACAAATAGTCGTTTCATCAATGATATTAATCGCCGATTGCTGACTAGTCGAATCATAAATTAACCTAGCTAGATGAGACTAAATTGGTTATGATATAGGACTTTGGTTATGATATAGGACTTATGAGGTTGAACTGAGAAATCAATATCATTAAACCTCAAATTGACAAAATTAGAAGTGAAAACAATGATCTGAAACACTTGTGTTGGCTTCTCGCATACTTCAGGGCACCCACATAGGTTTCCAATGTACTCATACACAAGCAATGAAAGACTATATCGTTAAGACACTTAGCGATACAGTAAAAATTAGTGATTACACACACTAATTTTGCCAATGTACAGAAAGTTCTGCAAAGTGTAGTTGATTCTGTATCTTTTCCTTCCCAATGAAAAATACGCAGTGGTCAGTCTATTAGCAAAACGAGTTAAACAGTTAGGAAAAATAAGCTTAAAAGCATCGGGTTAGTTATCTCACTAATTACACAATCGATATTTTATTGTTGTTAATTTCATATTGATAGATGTAATCTCCATGCATAATTTAAATGAGTTGGTCACCTAATTTTCCAGGGCAATAATAATATCCTTTAAGGCTATCAATATCACCCGATTTTTGATCTCGTTCAGCAATTATTATTTTGTCCTTCGTTGAAATTAATGAAAAGCCAATATCTTTACTAACAGATGTCTTTTTCTTATTTTTCCATTGATGTATGGGATTTAATGTTATATGTTCGAAGCATGAGCTTTCCTTTAATATTGTATTCATTAGTATCCACACCCACAAACTGAAAAGTATAGCAAAACGTAGATGTATTTAATTTTTAGTAAATCAGCTTTTTTTTCAGTCCAATTTATTTTTATGGTTACAAGCAGATACTAAATGTTGTTTCCTTTTCATGCTTAATTAGTCAGCGGTTGAGATCGTTGACGAAATAACTGTTTATTTTTACCAACCATTATCGGCTATTATAGCCTTCGGGATATATGCTGTGGCTTCATTCCAGTAGCATCCATAAGGTCCACAGACTACCTCACTATCCCCACTATCTCCATAGGGAGCTGGTGGATAAAATCCAAACGGTCCTACCATAGGTCCACCCATTGGTCCAACAGAACTAGTATTAGAGTTCTGTGCGCTCGCTGAAACAGTTATTAATGGCACTGCTGCAAAGACTACCATGAGAATGCCAAGTACTGTTTTCATTCTGTCAAATTTTTGTTTCCCCATATTTGTATACACTCCGAAATTGTTTTCACTTTGTATTATTGTTATAAGGCTGTTATTTTTCCCATTTACTCCAAATCGGAAAATCACCGGTAAAAATTGTTACCATCCTGAATAGTCTAATTTGAAAAAAATAAATGGAATAAGTAGATAAATAATTATATATTATTATTTAATTGACAATATAGATATATATCTACTTACTTGGTTATATTTAATTAAACATTTATAATATGTAGTGAATAATAACTTAGAAACTAAAATCTAGGTAGGGGTTTTGATCTAGTGTTCGAGTTGAAAAGAAGTAGATGGAAGGTAAGATGTGAAAAACCCTTCCATAAAATTAGGTATTAAACTAGGTATTTTGTTTTATAAACCTGAAACTTTTCACCGATCTGCAATTCCGGATCAAAAATTCCACCACTCCAGGTTCGATGAATAGATTTCAGATATTCCGGTGTTCATATATTTTTTGGATAGACATATGAATGTATGACAAACTCATATTTAATATTTTTCTTTAATTTAATCACATTTCATGATATTAATGTTAAAAATTATATTACTTAGTACAGAAAAAAATAGTTGTATTTAGGAGATATATCTGCAGATTTAAGTTTACTTGTTCCAATCTACAATTTATTTTACATTGAGTATAATGATTGCATTAAATTATTTTTATAATTTTTTACGCACTTGGTTTTTTGAAATAACAATCTTTATTTAGGATTAGAACAACTAAATTTGATTTAACTTAACTAATCTTTACTTGGGATAATAGTAGAACTCACACAGTTAACAGAAAAATCAATCGCATCAAATCATTTGTTGTCTGAAATTCAAATTTAGATTAGATAGTCGATTACGATTGATTTTGTACTTCAAGCATGTGAGTCTTAAGCATAGTTACTTGACTTGATATTTCATGGTGATCTTATGCATATAATGGAAGGCTTTTTACCGATGTTTTGGTGTATAGTATGGTTTGCAGTATCAATACCAGTAATCGCATATGGTGTTCACAAAATGAATAAATTAGTGAACAAAAAACGCGAGATATTACCTATCCTTGCTGTTGCAGGTGCATTTATCTTCGTACTTTCCTCTTTGAAAATGCCTTCCGTTACAGGAAGTTGTTCCCACCCTACAGGAACAGGGGTAGGTGCAATCATTTTTGGACCTGCGATTACTGCAGTTCTTGGGACGATTGTGCTGATTTTCCAAGCTCTCTTTCTAGCTCATGGTGGGCTTACGACCCTTGGAGCAAATGTATTCTCCATGGGCATCGTGGGTCCGGTGGTATCATACCTAATTTATAAGGCCGGAATGAAAGCCAAAATCAACTTTTATTTAATTGTCTTTCTGGCTGCAGCTTTCGGAGACTGGGCTACTTATATTACAACTTCTACGGAACTTGCTTTGGCATTTCCTGCAGGTGGACTCTTAAATTATGCGGGTTTCTTCAGTTCATTCAGCAAATTTCTGGAAGTCTTCGCAATTACTCAGATACCCCTGGCAATCATCGAAGGCGCTGTTAGTGCCCTACTCTTCAAGTACGTGATTGAAGTTAAGAGTGATATCCTTGTTGAAATGAACGTATTGACCGAATCTTTAGTTCGCAAAATCAGGGGGCTTGCTGCATGAGCAGGAAACTTGAATTTATCGTGATTGCTATAATTCTGATTTTTGCAGCCCAGTTCTTTTATATGTCTTCTACTACACATGCCGAATATGGTGGAGCTGATGACAAACCTGCAGGCGTTATTGATCAAATTACAGATGGGGCTTACAAACCTATTGCAAAACCTATCTGGAAACCTCCGAGTGATGAAATCGAAAGCCTGCTTTTTGGCCTTCAGGCAGCGACCGGTGCAATAATTATCGGTTACTTCCTTGGGTATTACAGAGCAAAAAATAATTTTGAAGGCGATTTCGGTACTCAAATGGATAATAAGCTGCAAATTGACGAAAAAATTCAAAAAAGTTAATAGGTTTTGTAAAATGTGACTAGCTGTTTATCCATTTATTTCACTGCAAGAAGTAAGATGCAGAACCAATAGTTTTTACGAACAAAGCTTCTATTTTTATTATCACGGGTAGATAGTTTTTGTGATGCAACCTATGCATCAGTGTAACAAAGAAATTTTATTTTGTACCTCAGGTACGTAAGGCCTTAAGATAATAAATAAATTTTTTTACCGTAAAAAAGTATTCATTTAAATTTTACAGCGAAATGGAACAATTATCCAAAATTATTTCATTTTTCAGTCGCTCTGGCACGCTCTTCGGTGGTCATATCTGACTTGCGAATAATTATATACAATTAGTCATTTATCTAAATGCATGAAAGGATTTTCCACTAATATCGAAGAAGCAACCTTAGAAAATAGCAATTTTCGAAAGGTGCTCTACACTTCAAAGCACAGCCAATTGGTACTTATGAGTCTCAAACCTGGAGAAGAGATCGGAATGGAAGTTCATGAAGAAAACGACCAGTTTTTCCGTTTTGAGAAAGGGCAGGGGAAGTGTATTATTGACGGCAACGAATATAATATCGGTGACGGAGTTGCTGTAGTGGTGCCGACTGGTGCGAAGCATAATATCATCAACACTTCGAAAACGGATTATCTGAAACTCTATACAATTTATTCACCACCACATCACAAAAATGGAATCATTCGCTCTACCAAGGAAGAAGCCGAAGCCAATGAAGCAGAATTCGACGGCGTGACTACGGAATAATGTCATAAGAAGCGGGAATAATAATTAAGATCCTATTCAAAAATTTAAAACAAAAAAATCGTCATTACAATTTTTTGCATGAGTAATTAAGTTCCCACCTGAACGATTTGGAAATTTTTAATGCATTTGATACAGTCTAACAAAGGCCAGCTTAATAAATCCTAATGATACTACTCTAATTGGGATTTACTAAGCAGACTTATCTACAACACTTTTTTTATACTTATGCACTCTCTACATCCAGAGACTCGCTCTGTGATGATATATTAAGCATACCGGCAGGGA
>CAVTET010000006.1:0-263960 GCA_963733675.1 uncultured Methanosarcinaceae archaeon | reverse complement strand
TTATAAGTCTAGAACTCAATATCTAAGTTTCAAAATCAAGTAAAATAGATATCGTTGCTTCAATTTATAATTCAGATAGTTTCAGACTTAATGCAGTTGATTTCTCAGTTCAACCATGTAAATTCAAAATTTTAGAGTATTTAGATTTACTCTAGTCGCTTTCTATATGAAAATCCTATCCAAATCTTTATCACTAATTTCGTATTTGACCAAATTTTTCTTTTTTGTGTAATTTTTCTTTGATTTTAAAGATAGCTTCCGTTTATCTTTTAAATCCTCATTTTATTTTCGATGTCAACAATTGATAGATATTAGAACAAAAAGCTGTACAAAACATTTTCGGTTCCGTTGCAAAAATAATATTTCTGCATTTTGACACTATAATTTTGGTTCCGTTGCAAAAAATCCTTTCTAATGATACAATAGAATAAAAAGAAAACCAAAGATAGTAACATGCTATCTAATTCCTTTAAATGGAAGCATTATGAAGGGGAAATTATCTTATTGAATGTAAGATGGTACTTAAAATATGCATTAAGTTATCGAAATTTAAAGGAAATGATGGCAGAAAGGGGAGTAAAAGTCGACCATACAACAATCATGAGATGGATACATCAATATTCCCCTGAAATAGAAAAGAAGATAAGAAGACATTTAAGACCAACAAATGATTCGTGGAGAGTTGATGAAACCTATATCAAAGTAAAAGGTAAATGGAAATATTTTTACCGAGCAGTTGACTCAAATGGAGAAACAATCGATTTCATGTTAAGTTCAAAACGAGATAGAAAGGCAGCGAAGAGATTCTTTAAGAAAGCTTTAAGTTCTAATCATAATCAAATTCCAAGATTAATAACCGTTGATAAGAATCCAGCTTATCCACCTGCTATAGATAAACTAAAAATTGATAAAATACTACCTAAAAACGTAGGCATTCGACAAATCAAGTATTTGAATAACATTATAGAACAAGATCACAGATCTATAAAGAGAATCGTTAATCCAATGTTAGGATTTCAGTCTTTTCGATCTGCTAATAAGACTTTAAAAGGAATTGAAGCTATAAATATGATCAAAAAAGGACAAGTAATCGATCTAAATTACTCTGTTCTTAATGAAGTCAAATACATTAATCAATTATTTGGTATAGTTTTATAATGTTAGTACATTTTCCTTGAATGTTTTGATTTTTATTAATCACTTATAGATTTACATATTTTTTTGAAGTTTTTGCAACGGAACCACATTTTCAGATTACCTCTTTGAACAGTAATGACAAAAAATTTTCCTGCTTTGAGTATCTTTTTAGTTACTCATAAACTCGTTCCCTTGTAACTCTTTTTAAGCTGACCCTCTTGTTTCTTAATATTCTTGTTTCATAATATATCACTCATGCCCAGAGTAGGTTCTTTACTGCTCTTTTCATTGCTGCATCATGACCTTTCAATTTCACTCCAAAGCGACTCCTGTAATAGCTCCGTCAACTATAGTTGGATTTTTTTGAAATCTAACACACTATTTTTTCCCAAAGAATGTATAATCCTGAGGGCCATATAGTAGATTATTTAAAATGTCAATGTTGTTGTTAAACGTTTCAATAAGCAATTTTTCTCTTTCTTCGATTTCTTGATGTAATTGAATCTTTTGCAAGCGGAATTCATCTTTTATTGGTGAATAGAACTTAAGTTCAATCTCCCGAAAACCTGCAATTTCAAGTAGAAATCTCATTGTTTCTGGGTGTAAAGGTCTCGTATGTGATAAGTCTATATAAAAATTTACAAATGACACAAATGAGAGTGGATTCACTGTTTCTATGATTATAAAATAATCAGACATCAATTTTTGGTAACATAGATTAAGCATTTTAATTAAATAACCTGGCTCAAGATGCTCAACCACTTGATTAATGAATATTCCATCCAGGCTATTATTTTCCACTTGCTCAAGGAACGAAATTGCATCCATCATATTGACTCTTAATTCTTTTGACTGACAAAATTCAATCATATTAACGTCAATATCCAGCCCCTGTGCATTAATACTATTTTCTTTCAAAAGCTCTAAAAATTCACCTCTTCCACAACCAATATCAATTACATTTTTACAATCCTTAAAATAATCCAAATACTTAAACTGTCTCTGTTTGATCTCATCTCTCGATCCTCTGAATTTTTCTTCAAATATAAAGTAGTTTATTTTTAAATTTTTATCTTCAGAGAGATCAATATTTGATTCAATTTGCTCGATTTTGTTGTCAAGGAAACTAATATCATCTGCTACATTATTGAGTATATTGACAGTATTTGATTCAATTTGCTTGATTTTGTTGCCAAGGAAACTAATATTATTTGCTACATTATTGAGTATATTGAGAGTACTTTCATTGAATAAAATTTGTTTTTGCATCATTGGATTAACATAACGTTTGACTTCTCCATGAACCAACTCTCTACCTTTGATTAAAAACTTTCCTACAGCTGGCCGATGAGAACTAATTAAGTATCCGTTATTTTGAATATTCCAGTTAGAATTAATATATTCCAAGTCCCTTTTGATAATATCATTACTATTAAATTCTTCAATTGTGGCGTCATTTTGAATTTCACCGCATTTTTTGGGATAGACATCTATACCTTTTTTTTGAATATTTTCTCTTATTTTCTTCATTATTTCTTCAGCATTAACTTCTTCTGAATCGATTTCAAAATCTTTCATAAAATCTCACATCCTGAACTCAGATTTTCCAATTGCAAGGTACCTCAAAAATTCCAGCATCTCTACAGGTCGGAATCACATCAAATGAATACTGTTTATCATGCCAATCATAAGGTTTTTGATCGTGAGTATGCACAGCTACTGTCAGTAGAAATCTTCCTGTTATCATAGGGATTCGCTCTATCAGGAGATCAATATGCCCTTTCCCTTCAATAGAATCAATTGAAACTTTTTTTAATTCAGTATTTGTACCAAAAAGGTTTTCTCCATTTTCAGAATAAAGAGCAATCCCGAATACTGGATCATAAATTTTTTTATGTGCATTGTAAAAGATCCTTACTGTCATCGGATCAAAAGAATTAAATCTGGCTCCTTTATTATCAAATTTATCGTAAAACTCTACATTGGTAATTTCAATTTCCTTATCCTCCCACATGGGAGTTTTGTTCTCAGACTTCACCTCGATTTCAGCAATCTTTGATTCATTCTGTTTTTCAGAAGAATTAAGTGCTTCGTTTCCGCCACCATATACATAGCGGTCAAGGACCTCTCCTGTATTCCCTAAAACTACCTGTTTCCCTTTATTCAGAAGTAAAGTCTTATCACAGAACCTCCTTACTGCCCCAAGATCGTGTGACACGAAAACAATTGTGACTCCATCTTTCCGATATTGACTAAGAACATCCATACACTTTTGCTGGAACTCCATATCTCCCACTGCCAGAACTTCATCCATCAAAAGGATCTCCGGATCAGTTTGAATTGCTGTTGAAAATGCAAGCCTTACCTGCATACCTGATGAAAAGTTTTTTAGTTTAGTGTCCTTGAATTTCTCGAGTCCTGCGAATTCAATAATACCGTATATTTTATCATTAATTTCTCTCTTCTGCATACCCATGATAGTTGCATAAATTTTTACGTTCTCTGCAGCCGTGAGATTCGGCTGGAAACCAACTCCAAGTTCAAGGAATGGGGTGAGTTTCTTTGTGGTTGTAACGCTCCCTGCTGATGGACGTAAGATTTTGGCAATAATTTTCAATAATGTGCTCTTTCCACTCCCGTTCTCTCCAATAATCCCAAGAGCTTCTCCTTCTTCAACTGTAAAGTTGATGTCATTGAGTGCATGAAAATTTTCATACATCGGAGGATTGAAGGCTCCTGTCAAAGTTTCAAATATAGTTGTTCTTTTTTCATGAGGTATGCGAAATGTTTTGTGTAAGTGTTCAACTTCAATTGCCACCATCATATCTCCTCTGCAAATCTGGATTCTAATCTGGAAAAAATAATATATCCAATAAAAAGGAAGACTATCGATGATAGAAGCATAAATAAAAGATCCTCCATTTTAGCTGGAGATGAATAAATAATAGTATTCCTTGCAGAAATAATAATCCGTGCAATCGGATTCAGTAGGACAAATTTTTGTAGGTTTTTAGGAAAGATTTCGATGGTATAAATTATAGGAGTTAAATAAAATCCGATCTGCAAAAGTACCTGCCAGATAAACTGGACATCCTTGTAAAATACATTCAATGCCGAAAGCGCTAAAGAGAGTCCAAGTGAAATGATACATAGGAAGAGTAGGATAAGCGGTGCATATACCAAATTGATAGAAACTGGTATCCTGTAAAATACCATAAACATTGCAAATACCACAGATTCAAAGATACTCATAAGCAAAGCTGTAATGCATGAAGAAATAACAAAGATGTCCCGTGGGAAGTAAATTTTCTTAACAATATTTGCTTTTTCTACTATTGAAAACATCCCAGCGTTAGTAGCTCTACTCAAAAAACCCCATAAAATGATCCCAATAAACAGGAACAACTGGTAATGTTCTATCTGGTTCTTCATTAAGTTAGTGAAAACCAAATATAGAACTAGGAGCATAAGTAGAGGTTCTAGAAGAGACCATAAATAACCGAGCATAGAATTTTTATACCTTAATTTAAAATCGCTCCACGCTAATTGCCAAATAAGATTCCTATAGCTGTATAGTTCTTCTATGTGCTTAAAAATCATTATTTATCACATTTTTTATATTTTTACTGAAAATTGAAATATCAAAGCGTTTTGCCTGCTCAAGACAGGCTTGCCTATAACTTTCGGGTTTATTTGATATGAATTTGACAGCTTCTGTAATACTCTGAAGATCTGCATTTATCAGAAGACCCGTTATTTCTGTAACCGTCTCCCTAAATCCACCTTCGTTCACAGCGACAACAGGCGTTCCACTTGCCATTGCTTCCACAGGAGTTAGACCAAAGTCTTCGTCAAACGCTGTACAGATTAAACCTTTACGTCTGACGTAAAGGTTAATTAATTCCTGTTCGGAAATTTCCCCAAGTATGTTTACGTTTTGAGGTAGCCCATTGATTATATTCTTTGCATACTTCACAGCGTGATTACCTCTTGCATGGCCACCTACAATGAGAATTTTTTCATCAGGTATTTCTCTAAATGAATTTATTTTCAATTCGATCCTTTTTTCAGGGTAAAGCCTATTTATCGAGAGCCAAAAGTCCCCGTACTCCTTATATTTAAACTTTGAAACATCAACTGTAGGATAAATTATGTCAGCTGTTCTGTGCTAATATTTCTCAATTCCCTTCGGAGTATTTCTTGAATTAGTGACAACTTGGTCTATACTATTCACTGATCGTTGATCCATCCATCTATGTCTATGTACCAACAAACGAAAAGCCTACAGGGTTACAATATCCTGTCTATGTAAGAAAGTGTCGTATAGGTCATAAAATGCTCTTACAGGTGTGTGGCTGTACCACATATTAGGATGATGAATATGGGCTGCATAATGGCTCCAGTTTCCTGAAAAGATGGAAAAACCATAATCATTTGAAAAATTAGAAGAATAAAATTTTTTTGTTGCAGATATCTGTTTTAGTGGGTGGATTGTCCGTGTGTGTCCAAGAGATCTAACATCCACTTCTGTATCCAGTTTATTAGCAGCATCCATATCTGTAGTGATAATATCAGCGTTCAATAATTTAGCTAGAGTGATTGCAACTTTTTCTCCACCGCCAATAGCTCCGAAATAATCATGGAAGATGGTTTTTTTCATGTGTAGTCTCTTTTTTAATTTATTTAGTATCAGATTTAAATCTATATATATATATGTTTCGAAGTAATTTTAGATTCGAATATAATTCAGTTATTTCTTCGACATCCCACAGATCTCTTCTCAAAAATAATATTTTTCGCAATTAATTCTATTCCAACTTATTATCTTTTTTTAGATTAAATTTTAAGCTTATAATTTGAATTACAATTTGTAAGTCAACTTCTATTTTGACTACTATAGTCTCCTTCATCAGAATTAATACCAATTTCAATGTTTTCTTTCGAGTTTGTTTCTTAATTTGGTCTGTTATATAGTTCCACCGATTTCTTTAAGTCTTCTCCTGGCTTTCATTCTACGACAGAAAATAAGAAGAATTAAATCGTAAAGATGTTATGGTTAAAAATTATTCTGTAAGTGAGTTGTATATATCGATGATCTTCTTTTAGATATATCCTAAGTTCGCTGCCTTTCAAAATATTGGTCTTTATCTAATTTAGTCTATATTTTCTCTAAATTTTGATATTTTTCATCAAAAAAGAATATATAAGTAGGGAGATAACAATTGTTTGGCTATAATCATTCTACCAGCTGATTTGATATCATGAGTCAGAGGTGCTACAATACCCAGAAGCAGATTGATGAATATTCTTTATGGGTGAATACTATTTTATTATTTATCTAATTTATACACCAGAGTATAAATCGTAAAATTCCTATCGCAATTTATCTTTGCATATCTAGGATACAGTTTTTTATTACATTTGCTGTTTTGGCTCCAGATGGTTCTATAGCTTTCTAATTTATTAGAGTCTGAATTTGAATCATGTAGCTATCATGCATTTTACTCTCACTGTGAAAAAAATAACTGTCTTAGCTATCATTAATAGACATCATCTACAACACTAATTCTCATTTTGTGATCCACCTTGTTGCTTTAAAGTAACCTGTTAAATGTATTTTTCAATTATCTATTTGATATGTGGATCCATGAAATAAACGATATTATGCAACGATTATAGTAATGAATACATATATAATTATATTCAGATTATACTTGTCTGGGATTTTCCACATGATTTCCTGCAGAAAATAATGCACGAGAAATATTGGAAAACATAAGTCGCTACAAAACTTTATCAGGATTGAATCGTTTACGGTTTTTATATAATATCCATTCTGAATAATATAAATCCTTAGCGAAAATTCTAACATTCTGGACAATGGGAATCAATACCAACTCCTCCCTCCGAATCCCGGAGGCATGGTTATTCTAACGAACATGGCAACTAAAAATATTGTGAAGAGACCTGATATACCATTCTCTTTCAAAAATTTTGATAAACAGGGATACATCAAGTAAAGACATACTATGGTCCCTATGAACCAGCCTATTCCATCAATAGTGCCCTTCCATGTAGTTGTGGGAACACCAGCTAGTGTGAAGGCTGGGTAAAATCCGGTGATCGTCATTACGAGTTCCGACCATTTTAAATTTGAAAGTATTCCATCACCTAATACCACTTCAAGTAAAATAGTAAATAAACATGCCGATAAATCCTGATAAGCCTTTTTTCATAAAGCCGTTCGCATCAAAATTATTTACTGGGCTATGGATTTTAGTTCCATATGTATATTCTAAAGCAGCTCCACTTATTAGAATAAATATGAATACCCTCCACCCTCCAATGCTTTCATATAAACCTATAGCGTACATTTCGGGTATTTCAAAGGACTGCTGCGCTACGCCATAAAACCAGTCTACATGGCTTAAGACGACCATCATTCTTGTTACAATTCACAGCACATCGAACATCAGAATTCGATTCTTGTTCATAACACCACCTAACTATATTTATATCTAGGATAAGTTTTATTAATTCTTGTCGGTTTAACGTTAACAAAAAATAATTTCTTATTATTACATTTATGCATAGGTTTTTAAAGTAAAAGCATAAGTTTATTTTCAATGTCACCTTTACATTACAATTTTTTTGCACTATTACCCTAACTTACAAGCTTAAGAGTGATAGATAAACGCCGACTAATTTAATTTTAAACAAATTCGCTTTTTTCAGTCTAATTACCTTTTCTGCTTGGAAGGCTAATGATGACCTTGATAAATCAGAAAGTAATTGAAGCAGTAAGAGCAAAAAGGCCTTGGTAGAAATTCTTGTAATGAAAATATAAAATAATCAAGTGTTCTGCTATATCAATTATTAGCTGTTTTAATCTGTTCAGGCGGCTCAGGGTGAATGTCTAGTAAAAATAAGACTTATTAACGTGTCCTAAAAACGAGAAACGACTCTTCTTAAAAGTGCTAAGTTGAGTGCTGATAAGGTTTTAATTTTCCTGTGATCATATAAGTTGTAAAGCAGTTGCTTAGCATTAGTTTCACTGTAAAATAACTCATTTTTAGCATTACTGTAAATAAAATTATGTAAAAATTTAAGCTGGTCGGAAAAATAGAAAATCGAGGAAATATGGATACAGTAAAGAAATTAAGAAAAAATGCATGAACTAAAAATATTCCGTCAGAATATTCTCCTATCTTTTGCAATATTTCGATACTGGGCATATATACTAATAACTGATACAAACAAAGAATAAATATGCATATATATAGTATATAAGTGCTTATCGATGTCACTTGGTGATAATACAGAATTAAATTTGAGAATTGTGTGCTGCATCTTTGATCTACAACCAGGAGCATAGAAAAAACGGAAGACCTAAAATCAAATCACTCAAAAGTATGATTTCTTTCATCGAAATTCTTTCAAAATTTCGGCATATTAGTTCATAATTGTCATTTGTATATATTCCGAATAAGAAGTATAGCAAATACTTAAGCAGAGTGGCGAGGGCAAGTCAGAATGAAGGTACAAACAATATGAAGAGATACATTATTAATGTGGATATAAAATGCAGTGGGTGTATAAATTCCAATACGATCTTTTATAATTTCGTAGTAAGCGACGATGGCAGGATAAAAAATTTATAATATCAATATGATTCTAATATATCAAAACTGACCCGATGCATTGAAAGTAAAAATGCATGTGATTACTGAATTTAATGTTAAGGCGGGAATGAAACCTAATTGTGCATTCACGATACAGTAGAGTACTGAGAAAATAAGATAGTGGATAAGTATAACTATCAATCTTTTTTCTAAAAATCTTTTATTGGTATTTCTACTTTGTATTTATTGTAAAGAACAAACCCGGATACAAAAACAAATGGTTCTGTCGCAAAAATTCATAAGAAAGATACAATAGAATAAAGAGGAAATCAAGGGTGTATTATGCTATCTAGTTCCTTTAAATGGAAGCATTATGAAGGAAAAATTATCCTATTGAATGTAAGATGGTATCTAAAATATCCATTGAGCTATAGAAATTTAGAGGAAATGATGGCAGAAAGAGGAATACAAGTTGATCACACTACTATGAGATGGGTACATCAATATTCACCTGAAATAGAAAAGAAGATAAGAAGGCATTTAGGACCAACGACTGATTCATGGAGGGTTGATGAAACCTATATACAAATAAAAGGTGAATGGGAATATCTTTACAGAGCAGTTGATTCAGATGGAGACACAATTGATTTCATGCTAAGTACAAAACGAAATCGAAATGTAGCGAAGAGATTTTTTAAGAAAGCTTTGAGTTCTAATCATAATCAAATGCCGAGAATAATAACAGTTGATAAGAATGCATCTTATCGATAGCCATAGATGAACTGAAAAATGAGAAGAAGTTACCTAAAAATATTGAAATTAGACAAGTCAAGTATTTGAATAACATTATAGAACAAGATCACAGGTATGTAAAGCGGATAATTACTCCAAGGCTAAACTTTCAGTTTTTTCTATCTGCTAACAAAACTTTAAAAGGAATTAAAGCTATGAATATGGTTAAAAAGGACAAGTCAATAATCCAAATTACTTTGGTTTTGATGAAGTCAAATATATTAATCAATTATTTGGGATAGTTCTATAATTTGGTACATTCCCCTCGGATATTTTGCCTTTTATCATTATTCATATATTTATATGTTTATTATGAATTTTTTTGCAACGGAATCAGTTTTGTAATGATTGTCTCTATACAAATCAGATGTTCTAATGATAAAGCTTTTTATACTGTGTGCTCAACAAAATATTTTAACCTATCAGGAGTCCATTAATTTAGTAAACGATAAATTAACCTTGATAGGTCCAGAGATATAGGAGACAGGATCAAGAAGATAAAGAAAAACGAACGGTGGAAAAACTAATAGTTAGATTATGCATCAAAACAAAGGAATAAGAAGGGATGTTTACAGAAACGGATATAACTATATTGTTAAGGTTAATAAGTTCCATGATTTCACATCACTTACAAGCTATGAAAAAAGGCTAAAAAGGTTATTCTAAGAATCTTTACTGAAATATAATGAAAAAAATACTTGACTCATAATAGGTAGCACTCCATAATTACAAGAAAAAGATTCCGACTTCAAAAAATGCAAGTTTGATCGATAATACTCCAGAATCTGCAGATCGATACATCAAAGATGAAATCTGTATCGAAAAATTCTATATAGCTGATACAATGAATGGGCTATGACATTTTTGACAGGTCTCCAGATATATGTAGTCGAGGAATATAGAAAAATAATAACGTCATACGAAACAAGGAAAATATATTAAGACTTATCTTAAAAATTAAAACTAGAGACATTAAAGGGTCACATGAACCTATATCAGGTAAGTAATGCTCTCGAAGTTTCCCTCACGCTTTTTTCTGATGTATAGGCAGGCTTCCATCCAATGGCCTTGAGTTTTTCGATGTCTAATCTCATCTTTGGTACATCTCCTTTCCAGCCCCTACTTCCTCCAGTGTAGATAAACTTAATATCAGAAAGTTCCATTTCTTCCACAATCACTCTTCCTATTCCAGTAGAACTGATAGTATCCTCTGATCCAATATTGAAAATATTCACATCTTCTCTGCTTTTTTCTATTGCAAACAACATCGAATTGACGCATTCTGATACATGCAAATAGGACTTTTCCTGCTGACCATCGCCCAAAATTTCCAGCTGCGTAGGATTTCCCCGTAGTTTTCGGATAAAATCAACAATAATCCCATGAGTGCTACGAGGGCCGACAATGTTTGCAAAACGGAAGATCCATGCTTGCATATCAAAAGTATGCGAGTATGAGGTAACAAGAGCTTCACAGGCAAGTTTGGAAGCGCCGTATAGTGATATAGGGATAAGAGGGCCATAATTCTCTGGAGTTGGCATTATCTGTGCCTCTCCATAAATTGTAGAGGTGGAAGTAAATACAACTTTTTTAACGTTGTTTTTCCGCATAGCTTCAAGAAGATTGTAGGTTGCCAAAATGTTCTGATCGAAATGGATTTTAGTATCTGAAGCTCCAAGCCTGACATCTGGATTTGCAGCCACATGACAAACTAGGTCAATATCTCTGCAAGCTCTTTCTATCACTTCATGATCAAGAATGTCTCCTTTTATCAATGTGAAATCAGTGTTTTTAAGATGTTTCTCTATAAATCCAATTTTTCCTGAACTCAGATTGTCAAAAATAGTAATCTTGTTTTCTTCTTCTATAAGACGATCAACCAGGTGGCTCCCTATAAAACCAGCTCCACCAGTCACAAGTATATTATTTTTTGTAGGCATTGGAATCTCAGTTAATATGTAGTTTTTCATTAATTAATTTTCTACTGTTTTCAGGTCATCAAAAACTCTTTGCTTCAACTTTCTGGGTTCTATTGCAAAAATTCATAAGAAAGATACAATAGAATAAAAAGAAAACCAAAGATAGTAACATGCTATCTAATTCCTTTAAATGGAAGCATTATGAAGGGGAAATTATCTTATTGAATGTAAGATGGTACTTAAAATATCCATTGAGCTATAGAAATTTAAAGGAAATGATGATAGAAAGAGGAATTCAAGTTGATCACAGTACTATAATGAGATGGGTGCATCAATATTCCCCTGAAATAGAAAAGAAGATAAGAAGACATTTAAGACCAACAAATGATTCGTGAAGAGTTGATGAAACCTATATCAAAGTAAAAGGTAAATGGAAATATTTTTACCGAGCAGTTAACTCAAATGGAGATACAATTGATTTCATGTTAAGTTCAAAACGAAACAGAAAAGCAGCGAAGAGATTCTTTAAGAAAGCTTTGAGTTCTAATCATAACCAAATTCCACGAGTAATAACCGTTGATAAGAATCCAGCTTATCCATCTCTATAGATGAACTGAAAAATGAGAAGAACTTGTTTAAAAATGTTGAAATTAGATAAACTAGGTATTTGAATGACATTATTGAACAAGATCATTGATCTATAAAGCGGATAATTGTTCCAATGCTAGGTTTCCAGTTTTTCACTCTGCTAGTAAGACTTTAAAAGGAATTGAAGCTATGAATCTGGTTAAAAAAAGACAAGTCAATAATCTAAATTACTCTATTTTTAATGAAGTCAAATATATTAATCAATTATTTGGTATAATTTTATAATGTTGGTACATTTTCCTCGGATCATTTACCTTTTATTCATTATTCATATATTTACATGCTTATTCTAAATTTTTTGCAACTTAATCAATTTATTTGTTATTAAAATTCATGGTAAATTTTGGTGAATCAGAAGATATTGAAAAATCTCAAAAACAGTACTTTTGTACTCATTGTTATAAATCAAAAGTACTGAGCAGATACCTAAGTTTAACTATTTTCGAAGAGTCAGTGGATTAATCGAAATCAGAATTTGGCTTTCAAACTTCTCCTTTATTGCAAAAATATATAATCGTTTTTGAATTCTCTAATTCATAGCTATCCCAGACAGGACAGGTATAGCAAATGCATTGTTTATTAAAGTCCAAATCTTTACAGGTAGCAATACCTGTAGAACAGTAGATTCCTGGAACTTTTTCAGGCTCAAGAGCTTCAACTCCTCCTAAACTTTCTAATTCATTTTTTAATCCACTATACTTCTCTTTTACACATTTGCTGTCAGCCTGGACAAAACACTGAGGGCATCTACACCTTTTGATATTTGATACCGTATACGGAACCTTTGTTTTATTTCTTGTCTTCATTTTATTCCCCTAAATAATATTGATGAGATAATATTCATTCCGCATTTTGGGTTTAAAGAAGAAAACCTTGTAAATCTTTTGAAGTGGGATTTCTAATTGTGAGTGGTAAGGTGGCAAAATTGTAAGATTTTAATAATTTACCAATTTTTCTTATTTATTGAAGTCGTAAAGTACTGGAAATAATAATCAAGTTTTGCGATGAGATTCTCCAGATGTTTTATGTTACGGCTCACAACTTGTTGAAATTTGTAATTTTAAATCAAGATCTATATGTTGCTTGTTAATGGTTTCAATATTTTATGCTAATCCATAGCAGAAGGAACTTCATAAGGTGACTTCTATCTATACATAGATATTATTAGTTATTATACTATCACTGGAATACTGTTAAATATCACAAATTTTTATCAGTACTATATCTAGTGTCGCTCTCAGTCTATGGCGGAGGATTTAGATAAACCGCTAATTTACGGGAATCATTTATATGCCACATTAACCTATAAAAATAATTATTATAAATAGTAAATTATATTTCCGGAGCATTCGATTTATAATCAAATTTGGAACAAAAGGTAAAAAGATAAGAGACTACATTTGTGATTATCTTTAACCTCATCTGATTATCAGGTTTCATTTTTTTCCCTCGGTACTTAAGTATAAATACTTCTCAACATATATATATTTATTTAACAGTTTTAAATCATGATCCACTATTCGTAAATACTTGGTGGAGATTTTGGTGATTCCTTGAGCTATTCACAGTTTTCGAGCTATAAAAGGAAGTAAACACTCATAGCTGCACGAACAAATCCATTCGAAGGATCTCCAATCGCAACATTAGTCCAGTCAGTAAATTGTAACGGAGTTGGCAAGAATGATTGTTGACGTTAGTACATAAATAAAAGTTGAGGTGTCCCACCTCACTGCAAACAATGGGGTATGTTAGCATCAACACCACGAATATAAGGAGATATTATAAATCGAATCTTTTAAACCACTCATATGATTTTTACCCCCTAGTTTCCTTGATTTGCAACACAGTTTTAAATGACATGGGAAGTTGTACCACAATCCAAGTTCATGTAACCTCAAAACTCCAAAGTTCACAAGCTAAAGCTGTTTCTAACCTCAGAGTATTCTTTGAAGATTTCCACTAATATCATTTTTACCATTTGCATAACTCTTTAACTTTATTTTTTAATTACTGCACTGTCAATAAGCACTTGTTTCCTGTTATTCGGTCTTCATTTAGGTGGATTCTGATAAAACCCTAAATTTTGTCCTATGCTTATAAATGATATATATTTTCTCGTGAAAATCTGAAGTTTATCAAAATCATTTTTATTTTGGTTGGGATTTGTTGGAATATAATAAGATTTTATGATAAATTAATAGGTCGATTATCATCTCTCATTTGGTTGATTTTGTTCACAAAATACTCTAAATACCTTTTTCCAACTTTTTTCTATTCGCAATCCAATGAAGCAAAAACATTCTTGCTTCAATTGATGAATTGTCATAGTGGGGACTTAAGCATAAAACATTAACCTTGTAATGATAGACTGCCAACATGGTTGGAGCAACGAGTAAAAATGCTTTATTTAAAACCATACTTGATAATCTGTTTAAAAATTCGCTATCATTATATAGTCTGAATTTGACATCAATAAAAATAGCATAATATTAAATCGTCTCCATGCATATGTTTTTTCTTACAAATTAAAGTTTTATTTTGTATTTTTGGTTTTCGACTTTTTTTTATTCTTTTTATAAATATAGTATCAATACAATGTCTTTTCGCAAAAAGCTACTGTATTCATCAGTAGAATTTTTCAAACCTTGGATACAATCGAGATAAGTTGTTTCATCATAAGATCGAATTTATGTACCTTGGGTACAAAACAAAATACATTAGCGTTAGAGTTTTAACATATGTTTATTTAGATAATCTGAGGCTTAATGCCATTGATTTCTCAGTTCACCTGCGTAAATTCTAAAGTTATAGAGAATTCTGATTTACGTCTAATTTTTTTCTTCGCGGGAATCCGTTCAAATCTTTCCGGCGAATTTTTGTATTTGATCGGATTTATTCTGAGAAATCTATATGAGAATCCTGAAGTTATGTAGTTATTTTTTTGAAACTCATGATCAGCTCATAATCCATATCTATCAATTCTATGAAGTTTATATCCAAAGTGTAAATTACCACACTTCTTGTTTAGTTTCAGTCTCTGATTTTTCCTTGTTTTCGCTTCATTTTCTGGAGGTCTATCCGCTTTTGCATGTCCAGTATCTGAAGGAATAAAGATTGCGTCCTGAATAATCTCCTTTTTTATTTTAAAAACAAGGCAAATAAGTTGGTATAAACCTGTCCAAAATTTTTTCTTCTTTGCAGTTATCAATTCTTTTTCTGAATGATAAGATGTTGTACTGCCGGTATTTAATAAGGGGAACCAATAAATTTCCCTAGATAAATTCGATCAATACTTTGTTTCTCAAGTTCAAAGCCTGAAAGATCAATCTACAGCTATAAAACTAGCACATTTAACATAATTATTTGTTCAGCTTCAGGTATGCATAAGAAATCTGTTTCGCTAAAAATACATGAACTTAAACGGGGTATGAAAAGATTTCTTCTAATAAGTTAAGGAATCAATTTTAGCAAGTTTATCTCCAACTAATTGAAGATGTTTGCATTTTTCATAAAGATAAAAATCAATAAAAGTTTCATGAGTAAAAATTATTGTAAAAAAACTTAAACTAACGAATACTCAAATGCAGAGGTGTTTATTAAAATTCTCACATTACTTGGATAGCTTCTCCTCGGAATAAAGATATAGATAGCTCATTTAGATGATGAATTATTTAGTTATTGAGATGCTAGTAGTATGTGGAATAGAGGCATTGTATTAAATTACAAAAAATTATTCTGAATTACTTGATTAAATTTAACCGATACAAAAATTTAGGGCTTTGTGCTTGATTAATATATAGACTAAAATATATAAAATAACACAATCACATCATCGTTTAGTTGAAAGTATACGTAATTTCTACTTCAGGAATCTACAATATTAAATTTTTAGAGTCGATTACCAAAAAATGGAATTAAGATATATGTATAATTTTTTTTGTGAACTATTAAGAAAAAAAATTGTAAATTAATGAGAATAGTCATTCGAAAATACAGTAAATCGAGACTATTGAACAATTTAATTAAAATGTAGCATCAAAAAGAGTATGAGCAAAAAAATCCACAAAAACCTTTGGAAATAAGTTTTTGGAGAATAAAAGTAAGCTGGCAGGCTCGGAGAGCCTAATGCATACAAGATAGACAATTTCATGAAGCTTTTACAATCATCCCTATAAGATCAGAGGCCCTTATCAGGCCCAGAGAACCCTTTTTAACTGACATCTCATTAAAAGCTTCTGTTTCATCAGGATCATTTTCATCGGTCCTGTAGACGGCAAAGGGAATAGGATCTTTTGTATGGGTCTTTAGGGAAATTGGGGTCGGATGGTCAGGCATTACGAGAATTGTGAAGGAGTCACCTGAATCAACGGCATGTTTAAGAATGGGGGCTACTATTCGCTTATCAAAATCTTCAACAGCCTGTAACTTTTTTTCAATACTCCCTTCGTGGCCAGCTTCGTCCGGAGCTTCGACGTGAACGAAAACAAAATCTTTGGTTTTTAGAGTTTCAAGGGCAGCACGGGCCTTTCCGTCATAATTTGTATCCAGGTAGCCGGTTGCTCCCGGAACTTCAATTACTTCCATGCCTGCACAAATTCCGATGCCTTTAAGAAGATCGACTGCCGAGACAATTGCTCCGGTTTTCCCATAAAGCTTTAGAAATGGGGTAAACTTTGGGGCAGGGCCCTGACCCCAGACCCAGATTGAATTTGCGGGATTTTTTCCATCCGCAATCCTTTTAAGGTTAACTGGATGCATTTCAAGAACGATCATAGATGCTTCAATTAATTCGGAAAAAAACTTACCATCTATTCCACTCGGCAGATACTTCTTCATATTCTGGCCTATTATATCATGAGGAGGGATGCATTTTGTTTCAGCTCCCATGTTACTTCTGGTAACCAAGAGATGCCTATAGCTGATTCCTGGATAAAAGTGTAGTTCTTCGGTGCTTAGTTCTGTATCAAGTGCCTTGATGAGGATTTTTGCTTCATCACTATTTATATGCCCTGCACTATAATCCTTTATTCTCCCAAACTCAACGGTTATGAGATTGCATCTGAAAGCCACATCCTCCGCTGCAAGTGGTATATCCATACTGGCAGCTTCCAAAGGAGCTCTCCCAGAGTAATAGATTACCGGATCGTATCCGAGAATAGACATATTTGCGATATCGCTCCCTGGAGAAAAACCATCCGGTATAGTTTTTGCAAACCCGGTTTTCCCACGTGCTGCGATATAATCCATAGCAGGTATTCGAGCTGCTTGGAGAATGGTCTTGTCATCCAGTTCCTTTATAGGATAATCAGCCATTCCGTCTCCTATGAGTACAATATATTTCATTGATTCACCTTTTTTCACTATATTTCTCTGTCATCTCAAAAATGGAATAGATCACTTTCTACCAGATAATAGTTAAAGGGATTTAATTGGATGTTTGTCAGCAAGTTTTTTCTGTGATCTAAAATTTATAGTCTATACATTTATTTTACCAGTATTTCCGAATTTCATCAATTCTTAAACCATTTCTACAAATATAGAGAAATATCAAATAAATTATTTGAGATCATGAAGTCGTTGATTATGTTAAAAAAAATGACTCTACTTATGGGATTGGCACTGCCAGTTTACTGTAGATGTTTGCTGAATTATGTCATAACGTTGATACAATAACTTTGCTTGATGAAGCAAACTATAGTTATCAAAAATTTATGAATTTTTTATTCAACGATCACATTTTTTAGAATTTTTTTTGGATTTATAATCAAGGGTCCAAATTCAAAAACAGAGCAAACAAGATTTCCTTAAGTTAATATTATTTTTTAAATATATTTAATCTAATTTAATTGTAGCTCCAATTATTTGATTGATGTAATTCCCAAAATACTTTTGTTTTTTTCTCAGCCTTTTTGTTTCTCGTTTAAGTGAGGTCGGAGAAGGTATTTTTCGATGAACTAGAGCGCAATCTTTTGTTACATTTGAAACTTAGAGGATTTCGATAAATCCCAATATCTGATTCTTTGCGTATAAAGTATATGTTAGCGATTGTTGAAATCCGAGCCTTAATATAATTTCCTCTATTATGACTATACTTATCAATTTTAGATTCAAGTGTCAAAATAACTACACTTGTACAGTTTAAATTTTTATAATTTTTTCAAAATAACCGTAATAAACAGACTGCTATAATATCAAATAGTTTTTTTTCCTTTGTTACGCCCAAGATTTCAAGAGTTATGTAAAGATCTCTTCCATGGAATCTGTCATGCTAATATGTCAATAATTTCGGTCTAATTTAACTAATTACCAGTTCCCTTAATACTAAATAATCCTTGGATTTATAGTTCATCCAGCCTATTAACAAATTATTGAGATCCAAATCCTTTTTATGCTTGCTAAGAACTTCATAAAAATTAAGTCCTTCATGAAAAGATTGAACGGCACTAATCGATCCTATAGGAAAGAGTATATTCTTTTAGGAAATGCTTATGTTTTTGTATTCATTTGACAGAATGATACAAAAGTCACTTCTTTTTCAGCAACTGTCAAATTTAGGTTTTAAATTAAAGTCACAAACTGAAAAAGCGTGAACTTGGGGGGTAAATGTAAACTATACTTATATATATTTACATATAATTGTATTTATTGTGAGGAGATGCATTTATTTGTCCCTCTTCTTTTTGTGGGGTAAAATAAATAGATGTGTTTAGAAATCATCAATTACAAGTTAGTGAAGTACTGCAATTGGTGAAGCACTAAATCTGAACAAAAAACAAATATGATTTGAATTCCCGGTTATTATCTCAATCTACTGCTTTCATGCGGGTAGATTTTGTTCATTTTTTTGTTTTAATCTTACTTGCATAAAGGTTTTTGCTAAATCAGTTTACCATTCTTCTCCAGTTACTAAGGATTATTTTAAGGCATTGTCAGAGATACAGAGATCAAAGTAGAATTAAGAAAGTTAGGGGGAATAAGGTCAAATGCAGAACTTAGTGAGACAAATTTGGACAGAATTTCTGCGAAGAAAATGTAAGAGGTAAATTGGAATCCTAAAGATTTTGTTGGACATTGTTATCTACATCAAGTACAAATAAAAGGAAAAAAGGTAAAGGGAGATGTGTGAATCTTTTTTCGGGTTTTTGGGGTTAAATGATATCCAAGAACGGTCATTACGGTTTATAGATGATGACTTATATCACTTGCAGTATCTAGTTTTCTCTTTTTTGGCTTCATTTGTTTTTGTGCTATCTAAATTTATTTACAGTCATAGGTATTTTAATAGGATAATGGGAATTATCCCAAAAACAAAGACATTTATGAAGCCATGAATCATCGTAACCAGGGGAAGGCTATTTGTTTTGTAAAATAAGTAACCTACAAATATGCCTACAAAGGATACGTACAGAAATTCAGCAATGCTCCCATACCCTGTATGCATAAGTCCAAATAAAATACTTGTAATTATAAGCCCTGACCGATTATCGAGTGCCATCTGCAGCCGATTCTGAATGATTGATCTGAAAATTATCTCTTCCACGAGGCCTACGAAAAAGATCATAACTATGCTGAGCATCAGGAGGTTAAAGGTTGAGAGGTCTGAAACTAGAGAGTTTGTCCTAATTATTAGATATTCCCCTCCTCCAAGAAGGAAGCCTAATAATATTGAAAGTGGGATATAGAGCCCTATTCTTTTGAAGGTCATTCCGAGTTGTGTGCGAGTAAGTTCCTGATTGGTTAGTGCAATACTTACAGGAATTATCAGGATGCTGTAAATGAGAATAAAGGAATAAAGCGTTTTATCAGAATAATCTGGCATTGAAAGGTTTATTAGTCTCAAAATTGGGAGAAGTATAAGTGACTGATGTATTTTATGGATTTCGGAATCTTTGATGAATATATTAGAAAGTGTTAGGGAAATCAGGATCCCAATATGTATCCAGATAGCTGTCTCTATTCTCCCAGAAAAGATCATAAATTCTGCAAGGGCTATGAACAGGACTGGAATTGCAGTAAAGACTCTTAGTTTTTTGGCTTTTGATTTTTCCTCATCTGTTTTCTCCAAGGTTTCAGCAGATATTTGCTCTAGAACATTTCCAATCTCTGGAATAAAGGAACACTCCATGTTGTTAATGGGTTCATCTGTAGGTGAAATTGATAGTAAACCCCAAATCAAAACTGAAGTGATCAAAGAGTTCAGTTTTCTTTTTTTTTTAAGGGAATTAATTACTTTTTCCACGGAAATGACTCCTTCTCAAAACAGGGGCTACGTTAGATTCATTTTGTACATAATAAATTTTTTTATCCATGTTATGCACTAAATTATCAGGTGTATTATGAATCTTGATACTATGTTAATCCTCTATCATGAAGACATATCAATTTATGAGGATTTCGATAAACCTCTGATTTTTACGAATAATTTTTATACAATTAATAAGCATAAGACAATAATTCGGGGTTCATTGAAATTCTTTTATATTACTGATCTATTACTTTGATGTTAATTTCAATTTTTTGAATTTATTCAATGCTGAAAGAATAGACTTAATCCTTCCTATTGCAATGATAGATCATTTATTGAAAATTGTAAACAATAAAGATTATAGCTGTGAATAAATAATACGTATACACATGTTTTTTTGATAGAGTAATGAGCAATATCTTGCAAGAATAATTTATCGGAGCAGTCTACAAACCTTTTTTAGATTCAAAATCAATTGAGTACACTATAATTACCCAGTTCAGAGCTATGACTCACATTGCAACAATGATTGCATCATCTCCTAAATATATTTTTACGCTGGATAAGTAAATAACAACATACTACTAGCCTAAAGAGCATTAATAATAAGTGCGGATGGGATTAAGGCCTCCGCAAAATCTGCTTCTACTAATAGAAATGTATGTCTTTAAAGAGCATCATTTCCAGTTTCGTTCGTGCGAATTCTTATAACATTCTCTAGTGGTAGCACGAATATCTTCCCACTCCCAACATAACCGTCTTTATCCCTTGATCCATTTTTTATTGCTGCCACTGTAGCTTGCAGAAAATCATCTTTCACTGCAATTTCAATTCTAACTTTCTCAAGTAGATTTGCTTCGTATTTTCTAGCTTTAGACCTCTCAATTTCAAGATGTCCCTTTTGGGCACCATACCCAGAAACAGATGACACTGTCAATCCATTTACTTCTACTTTCTGAAGTTCATTTTTAACAGCATCAAGTTTTTCAGGTCTTATCATCGCAATTATATATTTCATTGATATCACCACTAGGTATTTTATATCCTACTTAATAATATTTAAATCCACTAGTTAATATATCTAATTTTTTTAATTATTGTGTGATTTGGATTTACTGTAGTTCCAAATGATTATTTTCATCAGGTCAGCGCCTATATCAGCAATTTTGGTGACATTACCGAAGTCAGATTCAGTCCCAAAACGAACATGAAATTCTTTGAATAACATGCATAAATAAATGAAAGTACGTTTTAACTTGCATTTTTTGATTATTGATTTCATCATTAACTTTGGCAGGAAGGTTATAGTAGTTAGTCACTAATAGTCAACTGAGACGTTTTCATCCACACAGCAAGCTGAGGGGTATTCGACTGGAATAAAATATGTATTAAAAGGGATTATATACCTAACTCCATTCAAAGTGCAGATACTAGTATTTTGAGATATATAATTAATTTGAAGCATATATGTTAAATAAAATTGTTAAGTTATATGCACATTTTATTCATTATATAGCCTCAATAAATCTATAACGAAAGTATGTATAAATAATTTAATAAAGTTATTTAAAGCAAAGTTTGTTTTAAAATAGTCAAATTTAATTTATTGAAACCTAACTTTAATCAATGAGTCAAGATTGTAACCAAAAAATTACTGGCTCCCCTCTCCATAAAACAAATTTATAACTCAATAAGAAACTATTTTTCTCTCTTAGGAAGCAAAAAGCTATCTGAACTTGTGAGTAATAGTTTCTTTACTAAATCTTTTTGATTCCTGAATGCTTGTATTTTGCTTTCCCATAAAATCTCACAATTTGCAGATTTTTAGATCATGGAAAACAAATTAGCAGTTGATATATATAATAATGGGTGACAATATATGTACTAATTAGAGTTGTTACGCACAATGCCGTCGGTTCAAAATTTATTACATCCTAAGTCTGAAAGGCTATGCAAAATATCTAGAGGGATTTACTTTTGAAAATTGTGCTTATAGATAATTGTTTTATCAAGCTAACGAGTATCTTATTGGTTGTTATTTTGTTTTTGCTTTCTGCGGGTGTTGGAAGTGGAAAAATCATCTATGTGAAACCTGGAAATTCGATTCAGGCTGCTGTGAATAATTCAACACCAGGAGATGTTATTTTATTGAAAACTGGGAGTTATAAGGAAAATGTGATTGTCAACGTATCCAGGATAACGATTACACCAGAAACAGATGGATATGGGGGTGTGGTTGTAAGGTCTCTTAATGAAAATTCCAGCGTATTTCAAATTAGCGCAGATAATGTAACAATTAAAGGTTTAAACATAACTGGATCAGAGGAAGCTGGCAATACTCTTGGAATATGGGATGGAGTTTACGGTCCTCAAGCAAGAATTTTCCTCGAACACGCTAACAACTGTATAATTGTGGGAAATAACTTTTATGAAAATAGATATGGGGTTTACCTTCAGGAATCAATGAACAATACAATATTACATAATAAATTTTCCAATAACAGCATATGGCTTGATGAAGGATGCAGCCAGAACAGGTTACTAGATAATATTATTGAGAGGGGAGATGTTACTTTGGGTGCACAATGCTGGAACAATACAGTATTCCGGAATAGACTCTCAAATGGTGGAGGAATAACTATTGGCTGTTGTGGTGGAAACAATCTTGTTTCAACTAATAATATCATAAATTGCAGTACTGGAATCGAAATCTATGACGTTCAGGCGAAAACTGTGCTTTGTGATAACAAAATAGTGGACTGTAATTATGGGATCGATCTTACTTTTGTCTTTAAATCCAAAGTATATAACAATACAATTTCCAACAGTAGTATAGGCATCTTTTTGAGAGATAACTGCCACGAAAATGAGCTATCGAACAATATGGTAATCTTCAGTAAAGAATCAGGTATCGATTTGCGGGACGAAATAACTGATAATCACATCTACAATAATTATTTTAACAACATTTTAAATGTGAGAGCAGATAATAGTAAAGGTAATTTTTGGAATACTACAAAGACGAAAATAATGAACATTGTAAAGGGTCCATATCTTGGTGGAAACTTCTGGGGAAATCCGAATGGTACAGGATTTTCCCAAATTGCTATTGATTCGGATTCAAACGGAATTATGGATCAGCCTTACAGAGTTAATGGAAGTGACTTGGACTATCTCCCGCTTTTAATTCATTCTTCAGCCTAAGTGAGATCCTACAGAAATAATTTGAAAGCCTAATGAGTCTATTTTTTAATATGAAATTTAATGAAAATCAACATTAATGTCTTCAACCTTAATTTTAAGATCATCATTTCAAAAATTTCACCGTTTGTGTTTATAAATGAGGAAAAAAATGTTTTCAACAAAACTGGATATTATATAATTGAAAATATCTACTATAAAGGAATTCTTATTTTTGGCTTTTGATAGTTGATTGCTGGTTCAAGATAATTGTTAGAAGATGTTGAAGCATAAAATAAAACCTTAATAATTTCTTGCGGGCCATAATTTGCTTCATAGGTAAAGCTATTCTATCAATGAAGCTACCTAATTCAGAAGATGTAGACAGTAAACTTTTGTGTCTATACTAGGAATGTATCTGTTTTTATTGTCATACCCAACGTTTTATTACCTCAATTTTTGTGATATTCTCCTGATTTGTAGAAATTCTTCAGAAACTTACTAAATTCGGTAACACTACATTTCCCGCAACTAATATATATTACAATTGACAATTAATATTTTGTTGTGGGTAAGGATAATTATTGTTGCGCAGTTAAGGGATTAGTAGCCTGAAGGAAGCAAAATTCTAACCTGCTTATAGAATCCTATTCAGATGGATTGAAATTTCGAACCGAAATGCAGAATTAATATCCTGAGGGAATGGTTCTAACCCGCATGTAAGCGCAAGCATTGAAGAGACAGGAGGAAAATTATGAGTGAATTAAATCAAGAGTGCAGAAAAAGAAAAAAATACGGAAATAAAAAATACGAAGACGGTTATCACACCGTTATAAAGGGTTGTACTGACAGCCTGAACTCAGATGAATTAGATATTTACCGCTTTATGATAGGCGGTATGCAGGGTAAATAACCTGCACAACCTTTTTTAATCTCTCGTTCCTAGAAAATAAACATGTACGATGTATATGCAGTCCGTAAAGATTTTCCTGTTTTGAAAGAAGTCGTGTATCTTGACAGTACAGCAACTACTCAAACTCCGATACCTGTAGTTGAAGCCATGGTTGATTACTTCTACAGATATGCTGGTAATTACGGGAGAGGAGCACATCGTCTGGCTCGGGAGACCACAACTCACTACGAAGACGCTAGGGAAATAGTTGCTAGCTTTCTAAATACAGAGCCTTTGAATACCGTTTTTACGAAAAATACCACCGAAGGAATCAATCTTATTGCTAATAGTTATCCCTGGGAAGTAGGAGACCACATAGTCACAACCCTGCTTGAACATCATTCAAATCTTCTTCCCTGGATGCGTTTGCAGAAAAAAGGGGTAAATATCACGGTTATAAACCCTGGCAACAAGGGCAAAATCGACAGTTATCTGCTAGAGAATGCTTTCACAGAGAAAACCAAACTTCTTGCAATAACCCAGGTTTCAAATGTCTTCGGTTCCGTACAGGACGTAAAAGGTATGACGAAAATTGCCCACAGGAATAGCATAAAAGTTTTGATTGATGGTGCTCAATCTGCAGGACATATGCCAGTCGACCTTAAGGACATCGGGTGTGACTTTTTTGCAACTTCTGGGCATAAGGGCTTGCTTGGACCACAGGGTACTGGCGTACTTTATGTTAAAGAACCTGACGTACTCGAAAGTGCTTCAATTGGAGGGGGCACTGTTTCGGATGTATCCGAGTCTACTTACATTCTGGAACCTTCTCCAGCATGTTTTGAAGCCGGCACTCCAAATATTCCAGGAGTCATAGGGTTAGGAAGGGCAGTTGAGTATGTAGAGAAAATAGGGATTTCAAAAATCAAAAAACATGAAATGAATCTTTCAAGAGAAGCTGCAAAAAGGCTCTCTGAACTCGAGCATGTGGAGGTTTACGGGCCCGAAAACAGTCTGGGAATAGTACCTTTTAATGTGAGAGGGCTTAATGCTCATGATGTTGCTCTAATTCTTGACCAGACCAAAAAAATCTGCGTTAGAAGCGGATACCATTGTGCAATCCCAATTACTCGCTTTCTGAAAGTAGATGGTACTGTAAGAGCCTCTTTCGCGCTATACAATACAATAGAAGAAGTGGATATTTTGGTAAAAGCAGTTTCTGAGCTCAAGGCACTTGTTTCCTAAATAACAGTAACTAAAGCTATAACTAATTTATCATCATAGTATATGGAGAAACTGGTTTGTCAAGTGCTTTTTCCAACCTTTGTTTTCATAATTTCGATTATTCCATAATTATTTATGAGTTTATCGACAGATACTGTCTCAGTCTCAGAAGTCTTTTCCGAGTTTCTCCCTTTTAATAATCTCCTACTTCCCACAGATGGACACAAGAGTGCCATCCATTTTCTCAATATGACAATAGCTTAAAAATTATCTAATTTTTAATGAATAGTTGACAAATAGACAAACAGATTGTACATTTGTGTATATCGATGTATATATGCAAAATGCTGATCTTGTTTCATCTTCATAAATCTCTTCATTTTTAATAAGCTCCTAAATAATAGTGGTTTTTTCGTGCCAATCCAATAACTGTTTTTGCATTTTTAATTGATTTCTTCTTCAGTTTAAAAACTCTTTTAACTTCCGATTCATTTTTCTTGCTGCTTCTGAGCAATCTTGTTAGAATCCACCTTTCTCTTGGATACGTTTTTGTGATTCTTACATTGTGAATTTATCCGCAGATTGATATGCATTCGAAACAACTCCAATTTATGAAGCAAACTAATATCTTGAAGAAAATTATCTAAGATTGGACTGGCTGTATAGTTCTACATGTAACTAAATCTAAATTCATTGAGACAAAAGATTACGTTTTCATTAATTGAAGTACGCCTATCTAGCTTCACCGAAGTGCAGAACAGGAAGAGTATGGTAGGTGGTATTGAGAGTATTATTGAAAAGAATATCGACCAAATGATAGAAAACAACATCTTTTTCAGATTAATCGTTAATTCCAAAATAATTATGTACTACGTGAAAAGGGAAAAGAAGGTTAAATAGAATCTTATAGAGACTTTTTAGGGAAAATACTTTTTAACAAAGTAAATATAATACGAAGTCTTATTAAATATTCGTCATTTTTGATGCTTTTCAAAACTTCGCTATTCATCTAACATTATACTGTGCTTTCACCAAGTGCTGATATTTTTAATCAGAAATGAATGGATGAGTAAGGGAAAACTAAATTTTGCAATGTATTTAAAACAATTATGCATAAAAGTTAATATAATCATCGAGTATAATTCATCAAAAATAAATGAAGTCGTTTCCCGAGATAGAGGATACTTTGGGCCAAAATCAAAAGGTTATGATTCAACAATTAAAAGAGAAGTAAAAGAAAAGTCTATGGGAATAAAGGATATATTATGAAACAGGGGGATCAGCTCAAAAAGAGTTCCACGTGAACGAGTTTATGAAGCAACTGAACAGATATTTCAAGTAGGAAAAGTTCTTGTTACAACTATTTAAAGAATGAATTTAAAGATGTTGTATACACCTTTTTGTTATAATCTCTATCATTTTATGACATTGAAAATAAAAGAAGTATTTTTAAGGATAGCTGAAGCTATCTTCAAAATCAAAGGATAATGACCCAAATAATCTGGTCAAATGAATAAATTAGCGAGAAGGATTTGGGAAGGATTTGCTTGAAGAAAGAACTAGAGGTAAATCGGAACTTTCGACATAATATTAAATGAAATCAAATTACAAAAAAATGGAATTAAGATGTACAGATGAAGTTTTATTCTTATGAATCATTGGAAGATTCGGAACGAACAATAGTAGTCATTTAGAACTATGGCAAATCTAAACTACAAAACTAATTAATAAAATCACTATCATAGATAAAATAGTAAAAATTCAAATAACAAGTTTCCATAATGCATGATTACATTGAAATAGTAAAATGAATTGAATACCGTAAGTAGTTAGTCAAGATCATATATACAGGAAAATGAGAAAGCGATAATTGAGAACTATTCGATTTACCCTGATTAAAGAGAAAAGTTATGTTTCCTTCTATTGCAAAATCATCTTTGAAGGTGAATTTTGGTGAAAAAAAATATTATGGATATTCTAGCTTGCCCTGTCTGTAAGGGTGACCTGATTTTGGACGTTGTTGAAGATAAAGGAGAAGAGATCATTTCCGGAACCCTCTGCTGTCCGCTATGCAAAGAGCAATATCCCATAGATGAGGGAATTCCAAATTTGTTTCCTTCTAACCTAAGGTACTGATGTGAGGGTTAAATTTGCAGCAAATATTCCAGAATGTTATTATCAACCGACAAGAGATAAATTCAATTGAATTTGAGAATGAAAACCTTGAGATTCCTCTTTATCCGGGAGGAGAAAAAACTTTTGAAATCCTGATTACAAATCAAGGATCTCCAACCCATATACATCTTTCAGTCAGTGAAGAGTTAAAAGGAATGATCACTTTTTTGCGGAACAATCCATACGTGCTTCAAAAAGAATATGTTTCAGCAGTTGCTAGAATCCCACAGGAAGGTAGAGTAATTACAAAAGGACAAATTTTTATCACAGCAGGTTATGGCTCACGAAAAAAAGGTTTCTCAGTACTGTTGGGAAAAGTTGAGGCAAAGTCACAGGAATACTTGGGGGATACAAGCTATAAAAGTTTAGATCAGGAGGGGCTGAATTCTCAAAAGCTATCATTTGCACCTATAAAAAAGGCATATTCTCAAAGATCAGGGATTGGAGGACTTAGTTGGCTGTCATCTCCCTTTCTTGAAGGTCTTAGAGGTAGCTTTTCAGCTTCCGTTGGGAAAAAAGCCCACGGAAATATGAGAAATGATGAGAGAATCCGTTTTAATATAGTATTTGGAGCCTTCTTACTGCTTGTGGTCTCATTTTTTCTATACTTTATTCTACCAGAGAGCTTACAGTTCAAAGTCAGCTTTCCTCAGGCCCTTTTATTTTCAATCTTTTTTGTGATTTGTATAACATACATCTTCCTGAAAATATTGGAGAAAAGTTGAGATCCTAACAAAAACTAATTTTTTCCTTTTTTCTGGATAAAAACGGATAAGAATATTTAGCTCGTTTTTATCAGTGAATTTTTTCTTTCTTGTTCCGAGTTTATTTTTTTTAAAATTCAATCGTTAGGCCGTCATTACTCTTCTGATTTTCAAATTTTACTGTATCCTTAATATGTCCATGTATATTTTTGCATTTCGATCGTTTTTTTGTATAGTTCTTTGAGCGAATCATCTCTAATATTTCGGTTATTATATGTGTCAGTAGACCTATATTGCCACTTGTACTATTTTCCATTCGGGCATAGGAAATTAAGTTTATCTGCCATTTTTACTTTGAGATATTCTTCTTTTCCTATATCTTATTGGCTCAGTGATCTTTCTCTCAATCTCTCTTTCCTAATTGATTACTACATTTGATGCATAAAAGATGACTATTTTTGCTTTAAGATGGAACTTTATATATATGATTAAGGAACAAACCTGATTTCCGTCTGCAGACTATTGTTCAAGATCAACATTCTTTTTTCGGACATCTTCTTTGTGCTTAATAAGTTCGAGAGAACAAAACTAGACCATTAGTATGAATAATTAAAACAGGATTTGTTCAATCATTATGATATGTGCTTTATTTATTTACATTCATAATAGGGATTATAATCAGCACGCGCATCGTATCTTGAAGCTTCAAGTGGAGTGGAATCTATCTGAGCTTCTTTTTCTCTTACCCCTCTCACCCCTCTCAAAAAATTCATTTCAATATAAAAGAATCTGAAATAAAGAATCTGAAATTCTTCGAATAACAGCCACAAACGTAAATTGTAACGATTTAAGTATGCGCAGCTGTAAGCAGCTGGGTATGTTAGCGCCGCTAAAAATTTTATTTTTTATAAGTTAGTAATTCTAAATATATATTGGATCTAAATAGCTCTCTTAAAGTTGATTTTTGGTAGGCCGAGTTGTTACAAAATATTCTGCTTTCATAAATTTTGCCAAATCAACTTGAGCCAAAAATGGGATTAATTTTCATTAGAAATTAGTGGGTACTGTAAAACATGGATTATAGCCAGAATTTAACAAGATACTTAACGTTATTATTTATATAATCTATTTTATGTTTATGTATTCTTCATATATTTCAAAGTTATATTTTATGTTCATTGATTTTAGCATTTTTCGTTTTTCTAAATTAATACTTTTGATATAATCCATTTTTCTTTGTGAGAATTAATTTTCTTAATTAGTATTTCCTCTCTAACTTGGTTATGACAAATAAATACTTTATAAATTAATCCTAATAGGGGCCCAAAGGTCACTTTTTGATTCACATGAAACAACATCACATTTTTCTGATGTAAATCCTATTTTTAAGGACTGAAATATAGTCATCATCTCTATCAAGAAGTTGTTGTTTTTCTCCGAATATACTGATGATAGCCGTGGATAAACATTTATGAATATCGAAAGCATAAGAATTTTTGACTCCTAATATAATAATTTAGGCCACAAAATTTACTTTGGCAGTTGGACGACTCAAAAGCAATTTGTCGTCAGCAATCAAAGTCACATTTGAGTCTTCGATGACGCTTCACTGATCTTTTTTCTAAACTTTTTTTCGAAACCAACTCAAGAAAAGTCTTCCTTCTTAATGTAATGATGACTACGGTCAAAAAGGTTAGATGAGGCGTACTTTTATTTATTTATTTATTTATTTATTTATTTATTTATATATTTATATATTTTATTCAACGAATTTCATGTTTGTTTTTATTGTTGCTAAATTTATCGTTTTTAGCTTTACAGAAGCTACTCGTTTTTCCCCTTCTATAACCGCTGCTTCTTCAATGATTGTTTTAATCTTCTCCTTCAAAAAGGCATATCACATATATAACTGTTATGAGCTGAAGTAAGGAAATTCTTAATCCTAAATGAAATTACCTGATGATCGATGACGTAATATTGAATGAATATTAGAGGATCTTGAGAAATATTTGATGTTCTCGAGTCCCTTATATACTATTTATAGGCATATGTTAAAATTTAGGGGTTTATCAAAATACTCTTCAATTAAATAATGGAGTTGATTGCAGTTGGATACATCACAACTAAGGAAATGTGCACGTTTAATCTACATTACTACTGGAAATATGGATAATGCATCCGAGATCGCAAGAGAATTGGTTTCAAAGAGGTTTGCAGCTTGCGTAAATATTTTCCCTATATCCTCAATATACAGGTGGAACGAGAAGATAGAGGAAGATAATGAAATCGCTATGTTTGTAAAAACTGATTCTCAGTGCTTAGATAATATTATAAAGCTTGTGAAATCTCTACATACCTACAAAATGCCTGCTATTGAATTCTGGGAAATTGAAGGAGATGAGGAATATCTTGACTGGGTTCTTTTAAATAGCTCCGGAAAAGGGGTTTCAACATCTCATAAAATCTGAAGTTTGCGGTCGAAAATTCGAAGTGGAGAGTCTGAAGTGCAACGAGAATAAAACACTAGTGCTTCGATTCCGATCTAAATACATAAATAGATATACTGATTTAGGGTCTTTAAAAACGGGTCCATTTTTTAAGGGCTAATTAGGCTTATTTTTCCATTTAGATGTCATATCTTGTTCCCTAAATACAGATACCGATGAGGAAGAATTTATTTTGTATTAAAATGGATAATTATTCTTAATTTTCCTTTAAAAGCTTATCAATACTCTTTTAATATTGAATTTAGCATAAAAGGAAAAATTAATATGATGCCCAAATTACAAATAAATCTAATTGATCTAAAAATAAATCTCTTATGTAACTCAGATATCAATTTTGAAGCTTCATTTTATTCCAGTTGAATACCCTATAGCTATCTTCTGGGTATTAAAGACTGTTTCTAAAAGGTATAGAATTGTTTCTGGAAATGCAAAAAATACACTTATCGACGGGGATGCCTGAGGCCATAGAAAATATATCACAGAGTACTTTAGCATCCCTTCTTCCATTTGACAGACATAAGTAATTTAAAGATGGAAGGCATTCAAAATGAAAGACTTGCCAAAAAAGTAGCAATTTTGCAGGCCTTAACCCGAAAATTATATCTTATTAAGAACAGAAGGACTTATGAGTAAACAGACTGTTGAAGTTGTTTAACAAAAATAGAGGCAAATATTCTTTTGAGTTAAATGCGCAAATAAAAATTCAATCCTTTATCTGGAGCAGTGCTGAGAAACTCTTGAATATGTTAATTAGTAGATGCCTTAAGGCACCTCACATTTAGTTCTATAATTACCTTTCTAATCTTAATTTTTTAGGTTATTTCAGATAAGTTCCTTGTTGAAATACATATCATAAGAACTCATGTCAAAATAACCATGACCACTAAGGTTAAAGAAAATTGTTTTTCTTCTCCTTTCTGATTACACTTGAGGGATTCATCGATTGCACAACGGATAGCATGGGCAATAATTACCTTTCTAATCTTAATTTTTTAGGTTATTTCAGACAAGTTCCTTGTTGAAATACATATCATAAGAACTCATGTCAAAATAACCATGACCACTAAGGTTAAAGAGGATTGTTTTTTCTTCTCCTTTCTGATTACACTTGAGGGATTCATCGATTGCACAACGGATAGCATGGGCAGATTCTGGAGCAGGGACTATGCCTTCAGTACGAGCAAACTGGACAGCTGCATCAAATACAGGATATTGGTTGTATGAAACAGCTTCAATAAGCCCTTCAGCACATAGTTTACTGATAATCGGATTATCCCCATGATAGCGAAGTCCGCCTGCATGGATTGCCGGTGGTACATGCTTATGACCTAAAGTATACATTTTTAGAAGTGGGGTCATTTCGGCAGTATCTCCAAAGTCGTACCTGTATTCTCCTTCTGTCAGTGTCGGGCATGCTGAGGGTTCGACTGCGATTACTCTAGTGTTTCCTTTTCCCTGAATTCTGTCCTTAATGAATTCAAAGGATATACCTCCAAGATTGCTTCCTCCCCCGCAACAGCCTATAACTATATCAGGATAGGTTTCAACCTTTTCAAGCTGTTTTTTGCTTTCAGCTCCAATTACTGTCTGGTGGAGCAAGACATGGTTAAGCACGCTTCCTAGAGAGTACTTAGTATTATCATGGTCTACTGCATCCTCGACAGCTTCACTGATTGCTATTCCCAAACTTCCTGGTGTGTTTGGCTGCTCTTCAAGAATTTTTCTCCCGAATTTCGTATCCATACTGGGAGAGGGAACAACATTTGCTCCCCATACAGTCATTAGAGATTTTCTGTAGGGTTTCTGATAATAGCTGGACCGGACCATATATATTTTACATTCGAGATTGAAGTAGTTACAGCCGAGAGAAAGTGCACTCCCCCATTGCCCTGCTCCGGTTTCTGTTGTGATCCTTTCAGTCCCTTCTTTCATATTATAGTAGGCCTGTGCAATTGAAGTATTAGTCTTATGGCTGCCTGCCGGACTTACACCTTCATATTTGTAATATATCTTTGCAGGTGTTTTGAGATACTTTTCCAGTCTGTGTGCCCGATAGAGAGGGGTGGGTCTCCAGAGCTTATATATGTCGAGAATCTCTTCAGGGATATTTATATACCTCTCATCGCTCATCTCCTGTTTAATAATGGCTTTTGGAAAAATCGGCTCAAGAGCTTCGGGACTTATAGGTTCCCAGGTCTGAGGATCAAGAGGCGGATCAATGGGGGAAGGCAAGTCAGAAAGAACGTTATACCACTGTTTAGGAATTTCATTTTCGTCAAGGATGATCTTGGTCTGTTCCATGGATATTCTCCATCATATCACTTCTGCAAAAAATCAGACTTCGATGTATTTAAGTGTTATTTATTTTGTATTTCCGGTATTCATATCATATTTACGCCCTTTCTCATAAACGATTATTTTTTGGAAAGTATACTCTTATGAGGTACGGTTACTGAATATGAGAAATCGAAAGTAGGAATAAACGGAGATATTATCAGAACCGAAACCTCAAATATGAAAACAAATATTTAATAATTTTAGGAAAGAGCTTGTCGATTATTGACTATAATTTTTCTGCGAGTTCCCCACAACGAGCTTTGCCATTTCAACAGCATTTGTACCAAGCAGGTGTATTATGGGCTCTTTTCCTAAATATCCAATATCATAGACTACTTTCGGTGTGTTTCTTTGTGTTTTGACCTCCTCGACTGTCCACCCGTCCAAGATGGTGCAATTTTCCGGTTCTTCAGCTCTGTTAAAGGAAGATAAATTGAGCCCAGCTTCTCTACAAAGGGAAAGGTTACTTTCCGAATATCTTACATTAATTGCAGCCCTCATTTTAGGATCATAACGAAGGGCAGAAAGGATGATCCTTGCTATGTGCCTGCTAGCTCCAAATTCGACACAGCCTACCTGAACAGCACGTTCCCTGTATGCCACTATTCTTCCCTTCACTGCCGCAACTTCCTCCAATTTGTGTGCGTCAGGAATTGCCATTCCTATGTTACAGCCAACTTCTGGAATATATTTTTGGATATCAGGACTTTTCTCAAGAATTAAAATCGCTTCTTTTAAATTTCTTAAGACCAGATAACGCTCTTTTTCTTCCAGGGTTGTTCCTAATTGGTTTACTGGATTCACTCCTCTACCTGTAGGCTTGCTCATCATGATTGCCTGTACTACGAATTTTTTTGATTCTCTTGCAGCTTCTTCTAGGCTTTTCCCAAATGCTAAAAAGGCAGTTATTGCTGCAGAATAAGTACAGCCAGATCCATGGGTTCCTCCGCTGACAAAAGTTCCTGGTATACTGGTAAAAGTATCAGAATAGGTTTCATACAGCAGGTCAGTGGCATCAAGGTGTCCACCTGTAACAATAACGGCTTCGACACAGAGATCTGCTATTTTCTTGGCTGCAATTTTCGCATCCTCAGGGCTTTTGACAGAAATACCTGCAAGTGCACCTGCTTCCAAAGCATTGGGAGTTATAACTTTGCATAAGGGCAGCAGCTCCTCGATGAGGACAGGAAGAGACTCTTCTCTCAACAGATTCCCCCCGGCTTCTGCAGCTATTACAGGATCCAGTATAAGGGAAAAATCATGTTTCTTGACCTCTTTTGCAACTTCTCGTATTATTTCAGATGAGGCAAGCATTCCTGTCTTTATCCATTTGATGTTCATATCCATACAAACAGCTTCTATCTGACTGATAACAGCTGCAGCAGGTAGATCGAAAGTCTCTAAGACGCCTATGGTATTTTGAGCAGTAACCGATGTAATGGCACAGGTCCCATGCACTCCCAAGGCTGCAAAAGTTTTCAAATCAGCAGCAACTCCTGCACCACCCCCTGAATCAGAACCCGCAATAGTTAGAACAATTGTGTTGTTCGTTGGTGATTGTTTTTTTGTCATATATTCATCTCTTATTCATTTTTTCACATTATGAATTAAAAAAGTGAGATATTGCTTCGATAACTTTATATATTGTATTTGCGACTTTGGTTTGAGTAATCCCAAATTTAAACACGGCGATCAGTTTAAATCTAGATTAACTATTTATATCATATAAATTATGACTTGATTTGTAATGTTTTAAGGGGACTGTAAGGATGGCAAACCGACCTCTGGATATTTTGAACAACGCACTGGACACACCTGTTATCGTTAGATTGAAAGGCGCACGCGAATTTAGAGGCGAGCTAAAAGGATATGATATTCATATGAATCTCGTGCTCGACAATGCTGAAGAGTTAAGAGAAGGAGAAGTTTTAAGCAAGTTCAGCAGTGTCGTTATCCGTGGTGATAATGTGGTGTACGTATCTCCATAACTTTATACCTAGAACTCCATCGATTATCTCTAAACTTAGGTAAGCAGCAGGATTTATTGTAATCGGTATATAGAAAAATTTAGGAAAAACAAATTGCTTAAGATTCTCGAATATTGATATAAAGTAATTGATTTTTAGAAGGAGATTTGGGAATGAGTAAAGGTACGGCATCAATGGGAAAGAGGCAAAAGCGCACGCATGTCAAATGCAGGCGATGCGGTAGTGTTTCTTTAAATGTGCATACAAAACAGTGTACTTCATGTGGCTTTGGAAAAACATCCCACATGAGAACTTACAAATGGCAGGCAAAGTGCAAGTATTAAATCTGTCGTTTTCACTTTTTATATTATTACCTGCACCGGAGGTCAAAATTGAAAGAAGAATGTGGTGTTGCAGGCATAATTCTCCCAAGCGATAGACCACAATCCAATAATGTAGCATTCAAGCTTTATTACGCTCTTTATGCCCTCCAGCATAGAGGCCAGGAATCGACTGGTATAGTTGTACATGATGGGATATCTCCGAAGTCCATAAAAGGCATGGGCCTTGTGCCTGATGTATATAATAAGGATTCCCTCGGACGTTTGATCGGGAATTTAGGGGTGGGACATGTCCGTTACTCGACTACTGGTGGATCCAAGTTGGAAAACTGTCAACCCTTTGTTTTGAATTTCAAGGGTGGAACAATTGCAATTGCTCATAACGGAAACTTGGTTAATGCCAAAGTACTCAAGGATGAGTTGGAGTGCGAAGGTCGCATTTTTGTCAGTGATTCTGATACTGAGGTCATTGGTCACCTTCTTGTAAAAGAGTTGTTAAGACACGAGCCTGTGGAATCAATACGGAATGTGATGCGTAAGCTTGTTGGATCTTATTCCCTGGTAATATATATCCACGGCTCTCTGTATGCTGTAAGGGATCCTTTTGGCTTCAAACCTCTCTGTTTCGGAGAAGTCGATGGTGGATATGCAATTGTTTCTGAAAGTGTAGCCCTTGATACTCTGAACAGCACCCTTGTCAGGGATGTCCGACCAGGGGAGGTAATCGTTTTCAAGGGTAATGGCTTAGAAAGTCACCAGATAGTAACTGAACCTCATCCTGCGAATTGTGTTTTTGAATTTATCTACTTTGCAAGGCCCGATTCAGTAATTGACGGGAAACTTGTCTATAAGGTACGAGAAAATATTGGAAGAGAACTCGCAAGAGAGTTCCAGGTTGAGGCCGATATTGTTTCTCCGGTTCCTGACTCAGGGATTACATCAGCAATCGGCTATGCCCGGGAATCAGGCATCGAATATATCGAAGGCCTGATGAAGAACCGTTACATAGGACGGACTTTTATTTTACCTGGTCAGCAGCTACGTGAAACCGCAGTCAGACTTAAGATGAATGTTATTAAGGATAATGTAAAAGGCAAACGTGTAGTTTTGGTTGACGATAGCATTGTCCGGGGTACAACTGCCAGGCGAATTATAGATATGGTACGGAGTGCAGGCGCTTCAGAAATTCATGCAATGGTCGGAAGTCCTGCAATTGTTGCCCCTTGCTATCTGGGTATAGATATGGCTACTAGGCAGGAACTCATAGCTTCTTATAAGACCATAAAAGAGGTCGAAAAACTTATTAATGCTGATTCTCTCGGATACCTAAGTATTGATGGACTCATGCGAGCTTTAGAATGCAACAAAAACGACATGTGTATAGGCTGTCTTACAGGTGAGTATCCGGTGGAGATTCCAGGGGAAAATTGTAGAAAAAAACAGACACGTCTTGATTATTTTAACGAACTAAAGAGTTTCTGAAAGAGATTATTTTAAAGTTTTTTTTGAGGGACTTCCTTATTTATTACATTGGGAGTTTGGAGGGTTCCGTTGCAAAAAATCCTTTCTAATGATACAATAGAATAAAAAGAAAACCAAAGATAGTAACATGCTATCTAATTCCTTTAAATGGAAGCATTATGAAGGGGAAATTATCTTATTGAATGTAAGATGGTACTTAAAATATGCATTAAGTTATAGAAATTTAAAGGAAATGATGGCAGAAAGGGGAGTAAAAGTCGACCATACAACAATCATGAGATGGGTACATCAATATTCCCCTGAAATAGAAAAGAAGATAAGAAGACATTTAAGACCAACAAATGATTCGTGGAGAGTTGATGAAACCTATATCAAAGTAAAAGGTAAATGGAAATATTTTTACCGAGCAGTTGACTCAAATGGAGATACAATTGATTTCATGTTAAGTTCAAAACGAGATAGAAAGGCAGCGAAGAGATTCTTTAAGAAAGCTTTAAGTTCTAACCATAATCAAATTCCAAGATTAATAACCGTTGATAAAAATCCAGCTTATCCACCTGCTATAGATAAACTAAAAATTGATAAAATACTACCTAAAAACGTAGGCATTCGACAAATCAAGTATTTGAATAACATTATAGAACAAGATCACAGATCTATAAAGAGAATCGTTAATCCAATGTTAGGATTTCAGTCTTTTCGATCTGCTAATAAGACTTTAAAAGGAATTGAAGCTATAAATATGATCAAAAAAGGACAAGTAATCGATTTAAATTACTCTGTTCTTAATGAAGTCAAATACATTAATCAATTATTTGGTATAGTTTTATAATGTTAGTACATTTTCCTTGAATGTTTTGATTTTTATTAATCACTTATAGATTTACATATTTTGTTGAAGTTTTTGCAACGGAACCATAATTTGGGTATCGTTTATGTGCATATAAGAAAATTAAGAAGTTGATCGAAATCCTCTATAATTTAGGACCCCAGTAAGTTTAAAAATATCTACGCTAAGATTTTGAACAGAATTTTCTTGCAGAATCATCAATAGATCAAAACCAAATATCCAGTAAATAACCTGTAAGTACTCTACTAGTGAACAAAATTTCGTTTTTAATGCAGTTTTCTCGATCACATTGCAATGTACATACTTTGTAAATCACCAAATAGATATAAAAATCATTTGCAAATATAACTTTCGCTTTGATATTTTAAACTGATCTATAGAAATACTCCGGAAAGCGTTTCGAATTCTGAATAATGTGATTAGATACAATCCAATAGAGAAAGCGTAGCACAGTGAGTTTTTTATTGTCTTTCCATCCAAAAACAAGCTGATTAGATGTGTCTCAGGGCAATTCCAAATGGAAATTTTGTTTACTTATCTATCAACTCAAAGTTGAGAAGAATATTGTGAAATAAGAAAAATTAATATTTAAGATTACTTTTCGGTAAAAATCATGGAAAATGGGTCAGATTTTACTGAGTATCTGAGCCAGTTTGTGAAATATTGAAATTGGAAAACTCATAAAAGATAAAATACCCTGCGATAACGGTAAATAAACCTGATTCTCTTATTTTGCGAAAAGATGGATTTTGTATCTCATAATTATACTTTTAGCACATTCAATAGAAGTATATAAATTTAGAATTTATTTGATTATTTGGTGGTTATTTATTCACCACAGATGAAATGAATTTCAAACTAATGTTGTATTGGGAAAAGAAGTTTTTTGAACTTCTACGGGAAGTGGGCTACTTGGCTGGATGAAGAATTTCGAGTGAAATCTCGGCTGAAAGTTGTGATAGTTACAATGACTGGTTATAAGAATAATTAGTCATTCATTAGAAAAAAATTAATGCAAGAAAAAAATAGAAAAATTTTAGAGACCTTAAAAATAAATTATTAAAAACATTTTTTTTCAATTTTAGGTTTCAGAGTCATTTTTTTGGATAGGAAAATGGGAAAAAATCTAGTATATTATATAACTAATGTTAGTTTAATTAGATAAATATTTATAGTAAGTATAGCGTAGTTATATTAAAGTAGAAATGTAACAGAATTTTTTAGTGGGGGAAAATAAAAAATGAAAATTCGAGTAGTTAGTTCAAGAGAGGAAATCTTTACACTAAATCCTAATGAGCGTGTTGTTCACCTGGCTTTCAGACCTTCTAACAAGGATATTTTTGGATTGGTTGAAACCTGTCCAAAGATTGAGGTAGTTCAGTTACCCAAATCTTATATGGGCACGGTCTCAAAATCCGTTGAAATGTTCCTTGAAATGCAGAGAATAGAGCTTATAGAAGGAGATGTTTGGGGTCACAGGAAGGATTTAAATGAATATTATAGTATTCCATCGGCAGTGATCGAAAAAATAAGAGAAATGAAAGTTGAAGGTAGATCTGTTGAGGACATTGGAGTACAGGTTTCAAGGGAAAGTAAACTGGATCCTGAAATGGTTGCTTATATCCTGAATAAGGAAGCTTCTGCCTAAATTTGCTTAGTATTAAGTATGCTCTAAAATTTTTTACTGGAGATTATACCGCTAGGAAAGGTGTTTAACTTTTAAATTTGGAATTGGTATTTAATCTCCAGTTTGAACCCAGATATTTTGTTATTTTTTATTGGATATATAATTAATTAAAACAAAATATTCTGGAATTATAAAACGTCACAGTAGCGAATGCTTTATGTATAAGCAGAGGATGTGTTTCTATAATTATGGGAAATATTTTTTTTAATAGATGCCCTTTATTATCAGTGCAGGAAATTTACTGTAAACTTCAGAGCTAAATTTTTCCATACTTTTTGTGATTAGATCCTTAATATGTGTGATTTTCTTTCTTATAATCTGTAATTCGATCACCACATTGTTTCTCAGGCTTAAACTCTGAAAGACTATGCAATTGTTATGGAAAAAAGCAGTTTCAACAGAATGATACTTCAGCTTCACGTCGGCCTCAGAAAAATATTTTGTTAAAACATATGGACTCAAAATAATATGATAAAATTTCAATCAATTAACGAATAAATTTCAGCAAATTTGTCCCCAACTGACTGAAGACATTTATATTCTCCTTTAAAAGCAAAATCAATAAGAGTTTTCATGAGTAAAAATTATTGTTAAGGGATTTAAATTCTCCAATATTCAAATGAATGGGATTTATTGAAATTCTCTGAAGATTTCAATCGAATCTTCTTACCGAATATGCAATATATTCCAACTAGAATGTCAGGAAACAAAGACAACAGATTTGCTCCCTTTATACGGTAATATAGTTTTTAATTCAAATTTTCTGGGTCATATTTCAAGAGAGCTTTTTTGCAAAGAGACAAACAGGTCTACAAAACATTGACAAGAATAAATTTCTCTTTCATGAATTTGAATCGATTTTATGGGACAACTTAAGAAATTTATTTTGAATTTCAAATGTAGTGATTGCTCTATGCTCTTTAATATACGACTAAGAGCCTATCCGAAAAATAATCTACTTTCAATTTAAGATCATATGTGGTAATGACAAAACGGAAAATTGTTCAGGACTACTAACTTTCTGAAGATTATTGGAAAAAAATAGAACCTTTACTACCTGTACCTAAGCCAAAAAAGAAGTCTGGAAGACCTAGAAAGGGTGATAGGAAAATAATGAGTGGCATTTTCTATCTCCTTTTTACTGGTTGACAATGGAAAGCATTGCCACGATTTTATGGAGCTCCAAGCACTGTACATAATCGATTTCAGGAATGGCAACTATCAGGGTTATTTGAGAGCATGTGGCTGGCTGGTCTTGTTGAGTATAATTTCGAAAAAGGATTAGAATGGGAATGACAATCGATTGATGGTGCTATGACAAAAGCATCATTAGATGGAGCTGGAACAGGAGTTAATCCTACTGATCGTGGCAAAAAGGTACAAAAAGGATTGTTTTAACTGATGGTAAAGGCATACCACTTTCTGTTGTCGTGGATGGAGCCAATCGTCACGATAAAAAGCTTGTAAAAAGGACTTTAGACGCCATATTCTTTGAAAGACCTTCTCCAGAAAACATAATTCAGAATATATGCATGGATAAGGGTTATGATTTCACCGATATCAGAAAATTGGTTGAAGAATATGGTTATACTGCGCATATCAAAAGTCGTGGAGAAGAAAACATAGGAAGAGACATACCTGGTTTTAGGGCAAGAAGATGGGTTGTAGAAAGGACCCATTCTTGGCTGAATAGATTCAGAAGACTCCTTATAAGATGGGAAAAGAAAATTGAAAATTACCTTGCTATGCTACATTTAGAGTGCGCATTGATAACATTAAGATCAGCAGGACTTTTCGGATTAGTCTCTAAATGCAAAAAATTCAGCGTAGTTTAGCTCGGGAGACAAAACCAAATAGACATATAAGGCATAGTATCATTTTATTTTCTTTCCATTTAAAAATAAGCTGATTATATGTTTTTCAGAGCAATTTCAAATGGAGATATTTTCATTTCTATATTATACTTGAACTTGTGATAAATACTGTGATTGAAAAAAATCAATATCCAACCTTACTTTTTTGTAAAATTCGTAAAAAATGGATGAAATTTTACTGAGCATCTGAGCAAGTTATTGAAGTACTTTAGTTGCCTATTTTCAAGTACTGAAGTTTATTCCAGTCAAATATCCCTCATCTCACTGCTGGGTATTCGACTGAAACAAGTCCATAAGATTGAGATAAGCATTATATATACTCGAAGATAATACATACAATAAATTGAATCGTGACCTGTATTTGGTTCTTTCATTTCCAGGTCGTCTATCATTCATGTCTGGATTCCGGTAGCTTTGTCGTCAGACAATTATTGACCCATAGTATGCTTTCCGGAGTATATCGAATGAGAACAGAGAATAGCTCAAACATTTTAAAGTACTAAAGGTGATTTTATGAAACCGATCTTAATGGACTTTTCCGCAACTTGGTGTGGACCTTGTAGGATGCAAAAACCTATTCTTGAAGAGCTCGAGAAAAAGTACAAGGATAAGGTTGAATTCAGAGTTATCGATGTGGATGAAAACCAGCAACTTGCCTCAAAATATGGCATACATGCTGTTCCTACATTGATAATCCAGAAAGATGAGGTTGAAGTAAAGCGTTTTATGGGAGTGACCCAGGGTAATGTATTGGCAATGGAATTAGATAAAATACTTTCTTAGTCCATTTCTCTAAAAGATTGCCCGAGGTTCTAGTAACCTGGGTCATTCTTTAAATATTATGATGTTTTCCTAAATTTTTCTACACATCTAAGCTAAAGTTTACATTCTTTTGGCTTTTTTCTCGCTTCTATGATCATTGTTTTGGTACCTTACTAATGCTTAGATGGTTTCTTTGAAACTATCTACCTTCAAGATAAAATGACATATCGCAAAAAAAACATTCCTACAAAATGTCCCAATATAAGTACAGGAAAGGGTGAAATTTTCGCTCTATCTGCTTGAAATCTGGTCGGTATATGATAATAGGAAATATCTATATTACCAATATGGAAATCTCGTGGAATGGATCATCCCATTGGAATTCTGTAAATGCGGTGAAGCTAAAATTATATGCACCTACGAATATAGTTCATAAACATACTTTATATCTTCTTTAAAAAGGTATCTAAATGAAAATTTCTATTATAGGCTCTGGATATGTTGGAGCGGTTACAGCTATATGTTTTGCTGATGTTGGACATGAAGTTATTTGTGTGGATATAGATGAAAAAAAAGTGCAGCAGATCAATGCTGGAATTCCATCGATCTATGAGGAAGGTCTGGAAAAACTGCTTAAGAAATATGTAGGGAAAAGATTAATTGCAACCACAGACAATGAATTCGCAGTTTTTAACACCGATATCTCTTTCATTTGCGTTGGAACCCCTTCTGAGGTAGGTGGAAGCATAAACCTCTCAATAGTACGGTCAGCGGTCGAAAGCATTGGCTCTGCCCTTGCAAAAAAGAATGGTTACCATGTGGTAGTAGTTAAAAGTACGGTGATTCCAGAGACTACCGAAAAATTTGTTCTGCCTATTCTGGAAGAGAAATCAGGAAAAGTTGCAGGCAAAGATTTTGGGATTGCGATGAATCCTGAGTTCTTGCGGGAAGGAAAAGCTATCTATGATTTTATGCACCCGGACAAAATAGTAGTCGGATCAATTGATGCAAGTTCTGGAGATCTTGTCTCGGAACTGTACCTGAATTTTGAATGCGAAATAACCCGTACCAACCTAAAGACTGCTGAAATGATCAAATATGCAAATAATTCCTTTTTGGCAACCAAAATTTCTCTTTCAAACGAAATTGGAAATATCTGCAAGAAAATGGGAATTGATACCTATGATGTCATGAAAGCCGTGGGTAAAGACAGCCGTATTTCTCCTTTGTTTCTAAATTCAGGTGCCGGATTCGGAGGTTCTTGCTTTCCAAAAGATATTCGGGCTCTAATAAGCAAAGCAAAAGAAATCGGGTATTCACCTACCATTCTTGAATCTGTGCTTGCAGTTAACGAAAATCAGCCACTAATGATGGCTGAACTCCTTCAAAAAAAAATCGGGGAATTTAAAGACAAAAAAATCGCAGTTTTAGGCCTTGCTTTTAAGAATGATACCGATGATATCCGAGAATCAAGGGCTATTCCATTGATAACCGAACTCCTGAGACTCGGAGCTAAAGTATCTGCATACGACCCGCTCGCTGCTGAAAATATGAGAAGAGTCTTTCCAACAGTTAGATATCATAAAAGCGCAAAAGAAGCTTTAGAAGGTACAGATGCCTGCCTCGTTATAACCGAGTGGGAAGAATTTAAGAAATTGGATTCAGAGTTTGAAGTAATGAAAAACAAAATTGTAATTGATGGAAGAAGGGTAATTAAAGCAAAAAGTATCGATTATGAAGGGCTTTGTTGGTAAGAAGAGGGATTGGAGAGATGAGCCCGATATTAGGAGCTTATTTAATGATCAAAGAACCGAAGTCTTTAGCTTCAAATCTGTTTGTATAAAAGGTTTCTTGGAAAAACATTTGAGAAATAGAACTTCACATTAGAATAGTCAATTCAATTTTATTTCAGAAATTTTTGTAGCTCTCAGCCTACAAAAAAGTTAATTGATACTCATTTCGATGTAATGAGATGGAGGTATACCATTTCCAGTCTCAATGATTAACATTGTCATCTAAGTAATGCTATGAAATCCTAACAAAATATGGGCGTTAGTTATCACCGAAGATGAACAATTAGGTTCTACAGTGAACGATCCTACTCAAGGGATTATTGCCAACAAAAATCGCACTGTTCCTGATACTGAAATATTCAACTCAGATTCGATCAAGTTTGAAATAGGCGGAAACGCAACAAAAACTACCATCAACATGAATACTGCTGATAAATATTCATGTAATATAATCATTCCTAAAGCGATTACTATAAAGCGTCAATCCAAATATCCAGCGAATCATTCCATTTAATGTTATTTTTACTGGTCCTTTTTGATCCAATTGTATACCCCGATTCAAATTTTGCTTTTAATATACAAAAATAATGATAGATAGATTAATATATATTAGTTGTTCTCGTCTTTTACAAAGTTAATACTTAATTGAGTCTCTTATGATTGCATATTCTCTAGAGCGTATCCATAAATTATTTTCTAGATCGTATCCATAAATGATACATGGGATATTATTAAAAAAATCGCTTAATATAAATTTACTATTGAATTGAGAAAAGATGGGTCTTGATATTTTTTGATTAGGATGAACCATTACAAACTTTTTGATATATTCATGCTTCCTGCTTGTAGCTCCGAATGAAGGGAAAAAACTAATAAACGGTGACTATCTTCAAAATTTATTTGTTTGAAGATTGTACTAGAAGTTCAGAGAATTTGGATCCATTAACATGAAGTTCAAGGTGATCCTTAGAAAGCAAATAAGTCTTTTTCCAAGATCTCTATCCTTCAAGAGTACTCGTTTCTATAATGTTTTCAGTGAACGTACTCTATGATTATATTCTTCTATACTAGTAGAGCGTGTAACAAATATAGTCGAGGTTTGAGATTTTATTCACATGACAATATTCACTCTAGCTAAACTATTAAACTGCAAGCTACAATACAAATGCGCACAGATACACAATTTATTAGTCCATTTGCCTATTATTATTCATTCAAAGTAAGATTAATATTTAAGCTACTGTCATATTGAGAAAATAGATCGCATTCTTGCGTGCATTTGCAGAAAGTGGATTTTTCACTTGTCTACTTCTTTTCTCCTTTTTTCTTAAAGTCAAGAGAAAGAGAGTTGATACAATAACGTTGTCTTGTTGAGGTGGTGCTGTCTTCAAAAACATGTCCAAGATGGCTTCCACAGCTGGAGCAGACTACCTCAATCCTGTCTATGGAATGACTGTTGTCCTTCAAAAGCTGAACATTACCACTGGAAATCACTTCATAAAAACTTGGCCAGCCGGTCCCTGACTCAAATTTGTCATCGGAGGAAAAGAGCTCTTGGCCACAGGCAGCACATGTATAAATCCCTTTTTCCTTCTTATAATATAATTTACCGGAAAAAGGCCTTTCTGTGCCTCTTTGCCTCAACACATTATACTGTTCAAGAGTCAGAACCTTTTTCCATTCTTCTTCAGACGTCTCAATTTTGTTTTGTGTCAGTCACAAACCCCCTTTACATATAAATTAATCATTCGCTAAATATAAATTAAACATTTTCGAAATATAAATTGATCATTCGCTAAATATTTCTCCTTTTCGAAGTAAATCTTCAGAATTCGAGTAAATTAATTTAAACTATCAAATTACTTTTCTGAAAAAAAGTTGAAAAAATTAGGAAAATTTTACCAAAAAAATACAAACTGCCATAGTTAGGTTTTAGAATAGACTAAATGATATATTCAAAAAAATACAAAAATTCGAGTGTTCTGTTTGCTTGAGTGTAAAGGATAGTTATTTATATGGTTTTGATTGTCCAGAAATTCTAGATTGTCATTTATACCGTCTCTATTAATCATACCGTATATCCCATACTAGAAAATAACTGTATCTATGTTTTCCTAACGATGGCCCAAAAATTGTGGAATTATCCTGTGAACCCGTTTTTGGTACTCCAGGTATTCATCACCAAACTGTGATACAAGTCTCCTTTCCCAGTGAAGAGACCCTATATAGAAGTATATAGTGGCCAAAAGGTATATGACAAACAGATTGATGGTCATAAAGGGAGTGAGCCAAATTATGATCAGTCCTGATAGCAGAAAGGGATCTCTTACCCATCGGTAAATACCTCGAATATTTAGGGAACTTGTTTCAGGAGTATTTGGTGCAGATAAAGCGATCTTGAATCTATTGGGTGCATCCAGCAAAGCTCTAGGAGCATGGTAGCAGCAATAAATTGTCCACCGATCATTAGCCAGCACCAGGGTAAAGGTATTATGTAGAGAAACGGTCCTGGGTTTTTGTAGAGCAGGTATGCAAGCAGCAATATAGTTAGCAATGCTATGAGGTTGAATACTGGTATATACAACAATTTTGCCCTGGAACCCAAGATTTCAGTGACACAACGTTTGAAGAACAGACTTGTCATAAGACTGTGAATAGCTGCGAATGCCACCAGCAAAAAAACAAGGATAAGTATAAACAAAACCAATTCCAATAATCTCCAATTTTCTATTTGAATAACTTGTACTTAGTATTTGTGACTTGATGGAGCTGTCAAATCTTTTGGTGTGAATCCATTTTCCAAAGCCTGTCTTAAAATTAAATTTCATTCTCATTCGAATGCCCAGCAGCTTGTTACGGGGATGGAAACTTCCAAGGTAACTTTTGTTAAAGAACTGATTTATATCCTTAATCACTTTTTGCTGTAGATGGAATCAAGACATGCAAACTATTGTGTCTATAAAATTAGATATCACATGGCTTTTCGTAGAAATACTATAAAGATCTTTTAAATTATTGCACAGTGCACTTTTTAAAACACGTATGCTCTGAGATTGGTTAAAGATACTCTTTTGAATTTTATGCAATCGGCTGCAATGTTGAGCATATATATTTTTTGTTGAGGCTGAGCCAAAGTATTCTCCTTCAAGAGTAATGCAGATTATTAAAAGCATAACAGCCAGAAAAATCTTCAAAGAATACCCTGAAATTAAAAAACAGCTTTGGGCTGGAGAACTATGGAGTGAGGGAGGATACATTGGTACAGTCGGAGACGGAACTACTTCCGATATTATAAAAAAATATGTTCAGAATCAGGAAGAAAAGTAAGCATATGAGCAAATGAAAATAATCGATTTTTAGTGAAAAAAACTATACCAGGAGCGCTGGTGTGAACATACCCAGTTGCTTGCAGTGGGGTGCACAAGCGCAATTTTGATTCTGCAATTGAGATGGAACTTATATATTTGAACTTAAAAAAAGGTATTATTAAACTGTTAAATGTTTAGTAAATTTAAACCGTGATGATTATTGGACTTGATTTTTACCTCTCGCGCATAATCTCTTGGAATAAAGTACTGTCCTATAAGGTCAATGCGTACCTGAATTTCGGAACAATTTACAATCTATTTGAAGTTGGCGTTACACATTATCCAATTGTAACAATTGTTTGAAGTTTAAGATAGCCTATTAGATATTAATTATTAACATTATTATATCAAAATCAGCTGAACGTAAATGAGACGTTGAAATATCAATTAGAATGTTTAAGGGATTTAAAGGATCACTAAATCCGGCATTTTAAGCAATAACGCAATATCAACTCTAAATTCATAAATCAACTCTAAATTCATAACCAGAAATCATCTGAGCATTATTCATTGAAAATTCGATTAATTATTAAGCTACTTTCAGATTGAAAAAAGTGGATGGTATGCTTGTGTACATCTGTGGAAAGTAAGTAGGAAGTAAATAGAAGCATAAAGACAATTTATGCATTAATATCAGTTCTGATTCTGTCTAATTCGGGTTAAGGCACAATTTCAAAAAAGTATAGTTAATTAATAAAATGTTAATTTTTTCTAGAAAATTTATATTCTTTCTCTCAGCATTAAATTTTCTGCGTGATGTAGTTATTGATTCTCTGCATGCAGTTGAGCTTAGAAAAATAATTCATTTGGAGCAAAGTGCATTCTAAGGTGAAAATGTCAACCAGCTAATTGGCACTACTTAATCAAGAATTTGATATAAAGTAATATTCAATGCTTTTTTAGGAAAAGCTCAATTCTAAATTTGTAAATAACTCCTGGAATAATAGATACATAATTAATATTAAATTGTTGTTCGGTTTTAAAACACTTTGTTGGAAAGTCAGTTTTATTCAGAAACAATTTTGTGTACAATTAATAAAAATGACTAAGAAGTTAAGTATATATTGCATTTCACTGATGTTAGTAGATATATTCAGTTTGTGATGTATTAGTAATTTAAAGAGGATTTCAATAAACACCTAAATTTGTCAGTTGCTGACATAAACCCATATCGAAAACTCGTAAAAATTAAAGACTTTATAAATTCTCTAAAGCGAACAAATGTTAGACGTGAGACAATAAACTAAATAGTAATCAATAATCAAATTTTGATAATGTTAGAGAGAAAACATTAAAATAACTCCGAAACTATACTACGTATTTGTAGTTCATGATGTAAGTATAAAAAATTTAATTCATTAAAGTATTGAATTTAAAGAGGATTTCAATAAGCACCTAAATTTTGCCAGCTGCCTATAAATATAATATAGTATAGATAACTCGTGGAAATCGAGGTTTATAGAAATCCTCTAAAGTGTAAAAAATTTAGAAGGGTAATAATGAGCTAGTCAGAAGCAATATCGAAATTGTTGATATTGATAAAACGGTTATCAACCATCTGACCTCTGAAGAGCTAAAAACAAACCCCTCAAAACAAATAAAAATAAAAGGAGTGAAACCAAATGTTGAAACTTGGAATGAAAAAGGTACTTGCCATTTTATTGGCAGTTCTATTTGTGACATCTTTGACAGCAGTTGCAGCTAGTGCACGCGGCGGTGGCCATGGTGGTCGCGGCGGCTGGGGCGGCGGCTGGGGCGGCTGGGGCGGCGGCTGGGGCTATGGCCTCGGAGCATATCCTTTCTACGGTGGCTATGGCCTCGGAGCATGCGGCGTTGGATACGGTGCATGTGGTGTTGGCGTAGGTGGAGTTGAAGCAGTTCCTGCATACGGTATGGGTCTTTACGGTGGGTACCCTGGCTGGGGCGGCTACGGCGGCTGGGGCGGCTACGGCGGCTGGGGCGGCTACGGCGGCTACGGCGGCTGGGGACGTGGCGGACACGGACACGGACACGGACACGGACACCGTTAAAAATATAATATGATGAGCATTCCTCATCATCAACTATTTTTTCTACTTTTTTATTTGAGTGATTTTTGTTCTATGCTAATTTCTTTTTAGGACTGCTACCTGGGTGCAGATGGTACTCTCAAAACTAGATATAGTAGAAATTTATCCCCAGATTATCATAAAAGTTTATAAAAAAGTTATTTACTTTCTTATCACAAATAGTTAACATGTAATTCGATTATAAAAATGCTAAATAGGATGGGAAAATTGGTTCCGTTGCAAAAACTTCAACAAAATATGTAAATTTATAAGTAATGAATAAAATCAAAATATTCAAGAAAAATGTACTAACATTATAAAACTATACCAAATAATTGATTAATGTATTTGACTTCATTAAGAACAGAGTAATTTAGATCGATTACTTGTCCTTTTTTGATCATATTCATAGCTTCAATTCTTTTTAAAGTTTTATTAGCAGATCGAAAAAACTGAAATCCTAACATTGGATTAACGATTCGCTTTATAGATCTATGATCTTGTTCTATAATGTTATTCAAATACTTGATTTGTCGAATGCCTACGTTTTTAGGTAGTATTTTATCAATTTTTAGTTTATCTATAGCAGGTGGATAAGCTGGATTCTTATCAACGGTTATTAATCTTGGAATTTGATTATGATTAGAACTTAAAGCTTTCTTAAAGAATCTCTTCGCTGCCTTTCTATCTCGTTTTGCACTTAACATGAAATCAATTGTATCTCCATTTGAGTCAACTGCTCGGTAAAAATATTTCCATTTACCTTTTACTTTGATATAGGTTTCATCAACTCTCCACGAATCATTTGCTGGTCTTAAATGTCTTCTTATCTTCTTTTCTATTTCAGGGGAATATTGATGTACCCATCTCATGATTGTTGTATTGTCGACTTTTACTCCCCTTTCTGCCATCATTTCCTTTAAATTTCTATAGCTCAATGGATATTTTAAGTACCATCTTACATTCAATAAGATAATTTCCCCTTCATAATGCTTCCATTTAAAGGAATTAGATAGCATGTTACTATCTTTGGTTTTCTTTTTATTCTATTGTATCATTAGAAAGGATTTTTTGCAACGGAACCACCTTTGTTTACTCACATGTATTATTCTCCTTTTTAGAGATGTTATTTATTGAAAAAAATTAGAAGATACCATAAATTATAGATATTGACTAATAATTCGTCAAAAATAACGTTGAGTTGTAATGCTAGGGCTTCGGTTCAAAAGTGTGTCACAAACTTAATGTTTAGAATTTAGATCTAGGTAAAATTTGTGTACAGACACTAATCAGAACCCCCGCTAATCAACTTAGGTATATTTTTATACAATACAAAACCGTTTTAACAAACAGTATAATCTATTAAATTCCAAAATAATTATGGGTTACCTAAGTTATTTCGTAACAAACCTTAAGAGTTATTTTCTCTTTACTCCTTTTGATCCCGAAAACAAACAGTTTTAGCTGTCCTTTCTCAAATAAGACAAAAGCACCATCATTTTTTTGACCCACGTATCTAGGGCAGGAAAAGATCGAGAGTAATTTTCCGTTGAACCACCATTTATATCCTTCTTCATAGAATTCGTGCCCTCTTACTATTCTTTTCAGATTATTTGTCATTAAAAAACCGTCTACAATGTTAGCCCCAAATTCCTTTACCGCAGGCCCTCTGTTTGAAGGGGTAAAGCCTAAATTTTCTGAGGGATCATTCCATAGATAGGGAAAACATTCTTCCTTATTAATAGCATTAATACTTCCGGTTCCGTTAATCCCTCCATGTACACAGAAAGTGTGGCCCGAAAGTACAGCAGCTACCGGCATCTTATCATATGTTTGGCTGACCCTTAAGAGAAACTCCTTATCACAACCTATTTCCTTATAAAAACCATCGTAAAAGTTCATTTCTACACTTTCATGATTACCTCTAAGAAGAAAAACATGTTTAGGATCCTCAATTTTTAACTGGAACAGTTTTAAAAGTACCTCAGTACTCTGCAATCCTCTATCTACATAGTCACCAAGAAAGAGAATGTTTATGCAATTTATTTCTTCTCTCATTCCTATTATGAAATTAAGAGCTTGCAAGTCTCCATGAATATCTCCAACAAGCATTATTGGATCAGCATCAATTCGGAGCACTGCAGGTTCTAACGCAAAGGTACTGTCTATTTTAGGGAGGAGGAAAACCAATCCTTTTTTTGCTGTCATTTTAATGGAGTTCTTTCCTGATACCACGGAATTACACCTTTACATAAATTTAATCACTCAATGATATGAAAATATATTTAATAATTTTAGGAAAATACTTCTTTTTATGATTTAATTTATTTTTATCTTTGCTTTATACAACAGAGTGTAGCCAAAAATTTTCTGCATTTCCTCAGAGCATCTTTTCTCAAATCATTAAGAATCTTTGCTATTTCGAGTAGGTAATTCATAATCATTCTCGAAATATATATCTACATATATAATACTTGGAAACTATTATCTATGAAAATCAAATTCAGAATCGAGGTCTCTCTTAAGATGTAATTACTTTTCAACTGAATAATTATTTTAACCCACAAAATACAAATAGCCAAATTCCAGACCTGGAAGAGTACATTCAGTAGTTCACTAATTTTCACTTTCCCTTAAAAGATGTCTTAGATACCAGTATATGACTAAACAAGCCACCATATGCCCCTTTTGCAATCTAAACCTTGATTTTCCGTATCTCAAAAGGATTTAAAGAGGTAGAATTGAGCAGAAATAAGAATAATTTATAAATTTGGTGTGAGGTGTGCGATTTAAACCCCCGAATTTCTAAAAGACCAGGCTCTGAAACTGGCATTTCTGGCATGGCTTTGAACTCTCGCACATTGATTATTACTTCTCAATAAAATATAGTCCTCTTGTTTTACTCTGAACCTACTGCCTTTGACTTAAATTCTTGCTGCAACTAGGACATTATGGGAAATATTATTAAGCAATTTACCCCTGATCCTATTTCAAGAAACTTAATGGCTGAAATATAAATATTCAGAAATATAATGGAAGAATTTAGCTAGTATTCAACTTTTTGGGTATGTTCTGACCCATAAATAAATTTTTATCGGTATTAAGTAAATTATATGTTTGAGATATCAATTTTAGTTTCTTGTGAGTTCTGATACACAAAGTACTGAATGTAATTAATTACCCACCGACTCCATTAATACAAAATTCTGTTAAGTCTAGTTTGAGGTTCTATGTATTCTTCAGTTTTTATACCGGTTGACTTAGGTTGTTGAAAATTATCTTAGCTCCCCTGATGACTCTCCGAACCCTGTAATAGTAAGCCATAAGCTATTTTTCAGGTTCATAATCAAAAATCCAGTATAGATCTCGTTTCCTAATTCATTAAATTCCAAAAAATCCCTTTTTATCTTTTCTTTAAAGAGTTAGATATAATCTTCAAGTTCCATAATTTTAGAATAGAGCACTATCTATAGATCTGTTATTATTTTCAGCTGTAATATATTATTTCTGTTAATTTTTCTGTTTGAAAAATTTTAAAATATTAACAGTTCATTTATAAGGTGAATATGAGCACCTGCACCCATCTTCCCTGCAATATTATAATCTGAAATGGAATGCTTTGCAGGGAATGGTTTTGCTCTTAAAGTCTCATCATTTGTGTACATTCTGCCGGAAAGTTTCTTATATTGTTGATAGGAGTCTTCAAAGGCAAATATGACACTCTTTTAGTTCTGATTTGTTGATGAGCCATCAATTCCATTTTGCGTACATTTCGAAGTTCTTTGAAAAAATCCTTGTTTGTATAATAGAGAAAGAGAGCTCTCTCATAATGGAGCATCTTAAGAATGGGTAGATCTGTCGTCCTTAGAAGAACCTAATCATATAGCTTCAGTCAAACATCAATCGAACTTACTTCGGTGTTCCTTTCCTTAAGCAATCTATTTTTCTCCCCAGCGAAATCCTGCTGTGTGATTTCATGAGCTTTCATTTTCTCAAATCCATCTACAGTTTGTGCATCTTCTTATCTAAAGATACTAAAGGAAATAAATCCTTTTTGTTCTTCAGTATATGCAGTTTCCACAGCTGGACATTAATTCTTTTTCTTAGGCATATCTTTCAAGGGTTGGATTGCGATATTGGGCTTTTTGTTTTCTGTCTTGTAGTCACGTTTTACGACAAGACATGTGTCTCAATAGCTTTCATTGAGTCTTCTTTTTTCGTTCCTTATTCAAGTGAGATAATGCACTCGCAAGCATTATGGCTTTAGTAAAATGCCCTCCTGCCCTTGAAGTATCCACAAAAACGTAATCATCCATTAGCACAGGAGCTCCAAGTCCGTCACCTCCACCAAGGAAAGCAACAGTCCGAAAGATAAGATTTCCTGAGATCCCGTTTGGGGCAACGATAAAGTTAGATTCTTTTATGGCATCTTCAATAAGAATGGTGTAATGTTTAGCATTCATCCCAAGTTTCCTAGCCATATTTGCAACTAATTCACCATCTGCGAGGGTTCTGTCCACAATTGTGTTCCGACCAATATCTTCAATTCTACCACCTGAGAGCACACCTATTACAGGGTTGATTCCTAATCTACTGATATATTCGGAACCCAGAGTAATCATGTGAATCTTATCTGCAATGGTATTACCTTCATCGATCCCTACAGGGGCAAGAAAGAATGGCTTCCCAGCAGCTGTCAGAAGTAGTGCAAGTCTGCAGACGCTTTTCTTTCCAAGTGCTTCTTTGAGATGTGCAAGGGTTCCAGATGACTTTGCAGTTCCCCTTATAGCTGCATCGATTTTTCTCGATATCAAGAGTTCCACAATAACTTTTTCTGGATCCTCGGTATCTACTACCTCAAGCTCTGTTCCAATTTTATCGATTTCCTTTTTGCTACCTACCAGGATGACCTGTGCATACCCTTTTTCCTGGGCTTTCCACGCACTTTCGAGAACCTTAAAATTTGGATCCCGTATTCCCATAGCAACTCTTGCTCTGTTCGTCAAAGCTCGTATCTCGATAATCTCCAGGAGAGCATCCATAACGTTCTTTTCCATGTTCAACCTACCTATTTTGCAAGATTCGAATCTGTTTAGCTAAGTAAAAACACGATCATTAATCAATTTTATCTTTGAAGAGTTGTGCTCTGTAATACGCCCCGAATTATGTTTCAGAAGCATTCAGTTTTTTCACTCTTTTTCGTTCATTCAATTGTACTGAAATCTGAGGTTAGTATTGAATACCTTATCTATTTCACTTTCTCTAGTAAAAGTTCATATATTCAAAGTTTCTCTTGTCTTCGATTTTCAGACTAAAACAAATTTATTAAACTTTAGGTAGGGGCTAAAAGTGGCAAAGTAGTGTATTTAGAGGCAAAAAAACATAGAATTTAATTTTTCCAATTTCCATTTAGATTTTCTTCGATTTGGAAATTTTTCGAAATGCTATCTGGCTAAATATTCATTTTTTAGAGAGCACTTTGCAAATTTATGCATTATTTCCACGATCTTCCAGAGATATCTACCAAAAAAATATTGTTGTCAGTTTTAATATATTCTCTGAATATTTATATTTTTCAGCAAAAATAAATTAAATAAGTCGTGCTTCTAGAACTTTACATAGTCGCATACTGTAGAGAATTTAGACAAGCTTATATGCAGTTTAGCATAGTGGAGTTTAAGTCTTTTAACTCTAAGGCGAGAAGTCCCCTTCTTCAACACGCATCAGAGTGGCACGTATGGGATAAAAGCCATCAACTTTCGATCCTTTTTAAGATGGAAAAGATATAGATAGTTATAGTTTTTACTTTAAAATTAAAACTATAAAGTATAACCTCGATCAATAGAATTATTCTGTTTATACAATCAACTATCCTTTTATACAATGCGTAAAATGCCGAAGAAAAACTCTTCATAGTCAAAAGATAGTGTATTCACTAAAATCCAAAATCAATGATATAAGCAAAACTTTTGATGTAAAATTTCTAAATGGTGGGTGTGATATAGATTATTTTCACATGATTTTAACCTCAAAACCAACATTGGATATTCCAAAATATATCAACACTATCAAAACAATCTCTTCAAGAGAAATCAGAAGAAATTTTTCTGATGTTAAAACAATGTTGTGGTAAGACACATTCTGGTTAAGATCATATTTCATAGCAACAAAAAGACAATTGACATTTGATATTTTAAAAAAATATGTTGAGAGTCAGAGCAAACATGCAACTAGCAAAGAAAATACAGATTTATGCAACTGAAGAACAGACTAATGTGCATTGGGAACGGTCTGACAAATGTAGGATTGTCTATAACTTCGCTCTTGCGAATAGAAAGGATGCTTATGATAAAGAAATGCGTAGTGTAAAATACGCTGAAAAACAAAATAAACTTCATGATTTCAAAAAAATGGAGTACTGAATTCAACATAGTATATTCCAAAACACTTCAAGGTATCTTGAAAAAACTTGATGGTAGTTATCATTCCTTTTTTGGCCATATTAAAACTGGAGATTTGAAAGCATGACCACCTAGCTTCAAAGGTAGGAATTATCTTATGACTCTAACCTACAATCAAAGCGGCTTCAAAGTTAAAAATAATATAATTACATTTTCACGTAATGTGAATGATGTTTCTATATCCTTTGATGTAGGTAATTTAGTTAATGGTTGAAAATCAAACATGTTGAAATTTTAAACGATAATCCTTACAAAGCAAGAGGTAAATTTTTTATTTGCGTTGCTTATGAATTGGATATGAAGATTTTTATTTTGATAACTGAATATATTAAGCTATTGATTTAGGTATCACGAAGATAATTACTGCTATCAATACTTATGGTAAATTTTTCGAAGTAAAATCATCTAGACCTGATAATTATTGGGATCCTAAGATTGATAAAGCTAAATCAAGGATCATTGTATTGGCGTTAAAAGGTCCTACAAAAAGTAAGACATATCTAAGAATAGCTAAACCAGTTACTAAAATGAGTCAAAAGAAAGTAAATCAAGTTAAAGATTTTCAACAAAAACTTTCCAAAACTATGGTTGAAAACACTAAAGCTAAAACTATCATAGTAGATGACCTTAGTGTGCATAAATGGCTCAACCTAAAGTAAAAGACGGTAAAAAGGAAAAGAAAACTAAACAAAATAAAGGGCAAAATCATTCGATTGAGGTTCTAGGTAAAGTATGTAAATTTGTTCAATTCATGACCGATAAGCAAAACTTATTGGTAAAAGTGAATAAGAATTGACGAAGAACAACAACTAGAAATATTGTTCTGTGAAAACTTCATGATATGCCTTCTTGGAAGTGAGTTATGATTTGTGGTGGCGGGAACAATATTGATAGGGATCTAAATAGTTCTATCAGTATTATGTTACATTTCCTATAACAAAATGTCTTGTGGACGGGCTATCAACAAATTGTTGATATCTTCGACAATACAGAATTCCCGATGGATCTCAAACTTGAGAACACGTGAAGGAATTACTCGAAGGAAGCCCCTTCATCGAAGGATATAAACCTGACAGAGAGGGGGAGTTCACCGTTAATTTAAAATGAAAGTACATGAAACGGGTTCCTCAAGTAATATCTTCACTCTCTTTTCCTGAATTGTAATTATTTTAACAAGTATTTTAAAATATTTAATAAACAAGAATGTTTATACCTCAACAACCTTTATCTTTTGAATTTTTCTCTTTTGATATACGGTTCCATTTTCGAGTATTTCCTCATTGTAACCAGATATCATATAATTGTGGTAACTTTTCTTTATGGAGCAATACTTGCTTTTGCATATTCAAGTGAGCCTTCTCCTAGTTAGATAACTTTTTTAACATACTATTTTTTTTCTTGCAGCTGCCTGAGCAATCTGCATTAGAATTTGCCTTGTTCCCCTAATTTTTTGATTCACTCTCTGGGAAATTCATCCGTATATTAATATCCATTCAGAACAACTCCACTCAATGAAGGAAGCCTATCTCATGAAAAATTTCTACCTCAAAAATTTATAACGTTTAATTTTCTAGGGGAATTGCAAAAAATCGAATCAAAGAATCTTTCGATAAATTTCTGATTTTCACAAATCATTTATATACATTAAATAAGCATATGACGAAATTCAGGGGGTTTTAGAAGTATTTCTGAGATTTTGGGATGAAGTTTTTATCCTATGAACTATTGATTAAAAATAAGAAAAGAATAAGTATAGTCATTCTGAACTACAACTAATATTAACTACTGGGAATTCCTTCCCAAAATATAGTAAATTTAATCTTTTTCTGAGAATGGCCATGAACAACTGGGTGAATTCGACGCTTATTCTTTTTCTTGCCCTTTTTGCAGCTTACCTGCTCCTGAAATATATCCAGCTAAGGGGCTTGGTCGAGTCCCGTGCCAGAGATTTGTATGAATCTTGGCAGAATAGGGAAATGGATCGCCAGGTCTCTGAAAAAGCCGATACCCTCTTTAGGACCTGGAAACTGGATGAGGAAAAAAAAATTCGCCAGGATGCAGTAAAGAAAAGCGAAGCTGTCACTAGGGGCAAGGTAACTGAACACCTGATCCCTTATTTCCCTGACTTCGAGTACAATCCTAAGGATGCACGCTTTCTTGGTACACCAGTGGATTTCATAGTCTTTGACGGCCTTTCCGAGGGAGAAATGAAAAAAGTGATCTTTATTGAGGTCAAATCAGGAAAAACCGACACTTTATCTAAACGGGAAAAGCTTATTAGGGAGTGTGTAGACAGAGGAAAAGTAAGCTATGAGATCATTCACAACAAGAATAACCGTTGATAAATGTTGATAGATTATTTTTCCAGGACTTATCAATAGTTGATTTTCTTGTATCATTTCCTTATCAGTATCTTTGCGGCAGAGTTATCCAAGAAAACTTTTCACCTGAAAAATCTTATCCGAACCCTTAAAAAGTTCCGGAGGATAAATAAGCTTTATATTTTCAAACCAAGGTGATTAAGTTGGCTTTGCAACTATCCCTCTATTTCTTCTTCTTTTCAGTTATCAATATTTTTTTTCTGAATTATTAGGCTATAGTACTGTCTTGTATGTGCTAAGGAAAACCAAGAAATTTTCTGAAAGGAATTAGATCAATACATTGTTTCTCAAGTTCAAAGTTTGAAAGGCCATGCAATTTCTGTCAAACAAATATTTTTGACATAATGATTACATCAGCTTCAGATATACCTCATAAAAATGTTTTGTTAAAATATATGGCTTCGAAAATGGTACTAAAAGATTTCCAATCAATTAAGGAATCAATTTCATCAAGTTTGTCTCCAACTGACTAAAAATGATTGTATTCTCTATAAAGAGCCAAATAATTAAAAGTTTTCATGAATAAAAATTATTGTTAGGAGATTTAAATTCTCCAATATTCAAATGAATGGGATTTATCGAGATCCTCTTTGGTATTCCTTTTGCTTATCTTGGAGTTGATATTTCATTTATCAAGTAGTCGAGCAGCAGCGTATGCTGGGAAAATTCTTGATATTTTTTCTCCCCAGTGTCCAGAAACCGAAATGCATTCAAAACCGAGTCTTTCTGTAGCTTCTTTTATGAGAAACTCCCCAAGTCCTGCAGCTACTATTCTCTTGAGCTCATTCCTTTTCGCAACTTCATAAATCACTTCAGTTAGGGTAGATATCTGTTTTTCATGCACTTGACTTGCTATTTCATATATATCCTTTACTCGGATTTCTGAAAGATCGGCACAGACAAGCCTTGCAATCCTACGCATAGCATCAGTTTTGCTCCTTCCAGCTCCATCTGCAGTCTCGCATGTGTAAATATTTTCATTGATTTTCCCAAGCAATATATACACATCTGCGGTTATTGCAAAGAACTCTGAAGCGATTCTGCACGATCTCTGTTCAATTTTTATTTTTTCAAGAAGAGTAGCAATGTTTGTTCTGAGTACACCTGAATATACAAGTTCACTCCGCATTAAGCGTTCAAAGTCAGTTATCCCTGCTTTGTGTTCCCTGAAAATTATCGGAATAATGTCAGTTGTGGTACTGCCTACGTCCACAAAAATACAGTCTCCAAGCTCTGCTCCTACTAGCATGACTGAAGCCACCCAGTTAGCAGCAGCAAGGTCTGTTAGTTTGTCAGTTTCACTCTGAAATCTACCCATGCAATTTATATACGAGACTTTTGGTGATCCAAATGCAGAATCAACTGCTTCCTTTATAAAGAGAATACCTTGACCTTTAGTTTCAAAACAGTCTGCAAGTTCCCCTGTCATAACAACGGCAACTTTTTCTGGTTGTAATCTATATGCTATATCCTTCAAAACTTCAGAGATTTTGCTATTTTTCCATAGAGGCTGGTAGTGCAGTTCTACTAGAGTTCCATCTGATGATGCCAGCTTAGTATTCGCTCCTCCAATATCAAGGCCTATAACTTTCGCATTCATTTCTATACCTTTCTCCTTTTTTTATATTTATTAATTGCTTCTGATTTTCCTGGTTTTTCAGACTTTCATAAAAGTTCACATAGTGGATCCTGAGGTATTCTATCGACCTTCATTGTCCCGCTATAAAAAGAGGCACTGAGAGCACAAGAAGGGTTCCGTTGCAAAAATCCTTTCTAATGATACAATAGAATAAAAAGAAAACCAAAGATAGTAATATGCTATCTAATTCCTTTAAATGGAAGCATTATGAAGGAGAAATTATCCTATTGAATGTAAGATGGTACTTAAAATATCCATTGAGCTATAGAAATTTAAAGGGAATGATGATAGAAAGAGGAATTCAAGTTGATCACAGTACTAGAATGAGATGGGTACATCAATATTCCCCTGAAATAGAAAAGAAGATAAGAAGACATTTAAGACCAGCAAATGATTCGTGGAGAGTTGATGAAACCTATATCAAAGTAAAAGGTAAATGGAAATATTTTTACCGAGCAGTTGACTCAAATGGAGATACAATTGATTTCATGTTAAGTGCAAAACGAGATAGAAAGGCAGCGAAGAGATTCTTTAAGAAAGCTTTAAGTTCTAATCATAATCAAATTCCAAGATTAATAACCGTTGATAAGAATCCAGCTTATCCACCTGCTATAGATAAACTAAAAATTGATAAAATACTACCTAAAAACGTAGGCATTCGACAAATCAAGTATTTGAATAACATTATAGAACAAGATCATAGATCTATAAAGCGAATCGTTAATCCAATGTTAGGATTTCAGTTTTTTCGATCTGCTAATAAAACTTTAAAAAGAATTGAAGCTATGAATATGATCAAAAAAGGACAAGTAATCGATCTAAATTACTCTGTTCTTAATGAAGTCAAATACATTAATCAATTATTTGGTATAGTTTTATAATGTTAGTACATTTTCCTTGAATGTTTTGATTTTTATTAATCACTTATAGATTTACATATTTTTTTGAAGTTTTTGCAACGGAACCTGATATTGTATAATACCTGTAGCTATTGGAACTCATAACATCAGAATCTCTCTAAATTTTCCCCATAAATGTGAATTCACTAGTTTTTCAGATTAGATCAAGACTCGGGGACAGACCAAGTATCGAATGTGATGAAAAGGAGTGAGTAAAACAAAAAAGTAGATATGATAAAAATAAAGTGAATACAATGTTATATTTGCTGAATCATTTTTTCCACTTTTGCTCCGGTTTCGGTCAGGAAGTACATTTCGTCCTTTTTTGCAATTAATTCTTTCTCCTCAAGCTCCTGTAGGGTCTTTGCAATAATTGGAGATACAACTCTTAGAGTTTTAGATATTCTTTTTTCTTCCATTTTTCCTTTTGAGGAAAGTAAGGAGAGCACTTTTTGTCTTACATTATTTCCGTTCACAAAACCTACTAATTCATTCATAAGATACTCCAGTATGTAGATATTAGTATCTAATAAATTTTAATATAATTACATATATAATTTAATTTGATATAGTGTTTAATTAAACCGAATACAGAGAAATTGAATTCAAGATATATTTAACTTTTTGCTGTAAGTAATTCCGAATATTGTCAGTTCCAAAAATATTTCTACAAATCAAAATAGAAACATAAAAATTATTGAAAGTGATGGAATCGTTGATTATGACAATAAAAATGACTCCACTTCTAGTATGTACACATTTTGTTTATTGTCCGTATCCTTGAATTATGTCCTGAATTTGACAGAATCATAATTTGAGATATGCATATATACCTCTTATTTTTTTCATTGCGGGAATCCTATCCAAATCTTTCTCACCAATTTCTGTATTTGATCCGATTTTTTCTTTTCGGGTTCATTATTCTTTGATTTCAAAGATAGCTATGCTATTTTAATTAATACTCTTTTTATGAGTAGTCACCTATGATTTTTTCCAGCCTACAACAGATAATTTCGAAATCTTCCTTATTATGATGCTTGTTGCTGAGTTTACTAGCGTGCTTGCAGAAAATTTTATCGAAATTTGATCTTCAATTCCATAGCCTGTTTTTTCCAGTATTTTCTGCCTCCTTTACAGCGTTTGTTTAAACAGAAATCTTCTTCAGAGTTTTTGCCGTCTTCTTTTAACCTGAAGATTGCCCAACCGCATATTTCACAGGTTTCGTTAAGCATAGCCATTTTTCCTGTTTTGGGTACTGAATGCGTGTACCCACAACGCTTTGTACATGCCAGGAAACGGTTGTCTTTGTAAGTGATAAGGAACATCCTTCCGTCACATTCCGGGCAGGGTCCGACAGTTTCCGGAGGGTGACATTCCTTTTCAAGATCGCATTTAAAGCAGGGCCCTATGCCTAAAGCCCAGTTGTATTTATTTCCTACCTTCAGAACAGCTGCCCCTTCCTTTTTACATTCCTTGCTCCGGAGCAGGGTCAAAGCTCCAGTTTTCGGCAAAGGATAAGCCTTTCTACAGTCTGGATAACCTGTACAACCAACAAAGCGTCCTGAATCTGTCTGTACGATCCTTAGTATATGTCCACAAGTCTTACAGGTCCCGATATAGTTTTTTTTGTCCTCAAGAGCAGCCTCATCTTTAATAGTACCTGCTATGCTAAAAGTCAGCTCCTTTTTATTTGCTTCAAGCTGGGCGTACATCTCCCTGACCAAGGCAGTACCCTCTTCAAGAGCAACTTCAAACTTTTTTTTCCCATCTTCTACTTCCTGGATCAGCGCTTCGATCTTTGCCCTAATATCTGGCCTCACGAGAATGGGAACAGTGAGAAAAAGCCCTTCCATAAGGGTAAAACCTGTATCCAAAATCGAAATCGTTTTTCCATTGGTTTCAAAGTACCCTCGTTTTTTGTTTGTTTCGATATGAGTTGGAGCTGTGGCCTTTGTTCCAATTCCATGTTTATCCATAAGTGTCAGAAGTTCGGCTTCGGTCAGTTTTTTTGGAGGGTTGGTCTTGGCCTTTATGTTGCTGAGCTTTTTTATCCCAACTTTTTGTCCCTCCTCTACAAAAGGGAGAAGCTTATCTTTTCTGTTCTCAAAGGGATAGACTTCAAGCCAGCCTGAATTTTTGAGTACTGTTCCTGTTGAGTCAAATGTATCTTCCTGCACGAGCAAGTGTAGGTGGGTCTTCTCAAAAATCGCTGCAAGCATGAGATTAGCCAGAAAGTGCCTTACTATAAGGTCATAAACATCTGGTGCTTGAGGGATGTTTACTGCAGAACTTACCTCTCCTCGCGATGCAGCTCTGATAGGATGGATAGGAGGGTGGTCATGGCCATCTCTATTTCCATTTTTCGGAACTATCGGAGCTATAAGGATAGATTCGGCAAAAGGTCTGTACTCATTTTGCCGCGCAAAATCAAGGACAATGGACTGGAAATCGAAATCATCTGCATATTTATTTGTCTCTGTTCGAGGGTAGCTGGTGAATCCTGCAAGATAAAGCTGTTCTGCAACCTCAAGTGCGATTTCCGGGCTGATTCCAAGAAATTTAGAGGCCCTTTTTAGGAATTCAGTGGTATTCAAAGGGTTCGGAGGGCTTGTTTTTGTTTCCTTTACGGTCTTTTTTGCAATCCGTCCTTCTTTTGTACCTTTCAGCTTCTTGAAGATCTCAGCAGCTTTTTCTTTTTCATGAATATTTCCTGCCCTATGGGAACCTTCGAATTCCCCTCCTTCTGCAGAGAAAATTGCTGTAATTTTCCAGAAGTCCTTTGCCTTAAAAGCCCGAATTGCTTTTTCTCGTTCGTAAACAAACCCACATGTCGGAGTTTGGCACGGGCCTATTGAAAGAATATCTTTTGTCCTTGCCTTTTCCCTGACTGAAAGTGTGACAAAACGAGTAAATGCCGCGCCCATCTTCAGATCTAGAATCTGCCTGGCTTCTGCAGCCATTGCCATGTTATAATCTGGTTCCACCAGGCTCTCGAAGGCTTTCTTTACATCTTTCGGAGAAAGGGCTGAAAAACGTGCCCTTGCGATCTGCACATTTGTGACTTCTTCAGCAAGGGCTTTGGCTTCAAACCCTATATTTTCTCCTTCTCTATCAAAATCACAGGCAAGAATTATCTTTTCCGCCTGTTTTGCAAGATTTTTTACTGCAGAAGCATAATTTGCTCTTGTAACGAATTTTATAGGATCAACTCCAAGGAGTACTCCCGGATTAACTTGGTTCCATTTATTATACTGCTCTGGGAAATCATAATTCATAATGTGTCCGGATAGTCCCATTACCAGCCAATCTTTACCCTTCCATTTAAATTCATATACAGGAAGTCCTTCTACTTCAATTTTCTTCGTATCTCCATCGCCCAAGATATTGGCAATTTGGGCTGCAGCCCTGTTTTTTTCTGCAAATGCGACGACTGTCATGTGAATACCTTGACATTGCTATTGAAAATGCATTGGGATATAGTATAGTATAGTATAAGCGAGGAAATATGTACGGGAATTTATGTGGATAGTGTAAGCCAAATCAGGAAACTAATCATCTTATAAACCACTTAACTTAATTATTCTGCATATTATAAGTTAATAATTATATGTGCACAAATATTATATGAAGCTAAAAATTAATAGAAAATATATAGTAAATTTAAAACCAAATGGTTTTTAGTGAAAACATCATAATATTACTTTCTGAGGAATATTTATTGTAGAATTATATGTATTTCAAAGGAGCTTCTAAAAGTATAGGCATGTGGAAGGCATGGCAGACTTCTCTGAAACCGGGGTTGCAACTAATATTATTTCAGGACTGCCAATAGGCTTTGAGAGCACTCTTTATCTACAGCAATGATCATTTATTATGTGTTAAAACTTAGTTTTTGAAATTCGATGGGATTGATTGGTAAAGTGAAATAAAAAGTCGAACCTTTGCCTAGTTTAGATTCTACCCATATGCGGCCACCATGTCTGTCTACAATTCTTTTACAAATTGCAAGCCCTATTCCTGTTTCAGAATACTTTTCCCTACTATTCAGTCTTTTAAATATTTCAAAGATTCTTCCCGAATATTGCGAATCAATTCCAATTCCGTTATCTTGCACTGAAAATACCCATTCACTAGCTTTTTTCTCTGCAGAAGCGTGAATTTTGGGTGCTTCTTCACTCTTGAATTTTATTCCATTGAATATCAGATTTTGAAATACCTGAATCAGCTGGGTAGGATCTGCCATTACATAAGGTAAAGGATCATGAGATATAGTAACTTTGGTTCCGTTGCAAAAAATCCTTTCTAATGATACAATAGAATAAAAAGGGTTCCGTTGCAAAAAATATGAGATCGATACTATGAAATAAATAGGAATTTAAGAGTATATAATATGCTACCTAATCCCTTTAAATGAAAACACTTTGTAGGTGAGATCATTCTGCAAACAGTAAGATGGTACTGAAAATATCCATTGAGCTATAAAAATTTAAAGGAAATGATGGCAGAAAGAGGAATAAAAGTCGACAATACAACAATCATGAGATGAGTACATCAATATTCACCTGAGATGGAAAAGAGGATAAGAAGGCATTTAATACTAACTAACTATTTGTAAAGAGTTGATGAAACCTATATCAAAGTAAAAGGTAAATATCTTTACAGAGCAGTTGATTCAACTGGAAGCACAGTTGATTTTATGCTGAGTGCAAAGCGTGATAGAAATGCTGCGAAACGTTTTTTAAGAAAGCTTTGAGTTCTAATCATAATCAAATTCCAAATGTAATAACTGTAGATAGAAATTTAGCTTACCTATCTGCAATAAGTGAACTCAAAAATGACAAAGTATTACCTAAAAACGCAAACAAATGTTATCTGAGAAGTATTTTGCATTTTTATGTTTTTTGCTGTGAAACTAAAGTTTTTACTTAAATAGTAGGATTTTTTGCAACAGAAACGTAACTTTATTATCTTTTATCATCAATTTTAAATTGGAAAGTGCCTGATTCAAAATAAATTCACAATTTGTAATTTTAGGCTCTCTATCACTTCTAGTTACTCGAGAGAACTCTAAAAGATCGTTTATCAAATTTTGCATACGTGAAGCCCCATCAGCAGCAAAGTGTATGTATTTATCAGCCTTATCATCAAGATTACCCTGATATCTTCTTTGTAAAAGCTGCAAATAACTTGTTATCATCCGCAGGGGTTCCTGTAAATCGTGAGACGAAAAATAAGCAAATTGTTCCAATTCTTCATTTGAGCGACTAAGTTCTTCTAATTTCAACTTTAACATTTCGTCCCCTCTTATTCGCTCTGTGATGTCACAGGCATAAAGATTGACGTAGCCAGATTTAGGGAACGGAGTGATATTTATAAGGTATGCGTTATTGGCGTAGTTGCACTCAAACTTACGCTGGACACCATCATCCAAGGCTGCAACGGCCATATCTGTTATTGTTGTAGGAGCTTTTTGATTGATACCACTACCCCAATTTGTCAACAACACTTGAGCAGCAGGATTGGCATAGTTTATGATAAGGCCTTTGCTCAGACGTACCACATGATTGGGGGTTTTCTGAGGCAGACATGCTATAGAATCTAGTTCTGCCTTTAATAGCTTGCGTTCTGTAATATCCTGCACCGTTCCTTTAATTTTAATATGGATATTTTTTTTCATCGAAAATAAGTTCGGATTCGACATAGACGTCCCGCTCTTTTCCATTGGATAAGATGATCCGATAGTCAATAATCAAGGGTTCTCCGTTCAAAGCTTTTTTGACGGCATCATCCACATAATCTCGACCTTCTGGGTACACATTACTTAAAAATGAGTTGCAAGTTTCGCTAAATTCTTGAGGATCAAGCTCAAAAATGCGATATGTCTCATCAGACCAAGATGTTTCATCAGTTACAATATTCCAATCCCAGCTTCCAATGTGAGATATTCTTTGAGCTTCAGCAAGACCTTTTTCGATTCCCTTCAATAAATTAAAAGCTGTTTCAAGTTCATTTGTACGTTCTTTAACTAACATTTCTAAATTGTCAAGTATTTCTTTTAACTTCGCTTGTGCTTTTTTTGTTTTGTGATGTCCATTTGGGCGGAGATCAGACGATCACCGTTAACAACAATTCCTTATCCACGTAAGGACTGTGGTACTGGAACATAACAGCCTTGCTCGAAAGCCGGGCCTTTCAGATCGAGGAGCTCAAATCCAGCTGGGTTGAGATCCTCGAAAATCCAGTCGATAAAATTACCCTGTTCATCGTAGATGAGTCGATCGATGAAGAAGACCTCCTGCACTGTCTCGAACAGGTCGAGGTACTTGATCTCGCTCTCCTGCAGAGTTTTATATGCTGCATGAAGCTCTTCTGACTGAGTCTGTAACTCCTAATTTTGTATTTGGATCTCGTCGGACTGAGCCTGTAACTCCTCGGATTGCGTTTGGAGATTCTCGTGTGCTTTCTCCAAAAATTCCTCAGCTTGTGCTTTGGCTATAACCACGGCCAGATAGTCCGTCAACCGTTCCCACATCGAGATAGTTTCCGGGGGAAATTGCCCTTTACGTCTGCCGTTCAACTGGAGAAGACCTAGCCTCTCTCACCCACGCGCAGAGCTATCAGAGCCACACGGATTCATACCCTTCACCATTACATCTGTTACGCGTGCGAGCCTGGCGGTCGGCATCAGTCGTAGTGGCCAGCAGTTCCCGCGTGGTGCAGTTGGTCCAGAAACTCCCCAGCGTCGTGAAAAATGGCTTATATGGATCGAACCTTCCACATATAACGTTGCCACACATGTATTCATTAATAGGGTAACAGTCACTATCGCGGATAAGCTGATCTGAAGCATCTCGCAAGAAGAGACTGTTCGCCAACTTCACGAATTCTGCGGGGAACCCGCTTGATTCGAAGTATGGATAATCGTCACCATCTTTGAGCCGGATGCCAACGACTTCGAAGCCGGAGCGCTCGCGGAAGAAATTAACGGCAGAATGAACCAAGTCTACTGTCCCCTTACACTTGTTCATGAGTTGTAAGAACTTCACCGTCATCTCACGTTCCTGCTCGGCTCTCTTTCGTTCTGTGACATCAGTATTTGTCCCAAACCACTGAAGGATATTTCCTGCAACATCTTTCAGAGGCAAAACACGAGTAAGGAACGGGCGGAAAATACCATCCGCGCCGCGCAGGGAAACTCCATATCAAACATCTGCCCCATAGCAAGCGAAGCCTTCCACTGCTCCAGTACTTTTGGCAGCACTTCTGGGTCGTGAACACTCTGTCAACCCCACCCTTCCATCTGCTCAGGTGCGGTGAAGAGTACCAGCGTTCGTTATACTAATAGATATAGCCATCTGGATAAGCAATCCAGGCCAACTGTGAAATCGCATTAGCCATCACACAGAAACGTTCTTCACTCTCCTTGAGAGCTTCCATACTGACTTAACTTGTTCTAGCATGTCGGCTGCCTGCCGTGCCAGCAGGTCGATCCGCCAGAGATCGTGATCGTCGGGGGAATACGGAACATTCCATTGGGTCGTGAGAATACCCAGCAGCTCGCCAGGACGGCTTACCATTGGCATGGATTGCACCGCTCGCACCCCGTCACATCCAAAGAAGGCGTTCCGGCAAATAGGGAACTCGTCTCAATGTCCTCAACAATCACACGCCCTCCGCGTTGCATCGATTCCCTGCATTCTGAAGCCCCCGGTTCTCAGCATATGCAAAAAAACTCCCGGAAGGGCTGCTTATGACCATACTGGGAGACAATTCGCAGCGGATCATCTTCTAAAAGTTGAAGAGTACCTAGCTGAGCACCCACGATGACAACCGCCGAGTACATGATTTCATCCAACAGCGGCTGGATGCCACCAGTTCCTAGAAGTTTCCCGCTCAACTCATGCATTCTGGTCAGAGCCTCTAGGTCGGCCTTCAGACGAAACTGTGTCTGCTTGCGCTCTGTGATGTAAGTAGATATGCCACATATCGCATAGGGTTTACCGTGTGAGTCATAAAGTGGAAATTTGTTGGCAAGGAAGGTATGCCATCCATCAACTAGGTATGAGACTTCTTCTAGTTGTTCTGACACCTCAGTTTCTAAAATTTTACTATACGCATCTTATAGCAATCAGCCAACTCAGATGCGAATGATTAGTTCATAACTCTTCACGATTTCACCCTGCAGGGCACGTAGGGGAGGAAAGTCCTCTACTGGGCGAAGACTGCCATCAGGACGATAGATTTTCAGACTCTTAGCGAGTTGTTCCACCTCGGTATCACCCCCGTTGTTGATGTCGAACTCGCAGAGTCCGGTAGAATTAATAAATGTATATTTTCTATTTGTGTATGCAAACCAAATTTCATCGGTAATACTGTTGATCAATGCGGATAGTAGGTCATTCTTTTGTTGAATACTCTTTAACAGTCGCGTTCGTTCCTTATCAGCCTGCTTTCGCTCTGTGATGTCCAACAACGTCGAAATGATTTGTTTTTTCCGTGTACTGTCAGGATCTTCGCCGACAACTGCGTAATGTAAACTTCGCCGGATTTTTTGTAGAACTCCTGCTCCCATCCGTATAGGTAGCCTTTTTTTCGCAACTCTAGCACGAAGCGGTCCGCAGCCTCGGCAGGCGGCCAAATGTACATTGTTCTGGCAGAATGGCCAATTACCTCATCCCGGCTGTAACCGCTCAGAGACACCCATGTATCATTCACGCCCAGAAAAATCCCGTCTTCGAGATTGGTAAGCGCGATGGCGGCTGGATTGTCTGCAAAAGCCTTGGCAAATTTTTCCTCAGACAAACGCAACGTTTTTTCTGCCAACTCACGCTCATTTTCCGACCTTTTTCTATAAAGTGCCTGCACAATCGCTGGCGCGATAGCTTAGAGATCCTTCTGCTGTTCGCAGTTATACCCACTTTCACGATTTGCAACCGCAAGCAAGCCCTTTATTTTACCATCTAAGACTAGGGGCACTCCAAGAAACGACTTGATCAAGGGATGACCGTGTGGCAGGCCGATACTGTCTGGATGTGACAGCGGATAGTTAGTAAAGAAGCTTTATTCTCTGTTAATGATATTGCAGTACAAGCCATGCACAACAAAATTTCCTGGGGGACGGCGATGCCCAGTCTTGTCATACATCAGACACTGCCCCCATCCCATGTCGCTGATTGCAATATCATGCAGTAGCCAGTTATCACCAATTAAGCCAACGAAACCTAGTTTGCTGCCGATCACTTCCAGAGCTATGGACAGACACTCATTTCTCAACTCTTCTTCTGTTTTGTCCTGCATTACAATGCTGAAGATCCGGTTGATTCCATCAAGAATACGGTTGTATCTGAGCGTTATTTCGGCTTCGAATTTATCCTTAAGTTTAATCAGCTCATTCTCGGTATTAATGCCTGATTGGCTTTTTCCAGCTCAGCTGTCAGTTCTTGGACTCTGATCTCCAGTTTATCGGCACTCCAACGATCAAAAATAGTCACAATCCCTCAATTCTGCTTTAATCAACATTCTGCAGATGTATACAGGTGTATATTCATAAGTTAATTATTTTTAACTTTACTTCTATCACTAAATTGGAACTAAATTTTCTTGATCTTTTTTGTTTAGCAATTGTTCTATTCTAAGTTGATATTTTTACGACTTTGTATTCAATTAGTCATCAAAGATTCCTTGACATTTTTAAATATAAAACATACATATATTTAATTAAAATATATATAGATATATTAGGAAATATGTAGTACATGAAATTGTTAGGCAAGCCTTTAGAAATTTGTTTAATTGGAGACAATAACGGAGACATTGGATTAATTGAAGAATTCTTCGAAGATGCAAAAATTCAAATCAATCTTCATGTTGCAGAAGATAGAGAAGAAACAGTGCGTTTTTTATGGGATGCAGATAAGTTTCTAGGTTCGTCAAGCCCAGATATAATTTTTTTGGATTGGAATTTAGCGAAAAAAAGTTGGTATAAAGTTTTTAAAAAAATAAAAGAGAATAGCAACCTTAAAAACATACCTATAATCATTTTAACTACTTCCAGTGCTGAAAAGGACATATTCAGAGCTTATGATCTTAATGCCAATAATTATATCGTTAAACTTATTGACTTTGATGAGTTCATGAAAGTAATTTGATCTATAGAACTTCTGCTTAAAGCGGTAACATTACCACCAAAAAAAGATCAGAAGCTTAATTAAAAACAGCGGTGTGTATAATTTTCTGTAAAATCGACTATATGTTCCTTAATCTCCTTTTTTGATTACACTACAATATCTAAAGTGTTTGATTTTTACTTGAAAAGTGTAATTCAGTACCTATTATGGATTTTTTACTACTTTTTTAAATTTTTAATTGATACAAAAATTCCACTGCAAAATGAAAATCTCAGAATTTTTGCCTATGTGTCTGTTAACTCAATCATTCCATTACATTTAGTAATATGCTACTTGTGACCGATTACATGTCCAGTAAAGGCAAGAAAAGCATTAAACGAAATAGCTAAAATCAATTACTCAGATTGAGTGGTTTTCCTATATCAGAATCTATATATCAGTTTGCTTTCTGTTCTACTCTTAAGACAGAAATATCTTGATCTATCTTTATGATCAATTACTCTTGTTGAGCTGCACATTTAGCTAGTATTATTGACATATATTGACATATTTTTATCAATATCTCCCAAAAAGAAATGGTAATTACCTCATCAACTTCACGATATGGAGTAACAATGACACTGATGAAAGACGCAAAAAAGGGAATCATCACCCCTACAATAGAAACTGTGGCAAAAGCTGAAGGAATAGATCCAAAAACTGTCCGCTCCTGCGTAGCAAAAGGCCTAATAACCATCCCCAGAAATAATAGGCGACAAGCCATTCCTATCGGGATTGGCAAATCTATGAGCATAAAGATCAATGTCAATGTAGGGACCTCGAGAGATTGTATCGACATTGATGATGAAATCGAAAAAGCGAAGACTGCAGAAGCTTTCGGCACTCATTCAATAATGGATCTTTCCACAGGCGGGGATCTTGACGAAATCCGAAACCTTATCCTCAAAGCCGTGAAAATTCCAGTAGGAACGGTTCCAATCTACCAGGCTGCAGCTTCCAGGAAGATAGTTGTGGAAATGACATCTGACGATATGTTCAATGCTGTCAGGAAACATGCTCAACAAGGAGTGGACTTTGTAACCGTACACGCCGGAGTCAACTTAAACTCCCTTGAGCGCCTGCGCCAGAGTGACAGGATAATGAATGTAGTCAGTCGTGGAGGCTCTTTTACCCTTGCTTGGATGCTACATAATGAGGAAGACAATCCCTTTTATGCCGAATATGATTATCTCCTTGAGATCGCGAAAGAATATGATATGACCCTGAGTCTTGGCGATGGCATGCGCCCGGGCTGCATTGCCGATGCTTCCGACCGCCCGAAGTTTATGGAATTCATTACACTTGGAGAGCTCGTAAAAAGAGCAAGAGCTTTCAATGTCCAAACTTTTGTTGAAGGCCCAGGACACGTTCCCATGAACGAAATAGAACTCAGCGTGAAAGGTATGAAAGAACTTAGCAATTACGCTCCACTATACCTTCTTGGTCCAATTGTAACTGATATCGCCCCTGGATTTGACCACATCACCGGGGCAATAGGAGGAGCAATTGCTGGTATGTACGGAATGGATTTTCTCTGTATGGTGACCCCATCTGAACACCTGGCCCTTCCAACTCTTGAAGATATCAAAGAAGGCCTGCTCGTAACAAAGGTTGCAGCCCACGCAATAGATCTTATAAGAGAAGGCCAGAGTGAGAGAGCTTGGAAAAAGGATACAGCCATGGCCTACGCCCGTAGGGGTCTGGACTGGGAAAAGCAGTTTGAACTAGCAATAGATGGCTCTAGAGCCCGTAAAATCCGAGATTCCAGGAAGACGGAAAGTGATGCCTGCTCTATGTGCGGGGACCTATGTGCTTTAAAAATCGTAAAGGAAGTCTTAGGTGAAAAGGAGAAGGAAGAGTGAAGTTTTTATTCTCCATTTCATGTTCTTCTCCATTTTCTTCATTTCTTTTTCCAATAATCTTCAACTTAACTCATTCAGCAAACTGATGCATTAGTGTAAGCCAAATAAGGAAACTAATCATCTCCTAAAACACCTAACTTAGTTATTCTACACATTATGACTTAATAATGATAGGTACATAAACATTATAGAAAACTAAAAATTAAATAATTATATCTATTGAAACTTTGCTTTTGTTTTATTTGATATACTGAAGAAAGAGCAACGGGAAAAGTTTTGAAATATATAAACCACAAGAATTGATTGCTATCTTTGACAATTCGGATCCCCAAATCTATTTGGGTAGTGGAATTATCCCAAGGTCAATTTTGTATCCGTGATCAAAATCATATTTTTAAGCCTTATATGGAAATTAACTGATTAGTTGTAGTACTTAAGCAGCGAAACTGAAAAAAGCAGTAAAAGATTTCAAGCAATCAGAATCATGATACTTATTAAAAATATATTTTATGTTTCATTTTATACCTCAAGTGCATAGATCCTATTTGATATTTTTTATAAGATGATGTATCTATGGGATAAATATGTTCAGAGTAATTCTTGTAATGGATATATTTAATCGTGGAGTGGTTCTTGCAAAAGGAGGTCTCAGAGAAAATTACTCTCCGGCTTCTGATTCGAGTATTATCTGTAGCAACGCTGATCCTCTAAACATAGTTGAGTTATTGAGACCCCAAGAAGTCTATATCGCTGATCTTAATGTACTGCAGCAAAAAGGCCCTATCGAAATGAATGTTGAGATTATCCGGGAAGTGAGTCTAAGGACAAACACAATGCTTGATTTCGGCATCTCGTCTCAGGAAGAAGTAGATAAAGCCCTGTCTATTGCAAGCACTGCAGTAATAGGCACAGAGACTGGCATTCTTTCAGCAATCAAGGATGCATCTTTCGGAAATCCTGGAAGGATCAGTGTAAGCATTGATATGAAGCATGGAAAAGTTCTGAAAAAGGATCAAGAGATTCCAGACGATCTTTTTGGAATCGTTAAGATACTGAATTATTTCCCCCTAAAGGATCTAATTTTTCTTGACCTTGACAGGGTTGGAACTACCTCAGGCTTTGATCCCGTTCTCCTTTACAGACTAGTTGAACACTCAAGACATATTGTGCTACTTGCAGGAGGGGTACGGAACATGGAAGATCTCTTAACCCTTGAAAATCTTGGGATAAAAGGCGCCCTAGTTGCAACTGCGGTTCATTCCGGTCAGATTCTTTCGGAAGTGTTGAATTCAGGGATTAGATAGGATAACTAATAACAATTCATCCATATCAAAAAAGGTTTTTTTCTTCTGTCTTTATATGTCTGGTATTAAATATATTGAGTATCTTTATTTCAAGCAAAAGGTTCATTTTTAATAAAAAAATGATAAACTCCTAAATTTAGTCATATGATTATAAATTGTTTATAAGTGATTCTTGAAAATTAGAGATTTATAAAAATTCTTTAAAATTTAAAGAGGTTTACAATATGGTAGATGAAAGCATATCTGAAGAGAATGTTGAGGAAAAAGCTGAGGAGGAGAGTGGGGATAGATATACGGAGATCAAGATGGGAGGGGGCTGGTACATGACTTTATCCCTTACACACAGCGACCGTTTTGAAAAGGAATATGTGGAGCTTGCGAAAGAACGTGGTGGTGTAAAGAAGGCCAGGTTCAATCTCAATCCCACACATGTCAGGCTGCTTGGGGAAGCCCTGATTAAATTTGCAGACAATAATGGACTTTAACAGGAGATCTATCTTTTTTCTTTTTCGGCTTAATTTTCCTATTTGAGCCATATTTCTGATTCACTTTCTATGCAGAAACTCCAGAACTTTCTCTGTGACTTCCGTTTCTACGCGTTCAGGAAAACAAGAAGCATCGATTATGATGAAGCGCTCAGGGTCTTCGCATGCGAGACTGAGGAAAAGCTCTCGGACTTTTCTCAAAAACTCTAGTTTTTCGAACTTGCTTTGATTTCCTCGCATCAAACAGCGTTCAACTGATATTTCGGGGCTGATATCAAATAGAAAAGTCAGGTCAGGGACAATGGTCCAATCTCTATGGAGATTTTTTATCCATTCTAACGAATTCTTCAAATGATTTTGTAAGGTTACACCCTGATAAGCATAGCAGCTGTCGGAATAGCGATCAGAAATAACTGATTTTCCACATCCAAGTGCAGGTTTAACAATCTTTGCCAGATGTTCAGCATGGTCAGCTGTAAAAAGAAAGAGCTCAGCAAGTTGGTCTGTATCCAACTTAATGGCTTTCTCCACAGCAGTCCCAGTAAGTGTACCTCTTGTTGGCTCCCTGGTAAATACAGGATCAAATGCGCTAATTTCAAGATTTTCCTGAAGTTTATTTGCAACCATACTTTTACCTGAACCGTCTATACCTTCGAGTGTAATCAGTTTGCCTCTCATAAGAACCGTCTTTTTTTTTCTTTAACAGTTTTTACTAAACGCACTATGTGTATTTATACTCTATAGAGAGTTGCCATATAGCTGGAGATTCAGGCCAACAGTCGCAAACAAAATAAGCACATATTTATGCAATATTAAAAAATAGCTTAGAATAATGACATTAATAGGAGTTATCACGAGAGGCAAATATGGCCATCGTTTGATTGATACTGTTAAGGAACACAGTGATTTTTCAGTCGTCACTTCTGACTTGCCTGAGTTAGTACCCTTATTCATTGAAGATCCAGATCAATATCTAGAAACTCTTAATTTCGACAAGCGAGTTTTTTCTGCTGAAATAGTAATTACATATTCTCTGCATCCGGACCTGACATCTGCAATTGCAAAACTTGCTTCAAGTGCAGGTGTGCGTTCCCTAATTGTTCCAGGTGGACCATCCAGAGCTTCAATTCCTGAACTCAACCAGATTTCTGAAGCGTCTGGAATGGATATCGAGGTACATGAGATTTGCTGTACACTTGAGCCCAATGACTTCAACAGGCCTTTCACGGATATATTTGGATCACCTAGTCTGGAAGTTAAGACAAAGAACGAGAAAATTGTAGATGTTAAGGTTCTAAAAGGCGCGCCCTGCGGAAGTACTTGGTATATGGCAAAAGAAATCATTGGAGTTCCTCTAAAAGACGCTCCCCCTAAAGCCGGTCTGCTGATTCAGCATTATCCTTGTAGAGCGGCACGTGGCGATTTTGGAGGGATCCATGAATCAGGAGAGCTTCATAAACAAGCTTTTATAAAAGCTCTTGAAAATAAGGAGTGAATATATATTCTTTGAAAAAACATATTCTAAATATAGCTGAAGGTGAGATCAAGTTGTTCATTTCTGAAAATCTGTGAATTCTTGATAACGCTGATCTTCAGTATTTACAGAGGTGGAAACATTAGTTCCCTATGTATATCAGAGAACTCAGGACCTGAAGACCTTGAATCAATAGCATTAGCAGTACACTCTCTAGTCGGACTTCCTACAACCATGCGTAGCCTTAAACAAAAAGGGCTTCGCCTTGAAAAAGGGAAAATTCTTGATAGAGACTACACAGGACCTGTTCTAGAAAAAGTATTGAAGACCAACAAAATTGTTCATGAGGTCCCCATTGCAGGTACATACAAAGGGAAAAATGTGGTTGTTGCTCCTATTCGCTCAAAGGAAGGGAAAATTATTGGAGCTCTGGGGATTGTAGACCTGCTAGCTACAATTGATATACCCTCCGTTTTTCAGGAATACATTCATGTGTTAGAAGAAGTCGAGGATGCGAAGAAGTAGAATTAATCAAAGTTTCGATATCATACCCCTTTAATAAACTACAAACAGAGAATATTTTCATTGCATCGAAATTGAAGGTTGCCATTTACACTGAATCAAAAGGATATCTTTTTGCCCTGATGAGCGAATCTGTAGGGAGAATAATATATCTAAAGCCTTCCTGCTCCAAAGCCTCTCTGGCTTCTTTCTTTTTTGGTCCGTCTAAAATCACAATGTATAGCACATTTTTTGATAAAACAAGGACTCCAGTGAACTAAAGCTTTTGCGCTAGGGTTGATAATTACCAAAAGTCTGCTCTTCACTTCTTGAAACTTCCAGTGTCCAAGGCTTCGGATAGACTCGTATTGGAACCAATTCCAAATACTCATACAGTTATTCTTTCTCGTGCTACAATTTCATCTTGGATCAGACTGATAATCTGAATCGGCCAAGGTTATCCATGGTTATAAAGTTTATGTGAACCACTTTTCCAAAAATCATGCGTTGATTTCTTTCTTTAATAATGGAACTTCCAAAAAGAGTATATCCCTTTTGGCAATATTAATCCACAGATATGCAGATCAAATAAATTGATATTTCATATGTAGTTTTTATTCTGTATGTTTGATTGACCTTCCGAAAAGCTTAAAAGGAATGTGATTTATTTCAATCAAAAACGTTGACATCGATGCTATGTTTTGTGGTTTCTTTTTGTAGAACCCTTATTATATTTGGAAACATGATCCTTTGGTGAGCTTCTAATGTCAGGGCAAGTATGTTATACAGGGTTACTGTCATACCACGGAGACAGGAACGCCTAGAAGCATACCCTTTTTAGGAAGAATATTCCGTTCTATCAATAACTATTACAGTCCAGGTTTTGATTGAGTGAACTGTCCAATATATGATTCAAATGACTACAAAATGATTGCTTTTGATATGGATAGTAACCTTATAGATGCTGAGACCATAGATGAGTTCACCAGGGCTGCAGGTATTATAGGCAAAGTAGAGGAGATTACGAAGAGAGAGATAGGTAAAAACCTTGATTTTGAGCAAGCTCTTGCCGAATGGGTCAAAATTATCATTGAACTTTCCCTTGAAAAAACCCCTTATGCGGTACACAAGATTCATATTATGCCGGTAGTAGCAGAACTTATCCTTCACTTTAAAAGTAGAGGTTATAAAGATACAATGATTTTCGATGGATTTACAATTTCTACCACGGAAGCAGGTAAGGCACTTAATAATAATTTAGTTGTTACCAATGAATTGCTTGTTGAAGATGGCTGCCTAAAAAGCAAAGTTGTTGGCTCCGTCACACAAAGCAACCCTAGAGGGGTATTTGAGGGACTAATCCTATTTAGCAGGGTTCGGCCAGAGCGAGGTGTAGTTGTCGGAGAAAGCGCAAATGATGCACATATCTTTGAGAGAGCAGTTTCTGCCAGAGCTTTCAATACCAAGTACATCATAATGGAATATGCGGCTGTGGTCATTATGAAAAGATCTCAAATTCATTATCTCTGTTCTTAAATCTCTTTCTTATCAATTTTGTAATCAGGCACAGAATGTCGATATCTAACAGTAGAACTACCAAAATGCCAGCTTTTTTGCTGGATCTGGAGGCACAATAAAAGATGCTAAAAGAATTGCAGAAAAAAAAATCAGATCTGAAGGACATTTCTGAAGAATCCAAGGACAAAAGAAACGTTTTGAACACAGAAGCCAGTGCTTTTGCTGCAAAGCGCAATGAACTGAATAAAAGGACAAAGGATCTTATCAACGAAGCTCAGGAATTAAAGATCCTCAGGGATGAAATTAATGAGAAGGTCAGTGAATATAAGAATAAGCGCGATGATACCAACGCAAAGGCGAATGAACTCTTTGCAGAGGCAGACTCCATCCGAAAACAAAATAATTTAGCTGGACCGTCTATAAAAGCTCTTCGGAAAGATATAGATCGACTTGAATTTACTCAGCAAACCGAAGTCCTGAGCACAAGCAAGGAAAGAGAGCTCGTTGGGAAGATTACTCAGCTTCAAAAGCAGTATCAGGTTAAAAAAGTCCAGCTCGAGGGTAATCTAGAACTCAAGATTATTCTCGATGAAGCTCAGCAGATCAGAGATGAAGCTTCAAAATTTCATACCGAGTTGGCTGAGTATGCTAGGCAAGCTCAAGAACACCATGAAAAGATGATTGCAGCTTTTAAGGAAGCGGATAGGATTAGGGCAGAATCTGACATTGCTCACAGAGAATTCGTAAAAGCACAAGAAGCAGCTGACGAACAGCATAAAATTTTCATAAATGCACAGAAGGAAATTAGGGATCTTGATAAAGAAATTTTTAAACTCAAAAAGAAAGACAAAGATGGAAAGTCTCGTGTCGTCAAATCCGAACTTCAGAAAGATGCCAAGTCCATCTTCGAAAAGTTTAAGGGTGGAGCGAAACTCACTACTGAAGACCTGATGACTCTTCAAAGATCGGGTTTAGTTTAATTAATAACGTAAAACAGAATTTGTATTATGAAATTCTTCAATTTTCTTGCAGGTTATTTAACCTGCATCCTATTTTTGATTCTGACCTTGAATTATCTTTTCATTTATATATTATATCTAGATTATTTTTTCATACCCTTGTTCCAAAGATCATGCAAAAGATTTATGCACAAATCATAATGACTTTTAGAAAATTGGTACCTACCCTAATGCTGATTGGACAGGAAGTATAGTACTCAATGTTTTTCAAAATGCCTTAATAAAATAGAATATTTTAGACTGATGTTATTGTGTAGCTCTTGCCAACAAAGAGGACACTGACAAATTTTCAGCTCCAGGTTTAGGTATACAACTATTTAAAGAACCAACTTAATAATTAATGCACAGGCTAGTCTTGTAGCCGAGAACGGGGATACTATGCTCAATAATTTGAAAAGCACCTATTCATTTATTTTGGAAAACAACTGCTTTTAATAACACTGCCGGCGGAGACAACCTGTATTCAAGTCCCATATCTGACATTGATGTTGATCCTTAACTTGTGAAAACTGTGAGCAAAAGTGAATAACTGAAAAAGAACTTCTCATGGAATGAAGCAATTTCTAAGGGACTACAAAGGTCTTAACAAATAAACTAAAAAAATAGAACCAGAATATAATCACTGGAAGAGAAACTTGGATCGAACCTGAAGGGAGTTATCTCAAATTTATCAAGATATCCGAAAAAAAATTTGTTAAAATTTTTAGATAAATTTGTCGACCATCATTAAATGATTGAGATTTTTATGATCAAATTTGACATGAAAGTACTTGACTAAAATAGTTTCTCACTTGCTTTTGGATCTTTTTTTCATAATTACGTTTATTCTAATAATAAGTTTTATTTGTGCATCAACAGAGAATGTCTCAATCTCAAAAATCTGTCTCTTTTGAATTTTTCCTACTTGTTGCCCTTGTTCATCTTCATATATCTAATTATTTGCGAACATATGCAAGGTAATTGTGGCAATTTTCCGCGCTAGTGCAATAATTGCATTTGGATGTCAAATTGATTTCTTATTTGGGTTAAAAGAACCTTTTATTTTGCTATATTTTTTCCTTGCTGCTGCCAGAGTAATTAGCGTTAGAATCCACATTATTATCTTTGATCTTATTTTTGTTATTCTGTCGTGTAAGATTCATCCGCAAATTGGTATACATTCGTAACTATTCCAAGCTATGAATCAAGCTGATCTCCTAAAGAAAAAATCTAGAACTTGGTTATTTTAGCAATTAGAGTTGCTTCACTAATTTACCAATACCAGGAAAAGAAGTTAGAATTTAAATCTCATTTTTATACTTTCCATACACCTAATTAAAAAGTTTTTTTCCCCATAATTCAGGTTAGTTGCAAAGATATTTTATAAGATTCAAGAATGCCTGAAGCCTGAATCAGCGCTGTGTGATAACTCTTAATGGCTAAATCATTTTATTAAGTGAAGATTCTGCCATGAATTCTGGATCTAATTATCAGTCTTTATGCATAAGCGCCTTCAGACCTAAGGTATTTCAAACTAGAACAATTAGATACTTTATCAATAAATCTCAAATAAGAACCCGAAAATCATTCGTTGATTCACATAAAACAACATTACATTTTTGAGGTATAAACCAGTTTTTAAGATTTTTAAATTTTGTTTTCATATCTATAGAAACTCTGCTGCTTTTTCTAGCGCATATAATGAGAAGGAAAGCAATGAATAAACATCTTTTAATGTCTAAATTACAAGAGTTAGTTACCACTCTCGACAAATTAGATTCCCAGATATATTCAGACAAAGGAATTGCCTCAAAAAATTGGCATGTAATCAAGGTAGTATTTAACCCCTTTATGTAAATTCACGAATTCGTTTTCAGACTTTTTTGGAAGCAAAAATTGAAACAAACTTCCTACCAAAAACAACTTACAGTTAATAATCCAAAAAAATAAGATAAATCGGAACTCTCTATAATTAAATAACATACAATAGTAAAACGTAGAAGTGAATAATTCAATAAAAAGGAAGTAGTCCGTTTAACCTTCTCAAGCTAAGCAAAACGGGCATAATCTGCAAGTGGGATTTTCAGACTGAATTATTAAGTGTGGTTCTCTATGAGCTTAGTACCTTTCCTCTCTGGGTTTCCTGTGATTGGGGAGACACTCTCTGCAATAGATCGGTCTTTCAGGATCAGGTTTGAAAGGTACCTGTGTTTCAACACCACAATCAGAACAAGTTGCATTGTGCATTTCCTTTGGACCGCCGAAACCTCCGCGATTTCGGTCTCTACCCCTAGAGGAATTCCCTCTGTCATTAAAGGCCATATTCTTTTCACCTCCGCTCACAGCGGATAGTCAATAGTTTAAAAACAAGACTTATATAACTATTTGGTTAAAAACAAAAATTAGTTTTTAATAACAGATTATACGCCTCTTTATTTTTAATGCTCTTATTATACGATCAAATAATATAAGTCTTACTCATAAAAATGGACAAAAACATGAATAACGATTTTTACCCTCAGAGCTACCCGCTTTTAAACAAAACCTTTAGGACTCCTCAAAGATATAGAAATTAAATTAAAATTCACATGGAGATTACCAATAAATTGAGGAAATCTTGGGTAAAGGCCGATCTTATATGTAGAAAACTTGATCTTGTAAGTTACAGCTGGGGGAAATACCAATCTGTCTATCGAATATCTACTTGAAGATATAGGTAAAATATATAATTTATAATTAGATTTAATTTATTATATCCTTTTGCATATATATCCCTGACTTAAACTAATTAGTATTAACATTAAACGATCCTGAGATATGAATTATAAAAGACGTAAGCCTTTCCCTACTCGTCAATAAATGCCTTCATCTCAGCCTTCAGTAGGTTTTTTGAAGGAATACATTGAAACATACGTTCGTGATGTTATAGAACTTATTGACCTTATGACCGACATAACAGATATTCTGCAGATGTATACACATGTAAAATTTGTTAGCATATTTGCCCACTATTATTCATAAGGTTGGGACTTACACACTTGAGGTACAAAATCAAGTACAATAAAAACTGTGATCTATATTTTCAATTTAGATAATTAAGGGCTAAATGCCATTTTTCAGTTCAACCGCATAAATCCTAAAGGATTTAACCTTAAAATTTTGATTATCTTTAAAGGATAATCCAAATTTTGTTCTACGTGAAATAACTCCCTGTTTTTAGATCGCTTTTTCCCTCTGGAATAGATTCATACAGTTTTCTTCTTTCCAGAGGCATGGAATTGAGATACTCTTTTGCTTCTCCCGGAGATACGACCCTGCGGATTCCATCAGGTTCCTGTATAACCACTCCACTTTCTATAAGCATCTTGTATCTTGCAGTTCAAACTTCTTTTTCAAGGTGACAGACTATTTGACAGTTAAAACAGGGATATTCCATCATGGATCCGGCCATTATAGGTATAAAAAATCCACCTTTGAACTCCGGCCTTCCTAGATATGTTTGTGTGACAGCAGGTATTGTAGCAACGAAATCTTCATCATTTTCGGGGATTTTAAAGCGCCCAGGAGACCAGGTGGACCATTTTCCTGAGACATCCAGACCTGTAAGTCCTATATACAAGTAAACAGCGACTATTGTTTCTTCGCTTCCCATAACTAAACTCCTTCCCACCAAGAGTTACAGTGACCTTTTCAACAGGGTTCACGTATCCAGATAAACATACTGAAAGGCAAAGCTTGCATTCGTCACAATAGTTTTCTTCTTCTGGCAAATAGTCCGTTGGGATAAGTTCCGCATCCGTAACTACTGAGACCAAGACAATCGCGGATCCATATTCCTTTGTAATGATATTCCCTGAATATCCGAAATGCCCTATCCCAGAGCGTACTGCCAGATACCTATGCGAGATAGGAGGATGCATATAAAGCAGCTGATCTTCTGCTTCCCTACAATAAACGAAATTCGTAGGTTGAGGGACAGCTTTGTATCCAGCCTGTTGCAAGAAAGCTGCTATTTCGAGTGCTATTCCATCGGCAAGAGCTTGGGTCCGTACCTTATTAGTTTCAAGGAATTCATTATCAACTTTTCTGAAAAAAGGATATATAAGGTTATGGTCAAGAGCTAAGGCAAAACAGACAGCTGATTTTGCATCGGGTAGCACATAAGTCAGGTCGGCAGAAGGAGGACCGCCTAAAAGTGTTTTGATCGTTGCAATGCCTACTTTGGAGGCCCCACGGGTCAGAGCCATTTCTGTTAGGGCTTCGGTCAGTTTTACTATCCTCGATTCTTCGGTTAATTCTTCTTTTTTCGATTTCTCAAGTAAATTAAAATTAGATCTCTGCTGTGGGAAATATTGGAGTGAAGAATACATCTCGTTCAAACTCTGCAGGATTTGGGATCCTTTTTCAGTAATCAGATAATTTCCTCTGTCATGTTGCTGCAGAATCAGATCGCAGTCCATGAGTTTCTGGAGATGAAAAAGTAAATTTCCTGCTATAAGACCAGTAAGTTTGGAAAAAGCAGAGAAACTTTTCGGTTCTAAGGCGACTGCTTTTAGAATTTTCAGGCGCTGTTTATTTGAGACCAGCTCAAGGATTTTGCTCATACCAACGCTAGTTTTGGGGGCTGAAATATCTGACTTCTGTCCAGGATTATTTTTATAAATCTTCATAGAATGCATGAGGTTTATTTGTTTTATGAAGAGATCCGAAACTTCGGAAAAGCACTGCTCACATTCCCTATAAGGGACTCCACATCTCAGTTCATCCAGCTTATTTAAGTTGTCTGAAATAAGGGCTTCATCTACGTTAATATTTTTTATAAGCTCTCTATTGTGTTGTGGAATGACTGTAAACTTAGAAGTGCAATTTTCCTTTTCAGGACATTTTCTCACCATGTTTTGTTTAAGTCCTGTCTCTATATCTTCAAAAAGGTTATTTGGAATAGAGTGTGAATATTTCTGCCTTGGACTTTCGAGAGCAGTTTCGAAACACAGCCTTTTGGAATATTCCATCACTTTTTTGATATCATTGTGCATTTTGGAAAGTTTTCCCCTTATAGCCTTTATGTCCTCCATTTCTAGATTTTCAAATTTTGTAAGATTTTCAGGAGTGTTTTTGTTCTCCTTGTTAACCGTGTTCATTTTTTTACACCTATTTACTTTATTTTTAAAATCCCTGTCATAACTTCATAGATTATTCAATGCATATTTCTTAACGATACAGAAATATATTTAGTATAATTTGATGCCAAGTAAGTATAAATCAATTACGGATTATGTGATATTTGGTTGGTGTATCAGAAATTGGAAAACGAATGTGAAATAATATGGTAAAACGTAGAAGCTGCCGCCAGGATTGGCTCTAACAGCTCTGGCCACTGTTACTGGCGCTACTTTTACCATCGATACTTTTACCGTCGTTGTAGTTTGTGCTTACTGCTGTAACCGCCAATGAAGCTGCAACGAAGGCTACTAACAAAATGGTCACTGTCTTTTTAAACTTCATTTATTTTTACCTCATTTTATTTTTTACCTCACTACTGGGTTTATGCCGCTAAGAGAACTTTAAAAAGAAAGCTCTATAACATTGATCATAGTATTATTTTAGCCACTGGAAAAGGACGTGTAGTCAATGGCCAAAGTGAATTTATTTTTATGAAATAAAAATTCCTATTCGAATGGAAGCAACAGTTTTAGAATATTAAGAAGAGGAAAAAGGCAAAGAAACTCTGACAAATATTGAATATGTCCGTAAAAGGTAAATTCACCATAGGATCAAGAATAATCTTCAGGTTATCTCTTCCATTCTTGACCTTCAGGCTGAAAAGTTCAAAGACCGAAAGGATATAATGGGCTCAGAAGTCCTAGATGCCTTCAGGGAAATCGACAGTGTATCGAAAGTTATGTAAAATCTTATTAATTTTGTATCCTTTTTCTTTCACAACAAAAAAAGTGCAACGTCAATAGTTAATATTTTTTCAGTTATAAATGAGTACCATTTCGATAGGGTAATGTAATAACAGTGAATAGTTGACAATGTGGCTCTTTGGTTGCCTTACACCCTTGAAGCAGTATTACGCAGCAAACTTTTGCCAGCTTATAAACATAAAGATATAATATTAACTGTGGTGGATATGTAATAATACACATATCCAATTGTAATTATATGCTTTGAATTAGGCTCGTTCTTATATTTTAGTAACAAGCTGCCTAAAAGAGACCTGTGATATTGGTTGTGACATTGGTAAGAATGGCGAATACGAAGAAATAAACTCCAGTAAAGAATTGATGTTTAGGTACACAACGGATATGCTGCACAGGAAAAATAGGATGTTGAAAAGTGAGTAAAGAGTTTCGCAGGACATAGGGCCTGACTTTGAAGGGATACTATCTTTTTAAGCTTATTACAGCCAATTTTTCAACTGCCCTAAAGTAAAACCATGCGCTCAATAAACCAAATTGAATGTTGAGCTTATCTTAAAGCCTGTGCTTGTGTTATAGTTGACCCTCCGGCGATTTCTTAAATCTGTCCGTAAATATACTAGAGTTGCACAGCAAGGTCAAAAACGATAGATTGAGGGCCTATTTTAGTAGGAACTCGTGCTTTCTAATCATACCCCTCGCACTAACTCTTTTTCCTGTAATCAGTAGTAATTTGTAGATCTTTATTTTTCTTCCTTTCTTGTATTCAATCTTCGATGTTTAGTTTTTATTTCAAATCATGGAAACTCATAAGAAACCAAAATCGAATATCTCATATTTCGAATTTAATTAATAAAGATATAGATTTATTAAGGGTAAGAGAATACCAAAAAAATCGGATAATTGCTACATTTTTCCTTTATACTAAATCCAATATCAAAAAGGATTAATATGCTTTTAGAAAGGAAATTGAGAGCAATATTCCTTTAAATCAAAAGAAATTATCCCCCACCCGTATTTTTATTTTTGGAACTATAAATAGAATCAAATCTGGAAAATAAGGCTTATTATTCCTTAAAAAGTGAACCAATTTGTAAGGACCCTATATCAATACTGTTCTGGCACACATAGTTAGAACATTCATCAAAAGATTAAATAAGAGGGATTAAAGCTCCGATTTCAGTTTTATCGCTCACTATCAGCTTCTATCAAAAATGTTAATTCAGAATTGTGTAGATTTTCCTTTAATAGAGGAAGACCTAAAGTAGAGCTTAACAATATTAAGAACGAATCATGGTAAGGATCATTTTGAATTTTTCATTAGCATGGAGTGCATGAGATTCGTTTGCAGGCATTATAATCAGATCCCCTTTCTCAAGGATATTTTTATTGCCAGAAATAGTAATTTCTGCCTTGCCGTCTATTACCTGAATCATGACATCGAAAGGAGCTGTATGTTCACTCAATCCTTCTCCTTTATCGAAGGCAAATATAGTCACAGTTCCCGTGCCTTTACGGATAATTTCTTTGCTAACAACGGCTCCTTCCTGGTATTCAATCAAATCTTCTACCTTGAGTGTCTTGGCTTTTAATTCTTCAGACATTGTTCCACCTCTAATCCTTGTTACATAAATTCATCTATCTTATCCAGATCCCGGACTAAATCATGAATAACTGGAATATAATTATGCCTAATTTGTTATCTTTTAATAATCTTCATGCACAATTTTGAATACCATGTATTTGATCCTTCACTTAAACCACGTATCGTCCTGTACAAATACATTTCTGCATGATCTAAAATATTTTGGCAATTTTTGTGGATTTACATACTATCCAATTCATAAATTTTCTTCGAAACCACTTTAATGTATCAAGGTTTAAATTTCAATATGGGTATTTTTGCATATTCCGCCAAAATAGGGGGTTAGCGCTATATTAGCTAAAATGATTTTTTTTCTCCAGGCACTTATAATTAATTATAGCCAAGTCTACAACTGAGTCAATAAACGCTTGCTAATAGAATTGCCTTAACGAAGTTGCTCAAAATTAGGGAGTGTTTGTTTCTATACTTTATCAATGTATACTCGCTTCTTCTACTCGTCAACATATGTAAGATTATATTTGAACTCAGTCCAGGATCTGTTGTTTATGTCTTCAAGAAGTAACCAATCGACTATAACGGTAACTTCTGAGCACATCTTCGGATGTGAGCTTATCAAGCTCCTCTTTCTGCACCTCAAACTCGGAGCTTAATTATGTTATCTGAGCATCCAGGAATTTTAGCTTATTTTCCAGTTCTCTTTCCCTCTTCCTCACGTTTTTACTTTTAGTGACAGCCTCAGCCATCTCCTTCGCTTCCTGAGCAAATCTGGAAGATCCCATAAGTAGGCCTCTTGAAGGTCCAAGAGGTATACATATTGGATTTTTATGCTCATTATCAGTCATCATATATTCCCTGATCTGATTGGAGTACTCCATGCCTCTTGACTTTATCAAAGTAACTCCACGATTGCGCTCGCCATCATTTTCAAAGAAACGGAGATTGATCCAAGTATCCATGAGAGAAGATATACCCTGAGCATTTACGCCCTCGATACTTTCGTGTTCTACCAGACTAGTGCATACTGCAGTGATATTCTTGAGCTTCAAGTAATCTACGAGTCTCGTGAGCGTGAACTTGACATTGGCCTCAACGCCTACGTTGATCATGTTTGATATAGGATCTATGATCACGACGGCTGGCTTGAACTTATCTATCAGCCTGTGCATGGCTACCAGATGCATTTCCAAGCCATAGGCCATGGGCCGTGAGGCACTTATTTGCATTAAACCGGTATCAACGTAGGGCTGGAAGTGTCTATACCTATAGATCTCATGTTTCTGATTACCTGGCTTGGAGATTCCTCGAAAGCGAAGTATAGGCAGCGTTCTCCCCGCTCTCAGGTAGCTTTGGCGAATTCGGCTCCAAAACTAGTCTTGCCAGTACCGGCTGTTCCGGAAATTAGTATTGTATTGCCACGATAGTAGCCCTGGCTTCCCAGCATCGTATCCAGGCGCTTTATGCCCGTTGAGATCCTCCCTCCTGCAGATACTTCATGCGCAAGCCCTAGTGATGTAATTAGTAGAACAGATATCCTCTATCAGGAAAGGATACTCGTTAGTGCCATGTTTGGACCCCCTGTACTTAATTATCCTCAGGCGTCTGGTGGCTATTTGCTCCTCCATCCTGTTATCGAAAAGGATAACGCAGTCTGCGACGCACTCTTCGAGTCCGTATCTAGTGAGAGGGGGATCTCCCCGTTCACCGGTGACTATAGCCGTCACGCCCTTCGTATTAAGCCAGCGGAAAAGCCTACGTAGTGCAGAGCGTAGTATAGCTTCATTCTTGAACCCAGCGAACAAAATTTTTAGGGTTCCGTTGCAAAAATAATATTTCTGCAATTTGACACTATAATTTTCACCTTTATGTGTCATTTTCTCCCGAATTAAAATGATTACCTTCCCGAATTGTGATGTTTTTGTGAAAAAGCCAGATTTTTTGCAACGGAACCACTGATCCTGGGATGGTAAAAGCATGTGAAAAAAATACGCACTTGAGGTATATAAACCAATTACAATAAAAATTGTTACTTAAATTCTCATTTAGTACAGTTGCATGCTTAAAGCTATTAATTTTCAGTAAAACTATATCACCCCTAGAAATGTTAGGCGAAAATATATTTTTTACCGGAAATAACTTAATAGAAGTTGGAACTATGCTATCGTTTCTTGATAAAGCAGCGGTTAAGTAAACCTTTCAAGTTATGAGAGCAATAAACAACAAGGTTATTGATGCGGCTAAATATTTCTGCGACGGTGTTCTATAATGGATATCTCAAGATCTTATTTCAACACGGAAATTGAAACCTTGGACAGGGGTGAACTTGATGCACTCATAGAGGAACGTGTGAGGTACACCATAAGATATGCAATAGAAAATTCTCCTTTTTACAGAAAATGGTTTGAAAAGCATGGAATAAACCCTACAGAAATTAAGACTCATGAAGATCTTCTGAATCTTCCAGTGATCTCAGGGAGAACTATCCAAGAAAACCAGCCTCCTAAGACTAATGAATTTATGTTTCGGAGTGTAGGATGGGAAGACGTTTTCACGATCCATGAGACCAGTGGCACTAGCGGACCTCCGAAGAGCTTTTTCCTTACTTGGGAAGACTGGGTAAACTATGCCGAAAAATACTCTCGTATCTTCATGTCGCAGGGCTTCGGGCATGGAGACAGGGTTGTTGTCTGTGCTTCTTATGGAATGAATGTGGGAGCTAATACAATGACCTTTGCAGCTAAGCAGCTTGGAATGACTATTATCCCTGAGGGCAAATGCACTTTTCCCCTTCGTATCATTGAAATTTATAGGCCAACAGGCATAGTGGGTAGCGTATTCAAACTTCTTAATCTTGCCAGAAGGATGCGGGCAGAAGGCAGTGATCCTCGAGATTCAGGCATAGATAAATTGGTTGTAGGAGGAGAAGCTTTTGCTGATGAATCAAGAAACTATCTTTCTGAAATATGGGATTGCCCTGTGTATAATATTTATGGGAGCACGGAAGGAACAATGTGTGGAGAGTGTAATGAGATTTCTGGCCTGCATGTGCCAGAAGATTTTGTCCACATTGACATTTACGATCCCAATATAGAAAATTTTGTACCTGATGGAGAATGTGGAAGAATAGTCCTCAGCACACTTTTGCCTGCTGGGGCAAGAACAGGAAACCTACTGCTAAATTATGATACTGAGGATACCACTTTAGTGCTTACTCGCAAAAAATGTCCATGTGGGAGGACTCATATGAAAATCATGACCCCACAACGTGAGGCAGAAACTGTTTGGGTTGAGAGTACTCCCTTTAACCGCGTAGATGTGGAAAGGGGGATATTCCAACGCGAAAACATGAATTATCTAACCGGAGAATACGAAGCCTTTCTTTATGGGGAAGAAGATGGAGAAACTATACTGAGAGTCAGCATGGAATGTGAAAACCCTGATACTTGTGACAGAGACCTTATAAAAGAAAACTTTATTCGTACTTTCTTCAGGTCCCAGTCTCCACTTTCCAGAGCTTACGAAGCAGGTACTTTCAAGATTTTATTTAATTTCCAAGGTTCAAAAGGGCTCGATTTAAACAAAATTAAGGGTAGGCCTAAAAGGCTTGTGGACAGAAGATAACAAAAAAGGTGCTTGAGACTTATGGTCATTGCTTTTAAAAGTCTTAGAAATAAAGTCGACTTAAGATAACTATGTAATTTGACAAAAATCAGTTGGAAGATCTTGAGGGTTCTGATATCCCTCTATTTTTTTAGAGGGGATCCAGCCCATAGCTTTCTCTCGGTTTCTGTATTTAGCCCTTTCTCCTTTTCTAGTTCATTGCTCTTTAATTGTAAGGCTCTTTAGAAATCCTTAATTCAATGCGAATTAGTTCTATTTTTTTTATTTACGTGATTGACTTTTAGCTTAAGTTTTACTTCTTTGACTTGATTACGGAAATTTCTTGCCCGAAGTACTTCTCCAAAATTCTTTTTGGCAATAGATAGAATTGTCTTTTCTATTTAATTGCCTCATTAGAATATTCTCATCTTTGATTTCATGATATGTTTTTTACTAATTTTCCACCCTACTATTGAATATTTAGATAAACGCTAAAATTTGCAAAATTTAGATATATGTTTTCCAAACAAAAAACCAAACTTTGGAGTTTATTAGAATACTCTTACCTTAAGAGAACAATCCTTGAATAAGAACATCCAGATTTATATAATATTCATCTACCTTTCCTTTTTAATTCCTCAGTTATCGCAAAAAGACTCTGTTTTTGTCTCAGATATCTACTTTTTCCCTGTGGCCAAACTCTATACTGTAATCCAGATAATAGATTACTTCAGGATCAATTTTTATCATAACAGTATCCTGGTCAGGAGGCATGTCTGCAGTAATTGGAAATTTGGCAGCCATCAGTTTCCCAACCTCACGAAGTTCCTTTTCATCAGTACTTATAGATGCTCTGCCTTCCACCTGAAGTACTTGCATACCAAACCAATCTGGGTCGTCCTCATCAACTATATACGCAACACGTGGATTCAGCATAATATTCTGGACTTTTCTGGCATCTTTATTGGTTGCCATGTAGACGATTTGCATCTTTGGATACGTATGCCATTGTATGGACCACTGGACTACCCTGCAGGCTCACAGTTGCAAGGTTCAGATAATAATGACTTGCAAGCTATTCGTAGATCTTATCTTTAAGTTCTTCTGCCATAGTCCCCACAAAAATTAATAACTTTCAGCTAAAATTCCGCTAGATTAGTTTTTTCGCTGTTTTTCATGATACTTGCATATTCAGAAACTGCTTTCCAATTCAATGAATAAGAAAAAACTCTATCTATACTTGATGTTTTTTCCCATCAATTTATACATAAACAAAAGTTATATATTTTACTTATATTTAATCGCCTGGAAGGTAGTGAATTTCGATTGAGACGAGAAGCTCTAGAGGAAAATGTGCCGGGACAGAAACCTATTCTGTATCTATATTCAAGAGGAGAAGTAAGAGATAGAAAAGTTTCTTGTAGTCAAGATCTCGAAAATAATATGATTCAGAATTTCTTAACCCTACTGAAAAATCGAAGGGTAAAAATTCATATTCATAAACTGTTAAAATCCTGTCCAGGAATGTCTTAATAACTTGAAGTCTTGGTAGGTAGAGTGTATACCTTGCGAGGAATATAAACCTGAAATAAAACCGAAGGGATTTTATTGGGAACAGAAAATAGAAAAGCTAACTGCTTGGTCAATGAAAAAAGTCCATACCTTCTGCAGCATGCATATAATCCTGTAGATTGGTATCCTTGGGGAGAAGAAGCTTTTGAAAAAGCCAGGAGAGAAAATAAACCTATTTTTCTTTCAATTGGTTACTCGACCTGTCACTGGTGTCATGTAATGGCACATGAATCTTTCGAAGATGAAGAAGTAGCAAAACTTATGAACAGGGCTTTTGTTTGTGTAAAAGTAGATAGAGAAGAGAGACCGGATATCGATAACTTATACATGACAATTTGTCAAATTTTCCTTGGAAGAGGAGGCTGGCCACTTAGTGTAATTATGACACCGAAAATGAAGCCTTTCTTTGCAGGAACTTATATTCCCAAAAAATCCCGTTTAAGTCAGATAGGGATGCTAGAACTCGTGCCTAATATAGAGGAGATGTGGACCAGGCAGAATGAAGAGGTGATTGATTCGGCTGAAAAGATCACTTTAACAATACAGAATATGATCTCAGAGTCTTCAGGAGAGGAAATAAGGATACAGAGTATGATCTCAGAGTCTTCAGGAGAGAAAATGGGTGAAGCAATAATGGACAAGGCTTACGATGAACTGCTGAAGTCGTTTGACAATGAATACGGGAGCTTTGGGAGGGCACCTAAATTTCCGACTCCGCACAAAATATTCTTTTTGCTCCGTTACTGGAGGCGCATGGGGAACCTTGAGGCACTAAACATGGTGGAATTTACTCTGGATAACATGTATAGAGGAGGTATCCAGGATCATTTGGGCTCGGGTTTCCATCGTTACTCAACAGACAACATGTGGATTGTCCCCCATTTTGAAAAAATGTTATATGATCAAGCTCTTATTGCTGCTGCATATACAGAAGCCTATCAGGTTACCAGAAAAAAAAAATATAAAGAAACGGCAATGGGAACTATGGATTACGTGCTAAGAGACCTGACGTCCATTGAAGGCGGGTTTTACTGTGGTGAAGATGCAGATGTTGAAGGGGAAGAAGGAATTTATTACCTCTGGACATTAGAAGAGATAAGGAGTGTCCTTGGTATTGAGGAATCCGAACTAATCAAAAACGTGTTCAATTTGAAAGAAGCAGGTAATTTTGAAGAAGAAGTTAGTGATAAAAAGATTGGGACTAATATCCTTTATATGATCCGACCTTTTGGCGTCCTCGCTGCCGAACTCAAAGTTTCAACAGATGAAATCGAGCGGCGGGTAAAATTAGCTAAAGAGAAACTTTTGGAAGCCCGAAACAAACGTAAAAGACCTTTGAGAGATGATAAGATCCTTACCGATTGGAACGGGCTTATGATAGCAGCTCTTGCAAAAGGTTTTCAGACTTTTGGTGAGGAAAAATATTTGAAGGTTGCTGAGAAAGCTGCTGATTTTATCCTCAAAACCCTTTATAATCCCGGCAAAAGATTGCTTCACCGCTATAGAGATGGTGAAGCTGGTATTTCTGGAACTGTCGATGATTACGCATTCCTTATTCATGGACTCCTTGAACTTTATGAGGCAGGATTCAAACTGCGCTATCTTAAAGCAGCCCTTTGTCTAAATAAGGAACTACTGGAGCATTTTTGGGATCCGATACATAGTGGACTCTTTTTTACTGCTGATGATAGCGAATCACTCATTTTCAGAACAAAAGAATTTGCGGACACAGCTCTACCATCTGGGAATTCAATAGAAATGTCGAATCTTCTTAGGCTTTCCAGAATAACTGCGGATCTTGAACTGGAAGATACAGTTGAAGCTCTAGAACGCGCGTTTTCAAAATTGATCCGAAAAACACCATCTGGATATACCCAGTTCCTGTCAGCCCTTGACTTCAGATTAGGTCCTGCATATGAAGTGGTAATTGCCGGAAAGCGCGAGGCTGCTGATACGGGACATATGCTTGAAGAGCTTTGGACCTATTTCATCCCTAACAAGGTGCTAGTTTTCAGACCAGAAGGCAGAGACCCAGAAATTATAACTCTTGCGGAATATACTAAAATGCAGATGCCAATAGAGGGAAAGGCTACTGCATACGTATGCAGGAACTATGAATGTCAGCTTCCAACCACCAAAGTCAATGAAATGTTGAAAATGTTGAATGTGTGATAGTATCTGAGACTGCAGATAAACAAAAAGTAAAATAATATTAAAATTAAAATGGAGATCTAGAAATGGATGAATACACACTTGAAGAACTTGCAGATATGAATGGGAAAAATGGAAAAGTTTATGTTGCTTACAAAGGCCAAATTTATGATCTCTCGGATAGTTATTTATGGAAAGGTGGCGTCCACCAGGGACTCCATGATTCAGGACAGGATCTCACTGAAACCATTGATGAAGCACCCCATGGACCTGAAATTTTTACGAATTTTGCTGTTGTCGGAATTTTGAAAAGATAAAAAATATTTATCAACTTATTTTTGAAGTTTAGCGGGAAAGAAAAACTATGTTGTGATTATTTCCTGACAGATTGTGTAAGTTTCGATACAAAAATTTTTCTGACATGGTTTTATTTTTTCCCGGAATGCTATTTTCATGAAAATTTAATTATTGAACCTAATATTCATACAATTTTTCATCAGCACATTCCTTTCGAATTTCCAGAGGATTTCAATAAACCCCTAAATTTTGTCATAGGCTCATAAATGATTTGTATAAGACGACTCTTGAAAATCAGAGGTTGATCAAAATTCTCTTTACTTTTACTATATTTATCCAGAGAATAATGCATATATGTTACTCAAATCTTTAAATCAGACACAAAAAGTGGAGATTCTTTTGAAAATTATCGATTAAAAATCCTTGAGGTACTGTAATAAATAATTAATTTTATTACTCATAGGACTTATACAATTGGATATCAGATAAAGAACATGCAAGTTTGTGAAAAGTAATAAATTCTAAATATTTAATGTCTTAAGCTACTAATTATATGATTCAGCTGTGTAAATGATATATATTACAGAAAATTTTGATAAATCTCCGATTTGAACAAATTACTTAGATATGTTATATACAACCAATCAAAAATTGAACTTTATCGAAATCATCTATAATCAGAAGTTTGTATCAATTAATCTAAAGGCTGTAGCATATAAATTTGATCAAATAAATATTCATTTGCGAAGGTCAAATGAAAAATGATGCAACAACAGAAGAATAGAATCAAAAAAATAAAGGCTGATTATGAACACGAATGAAAATGAAAACAGTACCCAGGGGAAGGAAAATACCTGGGTTTCCTTTGGAAAGGATTTTTTGTCGGTCATAGCTTTCCTGATTATTTTTATGGCCCTTTCTAAGCTGGTATTCGGGCTCTGGACTCCAATGGTTGTAGTAGAGTCAGGGAGTATGGAACCTCATATGCAGATAGGAGATATTATTTTTGTTAAAAGTATTGATAGAGTGAACATTATCACGAATGAAGAAGGAAAAAAAGCGGGATATGAATCATTTAAAAATTATGGAGATGTGATTCTTTACCGTCCATATGGTCTGGAGGGTGTAACCCCAATTATTCATAGGGCAATGCATAGGGTAGAAGCTGGAGAATATATGTGGGAAGGGGGTCCTTCTGCTCCATACTCCGGCTATATAACAAAGGGAGATAATGCTGTAACCAACAAACGCTTTGACCAGGAAGGCCAGATTAGCTATGATATGCCTGTAAAAGACAAATGGATTATAGGAACTGCACAGTACAGGATTCCCTATCTAGGATATATCAAGCTATTTTTTCATAAAATATCTACCGCGATATAATCACTTAATTTTTTTTTGGATATATGATCAATTTTTTCAATTAACTTGTTAAAAAATATTATTTATATATATTAGGTTAACTATTATCGTTAAGAAATGTGTTGCTTTTAGTGCTTCGTTGAATTTATTTAATCTATAAGAGCCGTACCTTTTCCATTCCAAGCTAATGACTAATAAGGATTAATTTTCAAGCTACTGTCATATTGAGAAAATAGATGACATTTCTGTTCACATCTGCAGAAAGTGGGGTATAAAGGATGTTAAAATATTTATGTGGAAACGAAATTGTAATATATATTTAGTATCTATCCGCATATTCAGTGTGTTACGTATGAATTTATTGGTTATGGAAAATTCCCTAAAGCTTTGAATTCCGTTAAAAATTCTACATAGAGCTTATGTACTGCGAATAAATGAAAAAAATAATTATCTGTAAGAATTGTACGTTAGAGATAACGTTAGATTGAAAATATCAAGAAACAGATGCAATCTAAAATTTGGTGAAATTGAAGAGGATTGTTCGCAAATGACTGAATTGCTGATTTACTTGGATGGGAAATTTGTTCCCAAATCCGAAGCTAAAGTTTCGGTTTATGACCATGGTTTTCTCTATGGTGATGGTGTGTTTGAAGGTATAAGGGCATACAATGGGCGTGTCTTTAAGTTAAAGGAGCATGTTGACAGGCTTTATGACTCAGCAAAAGCAATTGCAATGGATATCCCTCTCACAAAGGATGAGATGACTGAGATTATCCTTGAAACCCTAAGGAAAAACAATCTAAAAGACGCTTACATCCGCCCAATAGTATCAAGAGGAGTCGGAGATCTTGGGCTTGATCCCCGGAAATGTGAAAAGCCAAGCGTGATTGTTATAGCCCAGGGCTGGGGCGCGATGTATGGTGACCTTTATGAGATTGGGCTCACAGGAGTCAGCGTCTGTATCCGAAGAAATGCTCCTGATGCCTTATCTCCGAATATCAAATCTCTGAACTATCTGAATAATATTCTGGCAAAGATAGAAGCCAACGAGAAAGGAGGGGAGGAAGCAATCTTCCTGGACCAAAACGGTTTTGTGTGCGAAGGCTCAGGAGACAATATTTTTATTGTCAAAAACAACAAAGTATTCACTCCCTTCACAATCAGCAACTTAAAAGGGATCACCAGAGAAACAGCGATTGAACTTCTAGACGATATGGGATACAAAACCATCGAAACAAATCTTGGCCTATTTGACCTCTACACAGCAGATGAAATATTTGTTACTGGCACAGCTGCGGAAGCTGCTCCCTTAACCAAACTTGATGGAAGATCAATAGGCACAGGCAAAATAGGGCCTCTAACAAAAAGGATGACTGAAGCTTTTGAAAAAATAACCCAGAGCACAGGCACACTCATCAACAAATAAAAGGCCAGGCACAGAAGAATAAACACGGAAAATAGAACGAAAATGAAATCTTGTAGAGCTTTTCCAACTAATATTTTTTGATCAATATCTTTTCAATAGGCTTTTCTTAACAGATTTACCTATCGCGATTTCAGAAGGAAATATTTTGATTATGTTTGTTCAGATCATTTTTGAATACTATTCTTCTCGAACTTGGACTCCTCTTATCTAACTGTCACCATTCCTTTCCTTCAAAGTAAATATAGTACTAATTATGTATCATTAAATGAAAACATATGATTTCGGATAATTCCGTGGTATACAAAGCTGTGGACCAAACATACTCCATTGCATATAGTAGATTTGATACCTAAACTTTGATCTAATTTTTGATATTGAATTTGATAGATTGCAGGATAACGGATAAAAATATTAAATTTTGTTTACAAAATTGAATAGTAAAAATGTTAAAATGGGATAAAAAAGATAGACATATTTACTTTTGTTAAGAGTGTATGATTGGAAACTGACACTCATAGATAATTTTAATGAAATTTTAGAAGCTGTTTAATGATTTTTGACAAAAAGATTGGATCTCGTAGCAAATTGAAATTGTACTGCTAAACTAAGGTTAAAAAAATTCTTGAAAAATTAGTGAATTGTAAAATCGAATAAGTAAACTTTGGAATGATAAATTAATATAAATGAATGGTAGCTAACGGGATAAAAAGTGAGAACTGAGGGTAGAGAGCCGGATAAATATTGGAATCGAAAATTTTTGAAATTTATCTATGCTCCTTAGTTTTAGCTTTTATTTTCTTCATTTTTGATGATATCCTGGGCTACTGTTGGGTACAGATCATCCTTAGAGCCTGAGATTATATTGAAAATTCCTCTCCTTAAGCTTATATGCTCACCAAGAAAGCGATAACTATTTTCCTTTCATTCTCCTCATGGAGCTTCCAACACTCCTCTTTCTCATAGCCTGTAAGATAGTTGTGACTCATACTAGAGGCTGTTAGATTTGCGTCTCAATCATGTCTCCTCCTAATTTTGTATCCAACCTTCACAACATCTAGAGCATTGGAAATAACAATTCCGATCTACTTGATGATTATACTAGCCTATACTATCTCAGTAATTTATCATGAAAATCCCTTGGACATTAACTAATCAAATACCAGATGTTAGAAGGTTTAATGTTATTGATTTTTTTAAGTTCAATAACATAAATTTTATCTATGATATTTCTTCAGGCTCCTTTTTCAATAAGTTTCAAATATTAGTATACTTGTTAAAAAATATAAATTTGGCAGAATATTCATATCATTTTCGGATAAATAAATAAAATTATTCCATAGATATATATATTGAATTCAACTATTCAGGATAAAATAATCAGATGAAGAATCGTTTTTGGATCAAAATAGATTTTTAGAGACCATTTTATGTGGTTTCTTTCTTCTGACAATATGAGAATCATTTATTCAGTCCATAAATCGGCAGGTTCCAGATGAGCAGTATACAGGAGCAAATACAGGAAGTAGAAGATGAAATTCGGAAGACCCAGTACAACAAGGCAACTTCCCATCACATAGGAAGGTTGAAAGCTAAAATAGCTCGCTTGCGAGACGAGGTGGAAAAGAAAGCATCTTCAAAGGGGGGAGGGGATGGATATTCAATCAGAAAATCGGGAGATGGAACTGTAACCCTTGTTGGTTTTCCATCAGTAGGAAAATCTACGCTTCTTAACAAACTCACGGATGCCAAGTCAGAAGTTGGAACATACGACTTTACCACCCTTACAGTTGTTCCTGGAGTTCTCGAGCATAAAGGAGCAACAATCCAGTTCCTCGATGTCCCAGGGCTTGTGAAAGGCGCATCTTCGGGACGTGGACGAGGAAAAGAAGTCATTTCTGTTATCCGAAATTCAGATATGGTTATATTTTTGCTCGATGTATTCCAACCCAAGCATTATGAAGTACTAATGGACGAACTCTATCAGGCCGGCATTCGTGTTGATGAAGAGATCCCGGATGTGGTTCTAAAGAAAAGAGATAGAGGAGGAATAGAGATCAACTCAACTATTGACCTTGACCTAGATGAGGAAACTATCAAGGCTGTAATGGATGAGTACAAGATACATAATGCTAATGTACTTATAAGGGAAAATATCACAGTTGACCAACTTATTGATGTCGTCCTTAACAATAGAAGTTATGTAAGGTCGCTGATAGTTATTAACAAGGTTGATTTGGGCTATCCTCAGCTGATTGAGGAATGTAGAATTATGTACCCTAACTCAATTTTCATCTCGGCTCATGAAGGAATCAACATCGAAACCCTCAAAAACGCAATTTATGATCGCCTCGGTTTCATCCGAGTCTATTTAAAACCTCAGGGCCAGCTCGCAGATATTGAAGAACCATTGATAGTTATGAGCGGAACCAATATAGGTAAGATCTGTGATCGCTTGCATCGAGATTTCCGCAGGAAATTCCGTTATGCTCAGATATGGGGTACTTCCGCAAAACACCCCGGACAGCGAGTAGGACTCGACCATAAAATGCAGGATGAAGATATACTCACAATTATTACTCAAAAGTAGTAAGCTACGAATTAAATGTATTTTTAAGAATAAAGTATATTCAAAATTAATTGCTTATACTCAAGCCACTCAAAATTCTACGACCAAGGAAAACTTGGAAAAATTGTTCACTTGTGTACTTTCTTGCGTGTTTTCCCTGCCTTCTGTGATTTACCTCTAAGTTTAAAATCAATGGAAAAAAAATGTTTATATTTTTCATAAATGTATTTTATTCATCTATGAATTATTGATTTTTACCGTAAAGACAATAAATACGGAAAACCAGGGATTTGTTTTTCAACTTTGGTTAGAGACCTTACTTCTCACCAAGTGGCGGATTATGTGGAAAAATGCTACTGTTCAAGCGAATGAGAAGACGAAAGTAAGAAAAAAATAGAACAATACGGGAAATGCTATGTTGAAACGGCCAAATAATCTCCAGAAGAGAAGCATTTCCACCATCCATATTATTGGGCAGCGTTCACAGTTAACGGAGCATAAAATTAAGGTTAGGTTGGATAGTGTATATATTTTGGAATTAGACTTTTTTGTTATCTGGACGTATTTGCACCACATCGTAACTATCAAAAGTTTTAACTATTAATTTTAAGAATTATTTGTATTAAATTAAACACTTTTGTATCAAAACTCATCTTTTTGCTTCAGCTAGCACTTTGTCAATAAATATTAACAATAGTTTGGAATCATTACTTGCTTAGAACTATTAAGAATATTTTTACAGTCCCTTAAAGTGTCGTTTTTTTTGCGCCTTTTTATACGATGAGTAAAGAACTATGGCATTTTGTGTACATCTGCGGAGAATGGATTAGAATTCACATTTAAGGCTTCTTAGTTCTATCGAAAAGCTATCATAATTTGTCGAATAATCTATAGGACATTCGACAAGAGTTACTTTATTTAGGGAAAAAGATCTCTCCAGAATTTCTGCAAGGTCATCACCTTCTCTAACCTTAAAGCCTGCAGCTCCAAAACTCTCCGCAAAAAGAGCAAAATCAGGATTTCCATAATCCAACCCGAAATCCTCAAAATTCATCTTTTTCTGCTCCCATTTGATAAAACCAAAGGCATTATCATTAAGAATAAGAACAACTACGGGAATCTCATAACGTGTTGCCGTTTCCAGCTCCTGGCAGTTTATCATAAAGCCCCCGTCCCCACAGATTGCTAGCACTCGGCGTTTAGGATGAAGAAGTTTTGCAGTAATCCCTGCAGAGAGCCCGCCGCCCATAGCTGCAAGGGCATTATCAAGAAGTACAGTGTTGGGGGCATATGTCTTGTAAAGGCGAGAAAACCACAGCTTATAAATTCCATTGTCCAATGTGATTATATCTTCCCTTCCGAGCACCTTTCTGACACTCTGTACTACTGATTGTGGCAAGGGAGGATATTTTGGAGGGGGGCTAGAATTTATTTTGCCCTCAATGAAATATCTGGTTTTCTCAAAGAAAGGAAATTCCCGTTTCTCCTGAATGCTTGCAGCAAGTTCCCTGATTGAAGAGGTGACATCTCCAATGATTTCTACAGCAGGGTTAAAGTATCTGTCAGGCACGGATTCCACGAAATCTATATTTATGATCCTTTTATCTAGTTTCCCGTTCCACAGATAAGGAGGGTATTCAGCAATGTTGTAGCCCACAGTGATTATCAGATCAGATCCATCGATTCCACAGTTTATATAATCTCTGGAATGTATTCCGGTTGCAAAGAGACTATAAATACAATCATCAGGAACAACACCTTTCCCCATTTGAGTATGTACCAGATAAATGCCTGTTTTTGTGGCAAAGTTCCCAAGCTCTTCAGGGATCCCTTTTCTATTAGCTCCTGAAGAAACCATTATCAAGGGACTTTTAGCTTCACAGATCATAGAAGCAGCTTTTCTCACAGCTTCTAAATTCGGATAAGGAATTCTCATTTCGCTTCTCTTTTGTACTACTACATCAGTTTCTGTCTCAGCCACATCTTCTGGAAGTTCGATATGCACAGCTCCTGGTCTTTCAGCTTCCGCAAGCTTGAAGGCGTTTCGGATTACTGTAGGGATCATTCCTGGATCAGTTATGGTCAATGCCTTTTTGCAGAGTGGCTCCATCATCCTGACAATGTCTACAACCTGAAAACGACCCTGCCAGTTGTTATTCAGTGCCTTTTGACCGGAGATAGATATAAAAGGAGCTCCTATAAGCTGTGCCTGGACAACGCCAGTGACTAGGTTAGTAGCTCCTGGTCCCAGAGTTGAAAAACAAACCCCTGGTTTTCCTGTCAGCCTTCCGTAGGTTGTAGCCATAAAAGCTGCAGCCTGTTCATGCCTTGTCACGATTAGTTTGATTCCTGAAATTCTCAATGACTCTATAAAGTCCAGGTTTTCTTCTCCTGGAATTCCAAAAATATACTATGTGCCTTCTTCTTCAAGTTGGGCGACAAAAAGATCCGAAGCTTTCATAAAGATCTTACCTTATATTTAGAAGTCCAATATGATATTAATCCATATATCCTTTCAGGATTAATATTATAGTTGATGTTGAATTGACAAAACTCTGGATGTTGTATTGTGACGATGCGAAAACCCCCTATGTAGAGTAAGATTCACCGAATTTGGATCCAATGGTATCATTCATAAGATACTGGACTCCTGAAACAATATATTGGACTAAAAATATATTTAAATGAACATCTAGTGGGAAGTAAAAGCAAATAAATATAAGAGAAACAAATATAAAAATTTACCCTTCAATGTGCGAGTGTTATCCAGCTATGTCAAAAGCACCAGACTTCAGATCCGTTTATGAAGGTTGTCATAGGTTCGAATCTCACCCCTCGCACAAATTTTGATCGTTTAACTTCAAGTTTTCAGCTATCTCTCCGGTTCTTTTTGTAAAGGTTTATCAAAGTTCCTTTCTGTATCGACATGCTGGAGCTGCCCAATTAGGTCAAAGGCGATAGTTGAGTTTTTAGTCTCGTAGGAGTTCGTGTATTCGAATTGTATCGCTCGCACTAAGAGCCTATCCTAAAAAGAATATACTTTCAATTTAAGATCATTTGTGGTAATGACAAAATGGAAAATTGTTCAGGACTACGAAATTTCTGAAGATTATTGGAAAAAATAGAACCTTTACTACCTGTACCTCAGCCAAAAAAGAAGTCTGGAAGACCTAGAAAGGGTGATAGGAAAATAATGAGTGGCATTTTCTATCTCCTTGTTACTGGTTACCAATGGAAAGCATTGCCACGATTTTATGGAGCCTCAAGCACTGTACATGATCGATTTCAGGAATGGCAACTATCAGGCTTATTTGAGAGCATGTGGCTGGCTGGTATTGTTGAGTATGATTTCGAAAAAGGATTAAGAATGGGAATGACAATCAATTGATGGTGCTATGACAAAAGCACCATTAGGTGGAGCTGGAACAGGAGCCAATCCTACTGATCGTGGCAAAAAAGGTACAAAAAGGAGTGTTTTAACTGATGGTAAAGGCATACCACTTTCTGTTGTCGTTGATGGAGCTAATCGTCACGATAAAAAGCTTGTAAAAAGGACTTTAGACGCCATATTCTTTGAAAGACCTTCTGCAGAAGACATAATTCAGAATATATGCATGGATAAGGGTTATGATTTCAACGATATCAGAAAATTGGTTGAAGAATATGGTTATACTGCGCATATCAAAAGTCGCGGGGAAGAAAACATAAGAAGGGACATACCTGGTTTTAGGGCAAAAAGATGGGTTGTAGAAAGGACACATTCTTGGCTGAATAGATTCAGAAGACTCCTTATAAGATGGGAAAAGAAAATTGAAAATTACCTTGCTATCCTACATTTAGCGTGCGCATTGATAACATTCAGATCAGCAGGACTTTTCGGATAGCCTCTAAAATGTAACGCAAAAAAGAACATGAGGAATAGGTCATGGCTATAAGTTGTTGAAAATAGTATACACCAAACTTCCTCTCTACACTTGCCTAAAAATGGAAGTATAATAATTTTCCAGATTTGATCAGTGACTTAAGTTAACGCCTAAAACCCCTAAAAAGTAAAAATTAAAAATATTTAACTAGCTAAATAAAAAATTGGAAAGGTAGCTAATCTAAAGCCCTCCCCCTTCATGTAGGTTGATGGTTGATTAAGCAGCTTCGATCTCTATCAGACCCACTGTCCAATAAAAGGTCCGAATATCATTAACATTAAAGAGAACAGAATCAATATAGAAAATCCTGCTGTTACAGAGTTTGATATCTTTCCCGATAGTGCTTCATTCATTGTAAGCCTATATATAAAGGAATGAATAGAATCTTTAAATACATACCCTCCATCCAGGGGTACTGCAGGTAGACAGTTGAAAAGTCCGACATAGAAGTTCAGCCAACCAACCCAGAGCAAAGTATTTGCGACCCAGAAAATACCAACCCCTAAAGGTTCTGCCCAACCCACAGGATGATAGAATTGCATAATTACGCCTGAAAATCCGCGAAATCCTTCTCCTGCAAATCCATAAATAGGAAGTCCGAAAAGGATAACCCAACCTGCGGGCACTGCGAGTAAGGAAGGTATTTGCTTTAAGGCTTCAAGATATAACTTTGCCTGTGGCATCCCTAACGAAATTCCAAGCATAGGGCACTCCATAATCCCTTTATTACCGTAGCGAACTCCAAGGAAGCCTTGTTGACCTCCAACAGAATTAGAGGATAGTTTCACATAAAAAACAACAGTGCCATTTTTATTGATGTTGCTGGCATAGTTTTCAGGAGGTACCAGTTCAACCTTTAAGGTCTGGTTTGCCTGAGTTGTCTTCATGAAGTTTACGAAACTCGCAATACTGTACATTTTAACGTCATTTATCCGAACAATTACCATTCCGGTTTCAATTCCTGCAGCTTCTGCTGGACTTCCTTTAATAATCTCTCCTACTAACACTCCATTAAAGTCGTTTCTTGAAACTGAAGCTGTATTTAAATAGTACACAGAACTAAGACCGTCTTTTTTGGCATGAATGCGTACAGGAACCCCGGGTTTGACCTTTTCGAGATATGTCATAAGGTCTAAAGATGTAGTGATATTCGTATCATCGACCTGCGTGATTATTACACCTTTCTGAATCCCTGCAAGATTAGCTGGGGAGCTTTCATTGACTTTTAAAACCATGGCGTCACTCAAAGGTGCAATTGCCCCAAGCACAGGCCCGAAGAAAAGGAGAAAAGCTATAAAAGCCACGGTAAAATTGGCCATAACCCCACTTGCAAGAATCCGCGTCCTTTGAGTCCTTGTGACAGTCTTTTCATCCTTTAGATAGGTTTTTTTTGCTTCAAATCCTTCATTTTTTTTCCATTCACCCCATTTATTTCCTTTCTGCTCCCATTCCTCGATTTCCTCAATAGTGGCTGTGAGAGGCAGTTCTTTTTTTACTATCTCCTTCTTTCCGAAAAGCTGTTCATCATCAGGCTCCGCAAAACCCCCGATTGGAACCAGAGCAAACAGGATTCCCATTGATTTAACCCTTATGCCTTCAACCCTGCAAAGAATCGCATGGGAGAACTCGTGCACAACAAGAGCGACTATTAGAGCAATGATTCCCCATGTGAAGGGAATGAATTCGTTTACTCCAGGGATCAGAAAAATATTTTTTGGGGAATTGTACTTTCCAGGCTCTGGCACATTTCCATTCAGGAAGGAAGAATAGAGCGTGAGGTCTGATAAAACGATGATAAGGAACATTGAAAGCATTCCTGCAAACATTATCAAGATTCCAAGGTTTGCAAAGTTTCTCCAGTAAAGCTTAGGACGAGCCAATACATCCAACATTTTGAGACCTTTAGTTGTCCTGATCATAAGAATGGGAAGTGATCCGAAAGTGCTTATGCTATACTTCTCAAGAGTACCCCTTCTGTCAAGAACGGAGACAAAGAACCAGTATAGTAAAAAAATGCCCAATGCAATGTTTGTGCCATTCAAGGAAATTCTCCTAAATTATTAAGCTGAACAAATATATAGAGGCTTTCGAGGCTCTGTAGAAATCCTTAATTTAATGCAAATCATTTTTACTATCTTTTTATTTACGTTATAGACTATGAGTTTAAGTTTTGCTTCTTTGACTTTATTATTGAACTTTCTTACCCGAAATATTTCTCCAAATAACTTTTGACAACAGAAGGCGTTGTCTCCGCTACATTCCTTTGATTATATTTAATTTTATCAAAGATTAAGTGCAACTGTCTTCTGATTTTCCCAAAATTTATGTTCTCGTTCTTTTCTGCATGTATAATGGAGTCTGTTCTTATTTCTTCTCTAATTATGGGATGGATTTTTTCTGAAACATATCCTTTATCCATCACATAACATTGAGATTTTCTTATCTTATTTGATTGTTTTATCAGAGCATTTACATGTCTGATTTCAGGATATTTTTTGGTATTTCCCATCCTAATACCATCTTTTTAGCTGTGTAGACTGATATTAAAGTTTTCATGAAGCTTCTCCTAGAACCCATGTTCTGTGGGAATAATAATAAATTGTATAGGAACTTGTAAATTCTGTTGAATCAATTGCCTTAATATAGATCATTTCTCCATGTGAGTAAAACGACTTTAAGTTTTTGACAAAAGAAGATTAAACAGAGATGAAGGAATTCTGGGTTCAAATTTTTAAATGTAGTGGAATGGGGAATCTTATTAAGATCGAGTTTTTCTTTAGATTGTTTATTAGGTTAATAAGTCTATAAAATCAAGATAGTTAGTGATTATATATTACTTCAATAAAACCAGACCAAGAAGTTAATGCTGGGTATAAATATGTTTGGAATATTTGCAGAAATAAATATCCACTCTGGAAGACTGAACAGTTCTAAGGCTGGTATCAACAAATTTAATGTATTTATCGATTTCAATATTATGTTCTCCTTCATTTTTTTGTGGGAAAATATTGTAATATTTTATGATACAATGTGTATAAAAAGATGGGGCAATACACAACTTATAGGATTTCTAAATAGACGAAGTTTCATTGTTTTTTTCAAAACTGGAGAAAAAATAGGGAGATCAAAAAAATTCCTACTAACATTAGATAATGCCAACTAAGGGAAAATACGTTAGAGTCATTTTAGCTGATTGTATAATTATCTATTTCTACCTTCCGGATCAATTTCCTAAAAAGGTGTGATATTTGTGAGCTTCTTGGACAAGTTATTTAAAAAAAAAATTGAGGGAAAAACCGTCGAGGAATGGTACTGGACTGCAGTAGATGAAAATGATCCTGAAAAAAAGATAAAGTATTTTGATAAGGTTCTTGAATTAAAACCTAGTTTTGCTGGGGCTTGGAACCTCAGAGGACTTGAATTTGTTATCCTGAAAAAGTACGAGGATGCAATTAACTCTTTTGATAAAGCTCTTGAAATAAGGCCCAGCTACTTGGAAGCAAAGTATAACAAAGAAGACGCAGAGACAGAATTAAGAAAGATTAAGGCAGCAGAAAATCTTTGTGAACAGGGGGGAGAAAAAACAGAGCAGAAAAATCCGAGTAGTTGAATTGTGGCAGAAGAATCATATTTATTTTTGTCTTCTATTAATAGCCTGAAGCCCTATTTTCACAAGATCAGGGAGTTTTCCACACTGCATGATCTTCATTTGATCAGGAGAAATGAGCTTTAAAGCTGCATTCATGAGGGTATCGGACTTAATGAGCCCATCGATGAGCTGTCTTATATGTACTGAAGTCTCAATTGCATCTCCAATTTGAGTTCTCCATTGGTGGTCGTACTCTTCAAGCCGACATCCCCCCGTAACAAATTTTGCTGCAGTTTCACCTGCCACTTTTCCAGCAATCATAGCAGGTGGGATCCCACCTCCATTTGTAGCAATAATATGCCCTGCTGCATCCCCTACAATCAGCGAGTCTTCGGTTGCAGTTCTCTTCGGAGCCCCATTAACCGGAATTATACCTGCAATAACGTTCAGAAAGACACCATTTTTTAGCTTCTGGCCGGCGATAGGATGATCCTGAATGAAACGATTTAGATACTCTTTTACATATACCCCCTTTTCAGCCATTCTGATTCGGACCCCTAGCCCTACATTGGCCCTATCTTCGCCCTCAGGGAAAATCCAGGCGTAACCTCCAGGAACGAAATTGTTCCCAAAATACATCTCAAGCGAATTGGGGTCTATATCCACATTCCTTACCTGATATTCAAGAGCCACAGATGTTTCCCTTTCTCCGGGCTTGAAAGAGAGGCCTTTTGATTTTGCAACCAGAGAGTTGGGACCATCGGCTCCAATTATCGCCTTTGCCCTGATAACGTGTTTCCCATAAATTCCTTTCGTTTCTACAGTTGTGCCCTCCACCTTTGTAACGCGGGTTTTTATCATCAGTTCAACCCCTTCCTTTGCTGCCTGTTCAGCAAGAAACTGATCATATCTGCGCCGATCGAGAACAGCACCCTTGACAGCGAATTCTTTCACACTGCAATTTGGAGAGATGATACGCTGAGTTTTGATACGCTGGAGTACGCAGGAACAAGGATAGTTTTTCAGGTAATTTGGCAGTTTTGCATCAGGAAGAAGGGCCCGGATTTCAGAGGCATCGGGGAGAAAGCCTGCACACTGAATAGGACTTCCTAATTCCTTTTTTTTATCAAGAAGAAGGACAGAAGATCCATGCTCTGCCGCATAAAGGGCAGCAGTCGAACCTGCTGGGCCTGCACCAACGACGATGACATCGTAATAGTTTTTTGGAATCATAAAGGGATATTCCTGTTAATTATTTAGCCTTTATTATTTACTAAGGAATTGTCTATTAAACCTTTCTTGAGATTTTATGTTCCTCCATATGATGAGCACATAACGTTCAAAAAAATAACCAGATTTTAGGGTTAAAATTTGGGAATTCCACATCATTCCATGTTTTTTATAAAAAGAAGAACATAAACAAAGAAATCTCTTATCCTTTAAAGACACAGAAATTGCTATATAAGTCAAAATCCTGAAGGCAATTTATAAATATGCTATGGAGTAACTGGCCAAAGCCTATACAGTCCTTGAAAAAAGATAAAGTTAAAAGACTGTACTTATCAAAGAAGAAGATGATTATCGTAAGAGTAAGCAGAGAAATAGCTGAATATGTTAATATTTACCACACAATCGTAAGGTTGCTATAATTCATTCTTGTCTCTGGGTGAGGTGGCATGAGATGCTTGCTCATATCTACACTTGGATTAGGATTCCTGAAGATACCTGAAATTTCTTAGAGGTGGTATAAACTTTTCTTGCTTTCTACAGCAACCTTATAAGGAAATTTTTGAAAAAAACTTCCCCAGCGAAATGATATGAAAATTAGCTATTAATAATAGCTTGAAAGCTAGATTATTTTTACTAATTAAAAAGTTGATCTATGAACCATTCGGGGTCGAACTTTTTCAGATCTTCATAGCTCTGCCCTATCCCAAAAAAGAGAATTGGCTTTTTTGTGATATAAGCAATGGAAATACCAGCTCCACCTTTGGCATCGGCATCTATTTTTGTCAGAATAGAACCATCGATTGGCACAACTTCATTGAACAGGGCAGCCCTTTCAACTGCATCATTTCCTGCAACTGCTTCATCTACAAAAATTATGAGGTCTGGAGTACTTATCCTGCAAATCTTTTCCATCTGTGCCATGAGGTTCAGGTTTGTATGCATCCGGCCTGCAGTATCTGAAAGCACGAAATCTATTTTATGGGCTTTTGCGTACTTGACTGCATCATAAATAACCGCTGCTGGATCAGCTCCAGGTTGATGCTTAATCATTTTTACTCCCAGCCTGTTAGCATGAATTTCAAGCTGGTCAATAGCACCTGCCCTGAAAGTATCTCCTGCAGCCAGAATTACGGAATGACCTGACTTAAGCAACCTGTGAGTTAACTTTGCAATAGATGTTGTTTTTCCTGTTCCATTAATCCCAACAAAAACAATGTGGACAGGCTTATCTATATTCTCCACATACTCGTCAAAATCATAGGTATTAGCAGAAACAATATCCAGGATAGCTTTTTTTAAGGCTGCCTCTACTATTTCTTCTGTATTGCTGCCAATACGTTTTGTGGTACCTGTGAGCTGATTTTTCACTGATTCCACAATCGCCTCGGAAACTGAGAGAGCAAGATCACTTTCTAGAAGACCCATTTCGAGTTCCCAGAGAGGCTCTTCCAAATCCTTAATATCCAGATAGACTTCCCTATTAAAGACCAGAGCTTTTGCCTTCTGTGCAAACCCAACATTCGATACCTTTTTGAAAAAGGATTTTTTCTCCTCAGGTTTTTTATCTACATACGCTTTTTCTTTTTCAGCCTCAATCTCTGCCGCTTTTTTTCTCTCTTTAACTCTTTTTTGATATTCGACCTTTTTCTTGTCTTCTTTGTCAAAAGTTATAGACGTAGTAGTTACAGACTCTATATGTTCAATTTCGGGACTTTCCTCTCTCAGAGATGTTACAAAATTTGTCTCTTCTAAAACTGGCTCGAGTTCCCCTTCAGGGACTTCTTCGTTTTCAGGTGCTTGTTCAGCTTCATAGTCAATAGCTACTGCTTTCTTTTCAATAGTTTTGCTGAGCGCTTTTTTAAAACTCCCAAGTTTCTCTTTAAATTTGTTGAACACAGGATCCATCCAAGAGATATTCAATAAAAAATAAGATGTTGTAGATCTCGAAAAACCTCTGATTCCCACTAGTCATTTAGATACCGTTTATAAGCATAGGACGAAATTTAAAAATTTATCGAAATCTTCTATCATATATTTCACTCTTCAGAAGATTTCTATATAGCCCAATTTTTAGTTGATTGTTTATGAAACGTATATAAAGCAATTTATTGAAATCGGATGTTTCTCGAAATCCTCTTTAATAAGTTGAAATCTTTGATTTAGATTTTGCCTGAACAAGGTTTTTTAAGCCTGGCCGAGTTGCTGAATTTTTGCAGCCTCAATTTCTAGAGCCTGCATACTCTGTATGAATTTAGTCAGTGAAGCGCTCATCTGTTCGAGAATTTTCGTAAGCTGCTCTTTTCGGTTGTTCAAGGTTTCAATAGCTTCAGCTACTGTTTTTTCCGCCCTAAAGCCTGCTCCGAGGTCTACAATGATCCTGTCTGCATTTTTCACTTCGGCATAAACAAATGAGCCAAAACCTACAGGAACCATTGTTTCGGCAATCTTACCTTCTGCTGAGGCTGCCTTCAGCTCGTTGATGGCTATAATTGTCTGGTCGCAGCTTGAAATAGAAACCTGAATCATACTCATTTCCTGCCTCAAGGCTTCGGTTTCTCTCTGGAACTCCTGATACTTAGACGCAATATTTCTGGCATCTTCACTGATTTCGACCATATCCTTCACTCCTCACCAATGCTTTCTATCTGGATCTGGCTTCTTTTAATGCAATGCTTGCTTCCAAAGATAGAATATACCTTATCTATTGCATTTTTCTCATTCTGACTTTCAACTTTCTTAGTGAAATTTTCCCAGTTACTTCCTGCTTTAAATTTGCCTTTGACAAAAAAATTCTTCATCTTGGTCACCACTCTTGATGTAGCTTCATTTCACAACAATTGAATGATTAGTGCTCACTTTATGAATCCGAGTGCTTCTTCGATTCTCCCAAGTTCAGGCCCTGTAGTCTCTGAACCTGCTAAATACCCATTTGAATTAGCAAGTATGCCTGAGCCTAGCATCTGAGTTCCAAAATTTGTAGTTCCTATGCTCACTGGAAGCTCGAATATCTTTTCCAGAATTTCTCTCTCCGAAGATGTCACTCTCGGATGTACCAGGAGTCCTTTGTTGGTGACAACTCCTGCCATACCTACATTTTTTATCCCGGCAATTGTTCCTCTATAGACTGTGACATTAAGAGTTCTTGAAATAGTCTCAATAGCCCTGTCTGACAGTTCTGGGTGAACGAGAGATGCTGAATCGTTTGCAAGCACAATGTTTCCGACTGCATTCAATCTATCTGGAAGAGTCTCTACTTTAACCCCTGTTAATTTTTGCAGCTCTCTTGTGTTGGTTCCATATGAAAACAAAAACCCGTTTGAATTTCCTCTAGAAAGAGCTCCTACCACAACACTTCCATTTACAAGAGTCTCAACTACCCTTACATCCAGCGATTTCTCAATTCTAGCACATATATCGAGCTTTGTCATAGGCGGAACAAGTGCAATATTGTCTGTGCAGGTTGCAAAAACCCCTATCATTGGGGTATCATAGATATCAATAGTTCTGATCATACTTGTTGGTAATTTTCATTTTTTGGTATGTTCTACTGGGAGAGTTCTGTCTGCACCTCACCATCTGCGAATTTTACAGCTCTGACCCGGATGGAGAGTGGGGGCTTTTCACAACCTTTTTCCCAGATATGTTCATTAATAGATCTGTCCAGCTTAACCTGTACAGACTCGACCTTCATGTGTTTCATGATAAAAATCCTTACTTCAGTAACTGCCCTATTGGCTCTTTTCCAGGTAGGTACTTTTCTTGCCGCCCTGAGAGGGATGGTGTAGATCTGTTCTTTCACTAAGTCTTCTGCCATTTTTTTATTCACCGTCCTCGATTATTTAACATCAAGATTTCTCCTTCTCCAGTGCCTACGTCTGGGATGGCTTACTACCTTCCGGTTAGTTTTCACAATAACCCACACTGGAACGCGTGTGTTCTGTTTGTGCGCCTTTGCCAGGCGCATTTTCTGTCCTTTCATGTTATGACTCAAGTGGATCACACCTGTTTACCTGTAAGTAATTTAGCTCTATAATACCTGGTTTTAGCTCTATAATCTCTGGTTATATCCAGTTATTAGATAACTGTGATCTTAATCCTTACATAATTGCGGTTCTGCCCCGCTGGATAAAAGTAGCTCTCAAACGGTATCCTGTAAATTCTATGAAAGTCTCAGTTAATCTGCAAGGTTTGAATATAACTCGATTATCGTATAAATCTTTATTCCAGAATTTTTCATCTATCTGGAAACTTCCGAACTTTCACATATCTTTTTCACGGCTGCCCTTTCCTGGAAAGCACATGAGATTGGAGATGAGCAGGAAACAGTTCCCTTATTTTATCTTCACCGTGTCTCTGTCTGATTAATTCTCTAAGCTCGTTTTCGTAATCCGCTTTAGGAGTACTCTCACTTGGTCCTTCCTCAATCCTTAAGTAGTGTTCAGCGAGAATACTCACGATCTTCCTATTATATCCTCTCAGTGGACAAATGTACTGAATTTTCAGTCGGTCTTCAATACTTCTCAACTGTGAAATTGAAAGAACAGGAACTTTATCATCCCTTCTGGTTCCATCAGCAATGCATTTAACCTCCGGATCTGAAGCAAGTGTTTCTATAGCTTTTTCATGGATATAATTAATAGCATTTTTAGGGAACCCATCTTTTATTATTTTCTTATATGCCATTTCAAGGATCTCCTTTTCCAGAAAGAGAATCCGGTGAGGAAACTGTAGCTCTTTTGCAGTTTTTGCTGCTAGCTCTCCATTAGGAAGCAAACCAAAACTGCACGTAACAAGTTCGATCTCAAAAAACGGTTCCATCAAAAGGGCAGAAAGTGAACTGTCCTTGCCTCCGCTAAAGAGGATAGAAGTTCTCATTTATTCTTAAATCCGATTTATGGAAGTCTTACGCTTCTTTGGCTGCATCTTCATCAGGAGCTTTTTAAGTTGTTCATCATCTATTTGAGATGGTAAGCGTCCAGTCTGAGCGAGTGAGATGAGCTGCATTTCAAGCTGCTCACCAAGAGTAGGCCTTGACATCTTCATAGTTGTAAGGCGCTCTCTGGCCTCAGGAGTCAGAATTTGCCTAAGGATCATCTGCTTCTGAGCTTCTATATCAGCTCTTGCCTGTTCCTGCTGGTAGGCTGCCTGCATGTCAGAAGGCTGTTGCTGTACATGCAGTTTCTGAATTTCTGCGAGGCGTCTCTTTCGAATTTCGTTAAGTTCATCGTCCATTGTAGACATGTAAAATCATCCAAAAAAACCGTTTTCTGGAACAACCTGTATTAATGATACATAATATATTTGGAAGGGACTACTAAACATAGAAAGTCCCTTTTGGAAAAATTTATCTCAGTATTTTGCAAGTTCCGGAATTTTATCAATGAGTTCATGTTTTAGGTCATTGGCTGCATTGTCAAGCATTGAACGGCCCTTTGCAGATACTGTTCTTCCGTCTTTTACCTTTTGCAGGTAACCTGCAGCCTCAAGCTGCTGCACTGCCTTTCTAACAATTGAACCGCTGCCTTTTGCTTTATGGCTTGGACTTGATCCATTATCCTTCTTCCCGCCATATACGGAGCGAAGCCTTTCAATCCCTACAGGTCCATCAGTATAAATTTTCCTTAGGACTGCAGCACATCTGATATACCACCAATTATCATTATTCGGGGGCAGTTCTTTATGAATTCCGGTTTTCACGTGCTCTGCCCACTTAGGGGGAACAATATTTTCGTTTTTCTCAAGAATGTCTGCAACCTTTTCAATAAGTTCCATTGAAGGGACATCAAATACAGTTGTCATAATCTCCTCCTTTTCCAAATTAAGTTATTTCGCAGCTCAGGGGCATAATGCCGATTTTCCCCCCGTAGCCTTCCATAAAGATTCTTTTTTCTCGAAAATAGGTAAATATTCCTATTTCGAGACATGCTTTCTGGTTTATTAAAGCTGGACTTCCTGGACTCTTATAATTTAGGCCTTCAGGCCCGATAATGCCGGTAAATATGATTTTGGCTTAAACTGGAAAGAGATTGATACATTTATCAGTTAATGTGGATCGGCAATCATATATACATTAGATCAGGTGATTTGTAATATGAAAAACCTTAAACTGACATCAAGTTATGCCAGTGATCTGAAAAACGATTCAATTCTAACTAATTGGTTTTTGTCGATTGACGCAAGTGCTAACACTCAGCGTAATTACCTTCAAGCTATAAAAGCATTTTGTGAATTCACAGAAAAAACACCAGATGAACTTATTCAGGAAGCTGAACCGGAAGTTAAATATGGTTCATTGATGAAACAAAGATACATTAAAACATATTTTTCAGATTTTTAGGTACATTACCTACAAATCGGATTTATTTAATCTATTTAGATAAAGCACTTTTATTGTGCCAAGCTTCTGAGTTGTGGGTTAATTTTAATTGCTTTGCCATAGGTTTTTATTGCTTCATCCAACTTGCCTTTCTGTTTATAATAAAGATCGCTGAAAATAATAAAAATATAATTGATATTAAATTGTAATTCTATTTTGAAATATTTTATGACAAAGTAAATTTTATTCAGAAACTATTTTTTGTCAAAATAATTTAAAATAAATTAGGGCAAATGTATAAAATAACTCCAAAAATATCAAAAAACAATTTATATATGTTTCTGATTGGACATCTTGGTTTTCAGGATCAAGGTAGCTAATTGAAGTTACAATGGATAGATAGTTACAATGAGATAGTAAGTTACATAGATTAGCTCGCAGTAGACACCGAATTTGGGTGTTTATCATGAAGGCAAAAGAGATTCTACAGCGAACTGCAGGAGATGCAGAAATTTTCATTGCTGTTCTTGATGGGCCAGTTGATCTAACACATCCATGTTTTAACAAAGCCAAAATAACCAAATTAGAAACTTTAGTTTCAGACCTTTCCGATGAGGGACCAACTGCACACCACGAAACTCATGTTGCCAGCCTAATCTTTGGCCAACATGCTAGCCCTATCCAGGGTATTTCTCCCGGCTGTCGTAGACTCATTATTCCTGTTTTTGAGGATGGGTCTGATGATTCAATTGCTCCTTGTTCGCAGATCGACCTCGCTCATGCCATCATACAAGCCGTTGAACAAAGAGCCCAGGTCATAAACATAAGTGGTGGTGAACTGGTTTCCTCTGGTGACCCTCGCCCGCTACTTGACAAGGCCGTACTTCTCTGCGCCGAAAATGGTGTTTTAATCGTTGCAGCTGTGGGAAATGATGAATGTCAATGCCTTCATGTTCCAGCTGCCATTTCCTCAACCCTTGCAGTAGGGGCAATGGATGCCCGGGGGTTGCCGCTGACTTCAATAATTGAGGGGAGACGTATCTAAAGAACGGTATTCTCGCACTTGGTGAAAAATTACTGGAGGCCGTTCCTGAGGGTGGTGTCATCACTCAAAGCGGTACAAGCTTTGCTACTCCGATAGTTTCTGGTATTGTTGCTTTGCTGTTGAGGATCCAGATACAAATGGGAGACAAACCAGATCCATACGCTGTGCGGGCAACTATTCTCCAGAGCGCCCAGCCGTGTTTCCCTTCTGAAGGTTTAGATTGTTCTCGCCATCTAAGGGGTCGTCTAAACATCAGAGGAGCTTGTAATCTTGTCACGGAAAGACAACAAGCTGTGACTGATAATAATAATTTGGTACAACAAATTCAGGAGCATGTGGCTATAGGATTGGGGAAATCTTCCAAACGACTGCCTGTTCTTGGTGTGCAGAATGCGGAGTTTACACCGCTTAATCCTGAGGATAGCAGCGCCCTATAAGAGTTCTACCTTGAACGTAATGAAAGCTCTAGAAAATACTGATTCTATTGAGCTAAAATCAATATATGAAGAGACGAACAAACAAACGAAAAACCAGATACTGGAGAAGAATATGACTAAACTTATAGACGAAAATTGTGGTTGTCCAAAAAGGCAGACAAAGACGGAGGAACTAAATGAGCTTGACGACAAGATAAGTGATAGTATTGAAATAACTGGGCCCTATATCCATGCATCTGATGTACAAGCGGCGAAATCAATGATAACAAACCAGGATGTAGCTACCAAGTCTATCATGCTGGAGTAGGTCCATCCCACGAGCTGTGGAGACAGACAGTACCTAGTATATGTTCTTGGCATGCTGGGTTACGATTTTGGAAGATCGGCCCGCAGCCCAAAGATACCGATGACAAAAATGCACTGAAGGTATACTCTGAGAAGGAAGCAGGTGTTCGTAATTTCTCGGAGTGGGTATATTACGACTTGATGAACCTGGGTCGAGCTTCACCTGAGAGGGCCATGAACTTTGCCGGGACAAACGCGTTCCAGGTGGCTGCTGTTTTTGAGCAGGCAGCTCACGAGAACTTGGTGCTGGATATCATTGAAACATAAAGAAGTCCTGTTTGTCGGCCTGATTCGGATTGCTGGGATGTGAAGCTGACGTTCTTTGACCCGGTCAATCGTCTTACCATCTCAAGAAAGATGTGGCGCTTTACTGTTGATGTAAGTAACGTGGTTCCTGTTACAGTTGGAAAAGTACGGTCTTGGTCGGTGTACTAAGCCGAAGCGATTTGATTAAGTACCACCTTAAGGCTTTCGTCACCTGGGTGGCACCAACTAATGTGCAATTATTATCACTATGACGAGGACGATGATAATAAGTAGGGATAATTTGAAGGAGGGACGACTTGTTTCAAATAATTGCCTGTGTGACGACAGAATAGCTCACTTCACGGGAAATAAAAAAAGGAGACACGGAGAAATTTATTATGAGGTTACCAAAGCAAGCAAAACCAGTTCTAAGAAAAATGAGCACTGTAAGAATCGAAGGAGGAGTCGGTCAGTCGTGAAGTCTTCATGGTTTTATCGAGAATTGGGAAAAAGCTGCTGCCAGGGATGCGTGCTTGGCGGCTTGCATCACATCGCCAATTCCTGGTGCCTGCGCAGCATGTGCACGGATATCATAAAAATGAGTGCTGCAAAATCGAAGCCGAAGTCGGTCAGCTTAATATTTTCAAGGATATTCTCAAGACTGCGTGCCACGTAGGTTACAGCACGTTTCTATTTCCTGCGAAGATTACCTACCAAAAGGCATATTAAGTGAGTATAAAAGGCAAACCTTAACAGTGCACAGGCTGGATAAACTAAAGAGAATTCCGATAAATCTCCAATTTCAACAATTTGCTTATATAGGCATTATAAATAACCAGAAAAATTTGAGGTTTATCGAAATTCTATTAATCCAAATGGGATGATACAAAGATTATGAAAGAAAAAAATTAACTTTTGGTATGGGTGCTGGAAGCCAGACAATCACATAAATCTTCCTGAAAGAGGCAATTATTCACCACACTTGACATTGATTTTACGTTCATGGAAAAATCGTGAAAAAGAGATGGAATTTACTTATTATCTAAGCCTATGGGTGAAAACTAGACGTGGTCAAGGGCTTTCTGAGGGTTAGAATTAAATATAAATGACAATTTCACCTCCGAGAAATACGAATGACTATTTTTATAATAACAATTATTAAACTAATCATTATGTATAGCATCAAAATAAGTTAGTAGTAAAGGCAGCTGATTGGGCAATAATATTCACGTAAAAAATGTATTTTCGCAACAAAGGCCAAAAGACACTCTAGAAAAAGTTTCTGAAAAATTTCAAGCTAATCTTCACGCTTTTGTTATGCATTCGTATTTTACAGTAACTTGGGCAATTTTCGGAATATTACCCCACATACCCATGTATTCACCTTGAATCACAATTGCACCTTTTATTCCTGGGATACCTTTTACTGAGTTAAAAGAAGCCTTTACAGACTCTTTTCCGAGACCTACTTCATTTCCAAGTGATGTTGCAGCTGCATCAGCCAGAGAAACATCATCTGAGAACACTGAAGCGGCATCTGCCGCTCCAAAACTTATTGAGGGACCCACGGTCCCTGCTGAAGTGCATACACCTGTTATTGAGTCCCGTGGCTCGAGAACCAGTCCCAAGTTTTTGATAGGGGATTGCCCTGAGTAGATCCCAATAACGATAGGTTGATCGGTAATTAGTGCTATATCACCCCCATTATCAACGATGGCATACTTTGCTCCGGCTTCTACCATAGCTTCCACTGCAAGGGCAGAAATTGTGCCTGCAACCGCACTCATTGGCCCTACCCCCATAATATTCCCAGCTTTTATCATTCTCTTAACAACTTCAGGCGCAATTTTTGGGCATTCATAGGGCTCAAGGGTAAACTGAAAATAAGGGTCAGAAAGGATGTAAGTTTCGAGGGCTGCCCTGTGGGTTCGAATTGACTTTTTTGCGATTTCTATATGAGCTGGGTTGTTTGCAACTATCGTAACTATGGTTTCCTTAAGTTGAAAATGTTCTTTAATTGGAATTTTTCCATGGACTTTGGTGTGTTTTAATGGATCCGACATTTTGATTCACTTAATAAGTTATTGCTTAATAAAGGGATGCTTTTTTATCTGATTCAGAGAGAAAATAAAGCTTTTGTGGCACTAACTATTCCCTTTGCAAACAACTGCTCATATTCACGACATAGTTCGGAGTACAAATGATTTATTTAAAATCAAATATTTTCATTTTCTCATAAGCTTTTTTCTTCCCAGTTTCCCTTATTTCCAACTTAAAGCCTATCCGAAAAATAATATACTTTCAATTTAAGATCATGTGTGGTAATGACAAAACGGAAAATTGTTCATGACTACGAAATTTCTGAAGATTATTGGGGAAAAATAGAACCTTTACTACCTGTACCTAAGCCAAAAAAGAAGTCTGGAAGACCTAGAAAGGGTGATAGGAAAATAATGAGTGGCATTTTCTATCTTCTTGTTACTGGTTGCCAATGGAAAGCATTGCCACGATTTTATGGAGCTCCAAGCACTGTACATGATCGATTTCAGGAATGGGAATGACAATCGATTGATGGTGCTATGACAAAAGCATCACTAGATGGAGCTGGAACAGGAGCCAATCCTACTGATCGTGGCAAAAAAGGTACAAAAAGGATTGTTTTAACTGATGGTAAAGGCATACCACTTTCTGTTGTCGTGGATGGAGCCAATCGTCACGATAAAAAGCTTGTAAAAAGGACTTTAGACGCCATATTCTTTGAAAGACCTTCTCCAGAAGACATAATTCAGAACATATGCATGGATAAGGGTTATGATTTCACAGATATCAGAAAATTGATTGAAGAATATGGTTATACTGCGCATATCAAAAGTTGTGGAGAAGAAAACATAAGAAGAGACATACCTGGTTTTAGGGCAAGAAGATGGGTTGTAGAAAGGACACATTCTTGGCTGAATAGATTCAGAAGACTCCTTATAAGATGGGGAAAAAAAATTGAAAATTACCTTGCTACGCTACATTTAGCGTGCGCATTGATAACATTCAGATCAGCAGAACTTTTCGGATAGCCTCTTAGTTTTTAATTACATTTAAAGTTGTATCATCATCCGCATTTCAATATGACCCTTATCACTCCACAGCTCGCTAACCACAACTACTTTTTAATTTCAAGTTATTCTTTGAAGATTCTTCTTGCTGTGATACTTTTCAGAATCTTAATCACTTTTGAGGTAGATTTTTTTTGGTTCGGCACCAATGGAAAGATGTAAATAATTATCATCATTACCAATTGCATCGAATTAAAAACGATACCTTTTACCAATTTCAATGCATATATAAATTAAATAATTGATAATGTAAGTATCTAAAAAAAATACAAAAAAAATTATCTGTCAAAAAGAAAATCAAAATTTCTACGCCACAAGAATTTTCATTTTAAAAGAAATTAAAATTTGAGGGTAGTTTAGAGATACTTTGTGATCTCGGAAAAATCTATCCTAGCAGTTGAATCCAGAGAAACAGGAGTTATTGAGACGTGCCCTTTTTGCATTATTGAGTGCACATCTGTCCCTTCTTTCTCTTCCTTGATCATTTTTCCAGCAATCCAGTAATAGGGTCTGCCTCTCGGATCATGACGTTCTTCGACATCAGTTTTAAAAACTTTCCGTGCAAGGCGAGTGATCTCTATCGGCGTATTTTCTTCTGCATGATAGGGAATATTGATGTTCAGGAGGTCCACATTCTCCGGCATCCCATGCTTTAGGACGTTTTGGGCAATCCTGTTCACTACTTTTATCCCTGTTTCGAAGCGCTCTCTGTGATAATCTCTAGGATCATCGAATTTCTGTCCTTCATCGAGCACTTGCATGGAGGCTGCAATTGCAGGAATGCCGTAACTTGCAGCTTCCAGGGCTCCTCCGATTGTCCCTGAGGTAGTAATCGTATCCGTACTGATATTTTCTCCAATGTTAAAGCCGGAGAGCACCAAGTCAGGCATTTCCTTGAGAATCGTGAAGATACCCAGAATTACAGAGTCGGTAGGAGTTCCACTCACAGCATATGCAGGTATACCTCCTACATCTGTTTTTGTGATTCGAAGGGGCTCAAAGATAGAAATCGAACGTCCGACCCCACTCTGCTGGACAGCAGGAGCCGAAATTGTAACTTCTCCAAGATCCGAAACGCTATCAAAAGCAGCTTTAAGGCCTGTGGAATATACACCGTCATCATTGGTAATAAGAATTTTTTGGGCCATCAGCTTTTCCATAAGTTGCCGTATAATTTAAAATTAATGGAAATCTACACTGCTTAAAAAAAGGTGTGAGAAACTTTCGAGCCTGGAATAGAAAAGGGAAAATGATTTTAGGTGAAGAATCAACTAAATTTATCAGAGTGTTAAAAAAATTGTTTTTATATATGTTCTGAATTAGCGTACTCAAAAAATAGTTTTAATATAAATTTAAGGACTACGAATCCAATTTCAATATTGTGATAATTTTGGATCCGAAAAAAGAATACTTCTTATTCCAATCTAATGCACCGCAGTTTGCTGCAGTGATGAAGGCTCCCCCAAATCCATTATTTACTGACTGAATTATGAATGAGCTACCTGTGAACTATAAAATAGAACTACGTCATGCAAACCAATGTGTTTATAAAATAAGTAGGATTTAGATAAAGTTCTCATTTTCAAGAATAATCTGTATATAAGTTATAAAGCATATGACGAAATTCAGTCGTTGATCGAAATCTTCTAAGATATCACATGGTTTTTTTATAAAGTATCGTAGAATATTTATTTTGAATAATTACATCATCAACTATTTGGAATATATATGCTTTGAAATTTGGAAAGATACTGTTTTTGAGTTTGATGCAATCATTATGATGATAATATACATTTTTTCGTTGATGTTGAACAAAAACATTATCCTTTAAGAGTGATACATTTATATAATGAGTATCACAGCAAGAAATTAAAAAATGTAATAAATGAACAAATTTTTGGTAAATGAATTTATAGTGGGCATATGGCGAGAGGAATCTTCGAAAGCCTTTAATATATCCTTCAAGAAGCTGTCTACACTTTAAATTCATATGCATTCCTTTATTTCCGCCGATTCCTGTGATTTTCTTATTTCGCGTTGTAATTTTATAAAAAAGCTATTTTAAGATAATTCAACACAATTATGATAAGTGCTCCGAAAATGCCTCCTATTGCACAGATAAAAACTGCTACCCAGGTGATCGCGATTTCAAGTCCGAGTAAAAATTTTACTGCAGTCAGTACTAAAATTCCAAGAACTGCATTTATAACAAGGCTGGTGGCGGTTTTGAGAGCTTTATATAGCAAGATAGCTACTATAAGTGCCACAATAAATACTAAAATTTCTGTGATCCAAACTGGCATAAATATATATACGAGTATAACTTATTTATAATTATCATTGAGTTTTATAATGCAGTAAAATTTTCAAATTTTGTGATATCCCATCCTAGACTCTGTAACTTGCTGCGAAGATGGAAACTTCCTCGAAAACAGTTATTAACTAACTAACTCATATTTTAAGCCGCCTGTCTAAACTAATCGATCCGACAGGATAATTTTCGGGATTTCTTTTCCGTAACTATCTTCTTGCCTTAACTTTTATAGCAGTTACCTCCTCAATTTCCATATTATTTACCTCCTTAACTTCCATAGAACTTACTTTTCTATTCATTTTCCCGTACTCCTGATTTTTTTAATTCACACCCCTGAAATAATGCCCTGTAGTGAAACCTTTTCCCTGCTTCCCACAATTTTTGTGTAGGATATCTCCGCCCCTTAGATAGGTATCAATTGCATTCCTGTATGCATAGGTTACTTCCCTTGTTTCTTCATCATTTTTCATTTCGAGAATCCCTATCCTAAGACTTAAGACTCCGCTTTCAAGAAGCATAGGAACATATTCAAGCATGCAGAGAGATTTGGAATTGAGGATATGCATTCTGCACTGATAGTCCATGAGCAAAGGAAATTCGTAATATTTTTCATCAACCAGTGTAAAATTTCCAGAACCGCATGGTGCATTGCAATATTTAGGATGTTTGCCAATCAGCCCTCCCACAAGGCAGTGTTCAGATTCTATTAATTCCAGCCTCCCGTGGACGATACATTCCGCAGGCCCGCAAGAAGCAATTTCTTTTAGTTCTTCAAGCGTTAGCTCCGGAGAAATTACAACCATTTGAGCTCCGTACTGCAAAAAATAAGAAAAAGTAAAGCTGTTAAGTATATTTAAAGAACTGTCTACAATAAAAGGGATATTCTCTACTTTTGCGAGGTTTAAGGTCCCCAGATTTGATACAAGAACGCCATCAGCTTTTAGCTTTTTGGCAAGAAATATAATTTTTTTTACGGATTCCATTTCTGGGTCTTTCACAATCTTTGGGGTACTAAAATATATTTTTCTGCCTGCAGCCCGGATTCTTAAAACAGCTTTTTCGAAAATGATATCTTGATCCTTCGCATTTTTTTTTTTTGTACCGCTATTTTCGATTTTCTGATAACCCCTTCTTCGAAATAAATACAATCTGCTCCTCCTGCAATCGCTCCGTCGAGCCCTTTTAAGGAATAAACGGAAACCGAAAGCATAGGATGTGCAGGGAAGTTTTTCGTGGTGAAATGCTCTCCTTCTCTTCTCATTTTTTCAACTTGATCAGGGAAGTTCAGATAATGAAGAGGTTTTCGCTTCCACTTTGATATCCGTAGATTTTCTAGCTGTAAGATTGCTTTTGTCCTCAGGTCGTTCAACTGGCCCACAGGGACAAAAACATCACCTTCCAAATTTACATTAATCTCAGTTGCCTCAAAAAGTGTATTTCCAAGCTTTGATAGCTGTTTTTCGATCTGAGCTGTTGAAATGGGGTGCTTCTCTGCCTTCTCAACAAGATATTCGGATTCGATTGTTATTGTGTTTGAATCCCTATCCTTTATCACAAGTCTGATAGGTCTTCCTACTTTAACGGTTAAGGTAATAGATACAAGAATCTTAGGCCTCAAAGTTTCGGATTCGTTTCCTCTTTTAAGGGACTCCATAAGCTTCTTATCCTGTGTCCTGTATACCGTACTTCCTGATGGCACCCTTGAATCAAATGGAAGCTCTACTATATCTCCTTTCTCTGCACTGTATACAAGACCCTTCTCAGTACGCATTGAAGATACGATTTTTCCTTTACCTTCTGATGCGGTATCGGCGTTTTTGACCATTATCCCATCACCAAGCTGGAGAAAGTGCGAAAGCTTTACAAGAATTTGATTTGAACTATGATCATACCCCACGACAGTGCCTGCTGGAATTCCACGATTCTGTGGATTTTCCCTGCTCATGAGTTTTCCGTGTGGAGTTTCGAAGAAGTAGCCAGAAGTAAAATTTCTATTAAAGATCTGGGTAAGCATTTCCTTTTCTTCTTCGGAAACATAATATGCTGCAGGATTTTCAGCATACCTGTCAAGAAGGCGTCGATAGACCCTGACAACACCTGCAACATATTCAAATCTCTTCATTCTGCCCTCGATTTTAAAGAACTCAATCCCTGCTTCTATAAGAGCTCCCAGATCTGAACTTGTGTTAAGGTCCTTTGGACTTAAGAGATGGTCTCCGGTTGTTATGATATGTTTTCCATCGCAGTACAGCCTATACTTTTTTCGGCATGGCTGGGCACAATATCCTCTGTTTCCACTTCTTCCACCTATAAGACTACTCAGGAGACACTGACCAGAATAGGAAATGCATAGAGCTCCATGGATAAAAATTTCAATATCAACTCCGCTCGTTTCTTTTATCCGTTTTATATCCTTAAGGGAGGATTCCCTAGAGAGCACAACTCTTTTGATTCCTAATTTTTTTACAAATTCAACTCCTTCACTGTTATGCAGAGTCATCTGTGTGCTCGCATGCAGCGGAAGATCTGGCAGATATTTTCTGACAAGGGAAATCAACCCAAGATCCTGGATGATAATTGCATCTGCTCCCATTTCTCTCAGCCGAAAAAGCAGTTTGAGGGCGCTATTAACTTCTTCATCCTTAAGCAGAGTATTTACAGTGAAGTATACCTTTACGCCTCTAAGATGGGCATAATCAATTGCTTCTTCCTGCTCTTTTTCTGAAAAATTCGATGCATACCCCCGGGCACTGAAAACCTGAGCTCCAAGGTACACAGCATCTGCTCCATTTACTACGGCTGCGATAAGAGCTCTCATGTCTCCAGCTGGAGCCAGAAGTTCCGGTTTTTCAGACTTCATCAAATGGGATTACAGACTCTGCACTAATTAAACTTTAGCATCCTTAAACTTTGCAAATTTACCTCGAAATAGTTTTGACTGGCATCAGCTAGCTGAAATAAGGATTTAAAAAAAATAAATTATGTGCTTCCAACCTACCCTAAAGAATGGGCATGCTTCAAGCCTCTATCTCTTTTTTGAAACTCAGAAATCGTCGATTCTTTTTTGACCAGATTGTTTCAATTTAGATGATTTAAACTTTGCTTTTGAATTCCTCTAAGCTTCCTAAATATAGTGTTTTATTGTGGCAACTGTCACATTTTTAAAGAAATCATAAAATATCTTTGAGATTTCTAAGCAAATGCTATTTTTCAAAATGTTGTTTATACTTATGTTATTTTCTAAAAGAAGGAATACTCTATCATTGATGACTGATGTCTTTATGATTAAACTTTCAGTTTAATGAATGCTACATTTTTATGCATTGAAGCATGTCTTCCTTTAATTCAGTTATTTTTTCCGTAATGGTAGTAGTCATTTTTCTGTTTGCAATACTTACAATAACTACCAAGGGTTAAAACGAAACTCATTTAGGACTCAGTTCTCATAGAGTCCTCAGCTACTGTAAATCAATTCTGTTGACTCTATAATGCCCACTTTTCTCTCAGAGCTAAAATTACCATAGGCCGGATAATCTACCTTGAGTATTTCTTCTTTAGAATTAAATTGAAATTTTGATTGTTTCCTTAAATTCAATAGATTTTACGTCAAATCGAGGTATTCTTTTAGTGATGCAAAATATGTACTTGAAGCACTGTACAGGTCTGTCATCTCGGAGATTCTTCTTTTCATCACTCTATTTAATTTTTATTGACAAATATATATCGTGTAGGATCCTCAATATTTTTGACTATCCCAGAAGAAATGAAGATACCTTGTCAGATTCTGATGTGAGATATTCTGTTGAATAAATAATGCAACAAGAGACCATTCAAAAGCCTCTTCAGGAAAGATCAAAACATTTGATTTTGAAGAATTCCTTTCATAATTAAAGTAACACCAAAACTTTCATTTTAATGAAGTTAGGTGCCTCAATCCTAATTTCATGAAATATCTCTACTGACTTTTTGTGTATTCTCTCCGAAGATCACAGAAGCATTACGACCCTTATATAAACAGCATAGACAGGCTATTCATTGACAGTTTTTGTCATTATCACTTAAATACTTCCATTCCCACTCAAGATTGTGAGCATTCCACAATTAAATCCAAAGGCCTGAAACTGCACCAACGGCGGGAACTGCACCAACGGCGGGAACTGCACCAACGGCGGGAACTGCACCAACGGCTGAAACTGCGCCAACGGCGGGAACTGCACCAACGGCTGAAACTGCGCCAACGGCGGGAACTGCACCAACGGCTGAAACTGCGCCAACGGCGGGAACTGCACCAACGGCTGAAACTGCGCCAACGGCGGGAACTGCGCCAACGGCGGGAACTGCACCAACGGCGGGAACTGCACCAACGGCGGGAACTGCACCCCATCCCCAAACAGGGCCACCATAATCATCATAATAAGGATATGCGCTCACTGATGTAACTGTTAAAGACACTACAAAGAGGACTGCCAGCAAAATCGGCGGTACATTTTTTATTCTACTAACTGATTGTTTCAACAATTTCACTCCTATACATTGCTATAATTGACACTAAATATGGATCTGAGAGAGTTAATATGGATCTGAAAGAGTTTATTTTTCTAACCCCTCTCTTTTTTTGATCGATTCCCATTTGTTTTTCGATCTATTCTCAAGCTGCAGATGTAAAAAACATCAACTTTATATGCTTCTGTTTATTCATATTGGCCTGTCGCTGGTCTACCATGGATATAGTGAATAATAATATGATTTATGCGTTATGAGGTAGAAAATAAAAACTCTAAGCGCCAGGATATCTTGCATAAAGATTACGATTGAGATAATTTAAACTCTAATACCACTTTTAAACTCTAATACCACTTGTTTATTAGTTAACCACATAAGTAATATCAAATATATTTATTAAAATATAAAGTTACTTATAAAATTTAAAAATTTATAACTTGTAATTCCACACTTTAAAGCAGTGTTATTTGTTAGAATTTAAATAAACTAATTGTTATGCTTAATAATTTCTGAATCCCTTTACATCTTCATGCTAAAGATTAAACGTCAACGCTCTGCTACTTAAGTAATAGGCATGGATATCTCTGATACATCAGATGGTTCCGTTGCAAAAAATCCTTTCTAATGATACAATAAAATAAAAAGAAAATCAAAGATAGTAATATGCTATCTAATTCCTTTAAATGGAAGCATTATGAAGGAGAAATTATCCTATTAAATGTAAGATGGTACTTAAAATATCCATTAAGTTATAGAAATTTAAAGGAAATGATGATAGAAAGGGGAGCAAAAGTCGACCATACAACAATCGTGAGATGGGTATATCAATATTCCCCTGAAATAGAAAAGAAGATCAGAAGACATTTAAGATCAACAATGATTCGTGGAAAGTTGATGAAACCTGTATCAAAATAAAAGGTAAATGGAAATATCTTTACCGAGCAGTTGACTCAAATGGAGATACAATTGATTTCATGTTAAGTGCAAAACGAAATCGAAATGCAGCGAAGATATTTTTTAAGAAAGCTTTGAGTTCTAATCATAATCAAATTCCAAGAGTAATAACAGTTGATAAGAATCCAGCTTATCCACCTGCTATAGGTAAACTGAAAAATGATAAAATACTACCTAAAAACGTAGGCATTCGACAAATCAAGTATTTGAATAACATTATAGAACAAGATCACAGATCTATAAAGAGAATCGTTAATCCAATGTTAGGATTTCAGTCTTTTCGATCTGCTAATAAGACTTTAAAAGGAATTGAAGCTATAAATATGATCAAAAAAGATAAGTCAATAATTTAAATTACTCTGTTCTTAATGAAGTCAAATACATTAATCAATTATTTGATATAGTTTTATAATGTTAGTACATTTTCCTTGAATGTTTTGATTTTTATTAATCACTTATAGATTTACATATTTTGTTGAAGTTTTTGCAACGGAACCCTCTAGTGTGTAGCTTTTTCCTAGCTATAATCGCTATAGATTTGAATTCTACAGAAAATTATGCACACTGCTTTTTAGTGTATTTTATGATTAAATTTCACAGATTAATCGAGCCTTAATTTTAAGTATGGAACACAAAATATATTACAGGACTAATTCCGTGAGTAATAACTTAAATTAAGGATCATGAGGCCACATGACAGTAAATACCGCCATTAAATCAAGCGATAAAAAACAAAAGATGCAGCATATTTCTCAAAAATCATACGGCAGCATCTTCAGAAACTTACACAAGAGTATAATATCAGCTATCAGGGTATTTTTGGTTCTTACATTCGCGGTGAACAAAAAGAGGATAGTGACCTTGATATTCTTGTGGAATTCTCTAAAGTACCTGATCTCTTCGAATTCATCGGGCTCAAGCAGGAGCTTTCAGAAATACTCGGTGTAGAAGTGGATCTTGTCATGAAGGATGCGTTAAAATCTGGAATTGGAAAACGGATTCTTGAAGACCTCCTGCAGGTATGATCGAGCATAATGTTGGAAATTATCTGCAGGATATCCTTGAGACGATTAAAAGTTGTGAACGTTTTATTGAAGGAATGGATTTCGATCAATTTGTTTCCGATGAAAAAACAATTTTTGCCTTGAACTATGCACTTGAAATTATTGGGGAAGCACCAAAGCATATTCCGGAAAAAATTAGAAAAGAGTATCCACTCGTTCCCTGGAGAAAAATGGCTGAAATTAGGGGTGTTATAATTCATGCTTACTTTGGTGTAAATTTGAGTGCTGTCTGGAATACTGCAAATGAAAGATTACCTGAACCAAAAATGGCTATTGAAAAGATACGAGAAGAAAGAAATTTTGAATAAAGCTTCCTTTTAAAGGGATATGAGAGATCTTACAGTAATGTCTTGATCCTTGAAGAACTCAAGATAAATGCATCGATTTTGACACAAAAACTATGTATATTCTCAAAGTGAACTCTCTATTAATATTTTATTCATTAATACCCTAACTCACAAACCTCAAAGTATAGGTAAACACATACTTATTTTAATTTTTAACAAATAAATTTTTTCCAATCCAACTTACCTTTCTGTTTATAATAAAAATCGCCGAGAATAACAAAAATAGAATCAATATTAAATTCTAATTCTATTTTGACATATCTTATGACAAAGTAAATTTTATTAAAACAGTATTTCCATAGATTGAAAATTCATGACAAAATAAATTTTATTCATGAACTATTTTTTATATAGTTAAATTTTATGACAACGTAAATTTTATTCATCAACTATTTGTTATATAGTTAAATTTTATGGCAACGTAAATTTTATTCAGAAACTATTATTTATACCATTAATTAAAAATAGCTCAGGGAAAAACTGTATTTAGATTTTGATAAAATCAAAAATCTCATAATTAATCCTTAAAGGCCTGTTAAAGTTCAAATCATTTCTCCAATTGGATAATGGGCAAATTCAAACATATATTGACTATGGAGTGGTACTTTGGCTCGGTTATAGGATGGCACTTTATCATAGTCACGGAATTAATTTTAAGACAACAAATAGTACCAATTGCAATTGATTAGTCGATAAAAACATTCGAAAAATAAGGAGGAGTAAAAAAATGAGTACTGAGCAGGTAGTGATTTACGTTGACGATAGAGAGCAAGATAAACGGCGTAAGGTAGAAGCTTCCGTTTTCCGTGTACTAGCAACTTACCCTGGCAGCATAACCGCCGAAGTGGATGAAGCACAAGCTGAGCAACTCAAAAATGAAGGATTCCATCTGGAGCGACTTATAAGCGGGAAGACTATCAAACTTCAATCTGTAGAGTTCTATCCGGCAATTAAAGTCCCAGCTGCTCCAAAAGCAATGGAGTCTCCCTTAATTGAAGCTAGTTAGACTGAAGAAAATTACTGGATTGTTCAGTTTGTTGGCCCAGTTAAGTCTGAATGGATTGATGCGGTCCGAGAAATTGGAGGGAAAGTAGGTGATTATATTCCTGACAACGCTTTTCTGGTGCAGATGACCTTGGGAGTAAAAGATAAGGTTTCTAAGCTTGAATTCGTTCGTTGGGTTGGTCCCTACAAACCTGCCTATAAAATCAGCTCGGTGCTAATGGGTTCTCACGATAAGATCACACCAACAGCTTTTCATACCGCGGCGATTTCCGCGGAGGCATTCAAGGCCACTCCGATGGGCAGCTTACGCGTGTTACTGCATAAAGCTGAAGATATGACAGCTGTCAGACAGGAGGTTGAGCGCCTTGGCGGAACTGTCATCGCAACCGATACAAATTCTCTGCGCATATCCTTAGATGCTGCACATATTGCTGCGTTGGCAGAACTTTCAAGTGTGCAATGGATTGAGAGCCAATTGCTGTGCCTAAACTATTCAACGACGTTGCAAGATCATCGGCGTACAGCCGTATGGAATGATCACGGTCTTGATGGCGAAGGACAGATAGTGGCTGTGGCGGATACAGGCTTGGATACAGGAGTTAATGATACCACCATGCACGCTGATTTCAGAGGCCGGATTGTTTCCATTCGCAGCTGGCCTGTCCAGTTTGATAACAATCACGAAGATGACAGCGCTGCAGATAGCGATAGTGGCCATGGGACCCATGTTGCAGGATCGATACTAGGTGACGGTGCGCAGTCAAATTGCGAAATTCGTGGAATGGCCTATAAAGCTAGTCTCGTCTTTCAAGCTGTGGAACAATATTTTCAAGATGGATATGGCCTTTATGGCATTCCGAACGACCTTAAAGAACTTTTCCAGCAGTCCTATGATGATGGCGCGAGAATTTTCAGCAATAGCTGGGATGGTTCTGAGGATGTCTCTGGAAATTCGCTTTATGGCCAGTATACTGCACAAAGCCAGGTCATTGATGAGTTCATATGGAACAACAAGAACGCAGTCATTTTGTTCGCTGCGGGAAACGAAGGAAAAGATGCCGATAGAGCTGGAAAAGGAGATGGCATTATCGACAACAATTCTCTCGCAGTACAGGCAACTGCCAAGAATTGTATCACAGTTGACGCATCCGAAAACTATCGGCCAAAAGCATCGGTTTCTATTGGTATAGATGATACTTATGGAAGGGGGTGGCCGAGTGATTTCCCAGCCCCACATATCTATATGGATCACGTGTCAGATAATCCTGATGGAATGGCTGCATTCAGCAGTCTGAGACCTATGGCCGACGGTCGAATCAAGCCCGATGAGGTGGCTCCCGGAACTAATATCCTCTCCGTGCGTTCTAGTGTTTCGAATGACCCTGGATGGGAGTTGTTCCTGCCAGGGGATACGCCCCCGCCTTACTACAAGTTCGACGGAGGAACCAGCATGGCCACTCCGATTACTGCTGAGGCTGTTGCTCTCATAAGACAGTATCTACAAAAGGAATTATTCCCGAATCCATCAGCAGCTCTTATCAAAGCCGTACTTATCCACGGTGCTGTGCCGATGAAAAATCAGTATAACCCCCCTAAGTCGGCACGGTGCCGAACAACAACGAGGGCTGGGGCCGCATCAAATAGATCAGGCTCTATTCCCCCCTAATCCATCAAAGATTGAATTCTGTGACTCATCAGCAGATGCAGTGGGACCTGGAGATCAGAGAATTTATATTTTCACAGTCGTAAATACATCAGTCCCATTCCGAACAACTCTTGTATGGACAGATTACCCAGGTAGCCCAAATATTAGAGAAGTTCTCGTCAACAAACTGCACCTGTCGATTACTGCTCCAGATGGGACAATAACGCCGATAGGTCCTGAAAACAACAATGTTCAACAAGTTGTCCTCAACGTACCGCAGCTAGGTACCTACACGGTTCGTGTAGTTTGTGCACCAGGTTTGACAAACGCAACCGAAACCAATATGAAGCAGGATTTTGCTCTGGTGGTGACCGCTGGGTTCTAATCTGGGTTCTGGTACAAAAAATCTGGCTTTGTTGCAAAATCAATGAAAAACTTCACAATTAGGAAAGTTAATCAATATCGTCAAGGGGAAATGGTACACAAAGGTAAAAATTATAGTATCAAACTGCGGAAATATTATTTTTGCACCAGGACCATAATTTTTGGCTAGGCTCCCAGTCCTTTTACGATGCTCTCTAACTTAAGATATGACACTATCAGCAGGTTCCTTGGAGGTTTATTACTTCATAGGATTGTGCTCCTTTAACGAGGCTATCCCCGGAGATAGTGGTCTTGTTAGTCGTTCGGATCGCGATAGTTTTAAATTTTCGTTCTGAACGATCGAGGTTGATAACAGGCACTAGCAAAGTCAACGTTATAACATGGAGATCCGGAACGCTCTCTAAGGTCACAGTAACCATCGTACCAACAACCGTTTTTTGTGTCCGGATTTCATCTCCTGTAAAGTTATGTGTGCCTTTCAAGTCTTTATAGTTAAAAAGAGGTTTGCTTGTGATGCTGGTTTGTCGAATAGCTAATATGTACATCCATATGCCTGTGTTCGATCCCATGCAGGTCGAATTGATTGGGTTCATCGATTTGCGATGTCATAATTCATTTCCTCCTTAAAAATTTGGTCGTTCGTGTGCAAAAGCATCGAAACGCCATCAAAAGTCGCGTTAGGCATTCTATCTTGAAAACACCAATCTTGTATAGTGGACAACCAATAATTTGGTCGTTAATTTTATTCCCATTCGTCGTTAATTCTATATCTGTTGATTCCATCCTATTTTATGTGCCGATGATATTCATTTGAATCATTCCTGAGGTTATAGTATCACGGTTGTTATACAAAAATAATATTTCCGCAGTTTGATACTATAATTTTTACCTTTGTGTACCATTTCCCCTTGACGATATTGATTAACTTTCCTAATTGTGAAGTTTTTCATTGATTTTGCAACAAAGCCAGATTTTTTGTACCAGAAAACTATTTTGAGCTTTCTTTTGTTTGCCTTATTTCCCTTATCACCATCTTTTACTTTGATTTTTTTTCACGATTATAATACAGGATGACCAGTATGACCACTGATGCCGGGGGATATTCCACCATATAGTCATTATACTTGATATGGCTACTTCCTTGTATATTATCTATTTAGATTGACCACGAATGAACTCATATTTAATTTTGAAATCATTGTCTTGGAACATCAGGCCACCACAATTTATAGATCATCGAAAGCTAGGATCTGAGTCTGTCGTTTCACTCACTATTCCATTAAATGGAATCGAAATCCAACTATTTTTTGATCTACTTTACACTTGATGATTTTTTTGCTTTATGGTGTTTGAAGTGCTTTTTTTGCTTATGTTTACTCAAATAAACATTAGCTTTGGAACCACTCAATTTAGCCTTGGAACATTCAGACGAAGAAACATTTACCTTGTAGCCATAAGATTCCGAATTTGGCACTTCTGTTGTCCTAGAATCTGTTGTGCCAGTAGAGTCACTGCCATATACATAAGGTGCACTGCCATACATACATCATTGGTACAGGGTCTACAGCATCACCACAACCTCCATAACCACCATTGTTATATCCAAAATAGCTACCATAATCACCATTGTCAGGTCCACCATTGTTATCTCTGTCATTGGTTGGCTGTTTATAGAGAACTAGTGCAACGGTGTGTGGTGAAATTATTGAGTTGTTGTTTAATGAACCTGTTGCATAAGCTAAATTTGTCACAGAACCTGCATTAATATCGACTGGTGTTATTCTGTAGGAATATGTATTCTGAACACTTGAACCTGGCCTAAGGATACCACTGCTTTGTATAGATGCTGTACCAAACTTATCATCTATAACATTAATAGGTGCTGAGATATCCACATCCCCTGAGTTAGTTACAGTGTAGGTGTATGTGATAGTCTGCCCTACAGCGTTATAACTTGCTGGGTATGCTGATTTTACTATTGTCAGAGCTACACCCTGCACAGATGGTGTTACATTGATCAAAACATTCGCTGATGTTATAAGTTAACACTATCTTTCGGTGTGAAAGTACTATCCAATGTTTGTTGCACACCTACATTCAGTAAAGTTCCAGATTGTGGGATATATTCAAAAGTTCCAGGTACTGAAGCATTTGCATCTAGCTGAGTGCTGTTTAATGGTGTTCCATAGACTATGTCAGCAGGATTACTCCAGGTAATTGTAGGAATAGATTTCAAAACATAGATTTTAGCAATTTTTGAATATCTACCATTTGTGTTACTGACAGTCTCATTAACTGTATAGTTTTCTGCAGCAAAAGTATGTATTGTATTCGACTGATTTGAATAAGCTCCATCTCCAAAGGACCAGTTCCATTCAATTACATTCGTCGAAAGGTCGGTAAACTTCACAGAAAGCGGAGCATAACCACTGGTTACATTGGCACTAAAATTTGCTAAAGGAAATATTATGAATTTTACCATCGAAATAGCATAGTTTGAATTTATAATATTGTGTGTTGCATACACAGTATTGGTCATAGAACCGACATCTAGATCTGGCTGCGTTATTGTGTAGTTTGATGGCCCTTTAACATTTTGAACTGGAGCAAGATCCGGGTTTGATATATTGAATACTCCCAATACATACGCTATATTGATCACAGAACCAGCATCTAGATCAGGCTGTGTTATTGTATAGTTTGATATCCCTGTAATATTTTGGCCTGGGGCAATATCCACGTTGGATATATTGAATGTTCCAGTTTTGTTGTCTGTAACCGTAATATTTCCTTTGAAATTTAAATTTTCATAGTTAGTTACAGTGTAGGTGTATGTGAGATTCTGTCCTACAGAGGAATAAGTTGTTGGAGATGCTAACTTCACTAGTGTCAGAACTGGATTCTGAGTTATATTTATTCTTGCAGTAGTATCTTTTGAGGTGTATAGTTCATTGCTGAATGAACATGTAGCATTCGCTGAATTGGTCACATAACCAGCATCAATGTCTGACTGGTGTATTGTGTCGTTCGCTGTTCCTGTAACATTTTTCCCTACGTTAAGACCGTTACTGGTTATATTGAATGTTCCAGTTTTGTTGTCTGCAACTGTAATATTTCCTGTGAGATCCACATTTCCTGAGTTAGTTATAGTGTAGTTGTATGTGATATTCTGTCCTACAGCAGAATAAGTTGTTGGAGAAACTGACTTTGTTATGTTCAGAGATGGACTTAAAATCACCTGAATTACGTAATTAACTTTACCTGAATCTTGAAAAACAGATATTGATGCAACTGCTGCAGCTACGTTACTCAAAAACATTAAACTCATGATTGTTGATACCAATATTATAGAACATAATTTGCGTTTATTTATCAAAAATTTCAGCTCTTTGCGCATAAAATATTAAATAAAGAATTACAAGTAGATCCGCATAGCAAATATACATAGAACCACTAATTAATGTAATATCACTAACTTTTGATGCCAATCAACTAGTAGAAGGATCAACAGTATAAAAAAATATTCCTAAAGATTCATTCATATATATAAATCTCGGAATTTTGAGAGAGCGCAACGTAAAAGAAAGAAAATAATACTTTGGAAACCAAACTACTTCTTTTAGTATGTATAACAGCATTTTTTTATTTATACTTTATTACAAAATAATATTCAAAAATCGAAATATATCTAACATCCATTATTGTTATAGGATTTCAATAAACTCTAAATTCTGGCCCATTGCTTATAAGGGACATAAAAGCAATTTGTTGAAATCGAAAATTTATCTAAATTCTGTTTATTTTACTTTTTCAAGTAGCATACCCTTATTTTGTGAATAATAATCAACCTTAAAACTTATCGATATCCAAATATTTTCACATTTGATATAAAAAATAAAGAGCTTCAGATATCGAAAGTCAAAAAGTTTAATTTGATTTAATTAAGTTCCGCGATCACAACAAAAAAGATCCGGAAATCTTTCAACACCTAGAACTTAAATATCATGGAAATATCAACGATGTAATGGTAAACCACTCAGCTACTGAATATTGAAATAAATCATATTTCTAACAATTCCAGTAGGTATTAGAAATATAAGTTTAAGACAGAACTGGCAAACTTGCAAAACTTTTATAATAAGAACTCCAATTTAGGTTCAATGGAAAGAATAGCGAAAATTGTATTGGCCCTCCTAACTATCCTCCTCCTAACCACTGTTATTGTTTACGCCACGCTCCCATATTTAAATTATTTTTTAGGGGCCATTATCCTTTACATCATATTTAGGCCTCCTTATCATTTTTTTGTAAGGAAAGCCCGGCTTAAAAAACAATTTGCTGCATTCTTGGTTATAATTATTTCAATCTGTGTTGTCCTCATCCCATTATATTTTCTTCTGAGTATAATTATTAGTGAAATCCAGCAGCTTTTACTTAACCAGGAGTTTATTATTACATCTATTAGATCTGAACATCAATTTCTCACTCATTATCTTTCAGGGCTGGGGATTCCTACTGATGTTCTCCAAAAACAGATACAAGGAAAAGTTATGGGTATAGGATCTGAAGCCGTCAATTACACAAGCAAGTTCCTCTTAGGTTCAATTCAGATACTGAGCCAGCAGTCTATAGGGCTCTTAATTATGTATTTCTTGTTTTACTACCTTTTAACAGGAGAAGATTCCAATTTTGTACACAAAATTTATGCTGCAGTTCCATTCAATGAAAAAAATACATCTACTCTACTTGGCGAGTTCAGAAGAATTGTCAGGACAACTATGATTTCCAGCGGGGCTGTAGCTCTTTTCCAGGGTATAATTCTGACTATAACTTTTTTGATCGTAAAAATTCAGGGAGCTTTTCTCTGGGGTTCTATCGCAACACTTCTTTCTTTTGTTCCCGTTTTTGGATCAACTTTAGTCTGGGTTCCTGCAACTATCATCCAGTTTCTCCTGAAGGACTATACTGCAGGGATTGCAATCCTTGCAGCCGGGATCTTTGTAAGTACCGTGGATAATTTTCTCAGGCCCATGATCCAGAAAAGAGTTGGAGAAATTCATCCTTTTCTATCCCTAATTGGGATTATCACAGGAGTATCCCTTTTTGGATTGATAGGAGTCGTTATAGGCCCCCTATTACTTTCCTACTTCATTCTGACCTTAGAAATGTTCTCAAAGGAGTACATATTTGAGAGTGAGTAAAAAATAATTGTAGGGGAGGTTCCTGAAACCCACAAGCACAAGACAAAAGCTGAGTGATCGATTCTTTTTGGGATAGGGGCAAGTTTCCGAAATTCGAAAATCACAAATCAATAGAAAACATTAATGAAAAAAGAATGTAACTATTCAGCGTACCAAAAATCATATATTATACAACTATTTTGATACAAAAGATACTTATGATAACCAACTGATGTGAAAACAAAAACAAGAGCAATAGTCGACAGTTAAATGAAATCCACCCACATAAAATTGATTATCTAATCATAATAACATTATCTATTGATAGTATTTTACCCAGGCTGAATAGTTACCAAAAAAAATCATCAAAAAATCAATTCAAATACCTATCATTATAGGTAAATATGGCAACTATCCAGAGTTCCCGAAGGCTCGCGCACTTCAGTACAATAAGGAACGTGGACAGGCTTATCTTCTGTGTTCGAGATGGGTACAGGAGTTGCCCTGCCGCTATGGCCGCCATACTCCTCCTACAAAGAGGATTTTTTATAAGGACAAAATGAAGTCATGTATAGAAATGCTGCATACTGGATTTCGCCTAGACCTGGTATGGTGAAGGAACGGATGGTTAGTTAACGCGGACTGAACACCTCGTTGCCTTGGTGCTTACATCCCGTTTCTATCAAACCGGTCTTTTACCGGAATCCTTAAGGAGGTCTCTTTTTAGGCCAGATTTCGAGCTTAGATGCATTCAGCTCTTATTCCTTGGCGCGTAGCTGCCCGGCGTTGCCCTGTCGGACAACCGGTACACCAGTGGCGCCGCTGCTTGGTTCCTCTCGTACTAAAAGCAGCTTACCCTCAGACCTCCAGCACCTCTAGTAGATAGTAACCGACCTGTCTCACGACGGTCTAAACCCAGCTCACGATCTCCTTTAATAGGCGAACAACCTCACCCTTGGCCGCTGCTGCACGGCCAGGATGGAAAGAACCGACATCGAGGTAGCAAGCTGCCGGGTCGATATGTACTCTTGCCGGCAACGACTCAATTATCCCCGGGGTAACTTTTCTGTCATTTTTGGCCCCCACCAAGGAGGCACAAAAGTTCGCTAGAGCCGACTTTCGTCTCGTCATCCTCTGCTATGCTGAATAACGTCAGGCTGACTTATGCTCTTGCACTCTTCAGTGAGTTTCCGACCCACTTGAGTCAACCATTGCGCGCCCTTGATATCTTTTCAAGGGCGTCCCGCCCCAGGCAAACTGCCCACCTATCGGGGTCCTCTTCTCAGAGTTAGGGTCGTAGTCCCAGAAGGGTAGTGTCCCAATTGCGACTCCACGGATGCTAGCGCACCCGCTTCGACGTCTACTACCTACACTGTACATCCAGAACCACAACCCAACGACAGGCTGCAGTAAAGCTCCACGGGGTCTTCACTTCCCCCTAGAGGTCTCTAGACTGTGCACTAGAATGTAAGCTTCACCGGATTCCAGTTAGGGACAGTAGGGCTCTCATTGATCCATTCATGCAAGTCGCCAATTAAGCGACAAGGTACTACGCTACCTTAAGAGGGTCATAGTTACCCCCGCTGTTTACAGGCCCTTCTTCCCGTTGAACCGGGGTTTCAGGTACCTGCACTGAGCAGGATTCAGAGATTGTACTAGCCCTTACGGGTTTGCAATCTCCTATGTTGGTATTAGACAGTTAGAGCCCCCTGGTCACTGCGACCTGCTTTCTACAAAGCAGGCACTCCTTCTCCCGAAGTTACGGAGCTAATTTGCCGAATTCCCTTAACTGAATTACTCCGACACGCCTTAGCCTTTTCAGCTAGGGGCACCTGTGTCAGTTCTCGGTACGGACATTTAGCTGTCCTTTTCACGGGTCCCTGGGTGCAACCAGCTTTCGCCATCACAGATTCACCCACTTCTCGCCATTACGGCTCTCCACAGGTTTCGCTGCTTAGACGGCGCGACAACACCGCCTGGTCTGCCCTGAGACGTCAGACTTCTTGCTAAACGGTACAGGAATATTAACCTGTTTCCCTTTCGGCGTGCTCGAATTACGACACGTCTTAGGACCGACTAACCCTCGGCTGACGAACATTGCCGAGGAAACCTGGCCCCTTCGGCGGCAAGGATTCTCACCTTGCTTTGCTGCTACTATTACCAGGATTTTCGTTTGTGAACGGTCCACAGGACTTTACAGCCCTGCTTCTGCCCGAACACAACGCCTTCCTACGAGATTACCTTACGGTACTCCGTGGTATCGGTAGTCGACTTGAGCCCCGTCAATTTTCAGGGCCCTAAACCTCGACTGGTGAGCTGTTACGCACTCTTTAAAGGGTAGCTGCTTCTAAGCTAACCTTCCAGCTGTCTAGGGCTTGGGACGCCCTTTAGTGTTAACACTTAGTCGACAATTAGGGACCTTAACCACGGGCTGGGTTGTCTCCCTTACGGACTACAAGCTTACCCCAGTAGTCCGGACTCCAACCTTCTTAGATGACAGTGGGTTCGGAGTTTGACAGGTGGGTGAGGGATTTCTCCCCCTGAACCACTAATCAGTGCTCTACTCCACTGACGATCTCCAGTCAGGTCATGCTGCGACATGTTTCGGAAGGAACCAGCTGATGCCGGGTTAGATTAGCATTTCACTACGAGACGCAGGTCACACGAATGATTTGCAGATCAAAACCGTTTGCGGTCCTCCACGTAGCTTTCGCCACGCTTCAACCTGCCCACGCCTAGATCACCCGGCTTCGGGTCGTACCCCAGTGACTCCACGCACTTGTATACGTCGTGCCTCATCCGTGAGGATTGCGCACATGTTGCTTTCGCTTCGGCTGCCCAAGTATAAGGTTAGCCATTGCCACCAAGATACACTCCCTGGCCCGTTCTTCAAAACGTAAGATACGACACTGGCAGTGACATTCGTACAACATCCTCGCGAATGCTTCCTTCATGTCAAAGATCCTTTTATGCCGTATCGTTCTATCACTATCAGGTTTCAGGCACTTTGCACCTCCCTTCTCGGGGTACTTTTCAGCTTTCGGTCACCCTACTATTTCGCTATCGGTCTCAAGTAGTATTTAGTTTTGGAGGTTGGTGCCCCCCAGATTCCCGCACGATATCCAACGCACGGTACTCAGGGACATGTTCCCATCTTTTGGCTTACACCTACGTGACTGTCACACTCTATGGTCTGCCGTTTCAGGCAAGTTTGATTTTGCCGCCAGACTTTTGAACAGCCCTACAACACCACATTTCCCTTGCGGGATTCGGTTTGAACTGTGCCGGTTTCACTCGCCGTTACTAACGGCATCTCGGTTGATTTCTTTTCCTGCTCCTACTGAGATGTTTCAATTCGGAGCGTTCCTGATCATTACTGATCTCTATGGAGAGGTCCCATTCGGAGATCCTGGGTTCATTGGCTCCATGCACCTACCCCAGGCTTATCGCAGCTTGGCACGTCCTTCATCAGCTCTTGAGCCGAGCCATCCCCCTGATAGCATAATTCCTGTTACACCTAACCAGGTCCAGTAAGCGTCCAGTATACAGTATCTTATACATGACTTCATTTACCTGCCAAGCAGGTAATCAGTCCTTCCCTGATAATTAAATTATCAGGTGCATAAAAATGGACTTGCTGGGATTCGAACCCAGGGCCTCTGCCTTGCAAAGGCAGCGATCTTCCAACTGATCTACAAGCCTTAAGTAAATAGAGAAAAGTACTTTATGACAGACTTCTCATATTATACTTCTTTTTTGAGGTTTTGTCGATTTATCGGCATCTGGTTGGCGTGTTTATTGCTTAGGAGGTGATCCAGCCGCAGATTCCCCTACGGCTACCTTGTTACGACTTAACCCCCCTTGCAAAATTCAGGTTCGAACACAGCACGACGTCTGTGCCCTCACCCATACCTCACTCGGGTGGTTTGACGGGCGGTGTGTGCAAGGAGCAGGGACGTATTCACCGCGCTATATTGAAACGCGATTACTACGGATTCCAGCTTCACGAGGGCGAGTTACAGCCCTCGATCCGAACTAAGAATGGGTTTGTGAGATTACCAACCCTTTTCAGGGTAGGGACCCATTGTCCCATCCATTGTAGCCCGCGTGTAGCCCGGGAGATTCGGGGCATACTGACCTACCGTGGCCCGCACCTTCCTCCGATTTAACACCGGCGGTCCCCACAGAGTACCCATCGTCCCGGAGGACATGCTGGTAACAGTGGGCACGGGTCTCGCTCGTTGCCTGACTTAACAGGATGCTTCACAGTACGAACTGGCGACGGCCATGCACCTCCTCTCAGCGATTCAGGCAAGGTCTTCAGCCTGACCTACATATTGCTGTCGCCCCCGGTGAGTTGTCCGGCGTTGAGTCCAATTAAACCGCAGGCTCCACCCGTTGTTGTGCTCCCCCGCCAATTCCTTTAAGTTTCAGCCTTGCGGCCGTACTTCCCAGGTGGCTCGCTTCACGGCTTCCCTGCGGCACCAGACACGGTCGCGCCATGCCTGACACCTAGCGAGCATCGTTTACGGCTGGGACTACCCGGGTATCTAATCCGGTTCGTGCCCCCAGCTTTCGTCCCTCACCGTCGAACCCGTTCTGGTAAGACGCCTTCGCCACAGGTGGTCCCACAGGGATTACAAGATTTCACTCCTACCCCTGTAGTACCTCTTACCTCTCCCGGTTCCAAGTCTGGCAGTATCCCCCGAAAGCCTAACGGTTAAGCCGTCAGATTTCCCGGAGGACTGACCAAACCGGCTACGGACCCTTTAGACCCAATAAACACGATCACCACTCGGGCCGCCGGTGTTACCGCGGCGGCTGGCACCGGTCTTGCCCGGCCCTTGCTAACAGGTGTATTTTACACACCCGGACAGCCAACATATAATGCTGGCACTCGGTGTCCCCTTATCACGGTTTCCCGCATTGTAAAGTTTTCGCGCCTGCTGCGCCCCGTAGGGCCTGGATTCATGTCTCAGAATCCATCTCCGGGCTCTTGCTCTCACAACCCGTACCCGTCGTCGGCTAGTAGGTACATTACACCCACTACTACCTGATAGGCCGCAGACCCATCCTTGGGCAGACGAATCCATTTCACGCATAAAGAATTCCAGCATATATGCGTTATCCGGTATTATCCCCAGTTTCCCGGGGTTATGCCAGACCCAAGGGCAGGTTATCCACGTGTTACTGAGCAGTACGCCATGTTCACGAAGAACATATGACTCGCATGGCTTAGACGAACACCGATAGCAGTGACCTCTGGCAGGATCAACCAGAATTGTCAATAATATCACACACTCAAAGTTTTTGGTCGCAGAAACTTGCACTAACAACTATCAATTCAGTTATTTTCAGTTTTGCGATAGATGTTTTTGTAAAACAACTACCAACCAGAATTAACCGAACCGACAAAATCCTCGTCAGACAGGAAAAAACTCCTGACTCCATTAGATAAATGAGAATTAGATAAACCTCGGATTATAATGAATATTATCCTTTATAAACCAAATCATGGAGTTTATCACATCCTCGAATGGAATTTGCATTTCAACTCACACAATTGCTTCATGCGAGAGATATATACAAGACAGATCTTGTATATAAAGTATGGGATTATGCCCCTAAAGACTGGGATTATCCCCCGCATAACCCAGTTATGTGAGGACAATGTAATATGTTGCAATAGTATATAAATGTTATTATGTTAAGTAGATCAAACAAATTTACAGAAAGGAAAATAGGACATTTGAAAAGATTTCAATATAACATACTTTTATAACCTTTAATTTTGTTTTTCTCGCTTCTTTCATGTCAAGCAGTTCTCCTACTGGTCATGAGCCAGGTGGGATTACATGGATTTTTTTAGGGGCAATAGAATACCTTCCTGTGACAAGTTTTTTGTCCGATTAAGAATGAGTAAGATATAAATCAAGATTTTTACGAAGCAGTTTTCTCGTTATTTTCGATTATAAACGGATCGGAATTGTTGATTCTCCAAAAGGGCCCACAATTTCGTGAAACTCTAATAGTATTTTTGGTTTATGCAATAGACCTGCAAACAATTTCAGCAAGAGCCGCATATGTGCAACCGAACAAGTCCACCAATGCAAAACTATGATATCCGGCTTTTGCACTTTAAGAAAGCTGTATGCTTGAATCCAGATCAGTGGATTATTATAGTCTGCAGTTAAAGACAGGAATCAAGGGTGAAAAGTGAAGGTCTGAAATGTTTTTCCAACATGAGATTTTTCAGGAAAAAGAAAGGAGGAAAGCAACTGCAGGGAGCAAATCACATATACCTTTTTTCCGCACACATGGCATTTGCTAGAAAGATGGGTAATAACTACTACAGCTTAAAAAAATTTTGAATATCCGAATATGCAGATGCTTTTGTTAGATGTCATTTACCAAAATTATCACATTATCTATATATTAAACTAATGTATTATTTAGTATAAGTTTCAATGAAAAAGAGGTTCTCCTTGAAAATAGCCCAGATATGCCCACGTTACTTCCCTAATATAGGAGGAGTGGAAACTCATGTAAAAGAGATCAGTGAAAAGCTGGTTAAAGCAGGGCATGATGTCGAGGTCATAACAACGGATTCCACGGTAAAATTGAATAAAAAAGATATGATAAATGGAGTAAAGGTTATCAGGTTCGGATCTGTTGCACCAGGAAATGCATATTACTTTGCTCCCCATATCTATTTTTACCTGAAAAAACATAACTATGATATAATTCATGCACACAGCTACCATGCTCTTCCTGCATTCTTTGCGTCCCTAGTCAGAGGTGGGGGGAAATTCGTATTTACGCCCCATTATCACCGGCACGGTCATACTGTTTTAAGGAACCTGCTTCATAAGCCGTATAAGCTTTTCGGGAGGAGGATTTTTTCCAGGGCAGATTCCGTAATATGTGTGTCTGAGTATGAAAAGAAACTCGTAGAATCGGATTTTAAAGTTGCCGCAAAAACTATAAAAATCCCTAACGGAATAAACCTCAAAGAGTTCGAAAATCTGAGGCAACTTGAAATAGATTTAGAAGAGAAAACCGGAAGACTGAAAACTATTCTCTATGTAGGCCGCTTGGAGGAGTATAAAGGAGTACAGTATATTATACAGGGTTTGCCTGAGCTTCATGATTTCAGGTTGAGGGTCGTGGGGAAGGGGCCATACGAAGCAGAACTTCGCAGCATGGCGAAAAAACTCGGAGCGGAAAAAAAGATTGAGTGGTTAAAAAACCTTTCAAGGAAAGAGCTACTTGAATGCTATGCAAATGCCGATGTATTTCTCATGCTCTCTTCCCATGAGGCATACGGGATAACGGTTGCTGAGGCACTGGCTTCGGGAACTCCGTGTATAGTGGCAGAAGGAAGTGCACTTGAGGAGTTTGTGGATGGGAAAGCCTGTGTGGGAATTGAAATGCCTATTACCACAAAAAAGGTTGTGAAGGCTGTAAGGGACTTGAAGAAAGGTAAAAAAGAAAACAAAAATGGTTCAAAATCGGTAATGGATTGGGAAGAAGTTACTGAAAGAATAATAAAGATATATGAATTTTCTATTTAATTGGGAACTTGCTTATGAAAGAACAACTGGTATCAATAATTTTGCCAACTTACAACAGGGCCGAATTAATAAAAAGATGCGTTAATTCGGTATTGAACCAGACATATGATAACTGGGAACTAATTAATTCCGATGACGGCTCAAAGGATGAAACATCATCTGTCGCTGAGGAATGTACGAAGTTTGACTATGGATCAAAGTATAAATAAACAAAGCTAATCATGGAACTCTTGGTAACCGAAACATTGACTTATCCCACTCTAAAGGAGATTTTGTTTTTATCATAGAAGATGATTTGATTTAATTACCTGACTGTGTTGAAACTTTGGTCAAGACATATAATTCACGTGTTTCATCGGAAATTAAAATCGGGACAGTAGTTCCAAGATTACTTGAAGATAACCCTATTTCGCAAATTACTGCAGAATTTTATAAAAAGAAGCTAATGCTAAAAAGCTTCCCTTTGTGCTTAATAAGTAGACAGAAGATGTATAGAATATACTGAAGACTTTGAAGAGGTTCAAGAAACTGTAACCGACCATGCACGCTATCTGCATGACAGAAGTACCCCGAGAAGCTGGGGAGACTACGAGAAAAAAGCGTATAATGGCATATATAGCAGGGAATAAAACGATCTGAACTTCAGGCTTAGTAAAGTGGCTATAAGTTATTTTTTCAACCAAAATCCATAGCTGAACACATAAAAAATAAAAATAAACGGATCAAGACAAACAAATTAGCTTAAATTTTACTATTATCACATACTAAACCATATCGTTTTTTTATCAAAATTTTCGGGATTAGAACGATTAATATGGTACCCTGCTTTGCAGCAAGCATATTTTACGTCTGATTAAGCAGTGCTGTAGTGAACTACCCCCGAGCTAAAGGCTCAGGAGCTTCACACAAATATTTACGTCAATTGATTAATGAGATCGCTATTACTAAACATCGGTAAACCCGTTTGTAAATTACCAACAAAGTGTTGGTAGCTTGTCCGCGAAGCATTTTGTGAGAGGAAGCATTTCATGAATTAATTGCACTATTCAGATATCTATCGATTATGTTTCCACAATCTCAAGACATAATTCATTCCCAAAGTGACATATCATGTTTTACTTTACAGATACAGCACTCTTTGGAAGTATAGCTCTCATCAATTATTATCACTTTCTTACCTAAAAGTTATGCTTTATGGGTCAAGAGTTCAATGAAGTGGGAAAGATAACCTTGATTCTGAGTAGATCTATTCAAAAATTTTTTACTTTTCCTTTTTGTTTTTTCGATTGAACTATCTTTTTGACTTTCAAATCTCCAATTAGAACGATATTAGCTTTCGTATTGCAATCATTTTTCGGGAAAGCTTATGTTAGAAATCCTTTAATTGATTATATTTATTTTCTCCCCATTTTTCGATAAGTTCTATGTAGTCGAAGGTATCTTTTACTCTTTTTGGAACATTTCTTTTTACCTTTACACTGATTCCTTCATGATTTGATAGAATCCAATTTTGGATTTCAATATTTATCAATTCTTGGAGTTTTTATTTCCAGAAATTTTCCTGAGAATTTACAGCATTTACTATTTTTGTGATACCCCATCACAGCCTGATAGATACCTGTATCAATGTATTATGTTTCAGCTATCATTTTGGGGGTTATTGAGATGAAGAGATCTCCTTTATCTTTATAAGTATTATAATTATAGATTTCGACTTGTTTCACATTACATTCCACATACGTATAACAATATGTGTAAGTTATTACATCTGGAGCGCGGTGGATTACGAATACCTCTTCCTTTATGCAGAGGACGAAGTGAACCCTTGCCTCTCTTTTGTTTCATTTAAATCTCGATATCATTGATTCTTTGTAAAATGAGATTTTTTGCTACCCTGATCACAAGAGTTGGTAATGCATCAATATCTTCAGAAAATTTTGTCAAAGCATACTAAATGATTCCCTAAAAATTTGGCGATGGCCCATAGCATACCTCATCATTTATGATGTTGTAGCCGTACTCAATTTGATTTGAATAATATATGGGATATCAAATAATTCTTTATTATAGGTGATAAATACAGAGAGAAAAATATAGTAACAAAAATAATTTATATCATTGATAAATATTCGAGTTAAAATTTGAGATATTTTATGCTGGTATCTCGTATCAATGGTTTAAAGACATTTTATTAAGCTGCTCCCAAAAACGACTAGGAAAACAGCAACCTTAATACTAAAGTTTTGCTAGTTTTCTGTATTCCTGTTTCCTGAAATTGTTTTGTTCAAATATATGGATTCAAAAATGATACGAAAAGGTTTCCAAGCCATTAGGGAATCAATTTCAGCAAGTTTGTCTTCAACTAACTAAAGACGTTTATATCCTTTTTAAGAGCAAAATAGTAAAATTTTTCATGAGTGAAAATGACTGTTAAGAGATCTAAACTCCCTAATATCAAATCCTAGGTATTTATCAAAATTCTCTAAAGAAAATGACGCCGGCTGCCAACGTAGTTTATATTAAGTATAAATTTTTTGCGATCCACGATAAATTTTCCATAAAAATACAAAAATTGAGTGTTCAAAATTAAATTCAAGGTAATTTTAATGCCGAAATAATTTTTCTAAACCCATAATGAACCTTTGCATGTAATAACTTCTTTGAATAATTGAAGGATATGAAGTACTCCAATCTCCACAAGTTGTATAAATCCTTTTAAACGAATCGCAGTGCTTTTTAATTAATTTATCAAGAGTCACATAATACATATCAGGAAGCGGACCTACTAATGATGGATTTTTTTTTTTGCTGATTGCACTTGATAAATGATAAATCTCCATCGGAAGCACATAAACTTCGAATCCTTTTTCTTTAGCACTGAGGCAGTAGTCTACTGCATACAAATGCCAGTCAACTATTATTTTTTCATCAAATTCAAGAACATTAAAAATGGATTTTGGAATTATTATCAAGCATTCGTCAAGTGTTTGTACTGGTTCGGGCTTTTGTATTTTATTCCCCCATAGCCAAAATTGTGGGGGCTTCCCGTGTGTTATAATATTTCTTCCTCTTTCCTGATTAGAACCGCCAGACTCACTCATGCCAGCTACCCCAGCAATTCCTAAATTAGTTATAGAATTCAGAAATATCTCAATCTCTTCAAGCCAGAAATTTGGAAAGAAACTCACGTCTTGATGAACAAACATTATGTATTTGTTCCTGGATTTTTTTCCTCCATAGTTAAGAGCTTCAGCTGCAGACTTGAATTCATCAGAGGTATTATTAATTCCAATTAGCTCAAATTCGACAGTTTGATATTTCAAACTTTTAAGCAGAAAATCGTTAAATATTTTTTTATTATTATAAACACAAACAACAGAAATCATTATTTCGATCACATCTCAAAATCTTCGTTTAAAATTAATCTTTTAGCTTGAAGATCTGCTTTTTATGGCCGATTAAAGAAAGATTTCTTAGAGCATAAAGATTTCATATAATCATGAATTTAATCAATTTAAATTTATTATATATGGTTAAATTTATTATAGAATATCTATCACAGGGAAAAGATTTAGTATTGGACCCACGAGTTGCATCTGTTGATTGTATCGTCCCATTATATGGATTAGATTTTTATGTAGTAGAGACTGGACACAATTTTTGTGAATAGGTCTTTGCTATATAGAGCAGAAGATAACGTAAGTTATACTAGGTCTTAACATATTTAATATAAGAGTATAATAATATTATTCTATCCTTCTATAGTATACTATACATCTCTAATCTTTCTGGGTTTGATTCAAGATAAACATAAAATTCCTCGAATAACAGGCACAAATATTTTACATACTCTAAATATATAGACTGAACCAAGGTTGAAGTTGACGTTTATATACCCTAGGATGAAGACCTTGGAGTTTTGCGCTTCGTTCTATAAAAAGATACATGATTCAAAAGAAAAAGAAAATGGTTCGAAATAGGTAATGGATTGGGAAGAAGTTTTGAAAAAACAATAAAAATATACGAATTTTCTATTTAATCGGGAATTGTATTTCAACTCACACAATTACTTTATGTGAACAATTTATACAAGACATATTTAGTATATAAAGATTGGAATTATCTCCCCGCATATACCATTTGTGTGAGGCAAAGGAGAAGTCACAAGTTGTCTAATTCAGGTAAGATTCAAGTTGCTATTATTGAAGTGCGAATAAAAGAACTTATAGATTAAGCGGATGTGGTTAGTTTTAATGATATATACGGGAGTAACTTGGAGATGAAAATAGCAAAATGAAAAGGACTATATTATCCCAGTTATCAATGAATTTCCACGATGGATTTGTTGAGCGAGTTTTCCCCATTAATACGACAAGAAGACAAGTATACGATACAGGATTGCAAAGTGGGAGGAATTGGGTAAATAAAGCACTTAAAACCAAAAATATGAAATCCAAAGAAATAGGAATTGAAATTAATCTTTCTAAAAATCCCGTAAAAAGCAGATTTTCGGAACTAGCAGCAAAATATATCCGTGGTAAGGGAATTCAAATTGGACCAATGAATAAGTCATTTGACATCCCAAGTAATGCATCAATTACTCATATAGATGCTTCTTGTATTTTAGGTATAAATAAGGAAAGCTCAGTTGAAGTAGGAGGACATGACTATTCAGAATCTACGCCTGTAAAGGCGTATCCTTTTGACAAAAAACAGGGTTTTAAGGAGTTTAAAGATAAACAATTAGATTTTTGCATAGTTGCTGATATCATAGATCAGGAAACAAACGCAGAAAAGATTCTACATGATTGTCTAAATATTTTAAAACCTGGTGGGATTCTTTACCTCATAGTCTCTGAAGGAATATATATAACTAACGAAATAATGGACTTACAGAGGAATGTCAAAACTGAGAATTTAGACGATCATAAACCAAAATACGAAAGTCAGAAATCCGTTGTTAAAAATATTTTAGATCAGTTTCGCTCAAAAGAGCCAGATTTACTTAAAGTTATCGATTGCATAGATGATGAGATCGAGGAAAAAAAATTACATGCTTTTGTTATCGAAAAAAATCATTATGTAAAAAAAATATTTGAATGCCTTATGGCAAAAAAAACGAATCAATCGAATGACATTGGACTAGATATTATTATCCCTGTTTATAATGCTTATGAAGATTTGATAAGATGCCTACTAAGCGTTCTTTTTCACCAAGAAGGCTCTCGAATTATTTTAATCAATGATAACAGTACTGATCTTAAAATAAAAGACTTATTCTTAAAATTAAAGCCTTTCAAATCTAAAAATCTAGTTCTCCTAGAAAACTTTGAAAATCAAGGATTTATGAAAACAGTAAACAGAGGCATTAAATTTTCGAAAAAAGATGTAATACTTCTTAACAGCAATACGATCGTGACCAAAAACTGGATACACAAACTAAAAGAATGTGCAAACATTGATGATAAAATTGGTACAGTTACACCATTTACCAACAATAGTGCAATTTGTTCGATTCCAAACTTTTGCGAAGTTAATGAAGTCCCAACAGGATTCTCTATAGAATCCTTTGCTGATTTTATTGAGCAAATATCATTTAAGATATATCCTGAAATCCCAAAAGCTGTTGATTTTTGTATGTATATTAAGAGAGAAATTCTTGATAAAATCGATTATTTTGATCAGGAAACATTTGGAAAAGATTATGGAGAAGAAAACGACTTTAGTATGAGAGCTATTTATGCAGGATACAAAAATGTGCTTTGTGATGATACCTTTATATTTCATAGAGGTGAAGCATCTTTTTCAGCAAGTAAATCAGAAGATACAAATAAAAATTTAGATACCATCTCAAGAATGTATCCTGAATACTTTCCTACAATTAATCAATTCATCAACTCAAATCTGTTGAAAAAATTAAATGAAAATATACATTTAAGGATACAGACGTGGGATGTCTCAAAAAAAAAAATAATGTATATACTTCACACATTAGGTGGTGGAACAGAGACTCATGTACAAGATTTAATTCAAAAATTAAACAAACACTATAAACTATTTGTGGTACAAGTTATAAATAATCAAATAATATTAACCGAAATAAACAATAATAATATTTTAAAATATGTCTTTTTGATGAATTCACAAATAAATAAATTCGAATTTCATAATGAGGAATATGAAAAAATTGTTTCCAGTATCATAGATACTTTCCAGATAGATTTAATACATGTACATCACTTGATTGGCCACCCTTTTGATATATTCAATATAGCAAAGATAAGAAACATTCCTATTGTGTTCTCAATTCATGATTTTTATTCTGTCTGTCCGAGAATTAATTTAATTAATTATAACGATAAATATTGTCACGGGAAAACTAATTTAACTGAATGTGAAATATGCTTGAGAAAATTGGGACTCAAGTCAAATTTTATTACATCATGGAGAAACCATTTTACGGATATTTTTGAAATAACTGCTCTTCTAATTACTCCAACTAAGTCTGCACTCGATATATTAAGTATCTATTATCCTAATATCGATGGAAAATCTACAGTAATAGGACATGGACACAATAAAGAGTTATTAATAAGTAAAGACATGATCAAAAAATTCAGAGATATCCATAATAGAACCATTCACATTGCATTTATAGGAATACTATACCTTCTAAAAGGTAGGGAAATATTTTATGAGCTAGCAAAATCAAAAAAATTAAGAGGTAAAACAAAGTGGAGCATTTTTGGAGTCTCAGATAAACATTTTAGGTCGGGGTATTATAAGAATTTGAATGTGACGATTTATGGTAAATACGATGATTTTCAGGAACTTAGAAAACTGATTTTAGAAAACGAAGTAGACTTGGTGATATTTCCTGCAAAATCACCAGAGACCTTTTCATACACTTTATCCGAAAGCTGGGCGATAGGAATCCCAGTATTGGTTTCGAATCTAGGTGCCCTAAAAGAAAGAGTGGAAAAAAATGGAGGTGGATGGATCATAGATGTATTTGAAACAAAAAATATCGAAAGCAAAATACTTCAGATTATATCAAAGCCTGAAGAATATATAGCGAAAACTAACGAGATCCATGATATAAATTTGAAAAATTTAGATTTAATGATTTCCGAATATGATGCAGTCTACATAACTTGCTTGAAATCTATCAGCCCTCTACACTTCTCTTATAATGCTTTCACCAACATTGACCTTTTTAAATATATATTCACAACAAAGTTATATGACCTCAATGAAACTTCACATAGAGAAATTGGATTCTGTGCAAATTTACCCAGGAGACTAATTCAATTCTTTAAAAATAATGTTTTTAATAGAACTAGGACCTATGTGGTTGAAGAGTTTTTCCGCAAATTACATTAAACTATTATCCTATTTCTGGCAAGTCGACATTAAAAACTAAAATATTTTTTTGATATCGTTTTTGAAACAATATCAAAATTTAGTGGTAACTTAAAAATCAAAAATCACTAGATTTTAAAAACGACACAAACATTTGAACGTGACCTATCGATTAATGCCGAAACATCTCGAATATTGAGTGCATTGATGGGATCCGGCGGTGTGCCTAATTATATAAAATTTGCTCTTTACCCTTAATCTTCTTTTTTGATTACTATCCCATTATTACCATACTTGTTTCCTGTTAGCTGGTCTTCATTTTACTTCTTGTTCGGCACCTTCTTGAGAACTTGTCTATCAGATGTGAGTGACACATCTGCCAGCCTGATTTAATAATGAATTCTTTAACTTCTTTCTGTATCCCTTTATGACCATCAGAGATGACTAACTTGACACCTCTTAAACCTCTTTATCTCAGATCAACGAAAAGATCTTCCCAGAAAAGAAATTATTCACTGTCTGCTAATTTTGTTCCAAAAATTTCACGGTACCCGTCATCCCTTATCCTAGTAACTAAAAAGAAAGCTGGGTTTTCATAATGAAGTCCATCTCTAACCTTAAAACGAGTAGCATTAATAAACAGGTAGGGTATTTCGGTGTTCTGGCATTATCTTAATCTACTAATTGCTATATTTTACTTTTCCATTGCCATCGAATGAGAACCTTACCTTGAGCCTATCAGTGGCCTATCCCTTATTTAGATTTACTATTAACGATAGGGAACCCACATCTGAAGCAATAGGCATCCTGAATTATAATCGTGAAAAGGACATAACATTCAGCATTAAATCATTATAGACAAAAAAGCAAATTGAACTGTAAACAAACTAATTTGTTTGAAATTAATTAAATGTACGTTTTTCTATACTTCTAAGTTTATGGGTTCGGGTTATTAGTGAATAGAATAGTAATGAAGAGTTTACATTGAGAATATACAGACATTTTATACCAAAACCCCTGCGTTTTTGCAGTTTTGCCTTGATTTTAAGGTAAACATGGACTCAAAACTCATGAAATACTATGTTTTATTATAACTTATATATAATTACAATACTAATATTTGGAATAATTTTCTAGCTTTTTAAAAGCATTTTTTTACTCATGTCATGTATTGCGTATATGCCAGAAGACAAGTGTAAATTGTGCGTGTGGGTGATAATTGAGTTGTATAGCAATATAGTAAATGCTTGATATAACAGCCCCACTTCTGCCATGATTCAATGTCTTAAGTAGTTATTAGAAGACCGCGAATGCCAGCAAGAGACTAGAACTATTAGTAAATTATACAAACTTGCTAGCAGATAATAACAGTCTAATAAAAAATATTATGTGTCTTTATAATACCCTGCAAGATACACCTAACCCTATAGAATTGGAAGCCTATAGAAAATTTAGATTAACCTCCGATTTCAACAAATTGTATATATAAGCGTTATAAGCAATCAGCTCAATATTAGGTTTATTGAAATTTTCTGAAGATGTCATGTACAGCTTTGTGTTATAATCGCCATCAATTGAGGACATTGGAAATAAAAGGAGTATTTTAATGATAACTAAAGCTATCTTTAAAATCAAATAATAATGAACAGAAAAAGAAAAAAGAGTCCTCAGGCATTTGTAATGGTTTAATCGAGAACTTTCCTAAAGTTGAAGTTACAAAGAATTAGAAAATGGAATATTTTGATTCATGAATAAAATAAAATAAAATTATATAAAGTTATAACAACGGTATATTTTAAACAGGTCAAAATACAAATTAAATTTATTGCTATATTAAATAAGTAAAAGGGAAACAATGTTCAAAATCTGTTACTGCTTAAGTCCTAAGATTTATACATTCGGACTTACACACTTGAAATATTGAATCTAATACGATACCCATTAATTTGTAAAGTTTGATTTTATATAATGCCAATAATTTTTCAATTCAACCGCATAAGTCCTATACGCAAGACAGAATGAGTCGGTAATAACAATGGTTTTTAAAGTTACTATTATAATCCTCAACCTGAATGGTTGGGAAGATACAATAGAATGTTTGGAATCTGTTTATCAGATCGAATATCCAAATTATGATGTTGTTGTTGTAGATAATGATTCAAAAGATCAATCAGTTGAAAAAATAAAAGAATACGCTTCTGGAAGTCTCAAAATAGAATCAAGCTTTTTTAAGTATAATTCGGATAATAAACCTCTACAACTAATAGAATATTCTCAGGAAGAACTCGAAATTAGTGACAGACTAAGAAAAAATATAGAAAACTTGCCACCAGAAAAAAAACTTATCCTAATTAAAAACAATCAGAACTATGGATTTGCTGAAGGAAACAACATCGCAATAAGATATGCATTGGAAAAACTGAATCCAGATTATATTCTTTTGTTGAATAATGATACTGTTGTAGATAGCTGTTTCCTGGATGAATTGATTAAGATCGCGGAAAGGAATCCAAATATCGGGATCCTTGGACCCACTATTTTTGACTATAAACTTCCCTCTCGTATTCAGTCAGCAGGCTTGAAAATTCTGTGGAATAAGGGAGATGCTATTAGCCTCGTATATGAAGGTGATTTCTCAAAATCTACACAAAAAGTTGATGCTGTAACTGGTTGTACCTTGCTTGTAAAAAGTGAGTTATTAGACAAAATTGGCCTTTTAAATAAAAAATATTTTGCCTATTTTGAAGAAGTCGAATGGTGTGTGCGTGCACGAAGAGCATTTTATGAAATTGTATATGTTCCGAAGGGGAAAATCTGGCATAAAGGAAGTGTAACCAGCAATAAGATCAGGGGATTTGCCCTGTATCAGCATACAAGAAACCGATTCTGGTTCATGAAACAGTATGCTTCGTGTAAACAATACCGATTATTCCTTGCTTATTTCTTTGGATTCAAGTTCTTCTCTTTTGCTGGATGGGCTCTCCTCCACAAAAATAAGCCGTTACTTGTATGTTTTCTAAAAGGTGTTAAAGATGGATTACTGGCTGATGAGTAAAAACTTATCAGTATGGTATTTGTGCGTAATAATTGAAATTTCATATTAAGGTCTTTAGAGAGAATTTGAGTTTAGCTGTTCATATACTCTACGCATTTCTTCAGCTGATTTTTTCCAGTTAAATAACTGTGCTCTTTTGAGTCCTTTGCTTATCATGATTTCCCTTAACTTTTCATCCGTTAAAACATCATACATTGCGTTTACAAATGCATCGATGTCGTGTGGATCTATCGTAATGGCAGAATCTGCTACTACTTCAGGTAATGATGTTACGTTGGAGGTTACTACCGGTGTTCCGCATGCCATAGCTTCCAGTGGAGGCATTCCGAACCCCTCATATAACGAAGGATATACAAAAAGATCTGCAGCATTGTAGTACTTTGTAATATCATTCTCTGAAACGTATCCTACGAATATTACCTCTTCCTGCAAGCCTAGTCTTTCAACCAACTCAAGAAGTTTTTCACGTGCATCAGGAACCTGAGGGGTTCCAATTTTAAGGAGTTTTATCCCTTGAATTCTCCTTTTCAGCTGGTTAACCGCTTCTAATAAAAAGGGGATATTTTTTCTAGGCTGTTCAGAGCCAACGTATAAAATTACTTTGCTAGTATCCATAATACCTAATTTTTTTATGATTTCTCGATCCCTTTTCACATAGTAGATATCGTGGTCAACTGCCGGATATACAATACTGATTCTATTTTCTGGATATCCCAAATATCGTATAATGTCCTTTTTTGAGTATTCAGAAACCGTGATCATTCTATCTGCTTCCATTAATCCCTTCATTTTCAGTTTCGTAGTAGGTAGCCGCTCATTGTCATATACCCATGGGATAATGTCATGGCAAGTAACAATTGTCTTTTCCAATTTTACCAGTTTTAGAATGTAAGCAAGGTCCTGGCTGGTTATATGTTTTATGTTCTTTTTTCTTACTCTTCCATTTACAATAAACGGATATACCAGATATTTAACTACGTCATTTATGACTCTTTTTTTTGAGATCATAGGATACTCTATAGGGTTTAGTCTTATGTCTATTATCCTTTCATGTATCTTCATCTGGTATTTTGACATCGCAAATATTTCGTCCGTTTTTAGGCCGTTTATATAATCAACTTCCATATATTAATTCCCCACGATCTCAAATTGTGTTTATCTTAGTCGAATATCCCGCAGCTTGTTGCGGGGATGGAAACTTCCCCAAAAACTGTTATTAACTAACTGGTTTATATTTTAACTATCTTCACACTATAAAATGACACTATGTAATCTAAACGATTGATCTAGCAAATAAGATCTCGTATCGTTTTTTTGCATGAAGGATCCTAACAAATTTATTTTAGACATTGATATCGTCAATTATTTGAACTATATCATGCTTTGAGATTGGTAAAAATTAATTTTTATAAGTTTGATGCAACATCTAATGATGGTGATAATTTACATCTTTTCACTGATCTTGAATCAAAATATTCTCCTTCAAAAGTGATGCGGATTATAAAAAACATCACAGCAAGGAAAATTTTTATGGAATATTCTGAAAAATATTTAGATAAACCTCTAATTTTTATGAAATAGTTATATACTATTTATAAGTATCGAGAGAAATTGAATGTTTATCGAAATTCCCTAAGAAATAACTTCTGGATTGTAAACTTTGTAGTGATGGGAACTACAATGGAAATGGATGATGGTACAACTTCCGATATCATTAAAAAGTAGGTCTAAAATAAGGAAAACCAGGAAGAAAAAGAAACATGCAGGTAAATAAAAATATTTGATTTTGAATAATCTATTATATTCAGAGCAAGAGAATGAGACCATATCCAGTTGTTTGCAGCGAAGTATTCCATCGCAATTTTTATTTGGGAAAAATTTATCATGTAATATGTTCCAAGAGAAAGAAAGTGAAGAGAAAATACAAAAACAGTTTTATTTAATTTCAGATAAAATTAAATATAATAAAAAAGATAGTCGAGATAATTTTTTCTGTCGACAAAAGGAGATGTGGATAAGTACTTCGACAAAAAAAATCCGTAATCAAATCATAGAAGTAAACTTTAAGCTGATAGTGTATGGCATAAACAAAACTATTTTAGAACCAATTTGGATTAAATCAAAGATTTCTAAATAGATGATTTCCCAAAACAATTTTAATGCAAACTCTAATTTTTTATTTCGCCTCTGCCATCGCAACGTTAGCAAATAAGCAGCCGGAAATCAGATGCAAAACCAGGTTGATGCTTATGTCTACTGAGCTGATAACCCAATGATTTTACGTTTTGTCCTATAAAATTGTCCAGACACTAGTATAGAACTAAATCGATGTTGAATTTAGAAAAAGATTTACTACTTAATAGATTTTTAGAATTTCCAAATATGTTGAAATATAACTAATAAAAATATAATTAATGTTTTGGACCATGTATAACATAACTACCATTTTTTTTCTAATATCCTTAAAATAGATCCTATCCAGCGCCAGACTATAATATCATTATTCTGACAGATAGTATTCAAAGCTATGGGTCTTCTGAGTACAATGTACCCGCACATACCGTAGGTGCTCCAATTTTCGGTGCATATTTTCTGTTTTTATCATATAATGGCATTTTTAGTTTGGTTACAGATGGGGGATTCGATGGAGCCGCAATGAAACGTATAAGTGAAGGAAAAGAACCCAATGCATATTTTATACCGCGGTTAGCATTTACGATAATTGGAATACTCATCTTGCTCGTATTTAAAGATTCTTTTGTAGAGCTTAAATACTCAAATATATTTGTCTGGCTGCTACTATCATTGTTGATATCAGTGATTGTGGGTCCCATCTAAAGCGGAGTTGCCGGCAGGGATAAAATCGGGATATACAACACCTTTTTAGGCATAAAAAATATTTCATGCATTATATTTCAGATCTCGGCAATATATCTTTGATATGAGACTGCCGGTCTGGCTGGAGGTATGGTGGCTGGAACACTGGAGGGAACAATAATTGAATTACATTTTTTTGATTTGCATTTAGTACGTTTCAAATGGGCCCACATAAAAAGCTTATCTGCCTTTTCATTTTGGTTATTTTTTAACTGCTAGTGGAATGATGCTATATTCACAAGCTGATACAATTATAATTGGACATCTATTGGATATGTCCAATGTAGGCATTTACAGAATAATACTCCAGTTTACCTTAGTTGCTACATTTAGCACAAATGCATTGCGAGACACGCTTTGGCCCCGTATCAGCCGCTGGGGTAAAACTAATGAGATCGAGCTGGTGGAGGAATCTCTATCGCGTGCTATCAGCTACTCATTGATACTGGCAATTCCTGTGTTTGTGGGTGGTATATTAATGAGTGACCGTCTGCTACCTTTATTTTATGGCGCGGACTTTGCTCGAGGATATCAAATATTAATAATACTACTTGCTGTGCAGGTAGTTAATGTATTCCAGTTTTTATTTACCATGTATTTGGATGCTCTGGATAATCCAAAATAATCATTTAAAGTCACGGTTGTTAGTGTTGTAGCAAATATTGCGTTGAATATTGTACTGATCCCAGTGATCGGGGTAAGTGCACAACAATCACAATTCTGGCAACAATGACATTAAATGCCCTACTTGCCAGATGTGCATTATCAAAAATTATTGAAATACGACTAGGATGTCATAGCCTGTTGAACATCTCTATAACTTCGATTGCAATGGGAGTACTTGTTGGAGGGTGTCGTTTACGTGTACCACTTTTGAATATATGGGTTACTGGTTGCCGTTATTGTCGGTGGAATGGCATATGGTGTTCTTGTTCTGAAACTTGATAGACAGATTTGTGAAGATCTACGAAAAATTGCGGAAAAGATTGGCATGGGAGTTAAGGGGCCTGGATAGTTGTAAATTGTTTACTAAAAATGAGGTATTCAAAAAAATTGGCTATATAAAATAAAAATTATTTTTTATGCTGGGAGGATACTGATTTATGTGTCAGAGATCCAAAAGCAGGATATAGAATTATTTTTGTTCAAAAAACCAAGATCTGACATCTTCACATTTCGATTTAGGTATTTAACTGCAGTTAATTTGATTTATTATAAAAATATTCATGGTTTTTGGTTATTTTTAAAAGGTTGTTGGGATAGTATTAGTAAATCAGCTTAAAATTATGTAATTCATCAGTAATACTATTAAAAAATGATAGTCTCATCCAAATGTTGAAACTATCAGAAATAGTGGTATTTGATAAAGTACCACTAGACTAGCATCCAAAATTCAAGTAATTCTTTCTAATTGTGGAAAATATAGTCCCAAATAATGCTTGATTATGTTTTTAACAGTGCTCGATGAGGTTTTTATTTTGTATTTTTGTTTTTGCGATGATTTTGGATTAGTACTCCTGCCCTCAATAAACTATCAAAGGTACCTGCATCACTCCAGAAACCAGAAAAAATGCGGTAATCCATAGTTTCATTATTAACGAAATGATTATTGACGTCAGTAATCTCAAGTTCACTTCGCGCAGAAGGTCTGAGGTTTTTAATCACGTTGAACACTTTATTGCTGTAAATGTAAAGACCGGTAACTGCAAAATTGCTTTTCGGCTCATGAGGTTTCTCCTGAATTCCTACAACCCTGTTGCCTTTGAGTTCAGCTACTCCAAATCTTTGGGCTTCTGGAACTTCCTTTAAGAAGATTTTGGCGCCGCCTTTAAAGGTTAAGACGTCCTTTTTAATGTTATCTTGGAAAATGTTGTCCCCAAGAATTACGGTGATATCTTCTTCATCAGCAAAACTCTCTGCAAGGCCTAAAGCCTGTGCAATCCCTCCTGCTTCTTCTTGAATTTCGTACGTGCACTTAACTCCGATATCTGCACCTGACCCAATAAGCTCGAGAAAGTGTCCTGCATGACCTCTGCCCGATACAATCATTATATCCTTGATCCCAGCATCAATGAGAGTCTGGATAGGATAAAATATCATTGGTTTGTCATATACAGGCAAAAGGTGCTTGTTTGTAACTTTAGTTAGGGGATAAAGCCTGCTACCCGTACCCCCTGCGAGTATTACACCTTTCATATATTTTTCTCCCTGAGATAATCTTTAAGTGCTTCTTTCCAATGCCTCATAGCTCCTGTTTTAGTATTTACAAGAATAGAATACTTTGGACGTTTAGCTTTTCTTGGGAATTTCTCACTTGTACATGGAACAGCATTATTTATAAAGGCAGATGCAAACTCGTACCAGGAACATATACCCTCATTAGTCAGATGGTATATCCCGGGATTAAGTTCAATTATATCCGCAATTTTATGTGCAAGGTCTACTGTATAGGTGGGTTTTCCAAATTGATCATTTACAACCCCGATTTCAGCCATTTCACCAGATAGCTTAAGCATTGTTTCTACAAAATTTTTCCCATGCATGCCAAAAAGCCAAGAAATCCTAATAATTCTGTAATTATCCATCTTTTCTGCAATTTCCTGTTCTCCAATAAATTTTGATCGACCATATACGTTGATGGGATTAGGAATAGCCGACTCAATATACTCACTATCAACCCCATCAAACACATAGTCGGTACTGAAGTGTATAAGTATTGCACCTATTTTATTGCAAGCTTCAGCAACGTATCCTGGACCATATGCGTTGACCTGAAGTGCCAGTTCCTGTTTATCCTCGCAGCCTTCAACATCAGTATAGGCAGCTGCATTTATCACAAGATTCGGTTTTATTCTTTGGATATAATCCAGAACCTGGTCTCTGTTTATTATGTCAAGTTCCTTGTGAGTTAGTTTGACAGAAGTAGGAAACACTTTACAAAGGTCGAATCCAAGCATCCCACTCGCACCAATGATCAGCGTTTTAATGGTTCCCACCACCACCTATTTTCAACATACCACCTTACTGTTTGCTCAAGGGCGGTATCAAAGTTATACTTAGGCTTCCAGCCCATTTTCCCCATTTTGCTGCCATCAAGAGCATAGCGAAAGTCGTGGCCTTTTCTGTCTTTAACGTATTCAATTGCAGATTCATCTTTTCCAAGCATCTTAAGAAGGCGATAAGTGATTTCGAGGTTTGTAAGCTCGTTTTCACCATCTATATTATAGATTTCTCCGCTTCTTCCGTTATGAAGTACAAAATCTACGGCAGAGCAATGATCTTCAACATAAATCCAGTCACGAATGTTCAGACCTGTGCCATAAACGGGAACTTTTTTCCCTTCTATTAATCTGCTGATGAAAAATGGAATTAGTTTTTCAGGGTACTGATAAGGCCCGAAGTTGTTTGTACATCGAGTTATACATACTGGCAGACCATAAGTTGTATAGTAGGCCAAAGCAAGAAAATCGGAACCTGCTTTGCTTGAAGAATATGGACTTGAAGGGTTAAGCTTATCTGTTTCGGTAAAAAAACCTTCTTTAATGCTGCCATAGACTTCGTCTGTTGATATATGAATAAATTTTGTTATATTATGTACAAGCGCGCTTTGCAGAAGAGTATTTGTTCCGAGCACATTTGTTCTGACAAAAACCGATCCATCTTCGATTGAGCGGTCAACATGGCTTTCGGCTGCAAAATGAACAACTTCATCTACTTTTCCCATTACTTCATTAACGACTCGAGAATCGCAGATATCTCCCTGTACAAAAAAATAATTCGGATTATTTTCAATATCCTTTAGATTTGTAAGATTTCCGGCATAAGTTAGTTTATCAAGATTTACAACTTGATAGTCTGGGTACTTTTTCATCATATAACTGATAAAGTTGCTGCCTATGAATCCGCAACCTCCTGTTACTAACAATTTCGTTCTGTCCACCTCTAAATATGTTAATAAATTAGAGAATTTTGATAAACCTCTGATTTTCACGAGTCATTTACACACCATTTATAGGCCTATGACAAATTTAGAGCTTATCGAAACCCAATATACATAATCTGTAAATTGCGATAAGATGATTAAAATTTTAGTAGATTTTTAAAAGTCCATGTTAGCTTTTTCCAAATTTGGAAGCAGCATATCCTTTCGAGAAATTTTAATATCTTCATCTTTTATTTTCCAGTCAATACTCAATGAAGGATCATTATAGATAATTCCTGCCTCTACCTCAGGGTAGTAATATTCATCACATTTGTATACAAAGATGGCAGTTTCACTCAGCACGGAAAATCCATGAGCAAAACACTTTGGAATCAAAAATTGTTTTTTATTTTCAGCAGAAAGCTCGACTCCAACCCAATACAGAAAAGTAGGGGAATCTTTCCTAAGATCTACTGCGATGTCATATACTTTCCCTTGCAAAACCCTTACAAGTTTTGTTTGACTAAAAGGAGCCAGTTGATAGTGCAGACCGCGAACCACTCCATAGGAAGACTTTGACTCATTATCCTGAACGAAGTTATAGCTCTTGCCCAAAAGATTATCAAGTGTCATTTGGTTATAACTTTCAAAAAAGTAACCTCGATGATCACCAAAAACTTTAGGTTCGAGTATGAAGAGGTCACTTATTTTCGTATTTATTAAATTCATATTTTTGAGTTCCTCCCATATATACCATCAAAACTAACAACATACACTTCATCTATAACTTCTCTTATCAGCACTTTAAAAATTTCAACCTGAATCTTACCTAAATTAGACAAAGTATACCTTTAACTTGCCCTTATCGAGTACTTTCTCCAATTTTCAGGTTAAACCTGCTTGCTTTAACTTTTACGTAAGCCATATATCTTTTCGACTACCCAATGCTCACTCCAGTGATAATGAAACTGAAGACTTAACTTATGATAGAGATTACAGTGATATATTTCCCCTATAGTTAAACAAAATATTCACCGATAATAAGTTGGAGCAGTATGTCTATTTTAGCGTTGGTTTTCAAAATATGGGATTAATTTGTGCTAATAAATCTATAGCATACATACAAAAAAAATCCTTAACCGATGATCAATGAATATACTTAAGAGAATCTCAATAAACCTCTTATTTTAGCAAATTGTATATAGGGTTTATGAACAACCATCCAAAAATAGAGGTTTATCGAAATTCTCTTAAGCAATATAAAGAACTTTTATACTATTTAAAAAAAACTGAGTTCCAAAATTTATTGATTTTACATTTTTTGATCGAAATATAAATTTTCAAGGTGAATTTGATCTTCAATCAAATTCTGTATTCGAACTATTCCTACATCAGTAAATAAATCACTTTCAAAGGATTGTGACAATTTTTAAAATTTAGTGATGTTCAATTTTAAGTTTATCACTGTGTTTTGACATTGTGTCTTAACAGCGAGTATAATATATTATAAAGAATTTCGATTTACCTGTATTTCTATTTTTAGCCACCCTTGGACTATAAAATGAAAATATGTCACACAAACCATTGTATCTAGAAAATAAGATACTACATAGGTTTTTTTGTAGAAATTATCGTAACAAGTTTCTTTTAGACAATAGCATCATCAACTATTTGAACTATATATGCTTTGAGATTGGTAAAAACTAATTTTTATAAGTTTTATGCAACATCTAACGACGGTAATATTTTATACCTTTTCTTTGATACTGAATCAAAACATTCTCCTTCAAAAATGTGGAGTCAAATAACCTTGCTATATTTCAAAATATGTATCAATGAGTATATATTGAAATTATTTATCAACGCTGGGAAATATATAATTTCAAGAATAACCGTCAATTTACGAATTAGGCAATTCAAAGTTATCTAAATATACAATTTAACCTTTGTATTTAATAGCGTCTTTGAAAAACTGCAGGCTACGAAGTACTCCAATCTTCGCAGTTTATATAAATTCTTCGATACATATCACTATGCCTTTTAATTAATTTGCCCAAAATGTAAGAATATTCATCAGGCAGTGACTCTCTTAAAGATTAAAATTTATTCATATTGTCCGCTCTCTTTTGATAGGTAGTGAATCCTCATGGAAAGTGCATAAACTCCAAATCCGTTTTCTTTAGCACTTAGGCAATACTCTACTGCGTATAACTGCCAACAGTTAGAGGTCTTTTCATCGAAATTAAGAACTTCAAAAGTAGATTTTGGAATTATTACCAGAAGTTCACCAAGTGTTTATACTGGTACAGGTTTTTGTATTTTGTTTCCCCATGAGCAGATTTCCAAAAGCTCCCCATGTGTTATGATGTTTCATCTTCATTCCGTGGTAGAGCTGCCGGTTTCACTCTATCCCAACTAACCAGCAATTCCTAAATTACTTATTGGATCCAAAAATTTTTTTATATTTTCGAGCCAGGACTTTGAGAGGAAACTGACATCTTGATAAGCAAACATTATGTATTTTTCCTAGCTTTTCCCATTATAGTTAAGAGCAGACGGTGCAGATTGGAATTTATTAGAGTTATTATCGATCCCGATTAGTTCAAATTCTGCAGTTTGATATTCAGGCTTTTAACTAAAAAGTCACTAAATATTTTCTCGTTAGCATATACACAAACAATCTAGATCATTATTTCAACCACATTTAAAAAATCGGCTTCTGAAATTAATATGAGTGAAAGAAAATAGTCTGCTTTAAGATTTCTAATGCATATCTGATTGCAATATTGTTTAGGATGACCTTTAATCTTCATCATATTTTATATAAATAATTTTTTCGAGCGGCAATTTTGGAGATCTTATATTTCCTGATTACTTCTTGATGAATATATCTAAACTTAAGATGGACTCTTTGACAAAAAAGTAAGACAAAAAACGTGAAATTGCGTCGGTATTTAAGGGATTTGCTTTACAGCTTTTATTAAATAATCTCTTATATTTTTAAAGTCGCCAAATGAGCACAGCTCAATACCAATTTAGAAATAATGTTCTGACAAAACTTTTGTGTTTTTACTGAAATCATCTAAATGATTTTAATAAAATAATCTCATGTACCTTAAGCTGATTTTTCTGGTTGAGATTAGCACTATTTGGTGTATAGTAGGATACAACAAAGGCTCATCTATAAATTTAAAATGATACTATTTTGAGATTTCAATCCAAAACTCCCAATCTTCTAAAGCAGGAATATCCTCATCAAATATTTTGCCTTTTCGAAACATTCTTTCTTAATAAAAATGCTGGTATTCCGACGAAATTTTTTTTAAGGAGTTAGTTATGAATGTCTCCTTCTTTTTGAGTAAAAAGAGCATCATTTGATAATTAAATTTTTTTATCACCTTCTACCCTATAAATACCAGAATAAACGACCCAACTTCATAGAGGATTTATCAAAAATTTATATCTGTTTCGCTAATTTATCCGAAACCCATTCATCGTCACTATCCTGAAGCACGATATATTCTCCTTTAGATGCCCTTATTCTGTATTTCTTGCTGCGGAGGGTCCGTTATTTTTATTATGGCAAAGGTATTTTATTCCCCCATTTTTAAAATTTTTTAGAATTTCTTCAGTACTATCTGTAGAACCATCATCAAAACGAGCTCTAAATCCTGGTAAGTTTGATCCAAAACACTCTGAATAGCCCTGTGTAGTAAATGATCCCTATTATAAGTTGGGATTACTACACTTACTGTTGAAATTTGATCATGCATGATGCTATATACCATTCTTATTCTAAGCCTATAGGATCTGGAGTTTGTATGTGAAATAATTTACTTAACTCGTTTAGATTAATATTTTAGTAACTATTATGCGCTCAACAATGACTTTAAGCATCTCATGATTCTTATTGTAGAACAATATATAGAGAATTAGAAAATATGTAGATGTCCACATGAAACCTAGAATACTCGATACCATAGGAGGATAAAGGCCAATTGGAGTGTTAGAATTCATTCTTTGTGACTTCCAACCGGGATAAAACAGCATCTACAGCCAATATTAGTAAGGCTCAATTGGCAAATTTCGATGAGTTGATCTTCTTTCATTAGTAGTTAATTAGTGGTTATTGATTGCATTTTTGAATCGTTCATCTGTTCGTGATCAGATGCATCTATTACGTCGAAATAGACATCAATCAACCTATTTTTGGTATGCTGAATAATTACCTTTTCTGAATTTTATCTTTAGTTGGTTATCAACTTCAAGTTTTGTTAAAATTCTAGCAAGATACCTAAACGATTTAAGAATTTTGTGCATCGTATTGGTAACTCAAGGTAATGTAGCAATTCTCAATAAAATTCGCTATATACACTTTAATTTTCTTTTTTGATTACTGTTCAATTACTGTATAAACTCATCCCAAAACCATTTTATTCTCAGTAAGTAAGATTTTCAGAACCATTTTTCATGAATCAGAAGCTTGATTAATTATTGAGTTCATCCAAGCACTCAAAGTTTGTTTCTTGAGACTTGTATTTTGAATAATCAATCCAGTTCATGATCGTGAAAAGGATCCTGATAATTTATCTTGATTAAGAATAAAATTGCTTTTGTGATGAGCTCATTAATTGTACAAAATTTGGGGAAGTAATCTTGGGTTTTAGAATGAACTCTTATAATACTATTCGAACTTCTGAAGCATCCTTTTAGAAAATAATATAAAATTGTATTTAAATATATTAAATTTGTTGAAATAATCTTTCATAACTCTTTGCCTTTCTATATCATGAATATTTGAGAATTCATCTGAATTGGACATACCTCCATTTCTAAATATCGTTATTATGTTCCCATAATATTGCCTTTTAACGTTGTACTTATAGAATGCTCTCAAGATCCATTCATAATCACCTACAATTTTATAAGTCGTGTCGAAGTGACCACATTTTTTAAAAATATCAGTCTTATAAAATATACCTTGCTGACAGATGCAATCATAAATAAAGAAAGATTTTGTAATATAATTATGCGGTTTCATAAATGACTCATTTGTGATAGGATCTTTAATAATTATAGGACCATATATAAGATCAGCATCGATATTTTTCTTAAACATTTTAACAACATTTTCTATAACATACTTATCATAAAATACATCATCTGAATTTAAAAAATATAATATGTCACCAGTAGCAGCTTTTATTCCTTTATTCATTGCTTCATACATGCCGCTATCCGGTTCACTCAAAAAAAATCCTATCCTGGATTTGTATTTAGTTATAATTGGCACTGTATTATCCGTCGATGCGCCATCAATTATAATATATTCAATATTTTCATATATTTGATTCAAAACACTATTAATTGCGTTTTCAATAAATTCTTCAGCATTATAGCAAACTGTTATTACTGAAACTTTCGAATCCATAATCTTACCTTAAGGTTGAGATTTTTCACTATCTTTTCCTGTTTTCACATTGATTCCAATGATACTCAGTATCTCAGATGCCAGTGACTTGCCTATCATCACAAGTAACATAGTAGGATTATAATATTTCCTAATATCGTCCTAAATATCGCTTGGACAACTATATCGATAGATAATATAATGAAAGTGTACTTATTATGGAAGGAGCTTTGAAGGTTTAAGTGTAAACAAATATTAGTTTTACCATCCAAAAAACCTTAACAACAGCTTGATAAATCTTATACTTTGATTAGAAGCATGTGGCTGTGTTTTCTTTAACCACTTATGAATATATTTTCAGTATTATTGCGAGGATCGTATATGCAGATTCCTGAAGATTTAGCGTCTACTTTTCTAGCAATTTCAAGCCAATTAACATCCCAAATTGCCTTTCATCTAAATTTCGTAGTACCAAACCCATTAAAATAAGCTAGAACTTCTTTATCCCATCGATAAAACTTTTGAGTGATTCTAATCTATTTCATACGCCATGTCTTGGTTGATGCGACACTAGTATTAGATAGCAAAGTGGAAATTTCCTTAATGTTGGTCGAAAGGTTTAAGGCTGGAGAAATGTTATGAAATTAGTATTAAGGATTTTTAAAGAAGTTCATTATATATATTAAAGTATAATTCCACCATTTTATCTTTGGTAAAATGTTTTTCGACAGTCGTTCTGGCTCTTTGGCCAGCTTTGTCTCTCAGAGACTTATTTTCTATAAAAGTATTTATTCCTTTTGAAAAATCATTAACGTCTATATATTTAGCAACATAGCCAGTCTTTAAATGTTCGACTAATTCGGGAATCCCGCCAGTGTTGTAGGAGATAACAGGAGTTCCACATGCCATTGATTCAAGTATAGTTAAAGGACAATTTTCTTGAGTTGAAGGAAATAACAATAAGTCTGAAGCTGCATAGTATTCAGGTAATAGATTTTCATCATGAATATATGGAATCGACAAATAATCAATTTTTTTATGTATTATCTTATCAAGTTCATCTGATGAACCAATATTCAAGAAAAATACATCTTTGGAATTAACGTTTTTTAATGACTCAATAAGATATTTCCCACCTTTTTGAGGATTATTGATTCCTCCATTAGCGATAAACATCAAAATTAATTTTTCTTCAGGTAGACCGAATTTCTTTCGGAGAATTGATTTATTTGCCGGATGAAATTTACGATGATCAATTCCATTATAAACCAGGTGGACTTTCTTATTGGCTAAAATACTATTCTCGACCAAATTTTTGAGCCATTTTGATGGCGTCACAATCACAAGATTTGACCTATTATAAACCCATTTTTTAATTAACCACAATAATTTTGATGTGTCTCTATTTATAACTGGATAACATGATGTATTCGGGCACTTCCCACAACCTAACTGCCATCTATCACAACCATATGAAAACGCGCAGTGCCCTGTTATGGCCCAAATGTCATGAAGTGTCCATACAGATGGTTTAGATTTTGTTAGTCCAGGAAGTGCAAGAAAATTAAAATAATTCCCATGTATATTGTGAAAATGGACTATGTCAGAATCTAAAAATACCCGACTTTTTTTGATATTAAATGTATTAAGATAGCCCATATATTGCAAAGATAATTTATTAGCGAGGAGAGAAGCCATATTATCTATTTTTGTACTTGGGATTTGCAGAATATCATCAAAGTTTCCAGTTTTGTATCCAACTAAAATTTGTGAATTGTGACCTAATTCAGTATATGTGTCTTTTAAGGAGTATGCCACTCTGGCTGCTCCACCTTGATTATCTGTAGTACTTATATGAAGTATATTCATAGTGTTCCCCTGCGAGTTGTAAAATAGAATTAAAAACTCACGTCTTAACTCCTTCCATATATATTGAATCAGGCTTGTATATGGTCCCATCCAGTTCAGTGTCGAGATTAAACTTGTCCCATCCTACAATATGACTTTCAGCTGGACCGAAAAATTGTAGATTCTTGAATCCTGCGTCTGTAAGAAGCTTCGATAGTGAATATCGATCATACATCCAGAGATGAATTTCTCCACTACTACGAAATCGCCCCAACTGTAACATTTCGTATTCTTTCCCCAGTATAAGCCGTATAAGTAATTCTTTTAGGGTTGAATGTATTCGCAGAGTTTGAAGGAAAGTATACAAAATAGGAACTAGTTTGTTTTCAGTTTCTTTAAATTGAAGCCCTCTATTCCGTATTCTTTCAGCATTTTCGAGAATTTTCTTTCCTTCAATTCCAATCCGATTCAGTACAAATTCTTTGTTTGGTATTGTTTCCTGATTTAAGTATGTGACCATTTCTCCACCAGATCGCTCACGAACCGTTTGGTCATACATTTCAAGTTTCACCCATTCATAATGATGCCTCCACATAATATCACCGTTTGAAGCCTCTTCCACTGCTTGTAAGTATATTCTTGCAATGCGCTCAAGGTCAGGTACAGCTACCCTTATTATGCCGCCGAATTTTAGAACACGATAGCATTCGAACAAAAATGGAAGTGCTGCGGTTTTTGGGAAATGCTCCAGAAGATGAGAGTGATAAACAACTTCAAATGAAGAATTTTGGAATGGAATTCCTTGTTTAAGATCATGAGCAATAACATCTGTACCTGTTGATCCGAAATCAATATTTGTCCATGACGGATGGGAGCGAGTTCCACACCCTAGATTAAGATATTGTGTCATAATTTCTAAAATTCCCGCAATTTCCAAAGAAATGATAAATTTAAACTTTGATTCAAATATTTATAAGGAAGCACATGTTATTGCATACAATTTATTATGTGTATCCGTTTTAACGTTTTTTTCACAATAATTGATAGTTGCCAAACTCCATATTTTTTATAAAGCTGTGCCAGTATTCCCTACTAGAGAGCTAATAATCACAACTTCTCTTAATCGATTTAACCCACGTCCATAATTTTTCTTCTCGTTTTAATGTATTAATTACCCTTGCTGGCACCCCTGCAGCAATGGAATTAGAAGGAATATCATTAACAACAACACTTCCTGCGGCAATTGCCACATCATCTCCTATTGTTATACCAGCCAAAATTGTAACCTCTACACCGCACCATACTCTATTACCTATTTTTATTGGTAAACATTTTGGTTCCATTGTTGTAGGATCATGACTTCCAGAATTTAGATGTAAACCTGGAGCCGCTATAAAATCATTGCCGATTTGAATTAATGAATGATTTTCTATTCGTACAAATTCTCCCAAAGCACATCTTTCACCTAATCTCAAATTACCTGGATATAATAGACTTAGACCTTTTCCTACCCATATTTCTTTTCCAAATTTTACTTTCATCAATCGGAGGTATATTTTTCTAAAAAATAAAAAATCATTCGGTATCGAAAATAAAGACTCGATTTCAGAAAGAATCCAGATAATTTGAATAAATATAATTTTTAAACCCATTTTAGCAATCCTGGCCCACATATTCCTTTCCATTGTTCTGAAGTTGTACGATCTGATACAATACCACAAAATTGGACTTCAAAAGCTAATACATTTGATATTTCTTGGAATAATTCATAATTACGTTGAGCAATGTAAACATCTAAATAATATATTCCATCTGATAAAGCATAGGAGGGTATTTCACAAATACGCAGTGATGAATTGAGATCCGATTTTAGATTATTAAACTCATCACTTGAATGATGAACACAAATATCTAATTTATTGCGTATAACAATACTAACTACTAACTCTTTTTTTCCATACGTTTCTATATCAAACTTTATAGATATTGCTTTATCAATATCTAATACATTAGTACTAGTATTATCAGCTTGTATAATTGTAATTTCTTTGAAATATGGTTTATTTGATTTTTCTGAAGAAGCATAATGAAGCGAAGTTAATTTATTGAAACCACTATAGTAGCTCAATGTCTTTTCTATCGAATCATTTACAATGACTTTCCCTTCTTCTAACAATATCCCTGTATCACATAGTTCGCTTATGGCTCCCATATTATGACTTACAAACAACACTGTCCGCCCTCTTTCAGCCACCTCATTCATCTTCCCTAGACACTTCTTCTGAAATACCGCGTCACCCACAGCAAGTACCTCATCCACTACAAGAATCTCAGGGTCCAAATGGGCAGCCACGGAGAATGCAAGCCGAACCTGCATCCCACTCGAATACCGTTTAACTGGTGTGTCCAGGAATTTTTCGACGCCTGAGAACTTCACGATCTCATCAAACTTTTCGTCGATTTCCTTCTTCTTCATCCCAAGAATGGCACCATTGAAATAGATATTCTCTCTGCCAGAAAGCTCAGGGTGGAAACCAGTTCCTACTTCAAGAAGGCTTCCCACCCTGCCGCGCATTATGACCTCCCCCTCCGTAGGGTGGGTGATCCGTGAGAGTACTTTAAGAAGTGTACTCTTCCCTGCGCCATTTTTGCCGATAATACCAAGAGCCTCTCCTTGCTTGACCTCGAAATTTACGTCCTTGAGAGCCCAAAAAGTCTCATTTTTCTTGTGAAAGTCTTTCAACGTCTTTATTGGGTGCCTCACAGCAGAAGTAACGCTTTCTGAGAGAGTCCTGTACGCCGTGTCCACCCCGATATCGTATTTTTTGGAGAGGTGTTTTACTTCGATTATCGGTTCTCTTTTTTTTGACGCCGTCATTAAATCAAATCCGCAAAGTACTTCTCTGTATGTTTGAGGTAGAGTATGCCACTCAAAAAGATTAATATCGTCAGCACTGCAGAAATTCCAAAGCCGACAAAATCCACTGGAATATGTCCGAGCAGACATGCACGATGAGCGCCTATCAAACCTGTCATAGGGTTCAGGTAGAGTAACCACTTCAGGTTCTCACCCACAATAGTTACAGGGTAGATTACCGGTGACACAAACAGCAGCAATTGAATAAAAAACGGCAGAATAAATTTCACATCCCTGTATTTCACACAGATGGATGAGAGCCAGTAACCAACTCCTGCTGCAAGCATGAATGTCAAGAGTATGATGAACGGCAACAGGAGTATTGAAATTCCAGGCACAAATCGGTAATAAGCCATCATTATTACAAGAATGCTCATGGCAATTCCATAATCAAGGAGACCTGAGAGACATGGTGCAGTCGGGAGAAATATTCTTGGCATATAGACCTTTGAAAGAAGGGACGCATTGTCAACAAGGCTGTTGCTTGACTGAGAAAGTGCATTTGAAAAATATGTCCAGAGCAGAAGTCCTGAGTAAGAAAAAATTGGATAGGGTATTCCATCTGAGGGCATCAGCGCAAGCCGGCTAAAGATGAGCGTGAAGATTATCATCGTAAAAGAAGGCTGCAACAACGCCCAGGATGCACCCATAATAGTCTGCTTATACCTGATCTTGATTTCTCTCAGGGCAAGGAAGAAAAGAAGCTCTCTATACTCCTTGAGTTCCTGCCAGTTAAGATCCAGAGGTCCATATTTAGGCCGGATGATCAATTTGTAATCAGTTGCATGCTCAGTCATAAGAGAACACATTTACCTATTTTGAGTTGTTGGTTCATTCTGTTCCATTAGCCAGAGAGTACTTTTCTCATAAGTCACTTATTTTTCTCAAGTTTTTATTTGATTTACTCTGGTACCACTCATAAGTTTGCTCAATTCCATCTTTCAATGAGGTTTTAGCTTTCCATCCAAGTGAACTCAATTTTGTAATATCAAGCAGTTTCTGTGGGGTACCATCAGGTTTTGAAAGATCTTTTCTAATTTCACCTTCAAACCCGACAATCTCTTTGATTAATTCAGCTAATTCACCTATCGTAATATCTTCACCTACCCCGATATTAACAAATTCTCCGATATCGTCCGCATTAAAGTTTTTCATCAAATAAACACATGCTTCAGCCATATCATCGACATGAAGAAACTCCCGAAATGGTTTTCCGGTACCCCATATTACAACTTCAGGCTCATTCTTCACCTTCGCTTCATGAAACTTCCTGATCAGTGCAGGCATTACATGCGAAGTCTCAAGGTCAAAATTATCATTCGGCCCATAAAGATTGGTCGGCATTACCGAGATGAAGTTAGTCCCATATTGCTGGTTGTAATGTTTGCAGAGCCTGATCCCTGCGATTTTTGCTACTGCATAGGCTTCATTTGTTTCTTCGAGGGGACCGCTTAATAGGTATTCTTCTCTTAAGGGCTGGGAAGCAAGTTTAGGGTAAATGCAGGAAGAACCCAGAAAAAGTAATTTTTTTACACCGTATATATACGAAGCATGGATGATGTTTGCTTCGATCATAATATTTTCATAGATGAATTCGGCAGGGTAGGTATTATTGGCAAGAATTCCACCGACTTTTGCGGCGGCTAATAAAACATACTCCGGCTTTTCCAGTCCGAAAAATTCATTGACTGCCTGTTGATTTGTCAGGTCAAGCTCTCTATGGGTACGGAAGATAAGATTAGAGTAGCCTTTTGACTCAAGTTTTCTTTTAAGGGCTGAACCTACAAGGCCTTTGTGGCCAGCTAAGTAAATCTTTGACTTTTTACCCATAATCTTCACCTCTCCTTATTCAAAAGAGTGATTTTGCTTTACAGTTTTTTCATCGGCTTTTATCATAATTTTCACCAGCTCTTCAAATTTTACTTTAGGCTTCCATCCAAGTTTTTCCTTTGCTTTTGAGGGATCTCCCATCAGTAAATCTACTTCTGTAGGCCGGTAGTATCTGGGATCGATTTCTACCAGGGTTTTGCCTGTACTGGAATCGATTCCGACTTCTTCGCTATCTTTGCCTTTCCACAAAATTTTGATCCCTACTTCCTTAAATGCTAATTCAGTAAACTCCCTTACCGAGTGAGTTTCTCCTGTCGCAATTATGTAGTCTTCGGGATATTCCTGCTGGAGAATCGACCAGATTGCTTCCACATAGTCTTTTGCATATCCCCAATCTCTTTTTGCATCAAGATTTCCAAGATAAAGTTTCTCCTGCAGTCCATGCTCTATTTTTGTGGCTGCCATTGTAATTTTTCTGGTAACGAACGTTTCCCCCCGAATAGGAGATTCGTGGTTGAATAAAATACCATTACATGCAAAAATATCATAAGCTTCCCGGTAGTTGACTGTAATCCAGTATGCGTACAATTTAGCTACTGCGTAAGGGCTTCTAGGATAAAAAGGAGTTGTTTCTGTCTGGGGAATTTCCTGAACCTGCCCATAAAGTTCACTGGTTGAAGCCTGGTAGAATTTTGTTTTTTTCTCAAGGCCCAGAATTCGAATAGCTTCTAGAAGACGCAGTGTTCCCAGCCCATCGGAATTTGCCGTATATTCCGGGGTTTCGAAAGATACTTGGACATGACTCTGAGCTGCCAGATTGTAAATTTCATCTGGCTGGGTTTCCTGTATTATGCGGATAAGATTAGTAGAATCTGTAAGATCGCCATAATGCATGAAAAAATTTACGTTTCTTTCATGAGGGTCTTTATAAAAATGATCGATCCTTGCAGTATTAAATGAAGAAGATCTCCGCTTTATACCATGTACAGTATAGCCCTTGTTAAGAAGAAATTCAGCTAAGTAGGCCCCATCCTGACCTGTAATTCCGGTGATCAATGCAACTTTAAGCATCTTTTTGCTCCATTATATTAAAAGATCCTTAGGATTTACACACTTGAGTAAAATCAAATCCAGAAAACATCTGGTTTAAATTTACATTCTAGACATTTAATGGTTTAAAGCTATCGTTTTTCAGTTCAAATGTGTAAATCCTTAATTCATTATAATCCTAATTCAACGGGAACATATACTTTATAATGTATAAAAAATCTCCGTGATCCACATCTTTTACGACTACTTAGTGCTCACTCCTTTGATAACGAAACTAGAACCTTAACTGGTACTGTTGCAAAAATAATTTTACTGCCTTTTTAGGTTATAACTATTACTTTTTGTATCATTATTGACCTGTTTATGGCATATAAATATCTTATTTGTGATGTTTCTTACTTGTTTTGTAAAATAGCCAGATTTTTTGCAACGGAACCACTTTACTTATCTTAGAATTCAAAGGATCTATTGTTATGATTCCTGTACAACCTACAAAAAATTCGACTCTCCATCATCCAGAAGATTACGATGCTCAGATATCCGATGTTGTTCCTTATTACTGATCTTTACATCAGGAGACTATTTACCTCATAAAATCACTGTTAACCAGCCCGAAATTATGAATGGATACGGGATGCGGAACATGATCCTTAGTTAGTAAGGCTATTCAGAACCCCTTCATTTGTTAACCACGACAGTTTTTATATTCACAAATTCCTTGAGCCCATAGTGGGAAAGCTCCCTCCAAATTCCCGACTTCTTGACCCCGCCAAAAGGCAGTCTGGGATCAGATTTAACCATACCATTTATAGCTACAAATCCTGACTGAATCCGTTTTGCTACCCTTTCAGCTCTATCAAGGTCTCCAGACCAGATCTCAGCCCCGAGCCCAAACTCTGTTGAGTTAGCAATTATCACTGCTTCCTCTTCGTCCTTTGCAATGATAACCGGTGCAATAGGCCCAAAAACCTCAAGATTGCATGCTTTCATATCTGTACTAGCTGCAGGAATAATAGTAGGATTGAAGAAAAAGCCTTTTCCACATTTCTTCCCGTAAGTTTGGGGTTCTGCTCCTTTCTTTCTCGCGTCTTTCAGAACCTTTTCAAGACTGTGAACAAATTCCTTTTTTGCCAGAGGTCCTATATCTGTTTCCTCATCCATAGGACCCCCAATTTTCAGTTTTTGGATATTGAGTTTAAATGCTTCGATAAAATCAACTACAACGTCTTCCACAACAATAAATCTCTTGGCAGCAATACAGCTCTGTCCGGTATTGATAAAACGGGACTCCATAGCAACCTGCGCAGCCCTCTCGATATCAGCATCTTCAAGCACTATGAAAGGACCAGATCCTCCCAATTCCAGTACCAGAGGTTTGATAATTCCTCCCACAAGTCTCCCTATTTCCAAGCCCGCAGTTATGCTGCCAGTAAGCGATACACCATTCACTCGATCTTCTGCAATAATTCGCATGGCAGTTTTTAAGTCAATTAACAGAGTCTTGAAAATGTGTTTCTGGAATCCAGCCTCCAGAAAACCTTCTCAATCTCTAAAGCTGACCTTGGTACATTTGAAGCATGCTTGACCACACAGACATTTCCTACACACATTGCAGGTACTGCAAACCTGAAAACCTGCCAAAATGGGAAATTCCAGGGCATGATTCCGAAAATAACTCCAACAGGTTCAAAAGTCACATAGCTTTTCTCAACACCGATATCTACAAGCTCATCTTTCAATAATCTAGCCGCATTTTCTGCGTAATAGTCACAGAGCCAAGCACATTTTTGAACTTCGTTTCTCGACTGTCTGATAGGTTTTCCCATTTCCGTCGTAATAATCTTAGCATAATTATCGACATTCAGCCTGAGCACTCCACCAACATTTAAAAAATATTTTGCCAGTCCCTCGGCAGACAACGAACACCATCCTGAAAACATAGCCCGAGATTTTTCAATATGGTTCCTACATTCCTTAATAGAAAACGAATCATATATCCATTACTACTTCTTCAGTATAAGGATTAATGGATTTGATTTTCATAACTTTTCCCTTCAAAAAGAGTCACTTAGTAACATTAGACCTTTGATAATGATTTAAGATATAATGCATAGTTTATGCTATAAAATCACTGCATTAGTGAAAACAAGAAGTCCTATTTTGTAATAAAAGAAAAACAATGGAGAACAGTTATTGTTACAGACCTTTCAGTATACTGCTGACTTTGATAGTATTGAAAATTTGCTATAAATCCAAGGCTAAATTTAGACATAATTTGTGTAATCGGATTCTTAAGAGGTGTGATTTCCTTTCTCACAACTTCTTGATATTTGTGTTTTTACAGAAAAGTTGGCACACTAACTGAATAAATACCCAATTTGAAATTGTGTTTATAAAAACTGGAAAAAATTCAGCAACCTATGCGTTTAGATAACCAATCTTAAGCATCCCAAATGCTTAAATCCTTCTGTAAATTTTAGCACTTTTTAATCTCGTTTCAGCAACCAAAAGCTGTTGATATTTTTCAGATGAAAGTTTCAATCTGTAGAAATTTTATTTCTTAGCCCGTTTCAATATAATATATATGTCTAATTATATTAATATCTATAAAACATGAAACGTGATTGTTCAAAAAATAATTATATATAGAATCAACACATTGATAGATTATTGTATAAGTTATGCACCAAACATTATACAATATATTTAGAAAAAAATTGAAATATATAGAAATTACTATCAGAAATTACTAGAATTAGTAAGCTCTATCAACTCCAAAATTGGATACTAGAGAGTGATTATTCATTTTTAATCTCTGATAAATAGCTATCAAAGACTATATAAAATTTAAGAAGTGATTTCAGTTTTTGAGACTAGATAATTTTTAAAATATTTATAAATTGAAGGATAAGAGTTAATGAAACATTCTTAAATAAATGGATAAGGAGATAAATATGAAAAAAAATCAAACTATAAATAATGATGTTAACATACTAAACAAATTAATGATTTTCACTGGATTCTTGATTTTGTTCTCAGTCATAGGTTCATCAATAGCAATGGCATATGCAGGATTTTCAGAAGAAAATAAACCAATACCCGTACCAACTGATCACAAATTTATTCACAAAGATATTGTAAACCAAACTAAATTTTTTTTAAATATAGGACTTGCACCAGAAAACCCTAAATTTACCCAATACCTGAATAACAAATCTGTCTATAAAATAACACACTCCTCCGTTGGACATAAATCTGGTTTCGCACCTTCACCTGTAGACCTTAGCCATCTCAAACATACTTCAGTCCCAGACGTATATGCTTCCGCAAACACATCTATTCCAACTTTCTATGACTTACGAACTCTGAACAGGGTAACTCCTGTGAAAAATCAGGGTTCTGCAGGTTCTTGTTGGACATTTGCAACTGACGGATCCCTTGAATCATATTTAATGCCAGGAGAATCCTGGAGTTTTTCAGAAAATAATATTAAAAACGTGCTTTCTTCTGCAAATAGCCCGCAAGGTTTTGATCGCGGTCCCAGTGACGGGGGAGACTTTGTGATGTCAACTGCTTACGAAGCTCGTTGGAGCGGACCTGTAAACACCAGCGATGATCCTTATAGTGCTACATCAAGTTTTTCGTCCAGTGAGCTCGGACTTCCTGTACATAAACATGTACAAAACGTAACTTTCCTTCCGAACAGAAATGGTCCGACGGACAATCAGGACATAAAAGAAGCAATTATGAATTATGGAGCAGTAGCTACTGCCCTTTATTTTGACCCCACCGATACTACTAGTTATAACCAAAACACATACGGTTATTACTATAGTGGAACAACAGCTTCTGACCATGCAGTGACCATTGTTGGCTGGGACGACTCTTATAGCAAAAATAATTTCTCCACAACTCCACCCGGAGATGGAGCATTTATCATAAAAAATAGCTGGGGTACAACTGCAGCAGATTGGGGTAATGTAAACAATGATAATGGGTATTTCTATGTTTCCTATTATGATTCTAAGGTGGGATACGATATGAATACACAATTCACGGCTGAAAACCCTAAAGATTATACAAACATCTACCAATACGATCCACTTGGATGGACCCAGCAAATTAACACATCGCAAACTAATCCCACAACTGGCTGGGGTGCAAACATCTTTACTGCAAATTCTAATGAAGTTCTCAAAGCAATAAGTTTCTATACAACAGACCTAAACTGCAATTATGTAATTAATATCTACAATAATATAGGATCCAACCCCATTAGTCAAACTGGTCCTGCTCTTACCCAAAGTGGAACAATTTCAAGTGCAGGTTATCATACAGTTCCACTGAATTCCGAAGTTCAGCTCAACGCCGGCCAAAAATTTTCAGTAGTACTGGAGCTTACAAACCCTACATATCAATACCCGATTCCTGTGGAAATGCCTATCAGTGGCCATAGTAGTCAGGCAACAGCAAATACATCCGAAAGTTTTGTAAGTTCTGATGGAAATACCTGGACCGATATAACAACAGAGCCGGGTTACTCAAATACTGATGTGTGCATCAAGGCATTTACTGATCCAGAAAGTAGTTCTGAAAAAGGTTTACCCATTGCGAATTTCGATACCAACACAACCAATGGTAATGTTCCCCTTACGGTTCAATTTACAGACCTCTCGACAGATGCCACAGGATGGGGATGGGACTTTGGAGACGGAGCTACTTCAACTGAACCGAATCCAACGCATACCTATCTTGCTGCAGGAGTCTATACCGTTAACGAGACTGTAAGCAACACAAACGGCACAAATTCAATGCTCGCTACAATAAATGTTTTGACAACAACTCCTCAAAATACTACTCCTACAATTACCTGGAGTAACCCTGCTGACATAGTCTATGGAACACCATTGAGTAGTACTCAACTAGATGCGACTGCTACGGTACCTGGAACATTTGCATATATCCCATCAGCAGGAACTGTATTGAATGTAGGTACACAAATGTTGAATGTTTTATTCATACCAACTGATCTCGTAAATTATAATATAGCATCAAAGACTGTTACAATCAAAGTAACTTCTCAAGCTAGTAACTTGTACCCTTACCCTGGTAACTTATACCCTTACCCTGGTAACTTATACCCTTACCCTGGTAACTTGTATCCTTATAGGGCACCACTAGTGAATGGCTATTTGTGACACCATCATAACTGATTAAGCTAATTAGAACAGTAACTGGATCTAAGAGCTATTGAGAGTAGGATAAAACAGCATCATAGCCACTTTCAAGGCATTGAGAATAAATATCTGAGAAGCTGCCTTGAATTGATGGCTATATTTTTATTTTCCTATATGTTAGGGTCCATATCAATAAAAATAGAATTTACTGATAATCCAAAGCCTTATAATAAGAAGGAGCGGCACTCTTCAGTATTTTCTCCGATCTATTTCAACGAAAATTATATGCTTTTTTTTTCGACGGATATTTTAATTTATATCATATACGATCACAGCTTAGAAATTTACCAGCGCATTCTAGTGTACCATTTATTGGATTATATTTGAATTGTCGTTGACATCGTTTGCAATAAAAGTAGCACTTTATCAAATGAAGGGAATATTGGATTTTAGCATTATTTCTTTCTGTTCTGTGAGTTTTACTATTATTTAATACTGAAATTCTATGCATAGTTTTTGTGTCTAAATCTCTGGATTTCCTAGTTGCTATCAGTAATAAGAAACGATTCCAGATCTAGAACCCCTGGAGCCTATGGAACTCCTAGAACACATGGAACTCCTGGAACATCTGGAACTAATTACCATAAACCACAATCCCAAAACAGAAACATGTACAAGATAATAATATAGTACTCTAAGCAAAATTAAAATTTAGAGAATTTGATAAATCTCTGATTTTCAATGAATTTTTTATATAGGTTTTATAAATACCAACTAAAATTGAGATTTATTCAAAATTCTCTTTAGTATTTATAGACTTTTAATCGATTACTTTCAAAATTGAATATACGTTTATTCTAGAAATTTAATTTATTATTTTCTGTCTTCATAACCCTACGCTGCCATAGGTACCTCTTTACCATCATCGGTCTTTACAGCTACTACTTTTTTCATAACTATAACTTTACCATCGTCGGTTTTCATAGCTTTTACTTTTTTCATAGCTATTATTTTACCTTCATCGGTCTTTATACCCATTACTTTTCCCATAGCTATAGCGTTACCACCCTCTATCTCCATAGCTGCTACTTTTCCCATAGCAATTTCGTTACCATCGTCGGTCGTCATAGCCATTACTTTCCCCATTGCTATATCTTTACCGTCGTCAGTCTTCATAGCCACTACTTTTTTCATAGCTATTTCTTTACTATTCCCGTTTTCTGCACTTACTATTGCAGCGGTCACAGACATTAAAAAACAAATTACTAGCAAAACACTAAGTGTCTTTTTCATTTGTTCGAACTCCTTTTGATTTCCTTTTTATTAATTTTAATGAATGCAATTATATATCAATTAAATATATTATTTAAAATAATTCATCAGAAAAACAGTTTCTAAACAAAAAATCATTCACTAAGGAAGATTTTAACATTGAACAATAATTATTAGCTACTCTAAACAGTAAAGGTGTCTTAATACAAGATACATAGTTTTTGTATGAAAACTTCCGCATAAACAAAACGATAAATTCTATATTTTGTAGTGACAGAAAAAGAACATAGAGTTAATCAGATTTTGCAGAACTTTATGATACTGTAGTGCACTATCAGTTCTATAAAATACAGTGGGTGAAGAGTTAATGGTTATGCGCAATTTTGTCTAGCCTTTAAATTCTATAATTTTTAGGACCTCAACAATCAAGAGAGTAAGAGTTTGCTAGGGTCAAATGTAGTTAATATTCATAAAGTCAAATCTGGCTTTCTTCTGACCTCTGGAGAGTGTTTTCTGTGGAGCCCTGTGGTGGGCCGGGTTCCGTTGCAAAAATCCTTTCTAATGATACAATAGAATAAAAAGAAAACCAAAGATAGTAATATGCTATCTTATGTTTTCTTTTTATTCTATTGTATCATTAGAAAGGATTTTTGCAACGGAACCATCAAATTAATCTTTTCTGATATGAGATTCCTTTTTTTAATTTTTAAAAATTAATTTAATCAAAATCGATGGCTTTTGGATTTATTGAATTTCGCTATGCTTTTTTAATACCTTTTTTTGCATTTACTGGGGATGTAATCGATAGAAACTTGGCTATTCCCATATGAAATGGAATGATTGATTTTACAGACGCATAGGCAAAAATCTGACTCTTCGCCATTTTGTGTGTATTCAAAATAATTATAAGGTTTAAAAGTGATCATATTTCTAAATTTACTTTCTTAAAATAAGTTGTTTTAAATATTAAACATAATTATATTTAAGCGTGGTTACTATCAGAAGGTCTCAAATTAGCCATTAAAATTCCTGATTTGATTTGACAATTTTTTTTCTTTAAAAATATGATGCTATTTAATATTTTTCGGGATCTTTAAACTACAAACTCTCGAAGAAGGCACTCGATTTTCGAGTCTAGATCCCTAGCAACTACTAGAGCTTCGGGGTTTCCGTATGGAGCCAGAAGACTGGCTATCTTGTCATACGACAAATACACGCCGTCTGGCCGCTCATCTATCAGAATTGTAACCGGTGCATATGATCCAGCATCGGGAATATGCTTTACCATTTCTTTCATGATGAGCGGATTGCCGATCAAAAAACGCACGACTTTCGGCGTGTTGAGCCCGTTTTCCTTACGCAAAATAGCGCCGAGATCGAATTCCATGAACATCATTAGCCCCGTTCTACCCAGGCTCCTATGAATCACATTCTTCAGTTCAGCAAAGGTTAGTGCGCAACTGAATTGCTTCCACGAATTTGACCATATTTGGGGCCCAACAGCTGCTTCTAGAGCTGCCACGATCACTTCAAATGGCTTGGAAGATATCACGCTGAATCAATCGATCTGGACTTTTGTGATAGTCATGTTTTCTTTTCCTCCATAAAATTATATATATATATATATATATGCGTATATATATATATATAACGAAATTTAAGAGCTGATCCAAATTCACTATAAAATATAAAGCATCTATAATTATAGACAAAATCATATTTATTTTAGGACTTACACACTTATGATGCAAAATAAAGTATGATAGGTCTCATAGTTAAAATCGGAATTTAAAAAGTTAGGAGTTTATTGCTATTGATTTGGATATCATTGATGTGTCTGATTAATAAAAAAAGAAAAAAAGAATCAATAGCCAATATTAAAAAGCTAACTCTATGAAATTTGCCTATTGAATTATAATTAAGATAGCTATTGATATTGTTTTTACCTAACTGAAAGATTACGATTTTACATTCAATTTTGATAGTTTTCTTCCTCCCTGATAAATAAAAGAAATTCAAAAAAGATTATAATTTACCAAAAACAATGGAATCTAAAAGAGAGTTACTGATGCCTGTGCTGAGCATAATTGCCTGTGAAATGCTTGAAGATGAACTCGTATATATTCTTTTAAAAGACGAAAGCTTAAACAAATTATTAGTAGCTGAAAACAGGCAATGCTTCAGGTTTGTCCGAAAGCTTAGATCCAAAAATTGCCATCCTAGACTTTTTCCTCTCGATAGGGCATCTTTCTTTTTAAAAGAGATAAATACTCACATGTCCGTGAAAATTCCGAATATTCTATTAAGAGTCCCATTTGTTGGGAAAGTACTCGAAAATATGAAGAATAAGAATAGAGAAATAATCACTGTAGTAGTAAACATTTTGAGGCTTGGCTTGCACATAAATTGTGAAATCTTAAGATCCGAAATCTGTCGGAATATCAGAGAAATGGCAAATTTTTCAGATGGCATTCTTCTTTTTTATGGGAACTGTGGACACTCTTTAAGAAGCTTGAAAGCTGATTTTAAAAATCTTGGTTGCCCACTCTATTTTCTCAAAGATGGAAATGAAGATATAGTGGACGACTGTATTAGTGTCGCTCTTGGTGGCAATGATATCTATGCAGAAGTTATGCAGAGTGGAAATGGTATAGGTATGTTCTACTTGACACCTATGTGGGCCTCCAGTTGGGGGAAAATGAAAACGGGATCCAGCGATACTGCCAGCTTCGATAAAAGTTTCTTGAAAAATCCTTTGTATAAAAAAATGTATAAAAAGGTTGTCAAAATCAGTAATGAAATCTCTAACGGGGAAGAATTCGACACAAATATCATAAATTTTTCCCGAACTTTTGATATGAGTATCGTTGAAATTAAAGGTAGTATGGAAATAGCAAGGAAGTCCTACCTGTATGCAAAGAACCAGGTCTGTAAAAAATAATATCAAATTCAAAAACAGTTAGATACAAGCACCGGATGCAATGTAATTTGAACATAGAGTTGCCGTGTGAGGGCAATAAAACGAAATAAGAACTATAATATTTTGACAAATTATATTTATTTGCATCATATAAGTTTGTATATGTTGGCAGTGCGCGGATTTTTCTGTGAAATCACTAATATCAAAAAATTATTGTAGAGAAAATTCAACACAATAAAGTCAGGGAAAAGCTACGTCTCGCCACAAAATGTAGCTGTTACCCCCTTATCAGTCAGTTTTGAGAGGCTGTAGAAGTTTGCATATGTAATAACTCAAACAAATGAGAGTTTTTGCTATAAAACATGTGCATCATTGAAACCTGTAAAGACCTAATTCTTGTGAGTATAATCTATCTACACTCTATTTGTTGCGGGAAATGAAAACAGAATACCAAGTCGATTACATTTTATAAAAAATTTAGCATAAAAACTATGCAGAAGCTGATGTTTATATTTAAAGTTTTCTTGTTTAGAAGTTATTTTATCTATTTCTTGGAGAGAAGCTCTAAAAGTTCGATAGGCATTTCATGTTGCAAATTCCGATGCTATTATATTTATTAAAAGAAAGGATATGACTAAGGATTTTACATGACAACGATTGATTATAAGAAAATAATGATCGCAACTGATGGCTCTGACTGCTCTAACCTAGCGATTGACAAAGGAATAGAGCTAGCTCGATTAAGTTGGGGAACAGTTTATGCAGTCCATGTGATGTCAACAGCCTATTCATTTGATATGGATGGTGGTGCCTATTCTTCTGTGAGCACAAATCCTTATTGGGCATCGATACGTAAAGCCTTGAAAAATCAAGGACAACAGGCTGTAGATTATATAAAAAATTTAGGAGAGGCAAAAGGAATCAATGTACAATCTATCCTGCTTGAAGGCAATCCATCGGAAGAGTTGATCCGGTACGCCAATGAAGAAAAAATGGATATTGTCATTATGGGCACTCACGGAAAGATAGGAGTAAATAGAATGCTTATGGGCAGCGTTGCTGGAAATTTGGTCCGGCACTCAAAAATTCCTGTCATGGTTGTAGGGAAAAAAGCATGCTCCTTAGGACTGACTTAAAGGAAACGGTTCCGTTGCAAAAAATCTGGCTATTTTACAAAACAAGTAAAAAACATCACAAATAAGATATTTATATGCCATAAACAGGTCAATAATGATACAAAAAGCAATAGTTATAACCTAAAAAGGCAGTAAAATTATTTTTACAACAGTACCCTCTAAACTATTGATAAAACCTCCTATATATAAAAAATATTAAATGTTTGAGGAACTCAATTTTAGAGTCTTATTTTACGATAGAAACATTAATTAATTTTCAAATGATGTCAAAATATAGCTGTAAACAGTTTAGGTATTTATAGTAGCTTTTTTGATGCTATCTAGATTGGGACATTTAGGGTAAGTATCTTTCATAAGCATGCAGGAACTGAGGTGCACAACATCAAGATCATGTTTTTTAGGGAATCTATCAGACGGTATGCTCTTCTCCCAGAGCAGCGCCCGCAAGTAAAAAAAGCGATTATCTGCGCGTTTATATAATATGTCTTAAAGTGCGATTTTCTCTCGTTGAAAGCCTTACAGCAGCTCATTGCAAGGCAGGTTTCAGAGACGTGTCACAACGGACAACAGCTATCTTTGTAGGATTTTGTTTTGTCATTACCATACAATCTATTTTGTATAATTCAGTCTTACAACAAGCTGTGGATCCAGTTCGCCTTGGACTTTAACAACAAGCACCCCGAAGATTCCGCCTCCAGGATTCAGGAGGCGGGGAGAACCTTTAGAGGATTTTCAATTAGCACATCCCTGCTGATTTCCTGTTATTAACGACAATAGATTCAATAAATTTGTACATTAATTATTAAATAAGATGTCCAATGATGTTGTTTTACCCAGGCTAAATAGTTACCTATTCTTTTTATTTTGTAATTCCATTATGACATCTGTCCAATATTATGCCTTATCAGCAAAAACCTCTATCGATCTATAGATAGTCTTTTGAATTTAAAAATTTTAAACTCCAAATTTATTGGGATTAAAGGTTTACAGGCTGAAATATTTTTTAATTGCAGATATCATCGATCTAACGATCTAAAAACTGTAATTTTACAGACCAACCTGGGTTTTGAAATTATCGAGGCTGATCTCTTCAATGTACTTTCCGAGTCTCTTTTTTGTGCCTGAGTTTTTGTATAAATTAAATATTTTATCGACCGCTTCAAGAATTTCCTCTTCAGATAATTCCTTTGCAACAACTTCGGCAAGTCTTGGCGCTGCAGCCGCAGAGCCTCCAACCATCAAGGTATATCCCTTGGGAGTGCCCATTATCCCTATGTCCTTGATAGCAGGTTCAGCACAGGAATTAGGACAGCCGCATACAGCCATTTTTAGCTTGGAAGGCATGGGCATTCCGTGATACTTTTCATCGAGTTTCAGGCCCAAGCCAACTGCATCCTGCTTCCCCTGCTTGCAGAAAGTTGTCCCTGGGCAAATTTTGATACTCCTTACGCAAAGCCCTATCGCCGCTCCAGGATTCATACCAAGATCTGCCCACACATTATCGAGATCCTCTTCTTTCAGACCAACGATTGCTATTCTTTGAGCAGAAGTCAGCTTGAGGGCTGCAGCCTCATACTTTTCCGCGACATCAGCGATTTTCCTGAGAGTTGCAGGGTCTACAATTCCTCCGTGGAGATGAGGGGCGATTGCGTATGTTTCACGGTCTCTCTGAACAATTGCGCCTTTTTCTGGTAAATTATCTTTCATATTTATCCTTTCTCCAAATTTATATCTTGGATTTTAATGTATAATGAAACTACTTGATAGTTTTTGTGTAGCTAAAGCAAAATGTCTCAGTCGTAAACTGATTATGAATCTTTTTGCTATGATACTAGTGCATCGATTCCAAAATAATTATCTCTTTTGCGGGAAGTTAGTTGATCAATGGCCAGACTTGCAAGTCCAGATTTATTGATGTACTTCAGAATAGATGCATTAGAAAGCTTTTACTATATTTATTTAGATGAATTTTATAAATCAAATTATTTTTAAGTATGCTTTTGATATTAGTATATTAGATATATATATTTATATTTTGAACAGTTTCTACATATATACTATGAAAGACTGCACAGTCTATAAAACTATGAATATAATTGGTAAACGATGGACGATTCATATACTTCTCGAATTGCACAAAGGGGAAAAGAAGGAGAAACGTTTTAACGAATTAAAAAGAAAGCTCGCGTACATAACCCCAAAAATACTTTCGGAAAGGCTGAGAGAACTAGAAGAAGAAGGCTTGATTGCAAATAAGATCGACGACTCGACAAATCTACCAAAATCCGAGTATTATCTAACTGAAAGTGGGGTGGATTTTGTGAAGATAATACAGGCAATTAAACTCTGGGGGCTGAAGTGGAAATTCCAGAATGAAGATTGTGAGAAGGCTATTTGTATGTATTGTGACCACTGAGCGAGTCGAGTGCAAATAGAAAACCAAGCAAAGAAGTATAAATAAAGTTGATTGTAATAGAGAGGATTGAAAGTTATCGGTTTAACTCGGAATTATGTCGTGCAATTTTTAAACATTATAAAACTTACCTAGTTGGAATGAAAAATTTATAGCATTAAACCTTCAACTGTCTAAATTAGGCATTTGAATTACAACGTTCATTGTGATTGATTTTAATCATCAAGTGCGTAAATTTTAATTAAAGAACCCTACATTTATTTGCTATCGTTTAACGAATTTTATGTACATCTTTGAATCACATGTAATGATTTTTCAACCCGAGTTATGAATACCCGATTACATACTTTCAAGTATATTAATATAAACAAGTCTCATATGTAACCCATCTAAAAGGCTATAGAATTTTAACTTTTTGTATCCTACTTTTAGGTTTCATTGTTGCTATTGATCGTCCAATAATTTCTGATTGATGTTATCAAGACATTTTCTACAACACGATTTTTGGTTGCGTTTATATGTTCGTAATTTTCCTGGAAGATCGGTAGTGATCGGACTTTAAAGATCTTATTATCTTAAATTAAAATGTTGGTTCAGTTATGAATACCAATTTCTATTTCGAAACTCTCATTATTAATACATTGAAATAAATAATTGTATAGTATGGAGAATAGTACTTATGCGGTTGAGGGGTAAAATCAAGGGTATGCAGCCTCTCCAGAATAATTAAGACTTAGACAGTTAAACATTTACTGGTTTTGTTTTTCAGTTCAACCTCGTAAGTCCTAAAGATAAAAGAATTGGCATTAAAAATGAATACTTAAGAACTGGGCATTAAAAGTTTCGTAAATAGCTTCGTTAACAGTCCAGCAAAAATCAGTTTCCGTTCTTTGAGCGTTTTTGTTGGAAATGCAAAGAGATTCAAAATTTTCTTCTACAACGAAAGAAAAGTTACAAAATGATTTTTAAATCCCCATTACAAGGAGTAAATCTATGCGAATTCTTGTGCTCTACACAGGTGAACTTGGGAAAAAAGTTATCCAAAACCTTATTAACTCGAGCAATTTCTGTGTGTCCTGCGGAGATCTATGTAACCACTGCAGGCAAGCTAGAAAGTCATATGCAAACATGATTGTGGGAATTCATGAATTCCCTGAAGACCTACCCACATTCATAGAAGAGCCAGAACAGTATATTCCAACAACACTTCCGGATTGTGACCTGATACTTGCTATTGGCATCCATCCAGACCTTCTTGCAGCTCTTCCGGATGTCGTGAAGAAAACTAAGGCAAAATCTGTAATTGCACCCGCTGAAGACTCGAAGAAAACCCCGGCTGGGGTCCTTGAGCAACTCAGAAAAGAGCTTGAGGCTATGGGAGTCGAGTTTGAAGGACCAAAGCCTTTCTGTTCACTTGAAAAAACTGGAAAACCGATCATAGATTCTTTTGTTGACCTTGGCTTCGGAAAGCCTATGCTGAGGATCGAAACGAGTCATGATGGGAAGATGTTCATAGGAGCAGGGGTAATTAGTGATGCTCCCTGCGGTTCTACATGGTTTGTGGCAAAAAAACTAGGTTGGTCAGATATTCCAGGCTATAAAGAAACCATTTCAAGTGCACATCATTCCTATCCCTGTACCGGAAGTATGGACAAAGATCCTCAGCTCGGAGATACTATCCTGCACAAAGCCGGATATATCATAAGGGAAGCCGTTGAAAATGGAATGGAGTGTGAACAAGAAGAAAAAGCTTTACTGCCTAAAGCTCATGGGGATAGGTTTCAAGCTCTAGTTTCTAAAAATTGAGTTTTCATCATTGAGGGAACCATATCGGACAGAGTTCCGATATAAGAATTGGTACCGTATGGAAAATAGTATTCTAAATGTAGCGGTACTAGAAGGAGACCTTTCTTTACAACAACACTATATAAATATAATTAAAAAGACAAACTAGTTTGTGGGACATAATTAAAGGAAAAGTGGGAGTATACGGAATAAAAGCTGACAAAAATATGTCATTTAATCAATATCAAAAAACCCTTAACTCAAAAGGTTGTACCAAAAAAGGTGTATGTGGCAGAGAAGTGAAATATTAGAAGCAGCAGCAGTCAAAATTTTGACTATCGCCCTTGGTTGTTAAGTTTGGGCATATGGAAACCATTCTCTGTTAAGGTATTTCCCCCTGCATAGTTTTTATGTATGAACCGATGTCTTTGGCCTCTGTAATGTTTTTTCTTCAGAGCTTGCTTTATTTGAGGGGTAATAACAGGCTTTTCTGTGATCAACCCATCGGGACTATAAATATATTTTAAATAGTTCTAAGTAAATACTTTTTTTCAAGATGTTGTTTACATAGGTTATTTACTAAAAGCAGTGGTTTTCCACCATTAATATATGATGTCTTCATGATCAAATTTCCAGTGTAACTATACACATGTTTTACTTTAAATCTATGTATTGAAAAGTCACACTTTAGCATAGTGTCTACTCATTTCCCAATCTTTTTGAATATTAATGGCATTGTATCTATGAATCCGTTATTTTACAGAAAATGATGCACAATGCAGCTAAATTTCTTTTCTGATAAAGTTTTATTAAGTCATTAATACCCAATTTCTAAAGAGGTACTATAAAAGAAAGCCATCTATTAAAGAAAGCCATCCATTTTACTAATTTTACAGAAGATTGAAAAATAATCTAGCTTCTGATGGCAACTATTCGGACTCAAAAAAATCCGTTAAGAATAGTTATTTCAATACCATCAGATACTTTTGACGATTAATTGATGAAAAAAATAAAAATCATTATCAAGATCTTACAGTTAAATAAAATCAGTTTATCGAAAATTTGCTCCGTGAATCTTAATAGATATGGCTATTGATATTGTCTTCCTTTGAGAAATAGTTGCAAAAAATATAAATCAAAAAAAAATGATAATAAAATGATTATAAAATCGGAACTCCAGGATAAACCTCCATCTTCCCTTCTTTTATTGTATCTAGGATTGTTATCGCTAACGATGCAGAAACTCAGACTTACCTGCGCATGTTAAGTTGAGGAGCTGACATGCCGTCATAAGTACTTGCCATATGTTCTGGGTTGATATCAGGCATTGACGAACTCTTGGCACTGAGAACATCGTCCACATGGAGTATCATCTCCGCAGCTTCGGAACCGGCTTTGATGGATTCTACCTTCACTCTAAGTGGATCAACAACACCTTTTTCAAACATATCTTCTATAATGCCTGTTGGAATGCTTAAGCCTGCACTTTCGTTTTCTGCGTGCTTTGCCCTGAGGTTCACGATAGAATTTACTGCGTCTAAACCTGCATTTTTGGCAATCGTTCTCGGAATTTCTTCAAGGGCATCTGCAAATGCCAAAATTGCCATCTGCTCACGCCCACCTATGCTAGCGGCATAAGAGCGAAGCCTAAGTGCAACTTCTATTTCCGAAGCCCCACCACCTGGAACAACTTTTCCGTCTTCTACAACGCATTTCACTACTTTGAGTGCATCGTCAATTGCACGCTCCACATTATCAACGACATGTTCGGTTTCACCTCGGATGACAATTGATACGGATTTAGCACCCTTGCAAGATCTTAAATATGTTTTCCCCTGGTCTCCATCGCGATCCTGTTCAAGCATTCCTGCATGCCCAAGTTCTTTTTCGGTAAGTTCCTTGATATTTCTTACGAGTTTTCCGTTTGTGGCGTCAGCAAGGTGTTGCATATCTTCACTCTTGACCCTACGAGTGGCATAAATTCCCCTATTTTGCAAGTAAGCCGCAATTTTGTCATCCATACCTTTTGAACAGAAAACAGCATTTGCACCTGCCCTAATGATATAGTCTGCCATCTCTAAAAGAGCTGCATTCTCTTGTATTATGAAATTCTCAAAATCCACTGCATTATTTATCTGAAGTTTTGCTTTGTTTGTAGTTTTGCCGATCTCCATAGGGGCATCTATAAGTGCAATATTTGGATTCTGAATTTTTAGAGGGTAATCTTTCTCCAGGGAAACTTTATCAATTACAATACCTTCCACAAACTCCGTCTCATCAATAGTGTGGCCTACATCTTTCGTGAGAATAATGCGTTTAAGGTCAGCCTTTCCTTTCTCGTGTATAGCAAGAACTGCATCTACGCAGAGATTCGCAATCAATATATTGTATTTTTCGGAAGCTTTACCTGTAATGGAGGTTTTAGCAACTTTTACAAGAATCTCCTTTTCACCCTCACCAACTGAGGTCGCTAGATTCTCTAAAATCTCAATGGCCTTATCAGCTGCGAGATTGTATCCTTTGACAACAATTGTTGGGTGAACCCCATTGTCAATAAGGGTTTCTGCTTTTTCCAGCAAGGAACCTGTGAATACAACAGCACTTGTAGTTCCGTCGCCTGCTGAACTTTCAAGTGACTCAGCAACCTCAACTACCATCTTGGCTGCCGGATGCTCGATGGACATCTCATGCAAGATAGTAGCACCGTCGTTTGTGATTGTTATATCTCCAATAGGGTTGACAAGCATTTTGTCCATACCACCCGGCCCGAGCGTGCTTTTGACTATTTTTGCCACTGCCTTTGCAGCCGCAATATTCATATTAAGCGCTTCTCTTCCCTTAGTCTGCTCTTTTTTGGGATCTATTATTATGATTGGTTGGGCACCTTTATCCATCTAGAGAAACCTCCTTAAAATATAGTGTATATATTAGTGTATATATTAAAGAAATTAATTTGAAGTTGTTCTGACTTGTAGTCAATTTTAGCAGGAGATCAACATGAAAACGTAATTTAATGATTGACTGATACAAAGCAGTATTTACTCAGAAATTACTGATAATACTTCTATAAAAACATACCGATTATAAATACTAATCATTAAGTATAAAAATATGTATCCTCATCGTATTCTGAAAGATAACAAAAACCATACTTTGAAGATTTCATTCTTACTATAAGTTTTTCTCCTCATGAACTATAGAACAGATTGATCTCCCAATGAATATGCTTTACTATCCAAGATTTGGATTCATTATTTCCGGACTATTTTCACTGATCCATCCTTTTTCCCGATATAAAGCTCATTTACATTGGAAAAAATACCATGCTCCACAACTCCAGGAATTAAAGATAGTTGGTGAGCAAGTCTTTTAGGATCATTTATTATACCAAATCTCGAATCGAGTACTAAGTTCCCATTGTCGGTTATCACTGGTCCATCTTTTCTCAGAGCAAGTCTCAGCTCTGGCTTTCCCCCCATTTTAAATATATTTTTCATCACAAGTTCTTTTGCAAAGGGCAGGACTTCGACTGGCACTTCCTTATCAAGATGCAAACTCATTTTTGATTCGTCAACTACAACAAGAAAACGTTTTGCTGAAAGGGAGACTATTTTTTCCCTTGTATGAGCTGCTCCTTTACCTTTGATCGCATAAAGATTTGAATCGATCTGGTCAGCTCCATCAATTGCAAGATCCACTTCCGGATGCTGGGCAAGGGTAGTCAAAGGAATGCCGGCTTCTATTGCAAGCATTTCGGACTGGTAAGATGTAACAACACCAAGGATCTCGAGTTCCTCGTCACATATCCGCCTGCCGAGTTCTCTTATAGTATTCGCAACTGTTGAGCCTGTCCCGAGTCCCACTACCATCCCTGATTTAACTACTAGCGATGTTGCAATGCCAGCTGCACGTTTTTCCACGGAGTCAGTTGATATATTTCTTTCAGCCATATGATTCCCTTCAGGTTCAAATATTAAGAAAATAATTATAACCATTCTTAAGATTGAAAAATTGTGCAAAATTCAAAATTAAGGACCTTAGGGAGAAAGTCTTCTCCTGTCTCTAGGAAAGAGTACTGTATCCCTTATGTTGTCTGTTCCAAGCATGGTCATAACAAATCGTTCACAACCCAGACCCCAACCAGCATGTGGAGGCATACCATATTCGAAAGCCTTAAGGTAAAACTCAAAGTTGTCAGGATTCATACCCTGGGATTCGATTCGGCTCTTAAGCAAACCAGAAATATGAATACGCTGAGCTCCTGAGGAAAGCTCCATTGTGCGATGCATCATATCAAATGATTTACTTAACTCAGGCCTGTCCTCATGAGGCATTGCATAGAATGGTTTAATCTCCGTAGGCCAGTCAATGATGAAATAATGGGACTCTCCTGTGGTCTTGTAGACATGATCGCCCACAATATGTTCTCCTAGAGTACCGATATCATCTTTCCAGTGCATTTTATCTTCCGACTGGGCATTAATGATCTCTATTACTTCACCGTAGGTAAGCTTCAGGAAAGGTATATTAGGAACCTTTAGTTTGACTCCCAGGATTTCAAGAGAATTTTGACAGTTTTTGATAACTCGGCTGTAGATATAAGCCACTAGATTTTCCAAAATTTCCATTACATCGAAATGATCTGCAAAGCTAACTTCAACGTCTATAGATGTGGCTTCGTTCAAATGCCTGCGAGTATCGTGTTCTTCTGCCCTGAAAATAGGGCCGATTTCAAAGACCCTGTCAAAACCACCACTCATAAGTATTTGCTTGAAAAGCTGAGGGCTCTGATTCAGAAAAGCTTCTCTGTCAAAATAGGTGATCGGAAAAAGTGAAGTCCCACCTTCTGTTGCAGTTGCCACAACCTTTGGAGTTGAGGTTTCGATAAATTTATGTTTTATGAAGTATTCCCTACTAGATTGAAGAACCTGGTGTCTTATCTTAAAAATCGCAGTAGTCTCCTCTCTTCGTAAATCTATAAAACGGGAATCAAGCCTTGTATCCAATTCAGCTTCAACTTTTCCCGTTGTGTCCATTGGTAGTGGAGATCCTGCGATACTTAGGACACGAATCTCATCAGGAAGCAGTTCATATCCGTTTGGAGCTTTTTCTTCAAACTTGACAGATCCAATTACTGTTATTACTGATTCGCGAACAAGTTTCCTTGCAGCATCAAATAAATCTTTATCAACTTTTTTCTTTACCATTGTAACCTGAGCCTTCCCTTCCCGGTCCCTGATAACTATAAAACAGATCCCACCTAGGTCTCTAACTTCATGGACCCAGCCTGAAAGGGTGATTTTCTGGCCATCTGCTATTTTTTCAGGCCTGATATCGGCTGTGTAATGTGTTCTAAGATTTGCTAAAGACATAAATTCACCTTGATTAAGGACAAATTAAATGAAATGTAAAAGTGAAGCTGAAGCGTAAGTGAATAGTCATAACTCATTATTAATGTATTTGTTGAAACAGAAGATTTGCGGTTCCGTTGCAAAAAATCTTTTCTAATGATATAATAAAATAAAAAGAAAACCAAAGATAGTAATATGCTATCTCATTCCTTTAAATGGAAGCATTATGAAGGAGAAATTATCTTATTGAATGTAAGATGGTACTTAAAATACCCATTGAGCTATAGAAGTTTAAAGGAAATGATGATAGAAAGAGGAATTCAAGTTGATCCCAGTACTATAATGAGATGGGTACATCAATATTTTCCTGAACTAGAAACGAAGAATAAGAAGACATTTAAGACCCACAAATGATTCGTAGAGAGTTGATGAAACCTATATCAAAATAAAAAGTAAATGGAAATATTTTTACCGAGCAGTTGACTCAAATGGAGATACAATTGATTTCATGTTAAGTGCAAAACGAAATAGAATAGCAGCGAATAGATTCTTTAAGAAAGCTTTGAGTTCTAATCATAATCAAATTTCAAGAGTAATAACAGTTGATAAGAATCCAGCTTATCCACCTGCTATAGATAAACTGAAAAATGATAAAATACTACCTAAAAACGTAGGCATTAGACAAATCAAGTATTTGAATAACATTATAGAACAAGATCATAGATTTATAAAGCGAATCGTTAATCCAATGTTAGGATTTCAGTCTTTTCAATCTGCTAATAAGACTTTAAAAGGAATTGAAGCTATGAATATGGTCAAAAAAGGACAAGTCAATAATCTCAATTACTCGGTTCGTAATGAAGTCAAATACATTAATCAATTGTTTGGTATGGTTTTATAATGTTAGTGCATTTTCTTTGAATATTTTGATTTTTATTCATTACTTATAGATTTACATATTTTTTTGAATTTTTCGCAACGGAACCAATTTTAGAGCAACTACTTTGATAAAAGCTGATCTTCACGGAGCTGACCTTAAAAGAGCTGACCTTGAGGGGGCTAACCTTGAGAGAGCTAATCTTAGAGAAACTAAACTTCAAGGAGCTAATTTAAGAGAAGCTAACCTTAAAGAAACTGATTTTATAAAAGCTAATTTTTATGGAGCTAATCTTGTAGGATCTCACCTTAAAGGAGCTAACCTTAAAGAAGTTAATCTTCAAGGAACGAACTTGTTTAGGGCTAAACTTGAAGGAACTAATCTTGAAGGAGCTAATCTGAGAGGAGCTCTCAATTTATCAATTGACCAGCTATCTAAAGTTAGAGGGCTTTATAATGTAAAATTAGATGAAGAACTCCTCATACAACTTAAAGAGGAGTTCCCATTCCTTTTTAAATCACTAAAGCAGCAGTTTCTAGAATCTCAGAGAAACCTTTTATAAACCTAACGCAGACAACAATCTATAAAGAAACTAGGAATATAGAGGATTTCGATAAATTTTTTAATTTCGTCATGTTTATGAATGGTATATTGGTGACTCGTGAAAATTAGAAGTTATCGAAAATCCTCTTTAATTTAATATCACTTTTTTTGTATCTAGAATAATCATTGTTCTCTTCAAATCATCTATAGTATTCTTCAGGACATTGAGTCTCAGGGCACTTATGTATATACTCCAAGATGTGGCTCATTTTTGCACCGGCCATTGATACTGACACATCCGCACTTCCGTAATAAATGCGGATTTCATCATTCACTAAAACCCATCCGCAAGGAAAAACAACATCATTAACGTCTCCACTACGTTCATACATTTCACGAGGCCCGAAAACCCATCCTTCAGATCTGTGGAGCACTTTCCTAGGATTTTCAAGATCAAGAAGAGCTAACCCAAGTCGATAACTTGCCTTAGATGTCGTCTGGCGGACCCCGTGATACATAATTAACCATCCATCAGATGTGCGTATTGGCTGCGGAGACAGACCTATCTTGTTGGCATCCCACCATCCGCCTTCCCGAGCATACAGAAGAACCTCGTGTTCTCCCCAGTACTTCATATCTGGAGAAAAGGATATCCAGATATTTGCCTTCGAACCAGTCATGCGAGATACAGGCCGATGTAACATTGCCCACATGCCATCAAATCTTATAGGAAAAACAGCAGCATCTTTATTTTCAGGAGGCATGGTAGCTCCTACCCGATCAAAATTACAGAAGTCTTCTGTAAAGGCAAGAGCTGGTAGGGGCCCCGAATCCGAATACGCCGTATATGCTACGGCCCATTTTTCCATCTCATCAATGTAAGTTATACGCGCATCTTCAATTCCATATATCTCTTCAGGGTAGTTTATAGGATCTGGAGCAAAGGTTGGTTTGCTGTCAATCTCCCAGCCGTCAATTCCATTCTTACTCCTGGCTACCGTAAAATGAGAAAAGCCCCTGTGATCTTCGACACGTACCAGTAATAGAGTTATACCATTAACTATAGCTGCTGCAGGGTTGAAGACTGAGTGGGCCTGATATGGCCAATCTTCAGCGGTAAGTATAGGATTTTTCTTATACCTTTGAAACAGCTCTCTGTGGCCTTTCAATATACTGTTACCTTCCTCTGAGTGGACCTGGTATGGCCTATCTTCAAAGGTAAGTGTAGGATTGGTCTCATATCTTTGGAATAGTTCTCCGTGACCTTCGGATATCATATTATCTTCCTCATTCTGTCTGATTTGCTAATGACATATTCTATTTTCTCTGCAGAGCTCTATCATCTGCATCATTACTTAGTATAGATTGCAAAAATGTATTGAATACTATATTTTCATATTTATTTAAAAAACTCAAGCCATTAAATAACAAATTACGGTTCAGTAATCTTAGTATAGTTAATGCCATCGCTGTTAAACCAGCCATAAACGACACCTGATATAATACTAACATTGGTAATATTTAAATATTGTTAAATTTTACTACATTTGATGTGGGAGTTCCTTTGTTCAGAAGAAGTTTTTGATATAATTAATTTAGATAATTATTTAGCTAATTAAATAAATTTTATTTAATTAAATTCATGTAGTAGAACCAACTGGTCTAATTCATATGTGGTGGATAAAGAAAGTAAATGAGATCGATAGTTTATTTGTTTCCATTTTCCGCAGATGTACACAAAAATTTCATATATTTTCTCAATATGGAAGTAGCTTAAAAATTAATCTAACTTTCAATGAATGACGGATTTTACACAATTCATGAAAATTCAACGATTGTACGTGCAAAGTGCCCATGCTAATAATGCCTCCATAAGTGCGTACTTGCAAGTAATGTACTTCGATGCCTGTTGGGCTCAGGTCCTCATAAAGCTAGAATCCTAAACTAGCGAGGTATTTGGCCAATATTGACGGATTGAAGTTTCTGTTTTTCATTGGTCTCCTATCTTTCGCAAAAAATTCAAATTTAGCTCGCATTTGTCGAGACAGATTTTTGGGATAACTGCATTAGTATCTATCTAATCGAAAACTAGAGTGCTTTCAGCAGGAGCAACGCCGCGATGAAACGTAATGGGTGAATACTTCATCTCTGGTTAAGAAGTAAGTGGTACCAAGCCAATTAAATAAGCTTTTAACTTTTGGGTCATAAGATGATGAACGAGTGATTGCTATTAATAAACTTTCTAAATAATACATAAATTACTCTTGAAAATCAGAGGTTTATCGAAATCTTCTATAATGACTCAAGGGCACGATCAGAATTTGATATGAAATTAATTTGCATTGCTTTTAGGGACTAAATTAGCACTAAATGTTGAAGATCCCAAAAATCATAAAAAAATATTACTAATGTTTAATTAGTTTTTAACTTAAAAAAATTTGTGCATGAGTAGCTTTTGTTCAGAAACAATTTTCCATACAATTAACTTAAAGTAATTACATCAACAAACTCACGATATTTGTTTTGTGCAGATCAGCCAGAAAAGCAAGAGAGTAACACTTGCAACACCCTAAATTCTGCCTATTTGGGATACAAAGCCACAGCTTTGATAATTTCGCAAGATCAGAAAGAAACTTTAGGAAAGGGAAGTACCATGAAAACAAGCATTCGGGATCAAGCAGAAGGTAAGCTTCACAAAGTGAAGGGAGAGATCAAGGAAACAGTCGGGGAACTCATCAATAATCCCCACTTGAAAGCCGAAGGTAATGTTGAAAAGATAGAAGGTAAGGCGCAAGAAAAGGTGGGTAGAATCAAGAAGTTCCTGGGGAAGTAAAAGAGTGGCATATCATGTGTCCGTACTCAACCATCTTATTCCTTTTTCTAGCCTTAGCTTTTTTCTGATGAATTAAAAGGCTAGATTTTCAAAGATTGAACGAGTTCATTACCTATTGAGACAGTCTAGGGAGTGTACCAAAGTTCTGTAAAATATAATTGGCTCTACATCCTTTTTCTTTCACTACAAAAAATAGTTTCTGAATAAAACTTACTTCTCAATAAAAGATTTTAAAAGCTAAAAACAATTTTATATTAGCCCTATTATTATTGTTATTGTTATTGTTATTATTATAATTATAATTATTATTATTATTATTATTATTATTATTATTATTATTATTATTATTATTATTATTATTATTGTTGTTGTTGTTATCAAATATCTCCCAAACTTTAACATTTGTTTTTCTAACAAAGTAACCCGGGTTAATTTTATATAATATTCGTTATTCAGTAGTGGCATATTAGCTAGTTGATATTTCCAGTATTAAGTTTCCAATTAGAAATGATTGCATTCTCATGCATTGGAGCAATTAGACTATAACCATTAAATTGCAGGACAGAAAAATCGATTAAATAACAGAAAATAAATATTAATAATTATGGAACGACAATCAAAAAAGAATATTAGGAGATAGAGTGCAGATTTTGCACAAAGTTATGCACGCTCCCAAATCAAGCGCATTAAAAAAGATTGAAGGAAAGCCTTGAAGATTTGTGTTTACTGATATCCTCATAAAGTCACTACGAATATATACCCATGCAAGTTTATTTAATTCGGAATTTTCCAGGTACGCAATCCTTAAAGAGGAGTCATTTCTACAAGTAATCCATCTTCAAATGGATATCTTTCAACAATGAGAATCTTGGCCCCAAGTGATTTTAATTTTTCTTTAATCTCTTCCTTTAGCTCTTCAAGAACCCACCAAGCTATTTCTATTCTCCCTTTTTTTACTTCAAACAATTCTAATGGAATTTTGATGTCCTCAAGAATTTTTTCTGTAAGTTTTTGATCTACGTATTCAATAATCCCATATACTAGAGTACCGTCTTCTGTGATTTCATCAAACTTTCGTGCTATGTTCTTTGCAATTCGCTGAAACCTTTTACGTAACTGGACTGCATCCTTATGGGTTGAAGAACAAAAATGTACTTTTTTGCATATGAAGAGAGTAGTCCCAGCATATTTATCGGAACCTGCAACTGCGTTGGATGTGTCTGATTCAAGGGAAAAACCGTTTTTTAGGAGAGCTTTTGAATTATTGTCGGAAAACTCCAATTCATTTAGGTTAAGGAAAACTCCCATGTATTCTGCAAAAGCTGCAACTTTTTCTGCTCCTTCAATGGAAGGAACCTCAATTCCAGTTTCTATACCCAAGTTTTTTGCATTTTGTAAGCTATCCACATAAGGACTGTGTTTTAGATCTCCCCAGATTGCTTGTGGTGGATGTAAACGAATTTCATCAAGACCAGCATCAGCAAGTTTTTTAATTATCTGTTTGTCAGGACTCAGAGAAGTGTATAGGTGAATATGATGATCCTGTCCGAAAGAAGATTTCAGAATTCGAATGTAGTGTAGGACTTTTTCTATTTTCAGAAGTGGTTCGCCACCAGTAATTCCAGTCCCAAGGGCATCCATGAGCTCAGCTTCCTTAAGTATGTCTTCGTCTCTTTTTATGGGTCTCTCGTTTGCAAAAACAAGATCTTTTCCACGTTTTTCGTCGGAAAGTGGGCAGTAAAAACAGCTTTTTGGGCAAAGACCTGTTACAAAGAGTACCATCGTCGCCCCCTCCTGGCATAGCCTGCAGCCTTTGGAAAGGTAGCTACTAAAAGAGCCAGTCTCGTATTCATTGCGCTTTTCCATACCTGAGTCTCCATATTCTTTTTTTATATATAAGATTTGTTGGTTTTCTACTATTAAGTGGTTGATGTTCTCATAATTAGATATCCAATGTAACGAAAGTTTGCGTTTTCATTCACTGAAGCAGATATTCTCTAACTAACATAATTGAAGCGCAGAACAAAAAAAATCGCAAAATGCTACTAAGTGTATTTCGGGAATAAAATCAACTAAATGGTAGTGGAAAATCAGCTTTTTTTGGTTATATATACCTGGATGGGGAAAATTTAATTAAAGAAACCATATATCTCAGAAACATATAATTAGGTATCAATTAGGTATCAAAGATTTATTAATGTCAGAAAAGATATGATATGTATATCTGTTTTTGGTTGTAAAGGGTGTGGAAAATACAAGATTATCTGTACTGTGAGCGCAATTAATGAGGAAAAAGAGCTTGCAAAAATCGACAAAAAATTCACTCCATGCATGGAATATAATGATGAGTGCATGAACAAATACATCATCCATATGGAAAAAGGTGCTTATCGTGGAGAAAATTCTGGTGAAGAGAAAAGTCATAGACATTTCAACCCCAATTTCTCCTTTTATGAAAATTTTCCCAGGAGACCCAGAACCTATAATTGAGAGTATCTGTACTCTTGAAAACAAAGGCTGTATGGTATCTAGGTTGAGTTTTGGGAGTCATACAGGCACGCATGTAGATGCTCCTTCTCATGTCCTGAGTAATGGTATACCTGTTGATAAATTGAAACTTGAGAGCCTGATGGGAATGGCGTTAATTATCGATTGTTCTCCAATGGAAGGTTCATTAACCGCCGATATTCTTGAAAAAGCTTTCCAGAATGCAGGGGTTTCTGAAGATATCTCAATTCTACTTCTGAAAACAAAAAGTTCATTCCGTAAACAAAAAGGTTCCGAAGATATAAGTTATCAAAATAAGGACTCCGGAGAAAAAAAGTTTGGTTCCACATATCTTGATGAAAGTGCAGCATCATGGATTGTTGAAAAGAAGTTTAAAACTATTGGAGTAGATAACTTTTCCATAGATAGTGTTCATTCCAAAATTCTGCCTGCTCACAGAATACTTCTTTCAGGAAACGTAAACATAGTGGAATGCCTAGAGTTCAGTTTAGTGGAGGTAGGGATTTATTTCTTCCTGTGCTTGCCTCTGAAAATTGAAGATTGTGACGGCGCGCCTGCAAGAGCTTTATTGATATCTCACTCCTGATTTAAAATGTAAGTAAGTGACTAAACTGGCTCCTAAAGTACTCTCTCCATTCCAGTTGTCCACGATTGCGGTTATTCCATCAATTATTTTTATACGTGTATCAATTGAGAATGTCTCAGTCTCAACAATCTTTTTTCCAAATTTCGCCCTTTTGATATCCGATTTCATCTTAGTATATCTCGTTATTTGTAGCAAAATTCCATACTATTGTGGTAATTTTCCTTGCTATAAAAAAAATCAGTTTAAACATGGTGATTACTTCAGCTTCAGGTCTGCTTCAGACAGGATAAGTGTAATATTCATCTTGAAGAGCAAATCAGTAAAAGTTTTCACGAGTTAAAATTATCATTAAAAGATTAAAGCTTCCTAATGCTTAAATACATAGAATTTTGAATAAATTTTCTTGTGTAGTTGTTTGAGTCATTACACAAATTTTTGTTATTAATAAATAAATTTATTTAGTTATCCACAAGACTACTTGAATTTTATTTTCTCTTTATAATATATGCTAGTGTATAATATTCTTTGCTCCTTGTGGCCTCCTACAAATATAATTTATTCAGGTTTAATATCGATTATTCAACATAAATTATGACTTATAGTTGGTTTCCCAGCAATATACATAACAGGGTTCTCCTTATGAAGAATATGCGAAACAAACATTTTCAGTCTAATGTTGCTGGATCATGAGCTTCGCATCAGTCCCTCCCATACAAGTCATCAAACCTAATAATATCCGCTTCTTCCAAAAATTCTCCGAACTGCACCTCAATAATCTCAAGCGATATCTTGCCAGGATTAGACAACCTGTGTTTTTCACCGGCTTTTATAAAAGTACTTTCTCCAGGTCTCAGGAAAAATTGCTGGTTATTAACTTCAACCCAAGCCATACCTTTTACAATTACCCAGTGCTCATTTCTATGATAATGAAGTTGGAGACTTAACTTCTGATCAGGAAGTACAGTAATGTTCTTTATTTTATGCCCTTGATTTTCTTCTAGTAAGGTGTAAGAACCCCAGGGCCGGTAGACTGTCTGCCCGATATATGCCCTCTCATCATTCTTGTTCTTAAGCTCAGAGACAATTTCCTTCACCTTTTCGCAACTAGATTTGGGACAAATCAATAGAGCATCACTGGTATCGACGATAATCATGTCTTTAATATCGATTAGTGAAACAATCTTACCGCATTTTGAATATATAAAGTTCCCATCAGAATTAAGCAGCAAAGGATCACATTCATAGATAACGTTTCCTACAGAGTCTTTCTCGAGCTCATCATAAATTGCCGAAAAATTCCCAAGGTCGCTCCATTTTTGGTCTAGCTTTACAACTACTACTCGATCGGATTTTTCCATTATTCCATAATCAATGGAGATTTTCTCCACATTTTCATAAATTTCATTAATGTTATCATATTTGTCAAAACAGGCGAATACAGATGGCGCATGTTTTTTAACTTCTTCAAAGAAAAGCTACAGTCTTGAAAAGGAACATTCCACTATTCCAGAGACAACCTTCTTTAATATATTTCTTGGCAGTTTCTAAATCTGGCTTTTCTCTGAATTCTGAAACCTTATATCCCGGTTCACAAAACTCTGATGTTTTAATATAGCCATATCCCGTATGAGGGAAAACGGGAACAACTCCAAAGGTAACAAGATAATCAGAAGTCAGATTTTCAGCTGAAGAAATTACTTTCATCGCAGATCTGTCAAGGACATGATCTGAAGAAAAGACTCCTACTATGGAATTCCCAAATTTTTTCTCAATTTCTCTCATTCCGAAGAAGATTGCAGGAAGTGTATTCTTGCTTTCAGGTTCTATTAAGATATTTTCATAAGGAATCGAATATCCGATTTCTTTAATTTGGTCAATAACGAAAAATTTTTGATCTTCATTGGTCACAACAAAAATTTCCGATATATCGGAAATTTCAAGACAGCGAAGCACAGTCTCCTGGAAAAGAGAAAATTTACCCAATTTTAAAAATTGTTTGGGATGCCTTTCCCTGCTGAGAGGCCAAAGTCGCACTCCTGAGCCACCTGCAAGAACTATTGATTTTATGCCTACCATCTCCTTTATAATATTGGTTAAGACAGATGAATTTAGAATACTTTAGAGGGTATTTATATTCGTTTTAAAGCAGCAAGATTAAGAATATGCTGATAAATAAGAGATTGGAGCAATATATAAATAAAGCTGTTAAATAGTCTTTGCCTTTAAAATCCGGAATAAAAAAATTACGAGTATATAATTTCCTGAATTATGGATTTGCGGATTAGTTATTGAAGACTATGAGCACAAAAATATAGATCTTTTTTTTCAAACATTTGAGAAGTACTTTTTTAATTTTGGTCAACAAAGTGCATACATGACCTTGATTACTAGGCCTTATTTCCTATAGCTTCTTTTCACAACTCACTTTCTGTAACTTACTTTAACTCACCTTCAGCTCACTCATTAGTTCCTTTGAATTCGTCCCCTCAACAATCAATCTTTTTACAATAATATATGTAAGAGCGGGTTTGAAAAACAGGATGAAAATCAAATATTTGTTGTTTTGAAAGATCTGCTTAATTTTTTGGTCCTCTGGCAGCATATGGGAAATTATAGTCAATTTACCTTTTTATGGGATTGTAGAGACTTTAAGTAAGTCATTAGTGTTTGCTTTTTCCATAAAACTCAGTATTTAATTTTTAAAAATAAGGAGCATTACTCCGAATTCAGCTTTCAAGGTTTGATCCCAAGTACATCCTCTACATATGCCCTTAAAATCTCTGCAACGCTCCAGGCTTGGGAAATGCAGCCACCTGGAGAGTAAGGATAGTCCCCGTCTAAAACCTCGGAAATGGTACCGATGCCGGCGATTTCAAGGTGTATCTCAAATCCCTGTAGAAGAGTCCGCATATCTTCAAAACTATTTTTTGAGTAATTGTGTACTTTCCTATAGGCTTTCACATAGGCGCCTAGGAGCCAAGGCCAGACGGTCCCGTTGTGGTAGGCTGTATCTCTAGTTATGGCATCTCCGTTATAGTGTCCTACATAAGATGGGTGATCACTCGAAAGAGTTCTGAGCCCAAAAGGTGTCAAAAGATCTTTTTCGACTCTGTCCACAATAGCTTTTTCTTTATCCGGAGAAAGCATAGTGTAAGGAAGCGCTACAGCAAAGATCTGATTAGGCCGGATAGCAGGATCTTTAACCTGTTTTCCTCCTTCGTCCTTATATACTAAATCAAATAGGCAGTTAGTTTCTAAGTTCCAGAATAAATCCTCAAAATTCGAAGCTACCCCAGCTGCAAGAGCCTCATATGAAGAAATGTCTTTGGCGAGAAGAGTTCCCAGATTGGAGGCAGTTTTCAGGGCATTATACCAGAGTGCATTGATTTCACAGGTTTTACCTGCTCTTGGGGTTACTGCTAGTTCTCCTATTTTGGCATCCATCCAGGTTAGTTGAGGCCCTTGACGGATAAGGTAATCAGAATCCATGCCAATTCCAAAGTCTGTGCCGTTAAGGTAATTATCTATGATACTATCTATGGTATTCCAGAGATCTTCTAGAAGCAGAAAATCCTTTGTATATGCGAAATAGCGTTCAATGGCATGAATAAACCAGAGAGAAGCATCTACTGTATTGTAGATTGGTTCTCCTCCAAGAGTCAGAAAAGCGTTCTGGATCAAGCCTTTTCTACAATGTCTGGAAAAGTTTTGGAGAATGTACTTGGCTTCATCAAAGCGGTGAGTAATTAAAAGTAGGCCAGGCAAAGAAATCATGGTATCTCTCCCCCAATCAGAGTACCAGTGATATCCCGCAATCACTGTACTCTCACCTGAGGAGGTCTTTTTTATTATAAAAGAGTCTGTTGCTCTCAGAAGCTTGAGAGCAAAGGTTTCATTAAGTTTTGAATTAAAATTGAGATGCTTATGTCGATGTGTTTCTTTACTATAAAGTTCATCAACTTTTTCGAGAGTAAATAAGGAAATATCGCCGGTTGAAGCAGCAATAAAAAATCTTGAAGTTCCCATTTTGATTTTGCTTTCAAAATAGCCGGGATTGAAATTATCTTCCAGGAAGTTGCATTTTCTTTGTTTTTCAGTGTCATAAACAAAATTGTAGTACCACTTAGGATCAGGATGATACTGAAGATTGGATGATAGCGATAAAGTTAAACCATTAGAGCTTTCTAGTTTTACTCCTGTAGAATCAGCCTTCTGGGAAAAGGAGATGTCTCCTGAGTGAGTAGTGTAATGGAAATTTCTGGAGTTTACCAGAGGAAAAATTCTTAGCACAGTTCCCTCTGTTCTGGAATTTATATCATAGAGAATACAGGTTGTATTACTGTTATGAATCATAAATACCTTTTTTTTTACGGTAAAAATGTCTGATTGATAAACCCATAGTGGAAATGGGGCAAGAATGAATTTGGAAAGATAATTGAAGCCCATTGGGAAAATGGTATCCTGATACTTATGAGTTGCAAGTCGATAAATTTCTTTATTGGAAGAAACTTCTTCATCAAGGGATGAGAGGAGCAAAAACCTTCCCGGTAAATTTTCTGGAGCTGCTACAAGTAGTCCGTGGTAAGTCCTTGTTCCTACCCCAATAACTGTAGAGGAAGCATATCCTCCAAGCCCATTTCCTATTATCCATTCTCTCTTTATTCCTTCTTCATATGTTGAAAACGAGTCTGCTCCAAGCTTGATCCCACTCATAATGTAATTGATTATGATTCGATTTCTTAAATAGTTGTATGCTTAGAAAAATAATAAAAAAGCATTAAAAGAGATAAACTTGACGTATATTAATAGACTATAAAATTATTATAGAGGATTTTGATAAATTTCTGGTTTTTGCGAGTCATTCATATACAATTTATGGACATATGACGAAATTCAGGGGTTTGTCAAAGTCTTCTATATTTATTAAGTGTAAAACATAAACTATTTTAGCTGTGCAGAATATAGAAGAGTGAGAATAATGGAGCAAGACCTTTTAAAAATTCTTGTGGATATCTTCAAATCATCTGGATACAATGTTACAATATCCAGTCAGTGTGATATCATTGTGGAGAAAAACCGGCATCATGCTTATGTCAGGTATGCCTCAAGGCCAGATTATGAAGAAATAAAAGCCTTTTACGAAAAGTTAAGAGGCTGTAAAGGAATATATGTGATGACCCAGAAAACTTCTGGAGAATTAAGTAACTATGCAGCTGAATTCGGGATCCATTTGTGGGACAGAGACGATTTGGCCCTTCAGATAGGGAGGATGGTTCTCATAAATATAGAAAGGAAAATAAAAAATTCGCATTTTGGACCAGAAGCTTCATCAACAAATAAGACACTGGATTCATCCACCGGAATAACTTTTGAATTGCATTCAGAAGGTTGGAAAGAAGATATATTCAGGCAGGAATCTGACTCTAGCAGAGAGCTCTTACCACTCCAGAGCCAGTCATTGGGAGCAGATAATACCTTTTTTGAAGCCAAATCTCTGCTAAGACCTTATGAGAAGATGAATAATCCAAACAAACTGGCACATGTTGAGATTCCTAAAGTTGATTCATACGGAATGCTTAATATACTGTCAGTGGAACCAAATATTTCTAAAAATCAGGCGATAGACATTGCAAAGTCCTATCTCAGCAATCCTGAGGATGCAATTTTGAAATTTGTACCTTTTTGGAAATACATATATAATGTTGAGGTAGAAAAGCGATTTCGATCAAAAGTTTTAAGCATTGCCGGCAAAGGGAAAGGTTTTCTTAACGCGTTAAATAAATCAAATGAGGATATGGAAATTGAAGGTCTTAGAATGCCGACAAGAATCCCAGCAGTACAACATGAGATCAGAAGGCAAAATGTTAACAGGAAACAGGCTGAGAAGATCATTCTAGATTTAATTATTGAGGAAAATACACGTGAAATACGCTTTAACAATATGGACGGGCAAGCAATTATATATGAACATAGGAACATCGGTCCAAGAGCTGAAGATATAGAGCTCGACATGGAGCTTGTGTATATTCCTATCTGGGAAGTGAGGGGAAAGCGTAACTCTCTGGAAATAAATGCTTATAATGCAAAGGTTCTGGAACAGCCTATGGATGAGGATGCCGAATTTCTGTGAATTAAAAGTTATGGAAAACTATCCGGAAAAGTATGTAATCAATATATATACTATATTTGTATATTCGTAAAATAATGACATTTATTCAGAAGGAATAGTGTCCTGCTCTCCCATATATTTTCTCTAAAAATATCTTTCTGAAGAATAAAAGCCTCAATTCTAAATAAACGTTATATGTCTCAGATGCAAGAACATATACCATTTGGAAATTATCTGTAAGCTGTAACGGATAAATAGTATCAAAATTAAAGGAGACATCCATTTAGGAAACTTTCAAAATAAAAAGAGGTATATAAATGATAGAAGTAACAGATAAAGCTGCTTCAGAACTTAAAACACTCATTGAACAGGAAGGAAATCCCGAAATTGCTCTCCGAATATTTGTTGCCGGGGTTTCATGCAGTGGAATTCAATATGGACTTTCCTTTGATGGTGAAGTAAAGGAAGAAGATGTAACGATGGAAAGCAATCGGATCAAACTCGTGATGGCAAAAGATATTGAAAGAAACTTTTCTCAGGGCAGCATTGACTTTATTGAAGATGAAAATGGGAAAGGATTCCTTATTAGTAACCCCACAGCCGGTGGATGCGGCACATGTGGAGGAGGATGTCATTAAAGGTAAATAAAATATTGATGAGCATGCGAATTAGAACCTAAAAGAGCAAACAAAAACCATCAACAAAGGAGAAGCAAATCTATGTTTCCAGGAATTGGAGGAGTGGGGGGCCGAGGTGTGAACCCGGCTAAAATGAAGCAAATGATGAAGCAGATGGGGATTAATGTCAAAGAGCTTAAGGATGTTCAGGAAGTAATAATAAAGACTGCAGACTTAAATATCGTTATCGAAAATGCAAATGTCACTATCATGAATGTTCAGGGCTCAGAAACATACCAGATTGTAGGTGATGCAAAGGAAATCCCGAAAGAACTGGAAATTCCCGCAGATGATATAAAACTCGTAATAGAACAGACAGGTGTTTCTGAAAAAGAGGCACGTGAAGCTCTAATAAAGTCAAACGGGAATCTGGCAGAAGCCATCGTAGAACTTTCTTCTGCTTGATTTTTTCCTTTTACCCTTTAGATAATGCTACTTAAATGTCTTATCTGGAGAACTTCACTGTAGATTACCGACTCTAAATTTTTTTAGTCTCCTATCACATTGTAATCCATGATTTAGTGCTGCTTTTAGGATGCAGTTTTATAAAATTTTTGATTCGCAGTTAGCATTTCCAATTCGGAGATTTTTTATTTTTTTCGAAGTTTTTAATTTATTGTAGTCAATTATTAGTATAATTAATGGTAAAATTTAGGCAATCTTAGACGAAATTAAAAAAAATTCTTAATCATCTTTTTAGGGTTTTAAACCAATCTAAAAGCATATAATTTTGGAATAATTGATTCTGTCATTGTCTAAAAAAAACATTTGATATCTTGTTTTATAGGCACAACGGATTGCATGAAGTAGTTCCATTTTATAGTGCAAAGGTAGATCAAAATATAAATCTGCTAGATTATAATGGTTCTTGAAAGTTCCCATCTCCTCAGAAAGCTGCGGGGTATTCGCCTTGAATAACGATTTAATAAAAATCTCGTTTTACTCCTCCAATCGCTATCCTTTAATATAGCTTCGTACATTTGTGTGTTGATTGAAGGCCCGGATAGCCTAGTCGGTTGGGGCGCCAGACTCATAGGGACTTTTAGATAAGGCGTCTTTAATCTCCTGAGATATCTGGAGGTCGCGTGTTCGAGTCACGCTCCGGGCATCTAAACTTTTGTTCAAAGTAATTTTTTTCTATTTTGTCCTATTTAATACTTGATAAGCTTATCCCAAAACTCAAAATTCTCTTTTTTGAATTTCGTATTTTGAATAATAATCAAGTTTTAGGGTTGAAAGTAATTCATTTGTATTTGGTTGAGGCGCAGAAATCTAAAAAGTGTTACTATTTAAGCTAAATATCCAACATCAAAGTCGAAAAATCGATATATATGGTATTCGAAGTTATGCATAAATTCGTTAACCGATGCCAAAATGAGGGCTAATGGGCCCAATTCTCCAAGTCTAATCTTAGGAACATTCTGTCATGTCCTTGCCCATATTCATTCTCTCGATATTCTACAAATTCAAATCCAAATTTATCACAATAAATATGCTGAGCCCGTGAATTGTTTGGGTCAACTGTTAAAACAACAATAGATAATTCGTTCTTTTTTAGATGAAGTAGTGATTGTAATAAGAGATAATATCCATATCCTTTTCCTTGACTTTCTCTCTCTATTGCTATCTCCACTAGATAAGCAAGTTTTGGATTTTCCCAGGCTCTCACAAATATAGCAAAACCTTTCAGGGTATTGCGAGCAAAGAGACCGAAAACCTGTCCATATCTAATATAAGGTACTAACGACCAGTTACTGAGCAAATTCTCATTGAAAGCTTCATAATCGATTTTAAGCATTGTCTCTATATTTTCTTCGTTTTTCTGAATTAATTGAACATCGAGTTTTTGCTCTTTTACTTTATTAATAAGTTCAACTCCTTAATTACATGCTCCTATCCAAAAATTCTTATCTTGACCTCTGTCCGCATTCAATCATTTCCAGATTTTTTTTTGTACACCATTATGTTCTGCATATTATTCATTTAACTTATTAATTTTTAGTTTCAAGTTGGTGTTTTTCCAGTAACATTAGAGATATCAAATATCATTTCCTTGAGGAAACGTTAGGTTTTGTAATAACTTCTTGTTCTTGTATTAATGAATTGTCAAAAGCATCTTCAAGCTCATCTAATTCTTCTATTTATAGGTAATTTTTCTTTAAACATATTTTCATTCTCTTGGTTTAAAAGCCAATCAATGATCGCTAGCCTTCCCCCAGTCTTATTTATCATGATAAACCCATCCTTTAATCCACGATTTCATAAATATCTGTATTCTGAGTTTGCCTTTTTAGACGCATGGATTTCCATTGATATTAAATCATGTTCTTAACCTTAAGCACACGATAGATAGAGGTAAATTAATTGCTCTATATCTTCCGGGGAATACCTGATAACTATCGAGGTCTGATTTCAGATAATGAAGTTTATTAGGATCGTTTTCCTCACTCAGGATTGTAGTACGGTAATAATCAGAAAAAGTAACCTGAATGGTATCTGTATCGTTCATGAAGTCAAGTACAAAAACCTCGTGCTTCTGTGGATGTGCCCGATTCAACCGCGAGAATGTCTGGAAAGCTTTAATGTCAGACAGTACCTTATCTGCGTACATCGTGTCAGAAGCAGTTCATCATAACAGGTCTGGAATCTATCGGTACAGATAAGGAACCTTATGGGTTTTCTTTGATCTGATCTTCAATCTTACTTGACGGGAAGCCATTGGCGAAGCTTCGGTGACTTTCACTCCGCAGTATTCGTGCTCTTCCGAAAAGGTGACAATTGCCTGATAGGGACTTCTCCTCGATGAGATAGTTGCGGATAGAGTGATAATACTGAATGGTGCATTCGTCCCTGTCCGTAACTATCATTGTCCGTTCCTGATCCTAAATTTTTCTAAGTGCGATCACTTGTTCGTGGAAGTGAACTATCATGATCTCGGCCTTAAGCTGGATAGCATAATCGTGGCTTTCGGCATACTTGTAAGTTTCTTCTTCGCTCTTTGATGCCGAATTCCGGATGATTTTCGATTGTCTTAATCAGTTTCTAGTAGCTTTTTAAGGCGTGTAATAGCTGAGCATGTCCAAGATGAAACCTTCATGAATCGACTGTCTCAATGTGTAGTTGTGGAAAGGCTGGTGCTTTACCTACCTACCTTACTGGTTTCTTTAGATGTGAGATTTCTCTACTCAATAATCTATTGAGTAAAAAAATCAGAAGATAGAATAATGTTATACGCTAAAAATATTATATATATTAAGACCCTACTCTAGTTTATGTTTTCATCTGTTACTACATAGCAACGACCTATTCCATAAAATTATCTCAGTATATATTCGAGAAATGCAATTAAAATAACTTTAAAAAAAATGCAATATAACATGGATTATAGGATTATTTTAGCCAATGGGGAGAATGTTTAGTCAATGAGCAAAGTGAAGTTATTTTTAATGAAAAAAAATATCCCTATTCAAATGGGAGCAACAGTTCAGGATATTACGAAGACTAGAAAGGCAGGAAAATCTCTAACAAATATTGAAAATGTCCGGAGAAAGGAAATTCATCATAGGATCAAGAATAATCTTCAGGTTATCTCTTCCCTTCTTGACCTTCAGGCTGAAAAGTTCAAAGACCGAAAGAATATAATGGACTCAGAAGTCCTAGATGCCTTCAGGGAAATCCAGCACAGAGTAATATCTATGGCTCTTATTCATGAGGAACTGCATGAAGGGAATGGAGGCGATACAGTTGGTTTCTCATCATACCTTGGGAAACTCGTTGAGAATATTTTTATGACATACAGACTTGGAAATACCGATATCAGTTTAAATATGGATCTGGAAGAAAACTTTTTCTTTGATATGAATACTGCAGTCCCATTGGGAATGATTATTAATGAACTATTTTCCAACTCTCTCAAACATGCATTTTCCGGTAGAGCTAAGGGGGAAATTCAAATCAAACTTCGTAGAGAAGGGCACAAAAAAGATCGCTTTAAGAGCACAAGTTTTACCGTGGACGTATCAGACAACGGCGTTGGCATTCCTGAGAACTTTGAAATTGAAAGTCTTAATAGTCTTGGATTTCAGCTAATAGCTTCCCTAGTAGATCAATTAGATGGGGAATTTGTCTTAAAAAGGGACAATGGTATGAAATTCACTATGAGGTTCACAGTAATAGAAAAATAAACAAACATCAACTAATACAAGATGCATAGTTTTACTTTATAAACCTATACATCAATGAAAACAATGGAAACAAAAACTTTGTCAGTAAAGCTATTGGATTTGCATCATACTTTTTGCAGTGAAAGAAAAGGATAACGAGTCATTCATTTTTGATAGAACTTTGGCTACACTGTCAAATTCGTCCTGTACTTACCCTTAAATACTTTAGAATTTTTAAATAATTTTATTCCATTCGAATACCCCTCAGCTTGTTACGGGGGCGGAAACTTCTCTGATAACCTTTATTAACTAACTTATTTATATTTTAATCTACATTTTCACTATAAAATAGAAGTAAGTAATGCAAAAATTTATGTCAATAAAACGGATTAACACCTTTTTTGTGAGAAATATCTAAAAGATTTTTATTTAGACAATTACATCATCAACAATTCAAAAATATATTCCTTCAAATTGGGAAAATATATTTTTTGAGTTTGATGCAATCAGTAATGATCGAGAGAACGTATATTTTTTGTTGGTGCTGAGACAAAACACTCCCTTAAGGATTGCTGCGGATTATAAAAAGTATCAAAGCATGAACAATCTTTAAAAATAGTATGAGAGTAAAACATAATTAGGGAATTATAAATTTTGGATAGATATAGGTAACATTGAACTATGAATTATTGTACAACTTCCTATGTAATTAAAAGCTATTTTGGAATTCAAGGGACCAGGAAAAAAGAAGAATCTAAACAAATGAATATATTTGACTTTGTATAACTTTTTTGATATCCAGCGCAGGGGCTTGGCCATCCTCAGTTGTTTGGATAAAAGATAATGGTTACCGTAAAATCCTTGAAGCAAGATTAGTAGACTTTGAATATTCTTTGTTTTTTCAAGGTTTTTTTGATGATCTGAAAGAAAGATGTTTAAGAGGTGTAAAGTTAATAGTTTCTGATGGGCTTAAAGTGATACATAAAGAAATCGGAAAATCTTTCTTGGATTAAGCTTTCAGATATATCGCGTCATCTAATAAGACAAGTACTCGAGACGGTGCCAAAAAAGAAGCAAAAATAAGTGATTGAGAAATTGAAGGAAGCATTTGATAGATCATCAGAAACGGTACGATCTTGTTCTGGAACTTGATATTATGGGTATAAAAGTGCAGTTAACACGCTTGAAAGCTTCCAGTAAAATATGATGAATTATATGTAGTTTCCAAAGAATCACTGGAAAAAAATAAGAACAATAAATATGATGGAAAGGTCTAACAAGGAACTCAAAACAAGAAGTAGAGTTATAGAGGCATCACCTAACAAGAGATCAATATTGAGATGAACAGGCTCAATACTCATTGATACAACTGAAGACTGGAAAATAGGAAACAAGTATATTAATGGCACAGTAATCAAAAAAGAAAATTAAGGAGTATATAATAGAATTTGCCGAAAAATATGAACTCTGCATCAAGATACTGATAACGCCCAATATTCTTTAAATTAATGACACGCTTAAAGAGTTCAGTTTCCTAGCTACATAACTGAGACCTAAGGCTTTTTCAGATAAAGATGGTGATTATATGGCTAAAGATATTATAAACAAAGTAGTAATTGCAAAAAAAGCGTCAATCGAACTTGCCAATTTAAGCGAGAGGATCAAAAATATAGCTTTAGAGTCTATGGCTGAAGCCATCGATAAAGAGAGACAGGCTATTCTAGACGCAAATTCAAAGGATCTTAAATATGCAAGGGAGCTGAAAAATAAAGGGAAGCTTACTCAGGCCCTTGTAGACAGACTCAAAGTAAATAACTCGAAGATTGATGAAATGATAGCAGGGATAAGAGACGTCATAAAGCTCAAAGATCCTGTAGGAGATACTATCTCTACTATTGAACTTGACAGGGATCTAAATCTCTACCAAGTAAGTTGCCCCATAGGTTTGATAGGAGTTATCTTTGAATCTAGACCTGATGTAGTACCTCAGGTAATGTCGCTTTGCTTGAAGAGTGGGAATGCAACGATTTTTAAAGGTGGAAGCGAAGCAGGAGAGTCAAATCGCACTATTTTCAAAATTCTTTTAAACGCTATCGAATCTACTAGTGGTATGCCAGAAGGTGCTTTCCAGCTCATGGAAACTAGAGAAGAAGTGATGGACCTTTTGAATCTTGATACCTATATTGACCTCCTTATCCCAAGAGGTTCCAATGAGTTTGTTAAGTTTATACAGAACAATACAAAAATACCTGTACTTGGACACACTAGCGGAGTATGCCACATATATGTGGATGAATATGCGAATCTCGATACGGCTTTTAAGGTATGCTTTGACGCCAAATTGCAATACCCTGCTGCATGCAATGCCATCGAAACTCTCCTGGTAAACCGTAGGATTGCAGATGCATTTTTACTTAAAATGGCAAAAATATATCTTGAGGCAGGTGTTGAACTGCGCTGTGATAATGAAAGTTACACTCTACTTGCAAGTAGAGGGCTTTCTCCGCTTGAAAAGGCAACTGAAGAGGACTGGAGTCTAGAGTACAATGATCTAATCCTTTCGATAAAACTCGTTGATTCCATAAAAGAAGCCATTGATCACATAAACAAATTCGGTTCCCATCACACTGATGGAATAATAACTGAAAATGCCTCAAGTAGAAAAGAGTTCATAGGACTTGTTGACTCTTCAAGTGTTATGGTAAATGCCTCAACTCGTTTTGCAGACGGCTATCGTTACGGGAAAGGAGCTGAAGTCGGAATCAGTACAAACAAGATCCATTCCCGCGGACCTGTGGGGATGGAAGGACTGCTGATATATAAATATATACTTTTGGGAAAGGGGCACATCGTTGCGAATTATGTAGGTAATAATGCACAGGCCTATACCCATCGAAAACTTGACATTAAATTTAGAGATGTTAATTGAAAGTCCTTTAATATTTGCAATGAGAGTATAATATCTTAATTGAAAACTTAATTGAAATTTGTTAAAAGTAATATAAACTTAGATTGCGGTTAAAAATTTATCTCAGCCGTATTTTCAAAATACCCTATGAGGCTTTATGAGTGGCAGATAGAAAACAATTTCTTAATGATGTGAATAAAATCGTCATCAAAATAGGTACTTCCTCTATTACAAAAAAAAATTGTGCCGATACAAAGGAAAATTGTAGTATTGATCCCATATTTATGGAAAGTATTGTAGCCCAGGTTTTCGAGCTTCGAAAGCAGGGGAAGGAAATAATTATAGTAAGTTCAGGAGCAATAACCGTAGGACTTCAAGAACTAGGTATTGCTCCCAAGCCTCGTGAAATACCTATCAGGCAGGCAGCGGCAGCTGTTGGGCAGAGTATTCTGATGCAGTACTGGAGCGAAGCTTTTTTGAAACATGATCTGAAAGTCGCTCAGATCCTTCTTACTTATGAATTCTATTCGGATAGAGTATCTTACCTCAACTTGAGGAACAGTATATCTACCCTTCTGGAGTATGGGGTCATTCCAATAATAAATGAAAACGACTGTATATGCACAAATGAGATTGAAGCAATATTTGGGGACAATGACAAACTTTCTGCAATGGTTGCAAGCAAAATAGATGCTGATCTCCTGATCATTCTGTCGGACATCGACGGTCTGTTTGACAGGAACCCCAAGACGAATAACAATGCCAGACTTCTGTCACTTGTGGAAAAGATCACACCTGAAATAGAGAGTTATGGGGGTGACTCTACAAGCTTCAAGGGTGTAGGCGGAATGAAAACCAAGATACAAGCTGCAAAGATATGTAACATGGCAGGTTGTTACATGCTAATTGCGAACAGTGAAATTGAGAATGTAGTTTTGAATGCTATTTCAGGGGAAGATATCGGAACCTTCTTCCTCGCAGAGAGGTGTATACCGAAAAATCGCTCCCGTTGGATCATTCTTTCAAGGGCTTCAGGCACTATTCATGTAGATGCAGGTGCAAAGGCTGCGATTCTAGGAAAAAGAAGCCTTCTTCCAGCAGGTGTTGTAGAGGTTGAGGGAATTTTTGACAGGGGCGACATAGTAAAAATAGAATGTGGTGGCAGGGTTTTTTCAAAGGGAATAACAGATTACACCTCTCAAGAACTTATTAAAATAAAAGGCGCCCATACAAACAAAATTGAAAGTATCTTAGGCTATAAAAATTATGATAATGTAATAAAAAAAGAAAATATTGGCATATTGGAAGAATTAAATTAAAGCCATATATAGGCTTGAAAAGTTTAGATAAATTTCTTATCATCTGGAATCTTATCTCGATCCTATGATGTTCTGTGAAATTATTTTACAATTAATATAGACAGTATCTGTCTATATCATATTTATCGTTGGAAATGAGGAGGATAATTTATGGAAAACCGAAATATAGGATTTATAGGAGCAGGAAAAATGGGATCTGCTCTTATTAAGGGCATTATTAAAGCCGAAATCGTAAAAAATGAAAATATTGGTGCAAGTGATGTATATGAGCCTTTTCTGAGAGATCTGCAAGCAGAGATGGGTATAATGGTATCGATGGACAATGTTATTATTGTTCAGAAATCGGATATTCTTATTCTTGCAGTGAAACCCGATAAACTCGAATCAGTGCTTGCAGATTTAAGGGATTACATAACTTCCGACAAACTCGTGATTTCGATTGCTGCAGGAGTGCCTCTTTTCACTTATGAGCATGCCCTCCTCAAAGGCACCAGGATTATACGTGTAATGCCGAATATTGCAGCCACAGTTTTGGAAGCTGCTTCAGGAATTGCTCTTGGCAAGAATGCCACTCCTGCAGACCTGAAGATTACTCTCGAGATATTTTCGGCAGTTGGTACAGCAGTCCAGGTGCCGGAATCTCTAATGGATACTGTTACTGGCCTTTCAGGAAGCGGGCCAGCATTCATTTTTCCTGTTATCGAGGCAATGGCCGATGGAGCTGTTCTGGAAGGAATGGATAGAAAAAGTGCCCAGACACTGGCAGCACAGACTGTGCTTGGAGCTGCAAAAATGGTTCTTGAAACAGGTCTACATCCAGGAGAACTCAAGGATATGGTCACTTCTCCTGGCGGAACTACGATTCAAGGCATTCATTCTCTTGAAGAAGCCGGAATCAGGGCTGCATTTATGAGCGCAGTAATAAGGGCAAGTGAACGCTCAAAAGAAATGAGGGAAAATAAACGCTCAAAAGAACTCAGGGGAGATTGAAACTTTTTTCCACTTTTATTCTAAATTTATATATCATTTTTTCGTGTCCACAAGTTATAGATAAATCCCAAAAAGAGTACATTTATTGCATTTGAAGAAAATTTACTAATTTCTATGCTCAAGCGTTTTTAGCATATAGAATACCTGAAAATGTGGAAGAAATTTTAAATTGAAATAGTCAAATTAACTTATTTATGAATGTGCAACAATCTATTTTCAATTAAATTAAGACCATCTTGATAATAATTACCTTTCCATTTTAATTTTTTCTATTTTCGTCGTAATTTTAATGCTTCCATTGGTACTACGTTAATATATTTTTTGTTAGCAAAATAGATTACAAGAAAACAAAGCTTAAAAACCGCTGCATGAAAAGTGAAACTAGATGCAAAAAATAGTAACTTAAATAAAAAATGCGTATGGTAGAACGTATATTAGAAATAGGTGAAAGTCTTAGATCTCAGGAGCTTGGAGTAGAGGAGCCTGAACAAATACAGATTGAAAAAGATAAAAGTCGGCGTAAAAATGATCCACAGCTTGCTGGAATAAAATATCAACTTAAATTAGAGCAGGGTGAATTAAACCGGTTCCGTTGCAAAAATAATATTTCTGCATTTTGATATTATAATTTTCACCTTTATGTATCATTTTCATTAGAAAGAAAATGATTAACTTTCCTAATTGTGAAGGTTTTTTCGGATTTTGCAAGAAAGCCAGATTTTTTGCAACGGAACCCTATTTTGCATTATCCCTTTTTTATCTTCAGCTTCTGTACTTCAAACTTTTATTTTCGAATCTTTTTGTTTTCTGCCTTCTAGTTTCTTTTTTACGGCTGCAGCTACGTTTTTAGGGGATTCAGTTTCCCAGAGTTTTCTGACCTTTGCACTTTTAAGAGCTGGTATTAAGGCATCTATTTTTGCCTGCACGGCTGCAAGTATCTCTTCGTTAATGCTTGGGTATTCTATACCCATAAACTTCTGGCCTTTAAGTATATCGATTTTCCGGAATACTGATCTATCAACTCCTTTTCTAACTCCTGTTTTAAGGGACTCAATTGCGTCTCTCCACTGGGTAGCCCAGGGGGTATCCGCAATATCTGTGTGGTGAACATCGGATCTGTCCACTTTGATAGCAGCCAGATGGCAGGCTTTTACACAAGCTCCACAGTAAGTACAGAAATCTTCAACAAAAGCAATTTTTCGCAGATCTTCGGGGTCCTTTGGCACGTACCAGAGTTTAGAGGGGCAGACATTAAAGCAGCCATGACAACCCTGGGGGTCACATTCATCCAAGTTAACAGATATAAGGTTCAGTGTCCCTTCCATAGGTTTTTGCAGCTCTACTGCATCATAAGGGCAGACAACCTTGCACCGACCACATTGTGTACACTTAGCTTTGTCCACCTTAATTTTTCCTTCAACTTTAGGGGCCTCAACGGAACGCTCCCCTTTGACTTTTATTGCTTCTTCCGGACAGATTTCCTGGCAGAGTACACAGTAGTCGCATTTATCCTCATCCACAAGAATCTGTTCGAAAGGCAAAGGGTTCTCAGGCGTAGGCTCACGCTCGAGCATGATAATAGCGTCACAGAAACGGGCACATATTCCGCAGAAATTGCATTTATCAGTGTCAATTACTATCTCTCCTTTTGCCCCTTCTTTAAAAGGTGCAATTTCTTCTTTTTTCGGGAAGGTAAACTCGACTTCGATTGCATTTTGAGGGCAAGCCCCTTCACAGAGAGCGCATGGAAGGCATTTTTCGTTTATATTAACGTATGCATCGTACTTTGGATATTGTTTCTCATCCGGAACCTCTCCTACAGCATCAAAGGTGATGGCATGCACGGGGCAGAGATTTGCGCACATCCTGCAAAAGGTGCACTTCTCTAGGTCCATAATCACCGGAGGAGCATCAAGCCCGGTTGCAATTTCATGCACTGGTCCGAGTTCAAGGGCTTTTGTTGGGCACACTTCTACGCAGATTCCGCAGCCGTTGCATCGCTTGTAATCGTAATCCAAAGTCTTTATGGACTTTTCTGTTGCCTGGTTATAGCAAAAATGTGTACCCTGTAGGTCCATGCTATTTGTGACAGTAATTTTTTCCTGGTGTTCATCCTCTTTGTTTTCGGGCACTACAGATTCCAGTCCCTCAGATTCAAGCTCCTCTGCTTCAACTTCTTCGGGTTTGTAGCCCCAAGCTTCAGATTTTTCATTTTCATTTTTTTCTTTTTTGGGCTCTTCAGTTTCGATTTTTCTGGGTCTGCAGCATCCATCACGTTTGTGAGTCTTTTGTTCGTCGTATTCTTCGTTCACTGTGCCACTTCCTCAGATGTAGATATTGATTCGTCCTTCTGGAGTTCAGTCCCTATTGACCCAATTTCTTTGAGTTCTTCCACAAACTCGGTTATAGTGCTTGCGAAACGTTCCCCCTCTGCAGCTGAGATCCAGAGGGTTCTGAGCCTTCTAGGATCAAGCCCGATTTCTGTAAGAATTTCTTTCAGGACGTCCAAACGATGCTTTGCATCAAAATTACCGTAGATGTAATGGCATTCATCCAACCTGCAACCTGCAACAAGTACCCCGTCTGCTCCGCCTTTGAAAGCTTCAAGCACAAATTCCGGACTTACCCTTGCGGAACACATTGTGCGGATTATTCTGATATTTGTTGGATAACTGAGCCTGGACATCCCGGCAAGGTCTGCACAAGCATAACTGCACCAGTTGCATAGAAATGCCACAATAAAAGGGCTCTGGGACTTATTCGCAGTTGCCTCCCGAACCTGGGCTAGAATCTGTTCGTTTTCGAAGTTTCTCATCTGAATTGCCCCGACAGGACAAACGGCACTGCAATCTCCGCAACCATGGCATGAGATCTCGTCTACTATAGCTTTTTTGTCTTCAATGCTAATTTTTCCAAACTTGCAAACTTCTAAACAGGTCTTGCAGCCGATACATTTCTCTGAATCAACATGAGCTCCCATTGGATCTGCTTCAAGTTCGCCTGTTCCAAGCAACTGCATAACCTTGGAGGCACATGCACTGCCTTGAGCAATCGAAACCTGAATTTCCTTGGGTCCAGATGCGCAGCCTGCCAAGAAAACCCCACTAACAGGCGCATCAACAGGACGCATTTTAGGATGTGCACTCGCAAAGAATCTATCCTGACGCCGTGAAAGGTTTAACATCCTTCCGATGCCTTCTGCGGATTTGCTTGGTTCAGAACCTGTTGAAAGCACAACAAGATCATAGGCCTCTTCCTCGGGCCGGCACTCAAGGGTATTTTCATAACGGATTACAGGCTTACCGTCTTCTCCTACGTAAATTTCGGCAACCTTCCCGCGGATGAAGTCCACGCCCATTTCTTGAGTCCTTACATAATATTCTTCATACATTTCCCCCCAGCCCTGATATCTATATAATGAATTGTGATATCCGTATCAGGGTAGCGTTCCTTGATCATTTGGGCGTTCTTGAGTGCTGACATGCAGCAGACCCTTGAACAATATTCGTTTCCAACGGTTTTGTCCCTAGATCCCACACACTGAATGAATGCCACTCTTTTCGGAGGCTTGCCAGTAGAAGGCACAAGCACTCTTCCACCTGTAGGTCCTGAAGAGTTCAGCATGCGCTCAAGCTGCATATTTGTTATAACATCCGGGTACTTCCCGAACCCGTATTCCTTTTTCCTGGACGCGTCAAAGAGCTGATACCCAGTTGCAACAATGACAGCTCCGACTTCTAACTCAATGTCCTCGGTTTTTTGCTCATAATCAACAGCATCTGCAGGACAAGCCTGCGAACAGAGTCCACAGCCCACACAATGATCAGGGTCAATAAGCACTACCTGAGGAACAGCTTGAGGAATTGGCATATATATTGCCTTGGTCTTTCCTACCCCGTAGTCCATAGGATTTTCGATTTCCACAGGACAGACAGTTGAACAGAGATCTACACAACCTTTACATTCTTTTTCGAGCACGAACCTAGGTTTGCGTTTAATTTTTACGTGAAATTTCCCAACAGACCCTGAAATGTCGGTTATTTCGGAATAGGTATAAAGAGTGATGTTCGGATGATTTTGAACTTCGGTCATTTTAGGGGCAAGTACGCAGATTGAACAATCGTTTGTGGGAAATACTTCATTCATAAGGGCCATTTTACCCCCAATTGTAGAATCCTTTTCCACCATGGTTACAGGAAAACCAGCCTCTGCGAGGTTCAGAGCGGCCTCAATTCCGGCAACACCTCCACCTATAATAAGGACATTTCTGCTGACTTTAGAGCTTGTCGCGCTCAGTTCCTTCAGAAACCTGGCCTTTGCAACTCCCATTCTAATTAGATCAAGGGCTTTCTGAGTTGCCATCTGTGGATCTCCGGCGTGCACCCAGGAACACTGTTCCCTTATGTTCACCATTTCCATAAGATAAGGATTCAAACCTGCCTTTTCCATTACATGCCTGAAGGTCTTTTCGTGAGCCTGGGGGAACAGGCGGCTATTACCACCCTCTCTATTTTGTTTTCCTTTATATCCTTGATAATACCTTCCTGTCCTGAATCGGAACACAAAAATTGAATTTCCCGAGCAATCACTACATCTTCCAGTTTAGTTGCCATTTCCTGCAAGGCCACAACGTCTATAACTCCCGCAACATTCAGTCCGCAGTGGCAAATATATACTCCGATCCGCATATTAGTTACTCCATATACCTATGTGTAATGTTAACAACAATCAAATAATGTAATTTAGATGTGTTTACTATATAAATTGCAAATCCTAAATTGTAAATTGAAAATTATAATTCTTATACTATTATTTAAAAAATGTATTCCCAAAAATCGATACTATATAGAAAAGTGAAGTTCAGTAAATAGTATTAAATAAAGATTTTTCCAAACTGAAAATTCATTTATCCAAAATTTAAAATAAGCATATACATCTTAATGTATAAATAAGCTCCAAACTTCTGTTTTCTTCTTATAATTCAAAGTTATATCTTGCATTTTTTATTCCTGATCTTTTTTATTTTTTCTAAAATATTGTACCGATAAAATGCGTCTTCCGTAATAAGATTCTATATCGATTCGCATAATCTATCAAAAGTAGGTTACATCGTTATTCCAGATCTATGAATTATTAACTCCATATTATCTGCACTTTTCTCCTGAATTGAATAATGAAACAAATGTTTTGCAAAAAATCAAATATTTATTTCATAAAGGTTCCAAAATAATTATTTAAATATGATTTTAATAATGAGGAGTGAGTATATTTCCTTATATAATTATCTATGGTTCCGTTGCAAAAATAATATTTCTGCATTTTGACATTATAATTTTCACCTTTATGTATCATTTTCTTTATAATGAAAATGATTAACTTTCCTAATTGTGAAGGTTTTTTCTGATTTTGCAAGAAAGCCAGATTTTTTGCAACGGAACCATAATTGCTGCCAAAATTGTATTTCAGTCAATTATTTAGGTTAAACATTTATGTGGAAATAAGTTAACCTCATTGTTTAAATCCATTTTTTTGTACAAATTTATGAAGTAACCTAATGTGTAGGCAACATACTCTATGATCTCTTAGGAAAACTCTTGATACAGAATAAGATTATCCAATTGAAAAGTGACACGCTAAAGAAATACATTTTGAAACAGAATTTGATTTTTTCACAATAAATTTTTTCACAGATTATGCAGATTGCATCTACATTTAGGAGATGGTTCTAAAATTAGTTAGGGAAGAGAAAAAATGCACATTCCTGATGGATATTTAGGCCGCATACATATATTGCGTTTTGGATCATCATGATTCAGATATGGTATTATGCAGGACAGAAGCTGACCGCATAGCTCAAGTCCAAACAGGTACCACTGTTAGCACTATCAGCTGCAGTCTCATTTGTAATAATGATGTTCATATACCTGTTCTAGGTGGCAGCTCAGGCCATGCCGTAGGAGGTAGAATTATCGCCATTGTCATAAGCCCCTGGGCAGCAATTATGGTTCCGTTGCAAAAAATCTGGCTTTCTTGCAAAATCAGAAAAAACCTTCACAATTAGGAAAGTTAATCATTTTCATTATAAAGAAAATGATACATAAAGGTGAAAATTATAATGTCAAAATGCAGAAATATTATTTTTGCAACGGAACCTTGTTTTTAACCTATTTCTTCAGTCCAAGCGCACAATTCTTACAAGAGATTGAATCGGAACATTAGCTATTGTATCTGCACCTTTCTTATCAACCAGAACCACTACAACTCTTGGTTTTGCATCCATTTCTCTTAGCTGCTCAATGACTTCCATGGTAGTAGAACCAGTGGTGATAACATCGTCCACGATTACACAGTTTTTACCTTCAACAGTACCGAAGTTTCTACTTATAGTCCCTTTATGGCCTGGCTGTACTGTGTCTTGTCCTTTACTTGAATGATAGATGACTAAATCGGCTCCCAGTTCATTTGCCATCATACTTGCTAGGGGGATACCACTGGCAGCGACACCAACGACCGCATCCACTTTAGCGTTTGTTTTTCCCAGGGTCTCATGCACCATATCGCAGAGTGCAAGCGAGATGTAGTGGAGTCTTGCAGCGCTTTTTCCGATACTGCTCCAGTTTACAGAAATATCTTTCGGAGCGGGGGCAGCAGCTTCTTTTTTTGAACGAGTTAATAGCCAGGTAACGGTTTCTCTAGAAACGTTGAGTTCATCGGCAATCTGGCCAGTTACAAGGCCATTGCTCTGCAATTCCAAAGCTTTCTGAATTAAATCCTCTATATTTTTCATGCCTCCATTACCACCTGAAGTTTTTATCTGGCTGTATTTCCAAATTATTTTTGCAGTTATGTAGTTAATTCTACGCACAATCATTACTTGGAATACTGCTCAAAAAATTAGGTTTAAGTATAAATTCTTTCAATTAAGACAGTATGAGATCATAGCTTTATATCTTTTTCTTCAAGCTTAAAATTAACTTTTTTCTCTTATTATCCTTTTCCTTTTTTTTTTTAGAGAAGAACCGCAGATGGTACAGACATCCCCCTTATCAAAAGTTTTTTTGCAGCCAGTACACTTCTTTTGCCAGATAATAATGTCCTTAATTTTGTTCTGGGCAACAGGTTTAACCTTAATCCCAAGCTGCAAAGCAACATTCTGGATTGCATAATCATCTGTAATAAGTACTCCCCTATCCCTATATTCAAGAGCTTTTGCAAGAATTTCTAGGTCTGCTTTTGAGAGTTCTTCTGAATCCCTGGTATGCTCGGCCTTTCTCTTAATCTCTTTTACCATCTCAGGTTCTGGCCATTCAACACGTAAACCTCCTTCTTTTGCTAGATAATAACAAAGCATCGAGTCCCTGCTTTTTAATTCATCCACAACAGAAGGGACAGTAATCATCAGTGAACTGTTTAAATTAGAGTTCCTCATTATAAAGACTGCTGAATCTACTATGTAATAGGTCATTTTCGTTCTCTTTTATTTTTAAGTATATATTCCCTTGGCTTATATAATTGTATTAGCAAAGTTGCAGCTCTTGTAGTATGTTGTCCTTCTAGCTTCGCTCGAGAGTACTAACATGGATGTTTGTGAGTCTCTGTTCAAGAGATCTAGAGTATATCTTATACATTCTACAAATTTTCACAATTGAGCAAATAAATCAATATCTATATACATCTACAGAATGGTTGATCAAAAAGCAGCTTGATATATTTCGCTTTTGAAGTTTTCTTTATTAATTTTCCTTTTATCCACCCCAACTATTATGGAAAATTTGCTGTTAAATTTAATTTTTTGGTAATTCATATCCATAATTTACCAGTAATATAAATATGCTAATGTAAATGTGTTCAATTTGAGTTATAGTGAACTACCCCTGAGTTAAATATTTAGGGACTTCGGTTACTATTACAATTATCTCGAAAGTATACCCAAGTATCCTTGGTCATTAATAGTGCCTGTTTTTCGAAGTTATCAGCAAAAAGCTGATAGCCTGTCCACAAGGCATTTTTCGATAGGAGTCGATAAAACTTAAATATCAAAAATCAGTAATTCTCAAGCACAGAGCCGACAATGCTTCTATAATTCCTTTTAAGGGAATACACGTTATGATCCCCGGTGACATTTATGCTAAGGATTCCTAGCCTTGTATTCATGAGCCCGACCATGGCAGAAACTCCACGGTAACTTACCTCAAAATTTCCTTTATCGAGAAAGTCATAAACTTCACCGGTGGTAAACTTGTCTCCAGTCAGGAAGAGATTGAGCACAACCTTGCGTATCCCGTCTTCGTCCCTTCCGAGATACTTTATCAATCTCGCTCTTACCCTTTCTTCCGCAGTCTGCAGTTTCGTACACCTCAGTTAACGGTATTTTGAGTTATAAATGCCTTGTATTAGATCATAGAAAATTTCAATAAATCTCTGAATTTCATTATGTGCATATAAATGGTGTGTAAAATGACTTGTGAAAATTGAAGGTTTCTCGAAATCCTCTATAATATCATGATTATGATTGCTAAATATATTATTACTCCCATGTAGAGTCGCTAAGGACCGAATACCCTATATCTTTATCGTTTATATATTTTAGGATTATTTCTTGAGATATTTATATTGGAGTTCAAAACTGATATGTCAGATAAATGTGAAAAATCAGTCGTCAAAACTCTAAAAATTATCAGCAATTATTCATCTTGTAATTCCTTCCAGGCCGTAAGCTTCACGAAATATTTTGCTAGAATAAAGACCTGTGGCTTTTAAAACTTATTAAATTTTATTAACTGGATTTTATATACGAGTTGATTGTAGTAAATATATTGTGAGTTGTAATGTTCATTAGATATTTAAATTTACCATTTCAGATTCCTCTGAAAAACATACCTCATTTATGGGAACAGAATGATATAATTATCTTGCTGGTCGATCTGGATAATTATAATGTTTTAAGTACTCAGCACCTAGATGAAACCGAAAAGGAAGAGATGGATATATTTAAAACTAGCTATTTTAAGAAAAGGTATCTAGTTTCTAGGAAAGTTTTAAAATATATAATATGTTGCTTGTTTAATGAACAATCCATCTCTAGCGTAAGCACATATAAAGATGAATATGGGAAGGTTCATGTGCGAGGTCATGAAGAACTACATATATGTCTATCATATACTGGGAACATTGCTTCCTTGGCGATATCTAAAATAAAAGTTGGCATAGATATCGAGCTCGAAAAATTGTTTTCTCCTAAAAAAATCTCGAAGTACCTGTACAAACCAATTTTAAGAACCAAAAATTTCGAAAATGATCATAACCTCTTAATTGTATGGACTCTCAAAGAAGCATATAGTAAGTTTTCGAATAAAAGTATGCTAGCCAATCTTAATAAAGAACTTGACCTTAGCAATGTCTTCCATTCAAGTTATATTTTGAATGAAAAATATATACTTTCTGTCATTACTTGTGTGAATCCACACGACCTAAATATAAGTTTTCTTCCTAAAATAACATTTAGGAACCTAAATTATACAAATCACATTAATTGATATAGTATCCATTTATAATAGATAGATTCTTTATCAATGGACCATAAATAGAAAGCCTAAAATCATTTGTTGACTCGCAAGCAACAGCATCATATTTTCTTATATGACCTCCCTTTTTAGGGCTAAGATACCATAATCATCGCTAACTGAAATTTGCTACTGTTTTTCACTGGATATTCAGAGAATAGTATGAGTGAATAAAAACTTTTGTGAGTATCAAAACCACAAGACTTGCTCACTACTTCTACCAATTTGAATCACCAATTAATTGGGCAGTGGAATTGCCTAAAAGACCAACTTGACATCCATAATCAAGTCACATTTTAGCTTTATGTAGCAATCTATTGACTGTTTTTTAGACTTTTTTGAAAACCAAACTAGAACAGACTTCCTACCCAAAGTAACGATGAAATCAGTGTTCAAAAAAGTAAATTGGATTAATACTTTCAGTAATTTGAGCCTTTTATTCGAAGAACTTCATATTTGATTTTATAGAATATAGAACTTGAGGTGAAAAATACTTGAGAGCGAGATTGTAACTCCCTTAGAGTAAACATCAAATGGTATTTTATTCTTAAAAATAATGACAGTACCCGCTTTCCACAGATGTACGCAAGAATACCATACATTTTTTCAATATGATAGTACCTTAAAAAATCAGTCCAGCTTTCAATGGATAATAGTGAGCAAATAAGAAAATAAAATCTAAATCTGTATTTATCTTCAAAATATCAGATAGTAACAAAGTATTCTTGAGATTCACAAAAGTTTCCCTCTTACCACCATCAACTCTTCGAAAGAGACCTTTTTCCTCCCTACGATATCAGTCTTGAATCCCACATTTTTCATCTTTTTTTTAACAGCTTCCAACCCGGTAATTGAGGATATTAGTACGAGAATCTTTCCCCCTGGCCTTGTATAGCCCCTCACTTCATCCAGAAATCGGTATAGGGTCTCTCTCCCATTGATACCGCCGTCAAAAGCATAGTTCAACCACCCGGGAACCTTTTCTTCTTTAGAAGTGGGAAGGTAGGGTGCATTAAAAAGTATAAGGTCAAAGCAATTTTCCGAGCTTTCGGATCTTATCCCTCTGAAAAGGTCTGTACGGATCAACTCCAAGCCATTTATTTTAGCACAAAGAGCTGCATGTGGATTAATTTCTGTTGCAATTAGGATAATCTCCTTTACGTTGGCAAGGAGTACAGCAGATACAAAGCCTGAACCTGCTCCGATTTCAAGGATTCGCATTCCTTGGTTTGCTTCCTTAAGGGCTACATCGGCAAGTAAAAAAGAGTCTTCTGCTGGTTCATAGATAAGATTTGTATCCGCGAGCTTGACCCGGGCTTTTGCATATTCTATTTCGAACATAACATCTCGGTTTTGAGAATTTTGGTTTATCTCTCTGGAATTACGTGGTTGAACTGGAAACAAACAGGATTAAAAATTTAAATCTCTAAACTAATGATTTATCCCCACAGTATGTTGTGCTTGATTCTGGCCCTTAAGTGCTTAAGTCTTATTTTTTTGTCTTCCATTTTATCAGGTTGAATTTAAAAATACCTAAATGTCAGTAGATCTCTTGATGTCCACTTTGAATCCATAATTAAACATCCTGTTGTATGTGCAATATACCATTTATAAGAATAGAACGGAATTTAGGAGTTTATCAAAACCCTCTAAATATGTTTTATCACTACTTTTAGTAGCAAAATCAAAGCTGCTATCAAAATGAGCAGCCACAAAAGCGGTAAAAGTATCCGTACTAGGACGTATAGTATCAATGCTATAACAATCAACTGGACTAAGGAGAGTCTCTTTTTCCCAACACACAGGAAGCGACGATCCAATCCACAAACCATTTATATACCTTCCATACAGTGAGACATTATAGATACCATCAATAATTATATCCTTTTTTATTTTGTGCCTTGTAAAGCCTATATAGAAAGTGACTTAATTGCTTATAATTAAGATAGAATAAAAGTACTGCAGCCTAAAGTACAAAAGATACAGTTTATATTAGGTCTCACAATCTGGCCGTTTCCAGTAACAGGTCTGCTGGGAATCGAACCCAGGTTCAGAGCTTCGGAAGCTCCAGTGATATCCTCTACACCACAGACCTTCATTGTGAAAAAGTTCGAACAAGTTAACGACAGACAAGCTGCATTCAATTAGCTGGTTATAATGTTAAATGGCTTATAAATTTAATCCTTAATGGAATAATGTATTTTCATGGAATGTAGTTAAAACAGAAAATCTTCCCGGAGCTTAGCCTGGGAATTCCCCCAGTTACTCACATATGTTTCAGCCGTCTATAGCATGATTTATTCTTCCCATCTCGTTCCATACTTTTCATCAAATGCAATTTCATTAAGAGCTTTGCGTGTTGAAGTCCTTTCCTTTGGAATCGGTTCTCCGATTGCGAGAGCTGACATCAGCTCAAGATTTGAAGGGCATTCAAGAATAAAATTTATTTTCTCTTTTTTATTCAGAATTTCTCCAAGCCAGACTCCGCCAAGGCCCAATTCACAGCACGTAAGGAGCATATTCTGGATTGCAGCCCCTATAGCCTCTATATCCTTTGTCCTGTTGTAGGAATTTTCGGTGTCCAGAAAAGTTGCAATAAGCAGGGGAGCCCCTGCTACGATACCGGAATAATGAGTGCATTCCGAGATTCTCTGAATAGTTTCCTGGTTTCGTATAACAATAAAACGCCAGGGCTGATTGTTCAACCCGGACGGAGCCCAGTGCCCTGCATTTAGTATTGTGTTGATATCTTCTTTGCTGATGGGTTTATCCATAAACTCCCGGACACTTCGTCTATTAAGGATAGTGTCAATAACTTTACTTTCTCCCTTTTTTGGCATCATTTTCCCTTTAAGTTATTTTTTTATTTTAGGTTTATGAACTTTATGTTCAAAGACGGTTAATGGAGTATGATCAATCATCGTCAATTTTTTTGTTGAGCCAGGGGATACATTCCCGGACTTGCTTCCCAACAATTTCGAGCTGGTGCTCCTTTTCCTGGCGTTCCATAGCTTTGAGCACAGGATGATTGACCATGCCTTCAAGAATGAATTCTTTGGCAAATTTGCCGTTCTGAATTCTTTCGAGCGCTTTGCACATAGCTTCGCGTGAGTGCTCATTGATTATCTTAGGCCCGACTGTCATGCCCCCGTATTCTGCAGTGTTGGAAACAGAGTGCCACATTCTCTCAAGTCCCCCTTCGTAGATGAGGTCTACTATTAGCTTGACTTCATGACAGGTCTCAAAATAAGCCATTTCAGGCTGATAGCCTGCTTCTACAAGCACTTCAAAAGCTGTCTTGATAAGCGCTGATAGCCCTCCGCAGAGATCCACCTGTTCTCCAAAAAGATCGGTTTCTGTTTCCTCACGGAAGGTTGTCTCGTAAACGCCTGCCCTGGTTGCACCAATACCTTTGGCGTAGGAAAGAGCAAGATCCCTCGCTCTTCCGGTTGCGTCCTGGTAGACTGCAATAAGGCCTGGGACTCCTATACCTTCTGTGTAGGTCCTTCTTACAATATGACCTGGACCTTTGGGAGCAACCATGAAAACATCCACATTTTTAGGGGGCACGATCTGGTTATAGTGAATGTTGAAGCCGTGGGCAAAAGCCAGTGCGTCTCCAGCTTTCAGGTTGGGCTCAATTTCGGAGTAGTAGACTAAAGCCTGCTTTTCATCCGGGAGCAGTATCATGATGACGTCTGCAGCTTTTGCAGCTTCAGCCACAGTCATTACCTTAAGGCCATCACCTTCGGCTTTTACCCAGCTGGGACTGCCTTTCCTGAGTCCAACAAGAACATTGAGGCCGGACTCTTGGAGGTTTCGTGCGTGAGCGTGGCCCTGGCTTCCAAAACCTATTACTGAGATGAGTTTATCTTTGAGCGCATCAAAAGTGGTTTCATTATCTTTAATTATCTTTACCATTGCTTGATTCCCCTGAAAAATTATTTGATTTTTGAACAGAAGTCCTCATATTATTTTGGGATATATTCGAGATAATTTCGATAAACCTCTAAATTTTGTCATATACTTATAAATAGTATATTAATGATTCGTGATAATCAGAAGTTTATCGAAATCTTCTCCATATATAACGCATCAACTTTCCTGAAATTAAATTGATTTAAGCTGATTAAAAGTTTCTTTCTGTTGGTAAAGGTAGCATTTTGAAGCTTCAAGATAGGCCTGAAAATCCATGCCTGCCATTAGTGAAGATTTTCAGGGAATTAAAAGGCTTCAGGCTGCCTTAATCTTTGAGAAATAATTGTGCAGCTAACTACTTTACTTGCCCTTGATATTTAATCTTTCTTTGGGCTGCGGATAAGGGCAATCTTGCCTGTTCTAACCATTTCTTTTATCCCAAATTGGCGGAGGAGTTTTTCGATTGCCTGAACCTTGCTTTCATCTCCAGTTACTTCAACAATCATTGACTTGGAGGCCACATCCACTATCCTTGCCCTGAATATATCTGCAATCTGTATAATTTCAGCTCTTGTATCTACATCAGCTGTAACTTTGATGAGAACAAGTTCCCTTTCGACAGTGTCCTCTCCTCCGATATCCAAAACTTTGATCACGTCTACTAGCTTATTCAGCTGTTTTGTAACCTGTTCAAGGACATGGTCGTCTCCATGAACAACAATTGTTATTCTAGAAATATCGGAGTCTTCAGTAACCCCCACCGCTAGGCTGTCAATATTGTATCCACGCCTGGAGAAAAGTGAAGCCACTCTGGAGAGAACTCCTGACTTATTTTCCACAAGAACTGCAAGTGTGTGTTTCATCAGTGTTCCCCCTGGTCAAGTATCTCATTTATTGCAGCCCCTGCAGGTACCATAGGATAAACATTTGCCTCGCACTCAACTATCACATCCACAACAGTAGGCCTACCTGACCTGACTGCTTCCTCAATTGCAGGCCCAACTTCTGATGGTCTTTCTGCGCGCAATCCAAGGGCTCCGTAAGCTTCAGCCAGCTTCACAAAATCGACACTTCCTTTGATGAAAGTGCAGGAATACCGTCTTTCATAGAAGAGTTCCTGCCACTGCCTGACCATGCCCAGATAACCATTATTCAGGATCACGACAACAACAGGGATTTCATTCTGAACCACAGTTGCAAGTTCCTGAGAGTTCATCTGAAAAGAGCCGTCTCCTGCGATGTCAATAACAGTTTTATCAGGCCTGCCAACTTTGGCCCCCATGGCTGCAGGAAATCCATATCCCATTGTGCCCAGGCCACCTGATGTAATGAAGGTGCGAGGCTTTCTGTAATTGAAGTACTGAGCCGCCCACATCTGGTGCTGCCCAACTTCAGTAACTATGATTGCATCATTACAGACTCTGGATATTTGCTCGATAACAAACTGAGGCATCACAACGTCTGGTGACATCTGCTTATAGGCAAGGGGATACTCCTTCTTCCACTTGTTTATCTTTTCAATCCAAGCTCCTGAGTTGCAGCGCTTAACATATTTATTCAGTGACTTTAGTACCTGCTTTGCATCCCCGACAATTGGAATATGAACCTTCACGTTTTTTGAGATCTCAGCAGGGTCAACATCAATATGGATAACTCTTGCATTTGGAGCAAAGGATTCGAGCTTACCAGTCACCCGGTCATCAAATCTTGCACCCACAGCAATAATAAGATCGGATTCCTGAATTGCATAGTTAGCGTATTTGCTTCCGTGCATTCCCAGCATCCCGACATATAGAGGATGGTCTGTTGGGATTGAACTTATTCCCATAAGTGTGGTCGTAACAGGAGCATTTATAGTTTCGGCCAACTCCACAAGTTCACAGCTGGAATTGGAACTGATCACTCCCCCACCTGCGAAAATTATGGGCATTGAGGAATTTAAAATTTCCTCAGCAGCGCGTTTGATTTGCTGAATATTTCCCTTGTAAGTAGGCTTATATCCTCTCATTTCTACCTTTTCAGGATAATAAAAATCAATTTCCGTGTTTTGGACGTCCTTTGGAATATCAATTAATACCGGACCAGGCCTTCCGGTCGAAGCGATATGAAATGCTTCCTTTATGATCCTTGGGAGTTCTTTTGCATCCTGTACGAGATAGTTGTGTTTAGTAACAGGCTGTGTAATTCCCGTAATGTCTGCTTCCTGGAAAGCGTCATTACCGATCATGGAAGTTGGAACCTGGCCTGTTAAGGCTACAATCGGTACTGAGTCCATATATGCAGTAGCAATGCCCGTTACCAGATTAGTTGCTCCCGGACCTGAGGTTGAAACGCAAACCCCGGTCTTTCCAGTAGCACGAGCATACCCATCCGCAGCATGAGCTGCTGCCTGTTCGTGTCGTACAAGTATGTGGCGCATGTTTGAATCATAAAGTTCATTATAGAAGGGGATTATCTGCCCTCCTGGATATCCAAATAGGATGTCAACCCCTTCTTTTTCCATGCATTTTATCAGAGCCTTTGCACCATTAACTTTTTCTGCTGACCCGGTTGTCATTGTAAACTCCTTTGTATATTTTTAAAATGTAACTTGACTTGATGATCTAGAAAGTGAGTACTTTTCAATTGAGGGTATATTTACCAAAAATACTTTTTTATCTCCCAGTCACTATCTTTTGTTTTGAATTTTGCAAATACATCATAATCAATCATGTTATATATGAATGCTAGCTCCATCTTGCTCTAACAAAATATGAGTTCATTATTCTAAAAATTTCTATAGCAGGAAAAAGAGGAAATGTAACAGCCCCCATAAGAAATTTTTAGGCTCCATTTTGTCTGCAATTCACTAGACATGGATAAGGCGGTTCATGCCATTCATTACAGCCTCCACAGAGGCCATGATTATATCCGTTCTGGCTCCGCTTGCAGTGATCATCTTCCCATTCTTGGAAAGTTTTACCCTTACTTCCACAAGGGCATCGGTTCCGCCAGTGATGGAGTCCACATGATATTCTTCGAGGATAATATCTTCAGCACAGGAACTTACAGCTTTTCGTATGGAGTTGATTACAGCGTCTACAGGTCCGTTCCCGATTCCAGCCTCTACAATGATTTTATTCTTTACTTTAAGTTTTATTGAAGCAGTTGGAGTCACCTGGTTTCCGGATACAATAGTAAACTCTTCTAATTTAATAAGGGGCTCCCTATAAATATCAAGTACGATTTCCGCGATAGTTTGTAAATCAGCATCAGTTATGTGTTTTCCCTGGTCACCCAGCTGTTTGACTCTGTTGAAAATTTCTTCTATCTGTACTTCATCAGCCTCAAGACCCATTTCCTTTAAAGCAAGGATAATAGAGCTTCGACCGGCATGTTTTCCGAGTACTATCTGGCGCTGTCGTCCGATATATTCGGGGTTCATGGGCTCGTAGGTTGATTTGTCGGCGATGAGACCATGGACGTGAATGCCTGCTTCATGTGTAAATGCATTCCCGCCTACAAGAGCTTTATTAGGAGACACAGGAACTCCTGTAAGACGGCTTACAAGCCTTGAAGTCCTATAGATCATCTCATGTTTGATACCTGTATTATATTTGTAGAGCCATTCCAGACTCATGACCACTTCTTCCATAGATGCATTTCCGGCTCTTTCCCCTATACCGTTTACCGTTACATGGGCCTGCTTTGCCCCTGCAGCAAGGGCAGCAACGGTGTTTGCAGTTGCTAAACCAAAATCATTGTGGCAGTGAATGCTTAGAGGCGCTTTAAGCGAAGAAGACAAGTCTCGGAAAATTTCGCCAGTTCTTTCAGGCACCAGAAGACCTACAGTATCGCAGAAACATAACCTATCGGTGCCTGCATCTATCCCGTCTTCATACAGAGCTTTTAAGAATTTAAGATCTGCTCGTGAAGCATCTTCTCCACTCAGTTCCACAACAAGTCCATGGTCTTTGGCATACTCAGTTACTTCTACAGCTATCTGCCTTACCGCATCTCGATCCTTTTTGATCTTCGTCCTTATATGTAGATCCGAAACTGGCACTACTAGGTGGATGGAGTCAACGTCACATTCCAGAGCATAGTCAACGTCCATCTTTACAATTCTGCAGTAGCTGCAAATTTCGGCATTCAGTCCTTCGTTTGCGACAGCCTTAATAGATTCTCTCTCACCTGTGGAAGTGATCGCAGAACCTGCTTCAATGACCGATATTCCCATATCATCAAGGGCCCGAGCAATTAAGAGCTTCTTCTCCCTTGTAAGTGCTACTCCAGGTGTTTGTTCACCATCTCTCAAAGTGGTATCCAGAAATTGGATGTTTTCGAATAATATAATCCCTCAATTTTGAATTTATTTGCGATAAATTTATTATGCAAGATGGAAAAATAATATAATTGATTTGATATAGTATTTGATCCTCTTCCACAGAGGCCATTTTATTATCACATATTACATATATCTTTTCTCAGAAACTTAGCTTTTCCGAAAAATTATGTAGGAATCTTTAAGAACTCATCTTAAACATATGTACCATAGTGCTTTCGGTTTTTAGTTGACCAAAAAAAATTTAGATAGACCCTAAATTTTGTCGTAGGCATATAAAGGCTATATAAACGACTCGCGAAAATCAGAGATTTATCGAAATCCTCTCGGTAAGCTTATGAGGGAATACCAATATTATAATAATTATAGTAATCGAAACAATACTAATCTTATTTATATAGTAAAATCTAGTCATAAATATAATTATTTATATCTAAGTCATTTGCCGTTGAATAAACATGGGAAGAATAAACACAAAAAAAGCTTTCTCCTTTCTTTCAGTTTTTTCGGTTCCGTTGCAAAAAATTCAAAAAAAATATGTAAATCTATAGGTAATGAATAAAAATCAGAATATTCAAAGAAAATGCACTAACATTATAAAACTATACCAAACAATTGATTAATGTATTTGACTTCATTAAGAACAGAGTAATTTAAATCATTTACTTATCTTTTTTGATCATATTCATAGCTTCAATTCCTTTTAAAGTCTTATTAGCAGATTGAAAAGACTGAAATCCTAACATTGGATTAACGATTCGCTTTATAGATCTGTGATCTTGTTCTATAATGTTATTCAAATACTTGATTTGTCGAATGCCTACGTTTTTAGGTAGTATTTTATCATTTTTCAGTTTACCTATAGCAGGTGGATAAGCTGGATTCTTATCAACTGTTATTACTCTTGGAATTTGATTATGATTAGAACTCAAAGCTTTCTTAAAAAATCTCTTCGCTGCATTTCGATTTCGTTTTGCACTTAACATGAAATCAATTGTATCTCCATTTGAGTCAACTGCTCGGTAAAGATATTTCCATTTACCTTTAATTTTGATATAGGTTTCATCAACTTTCCACGAATAGTTTGTTAGTCTTAAATGTCTTCTTATCTTCTTTTCTAGTTCAGGGGAATATTGATGTACCCATCTCATTATAGTACTGTGATCAACTTGAATTCCTCTTTCTATCATCATTTCCTTTAAATTTCTATAGCTCAATGGATATTTTAAGTACCATCTTACATTCAAGAGGATAATTTCTCCTTCATAATGCTTCCATTTAAAGGAATGAGATAGCATATTACTATCTTTGGTTTTCGTTTCATTCTATTGTATCATTAGAAAGGATTTTTGCAACGGAACCGTAGATCTTGTCATCTGTAATCATATGTTGTATTATTGTGTCAATTCTCCTTTTCGATGCAATTAATTGTCTTTCAGGTCTATTGATTTTTTTTCTTACGATTAAACAACTCTTTTAAATTGCTACTCTTCTTTCCTGCTGATTTATGAGTAATTTGGGTTAGGCTCCACCTTGCTTTCTTTGATTCACTTGTTAGACATTTACAGTTGTAAAATTTATCCTCAGATTGATCTCCATATGGAACCATTTCAATCTAAGGAGCAAGCTTATTCCCTGAAGAAGAATTCTTGCTATTGCCTATTTCAGCAATTAAAGTTGTGCACCAATTTATCCAATACTAGGAACTGACATTAAAATACTCATTTCCAGTCTACACTTTTCATGAAAATAATTAAAACTTTATTTCTCCAAAGCTCCGATTTCATTGCCAGGTGATCTATAGATTTAAGACATATTTGAAGCTTGAATGTAGTGATTCGAGATATTTTTCAGTCCATGGTCCATCTTATCAGAATACCTTTATCACGAACATTTTGCGAAAGGCTTTCGATAGAGAATTTCGATAAACCTTTGATTTACATGAGTCATTAATATACTACTTATAAGCATATGAATAAATATAGGGGTTTATCTAAATCCTCTAGATGTTAAGGATAAAAAATTCCTTTGAGAAAATTTAGATAAATCTCTATATTTATTCATATGCTTATAAGTAGTATATTAATGACTCATGTAAATCAAAGGTTTATCGAAATTCTCTTAAATCAGCTCGAAGAATAATCGTTTCACATAATTTCCTTTTTATCTGAGGGTTCATTTTGAGAGTTAAAAAAGCAATTATTCCAGCAGCTGGCTTTGGAACCAGATTCCTCCCCGCCACCAAGTCAATGCCTAAGGAAATGCTTCCAATAATTGACACTCCTGTGATACAGTATGTTGTAGAGGAAGCTATTGATTCCGGTATCAAAGATATCATAATTATTACAGGTCGGGGTAAAAGAGCAATCGAAGATTATTTCGACGATTCTCCTGAGCTTGAGATGTATCTCACAAAAAAAAATGACACTGAACTACTCAAACTGGTCAGGGATGTTTCCTCACTTGTGGATATCCATTATATCCGTCAGAAAGAACCAAATGGGCTTGGAGATGCAGTCCTCAGAGCAGAAAAACATATTGGAGATGAGCCTTTTGCTGTGCTTCTAGGGGATGATATCATTGTAAACGACAAACCCTGCACTGCCCAACTCATTGAGAACTTCGAAAAATATAGAAAATCTATTATCGCAGTCGAAGAAGTTTCTTACGAAAAACTGAGTAGTTATGGGATTATAAAAGGAAAACCCATTGACGATTCAATTTATGTACTTGAAGATATTATCGAAAAACCAACCCCTTTGACAGCTTTTTCAAATATAGGGGCAGTTGGTCGTTATGTCTTCACCCCTGAAATCTTTGATTGTATAAGGAGTGCAGGAACAGGGTTCGAAAATGAAATTCAGCTTACAGATGGAATCAGACTCCTGAATAAATCTCAGAATATATATGCTTGCAAGTTCAAAGGAACACGATTCGATACCGGAGATAGACTAGGCTACATAAAGGCAATAGTAAATTTTGCCCTAAAAAACGAAAATCTGAAAGAAAACATAATTGAGTACCTGAAAGAAATCCTAAAGATGGGAACAGAGGAGGGAAGAAATTATAATTAAGTACCAGATAGTCAAATATCCTTTATTCTGAAATCGGTTAGATTTATTGAATTTTTACACAATGTATATCTATTTATTCTCTTATGATGGTCTATATTGTGCTACACAGGATAATAATTCTATTTTTAATCTCATACTTTATCTAGAGGGTAAATATTTATATCTGTTGACTCTGACATTCCACAAATTTCTAACAAATTTATTCATTTTCTTATCACTAGATTAATATACAAAGTATCGAATTTCGATTCGGATTTTTTTATGTTTGCTGCAATACGTTCTTTTGATGATCACTGAGTCTTTTTTGGCATTTGTGATGAACTTGAAATTGAAAAAGCGATTAATTAATTAATGTCCAAATTTTGGCAGACAAATTAACCCATTCTACTGTAGTAAAAGAAATGCTTCTCAATTGTCTTTGTTTCACTGACATCAGCCTTTACATAGATTATCAGTATTTTGAAACCCACCCAATTGAAAGACTAGTTGATCCTTGAATGGGCTTCAATCTTAATGATACTGTTCCTGGACGAACACTTAACTAGATTTATGGAGAAAATTCTACTCAACTTTTCATGAAATTTACCTTGAAAATGATGAAAATTATCAACATCAAGAATCAACTTCTACATTGTGCCACAATAGATTTTATCATTTTTGGAGACTACACAAATATCGATGGCAAATCTCTATTGAAATTAAATAAGGAGTATTTTGATAAATCCGTAAATTTTACAATATATATATGAATCGTGAAAATCAAACGTTTATCGAAATCCTCTATGGTCATGCAAAATACATTAAAGATAACAGACAGTGCTTTGATTTGAAAAGAATCACAAATATATATGTTCCCAACTATTTTCAAAGGCTTAACCCTGCAATGCATCAGGCAAAGGAGTTATAGAATGGCCGTTATAAAAATATTTTCGTAATATATAAAGTCCAATGATGATGTTTTCTACATAGTTGGTATTGCCCTATTTATCCTGAAAAGGACATCAAATCAATAAGAAAGGCATGGAATTGAGAACTCGTATCTCTTAAACACTCAATATTTCCAAAAAATTTGTTGGCACTTAATATTTGGTTCAAATAGAAAAAGGGTCCCAGAGATTCATATTACGAAACTATTAGTTATAAATGACAGTATCAAATAAAAAAGTGTAGTCACTCAAGTCAATAGATATGCAGAAAAAAGGGTGTTACTTCTGAAAAGAAGCTAAAGAGGCTGATTACGGAATCTTAGAAATATCTCAAAGAATTAAAGAATATAAAGTTTGCCTGTGAAAAGGATTCCAAAGCATCTATAGATCCGACATAAAATAGAATTAAGAAACTGCCGAATAAAAAATGAAATTCATTAATAAATAAAATTACCAGCTGAATAAACAACTAACTGAATAAATTATTGAATAAATTAGATGATTGCATAAATAAATCACAATTGTGGTGTAGTATCCAACTGTAAGTAATGGAGTAGGTTCATGCCATTGCTTTGAATATAAAAAGGAATTATTCAAAAACAAATATTTTCATGTGCTTCATATGATTCTTTTTCTTCCTGATTTCTCTGATTTTCAGCATAGTTTCTAATTTAATCGGAAGTGGTACAATTAACCACAGTTAATGCCCTCAACCAATCCAAAGTTCACCATGCAGAAGATTTTTTTTAATCTCAGAATATTATTTTAATATTTTTCTTACTGTGATACATTCTATTAATCTGCATCCCTCTTGAAGGATAATATTTTGTTCAGCACCAACTACCATAACTACCTATATTGTTTACAACTTTCGTTTGTTACTGCTTGAAAATTAAATAATATTTCTTCACTAAAATAATATACATATATTTATTCTGTGACTTTGCAAGACCGCGAGTAGAATATACCCATTCAATATCTATCTGATTTATGAATTTCTGTTTGACAGTATGTAAATGTTTACGGTTTGGTTACGGTTTCTATAACAAAACCATAGGATTGATTTCACTATTATATCTATGTGAGGACTATATCTCTAACTATTTTCTCAGGCACGTGAATTCAGGTGTAGGCCTGCAACCTTATACTTATAAATATAAACAAGGGATAGGCCACTGATAGGTGAAAGGTAAGTTTTTTTTCTTTAGAAAAAACATTAATAGTAGATTATGATGACTTCACAAATACTAAAAAATAAATTATTAATATTTATTTGTTTTTTGACTACGAAAAATCTTATGTGGGATTATTTTTTGTTGAGAAATTATTTTTCGTATAATTAATTTAAAATAACTATGGGCATAATTGTATATTGTAATGTATACAGAACCGATCATAAACATTGAGAAATATTGGCTGGAAGGTACAATAAACTGAGAAATAAATATGAATTCAGAAAAAGAGATTGAGTATGAAAATTCTAACAGTTCTTAAGTTTAACACCGCAGTGGTGCCGAAAATGAACTTGAAGTAATTGAGGATTTTAAGTAAGCAACAAATGATAAAATTACAAGATGCAGCTGTGGTCACCTGGCCTGAGGGAAAAAATAAACCAAAAATAAAACATTTGACTAATTTAACCGGTTCAGGTGCACTGAGCGGCGCTTTTTGGGGGCTATCATTTGGTATTCTCGTTTTTATTCCTTTGGTTAGTCTAACCGTCGGAGCTGCGTTAGGTGCGGCAGTGGGTTTAATGAAACATATGGGGATCTAGGAAGATTTCATAAAATATATCCTTAACACAGTGACTGAAAGAACTTTAGCTCTTTTTCTGATGACTAGCGATGCCGTTGAAGATAGGGTAGTAGAAGCTATGAAGCGTAGAAGCTATGAAGCACTAAAATTTTGAAATAATTGCTACCAATTTGTCCAAGGAAGAAGAAGAAAAGCTGCGTGAAACCTTTGCAGAAAAAAACGATATTGATCTTATCGTTATGGGTTCACACGGAAAATCCGCAATTCAGAGATTCCTTATCGGAAGCGTAGCAGAAAAAGTGGTGAAATACTCAAAAATAGCAGTCCTTGTTGTAAGGAAAGAAACTGCTGAAAATGTATTGTTAAATCTCGTACAAGTATTATGAAACTTGAGGTTGTGAAACTGGAGGTGGTAGATTATGGTTGATTTCAGTGCCTCTTTATTTCCTGCATTAATAGTTGTATTTTTAATACTCTCTCAATCTATAAAAATGGTCAATGAATATGAGAGGGTAGTTATTTTCAGGCTAGGTCGTCTTAGTGGAGTAAAAGGACCTGGCATTTTCCTGATAATCCCACTTGTCGATAAAGTGATTAAACTAGACCTTAGAGTTGTTACAGTTGATATTCCTAAACAGGCAGTAATCACGCGGGACAACGTTACGGTTGATGTCGATGCCGTTGTTTATTATAAGGTAGTTGAGCCGGGAGCCGCTATAACTCAAGTTGAGAATTATAAGTTCGCAACATATGCCCTTTCACAGACAACACTTAGGGATGTGCTAGGTCAGATGGAACTTGATGGGCTGCTTTCAGAGAGAGAAAGTATCAACAAGCGAATTCAGGGACTTCTGGATGCGTACACAGACCCTTGGGGAATTAAAGTTACAGGGGTTACGATTAGGGATGTATCCTTGCCGGATACAATGAAAAGAGCAATTGCCAAACAAGCTGAAGCCGAGAGAGAAAAGCGTTCAAGAATAATCCTTGCAGAAGGAGAATCTCAAGCTGGCCAAAAAATGTCGGAAGCAGCAGCTTTCTATCAGGGAGTACCTACAGCGATCAAACTTAGGGAATTGCAGACTCTTGCTGAGATTGCTAGGGAAAAGAATCTAATAGTGATTACTCAGTTTCAAGCCCTTGAAACCGGAAACATAGCAGCCTTATCTCAGGCTATTTCTAAAAAGAAAGAGCAATAAAGGTGAAACAAGAGTACGAAGGAAAGTGATGAACAAAAAAGAGCCGACAAACATGCTTATGGGAAGGGTTATAAGTTCACTCTTTGTTTTATTCTTATGCTCCATTCTTATAGCCGTCTTTGCTCATGTTGCTGGGGCAGGATCTGACAATAAGGTGCTTGTGCTTAAAATTTCAGGAGCCATCACCCCGGCTTCAGGTGATATCATAGCTAATGCAATCTCGAAAGCTGAAAATGAAGGCTTTGAAGCTTTTGTAATTAGCCTTGACACACCTGGAGGAGGGTTGGAAGAAACACAGGCAATCATAAAGAGAATTGGGAATACAAGGGTTCCTGTTATTGGATATGTGCCTGAGGGTGGGAAAGCTTGGTCAGCTGGTACTTTTATTTTGATGGGAACTGATATTGCTGCAATGGCTCCTTTCACTGTGATTGGTTCAGCGCAGCCAGTGCAGATATCTGCAGAGGGAACAAAACCCATCGAAGACGAAAAAATAATAAATGCCCTTGTCAAATATTCGGTTACAATTGCCAGTAAACACCTAAGAAATGAGACATTTGCAGAAGAAGTTATAACCAAAAACAAAAATCTTGATGCGCAAGAAGCACTAGATGCAGGTGTAATAGAATATATAGCTTCTTCTATCTCCGATTTGTTGACCCAGATCAACGGGAAGGTTGTGAAAGGAAAGATTCTCAGAACTGAAAGCTTCAGCATTGAAAACTATGAACCTTCTCTTTCTCTAGCTTTCTTGGAGCTAATCTCAAATCCAATTCTCTCTTCTCTTCTCCTAATCATTGGGCTTTATGGGATCATCTTTGGAATTTCAAATCTTGGATCAGGGGTAGAAGTTTTTGGAATCATTGCGATAGTACTTGGGTTAGTAGGTACAGGTTTTAATATCAATGTGGGTGCAATCTTCCTTATAATTATAGGGGTCGGGCTTCTGATCCTGGAAATTAAGATTCCAGGCTTCGGAATTATCGGGTTTGCCGGTTTCATCAGCCTTATAATAGGAAGTGTACTCCTTGTACCTATTGGAGATGAAAATATCTATACTCCAGAATTCAGGAGGCTTATGACTTTGACAGTTGTCATCCCTACGATTGTCTTCGGGCTTTTCCTTGTCTTCGCAATTTATAAAGTAACCGAAATCCGAAAGAAAAAGCCAGTTATAGGAACAATCATAGGTGATACAGCCCAAACAATAGATCCTCTGGGACAAGGAAAGTCAGGATTTGTCCGGTATAATGGAGAATACTGGCAAGCTAGATCTGAAGAGGAAATAGGAATTAAAGAAAAAGTTGAAATTATTGGAAAAGAAAAGGAAGTACTTCTAGTAAAGAGAAAAACCTAATACTTTCTTTATTTTAGTCAAATACCCAACAGCTTGCTACTGGATAAGACTTTGGGAGCTTATAGAGCCGCAAGGAAAAATTGAGTGAATATAAATTTTTTGAAGTAATGTAGGCAAAATAAGGGGATTAATCATCTCATAAATCACCTAACCTAGTCATTCTGCATATTATGAGTTAATAAAGATAGGTGCATAAACATTATAATCGTGAATATAAAGAAGGCTAAGCCACTGATGGCCCAAGGTAAAGTTCTCATTCGATGGCACGGATAAGTAAACTAATCGCCAAAAAATCGATTACGGAGTCTCTAAAGTGAGTTATATGGGCTTTGTGGGTAAAGGGTCTTAGACCGCATATTTGGTAGATGGTTTTGGTGACCGTGGTAACCATGTTAGAGATCATGATAGAGAACATTACACAGCTAATGAGGTTTACGTGGATATGTTAGCTGTTGCGATTTTTTTGATGATTTTTCGCTGATTATGGCTTTTTATGCTAATTACTCGATTTAATTTGGTATTATTAGGCATTTCTACTAAATAAATCAAATTAACTTTGGGATTTATTCGTCATGTTAGGTCAAAAATTGGCATTTATTTGAGAATTAAATTTGACGAAAAAATGCGAATGCATATTGTTTAAAAGAATCAAAAGAATTTATTTGAACTTTAAATACATAAAAAAGTAATTCATAGCAAGAATTGTAGTCTGATAGTAGCTTCTATACATTACCTTTTGTTCACCATTTTGTAACTAGCACTTCCCACTCACAGACTTAAAGCTCTACACAAACACATGAGTTATTATATTAAACAAACGTTTTTTATTATGTGTATAATATAGTATAATATAATGCAATATAATATAATACAATATAATACAATATAATACAATATGATACAATATAATTTAATTTTTTAATTATGATACTGACTGTTGTCCATGATTACAGTGCATGATGCCCACTTATTCAAATGTAGGTTAACTATCTAGTAGTAAGATATAAATGAGGAATAGGTCACTGATTGGTTTAATGTAATGTTCTCATGCGTTGACAGTGGGAAATATGTTAGACTTTACGAAATAGATCCTAGGGTCATTAAATTTATTGGGTTTTCCAAAAAAAGCCATAAAGGGAAATTGAATAAATTCGGCCCCTTTAATTATCATCAAAGGAATATATAGCGACATGCGATTAAGATGCGATTTTTATTAAAAACTTTTCTCGAATTATTCTAAATTAAAAATTGAGATCATAAGGATTTAGTAGCATTTGCCTATGTTTTTTTCACTATTTTTTGAATTTACGTGGGATTATCGATGGTATGTCCCATATTCCTGCATCTTTTGGAATATGTTATGTTTATGAAGCATATGTACCACCTATTGCTTGTGCTTGTTTTCCTTTAATTGAAAGTCTGTTAGAAGAGGATAAGATTTATGCGGTTGAACTTAGAGGCTGTCTTAAAATTCGAATAAATAGGTGCTCAAAATCTTTATGATAAAATTAAAATATTGGAGCAGAGTTATATCAAAGGAAATAACAGGCTTTATTTATATATAAAGAAACTTTGGAGCTTAAATAGTCTCCATGAAGCACGAGTATTTGGAAGTTGATACAGAGTCCAAATTTAAATTCAATATTATACAGGAATATTCCAGAATAATTAAATCCATCACCCGAAGATTTGATATCGAATCCGCAAAAATAGACTCGACTGCAATCATAATTGGCCTTCTCACTGGATTGGTGGTAGGAGTATACTATCGTGCACTTCAATACAGTAATGCTTTTTTTGGAATGCAGCGAGGATTTTCGGTACACGAGTTTCCCTATTATTATGTAATATTCATACCTCCCTGGGAGAGCTGTTGGTTGGAATAATCTCTTATTTTCTAATAAAAAAGCAGTATGGAGTTAAAGGTCTTATTGAAACGGTAACTCTACGTGGATCAAAGCTTAATCTTGTTGATACCTTGTTAGGAACATTCACGTCAATAATCACTATCATTTATGGGGGTTCACTGGGAAAAGAGGCTCCTGGAGTCCTAGCCGGAACAGGTCTTTGGTTCGTAGAATTCTAAAAAGTCCAGAAAGACAGCTGCAGGTTCTTCTTGGATGCGGTGCTGCTAGTGATATAGCAGTAGCATTTTGTGCTCCGCTTGCTGACGTTGTCTTTGTTGTAGAAGTGATTTATGGGGAACTTGAAACCAGTACTTTTATTCCGGTAGTAATCTCCTCAGTTTTCGCAACCCTTGTCTCCAGTATTATTTTTGGTATAAAACCTATTCATATATCTTCGTACATGCTAGTAAGTCCCTATACAGAACTGATGCTCTATCTTGTCCTTGGGTTTTGTTGGCTATGAGATTTTAGCGTGCATATTTGGACGATGGTTTAGAGGTTATAATTGTTCTGAAAGAAACGGTGGTCTGGACCTTGATCAAGATCGAGACTAGAAAGAGAACAGGATAATTTCCATGAAATATTTAGCCTTGTAATTTATTTGATTATTTTTAGCTAAGAGTGATGTAATTATACTTACTCTTTAATTTATTTTAGTATATTTTGACACTTTAAATGAACAATTAAATTAATTTTAAGATTTATTTGTCAATTTATGCTTAAAATTATTATTTATTTGAGAATCTATTTTGATATAAATAGGTAAATTGGCACTTATCTCAAGAATTATAAGCATTTATCATATTTAATTTGTAAATGTAATTTTTGCTTGCATATCTTTTTTCATATCAAAAATTAGAAATAAAGTAGAGAATATTTATAGTAATTGGATATAATCAGAATAGTATATTTAACTACTTATAGATTACAAATCAAAAAGCACTGTTTTAAGGAATATTGTTAACTCTATAAATGACTACCAAAATCATTCATTCTTCACGATTTGATGGTAATATACATTCATGCGGTAGATCTGCAGAGAAAGTTTTCTTAATAGCTAACAGTCGGTCAGCAAGCAAATTGTTATAAAAACATATCTGATGCAAAACACCTGGTGATGGAATGAGAGATAAGCAAACGTTTTTTGGGGTAAAAAAAGTAGTGTGCTTTTTGTTAGTATTTTTTGTTGTAATATCATTGACAGCTACATTTACAAACGCTTCGTTGAATCTGCGGTGGGGATCAGAGTCTAAACAAAATTATAATTACGCATACGCAATCGGAGCAAATGATGCAAATAACGCTGGCTACATAGCCGGAAATGCCGCGGGATTTAATGATTGTGAGAATGAATTGGCTAATAATGGGGGCAATATAAACATCCACTTGGAACCCAAGAGCGATGCTGCCTACGATATCGGATACGCTGATGGCTAAAATATGAAATACAAACTAGAGTACAAACAAGGATATATTGACGGATACAAAGATTGTCAAAGCAAAGGTTTTCAAGGTCTCAATCCTATAGCTATAACCTATTCGGACGGATACGCGGTTGGAGCAACTGAAGCAACAAATGTTGGATATAACGACGGAAATACAGCTGGACATAAAGATTGCAGGACTGGATTACCTAATAATGGAGGGAACATAAATATCAGTATAGCATCCAGGAGCAATATTCCCTATGATAAGGGATATGCTGATGGGTACAATATAAAGTACAACCAAGAGTACAAACGAGGCTACATTGATGGATTCAAGAATTGTCATGATAAGGATTCCCAAGATAAGGGTTCTTCAGGTACATTTTTAACATCATAGTAAGAATTAAATTTTAGAAAATTAGGGATCTAATGCTATTTATTTTGTACTTCAAATGCGTAAATCCCAATACTACTAAAATAAATTAAAATAGTTTTGATTGGAAGGATGCAATAAAAATTAATTAAAATTAGGTCATATTGACAAAATTGATGATGTTGAAGTTTAGGTGAGTAAGTTTTATTAAGATAATTAAAAAGCAATAAATAGCACATTTATTTAGTATTTATTTGATAATTTATGACAAGTAAAAAGTGTGCAAAGTCGATCAGATTTTCTCGACCAGAGTTTTTGATACACGGTCATTTAGAAAGTGATAGTATAAATTTTCCACCTAAAAAAACTAACATCTTAAAAAATGAATCTAGATTGATTTTTAAGAAAAATCTAATTTAGGTTATGCATGATTGGAAATAATTAAAAATATTATTAATATTTAAATTTTTTATTGATGAAAATTTTATGTAGGATTATTTTTTTTGTCAGGAAACTATTTTTCATATAATTAATTTAAAATAACTACGTGTATAATTAAATATTGTAACGTAGACAGAATCGATCAAAAAGATGAGAAAGATCGGCTGTGTGGTATGATAAATTAAGAAGTAAATACGAATGCAGAAAAGGAGATTTAGTAATGGCAACTTTAACAGTTTTTAAGTTTAACACCGCTGATGGTGCAGAAAATGAACTTGAAGTAATTGAGGACTTAAGTAAACGACAAATGATAAAACTACACGATGCTGCTATCGTCACATGGCCGGAGGGAAAAAAATAAACCAAAAACTACGCATTTGACCAATTTAACTCGCATAGGTGCGCTGAGCGGCGCTTTTTGGGGATTATTATTCGGGATTCTATTCTTTATTCCTTTGGTTGGTCTAGCTGCCGGGGCTGCGTTAGGTGCAGTAGTGGGTTCAATGAAACATGTGGGGATCGATGAAGATTTCATAAAATCTATCCGTAGCAAAGTGACTGAAGGAACTTCAGCTCTTTTCCTTATGACTAGCGATGCCGTAGAAGATAGGGTAGTAGAGGCTATGAAAAAATCCAAGTTTGAAGTCATTGCTACCAACCTGTCAAAGGAAGAAGAAGAAAAGATGCGTGCAACCTTTGCAGAAGAATAAAGTCCACCAAACAAATCAATTTCTACCAGAGAGTAAACTTTCTGGAAACCAATTTAGATTTTTCAGAATTGATAATAAGGTAATGTGCATAGTTTTGTGTGTTATCATAATTTGGAATCCAGAATGTTAGAATCAACTTTTTTCAAAAATGGATGTGGTACGATCAGATTGGAGAAAACAAAAATGAATGTATCACGAAAATTTTGGCCTATTTCACTTGTAATATTTACAGTTTGGCTAAGTTTTATAGTGATAGGAGGACTCCTACAAATTAAGGGACATCACATTCAACTTGAAAGATTAGTTGAAAAACAAATCATGTTTGGAGAGTTAGTTGAAATTGTCTTTTTGACTGGAGTTATTACTTATTTGAGATGGTGGCCTCAAGTTGGGTGGAAAAGCCCAAATAATTTACGAGATTTACGTTTGTTGTGGCCACCAGCTCTATCGCTTCTATTCATGTTAATAATTGTTTTATATGCCAATCTACCCTCATTCAGTGTTCTTATGATTGTAATCATCAATACCTTGATGGTTGGAATCAACGAGGAATTGATGTTTCGTGGCATATTATTCTATGGGGCTTCATCATCATTTGGGATTTGGCGTGCAGTATGGATCACAGCGATTATTTTTGGTTCAGTCCATATATTAAACAGCTTAATCACCGGAGATTTTAGAGATAGTATAATTCAGGCTCTTTTTGCAGGTACGTTTGGCATCTGGGCTGTAGCTTTGAGAATCCGTCTAAACACAATTATTCCGGTAATTATAATTCATTGGTTGTGGGATTGCCTGTCATTTCTGATAAATTCCATTTGGGATATGGTATTGATCCCACTATCTCTGGCGCTTTTCGTTTATGGTCTCTGGTTATTACGAAACTATCGACGCGGCGAAATTAAATTGCTAAGGGATATTAATCCAATAACTCGTTGAGAGATCAATTTATTGCCTATTTGATGACTAAACTCTGTAGTTGTTTTTATTGCAGATTCATAGACATGATAGATTGACAAGAATTCAGAGAACTAGTTATCCATTGCTGGATTCTAGCCATCCCACAGTAAATGTTTCTATTGTTGGTTACGCAATGTAACAGTTGATGCAAAATATGTGGCAGTCGATAGCCAACTATGTCAGAAAACACTACGTTAAATCAATCGACTCACTAAGGACATTGTACCGATTAGGGGCTACTTCAACCCTGAAAATCGGGGAGACAATTTCCTCACTATATAGTAAATGGATCATGAGAAATTCAATTGACTGGGTAAGATAAAAATATCACATAAAGACAAAATTATGGACAACACAACAGAAATCCAGCCACCTGTACAAGTGGTCCAGCGAAATGCCTGGTTAAAAGTTTTAGCCATTGCAGTAGATTTCTATATTATCTTACTGGCGGCTTTGCTACTAACGCATAATTCGAATCTGTTTCCAATCTTGGTAATGGTCGGCAGCTTTATGGTCCCACTTGCCTATGTAGCATTCTTTTACGAGCGTAGGCATTTCAGCCAACTAACCTTGCCAAAAATATCCCAGACTTTCATATTTGGTGGGCTGGTAGGGGTAATCGCAGCTTCTATACTAGAACCATTTTTTATCCGTCAGTTGGATCTTGTCTCAGTTCTAAAAGTAGGATTCATAGAAGAATTTGTCAAAATTCTAGGAGTACTGTTGATTACACGCAACTTAAGGCGTGACTTGGAAATGGATGGTTTGATCTTGGGTGCGGCGGCTGGAATGGGGTTTGCGGCCCTCGAAAGCAGCGGTTATGCCTTTACTGCCTTCTTGGTAAGCAACGGAAGCATTTCAGCCACAGTGATAGTGACCTTGATCCGTGGTCTGCTTTCCCCACTGGGCCAAGGAACATGGACAGCGAGTTTAATCAGCGTGCTGTTTCGGGAAAGCAAGGATGGTAGACTCCATATTAACCTTTAAGTAATTGGAGCTTACCTACTCGTTTTAGTAAAATTTTAAATAAATAGCATTATTCATATATGGACGATCATCCAAAATCTAAGAAATATACATCCAACCTAAGTTATATATTTATTAGAAAATGAAAATATATGAAAAATATCTCGAAGGTATTTACCGTGCCACGCCAACAAATCATGGGAAATGAAATTGGTCAAAAACGACTCACTCTGAGGCTAATAGGGAGTCTTTTATTGGAAGTCTATTGAACAAATTACATTACTCTACTCAAAATAATAGCCCACAGAGCTGGAAAATTGCTCATTTTTGATTTGAAGCGTATAATCCCCGCTTCTTATGCAGAACAAAACTAACTTAATATTAAATACAAGATTCGCTAATATTAATTTTAAAAAATAAAAAACGGTGTTAACATGATTCGTCCTTCGAAGCTCACTAAGGAAATACAACAGAGAATCGGTGATAATATTGCACTCGGTTTGAATTATAGCTTGGCTGCCTCAGGTCCTTACCCCCATTTTTGGTTTGGGCCTAGACGTGATCATCGTTGATGGCATGGTTGGTATTGTTGGTTTGGTTGTTCTCTGGGCACGTTGGCGAGAAGCGATCAGATTACAAACTGTTTTATCGCCAGAAACCAAGGATATATTAGTACCTAAAAAGAGAAATATATGAAATTAAAGCATCAAAACCAAATTATTACAAATGCAGAAAACTTCAGGATATAAAGTCAAGTATGGTAATTCGCATTTAGCGTCGAAGACGCGATCCGAAGGATGCAATACTTATCCTCCAACCTGGATAGATTTTATTGAATTTGCCTAAATTTTGTGGTTCAAATAAAATGAACTTGGGAGTTACGTTAAGTCTTAACTCGTTAATTATACACAAGCCGATATACCATTATTCTGGACTTTTTAAAACAAGATTATCTATTTTACAGCCAAACATTCTAACCCTATCCAAAAATCCGATACTTGTATATCTAAAAGTTACAACAGATCAATGATATCGAGTAGCTGCACCGGTAGTACATATTATAAATTATAGAAGTTACAGTAGATTATAACACTCTCGGATAGGTCCTTAGCAGACCGATTTATATTTTCTCTAAGCCTTATATAGGTTTAACACAATTGATTTCTCATCTCACCGAGTAATTCCTACTAATGACAAATTTAATTTCTTTGATATACGGTCTAATCATTTTTCGGTATGCGCTACAGAAGCAGCAAATCCTTTTCTACATTCGATGCGCACAAGGTCTTTCTGAGGCATGGAACATTTGTTAGTTGCTTCACAGTGCAAGCATTCACAGTTCCATTTTGAAGGATACCAAATTGTTTCTTCCCCAGTCTCAGCTCCTAGTTAATGCGAGAGATGTAATTTGAACGCAAAATTCAATGGTTTAGTGCGGTAAAGGACTTGCTCTGAATAAATTAAATAATTACTTAATTATTTAATTTATATTTATCCTTCCCGAAATAAAGATTGCAGCTTTTAGGCTTTTAATATAACGTATTTTTTAATAAAAAGGGTGTATTTCCTATGCAATCAAGTAAAAATATTACAATTTAGGCTGAAAAATAAGAAAACACCCAGGTTTTCACACAAAAAAAAATAGTGTTCTCTGATTGTATACACCCAAAAGCTTGTACACAGTAGCTCCATTTTGCGTTTTATTGATTTCAGAATTAAGAGATTGAAAAGTAATTGTTGGTCCAAATCGAATCTCCGTTTTTATTTTCAGATTATATTTATTATATATAATTTTTAATCAAAATGCTTTTAGTCCGGTTAAAATTTTATTTTAAATATCTACCATTAATATTGGAAGAGTTGTTTCTATCATTTGCCCAAATATAGTCCTTTCGGATTTCTTTTGATCACTCTAGATTTAATTTGAAATAAGCCCAACATCTTCCAAGTAATTCTTTCTCCACATACCTACCGGTTGTTTCCCAATCCTTTTGATTTGTAGCATCTACTGGTGTCTACACTACAATATACAATTCTCTCCATGATTATTTTAAATTAATTATATGAAAAATAGCTTCTGATAGAAAAACAATGCCTGACAATATTTTTCACAATCAAAAAACAATTTGATATTTATGATGATTTTTACAGTTTTAAAACATTTTATTCGAAAGTAAATTTTATTCAAAAACTATTTTTTATGTCATTAATTAAAAATAACATATGGAAATAATAAATGTTAGTTGCAATAAATTACTTATATAAGCATCATAAGCAATTTGTTGGAACGAGAAATAAAAAAATATACTAATATTTAAATGTACTAATATTTTGGTTCATTTTTGAAATGTAAATTAAAAAATATTATCAATGAAGGAGATATCTTTAACATGTGCCAAGAACATTCTATGATGGGACAGGGATCTATGATGGAGACCGCTATGGTTGAGATGTGGGAGCTTCTGACTGAAGAACAAAAAAAGAAAGTTGCAGTAATGAGAATGAATAAATTCATAAAAATTTTTGAAATGAAAATATATGGTATGGAAAAGATGATCGAGATTAAAAGAGAAGCCATCGCGGATATTAAAAAAGTTCAGGAAATGCTCAAACAATAAAAAGAAACTTAAAAATAAAACCAATTTAATTTCGGCGTGATATAAATAATCTAAAATAGTAAATTTCTGTAACTATTCAAGTAGCCTTTCAAAGGCTAGATTTTTTTTTCTGAAAAATATTGCACATTAATTAAATCAGTCTATGATAAGCTAACGAATTTTATCCAAAACGTAGTTGATTGAGTATATCAATTTTCGAATTCGATTAGTGGATATTTAGGCAGTATAGCTAATAAAATAGAGTGAAATGGGTGTTGAAGCAAATATCTGGAACTGCTACCTCTATGAACTGTGCATAATGCCCAAAATGTTCACAATGTAAACAACCCACCAGTGGCCATTGAGTTGTGATCAAGTTGGAAGAAAAACGGTATATAGGACAAACAGTGGTGATAACCCCATCTCTGTAATTGATTCCACAGCATATATACACCCCCAGGCTTCAGTCATTGGAGACGTGATAATCAACGCTAATGTGATGGTTGCTCCCATGGCATCTACCCGTGTAGATGAGGGAATGCCTGTTTTCATAGGTAAGGATAGCAATGTCCAAGATGGAGTTGTGATTCATGGCCTTAAGACAACTGACGAACAAGGTAAACCGGTCGAAAAGCACCTTGTTGATGTCAATGGTAAAAATCCTCTATCTATGTGGAGAAAATGTTACTCTTGCTCACCCGTCTATAGTGCATGGCCCAGCTTATGTAAGTAACGATAGATTTATTGGCTTTTAAACTCTTGTTTTTAAGGCAAAAGTAGGAAACAACTGTGTACTTGAACCAAAATCAGCAGCTATTGGCGTAATAATTTATGACAATAAGTATATTCCTGCAGGTGTGATTGTCACTTCCTAGACATACGTTGATAAGCTGCCGATAATTGCCGAAGACTTTGCATACAAGCATACAATACAAACAAGGTTAAAAGATATAATAGAGAAGCCGAATTTGCTTAACAATTATGGAAAATCAAAATTAGTTCTGAATAGGAAAGAGGATACTGTTGACGATGCACATATCAACAGTATATCAATTACTGAAAGAGGTTTATTCATCTGTTCTGCAAAGCAGTATTGTTTTTGAACTTTATAAATTTTCTATTATGTTTTTCTGAAAAAATGACTCTTTTTAATAAAAACCGCAACTTGCATTTGCTCAGCATTCCACAATATTTTTGAGTTGTTCCATTCGTTTATTTTTGATAATACCCAGGGTCATTCTCGGATAAGAGACCTTGATAGGCACTCGGAAAAAACTAAATAAGGGGTTTACTTTGTAACAATAATAATAAAATACATATATATATATATATAAAACTGTATTATTATATATTCAATAAAAAAATATTTAGATAGATTTCAAAAATGGAGACGGTTTTCTATCCTATACTTTTAATGGGAAAGAAAGCGATTATGTACAGTTACTGAAAAACGAATTAAAATCACATGGTGCACAAATATATTAGGCAAACTCCTTGGAAATAAAAGAAAGTGTTTTTCATGATTCTATAGCTATATGTGACCTTCTTATCGCTTTCATGATAGAGAAAAATTCCAATGTGTATTATCACGTTGGGTATGGAATGTCTAAAGGTAAAAAAATTTTAATTATTAATGCTGAATATAGTGAAATGCCTTCTTACTTAAAAACTGTACCTACTATCCTTTTGCGTGATTATGATGAGACATCTTGCAATATATTGAATTTCATTAATAATTGTTGAAGACAACAAGGCACCTTAAAATATCAAGCCTAAAGAAGCAATACGGCCGTTGATCAATGCTCTGAAAGGTGAAGATAGGCAGTTGGTGGTGGTAAACTATTGGCTTCTCATTAATTTCAATGAAGGATATACTGATAAGTTCTGCGGAAGACTTACAAAGAAAAAGGATAAGGTAGATTACATGAAGGGATATCATTATTGCCCTAGCGAATTAGGCGACCAATCATTTGAAATTATTCAGGGAGTTAAGATCTATCAACATGAAATTAACAACAATAGAATATTGTTTGTGTAGTTGGCGAGATGGCCAACTCGATGCTTTAAAGCTTATTTTTTCTTAACTGTTTAATTCTATCCGAATGTTTATTCGGTTATTTAGTTTCAGGTGTTCCCTGAACTCCATCTGTTCTATAAGTCGCATAATCTCCATGAGTCACAGATCCATAACTTTTTCTTATTTCGTGTGGAACTGACAATGAGATCTTAAAAAAAATTTAGACTAAGCGCGTGAGGATAAGGATGATCTTAAAAAAACGTTCGATAATTACATGGTTCAAGTTCAAACTCTAATTAATCAAAAGACAGTTGAAGCACCAGGAGCTAAAAAACAGTGGTGGCGATTTTGGTAATATCAGCTGCAATTATACTACTGGACAAACTTCTCTAGAATCTGTTTTCTAAGTATATCTGCTCCCTGGACTGTTATCTCAACATTTGTGTTTATATTTTCTGAAACAACATTTGTTTTCCGATATACCCTCGTGCCGAAGTCTTCACTGAAACGTCTCTCCAAAATCCACATGCACACCTGGCAATTTCCAGCATCAATCGCCTTATGTAGACGTTCTAAAAGCCTTCTAGCGGAATCAGCATTGCACTTTGGAATAAATTTGTAGAACTCAAAGTATTCACCAAAAGTTGAATTTCTTCCTTTCGCCATCCAGAGACTGAACGTCTTATACGTGATTCCTGCAGCTTCGGCAGCCAAGCTATAATTCAAACCGAGTGCAATATTATCACCGATTCTCTGTTGTATTTCCTTAGTGAGCTTCGAAGGACGAATCATGTTAACACCGTTTTTTATTTTTTAAAATTAATATTAGCGAATCTTGTATTTAATATTAAGTTAGTTTTGTTCTGCATAAGAAGCGGGGATTATACGCTTCAAATCAAAAATGAGCAATTTTCCAGCTCTGTGGGCTATTATTTTGAGTAGAGTAATGTAATTTGTTCAATAGACTTCCAATAAAAGACTCCCTATTAACCTCAGAGTGAGTCGTTTTTGACCAATTTCATTTCCCATGATTTGTTGGCGTGGCACGGTAAATACCTTCGAGATATTTTTCATATATTTTCATTTTCTAATAAATATATAACTTAGGTTGGATGTATATTTCTTAGATTTTGGATGATCGTCCATATATGAATAATGCTATTTATTTAAAATTTTACTAAAACGAGTAGGTAAGCTCCAATTACTTGCAGGTTAATATGGAGTCTACCATCCTTGCTTTCCCGAAACAGCACGCTGATTAAACTTTTAGTATATATGCAAAAACTGTATATTGGCAAAATATAGTTATATTTTAAAGGTTTTTGGAACCTTTACTTGGGCATATATCCGACTGCAGGCATTGACTCACTGCAGTTCATAAGATCAACTTTTTTGATATTTTAGATCAACCTGATCACCTAGGCTAATAATATGAATTTGGATTCCATAATCATGAAAATTATACTAAAATATTAAATAAGTAAGGAAGATTTTGATTTTCCAGTTGCTTTTCAGCTTTGCAAAACCTTTGCAAAAAATATAGAAGATTTATGGAGTGTTTTATCCCTAAATAATTTACTTTTTAATCACATATCACAGTAAAGATAGCTTTCTCTTATCCTTAGGACACTTCTTTTATTTTCAATATCCTCAATTGATGTAGATTTTAACAAAAAGCTGTACATAACATCTTCAGATCCACTATTTGAACAATAGGGACAGGAACTTTTCCTGCTTTGAATAGCTTTTTAGTTATTTTACAAACTTGTTCTTATTTAATACTGTTTTTAGCTTATCCCATTGTTTCTTAATATATTATTATTTCCAGAGAATGTTCTTCATTTATCTTTTCATTTTCACATCATAGCCTTTTGATTTTGCTCAAAATTATCATCTGTCTCTGTAACCCACTTCATCTTTTCTGATAAATCTACTTGTGAACCATGGAGTGAGACAGTTGTTGCTTCAAATTTTCTGATCAGCTCATAATCTCTGTTTATTGTGCTATGAAGCTCGGATTCAAGGTGCGACTTTTATTTTTCATATAGTTTATTAATGGATAAGTTTATAATAATATCGTCGGAATGATCCGTTTTTAAGTCTAGATTTTAAACTTCTAATATCAACAATAAATTCAATCTGATTTGTGTACAATTAAGCTAGAGAACCTATAGCATGTTCCATAATAATTATCTTTGTTATCTAATTAATTTTGATATAGGTCAATTTCTCGAGTTGTTAGTTGGTGATCACCGTTCATTCATCAGATTTTTCAAAAAGAGCAGAATACTTCTTTTTTAATGGTGTGAGAATCTCTTCGTCTAATTTTGTATCGTAAAGTGTTTTCACTTTTGAAAGCTGGTTAATTGATAAATGCTGAGCTCCTTCAAGGTTAGCTCCGTAAAGATCAGCTCCTTCAAAGTCAGCCCCTTCAAGATTAGTTTCTTCAAGATTAGCTTCTTGAAGATTAGCTCCTTCAAGATGCGTTCCTTGAAGATTAGCCCCTATAAGATTAGCTCTTTGAAGGTTGGCTTTTTTGAGGTTAGTTTCTATGAGGTAAGCCCCTTCAAGGTTAGCTTCTCTTAAATTAGCTCCTTCAAGGTTGGCTTTATCAAGTTTAGCTCCTCCAAGTTTGGTTCCTTTAAGATTAGCTCCTCGAAATTCAACTCCATCAAGATCAACTCCTTGAAGATTAGCTCCTTGGATGTCAGCTCCTTCAAGGTTAGACTCTGTAAGATTAGCATAAAAAAGATCGGCTCCTTCAAGGTTAGCTCCTTGAAGATTAGCTCCTTTAATGTTGGCCAAATGGAGTTTAGCCAATTGAAGATTAGCCTCTTTAAGATTAGCCTCTATGAGGTTAACCCTCCTTAGATTAGTTTTTTTAAGATTAGCTCTTTCAAGAGAAGCCCCTTTTAAGTTAGCCATTTCAAGATTAGCCTCTTCAAGTTTAGCTCCTTGAAGGTTAGCTTTTTCAAGATTAGCTTCTTTAAGGTTAGTTCCTTGAAGATTAGCCCCTTGAATGTCAGCCTTTTCAAGATTAGCGCCTTTAAGGTTAGCTCCTTGAAGATTAGCCTCTATTAAGTAAGTCAATTTAAGATTAACTCCTTGAAGATTAGCTCCTTGAAAATTAGCCTTCATAAGATAAGCTTCTTGAAGGTTAGCTTCTATAAGATAAACCCTATCAAGCTTAGTTCTTTCAAGTTTAGCCCCTCCAAGTTTAGTTCCTTGAAGGTTAGCTTCTTCAAGGTTTGCTTCTCGAAGGTCAGCTCCATATAGACTAGCTCCCTGAAGGTTAGCCCCTTGAAGATCAGCTCCATAAAGATCAGCTCCTTGAAGGTCAGCTCCTTGAAGGTTAGCATTTTTAAGGTTAGCAAAATGAAGTTTAGCCAATTGGAGGTTAGCTTCCATAAGATTAGCGCCTATAAGGTCGGCTCCTTTAAGATTAGCTTTTTTAAGGTTAACACTTTCAAGGTTAGCTCCTTGAAGGTTAGCTCTTTCAAGATTAGCATCTTCAAGTTTAGTTCCTTGAAAGTTGGCCCCTTGAAAGTCAGCCTCTTCAAGGTTAGCTCCTTCAAGATTAGCTCCTCGAAGATATTTTTTCTCTGGAACACCCATTTATAACTATCTACTTTTGACTGTAATAAGTATTACCGTGCTAGAAAGATATCTTCTGTTCTTAAGAATTTAGTGTTCAAAATTGTATCGAATTATAAGGACATTTCTAGAACTCAAAAACCAAATTGATTGAATTGATCTTTATACAACTGTTCCCTCAGTTAAGCTGCGTAAATTTTATCCTAATAAAAATGGATTTGACAGACTAAATGGATTAAATATATGCTAAAAAGCTTAGTGGAAAGTGCACCTTCACCCACCAATTTTGTGGCTATAAATGTAAGGGGATATGCTTAGTACCCACTGCAAAATAATTTAAGGATTTTATTGTACTTAGATTATAACTTTTCATAAGCAGCTTCAATAATTTTGTTCAAAAATAACCATGTGTTACTGAAATTATCTTGGAACAAGCCTTCATTACTTGGATCAAGCGTGAGAGAATAAAATTCATGGATGCAGTCTGAAATAAAGTTAACTGGAAGGAAATTAACAAATAATTTGAGAAGATTCCTAATCTTGGTATTAATCCACATCAATAAACTTTTGTTGAATTGATAATCAAGCAACTATTTGTGGGAAAGGTCAGTCTGAATACCTACTGAAACACCGAATTTATTAAACATCAAGCAGGGAAATGAAAATGATCGAAATAATGCAAGGTTTACCTGAAAACGTCGTAGCAGTAATTGCAAACGGAAAGATAACAAGTGAAGACTATGACAACGTGTTAATTCCTGCCATTGAGAGTAAAATACAAAAGCATGGGAAAATTCGTATGCTCTATCAATTAGGCTCGAATTTCACAGGTTTTACCTATGAGGCTATGTGGGAAGACGCCAAGGTTGGCATATAGTACTATACCGCATTTGAAAAAATTGCAGTCGTCTCTGACGTGGACTGGATAATTGATGCAGCTAAAATATTTAAATTTGTCATTCCTTGCCCAGTATTCTCCTTGGAAGCCGGTTAAAACTCGATTTTCCCGCTGATTTCCTCTCTCACACGGTTCTAACAGGATTTCTCACAGGTCAGCATTCAGGTCTCAATCTCAGAGCTTAGTGAAGTACTCAGGCTCCCCTGTGGTTCATATGGAACACTTATGAAGATCACATATTTGTTCAAATATCTGTATCTTACAAATATTCCCACACTCTTGGTCTCTTTATCTGTGATTGGGATAATTACTCTTAGTGGAAAGATCCACAGCAAAGTTCCAGTTGCACTATTAGCAATGATTGGTGCAATCGCTGTAAACTGGGCATTAGATCTTTCTTCTTATGGTATCACCATACTTGGCACAGTACCAGGTGGTTTGTCACATATTTCTTTTCCCCAAGTTCCATTGTCTGATATTCCGAAGATCCTTAACACATCAGTAGCTTGTTTTATTGTCATCCTTGCCCAGAGTGCTACAACTTCTCGGGCTTATGCTATGAAGTTCTCATACACTTATAATGAAAATTTAGATCTCATTGGATTGAGCTTTGCTAATGTAGCAGCAGTTATATCAGGCACTTTCGTGGTTAATGGGAGTCCAACTAAAACAGAAATGGTTAAAAGTGTAGGAGGGTATACCTAACTTACCCAGCTTACAACAGTCTTCACTGTTTTGATAGTTGTGGTATTTCTTACTCAGCCATTAGCCTATTTACCCACATGTGTACTTTCATCAGTGGTATTACTCATTGGTTTGCACCTTGTCGATATCAAAGGTATGACTGCTCTTCACAGACAACGACCTGTCGAATTCTTCGGGAAACCTTTTGGACAATATCCACATGCACACCTGGCAGTTTCCAGCTTCAGTCACTTTATTCAGCTGTTGCATAAGGGTTTTTTTCAATCAGCATTCTGTTTGATAGCTTGTTGATAAAACTGATAATATTTCCCAGATTTCTCTGTATTCCCTTGTTCATCCATTCGTTGAACGTCTGATATATGATTTCTACAGATTCAATAACAAATGCATATGGAAGTCCCAAAGCAATATTGTCACCAATTTTCTTGGTTATATTAGGCGTCATTTTAGTCGGTCTAGCCATGGTTACACCGTTTTTCAGTTCTTTGTAATAATATATGCGGGTCTTATCTTAAATATTTACTTAGTTTAATTATGCACGGAGCCGAGTTTTGGGATATTAACTCATAAATTGAACGATTGTGGAGCGATCTCATGCATTTTTTTGGGTCGGGTAGGTTTCTCACAGGATTTCACATAGAAGTCTCCAGAATGAGCCTATATTAAGTCGTTTTTTGGACAAAAACTAAATCCCATAATTTTACTGCCAAAAAACCGGGGGCATCTCCGAGATATTTTCCACATACTTTTATTAATTTAAAATTATATAAATTATATTTATTAAAATAGTCACGTAGCTTTTTAGATCGGAATATGAATTTTTATCCCATTATTATAGAAACTGTAAAAACATATTAAAATAGTATGGGGGATGTTGACCGATTTCCGTTCTTTCACAATAGGATAGAGAGAATTTATAACAAATTATTTAACAACTTGTTAGTTAAATGGCTAGAACTGATCTCCATGATCATCTGTTTCAATCTGCAAAAACAAAGGTTTTACTTCTCTATTACCATGTTCATCGACTATAGTGCAATCCAATTTATAAATATTACTAGCTGGTTGATCAAGCGCAGCTGTTTGGTCTTGTAGTGTTTCTTCGCAGAACGTTAAATATCTACGGTTTCCTTCTTTATCAAGAAGTACCGGAGTATATAATAAACACGGTTTCTCAATTGATGAGTCACAGTTTTCACTGGGTACACTTATGACTTTCCAAGATTCTACCGTACATTCTTCCAATTTAAACGGAAGATCTTGGAGATAATCTTCTTTCAATTCAGGCGTTAATTTTAATGGATTTTCGGATCAAACTCTTGCTTACTGTTGTCAATAAAACTCATTTAATCACCTGCAATTTTCTGCCAACCATAACCATCGCCTTCAATTTCTATTTTTTTTACTTTGCCTTCATTTACAAGCTTATAAAGCATGATTTTAGCAGTGGACCTGCTGCATCCTACTGGACTGATAATAGTTGTATGGACTTAATACTGTCAATTGACAGAGCATTCAGGAACATATCTTCTGTAAATTGCTGTTGAAATCTTGTTTTACCACCTTTCATATTATCCAATCTATTAGCCCGTAAATTTTCAAGAAACTACGCTACTATATACGATTTGTTACTATTTATAATTGATCATCACTTGATAATGGTAATGGTAAAGGATGACATTTTGATATTTGAATAGTTGGCTATGGAGAAGATTTCGATTGAAGAAATTAAAACTGGGAAAATTTTAGAAATCGAACAGAATAAAGCGAGTAATATAAGCAAAAAGGAAAATAAAAACAATAACCATAGACTAATTAACAAAAAATAAAAGATCTATATTTATCTATCTTCTTCGTGTATTCCTATAAGACATTGAAATTTAGACTAAGAGTTGTGTTTGTTTACCAGATTAGGTAGATACAGTCATTTTTGTTACCTAATCCAGTAGTCAATTGAGAGTGTTTTACTGGATTAGATGAGAACTACACATCTTATCCGGATAAGGTGCAAGAAAAAAAGAATTAAAAATAATAGATAATAATTCATTTTTCCCAAGTATCATTTACTTTGACTGCTGCGATACATGGCAGATCTGTCAAAAATCGCGCCCCAGCTTGCTTCATTTCAGTTATTACAATTGCTGCTACTTCTTCAGCTTCTTCCGTCTTACACTCAAAAACAAGCTCATCATGGACACAATTAACGAGTTTCACTCCTCTAGGCTCAAGGATTAAGAAAAGGTTACCCATGGGCTATTTTCAGCATATCAGCACAAAGACCTTGAACTGGAAGATTCTTGCATTCACGCTCAATGTTACCTTTCTGCGCGTTGTACTTCTCTTCAGTTTCTGCTGAAGGTTTATCAAATTTGAAAAGCCTTCCTGCTTCAGTTCTAACTTCGAGTCTATTGAAGCCTTTTTGACTTACTGTTTTAAGATAATTTGTCAGATCAGTGTATAAAT
>CAVTET010000005.1:0-345907 GCA_963733675.1 uncultured Methanosarcinaceae archaeon | reverse complement strand
AACTAATTTTACGAAATCTATTGTTCTCTAACAGAGGAAGATAATATGGCTAAAGAATTATACAAATTACCAGATTTGAAATATGGATATGCAGACTTGGAACCTTTTATTTCCGAAGAGCAATTAAGAATACACCATGATAAACATCATCAGGCTTATGTAACTAATGCGAATTCAATTTTGCAAATGATGGACAAAGCAAGAGCGGAAGGAACTGAGTTTGATTATAAGGCAAATGCGAAAGCTTTGGCTTTTAATTTGGGAGGACATGTCCTTCATAATTATTTTTGGTGGAACATGACTCCTGCAAACAATTCCAACAAAGAACCAGTCGGTGAATTATCTGAAGTGATCAAAGAAAATTTTGGGAATTTTGAAAGGTTTAAAAAGGAGTTTACCCAGGTCGCATCAAGTGTTGAAGGCTCTGGTTGGGGAGCATTAACCTTCTGCAAGGGTACTAAAAGACTCGGAATCATGCAGATAGAAAAGCACAATGTAAATATAATCCCAAGTTTCCCGATTCTAATGGTTCTGGACGTATGGGAGCACGCCTACTACATTGACTACAAGAATGAAAGAGGCAAATTTATAGATGCATTTTGGAATATAGTCGACTGGGAGAGGATCGATAAGTACTTCAAAGATATTGAAAAATAATCAGAGTTTTGTTTTAAGATATATTTATGCCATCTTGTTCACCTGCACACTTTGAACACTTTAGATGATTTAGATAAATCTTTTATTTTCAAGAGTCATTTATATATTATTATACGCAATGACAAAATTTGGGGGTTTATGGAAAGCCTCTTTAGGATATTGTTGAGGAAATTCCTATGATATTCGAACGCATTAAATCTGAAGGTCTAGCTCACCTTTCTTATTTTATTGGCTCTGAGGATGAAGCCTTAGTTATTGATCCACGAAGGGACTGTCCGGCGTATTTTGACCTTGCCAGAAGAGAGTCTATGAAGATAAAATACATCTTTGAAACTCACAGAAACGAGGATTATGTAATAGGTTCTCTGGAACTTAAAAATCTTACAGATGCAGAAATTTACCATGGTCGTGGTGTAGATTTTAAATATGGAAATTACCTAGATGATGGTCAGGAGTTCAATTTTGGCTCAATGAAACTGACTGCTTTGCATACTCCAGGCCATACTGACGAAAGTACATCCTATACTCTAGTAGATCTTGATACCGGTCAAGACCCCATTATGGTTTTCACGGGAGACACATGTTTATAGGTGACGTAGGGAGGACCGATCTTTATGGTTCACGGGAAGCTTCAAGACTAGCATCAAATTTGTATGATAGTATTTTTCATAAAATATTACCTCTTGGAGATGAGGTAATACTCTGTCCTGCACATGGTGAGGGCTCTATTTGTGGGGGTTTTATCGCTAAAAGGGAGCTTAGTACCCTTGGATTGGAACATATCCAAAACCCTATTCTCCAAAAAATTGAGAAGGAGGAGTTTGTAAAATATAAGGTTGAAGAACAACTTGAATTCCCGCCTTACTTCAAGAAAATGGAGCAGTATAACCTTCAAGGGCCTCCTCTATTGCAAAGATTGCCAACTCCAGAGTTTCTTTCGCCAGAAAAATTCAAAGAAGAGGTAGAAAAAGGAGCTTCAGTTGTAGATACACGCATGCCCTTTTCTTTTGGTGGAGTACATATAAAAGATACTTACAGTATCTGGCTAGGAGGTGTACCTATCTTTGCCGGTTGGGTGCTTCCTTATGAGAAACCCATACTTCTAGTTCTGGAAGAAAAAGAGCAGCTGGAAACTGTTGTAAAATATTTAATCAGATTGGGTTATGACAATATCGCAGGTATACTAAACGATGGAATTGCTGCCTGGTACATTAAAGCTCTACCGATAGATAATTTTAATCTCATATCCGTTCATGATTTGAAAGGCAAATTGGATAAAGGAGAGAAAATAGTAATTCTTGATGTGAGAGACAAGAAAAAATGGGATAAAGGACATATAAATGGAGCTAAACACATCTACGTTGGTTATCTGAAAGATAAACTGGATGAAGTTCCAAAAGATAGGCCTGTAATTGTTTATTGTGGCACTGCTCGGAGTGCTAATTTAGCGGCTTCAATTTTGAAAAAGAATGGCTATGGTAAAGTATACAATGTCCTTGGAGGTATGACCGCATGGAAGAACGCTGGATATGATGTGGTAAAATGAGCAAAATTTACTTTAGAATGTTTAATTATAGTCTCTAACTCGATGAATTCTACTTTTTATCACTGAATTGGACGTTTCCTTTCATTTTTTGAAAAGGAAAATGATTTTGATACTCCCCTGGATTAATATTTGGAAAGATTTTTTTCCAAATAATCTCTTGAGTGCTTAAATCCCAATCTTCGCCTTTTAAGCACATAACTTCAATTTTTTTAATAGCTGATTTTACTTCTTCCATCTAGATAAGATCAAAAAATTCAGTGGCATTTTTACGATATAAATTCCGATGCTATTATATTTCTTCCAAGAAAATATGTAATGGAGGATTTTACATGAGACTCGTCGATTATAAGAAAATAATGATTGCAACCGATGGCTCGGATTGCTCCAAGCTGGCTATTGACAAAGGGATAGAGCTTGCTCGATTAAGTGGGGGAACAGTTTATGCAGTCTATGTGATATCAACAGCCTACTTATCTCCGAGGGGTGGAGGTTGGGAATTGATACATGAGGAATTGAAAAGCCAAGGGCAACAGGCTGTAGATTATATAAAAAGATTAGGAGAGGTAAAAGGAATCAACGTAGAATCTGTCCTGCTTGAAGGAAATCCCTCAGACGAGTTGAACCGGTATGTCGATGAGGAAAAAATGGATATTGTTATTATGGGCACCCTTGGAAAGACAGGATTAGACAGGATACTTCTGGGTAGTGTTGCAGGAAATCTGGTTCGTCACTCGAAGGTTCCTGTTATGGTTGTGAGGGAAAAGTGTGAGCCACAAGATTGATCTAAAATAAACTGCAGAGAATTTCGGTAAACCCCAAAATTTCGTTCTATGTTTATAAATAATATATAAAATTACTCGTTAAAATCAGAGATTTATTGAAACCTCCATTATTTCTTTTTCTTATATTTTCTGTTTATGTTTGTGGTTTAGGTTAATTAGCTTCAGGTATTCCAGTAGTTACATATGCTCTAGGGATCCTATGAGTTCTATGAGCTCTACAAGTTATTGACCAGCAATTTTTTCTTTTTTCGGATGGAACTTAGGGAATTCAGAATTTTTCGCACAAAAACATCGATCTTAAAATATCATTTTAAATATATAGAGGATTTCAATAAACTCCTGATTTTCATAAGCCTTGAATAACATATATGAGTACTTGATAAATTAAGGTGTTTATTGAGATCCGTTTTAAGCCACAATATACACTTTTCCCTTATTAATTAAAACTACTCTAAAAATAATAGTTTTGGGATAAAATTATTATTAAAACATCATTAATATCAAAATAATTTTAGATTACTCTCCAATACTCAAATGTATAAGGATTTGTCTGAATTTTTGAGAACAAATCTAACAACTAAGAACAATACATAACTAAAAAAATGAGTAAATAATACAGGTATATTAAGAAGTATATTTAAATAAGTAAGAAGGGAAGCATTTGATCCAACTGAAAAGAATTTACGAACAATCCTCAGATAAAGATGGATTAAGGGTACTAGTGGATAAGCTCTGGCCTAGAGGACTTCGAAAAAATGAAGTCCGGCTTGACATCTGGCTAAAGGAAATAGCTCCTGATGAAGAGCTTAGAAAATGGTTTTCCCATGATCCTGATAAGTGGGAAGAGTTCAGGAAACGCTATCTTAAAGAACTTGAGCAAAATGAAGAGTATGTACAAAAACTTATCGAAAAAGCGAAAGAAACTGATTTGACTCTGCTCTATGCTGCAAAGAATGAACGTTTCAATAACGCCATAGCTTTAAAGGAGTATATAGAATCTAGATTAAAGAAACTATAGCTATAAAAGATTAAATTGAACACAAAAACTGTATTTGATGGATAGCTGCAAGACGCGAACATATTAATCCTGTACTTTTAACTCATTTTAGATAATTTCGATAAACTTTTCCATCGTGATACAATATACCTGCCCGTAGAAAAACTAATAGAACGGGGATACAAATTGATAAATGGAGTGGAAAGGTGAAAAAGGATCAGTTGAAGCAAATTAAAGTTCTCGCTTTCGGAGAGGCTCTTTTTGATATAATTAAAGGTTCAGCTCATCTTGGAGGTGCTCCCCTTAACATTGCAGCCCACCTTGCAAAATTGGGAGCAAAACCGACTGTAATAACAGCAATCGGAAAAGATGAGCTCGGTAAAGTTCTCCTTACCAGAACTGAAAAAATGGGAATTGACACTTCATACATTTTAGTCGATAAAAAAAGACCAACTGGAACTGTTACTGTCAAATTGGAAGATGAGGGAATTCCTATATTCACTATCAATGAAGAGGTAGCCTGGGATGCAATCACTCTAGATGAAGAAAAATTTAAGGCGCTTGCAGGAAAGGAATGGGATGCCTTCTATTTCGGAACGCTTGCTCAAAGGTCGGAAGAAAACAGGAAAACACTTAAAAGGCTGCTTTCAGAAATAAAGACAAACAATTTCTTCTACGATGTTAATCTGAGAGTTGGCTTCTACACAAAGAGATGGATATTATCTTCTCTTGAACACTGCACGATTCTCAAAATGAATGAAGAAGAAGCTGCGACAATTTCTGACTTTCTTTTTGGCATCGTACACTCCTGTGATGCTCTCTGTCGCCTACTTACAGAAGAGTACCCTAAAATATCCTTAATTTGCATAACACAGGGACCTAAAGGAGCTGTAGCTTACAATAAGGGCGTCTACGAGGAAATCAAAATCACTCCAATAGAAGTAGCGGATACAGTCGGAGCAGGTGATGCTTTTTCCGCAGGTTTCCTTTATACATATCTTTCAGGATACGGAGTTTCAAAAGCCACTTTAATTGCCAGTATTCTCGGAACCTACGTCGCATCAAAGACTGGTTCTGTGCCTGAATATTCCGAAAAACTCATAAAAGAATTAGAACTATCTTTATGAAGGAATTATAACTTATCTTCTGAAGGCGTTATCGTAAAGCCGATATTTAGACACACTCTAAGTAAATACGAAAAACTTGATATTTAGATAGGCTCTTAGAGGAAAGGAAGAGCAAACCTTCTGAATTATCCAACGTAAATCAGTAGTTATTTTCCGCTTTTTAATTACCTGCCCAGTTTATTTTCCGTCTCCAGGACTTTAAGGGTGATTTTCATAACCGAATCTGGATTTAGTGAAATGGAATCGATCCCCAGTTTTATAAGAAACTCCGCAATTTCAGGATAGTCACTTGGAGCCTGTCCGCATATCCCGCTATGCCTTCCATTTCTTTTTGCTCCCTGTACAGCCATTGCCATTATTTTCATAACCCCAGGATCCCGTTCATCGAATTCTGCGGCAAGAAGTTCGGAGTCTCTATCAACGCCGAGGGTCAGTTGGGTCAGGTCATTTGAGCCTATGGAAAAACCATCAAAGAATTCGCTTAATTCGTCGATAAGAAGAACGTTATTTGGAATTTCGCACATAACATAGACTTGTAGCCCATTTTCTCCTCTCTTTAGTCCGTTTTTTTCCATCTCAGCAATCACTTTCTGTGCCTCTTCAATTGTCCTACAGAAGGGAATCATAAGAATGAGATTTCGAAGCCCCATTTCATCCCGGACCTTTTTCATAGCCCTGCACTCAAGGGCAAAACCTTCCCTATAACGATCATCAAAATAACGAGAAGCCCCCCTGAAACCTATCATGGGATTATTTTCCACCATTTCAAAATAGATGCCTCCAAGAAGGCTGGCATACTCGTTAGTTTTGAAATCGCTCATACGGACTACAACAGGTTTCGGATAAAAAGCCGCAACAATAGTTCCAACTCCTTGGGCAAGACGTTCAACAAAATATTCCTCTTTATCATAACCTCTTGTAAGTTGTTCGATTTCCCGAAGGACTTTAGGGTCTTTGACCCTTTCAGGGTGTACGAGAGCCATTGGATGGATTTTGATATAGCTTGTAATGATGAATTCTAGCCTCGCAAGCCCAATTCCGTCGTTGGGGATCATGGAAAAAGCAAAAGCTTCCTCAGGATTTCCAAGATTCATCATAATCTCGGTTTTTGGGCGTTTAAGATCTTTTAAACTCAGAGTATCTTTATGGAAAGGAAGAATACCATCGTATACAATACCGTCCTCTCCTTCCGCGCAGCTTACTGTAATTTCCCTGCCTGTATCGAGCACCTCGGTTGCATTGCCTGCTCCTACGACTGCGGGAATTCCAAGTTCCCGGCTTACAATAGCAGCATGACAAGTCCGGCCTCCTTTGTTTGTGACAATTGCAGCTGCAGTTTTCATGACAGGCTCCCAATCTGGAGTCGTTGTGTCCGCAATCAGGATTTCTCCTGGTTTAAAAGAGGGCAGATCCGAAACATCAGGAATCACACGAGCCTTTCCGGAAGCAATTTTGTCTCCTACACTCCTGCCTTTTGCAAGAATTCCAGATCTTTTTTCAAGTACATAGGTTTCCAGAATTTCTTTGCTTTTCTGAGATTGGACAGTTTCTGGCCTTGCCTGGACTATGAATAGTTCCCCTGTTATGCCATCCTTTGCCCATTCGATGTCCATTGGACGTGGTTCTCCATATTTATTGGAGTAGTGACCTTCGATAGTAATCGCATATCCTGTAAGTTCAAGCACTTCTTCGTCATCAATACAGAAGCGGAGCTTCTCAGCTTCAGGAACTTCTACGTTTCGAGTGAGCACTTTGGAGTCTCCGCGACCGTAGATCATCTTGATCTCTTTGTTTCCCACCTTTTTTTGAATAATCGGCTGATATCCTTCCTTGAAAGTCGGCTTGAAGACATAGAACTCATCTGGATTAACCTGGCCCTGTACGATATTTTCTCCAAGTCCGTATGCACCTGTAATGAAAACCACTTCCCTGAATCCTGTTTCCGTATCCAGAGTGAAAATAACGCCGCTTGAGGCTAGATCTGACCTGACCATTTTCATAATCCCTATCGAGAGTCCTACTTTGAAATGATCATAGTTGTTTGTTACGCGGTAGGAAATAGCTCTGTCAGTGAAGAGTGAGGCAAAACAACGTGAGCAGGCATCCCTAAGACCTGGATAACCCCTTATATTTAGGTAAGTTTCCTGTTGGCCAGCAAAAGAAGCAGTTGGGAGATCCTCAGCAGTTGCCGAACTCCGTACAGCTACATCCGTATCGTCCCCATACTGCTCACATAAGCTATCATATCCAGTTTTGATTTCTTCCCATAGATCGTCAGGAATTCCTGCTCCGAGGATCAGATCCCTTGCAATTTTCCCCCTCGTTGCAAGGTCAGCAACATTTGCAGTATCAAGCCCTCCCATCATTTTTCTGAGCTTTTCGAGAATCTCTCCGGCTTTGAGGGTGTGCCAATAAGCTTCTGCAGTAATTGCAAAGCCGTTAGGGATCTTTATTCCCTTCGAAGTAAGCTCCCTATACATTTCTCCAAGAGAAGCATTCTTTCCACCCACAAGTGGAACATCGTCAATTGTAGTGTCTTCAAACCAGCGGATGTACTTACTTTTATTCTCAGACATTTACCAGAAATCTCCTTTAAAAGTATTGTTGTGAATAAGAATTATGGCAATAAACTAAAAATTTCATACATTAGTTGGAAAGTTTCTCCTAATCAGTACAGTATAATTCTTTGATTAAGTATGTTCCATTTGTAATGTAGGCATTAATGAGACTTATAATCTAAATAAAATTATATAAGATTAAATGAATAAAAAATTACTGTCAATGGTTTAACACAACCAATCTCAGGACAACTTTATCCACAATGTCGAATGTACTTAATTTTCCACCCCAAATCCATGAGTCCTACTTTTATATCTTCACACTCAGATTTATAAGGTAATTTGGAACTTGCAATCATTCAGAGTTTATAACATTCTGTGGTTTCCCCTCAATGAATTTTTCTACATTTTGGACACAGATACTTGTGCATTCTTCCAGGGATTCATGCGATAGAAAAGCTATGTGTGGAGTAAGCACTACATTTTCAAATCTCATCAGCGGGCTATCTAATGGAAGCGGTTATTTATCAAAAACATCAAGACCTGCTCCACAGCCTGTATCTACAACTACCTTGAATCTGCGGTTGCGAATATTTTCGGCATCTACTGAATTGATAATATTTTTGATGTAGTATTCATTAACTACTGAATAAGTGCTAAAGCTACCGGTTTCTTCCCAAGATACGATAGAATATTTTCCCGAATAATAAATATTCTCTATGTCTTTTTCTCCATCTCTGGAAAATTCCGAGCCTTCTCCTGCAATGAATTTAATTCCATTGTATTGTCTGGATTATGGGATGCAGTAATAACTATCCCGACATCGGCATGGTCGCGCACATAGTACTGGATAGCAGGAGTGGGAACAGTTCCAACATCAACAACAGTGAGGCCTGTTGACAGAGCTCCGGCAATTGCGGCAAATTTCAGCATCTGACCCGAAATTCGAGTGTCACACCCTATAGCAACCGTGCTTTTCGAATCCATGTATGTATCAAGACTTCTGGCTAAATTGGCTGCTAGTTCTGGAGTGATATATTCATTGGCGATACCACGCACACCGTTTGTCCCGAATAATGCCATATAAGATCCCCGTCTTTAATTTAAGCTTAGATTTGATTATTTTGGCAAATTTATTTCTTAGTAAGTGAATTTATACTGTTTTCCGCAATTTTTTTTCAGAATAACCAAAGAAGTTTATTTTATCAAAATTTCACTCAAGAGAATCTGAAAAAGTTCAGATTTTAACATATTGCTCAAATGTGTTTTATATAAAACCAGCCAAAAATTGTATTTATAGAAATCCTCTATAGTCTTAATTTCTCTAGAGGTTATTGTCGATAGATCCTAATAGGTTGCTCTGATATTCTAGAAACTGTTGCTCTAGTGATTTAAAAAGAAACGAAAACTCCTCTTTTAGTTGGATGAAAAAATGTTCATCAAATTTTGCATTATAAAGTGTTCTCACTCTAGATAGCTGTTCAATTGATAAATTGAGTGCTCCTTTAAGATTAGCTCCTTCAAGGAGAGCTCCTTCAAGTTTAGCCCTAAACAATTTAGTTCCTTGAAGATTAGTTTCTTTAAGGATAGCTCCCTCAAGGTTAGTTTCTTGAAGAATAGCTCCTTGAAGTTTAGTTTTTTTTAGATTAGCTCTCTGAAGGTTAGCTCCCTCAAGGTTAACTCTTGTAAGGTCAGCTCCTTGGAGATTAGCTCCTTTAAGATTAGCTTTCTCAAGTTTAGTCCCCATAAGGTTAGCCCCTGTAAGTATAGCCCAATTAAGATCAGCTTCTTCCAGATTAGTTTCTGTAAGATTAGTTCTTTCAAGGTTAATTCTTTTAAGATTAGCTCTAAAAAGGTCAATTTCTCCAAAATTAATCATACAATAACCTCTTTTTTACCACGAAATAATTACTTTTTTGGTTTCTTATCAATTGTAAACTTAATAAAGAACGATTCAAGGTGGGCCAAAACGAATAATACTCGTGGAAACACTGAAAAAATCTCTAAGCTATCGCTGGCCATGATCAAAACTTAAAATATCGGTAGCAAAATCGAGTGCAGGTAATTTGTTAAAAATCAGAGATTTATCGAAATTCTCTACAATTATCCAGTATACTCGTACAGCCACCCTGCGTACTCATACATCCTATCAATCTTCCCTCTCCCCCCTCACTCTTTTACTCTTTTTCTGTTCACTTTAAGCTACAATGTACAATGTGTTCTACATTATTTCAAATTAATTATACGAAAAATCGCTTTTAAACGAAAAATACTCACGCATAAAATTTTTCACAATCAAAAAACAAATAGATATTAGTAATTATTTTTTATTATTAGTGGAGTCGTCAAGATTTATCATTATACATTTCCTAAAGAATAAAACCTTCTCAAGAACCTATCACTGGCTTATTTCTCCCATCAACTTCTTCATTTGAGTTTGTCCTTATTTCTGTTTTCATTACATGATTTTTTTTTCAATCACTTTTTCGTATACTTCCAAGGTTTTTTCAGTTATTGTCTCCCAGTTGTATTTGTTTTTGAGAAGATCATACCCGTTTTCCCCCATTCTGTTACAGTCAAGTCCTTCAAGGACATAATTGAGTCCCCAGGCAATAGAAGAGGGAGTTGTATAAGCAACAACGCCTGTTTTGAAGTTATCCACAAGGGCTACTGCGTCACTTGCAACTATTGGTTTCCTTGCATCCCAAGCTTCAAGCACAACAATTCCGAAAGCTCATTCCTGCTAGGTACACACACAAGATCACATGAATTAAACCAGTCTAATACAGTATCATCCGGAGCATATCCAAGAAAATTACAGGAATTACTAATCCCAAACTTCTGAGCTTGATATTCACAGTGAGAACGCATTCCCCCATCTCCAATAATTACAAATTATGCATTATTTTTCTTCAGGACTCTTGTTACGGCTTCAACCAACAATTCAGATCCATTCTGGTTGTGGTCTGTACAAGTCATGTAATTCAGGCACGAGTCTCGAATAAATAGACCTACAAATAATTGACGAAATTTTAGAGGATTTCTAGAAACCCTAATTATTGGCTGGTTGTTTATAAACTCCATTTAAACAATTTGTTGAAATCGGAAATTTATCGAAATTTTCTTTAGTTAAAATATAAAATAACCTGCATAGTTATTTTTAATTAATTATACGAAAAATAGTTTCGGAATAAAAACTATTTTTATATAAAATATTTTAACCTTAACAAATAGTTTGATATTAATGATGTTTTTATCATTTCAACCTACATTCTAAAATTTAGAATTGGGTTTTGCCTAAAAAGCAACACAAATTAATTTCATATAAAATTTTGATTGTGTCCTCGAGTCATTAAAAGAGGATTTTGAGAAACCTTCTGATTCTATGAATCATTTATGTACCATCTATAAGTTTAGGATATACCATCTATAAGTTTAGGGCGAAATTCAAGTAGAACGGTTTTTAAAAATAAACGGAGGTGGTAGCATTCTTGAAAGTATTGGCCTATTTCTGTCAGTAAATGACGATGAATATAAAGAAAGTATGAAAATACCCAAGGTTAAGCTGGGTGAGCTCCAGCGTAAGGCTTGGGAATTGAAGATACCTATCATTTTTATTTTTGAGGGCTGGCATGCATCTGGGCTGGGAGAAGAGATCAACCGTTTCATACTGCCTTTGGATCCGAGAGGATATGATTTTCACACAATGACTTTTGACTGCTACGAAGATGCGCTAAAACCTTTCCTCCTACACTTTTGGACTCTTATATCGGTAAGAGGTAAAATTGCAATTTTTGATAGGGGATGGTACAGCCGGGCAATCATAAAACATTTCAGGAAGACAAAATTCAACGAAGAACTTGAGAAATGTTTGGAAGAAATAAATTGTTTCGAACGCCAGCTTTCAGATGATAGATACCTTATACTAAAGTTTTTCCTCCATATAAGTGAAAAAGAGCAAGAAGTTCGTTTCAAGGAAATCACGAAAAAGGGTTTCCCCCTAATACTTTATGAATACGAAAAGAAAAAAGGAGAGAAAAATGAGAAGAAACTGGATTTTATTCATGAATATAATGAGTACCTTCCAATTATAGAAAAAGTGCTTGAAAAAACAGACACGCCATATGCCCCTTGGACTATAGTGGAAGCAAATGATAGGAACTTTGCAACCCTCAAGATTATCACCACTGCAACTCAAGTCATCGAAACTTATATTGAGAATATGACCCGTACTCCAGGGCAGCAGACAATTAAATACCTGGATAGAGAAATATCAAAGCTCCCTGAACTTAGTGCCTCTGTCTTGGATAAAGTCGATCTTTCACAAACCATTTCTTCTAAGGAATACAAAAAATCCAAAAAGCTTTACCAACAGAAGCTTGAAACCTTACAGTACGAGCTTTTCAAGAAAAAGTGTGCTATAGTTATAATATTTGAAGGCTGGGATGCAGCAGGCAAAGGAGGAGGCATCCACCGGCTAGTTAAAGTGTTGAACCCCAGAATCTACAGGGTGGTACCCGTGGGTCCACTAAATGATAGTGAAAAAGCTCATCATTACCTATGGCGTTTTTGTGAAGGAATCCCTAAAACAGGGCACATAACAATTTTCGACAGGAGTTGGTACGGAAGGATCCTGGTCGAAAGAGTAGAGGGGCTTTGCAGCGAAGACGAATGGAAACGCGCTTATAGAGAAATAAACGAATTTGAGAATATTATTACAAGGCCAGGAACAATTATTCTCAAATTCTGGCTTCAAGTTGATAAGGATACTCAGTTAGAACGTTTCAAAAGCAGGCAGAATGATCCTGAAAAAAAATGGAAAATAACAGATGAAGATTGGCGAAATCGGAGCAAATGGAAAGAATATAAAATTGCTGTTGATGAGATGCTTCAGAAAACAAGCACTATAACTGCTCAGTGGACTGTTGTGGAATCAAATAACAAGCACTATTCAAGAATAAAAATCCTTAAAACAGTTACTGAAACACTTGAGAAAGAACTTAGTATATAATTATTATTCAAATGGTTATCTTTGATCTTCGATTAAGGAATCTATTAACGTCAAAATGATTACTGCAATAATTCATCCATTTGACTTACATTTATAGGTTTACAGAAAAAAACAGCAAATCGAATACATTTTATACGGATTTTCAGTAATTATCTTCATTTTGTTTTATACTTACCTCCTACTATGTACTTAAAATTTAAAAAAATATCTAAGTAGTACTATTTTATTCAGTTATCCTAGTCAATTTAGTGATGAAGATGATTTTATAGAACTCATCTATATTTTTATCCGAGTATTTCTCATAGTAGAAATGTCACATTTTATCCAAACATGAGAAGTTGATCTTGCTTTTCTTCCAACAGATGTTCATAAAATTAGATACTATAATGTAAAATAATGTAGAATAGAAGAAATCAGTATGAACAGAGGTATTTTCATAAAGATAATGGTTGCAACCGACGGTACTGAAGCATCAGAAAAAGCTGTTAATACAGCAATTGAAATTGCTAAAATGACCGGCGCGAAACTGTATGCTTTACACGTGATAGCAATGGGATTCTTTTCGATGACTCTTGATACAAGTGAGGACTGGGAGAAGGCATTTGCTCAGAAGGTCGCAACAGAAGGTAAAGAAACAATCATATATGTCGAAAATGCTGGAAAAGCTGCAAACGTTGAAGTCGAATCTTTAATTCTTCGAGGAAGCCCTTCAGAAGACATTATCGAATTTGCAGAAAAAAATGACGTTGACCTTATCATTGTGGCCACTCACGGGATGATCGGGGTTAGAGGATTACTGAATGCAAGGATTGCCGACAATGTGGTCCAACATTCCAATAAATCAGTACTCGTTATAAGATGAGTACTTTCTAATAAAACAAAAGAGCGAATTTGAGTATATTTCTATGACATAATTTAATTCGACTTACGCACTAAGTTATATCATGATTAAATTTAATTAGATAATATGATTTTTTGCTTTAATTTTCTACCTTAAGTGTGTAAGTCTTTATGCTCTTTCATCATAACAATTTATTCTATGTATTTAGAGCTCATCAAAAAGTGATAGTAGGAAGTCAGGTTTCAAAAAGAAACGGCTTACATAAATATGAAAGACCATAGTCAATGAATCAGAATACATCAAAAGTTGGTTTTTGATATCATGGAAGTATTGGCAAAGTGAAGTAGAAGGTGGACCTTCGCTAGTTCAGATTCTACCCATATATGCCCACCATGCCCCTCTACATTTTTCGTACAAATTGCAAGCCAGATACCTTTTTTAGGATATACTTCCTTTTTATGCAATTGCTTAAAAACTTCAAAGATTTTCTGCGAATATTGTGGGTCGATTCCAATTCCATCGTCTTTCACTGAAAATATCCATTCTATTGCATTTCTCTTTCCCGGAATGGGAATTCTTGAAGTTTCTTCGTTATTTAACTTTATCTCGTTATTACCAGGTTTTGAAATACATGAGCCAGCTGGATATTATCGGTTCCGTTGCAAAAGTAATATTTCTGCAGTTTGAGACTATAATTCTTACCTTCATATATCATTTTTGGTGATGATAATAATTAACTTCCCTAATTGTGAAGGTTGACATTGTTGAGATGACCGCCGCACAAAGACCAAGGACAAGATAGAGCATTAGTTTTTTATAGGGACTTATCTGCATGTATGAAGATATCTGAATAGGTTTGATACCGAAAATAGTACTGGAGACAAGGGTTGCGAAAACTGAGGAAATTACTATCGGAATAAAAGTACTGGTTTCAAGTTCCCCATAAATCACTTCTACAACAAAGACAACACCCGCAAGTGGAGCACAAAATGCTGCAGCTATTCCACTAGCAGCATCTCATCCAATAAGAACCTGCAGCTGTCTTTCTGGACTTTTTAGAGTTCTCCCAACCAAAGCACCTGTTCCGGCTCCGGTCGGTATTTAATAAACTTTTTTACATAGTTATCCCACAGAAATGATAGTGATTATTGACGTGAGTGTTTCTAAAAATGTATCAATCAAAGTCGCGCCACCGCTCTGGTTGTAATGGCTATTAAAAATTGAGTATTTTCATTTGCTGATATGCTTCTTTTTCTTCCCTGTTTCCCTGATTTTCAACATAGTTTTTGATAACATCTGAAGTTGTTCCATCTTCTATAGTTCCAATGTAACCTCCATCACTCCACAGTTCACCACCCTAAAGCTGTTTTTTGATTTCAGGGTATTGTTTAAAGATTTATCTTGCTATAATACTTTTTATAATTTGCATGACTTTTGAAGGAGAATACTTTGGTTCAGCTCCAACAAAAAGATGTACATGATCACCATCACTACTAATTGCATCAAACTCAAAACAGTATCTTTCACTAATTTCAAAGCATAAGTTTTTCAAAAAGTTGATAAGTTCTGTCCCTAAAAAAAGATTTTTACGGTACTTCAAACAAAAAACCATGTGATATCTTATATTATATACACAATGGTTTACGCGTCTTAGTTCCATTTACAGTACAAATGTAGCAAAAAATATAAATTTATTATTTAACAACGGTTATCGGGGAAGTTTTCCATCCCCGCAGCAAGCTGCGGGGTATTCGACTGAAATAAACGACTCGTATACAGTTAATTCAGAAAGTGACAGTCCTTAAAAAAAATCGTTCAATGAGTCAAAGTATGGCGATCGTCTAACATTTACATCCATGAGTTGAAATATCCTGACATTATTTGAAACCCTGTAAAACTCTTCTAGCAATCTCAGAAGAAACTACATTGACAAGTTATCCGTATAGAGAAAAAGCAAATGATAGCACAGTGCTAAATCAAACTCTTTGTCACCAAAAGGCATCCATGGTAGCTCGCCTGTCCCATATCTCTTCTGAATTATGCCTTTTGGGAAATCTTCAGAAATTTCGCCATAGCAGACATCCTGATCCTTTCAAGCTCCTCAACTGAGGTGATTTCTTTACAACTAATTATCAAAATTTTTTCGTATCTGGTTAATTACTTCATAATATGCTTCACTGATCATCTCTCTGATCTGGTCAGCGCTTGACTTTAATCCATACAACATTCCGCAAATTTACACAGACTCAAAATTCGTTTGCCTATTTGCTTACTATTATCCGTTAGAAGTTAGATTAATTTTTAAGCTACTTCCATATCGAAAGAAATTTCGGCATTTTTATTACACATCTATGGAAAGTGGTATTTAAGGAAATAATTTTTTCTTTTTGACTCACTTTCTGGGGAGTGAGCTTTCGGCATAATCTATCGGAAGAGCGAAGGTAAATGTGCCACCTTTTCCTTCTCTATAGTCCACCCAAATTGTTCCTCTGTGAAGGTCTATGAAATTTTTGACTATATAAAGTCCCACTCCAGCTTCGAGGTATCCTAGGGATGTGGAAGGATTTATCTGGGTAGAGGGCATGAACATTTTTTCGTAATATTTTTGAAACATTCCTTCTCCAGTATCCGAGACTATAATTTTAAGCATATTCTCCATTTTGAAGGCACTCACAGAAACTTTCCCTTTCTGGGGAGTGAATCTTATAGCATTGCTTATCAAATTGTACAGAATCTGTCTCAATTTTGTCCTATCGGCCCGGATATTCTCACTCGAAGCATCAATTTTCAGTTCTAGAACAATTTTTTTGTTTGAAGCAGAAGAAAGAAGATTCATTCTGATATCTGTTAAGAGGCTGGCAATATCTACGATCTCATAATTGAGACTTCTATCACCGGCTTCGAGCTTTAATATGTCAAGCAGATTGTTGATGATTTCCAGAAGGTTTTTCCCACTTATGAGGATATTATTCACATATTTTGATTGTCTTGTGTTCAGGGATCCAAAAGCCCCTTCGAGGAGTAGATCGGAAAAACCTATCACTGAGTTTAGGGGGGTCCTAAGTTCATGACTGAGGTTCATAATAAACTCATTCTTGACTCTGTTCAAAAATTCAGAATCGTTTTTCTCCTTGATAAAATTTTTTTTAAATTCCGTTTGTAGTTCCAAATTTTTTAAATATTTCCATTTTCCCTTTCTTTTAACAACGATGCTGTTTTCTTCCATTAGCTCAAGCAATGTAATACCTGAAAGTTCATCAAGCGGGAATGTATAGAGAAATGTTAGATTTTTGCTATTATTGAAAGCAATATTTTTAACAGCTTTTCCATATATTTCAAAGTAATTTTCAATATTAATTCCTAAATTTTTGAAATCAAAATTTGTTCTGAATCCTGTAAAATCTTTGGAAAGGACTTTTTCATACCCTTTTTCTACAAGTTCTGTTATCCTTGATTCTAATGTGATAATATTTTTGTTGAGTGATTCAGCTGGCAAAATTTCCAATTGAGAAGAGTTGATAAACCGTTCAACATCTATTCCTGATTTTTTGAGTTCGTTCTTTGTTTCTTCAGCAAATAATTCATCCGGGGAAATCCACAAGCAGTACTCTCCTGTTTCAATTCCTTGCTTGAAATATATAATAAGTAACTCAGTCAATTCTGAGATATCTCCATATATGGCAGAGATCTGATCGTTCTGCGAAACACTTGAAAAAAGTACGGAATTATCAACAATAATTTTTTCCAAAGTCTCACCTCCATGTATTGCACATTAAAAGCATTTTCAATGTTTTACAACCCACATAACTGGATTTTGTTGCGATGTGGTATGAAGTCTACTGGGGCATAATGGTAGTATTAATGACATTTTGAGATAAATCAAGGTAGCTTAAAGTATTTCATAGTTATATCAATAATCGAAAATCATACAGTTCATTTTCAGTAGCTTATTATGTTTCGTACCCAGGCTTGTACTTCTTCTTTTATGCATCACTAGCATATATAAGAAATGTACTTATTTATACTGTTTGCTCAACTATTGAGATTTTAATGCGCCAATTGAATGAAATCCAGAAGCGTCAGATTTTTCCGGATAAAATCAAAGTTGTGCTGGCGCACCCCGCTGCAAGCAACTGGGTATGTTCGCGCCACCGCTCTGGTTGTAATGCCTATTAAAAATCGAGTATGTTCATTTGCTGATATGCTCCTTTTTCTTCCCTGTTTTCCTGATTTTCAACATAGTTTTTGATAACATCTGAAGTTGTTCCATCTTCTATAGTTCCAATGTAACCTCCATCACTCCACAGTTCACCACCCTAAAGCTGTTTTTTGATTTCAGGGTATTGTTTAAAGATTTGGCTTGCTATAATACTTTTTATAATTTGCATGACTTTTGAAGGAGAATACTTTGGTTCAGCTCCTACTACCATAAATACCTATATTGTTTACAGCTTTCGTTAATAATTACTTGAAAATTAAATAATATTTCCTCAGTAAAATAATGACTATGTAATTTTTTTTGTGATCCTGCAAAACTTAACTGAAATTTTATGAAAGAGCTGCAATTTTCTGAATTTGACATATAATATTAAGTTTTTTGCTCTACTCTTCTTTTCGCCACAAAAATATAAAATCGAATTTATTTAATCTATTTAGAAAAAGTTCCTTTATTGTACCAAGCATCTATTATCAAATTTATTTTATTTAGATAAAGTACTTTTATTGTGCCAAGCTTTTAATTTTAGCGAGTTAATTTCAATCACTTTGTTGTGTGCTTTTTTTTGCCTCATTGTATTCATGTAATTTATATAGAGCATTTTCTTTAAAGTACCAAGCCCTCGAATCCTGCTGGTTAATTTTAATTGCTTTGTCATATGCTTTTAGGCTTCATCTGACTTATTTAAATGCTCTAGAGCACGTCCTTTGTTTATCCAAGCATCTGAATATTGCGGGTTAAGCTCAATTGCTTTGTCAAATGCTTTTATTGCTTCATTGTATTTATTTGATTCAAATAAAGCAAGTCCTTTTTTATACCAATCTGTTGAATCCTGCGGATCAATTTTAATTGCTTTGTTATATGCTTTTATGGCTTCATTGTACTTTTCTGAGCTCATTAGCTCGCTTCCTTTATGGAACCAAACATTTGTAGATTGTGCAGTGACAAAGACACTCACTAGGATCAAAAACACCAGCATTATAACCCAAAAAAATATTATAAAGATGTGCCTACTACTCGCTTTATCATATATCGCTTTTTTAATTTTCCAGCCTATTGATTTTGATTTAGATATTAGTGATGAAAAATAGCTACAAAAATACAAATGGATTGGGACTTATGCAGTTATATGTTCAGCATGTTATTTTCTCATTGCTCTCCGTTTTTTTCACTATCATCTATGTCTGCAGTAGGATCCATAAATCTAGCCAGCCATTTTGTTTCATCAAAACTCTCAAGTACAATCTTCAAAATCACTGTGAGCGGTATGAAAAGCAGCGCACCTGCAGTTCCAAGCACATAATTTCAATAAATAAGAGAAAGAAATAAGATGCCGGGAGATAATTTCAGGCCTTTTCCTGCAAGTGAAGGAAATATGACATTTTCTGCAAGCATATTGATAACCAAGATAATGACAATAACAGCAAGAACACCTACAGGTCCATACTTGAAAAGCGCAAGCATTGCAGGCGGAATAGAAGCTAGAAAAAGACCAATGAAAGGGATATAGCTAAGTAGGAATATAAGAACACCCCAGAGAATCGCAAAGTCGATACCTCCGAGAAGGAAAAAGATGACAATTCCGACGGCTGTGATAAAATTTGTTTCTGTTCTTATGATCAAAAACCCTATTAGATTCTTGTCAAACTTATTCATCCTCATTTGGAGTTTGGATTCCTTTTTAAGTTCTGAATTTATTTTCTCAGGAGTATTGGCGGCATCTATTAACAAGAATGCTGTCGTAAGGATTATAATTCCAGCTGTTGTCCAAGCATTCAAGAGCCCCTGAATGATATTCGACATCAGAGAGATCATAGTTGATGCAATACCACGTAAAATAGAATTCGCAGAAAGCTCTTCTTGTGAGGGAATATAATGTGTGAGAACATCTATAAACTCCATCAACCGAGTTTGATATATTGGGATCTGGTTCTCAAATTGGATTGCGGCTCCAAAAACCACTACTCCTAAGACTGTGACAATAATAGTAAATAAAAAAATCACTAGAAGGACACTCAGTCCACCAGGAATCCCCTTTCGTTTGAGCCAGCGGATATGAGGGGTAAAAATCATCGCAGCAAAGATAGAAAAAAGAATTGTTGTAAGTATGGTAGCGATCTCCCTCATTCCTACAGTCAAAATAACAACAAGAGTAATATATAGTAAGATTCTGGCTGGTACTGGACTGTTGTTAATGCTCATGATTTGCGACTCCGCTCTCTAGGTTTACAACAAGCTGAACTTTTTCTTTCACAACAAGTTGATGCATAAATGTCGTATTAATAAAAGTTAGATTATTTTTTAAGCTATTGCTATGTTTGGACAACAGATAGCATTTTTTTGTACATCTGCAGAAAGTCGGTAATAGGGCCGTTGTCAGATATTATCGATTATTTTGCCCTTGAGTAATCTAAGCCACACAATACTCAGAATTCCCGTGGCAAATACGATCAACAAGTCATCAACATGCAGCAATGAAAAACGAAATAGACTTCTTAAAGGTGGTACATAAAGAACCAGAAAAAGACCTAAAAACGCTCCTATGAGCATGTATCTTAATGCTTTGTTTTCTGAATACAACGTTTTGATTATGCTCCGTGACCAGGAAAGATTTGCCATGATTAAAGTAAGATTGGCAATTACGAGAGTGGTGAATGTAAGTGTACGTGCTTCGATTTCACCCTTGCCCATATATAAATGCGTACAAGAAAATGATAATTACTCCTACAAGCATGCTTGTGCCCTGCAATAGACTAAGAGCAAAATTTTTCCTTCCGAATAACCTTTCTTGCAAATTTCGTGGTGGTCTAAACATGGTGTTTTTCTCTTCAGGCTCAGCCTCAAAGACCATCGAGCAAGCCGGGTCAATTATCAATTCCAAAAAAGCGATATGTACAGGCAGAAGGACAAGAGGTAAATTAAACAGTATGGGAAACAATGCAAGCCCGGCTGAAGACTCGCGAGCCACATCTGTGCCTCTTTCTCCCATCGCAATTCCAATATGAGCTGAGCTGATTTCAATGCAGGCGCATCGTTAACCCCATCCCCTGTCATCGCGACAATTTCACCATTTAATTTTAAGGCGTTTACAATTATCAGTTTTTGTTCAGGCACAACTCGGGCGAAAATATGTGTCGTTTTTTTCCTCTGCAAGCTGATTTTCACTCATTTTGGAAAGCTCTGGACCGGCAATATACTTCTCCGGATCTTCTAAACCGATCTGTCTTGCGATATGTTGAGCTGTACCTGGATAATCTCCTGTAATCATAATGACTCGTATTCCGGCTGTATAGCACTCTTTTACTGCTTGAGCGACAGATGGTCGGACCGGATCGATAAAGCCAAGCAATCCTATAAATTCAAATTCAAAATCATGCTGTTTTTCAGGCAATGAATAATCCTGAAAACCGGCTTTACCCACCCCTAGGAGCCTCAATCCCTTGTCTGCCATCTTCTGAACCTGGGCTAGCATTTTCTTTTTCTCGGGCTCATTGAGATGACATAACTCAAAAATAGCTTCTGGAGCGCCTTTTGTAGCAATAACATATTTATTTTTGTCGCTAGACTCCCATACATTTGATATTGCAAGTAAGTTTTCTGAGAGCGGATATTCTCGAATAAGTTTCCATTCGCGGTGTATATTTTCGTGATCTATCAGGAAATTTTGAGTATTTTTTTAATCTCTTTCTCAAGCGGATCAAAGGGATCCTGCTGGCTTGCTAAATAGCCGAATTCAAGTAGCTCATGAAACTTCTCAAGTAGGCACTCATTTTTATCGATTTCGAAATATTCATTCCCTGAATATATGGAGCTTAAAATCATCTTGTTCAGTGTTAATGTCCCTGTTTTATCCACGCACAACACTGTCGAAGAGCCAAGAGCCTCGATAGCAGGCATGCGCCGTACCAAAACATTCCTTTTGGACATGCGCCATGCGCCCATACTCAGGAATATGAGCAAAATAACTGAAAATTCTTCCGGGAGTATATACATGCTCAAACTCAGCCCTGCCAGCAGGCCATGCAACCAATCTCCTCTGGTTAGCCCGTAGACTACTACTATAAGAGCACATAATATTCCCCCTAGAATAGCAAAATTTTTTACAATTAGGACTGTCTCTTTCTTGAGTAAAGAGTCTTCTTCAACAATCGTTCCCAGAACCTTTCCTATCTTTCCCATCTCAGTGTGTATCCCTGTTGCAATTACCTGAGCTACTCCTTGTCCTTGAATAACTAGAGTCCCGGAATATACAAATGGCATATCCTCTCCTCCTGGCTGCAAAGACTGAATTACTTCATTAGATTCTGATTTCTTTACTGCAAGAGACTCACCTGTAAGCAGAGATTCGTCTACCAGAAGGTTCGTACAGGAAAGCACAGCTGCATCTGCAGGGATACGATCTCCTTCTCTTAAGATCAGAATATCATCTTTCACCACTTCGCGGCCTGGAATTCTTTTTTGCTCCCCATCTCTTATCACAAGGGCCCTTGGGCTTGAGAGGTTTTCTAAAGTCTCTAATGCTCTCTCAGTCTTTCGTTCCTGGTTAAATGTTATGCCCACAACCACAAACACAAACGTTAGCAGCATCAGAGCATCTTTTACTTCACCGAGGAACAAATAAATCAGACCTGCGCCTAAAAGAAGAAGCAACATAGGTTCTTTAAGAATATTTAGTAAAATGGAAAATAGGCTCTGTTTTTTTTGTGATAGTAACTCGTTGTAGCCTTGCTCTTTAAGTATTGCACTTGCCTCTTTTTCTGAAAGTCCAGTTATATTTTTCGGATTGGGTGCTATTTCCATTTTTTAACCCACTGTAAATAGACCATATACTCTATATTCCGTAGATGTACACACTTGTAGAATTCATTTGCCCAAGTGCCCATTATTATTCATTGAAATTTAGATTAAGGAGGATTTCAATAAACCACCGATTTCAACAAATTGCTTATAATGCTTATATAAGCAATTCATTGCAACTAGACGTTTATTACTTCCATATGTTATTTTTAATTAATGACATAAAAATAGTTTTTAAATAAAATTTACTTTCGAATAAAATATTTTAAAACTATAAAAATCATTATAAATATCAAATTGTTTTTTGATTGTGAAAAATATTGTCAGGCATTATTTTTCTGTCAGAAGCTATTTTTCATATAATTAATTTAAAATAACTACGGAGAGAATTGTATATTGTAGTGTAGACACAAGTAGATGCTACAAATCAAAAGGATTGGGAAGCAACCGGTAGGTATGTGGAGAAAGAATTACTTGGAAGATGTTGGGCTTATTTCGAATTAAATCTACCTTGAACAAGATAAATGCGAAGTGACTATATTTAGGCAAATAGTAGAAACAACTCTTCCAATATTATAATCAATATGATAAATATTTAAAATAAAATTTTAACCAGACTATATAGTCTGAAATATCAAGAGATCTTAAAATACGTGTAAAGAACATTCCATGGCAGGAAAGGGGCAAATAATGCAGACTGTGATAGATGAGATGTAGGAAAGCCTAAAAGCTGCTATATTTATTTCGCGAAGGATAAAAATAAATAATAATTAAGTAATTATTTAATTTATTCAGAGCAAGTCCTTTACCGCACTAAGCCATTGAATTTTGCGTTCAAATCACATCTCGCACTAACTAGGAATTGAGATTATGGAAGAAACAATTTGGTATCCTTCAGAATGGAAATGTAAATGCCCACACTGTGAAGCAACTAACACATGTTCTGTGCCACAGAAAGATCTTGTTTGCATCGAATGTGGAAAAGCATTTGCTGCTTCTGTAGCGCATACAGAAGAATGATTAGACCATATATCAAAGAAATTGAATTTATCATCAGTAGAAATTACTCGGTGAGATGAAAAATCAATAACATTAAACCATATTGTTTATTGTACTTAATTTTACATCTCAATTGTGTAAGTCCTAAATTAAAATTAGTTAATACCCAATTAATATTTAGTTATAATTGATAGTTTTAGTCAATCAATAGAATAGCCATTGATTCAGGTTTTTCTTTGATAGGAAACACTATAGGCATATCTGATTCTGCAGCGGTTTTCTTCATGTTGATCCCAACTCCATGTTCTGGGATTCTTGCCATATTCGAGTGAAGACAGATTCCTTTGTCTACATTGCATTTTTCACATAGCCTGCAGGCACCGTTCACAAATGCGATTGCAAAGGTGTAACCTTCATTGAAAACTGTCTTTTCAAGCTCGAGCATTGAGAGCATTATTTTATCGCTGTGATCATAATGATCTGCCCAGAACTTTGCTGCCTTTTCTCTTATTTCCTCAGGCATTGCGGGATCAAGCCGGGGTTCTGTATGGAGCTTGGGCAATCTCTTCATCTGCAATTGCAGAAGACATGAATTTAACAAGTAACGCATACCTATATTCCTTGAGTGTCTCCCGAAATTTATCAACAGTAGGAACGTGGGGTGGACAGGTAAGTTTTTTCCCGTATCCTAAACAACCTCTGCATTTCAAAATCACTCTTCTCTCTACAAAGATTTTACAAATTGGAATTATTTTTGCATCAATAGCTTCTAGTTCCAAAGCTTTTTTTACAAGAAAGTCAAGTTCTTTAGGTGTTGTATCTTTTAATGACAAATAAATTCCTTCTCAGTATTTTTTCAATTAAAAGTGACTTATTAGCCATTATTTTATTAAAAAAGATATACTATCAAGCGCATGATAATATAATCATTTGCAAATAGTTATATTTCGGTGCGATTATTATAAAGGTAGTCAAAACAAACTCAATATATCATTTAATCTCTTCGAGTTACATATTTCGGAATCTTGTCCCTAAATGATACATATAATATTATCAAAAAATAGACAAATAGAAGAACTCAAAAGTGCTGTGGAATGCTGAACAAATGCGGGTTGTGGTTGTATATCGAAAAGAAAAGAACATATTTTAAGACGAAAACTAATAAAAAAGTTTATTAAGTAAGGAAGCTAAAAAGTTTAAAGTGTACACAATGGATAAACAAATCTTTAACAAAACAAAAAAAATACTATGCATTTTACTGATGATCTTTGTAGTAACATCAGTAACAGCAATGGCAGTAAATGCTTACGATGGTATGTATGATCACGACAGTGTTGTGGAAATAACTCAGCTTGAGCAGATAAACACATTTCTGCATAAAGGACCGGTTTTTGTAGAGATGAAAGCTCAGTCTTGTAAACCATGCCAACAAACGAAGCCTATTCTTGAAAAACTCGCGGTAGAATACAAAGGGAAAGCTACAATCGCGTCTATTGATATATATCAGAGTCCAGAACTTGCAAAATATTTTGGTGGGTACAACCTTCCTGATGCTTTCGTGATTGTTGGTACAAAAGACGGAAAATACGTTTACATAAATGACGATGGAAATAATACTTTAGATAGGTCACAAGCCAGGATTATTGGATTAAACGCTGGAAATAAAAACAGGTTTGAAAGAATTATTGATCGAGCTCTTATTCAGCAGGGTAAAAATAAACCCATGCTAACTGGACAACATAAAACCCAAAAATACTCGGGTGAACAAAACCAAAACGGACAATACACTAGTGGACAAAACCAAAACGGACAATACCCAAGTAAACAAAATCAAGGCGGAAGATTCCAAGGTGGATTGTTCCCAGGTGAACAATACCTAAACGGAATCCCAGGTGGACAATTCCCAGATGAACAATTCTAAAGCGAACAATTTGATGTAATTCATTGATCATCCTGTATATCAGACACAGCCAAGTATACTGCTAACATATACACAATGAAAATAAAATATGTCAAAATATCAATTTCCTAAGTTCCATCAGTAATAAGGAAGCATTGATAATCTATTACTCTTGGAGCTTATGGAACTCATAGAACATCTGGGGCTCCTGCAACACTTGAAATTAATTAGCCCAAACAACCATTGCAAATAGAAAAATCAAGCTCGTAAAGCATTAGGAGCCAATGAAGGAACGAGCGATCTTTATACTGGGGAATTTGTCAGAACGGGTATCAAATCCAATTATAAAGGCAATAGTGTTACAGTCTTATTGAAAGACGTAAAAGATTAGCCCGGACAGATAGTTACTGATCATCTATGGTTCAATATGACCAAAGGCTTTAAGCAGGCCGATTTAAAACCCGGTGATCTTGTAGAATTCAGAGCGAAGGTGGAGAAGTACAGCAAAGGATACAATGGCAGGCGGGAAGATATTTGTGATAAGCTTACGAAGGTAGATTATAAGCTAGCAAGACCTACGAAAATAAGAAATTTCGAAAAATAATGTTCCTTTTTTATCCTTTCCAATGATGCAGAGTTTTTTGTAGTAAAATCTATGCATTTCCCAAGTTCTACACGAAATGAGAAAAGGTTATTGATCTATGACTCATGGAGCTTATAGAACAGATGGAGCTCAGGGAACACTTGGAACTAATTAAACGAAACCACAAGCATAAATAAAAAATGTCAGAAAAAAATAATGAGATAGTAATCTAAACAAAACTAAAATATAGATAGTGTCGAAGATATCAAGCTCTTTTTTGATTTCTTCTTGAATATTTCTTATAATGGCTAAGCTATACGAGAAAACTGACATCTAAAATATCAAAATATGTAAATAGTTTAAAAGTAAATAAGTCTCGAAAAACAATAAAATTAATCATTAAGAAAGGAGATAAACTTCAATGAGCAGAGTTAAAAAGTTACTGACTATTTTGCTGGCAGTTCTATTTGTAGTATCATTTACTGTAGCAGCGTCAAGCGCTGAACCATATCATGACCACGACAATTGGGGCCATAATGACCACGACCTGGAATCATAATGACCACGACCATTGGAACCATCATGACCACGACGATCACGATCATTGGCATCACCATCATCATGATGACTGTTGGGCGTGGAACCCTGACTACCAAGAATGGGAATGGATCTGTTAATGGTAATAATAACAAAACTGCACAAATTGAAAAATGTAACTAAAATGTAGCTATGGGTCTTACTATTTATGTAATCCTACACCGAGTTGTATAAAAAATCACGATAGATACTTTATAAGAGTAAGACCTTTAATTTATCTCTTTTTTAGGACTAAATCGACTTCTTTTTATGATCATATAATAAATCCAGGGTTCATTGATACAGAGGTTTTGTGATTAAATCTATGTATCGTAGATTATGATCCTTCACGGTTTGAGATATGGAAGTATATAACATATATAATATAATTATCTATAAATATAAACTTACACTAAATTTTGATTTTTTTGAAAAAATGAGCAATGAAACAGTATTTATTTCTAAATTATAATAATACATGATTTATATTTAATTGTTGTTCAATCTTAAAATATTCGGTTTGGAAAGACTTTTTGTTTAGAAACTATATTTTTTATAAATAATTTAAAATAACTCTTTTAAGAGATATACATGATTCAACAACATAATCTAAAAATTTTGTTGTAGATATCACAAAAGGAGTGAGATATATGTTGAAACAATTATCTAGTGGAATGAAGAAGGTACTCGCTGTTTTGCTGATAGGCTTTTTTGTTTTGCCTTTGACAACAGTGGCAGCAAGTGCACAAGGATACTATGCCGGTAGTAACTATCATACCTACTACGATAGCGATCAGCCAGGTTACACCATTACCACCGATGTTCCTGCATATTGGGAAGGTGGCGAACCTGCATTTACCGACGAACCAAGTGGTATTAATACCGGTGACATTGATATATTATATCGTCACAGATCACCAGGTACTCCAGAAGGCGCCTAATGTAAAAGAGTGAGCAGTGAATGAAAGCGCTCCCTAATACGTAATCCTATACGCAAATATTTCACGACTAATTTTGAGAATTGAGAATTATCCAAATTCTCACTTTTACTTTTTTATACATAGTTTTAGTGATTAAATCTCTGGATTTCCTAAATGTCATCAATAGTAAGAAAACTTTATCGATCTCTGACTCATGGAGCTGTTGGGACTCATATAACATCTGGAACTCCTGGAACACTTGGAACTAATTAACTAAACCAAAAGCATAAAAAGAAAACATCAGGAAAGAATAAGCTTTAAAGCATCGGGTTGAAAATCCCATCAACTGTACAAAGAATACTTTATTGTTGTTAACTTCATTTTTGTAGGTATTATCTCCATGGATAATAAAAAGGGATTAGTCACTTAATTTCTAGGGCAATAACGATATTCTTTAAGGTTATCGATATTGCCCTTTTTATCCTCTTCCGCAATTATTATTTTGTTTTTCTTTTAAATTAATGAAAAGCCAATATCTTTACGGACAAATGTCTTTTTTTATTTTCTCATTGATGTATGGGGTTTAATGTCATCTGTTCGAAGCGTGAACTTTCCCTTAATATTTTATTCATTAGTACCACACCCACAAACTGAAAAGTATAGCAAAACGTAGATGTATTTAATTTTTAGTAAGTCGGCTTTTTTCAGTCCAATCTATTTTTATGGTTACAAGCGGATACCAAATGTTGTTTCCTTTTCACGCTTTAATTAGTCATTGATTGAGATCGTTGGCGAAATAACTGTTTATTTTACCAACCTTGCTCGGCTATTACAGCCTTGGGAAGGTATGCTGTGGCTTCATTCCAATAGCATCCATAAGGTCCGCAGACTACCTCGCTATCCCCGCTATCCCCATAAGGTGCAGGTGGGTAAAATCCGAACCCAGGTCCTCCCCAACCAGGTCCTCCCCAGCCACCATGACCATGGTCACCATGACCACTGTAACCACGATCATCAGAACCAGAAGCTGCGCTCGCTGACACTGTTATCAATGGCACTATTGCAAAGACTAACATGAGAATTCTAAGTATTGTTTTCATTCTATTAAATTTTTGTTTCCCCATCTTTGTATAACACTCCTAAATTTTTTGCACTTTATATTATCTTTGGAAAGCTGTTCTTTTTTCCATTTATTCCCAATCCCAAATCGTTGTTAAAAAGCGTTATGATTTTAAAGAATCTAGCTTAAAAAAAATAAATGGAAACAAGTTAGAAGTTAACTATACTTTATTATTTAAATATTTGTATAATTATCCATCTACTTGTTAGAATATATTTAGTTTATGCTTTATAATATATGATGAATAATAACTCAGAAACTAAGGTAAATTGAAATAATGATTGATTCAAAATAAAACAAGTAATATGAGTTTTAAGCCTAATAACATAAAATATGAAGAAAATAATGAAAAATGTTAAATATGAAGTTGTTATACATTCAGATGTTTATCTAAAAAACATCAAAAATACGAGAACCTGAAGTCATTCATTGAACCTATGGTGATGGAATTCCGTATCTATAGTTCAGGCAGCTGGTATTTCAGGTTTTTTAAACAAAATACCACATTTTATGGAAGGAGTTTATCACTCCGTCCTTCCAATCTACTATTTTTCAAATTGGCACAATATTGGGCCTACTCTATTCATGATATATCCAGTCTTCGTGCATGCAGGAAATCTAACCAATAAATCAAGTATTTGAGCCTTTTTAGACCCAATATATCTCGTTTCATTTCTAAAAAAATTCAAATTTGGATCGTCATGATTCTAAACGTGATTAATCTTTTAGTGTTTAGTTGCCTTCTTTCCAATAAAATATAAAAAACCGCCACTAACTATTACACCGATTACTGCAGACAAAATGTATCCTGCAGAAGATACCAGCTTCGAATCCTTAAAAGAAGGAGTGGGGGGAATGTTATAATCCTGCAATGGTGCATGCCATAAATCAGAGAGCTCTTCCAACCCATGTGGCACAAACCCGATACGATCCTTAAGCTCATCTGGTACCCATTCACCATATGCAGTGCCTGCCGCAAGCAGACCTAAAGGCGCAAATATGATCAATAATATCAAGCCAATAGATAAGTTTCTTATAATCTTATCCACATTCTCACCTCAGATTGTGACTCCATTCATTATTTCTATTCTGTTAATTTCAGCTTCAGATTTCTCTCCATAAAATACAGATGTATTTGTTCTCTGGATATAGGCAAAAATAATTGCTGTAATCAGTGCTTCAAGAATGCTGAATGCCAAAGCATGTTCAAATACCATGGAGGAACATTTACACTCCAAGTATATGGCATATAAAGTGGAGCTCCATCAGCTGTGTGCTCTAAAATTGGTTGTATTCCTAATTCAATGCCCACACAAAAAGATGCCATGGTCAGAGAAACCCAGCCAGCGATGGCCGCAGCAATAACCCTTTTAGAAGCTGTAATCTCTGAATTTCCGCTAATAAGCTTATAGGCGTAGTAAGCGACAAAGGGTACTACCACTCCCATATTAAAGCAGTTAGTGGCTATGGCTGTTATTCCACCATCACCGAAAATCATTGCTTGCAATACCAAAGTTACAGATATAGCTATAATTGCTGCCCAGGGACCTATGACTATAGCGATAATTCCACCACCTATGGCATGGCCTGTGCTGCCACCTGGAACAGGGATATTGAACATCATTATTACAAATGAAAACGCAGCTGATAGCGCTAGCAGTGATACCTGTTTGGATTTGAGCTCTGTGCTCAGTTTCTGTCCAGCATAATACCATATCGGGATCATGATGATCCAAAACGCAATATACGTATGCGGCCCTAAATATCCATCTGAGATGTGCATTTTTTCTATTCCCCTAACTAATTTCCTATGGTTCTGAGCTGAAATATTTATTCTGACCTAGTATTAGTTTAACTTCATAAGTTTGTCCAGTATTACATATATATATATTTATATTACTTTTTCGGACAATTTTCAATTATATTCATAAGTACAGCTTTACTCCCATCTTGCACAGATCCGAGAGAAGCATTGCATTTTGAATCAAAATGTGAATTGTAATAATAATTAAGTCCATGAATAAAAACAAGTAGTGAATAAAAGAAGTATAACAATTCAAAGTTTATAGGTTTAATTTAATTGTTTTGATGAATGATTGTTCAATTAGTAACATATCTAAATTCTTTTTTTATAGTAAATAACACAATTTTTAACTTTAATAGCATAAAGTGCAATTAAATAAAAGAAAAATGCTAAATATAAGTTCATCATACAGCCTTAAGAAAGTTAAAATAAACCTCTGATTTCAACAAATTGTTTTATAGCCAGATTAAGATTGTATCAAATCTAAAAAGAAAGGAATGAGTTGAATGTTGAAACAAAAAGTGAGTAGATTAAAAAGGATACTGACCATTTTGTTGGCAGTACTTTTTGTATTATCTGTGACAACAGTGGCAGCTAGTGCACACGGCGGCGGTCGCTGGGGCTGGGGTGGACCCCGGTGGGGCTCTGGTCCGGGTTGTATGTGGGTGGGTGGTAATAATTGGCTTTGCCCTGCATACTCGGGAATGCCATATACCATTCAAACTACAGCACCTGCAGAGCCCGCAAAAGCTCCAGATCCAAGTCCAAATCTTGCAGGAGCAACTCTATTTCCAGAAACAGCATCAAAAGATCCAGAAACAAAACCAGCTACATAAACACCAGCATATCTAAACTCATCTCATCTACAAGCTCACAGACTTCTGGAGATGTGGGAACATCGTCTACTTCTTAAGTAAATTAATTTAGTTAATATAAATAAAGTTCCAAAATAACTTTACTTTTTGTTTTTCTCTAAAAACCTATCCGAAAAGTCAATAATAACATGTTATAAAAAGTTACCATACATCTTCGATTAAGTGCTGAATAATGGTCATGTCACGGAACGAAAAAAATGGATGAAAATGATGGTAAACCAGATACTTTAACAGCAGCATTATATCTGATTATCTTTATAACATTAGGATATTTTATAATAAGATATTTTATAATATCCTAACATTTTTGCACTTATGCACGCTCTACATCCAGAGACTCGCTCTTTGATGATATGTTAAGCATACTAGCAGGGATCATTACCTGGTAATTAGACACGTTTTGTAAATCGGTTGGCTTAACATCAATTTGAGTATATGTTCCCATATTTTTTGCGTTTATTTTTGGTGTGTGACCTGTTTTATATCCCCAAACTTCATTGATTTCTCTTTTGACTCCATGACTTTTTGGTGAATCGCCTTGTGATAGCATCCACTGTTTTGGGGTATAAAGATATTGTGTATTTTTGATTGTCATAAGTGGTACGCGGGGAGTTGTAAACTCTCCAACTTTCCATACACCATTTTTCTCAGTTGCTTGAGTGTAAAACACAGTCCAAGCTCCTAGAGTATCTTGTGCAGGTATCCAGAGTCTTAAGAGCTTTCCATCATCGCTAAATACACCTGCACTACGGTATAATAGAGCATCTTTATGTGTTGCACATGATGAGTCCTTTAGTTTTAGAAGTGGTGAGCTTTGAACTGTAAAATTATCTGTGTAATTGTTTGCAGTAGCTAGATGCAGATTATTGGTGAATCCTTCATTACTATACATTGTAAGTAATGCATATATTGTCGATTTACCTGGATAAGTTATCACATTAATATGCCAAGGATAATAAGGACTTGATTGACTCACATATTGTTTATTACCAAAATGTATACCATCAGTGGATGTATATCTATAGATTACATGTGGAGTAGGATCAATATCAACAATCCACATGTAATACGTTTTTGTGGCTTTATCATAGAGAACAGCGGGTGATACACCATGAGCTGTGACATTTATTTCTGGTGAAATAGTAATACCATCATATATTTTGACTTTAGGGTCTTCTACGGTTTCATTACCCCTTACATCTCCAATTACATAGTAGAGCATAAATTTTCCGGTATCAGGATTGTATATGAGATGAGAATCAGAGCCATAAGGATCAGAACCATGCGGATCAGAACCATAGGGATCAGCACCATAGGCATTTGAGTTATACTCAGATTTTATTGGCGTTCCTATAGGATTTTTCACTCCAGGTGGTACATGCCAAACTAATCCATCATCAGAATAGTACAAACATGCATTTTCATATATATCGTTAGAGTATGCATATGGTGTAACAAACATCCACCATTTGTGACCAAATACACCAGTCTCACTAAAATAGATAGATGGGTGATTAAACTGATTATACCCGTATGGATCAGGGATAGATAAAGGAAGGCGATTTTGAGTTATATTTACCATGTACATATTTGCGTTACCAGAAGCATCATAACTATATGCCAATGTATGTGGAATACCCTCTTCTACGTAATCGCTTAATCTGATTCCAGGAGTGGGCATACTAACATCCAAACTGTTTGAGTTTGCCCAAATCATCGCATTATATATTCCCTGGCTTTGGAATGAGCCCCCACCTGTAGCGAATCTTGTATGCCACCAATCTGTTCCCCTTATCCCACCTACGAGTGTACCTGCACCAAAAGAAACATCAGTAAAAGTGCCAACATCATGAGTACCCCCTGCTAATGTTTCATTGACTGCCAATTCAATGCCATTTGTAAATGGTTTATTAAGCACAACATTTGCAGAAGATGTGTTGCTAGAGCCTGACAATACCAAATGTCCATTCTGTATTTCTACTGTTGACCTATTGCTTCCTTCTTTGTAAGCTGTCCACTTTGATTTATTTAAGCTGCCTGAGCTAAAGTTATCGTATGCCCACATGACCGCATCCCCATTAGGGTAGTAGCCAGGCGCATTGTACACATTGAAATGTTGTGTGCCGCCGTTCATGTTAACTCTGAGCCACAAATTATGCTGAGGATCAATGTAATATGGCTGTGCCGCAGATTTCAAGGTCAGAGTTGTTGCAAGTGCAGTTCCCGACAGTAAAATCACGCTGATTAATAAAAAGAATACTTTATACTTCATTTCCATATAGATCGTCTTTTAAATATTATTTTGATATTTTACTAAAGCCTAGGCTAAATGCCAAAATACAAGATTTTTAAATGTAATATATATCAGTATAATCAAAACTTCTTAATAATAGAATGTTTGTGTATATATAATTAGATATATTTTAAAAATGCCTAGTGTGTTAAAAACTAGACGCTCTCAAACGTACAAAAAATATTATAGAACTTACCCAGCTGGAAAGAAAAACAGTGGAAGTTGAAAAAAATTTAGAATATACCGTTATTTCAACCCTTGTTATAAAGATTCAATGGAAAGGGACACACCAGATACTATCTATTACTCATGGAGCTTCTGGGACTCATAGAACATTTGGAGCTCATGGAACATCTGGAACGAATTAAACTAAACCACAAGCATAAATCAAAAATCTCAAAAAGAAATAAGCTTTAAAGTACCTATTTGATTACCTCACTAACGACACAATCAATATTTAATTATACATCGTTTTTTGTGATTAAATCTCTGCATTTTCTCATTTTCAGCCTAAATAATCGGATATTTTGACCTAATTGTGTAGATAAAACATAATTTTTATTAAAACATGTGTTAGAGTAACAACTAAATTATAGAAAACGACCAATTTTTCAAATCAATTATTATTTCCAAAATAGTTATGAACTACATGAAAAAGCAAACAATATTAACAGAATGATATGGTCAAATGTAGTGAAGTTATGAAAATTTGAAGTCAAATTTTTGAATACTTTCTGTGATTATATTTATCCAAAGTGTGTTTTCTTCTTTCATTCTCTACGTAGGTTTATTATTCTACCAGGTACTTAGCCATCTCTGCTATCTTTTGGTTTGTTACCACCCTTTAATCTATCTCTAGAATTATCACCAGAGACTATCTACTCTACTAAAACAGATATTAATATTATTGGTTCATGACAAGAAAGATCAAAAACCTTTAAGTCAGTGGATCTATTATTAGTCATTTGATCCACATGTTTGTAAATATGACTTATAGCATAGTAACCAAATAAATTGTAGCCACATAAATTATTAATAATATAATGCTAGCGCCTAACCAGCTAATAGCAATGTTAAGCTTTTCTGTTTTTTTATTACATTTATTACTCATATTCTCTTCATAACTGCTAGAGTAGTCGCAATGCGTGGTATCTGATATTTTGGGTCTATCCCCCTAATTTATTTATTAATTCCTTACTTGAAAGTACTACTACATCGTCAACTTGAAGCACTAATAAACTACGATATACAGTAATTATTAAAAAAAAGCCGCCAAAATAAAAACATGTTTGCTGCCCGAAACTCCTGAACTTGACTTTATCGATCCCAATAGAAATGTAATCAGCATCCCTGTTATACTTATTATGCCAATCGCTTTATTGTCTAAATCACTATGCCTTTTATTTTCGGTATCGAGATTTTTTCATCCAATATCTAACATTGCTTCATAAAAATCTACCATTTTATGAACTCCCATAGAATATTCATTATAATTAATATATATAATTTGATTGACTCTCTATCCTTTTTCTTTCACCACAAAAGTAGAACACAAAGCCAATATTCTTAGCTACAAAGCTTTTTTTACGATTGTTTCATTGATGCATAAGTTCCTAATTCTGATTTACGAAGTAAGACTGCAGAATTAAATCAATTTAACTTTGATGTTTTATTCAATTATGAATACAAACGTTCATAAGAAAAATTTATTAATGTATTTGTTATCTAATACACGGGTTCCGTTGCAAAAACTTCAACAAAATATGTAAATCTATAAGTGATTAATAAAAATCAAAACATTCAAGGAAAATGTACTAACATTATAAAACTATACCAAATAATTGATTAATGTATTTGACTTCATTAAGAACATAGTAATTTAGATCGATTACTTGTCCTTTTTTGATCATATTTATAGCTTCAATTCCTTTTAAAGTCTTATTAGCAGATCGAAAAGACTGAAATCCTAACATTGGATTAACGATTCTCTTTATAGATCTGTGATCTTGTTCTATAATGTTATTCAAATACTTGATTTGTCGAATGCCTACGTTTTTAGGTAGTATTTTATCAATTTTTAGTTTATCTATAGCAGGTGGATAAGCTGGATTCTTATCAACGGTTATTACTCTTGGAATTTGACTATGATTAGAACTTAAAGCTTTCTTAAAGAATCTCTTCGCTGTTTTTCTATCTCGTTTTGAACTTAACATGAAATCAATTGTATCTCCATTTGAGTCAACTGCTCGGTAAAAATATTTCCATTTACCTTTTACTTTGATATAGGTTTCATCAACTCTCCACGAATCATTTGTTGGTCTTAAATGTCTTCTTATCTTCTTTTCTATTTCAGGGGAATATTGATGTACCCATCTCATGATTGTTGTATGGTCGACTTTTACTCCCCTTTCTGCCATCATTTCCTTTAAATTTCTATAGCTCAGTGGATATTTTAAGTACCATCTTACATTCAATAAGATAATTTCCCCTTCATAATGCTTCCATTTAAAGGAATTAGATAGCATATTACTATCTTTGGTTTTCTTTTTATTCTATTGTATCATTAGAAAGGATTTTTGCAACGGAACCGTTGGTTTTATTTGCGGATCTTCCACAAACCAAGGTTCTTATGTTTGTAATCATCAATACTTTAATGGTAGGGATCTGCGAGGAGTTGATGTTTCGAGGCATATTGTTCCATGGGGCTTCATCATCATTCTTGAGTGCCACCAGCTTTTGCTGCTTCGTTTAGGCGTTCCAAAAGTTTCCTAGCACCATCAGCATTACATCTTTGAATATATTTGAAAAGATGGTAATATTTCCCATATTTCTGTCTGATCTTTCTTCATCCATTCATTGTACGTCTTCTATGTGATTCCAGCAGCTTCGACAGCCAAAGAATATGTGAGCCCTAAAGCAATATTTTCACCGATTAGTTAGTGTGAGTTTTCATTATTTGGATTGATTTTCATAGCAATTTTATACTGTTCTTCAGCTTCTTTGTTGCGCTCCATTTCTGCTAGCAAATCTCCGTAACTGCAGTGTATATCTGCATCATTTGGGTCGAGATCCATAGCAATTTTATACTGTTCTTCAGCTTCTTCCCATCGCTCCATTTCTGCTAGCAGATCTCCATAACTGCAGTGTATATCTGCATCATTTGTGTCGAGATCCATAGCAATTTTATACTGTTCTTCAGCTTCTTCCCATCGCTCCATTTCTGCTAGCAGATCTCCATAATTACAGTGTATATCTGCATCATTTGTGTCGAGATCCATAGCAATTTTATACTGTTCTTCAGCTTCTTCCCATCGCTCCATTTCTGCTAGCAGATCTCCATAACTGCAGTGTATATCTGCATCATTTGGGTCGAGATCCATAGCAATTTTATACTGTTCTTCAGCTTCTTCCCATCGCTCCATTTCTGCTAGTAAATCTCCATAACTGCAGTGTATATCTGCATCATTTGTGTCGAGATCCATAGCAATTTTATACTGTTCTTCAGCTTCTTCCCATCGCTCCATTTCTGCTAGTAAATCTCCGTAACTGCAGTGTATATCTGCATCATTTGGGTCGAGATCCATAGCAATTTTATACTGCTCTTCAGCTTCTTCCCATCGCTCCATTTCTGCTAGCAAATCTCCGTAACTGCAGTGTATATCTGCATCATTTGGGTCGAGATCCATAGCAATTTTATACTGTTCTTCAGCTTCTTCCCATCGCTCCATTTCTGCTAGCAGATCTCCATAACTGCAGTGTATATCTGCATCATTTGGGTCGAGATCCATAGCAATTTTATACTGTTCTTCAGCTTCTTCCCATCGCTCCATTTCTGCTAGCAGATCTCCATAACTGCAGTGTATATCTGCATCATTTGGGTCGAGATCCATAGCAATTTTATACTGTTCTTCAGCTTCTTCCCATCGCTCCATTTCTGCTAGCAGATCTCCATAACTGCAGTGTATATCTGCATCATTTGGGTCGAGATCCATAGCAATTTTATACTGTTCTTCAGCTTCTTCCCATCGCTCCATTTCTGCTAGTAAATCTCCGTAACTGCAGTATATATCTGCATCATTTGGATTGATTTTCAGAGCAAGCTTAAACTGTTCTTCAGCTTCTTTTGCATTCTTTTCTTCCATAACAAAATCCTCAGTTTAAATTAAATCACTTAACTGATTATTAAGTATCATTTAGAGTAATATAGTATAGTTTAGTATAGTAAGTATAGTTTAGTATAGTATAGGGTTCCTTTACAAGAAAATATGAGATCGATACAATAGAATAAAAAGAAAACCAAAGATAGTAATATGCTATCTAATTCCTTTAAATGGAAGCATTATGAAGGAGAAATTATCCTATTGAATGTAAGATGGTACTTAAAATATCCACTGAGCTATAGAAATTTAAAGGAAATGATGATAGAAAGAGGAATTCAAGTTGATAACAGTACTATAATGAGATGGGTACATCAATATTCCCCTGAACTAGAAAAGAAGATCAGAAGACATTTAAGACTAACAAACTATTCGTGGAGAGTTGATGAAACCTATATCAAAGTAAAAGGTAAATGGAAATATTTTTACCAAGCAGTTGACTCAAATGGGGATACAATTGATTTCATGTTAAGTTCAAAACGAGATAGAAAAACAGCGAAGAGATTCTTTAAGAAAGCTTTAAGTTCTAATCATAATCAAATTCCAAGAGTAATAACCGTTGATAAGAATCCAGGTTATCCACCTGCTATAGATAAACTAAAAATTGATAAAATACTACCTAAAAACATAGGCATTCGACAAATCAAGTATTTGAATAACATTATAGAACAAGATCACAGATCTATAAAGAGAATCGTTAATCCAATGTTAGGATTTCAGTCTTTTCGATCTGCTAATAAGACTTTAGAAGGAATCGAAATCATGCATATGATAAGAAAAGGATAGGTTGACACTTTAAATAGCTTTGTTCTTTCTGGAGTCAATATTATAAACAAGTTATTCGAAATAGCTGTCTAAATCTAGATTTTATCTGAGCAATATTCTGCTTTTTTATGTTCTTTGCTGTGAAACTAAATTTTTGCTTTAATATTATGATTTTATGCAATAGAACATGCATACTATATAGGTATTAAACAGTAAAGGCAAATTGTACATAACTTTCGGTCCATTGCCAAATATTTTTATTTATAAAGTGAACATTTATCTAATTTTATATCCACAAATTTATCCTATGATGAATATGTAAAAACATGTATCAAGAGGTCTAAAATGAAAGAAACAAAATCTGATAAACATGCAGAAGGTACAGCATCATACCAGTTTTTGTAATAATAGCCCTAGCGCTTTTAATGCTAGTAAGTATTGCAAATGCAGCGCCATTTGCATATATCAAGAACTCTCAGAGCAACAATGTCTCTGTAATTGATACAAACACAAATACCGTTACTGCCACGGTGAATGTAGGAGATTATCCTTGGGAGTTGCAGTCACCCCCTGATGGATTATATTTCTGATAAGAAATGAATAGAAGTGCTGAAGACAAAATCCCCGAAAAAAACCGAAGTTGACATCCAAATACCTTTCTTAATTTTATCTCTTAACTATTTTATTTTTATATACCTATTGTTCTTTTAAATTATAAACAACTTAAACAATATCACATTTTCTAAATAAACTGTGCTATTTAAGGAAACAGCAACCTTTTGGATAAAACATTGCTATTTTCAGGTTTGACATTTGATTTTGAAAATTTTCTTCCCCTTCAAGCAGTTAAAAAGTATTTTTTTGTTTTAGATATTGCATTGATTTTGATAAAATTTGTGTACTTTGTTTGAATCAGTGCAAAAATACTCTCGATTTTTGGCTGAAAAAGTAGAAAATACATAGATTTTGACACAAAAAACCTATGCATATACTATAGGTCATATTTTCCAGAACTTTGGATACACCGCTCTTCATTTTAGATGTTTCAATAAATATCTTGCATTATTCAATTTCTAGGATATAATCACCGCTTCCGTCCATAGCGTGATTTCCTCCGGCAGGACAAACTCCCAATGAGTGTCCAGCCCAGTATAACCCCTGACATTTGTTACACCAATGCCAGTTGATCTGAATTTTACCTTGCATAGGAATCGTTAATTTTTAGGCTATAGTTAGCGCTTCCAGCAATAGAGTACTCTCCTCATGAGGACAGGGTCCTAATGTGTCTGCAACATAGTGTAAATCCATGACAATGTTTACAATAATACCAGCTACTTTGACCAAATTGAGGTTCATCATACCTTACTACATAGTTACCACTTCCGTCTATTGCGTGGAAGGCTCCATCGGTAGGACAAACTCCCCCACCGCCTCCAGCCCAGTATAATCCCTGACATTTGCTACACCAACGCCAATTATCTTGTTGAATTTTATATCTTCCTCGTTATCACAATTGTTTGGAATTTATTGTGTTCTTTTATTTAGGATCATTTCTTTCATTATTTTGAATTAGTGGGATGAAAGATTGATTCTGATTAAAAATCACTACCAAATAAAATATTTTAACATTAAACATTAATTTTATATTGATTATTTCTTTTATTATCAGGATCTTTGAAATTTAGTATTGACTTCATCCCTAAATAGCACTGAGGATTAATCTTAGATAAAATTTTAGATTTCAAAGGACTGATAAGAGCTATTAGCAATACCTTTTGATCGAAGTAATAAAATTTTCAATAGAAAGTAGTGTCCCTGGATCCTTGAACAAATCTTAAAATGATAGAAATGGAACGTCACATCTAAAAAATATAATTAGATTCCATATGCGAAATATGACTTTCAATTTACAGCAAATTTTCAATATTACTAAAATTAGCAGTATACTGAAAGTTCTATAAAAGTAATTGTTTTCAATTCTTTTCTTTCATTACAAAACAGGATTTCTTAGCTTCACTTATGCAGAACTTTTATAGCAAAAACTATGCATTATATATTTAAATCATTATCAAAGGTCTAATGTTACTAAGTGACTCTTTTTGAAGGGGAAAGTTATGAAAATCAAATTCATTAATCCTTTATACTGAAGAAGTAGTAATGGATATATGATTCGTTTTCTATTAAGGAATGTAGGAACCATATTGAAAAATCTCGGGCTGCGTTTTCAGGATGGAGTTCGTTGTCTGTTGAGGAAAGGGCAAAGTATTTTTTAAATGTTGGAGAAGTGCTCAGGCTAAATGTCGATAATTATGCTAAGATTATTACGACGGAAATGGGAAAACCTATCAGGCAGTCGAGAAACGAAGTTCAAAAATGTGCTTGGCTCTGTGACTATTACGCAGAAAATGCGGCTAGATTATTGAAAGATGAGCTTGTAGATATCGGTGTGGAGAAAAGCTATGTGACTTTTGAACCTCTTGGAGTTATTTTCGGGATCATGCCCTGAAATTTCCCATTTTGGCAGGTTTTCAGGTTTGCAGTACCTGCAATGTGTGTAGGAAATGTCTGTGTGATCAAGAATGCTTCAAATGTACCAAGGTCAGCTTTAGAGATTGAGAAGGTTTTTCTGGAGGCTGGATTCCAGAAACACATTTTCAAGACTCTGTTAATTGACTCAAAAACTGCCATGCGAATTATTGCAGAAGATCGAGTGAATGGTGTATCGCTTACTGGCAGCATAACTGCGGGCTTGGAAATAGGGGGACTTGTGGGAGGAATTATCAAACCTCTGGTACTGGAATTGGGAGGATCTGATCCTTTCATAGTGCTTGAAGATGCTGATATCGAGAGGGCTGCGCAGGTAGCTATGGAGTCCCGTTTTATCAATACCGGACAGAGCTGTATTGCTGCCAAGAGATTTATTGTTGTGGAAGATGTTGTAGTTGATTTTATCGAAGCATTTAAACTCAATATCCAGAAACTGAAAATTGGGGATCCTATGGATGAGGAAACAGATATAGGACCTCTGGCAAAAAAGGAATTTGTTCACAGTCTTGAAAAGGTTCTGAAAGACGCGAGAAAAAGAGGAGCAGAACCCCAAACTTACGGGAAAAAATGTGAAAAAGGCTTTTTCTTCAATCCTACTATTAATCCTACTATTATTCCTGCAGCTAGTACAGATATGAAAGCATGTAATTTTGAAGTTTTAGGGCCTATTGCACCGGTTATCACTGCAAAGGACGAAGATGAAGCAGTGATAATTGCGAACTCAACAGAGTTTGGGCTTGGGGCTGAGATCTGGTCTGGAGACCTTGATAGAGCTGAAAGGGTGGCAAAACGGATTCAATCAGGATTTGTAGCTATAAATGGTATGGTTAAATCTGATCCCAGACTGCCTTTTGGCAGGGTTAAGAAGTCGGGAATTGGGAGAGAGCTTGCCCACTATGGCCTCAAGGAATTTGTGAATATAAAAACTGTCGTGGTTAACAAATAAAGGGATTCTGTCCAGTCCGCGTTTATGAATGAGCCCGCCCAAAAAATCTGATTTAACAACATTATTGCTGCTAACACTGTAATTTTCAAGTAAGATATTCTATTGATCTTGTATTTTAAAAATAAAATCGGACAAAGAATAGAGGGCAAAAGTAATCGAAAATCCATCAAATTTGAAGAGGATACAGGAGCTTTCTTAAGAAACTATGTGAAATGCCCTTATAACTCTACTTCTTTTTTGGGTTCCTTGTTAATATTTTTCATCATATTTGTTGTTCTTATTTTTTTTCAGTGATTTTCTGAAACTGCATATAATTTATTATATCATACTGGAAGATTTAAAGTGCGACGATCGTGATTTTATATCCTATGCTATTTGGTTCCATAACAGATCATATGTGATTTTACAGAAAACTAGTCACACTGCCTAAACATGATACATCAACTCTGATGACAATAGGAATTTCAAATTAAAATTATTTTTGATTGTTTTTTTGCTTATTTCCAAAATTAATATTTAAGAAAACAGAACAGAGAATTATTATTAAGCCGATGATTTGATTAAAAGTAATTTTTTCTTTTAAAACAAGAGAAATTATTACTAAAGAAAATAACGGAGTTAATAATGAGATATTGGAGCAAACGCTTGTTGTTGTTAACTGCAGTGCTTTGTTCCACAAAACAAATGCAAGTGCCGTAGGTATCAGTGCGAGATATAAAATCCCTAAAGCTTCGGTTAAAGTAATAAAGTAATTAAAGCCAAATAAAGGAATTAGAGCGATTAAAAAAACCAATCCAAATAAATCAAATAAAAACATTGATATTTCTGCATTGATTTTTCTTAATTTAATTAAAACTGAAAATAATCCCCAACTGAGAGAAGCAAATAAAGTAACAATTAAACCAATATTAGTGTCTAATTTTATAAATGTCCCATTTGATGCAAGAACATAGACTCCAAAAAACCCTAATAATACAAAAAATATCGAGAGTAATGACGTTTTTTCTTTTAGTATCAGACCAGCTAATATTATCATAAACAAAGGATATAAATAGAAAAGTATCACTACTTGAGAAGCAGGAAGAAGTTGAAATGATTTTAGGTAAAATATTTGCTGTATTCCTAACCCAATTACTCCTGTAATTATAAAGAACAAATAATGTTTTTTAAGCTCTATAATGAGTTCTTTTGTTTTTGCAGTTACAATTAAATATATTAATAATGCGATAGTCGCAAACAAACCAGTATAAACTGCAGCACTGAAACTATCTACTCTAGCGACAATAAGTTTAATAGTGGTACCCATTGTTCCCCACAAACAAACTGCAAGAAATGCATAAAATATTCCTTTTGATCTCATCTTCACGCTCTTTTATAGTATAAATGATTCCAATTTATCGACGACTTTTTTCTTCGCGAGAATCATTAATTCAACTCTTTCTCCAAAGTCTTTTAGTTTATCTTTTTCATATGCCTTTGCTATTCACATTATATTATTGATATTAGGATAGCAAAACTATTTTAAAGTGGAATGCCTGAATTATTTTAGATTTATTTTAGTTATTGATATAGAAATCACAATCTATATCATGAAACTTAAATGAAACAAACTTATTTATGGAAAAAATCCCATGACAGGATAATCACTATTATTATGAAATAGAAGATTCTCTTAAATTTCATTTTTCAAATTCATTTCAATCTATATAAGATTCTATCCACAAAGGTGTGCTGAGAAGATATGACTTCCAGAAACTTTCTTACGATCGATGATTTTGATGTAGACGGGAAAACCATTATTGTAAGGGTTGACCTGAATTCTCCAATGGATACCAAAGGCAACATTTTGGATGATATGCGTATTCGAAGTCATGTTGCCACCTTGAAGGACCTAGAAGATGCAAAAGTGATTCTACTTGCGCACCAGAGTCGTCCCGGGAAAAAAGACTTCACACTAATGAAGCCTCATGCCCATCTGATGTCTAAACACCTGGGTAGGCAGGTTAATTATGTAGATGATATTTTTGGGACCTATGCGAAGATTCAGATTGCATCGATGGAAAATGGTGATGTCATACTGCTCGAAAACGTAAGGTTCTATTCCGAAGAAAGCTTGGAAAGAACACCATCAGAACATGCCACAACCTACTTGGTTAAGAAGCTGGTGCCCTTTGTGGATATTTTCCTAAATGATGCATTTGCCGTATCCCATAGATCTCATCTTTCTGTCGTAGGATTTACAGAACTTCTTCCTTCAGGAGCCGGAAGAGTAATGGAAAAAGAGCTAGTTTCTCTCTACAGGGCAATAAAAGGAGTGGAACGGCCAAGTATTTTCGTTTTGGGAGGAGCAAAAGTTGATGATTCCCTTCGAGTGGCGGAAAATGTACTTGCAAATGGAGGGGCGGACAGGGTACTATTTACCGGAGTGGTAGCAAACGTTGCTCTAGCTGCTTCGGGAGTGAATATTGGAAAAGTCAACATGGAATTCATCAAATCCCAAGGGTACGAAAATCAGATCGAAAAGGCAAAAAATCTACTTGCAAGGTTCAGAGACAGAGTTTGTCTCCCTATGGATGTTGCTGTAAACGATAATAAAAAGAGAGTTGAAGTGCCTATTTTGAAGCTTAATTCAAACTCTCTTCCTATAAATGATATCGGGCTTGAAACAATTGTGGCGTTCACCAGAGAAATCGAGAATTCGAAAACTGTTGTCTTAAATGGCCCTGCAGGAGTATCAGAGATTGCTGAATTTGCTCTTGGAACCCACGAAATAATTAAGGCTGCAGTAAAATCTGAGTTTTCAATTATTGGTGGGGGACATATAACGGCAGAAGTTGATCATCTTGGCCTAGAACATCGTTTCTCCCATATCAGCACAGGTGGAGGAGCTTGTATTGATTATCTTGCAGGGATGAAGCTTCCAGGCGTTGAGGCCCTAAAGGTTGCGGCTAAAAAATATAATGAAATTAAAAAAATGTGAAGATTTTATTTCCTTGAATTTCCGGACCTATTAATTTTGTGGCAATATCTTCTATTTAGCAGTTATTTCTGTTTCTTTCTTTAATTTTGCTTCTTAAATAGTCTTTACCCGCCGCACTGACGTTCCATGGAAGTATATATATTGTTTGTTTGTCTATTTTACCACTACCATACTGAAATTTAGGTTAATTTTTAAGATCTGGCAATATTGAGAAAATTGATGGCATTTTTGTGCATAGCTGCTGAAAGAAGTTCTATCTACTCATAAATAAAATTCTAGAAATAACAGTTCAGATAAACATATTGTTATACCAGTTTCAGTATACATATTGTTATTAACCGTATAAATTATAATGATAAATAAGATCTACAGGCTAATGGCAGTGATATTTATAAGATAGACTATTTAAAAATAGGTGTTGGTTCACGCATGCTTACAGAAACTGAAGGAAAGACTGCAGTCAAACTTGCAAGAAAGGCAATTGAATCATTCCTGTCTAAGAGGAAACTCCCAGATCCTCATGATTTGGATTTTGAGTTTTCGACGGTTTTTGGGGAAATGAGGGGAGTTTTCGTTACACTTACTGAAAAAGGGCTTCTTAGGGGTTGTATAGGGCATCCTTTTCCGGACTCCACACTAAAGGAAGCAATTCTGGATTCTGCGATCTCAGCGGCTATTCGCGATCCGCGCTTTCCACCTGTTGAAGAAAAAGAGCTGAGTGATATGATTGTTGAGGTAACAATTCTCACCCCTCCTGAAAGAATCAATGCTCCTCCAAAAGAATTTCCAAACCTTATAAAGATTGGTAGACATGGTCTCATTGTAAAGCAAGATTACTGCCAGGGATTGCTGCTTCCTCAAGTTGCCCCTGAAAACAATATGGATTCGATTGAGTTTTTGGGCCATACATGCCTGAAAGCCGGCCTTTCTCCTGATGCCTGGCTCACAGGAGCTGAAGTTCACTGTTTTGAAGGGCAGATCTTCAAGGAAAAAGAACCACGTGGCGAAATTCTTGAAGAAAAATATCATTAAAAAAATAACATATGGCCCAAAAGCCATATCAAAAAATTATAGAGATTTCGATAAAGCCCATATTATGCCTATTTTTTATACAAAGTCTAATAAATAATTCGAATGTCGACGTTATTTATTATAAAATCATAACATAAAAATCTCTCGATATTTTTTTCAAAAAATGAGAAAGACATCCATTCTTCAGATTTGATCAATAACTTGTGGAGACGGTCAATAATTCTTTGGAACTAGTGTCTCAAAATTTAATCTTTGTTTTAACGAGTTCCGAATCATCATTTCTTCATGTTATAGCCCAACTTTGCCTGTAAAATAAAAATACGTGTCTTTGTTTGTTTTCATTGGAACAAATAAACATAAAAAGGTAATTCGCTTTATTCAACCGTCAAAACAAGGGTGAATTAAGAAATAATGTTTTCAATATAAAATTGTATTATATCATTAAAATAGCATCAAATGAATGCTTATTTTTGGTGTTTTTGACTTTAGATATTTAATTGCGAATTCAGGATATTTTGTAGAAGATGTTGTAGCATGAAATGAAAACTTAAGAACTTCTGATGGCCCTAATTTGCTTTATCTAATAAAGTTGTATATACCAACGATACAAAATAGTTCAGAACGTATATTGAGTAAAATGAAGTGTCCATACAAATAGCGTAGTCACTTTTCGTTTTCCGAATCAATAATCCTTTATTTTCAGTTACTATTTTTTTATTTTATTCTTATTTTAGAAATGATTCCTGAAATGGAGAGATTTGAAAATATTTGTATGGGTCAAAATATTTATTAGGAAGTATGCTGTATAAACTGAACATGCCCTCTCTATCTTTCGTAATGCCTTCAATGAATGAAGAAGAAACCATCCGAATTTGTATAGAGAAAGCTCAATACATATTAAAAAAATATAACATAGATGGAGAGATAATAGTCGCTGATAACTCATCAGACAGAACAGCTGATATCGCAGTGGCTATGGGTGCAAAGGTAATCGGCCCAATAAAGGGATATGGGAACGCTTACCTCAAAGGATTTGCTCTGGCAAAGGGGAACTATATTGCTATTTCCGATGCAGACAATACATACGATTTGCTCGAGCTTGATAAATTTTTGGACCCTCTCATGGCTGGAGATGCAGACTTTGTAATAGGGACCAGAATCAAAGGCGAAATAAAAAAAGAAGCTATGCCTTGGCTGCATCAATACATAGGCAATCCTTTATTGACTGAAATGCTTAATTTTCTATTCAAGACAAAAATATCGGATGCTCATTGTGGAATGAGAGCTTTTACAAAAGAAGCACTTGAAAAAATGAATCTTAAAACTCATGGAATGGAGTTAGCTTCCGAAATGGTAATAGAAGCCGCTAAATGTGGACTGAAGATCAAAGAAGTCCCTATAACCTATTACTCACGCAGGGCTCCTTCCAAGCTGAACTCCTTCAAGGATGGCTGGAGACATGTCCGCTTCATGATGCTCTACAGGCCAGTTCCTTTCCTATATTTACCAGGTGCTTTTGTGTTTATCCTGGGTTTTTTAATAACTTCGTCCCTTCTTTTCACGGAAAGCGCTGCATATAACAGATCCCACTCATTTATTTTAGGTAGTATGCTTTTAATAATTGGCGGACAAACTCTTGCTACTGGTGGGTATATGAAAACTTATGGCCTGATCCACGGCATGTACCAAGTTGACAAAAAAAGTAAAAAGTTCCTGAACTACCATTCCCTCGAAAAAGAACTATTTGTAGGTTCCATTATCTTGGGGATTGGCATTATTCTTGGGCTGAAAGTCGCCTATACTTGGATCATTTCTGGATTTGGTTCTCTTAAAGAGGTGGAATCGGCCGTTATTTCAATGGTTCTTGCTGCAATTGGGCTTCAACTAATCTTTTCTGCAATTTTTATTAGCGTAATGCTACTGGAAGTGGATGCAGACTAATAAGTGATACAATGAAAATAGCTTTTGTATACGACGCTGTATATCCATGGATCAAAGGCGGTGCAGAAAGACGTATCCATGAATTAGGGAAGCGGCTCTCGGCCAAGGGGCATGAAGTGCATATTTTTGGGATCAAGTGGTGGGAAGGAAAAGATACTATTGAGTATGAAGGTATGACCTTACATGGTGTTTGCAAAGCTATGGAACTGTATGTAAACGGAAGAAGATCAATCTCCGAAGCACTTATTTTCTCAGTGAAATTGTTTTCTCATCTCCAGCAGGAAAAAATGGACCTTATAGATGTGAGTGTATTTCCATATTTTCCATGTTTCACCACAAAAGTGATCTCAGTTCTGAAAAAAACTCCTTCGGTGTTCACATGGCATGAAGTTTGGGGTGACTACTGGTATGAATATTTGGGAAAGGCTGGTTTTTTCGGAAAAGTCATCGAGAAATATGTTTCAAAAATTTCGGATAAAAACATAGCAGTTTCGGACTGGACGAAGAAGAGGCTTGAAACACTTGGGGTTCCTGAAGAAAAGATTACTGTTATCCCTAATGGGATAGATCTTGAAATAATTAATGAGATCGAATCTGAAGGCGGCATAACTTATGCAGGGCTAGATGCAAAAATCTACGACGTGATTTTTGTAGGTAGGATCATTAAGGAAAAAAATGTTGATGTCCTGGTTAAAGCTGTGGTCCTCCTTAAAGTGGATTTTCCGAATATCAGATGCTGCATTGTTGGTGAAGGGACCGAAAAAGCAGAGCTTATGGAGCTTGTAAAAGAGCTTAGAGTTAGTGGAAACTTCGAGTTTGTAGGCTTTCAAGAGTATCGTGTGCTCATCGAAAAAATCAAGGCTTCCAAGGTTCTTGTTCTACCTTCCAGCAGAGAAGGTTTCGGAATGGTTGTAATAGATGCTTTTGCCTGCGGAGTGCCTGTGGTGACGGTAACGGAAAGATACAACGCAGCACAGGAATTGGTTGATGATGAGCTGGATGGATTTGTTGTAAAACTGGATGCAGATGAAGTTAAAGACGGTATAAAAAAAATAATTCAAGAGGATATTAATTATAAAGAGGCTGTTGAGAGAGCCTTTTGTAAAGCCAAAAAATATGATTGGAATGAGATCGTTACAAAAATTCTGTTTGCATATAGAAAATGATTTTATAATTCGATCTCTTGTAACAAAAACGAGGTAATTTTAAAACAATTTGACAACTTATATAATCGATTTCAAAAAAGAATCTTATCACTTTTCTTGTTTTTTCCAGTTTTGAAAGAAAATGGAATTTCATTCCAATTAATTAAACTACTTTCTTCATTTGGGAAAGTAATAACTTTTGTATAAAAAGTGAATTCACGAATCAATTACACTTTTAAAGGCTTTAATAATTCCAAACTTATTTATACTGGATTTCGAGAAATCTCTAATTTTTACGAGTCATGTATAATCATAGGCATATGATCGAATTTAGCAGTAAAACAACTTTTGGTTATGGAGGCGAGTTAATGAAAAATATATACCCACAAATTTCTAAATGTTTTTATCAATATGAGGGATATATATTTTTTCAAATCTTATCAACAGTTGATAGATACAACCAAAGATGGTTTTATTAGTAACTTCTTATAAGAACAGATTTTAACTTTATTGTTAGAATGTATTTTGTAGAAGTCCTATATGTTAGATAAATCCACAAAGTTTTTATAAAAATAGGCTGTGTATGAATTATATGAAATAACGAATTTTCATTAATTTGAACTTATAATCTTATACACATGTTCCTCTTCTTTAAGGTGATTCAGATAGATTTTCTATATAGTCTTTCCCCCCAAAATTACTAAAAAAGAATATACAAGATAATTAATGGGAAAAATAAATTATGAAAAGCTTAACCCGATGCTCAAATGCTACTTATTTTTCCTTTGTTCTTGAGTGATACAATGAGAAGCAGAAGATTTGTAATTTATATCTAGGGGTGAAAATTATGATTTCAAAGAAAGTGAATCTGCAACAGTCAACAAAGTCTATAAATTGTCAAATTGGAGCCTTTAATACAAGAAATCTCCCAAAGGGAACTAAAACAGAAATTCCCAAGTACGAATTCCCTGAAGAGGGGATGAGTCCAAGAGCTGCTTATCAGCTGGTACATAATCAGCTTAGCCTTGACGGAAATCCTTTACTTAATCTAGCTAGTTTTGTCAATACATGGATGGAACCTGAAGCAGATAAGCTTATCATGGAAAACATCAACAAAAATATCATAGATGTCTTTGAATACCCACAAATTTCGAAAGTTATTCATCAAAATATTGTGAACACGCTTGGGCGTCTTTTTAACGGACATAATACCGAATTCATGGGTACGGCAACAGCAGGCTCTTCAGAGGCCATAATGCTGGGTTTACTGGCTCACAAATGGAGCTGGAAAATTTCTGGGCGTGGTACAGGTAAACCGAACATAATTTTCGGAGCAGATGCTCACGTTAGTTGGGACAAATTTGCCAGATACTTCGACGTCGATGTCATAAAAATTCCAATATCCAAGAAGACGCGTATAATAACAGCCGAAGCTGTCTCAAAGCATATTGACGAGAACACAATTTGTGTTGGTTGTGTATTGGGAACGACTTATACAGGCGAAATAGATCCCATAAAAGAAATTAATGATTTGCTCGTGAAATACAAGAAAGAAAAAGATTGGAATATCCCCATTCATGTAGATGCTGCAAGTGGCGGTTTCATATTGCCCTTTACACAGCCCGATTTTGAATGGGATTTCAGACTGGATAGGGTAAGATCAGTAAATATTTCTGGGCACAAGTACGGATTAACTTATCCAGGTCTTGGTTGGTTGATCTTCCAAGATGAAAAAGACCTCCCAAAAGATCTTATTTTCACTGTAAACTACCTTGGGGAACAGGAAAAGACTTACACACTTAATTTCTCAGGAGGTAGTGCAATGGTTGTGGCTCAATATTACAATTTTTTAAGGTTTGGCAGGGCTGGTTATACCGAGATAATGGAAAATATTTTGGAAGTTTCACAGGATCTTGCTAAAAGGCTTGAAAGATTAGGCAGATTCGAAATACTGAATAAAGGAGAACATCTTCCAATAATTGCTTTCAAGCAAAAAAAGGTGACTGAATATTCTTTGCTGCAACTTTCACATAAACTGAGAGAAAGAGGCTGGACAGTTCCCGCTTACTATCTACCCAAAAATGCTGAAGATGTCGAAATAATGCGCATCGTAATAAGAGCGAATTTCACTTCTGATATGGCAACAATTCTTGTCGATGATATCGAAAAAACGTGTAAGTTCTTTGAAAGAGGAACAAAACTTGGGGCAGAAGGAAAAGGTACACCTATAAAGGATTCGGCCAAAATTTGTTAAGAAATTTAGTATGAAAATAGCTATCATTAGATGTTTCTTTATTGGACTTGTTTATGCTTTAGCAGCAGCATCAGCAGAATAACGTATCAGACTTTCAATGACTGGATGAATAAAGGGAAAAATTCATCATCTTGAGAATATTTTGAGTTCTATAAGCATATCAAAAAATACAATGCAGAAGGAGCTTTAAAATGTTTACAGCGGTTGAATAATGCAGCTGATAAAAGAAACTGCCAGATTTGCATGTGGATTTTGGAGAGACGGTTCCCTAATGATTACGGAAGGCGTAGGTATAGGAAAATTAATACAATTTCAGAAACTAAAAAGAAAATGTGGTGATAATTGTCAAAGACGAAGATGAAATTAGAAAAAAAATTTTAGCAAAGTTCGTTCAAGTTAGAGAAAGTAAAGAGTTCAATAGTTTAACTTTTAATCGGAATTTCATTTTTCCTTAATAGAGCTGCCTTCAGATTAATTTTATCCTCTGAGGTAATTGTAGCCTAACTTTGCAAAATAACCGCAACGCCTTACTTTTCCCCAAAAGAGAATATTTGAATCTAAAATATTGATATGTTCATTGATATGAGAAATATATAACATGCCGTAAAATTTTCAGGAGCAGATTCAATTATCGATCGCCTAGATATGACTATAAAACAATTCTCGAGAAATAATTTGGCAATGGTATAAAGTTAAGTAATCGTGGAATTTCAATAAATTGCTTTAGCTAGAGCTTTTCTTGCGTGACACTCAGCTGATAGTTATGGAAAAGCCCAAAATATATTTAACTTAATTTAAGAATTGAGTTTAAAATAGTGTAAGTATGTACAGAGCCTTTTATTACTTATTTAAAATTTTACTAATTATATGAATGTTTTTTGATAATAAAGACATAGGTGTGGATAAAGATGAACTTGAAAAATACTTACAAAAAACTGGTGATGAGCTATATTGCATACTAATATCAGAAAAATTTGAAAATCAGTTTCCGAACCTGCCTGAATCCATGATTAAAGAGGCACTAAAAGAGGCTCTGGACGCAGCAACTCGAATTAAGTATGAAGACCCTAGGGTAGAAGCATTTGCTTTTCTAGCTCCGCACCTACCTGCATCCATAAGGAAAGGAGCAATGGATGCAGCAACTCAAATTAAGGATGAATACTATAAGACAAAAGCATTGACTGGACTAGCTCCACACCTGCCTGAATCAATGATGAAAGAGGCAATGGATGCAACAATTCAGATTAAGGATGAATCTGATCGGGCAAAAGCATTGGCTGGACTAGCTCCACAACAGTACATAGGAATATCCATCAAGGAAACTATCAAGAGATTAAGTACTTACTCAAAAAATAGACTTTTAAGCAGGTAAGGTTTAAAAAAATAATTTTTAAAGTAAGGTATAATGAGTATTTGAGAAAAGACTAAGTACTGAGGTCAATTTTTTCAGTCTTTCGTGTTCTTAGAACCTAAATACTTGAGAACAGTATATTTTTTATTATAATATTGGTAGGTGTGGACAGGCTTCCCTATATTATAATTTATAAGATTCAGATCAAATAATTTTAGTTCAATTGTGCAAGTTCTATATTAGGAAAGCACAAAAATGTTAACAAACTGAATTAATAAAATAGGAAAGTTTATAAAAGATATACTGTATATTATTTTTAATTAAATTGATGTTTAACGTTATCAGTATCATTTAAATGTTTGAAACAAATTGAACCATGTAAAGCCATTTTTAGTAATTGATCGACAAAATTCGAAAAACGGGAACACTCTCATTTTATGTGAAATTCATAACAAAATATTTTGTTTGCTATGTTCAGCAACTCCTAGACCAAACTAAATTTTTGAAGGGCGTTAAAAGGAGAAATTATGAATTCAACAGAGCAATTAGCACCAGAAATTTGTGTCGCCAGAGTAGTATATCAATTTTATCCTTTCATAGGAGGTTCAGCAACACATATTCAAGAACTATCCACAAAAATAAATTCCTATTTGAAAGATCAAATTATAATTGCACCAAATTTAGGTGATAGTTGTAGAGAGTTTGATGAGAATTTTGGGATAAAAATTATAAGGACAAGAGTTTTGTCGTTGAAATTTATAAAAATAATACCAATCTTGCCGTTGATTGATTTACTATATTCGATTAGTGTATATTCAACACTAAAAAAATTGGAGCGGCCAGATATTATCCATGCTCATGGTATTTCTAATGTTGTTTACTGCACAATTATTGGGAAAATATTAGGAGTTCCTGTAGTAGGCATGCTTCATGGATCAGGTGCTGCATATTCGAAAACCGCCGATATATATGAAACAGTATTAGCAAAATTGTGCAAGCCAAATGCATCTATTGTACTAGACGACTGATCGTCTAGTATCAACAAATTTAAAAAAATCGTGGGGTAATAAAGTTATCCCCATTTATCATGGAATTGACACGGAACTTTACAGACCCATAGACAAAAATAAATCACTAATCGATAAATTATCAGTTGAACACTCGAGTTTTATTATTCTATCGACAAGCTCTCTGGAATCTGTTAAAAGCATTGATTTGGCCATCAAATCATTTAAATTATTTCTTGATTCATCTGCTTCAAAAAAATCATATCTGCTGATTGCTGGCCATGGACCCCTAAAAGACTCACCAATAAATTTGTCAAAAGAGCTTAAAGTGGATAATAAAGTAAGGTTTCTTGGTGGACTCTCACTAAGTGAAATTATAGAATATCTTTCAATTTCTGATGTTGTTATCGCTACAAGTCTTTATAGTAATATGAATCGTTCCGTACAAGAAGCGATGGCTTGTGAAAAGCCAGTAATAGCATTTGATAGTGGGACAACACGAAATCTCATAAAACATATGGAAAATGGACTTTTAGCCAAATCTGGTGCCATTGATAGTTTTGCAGACAATATTCTAATTTTGTATAATAATGAGGAACTGAGGAAGAAAATAGGAATGAATGCAAGAAAAACTATAGTAACTACGAGAAACTGGGATGAAAGAATAAAAACTGAATTAGATGTTTACCGTAGAGTATTGGTGAAGTAGTGGTGAGATGACTTTAAAAAACATTAATTTAAATAAGATTCAAGAGACTTAAGTCAGACTTTCTTTGAGATCATTTAACTCTAGAAAGCACAAAAACATGGGAAAAAGGAAATAAGGAATCATTTTTTCAGCTTTTTTAGTTTTTATAGAAATTTGAGTGATTCCAACAGGATAACTACTTTGAAGATCTCATTGATTTTTAAAAATGTAATTAATTATGAGTTCACTAGAACTTATTTTGTCACCATTAAAGATGCAACATATATCATAGTGTAGAGAATTCAGAGAATTTATATGAGAATTGAGGAGTTAAAATGCATAATTTTTTTTGGAATTCTCTACAATCACAGAATGCAGAAAAAGATAAATTTTTGCGATTCCAGATATATTAGAAAATCTCTTAAATTGGAATTGAGTTTAGAAACTTTTTTAACTAAAGTTATCATTTTTACTCTACTAATCATTAAACTTACAGATAAATATAATGAGAGTGAAAAAGGGTACAGCTATGGTTGCTAATAATCCTAATGATGAGAAGAACTCTACTAAATGGAGTAATCCACTGAATAAAGTAATTTATGGCATGAAAAAGTTTATAAAAAAAGAGACCGAAGAAGAGAAGAGTCCTTCTTCTTTTTCAACATCTATAAGCAAAATGAATCAAAAATCAAAACAAGGATCTGAAAGTCCAACTATTTCGAAAATCATAACTGCTGAAGCAAACAAAACTAAAAGATCGGAAAGAATAAGAAAAGATACAGATAAAGAACAAAAGCTTCCAAAGAAATATAGAAAGGGCTGGTAGAGGAAAAGGTTCAACTAAAGTTAGTATTTAAATAACAAGATATTTATATATATTTTAAATTTTTCCGCCAAATCATCATTTTCCTTCTTAAAATATTTTAACATTTTTAAATGATTTTCTCGAAGCTAATATTTATTTCATCTTCCAGTAATATTCATATGCGTTACAATCTAGAACAGCTGGAGTAAAATAGAGCTGATTTTGATAAACACTGCGTTGATGAATCATCTATATATCCCTGTTAAGCAGATGATAGAATATTGTAGTTTATCGAAATCCTCTGTATTATGCTAAATAATTAATTTCACAGATACACACATACTATAATTTGTTTTTTCATTTACCCATCCTTATTCATCAAAAGTTACATTAATTTTTAAGCTGCTATCATATTGAGAGAATAAATAGTATTCTTGGATACATCTGCAGAAATTGAATTAAATTAAGAATATCAAAGTTTTTCTTTGAATCATTTCCAGTGTAAACAAGGATCAAAAAACTGTTAAATATTTTTCGTTCTTATGCGGCCGATAAACTTCATAAACTTTTACTAGAAATATTCGGTATTCGACTTAAGCATCATGGATGCCTACCCTACAGCAGTACTATCACAAATAATGTTTGATGAATCAAATCCCAGTTATACTTTTTTTAGCTTCATCTCTCGATGTCCTTTACAAAAATGTTCCATCTTTTAGTCTTTAAAAGCTGATTCCTAAGCGTTTTTCAAAATTTGTGTATCGTTGTTTATATTAAAATAATCCATTCATCAAAGTAACGGTATAGATGATTTCTATAAATCATATTTTGTGTAGTGGGCTTATAAGTACTCTATTTAAGAGTCGTGAAAAATCAGAGGTTTATAGAAATCCTCATAGGGTCAAAAAAGTTTAATGAAATCTCACTACTTCCACATCGGGAAAATCTGGTTTTGTACATAAATTACTGAAAATAGTTAACTTAATCTCTTCCCAACATTTCCCTAATTAATAGAAGGTATGCTAATTTTTCAAATTTGATCAATGAATCAAGGATGCAATTGAAAATCGATTTTTTATAATATATCGAAATAAAGAAGTAACATCATAGTCAACAAATTTTTGATTCATTTTATATAATTCAATTTGAACGATAATTCTTTGTCATAATCTTTATTTTTCAATTTTTGTTCTAATTTTAAACATTAAATATGAAAAATTATGTGGATAAACTAAAAATATCAAAAAGTGCACGAAAAATTAGAGTGCAAAAATGCTAAAATGTGAGAAAAATATATACTAATTCTCCTTTTCCAAAGATTTGTTTGGAAACTTACAAATCCAAATAATTTTGATAGAATTTTTGGAGGCTGGTAAATAATATTTGACAAATAAATGAGATTTTAGTCCAGATAGAAGTTGTATATCAAACTGAGAATTGAGATAGTTAAATCACCTACGTGTTCGTTTAATCACAAGAGCAATAATTGGCTTTAGATGTCAAATTGAGTTTTCCGTTCGGGTAAAAAACTTTTTTTATTTGACATTTTTTCCCTGCTGCTGCTTAATCAATCTGATTCCGAGTCCATCTTTATACCTTTAAGTTTGCCTGTTGTGATTCTTAGTTGTAAAATTTATCCGCAAATTGGTACGCATCAGAAAAATTCTAAGCAGTTAAGCAAATTTATTTTCTAAAGAAAATGTTTGAGAGTGTTTTTCAGCATATTGTAGCTGCATCAATTACTCTAATCACCGAAATCTACATTGAAATTTCCATTTTGCTGTTATGTTTTTCATAAGCTTAATTAAAAATTTATCTCTCTAAAGTTCCGATTTTATAGTCAAGATGTTTTATACGATCCAGAAAGGCTGAAGCCTAACTCCAGCACTATGATATATTTCTCTGATTAGGGTCTATATTATTTGGAACTTTTCTTACGAAAATTTTGCGAGGCTTTTATAATCTGATTAATACTTTTATTTGAAGAGCTTCTAGATCGGAATTATATGTCTTATTACATGAATTATTGAGTAAAAAATATATACAAAAAATGAAAAATTTAAGATTACTACAGTGAGGATAAATTAAAACGGCATTAAAAGCAAGGAATTTTTTGGAAGGGCCATATGTCAAAAAATATTCTGAGATTCCTACATATTTTTGGCTCCCATGTGGAAGATAACTAAACAGAAAAAGGTATAAAAATGCTGAAAAATACGCAAGAAAAATACAGAGTACCTTCATAACTACACACAAAACGGAAGCTGCCTACATAATTAGAGCCCATATTCCTACTACTTGGGAAAAATAGTTTTATCTGTTTTAGAATGCATTTTAGCGTTGCTCAAAGGAATGCCTTTAACTACGTGCAAATAGTTACATTAGAAGTACAAAAACTTTAAACTTCACTTTAACTACTCGTTAAAAGCTTCGAGTATATTTTAATAGTCTTTTTTGCGTGGGTTTCCCAGGTAAGTCCACGCTGGATTATGGTCATTCGTCCGAATTTGCCCATTTTTATTCTAATGTTTCTATCTACAAGCAGCTTATTAACTTTTTCAGACAACTCCATCTGATTTTTTGCAGGCACTATATATCCTGTTTCCCCGTTGATCATTAATTCAGGAACCCCGCCTACATTTGTTGCTACTACTGGAACTTCACAGGCAAAGGCTTCAAGTATTACATTTGGTCTACCCTCGGAAAGGGATGGAAGCACCAGTATGTCCGAGGCTGAGAGCCAAAGAGGAATGTCTTCATGGTTTACGGGCCCGGTAAATTTAATATAATTGTCAATTTTGAGCTCATGTGCTCTTTTTTCCAGGCTTTTTTTCATGCCATCATCCCTACCAACCATATAAAGACTAATATTAGTGTCCAGAAAACTTTTCGCAGCCTCAATAAGGTAGTCTACACCTTTAATTTTTTTTAGGGCTCCCACAAACAGAACAATTTTTTTATCTTGAGGTAAATTTAACATATTTCTTGCATACTCTTTTCCTGCGGGCTTGAACCTCTCTATATCAACGCCGTTTGGAACCACGCTGACCTTATCTTCGCTTATTCCAAGATTTACTATATGATTTTTTAGGTCTTCACTGACAGAAAGAACCTTATCCGCACAATTCATAGCCTCAAATATTTGCCTTGAGGTGTAGGATCCCTCATATGCTACTTTCCTTTCTAACGTGCCTAGTGCACTTATTACAAAAGGAACCTTCCATTTCTTTGCAAGCCCTATCATCCCAAATCCATCAGGATATGAAAAGTGTGCATGGAGAAGATCAGGTTTTGGTTTTATGTTTTTAATTGCGTATCTGGATATGAAATAAGCATATGAGATTCCTGTTAGGGGGTAAAAATACTTTTTAGGAACTATGTATAAATAGCGTGGATAGTGCAAATCGTATTTTTCAGTGTGCTCAATCTGCGGTAGTTTGGAAAAATTATGATATGGAAATGCAGAAAAAGGGATCACAATAGGTTTTGGGGAAACAACAGTAACGTTTACTTTCTGTTTTGCAATTGAATCAATACTTTGTTTTATGAATGTCCCAAGTTGAGGATAATACCTGTTAGGAAATTCCTGACATACTTCTAGTATTTTCATAGCTTTTTACCTTTTTTCGCTTCGGACAGGCTAAAAACAGAAAAACAAGAGAGTTAATCCTATATAATACATCTCCTAAAAGTGGATTAAATTATCGTTTTCAAGATCGGTATTAAACCACTTTCCTAATTTAAGAAAAATGACATATGATGTATTTCGATAAACTCCTAAATTTCGTTACATGTTTATTTTGAGTATATAAGCGGCCCATGAATCAAAGAGTTATTAAAATACCCCACAAAATGATGGGATAAAACTAATTAACTACTTTTGTCATTCTGGTAATGGAAACTATGTTCAAAAAAGTAAATAATATTTTTTTAGTTTTTTACGGATCCTTCAATATTAAATCAGGTTCAAATATACATGTACTTGAGCTCCTCAAGAATTTTAAAATATATACGAATATAGTCCTTTTCGCTCCTGATCCAAAGGGTGAAAATCGTGCTATTTCCGGAATAAAGTACGTGCCTGTAATAAACAATAAGTATCTCATACAGCCATCTTACGAAATTATGCTCTCATTTTATCTTCTTTATTCGTGTATCAAGAATAGGCCTGATATACTTTATCTCCGCCAGAATTCTTTCCCGTTCTTGCCTATGTTCATATGTAAAATTTTGAAAATTCCTTTAGTTGTGGAAGTCAACGGACTAGTTTTAGATGAGTTAGAAGTAAATACGAATTCCAAATCATTTGCATACAAGGTTTTTTCTTATCTTGCACTCCATTCTGAAAAACTCAATTACAAGTATTGTGACAGAATAGTTTCTGTTACAGATAAACTCAGAGATGAAATTGTTAGATTGTATTCTATACCTCAGGATAAGATCTTTGTTATCAATAATGGTGCAAATACCGATTTATTCAAGCCTATGGACCAAGAACAAGCAAAAAAAGAACTTGGGTTAGAAAATTCAAAAAAATATATATGCTTTGTCGGGCACCTTGCAGCCTGGCAAGGTGTTGAGTTCCTGATTTATGCATCTCCTTTAATTCTAGAAAAACACCCTGAAGTTCGTTTTCTAGTTGTTGGTGATGGGGTTATGAAAAATAAATTACTCAAAATAACTTCCGAATTACGGCTTTCTGATAAGTTCATCTTCACTGGGAGGGTTCCTTACGAAAGTGTTCCTCTATACATAAATGCGTCTGAGATCTGTGTTGCACCTTTTATTAAAAAAAGGAACTCGAAAATAGGGCTTTCAGCTTTGAAAACATACGAATATCTTGCCTGTGGAAAGCCGATGGTAGCAAGTAGTATTCCAGGTGTTAAAGATTTAATTGAGTTTTCGGGAGGAGGAATCACTGTGAATCCAGAAAATCCTGGGGAACTTGCAACCGCCATATTAGGATTAATTTCCGATGAGAGTACTCGAGCTACCTTGGGAGAAAAAGGTCGCAAGTATGTCGTTGAAAATCACAGTTGGAATAGTGTTGCTAGAAAGATTTTGGAGGTCTGCAACGATATTATTCCATAATATTCTTATGGTAATATAGTTGTGAAGGAAAATAGTAAAATTATAGAGAATTTCGACAGACTCCTAAATTTCTTCATGTGCATCTGAATAGTGTATAAATTACGTTTGCTGATCAGAGTTTTATCGAGATTCGCTTATTTTCGAAGCCGAGGCTTCAATTAAGTTATAAAATATAGATATTCAACTTCTATTCCCGTTTTTCTACCGGAATAGAGACGTATTATACCTTTAGCTTTTGCTAGTGATATAAAGGGAAATATGACTGAAAAACTTGTCCCTTTTTTAGCCTGGCCAAGTATTGCGTATTTTGCATAAAATTGATCTTTTTTCCGCAATAAGGATTATTGGATTAATCAACGGATAAATCATAACTCTTATTTATTTTTCGAATTATTATTTGTCTTGAATAAGAATAGTTTCATTCGATTGGACAATTTCTTCAATGTTTAAAATGTTTAGTTTTTTTAAGCTTGTTGCGCATGGGTATTTTGTGCACTAGATATTATGAGTATAAATCTTTTGATACGAAGTGAACTTAATTCTTGTTTCCTGATATTCTCCCAACTGTACAAAAAATATCCTCACTGTAAGTGAACCCTTGATTTTGATATTTGCACAGTCTCTTAGAGGTTGTAAAACAGCCTCAATAGACTATATTTGTTTTGATTCAATTTTGTGATTACGTCCAAAATCATATGATGAAAACAATATATTTTGATCTTCACATTAAGTATAACTGTATATGATAGCTTCGGTTATAAGGAAGTGAAAATTTAAGAAATATTGAATTTTCTTTTAATGCATCTTCGAATAGAATCATGAAAATCAGCTTTAATTCTTAAATATATTTATAAGAAAAGAGTGAATAGTTACAATTAGGCAAAAACCTGCAGATTTTAAGCTGGTGTGTGTCAGCAAAACAAATATGTTAATAACCGGGCAATAAAGAAACGGAGGTAAGGAACTTGATGCAATCCTTTATAGTAGAACATTATCTCAACAAGGCTGTAGATGTTTATTGTGGCGGGCCGGATGTTTTCAGGGGAACCATTGAAGCTTGTGCTGATAATGTTCTTACTCTCAATAACGAAGGAAAATTTACACATGTAGCTATCGATAAAATAATTGCCTTATGGGCTCAATGAGCTCATAAATTTATATTAAATATTTGTGTATCTACCAGGATATCTGAGATAGAAAAGTATCTATTATTCTGTTCTAATTAGACCGATATTAGGAACTCCTTGGCGGTTGAATTGGAGCTTTAATTCAATCTCGGAGATCTTGAACTTTTATCTTTAAAAGCCTAAGCTTTTTCTCCACATTACTTTTGTTTTTGGAGTATTTCATCATCTTTTCAGCATCAATATTGAGTAATTGCTTGCAAGTATTTAACCTTCAATGCCATCCTTTTCTATTCAGTTTAATTTCTTTATTCATAGCAACTTTTGCACTTCACCATAGTGAATGACAGATTTTCATTCTTATTTGACCTTCCTTTCTGCCCTTTTTTCGTTTTGCAGTTGTGGAAATATATATAGTTTACAGAAAACTACCATAAAAACGTTTATTGTTTATCTAAGATTAATTCTATTAATTTAGCATGAGTGATTCAAAAATCTCAAAAGATTATTCGAGGAAATATTAAGCAGATGGACTGGAATAAGTAACAATCGCAACTGCTGGAATTACCCTTCTACTGTTTCATAGAATGGTGTTGATAAGATAATTTAGGGATCTACTCCAGATGTTACTTACGATTATCTAGATTTTATACTTGTTTATACATACGTCAAAGCTGGTAAGGCCGTTAAATACCCGCCCAGTGCAAAACAAAAAAATCCAAATGATTTTAAAGAAATTCTACCTTTGTAAATCGTTCTGAGCCGTAATAAAGTTGTGGAAATTTAAAAAATGGGGAATCCCTGCAGACATCTGATCAGAGAAAAAATTTGAAAAACTAAGTGATTCATATCTAAGTTCCAGAGATCGAGCTATAATTGCTATTTTTTATGAAATTTGTGCTAGAAGAGAAAAATTGCTACAAATTCAACCTAAAAATGTGAATTTCGACGAAAATGAGGCAATCCTCAACAACCTGAAAAGGAATACAGGAAGTTGTAGCTTTAGGTTTGTATTAGCTTCATCTACCTTAAACAGTGAGATGGCCTTGCCAATCATTGAGTATTGACACCTGTAATAGATTCAAAGTTTGAACGTTAACTCTGCTCTCATAGTAATGTACATAAAAATCTGTAAATTTTGATTGCCTCTGTATCGCTTTATTTAATCACAACAAACAAAAAGTAGAGTCAACTTTTTACTTACAAAGCTTATATCTTGTTGTTTTCAATGATGCAGATGTTTAATGTAAATATATGTGTGTTCTCAAAGTCAACTTCTCACCACCATTTTTGCACTATCACCCAACTCACAAGCTTAAGTGTATAGTCAAAAGCCTTCCTCTTCTATTTCAAACAAATCAGTTTATTTTCCAGTCCGATTTAATCTTATGTTTGCTAGTTTAAGACTAAATACTGTCTCATTTTCACGATTATAATGTAGATTATCCGCTGCTTCAGATGTACGTTCCAACCTTATTATCGTAATTAAATAGATCTCAGTGAGATTTATTGATTTTACATCAGTGTTTCTCACTATTTTTTTGCATTTGCTGGAATGTAATCGATCGAAACTTGTACATTCCTATAAGCTCTGGAATGAAAGTTCTTAAAAAATAAGGAAGATGTATCGAGCAAAACAAAAGATAAAGACTATTGATTCTTTCATATTTATATATATTAAATTATGATATATTTTACATATTCTTTATAAACTCAATATAAATTACAATTTTGAGTTTGAATTGATAAATACTCAAAGTAACTAGAAGGTGGAAAAGTGGATGGAGTTTTAAAAGAGCTGAAAAATACCCCATTTATTGGTATTATTCTTTACGCTTTCGTAGCCTTCTTTTTTGTCGTGAGTTTATTCTCAATGATTTTACATGGCTATATTGAAGGCCTGCTTTTTATTCTAGCAGCGATTTTAACAATTCCTCTAGCTACGAATCAATTGAAAAAGAGAATGAATACTTCAATTCCTGGATTTATGATATTTTTTCTTTTGTTTTGTCTAGTGATAGTAACAATTGCCGCATTCCCTGCGACCCCTACTGCAATAAATAATAATACAAATAATGCCAGGGTAATAATAGCACCTCTGTCAGAAGTTAATGGTAGTACAATAGCAGTACCATCTAAACTTACACCAACTTCAGTTTCAACACCAACTCCGACAACAACACCAATAGAAGCTACAAAGCCAACTCCTACACCGATACATGAAACAACAAAATATCAAGATTCTAAATGGTCGACAACGTGTGTATCAGATACGAAACAAGTGGATAATGATATGAAATATCTAACTATTGCTGGAAAGAACTACGATACCACATCACTTTCTACTTATGCAGGTATTTTGTATACAGATAGCCAGAAAGCTATCGAAAATAGTGATTTGTGCAATGTATCGCCTGATTTACAAGACACAAAGGCCGAATATCGGTTAGCAATGGTACAGGCTAACAAGGTAGCAGTTTATGCTAATTCTGGAGTCGGAGAATATAATAATGGAAATTTTGGAGCCTTAAACTCTGACGTGAAACAAGCTATTGAATGTGTTAAGTCCTACAGTGAACATATTAAAAAAACAGCTAAAGTTTCGAAGAATTCTAAGCCTACGAAATATTAATCAACTTGCTGGTGTTTGTGATAGCTGACTTTACTTTCGGGAGAGAAAGTCCATATGGAGCATTCAATCCTACTAACACCAGTGGACCTACGGTTTTCTCTTAATAAGAAGCAATTCACATGACTGAATAACTTTCGATAAACTCCTAAATTTCGTCATGTACTTATAACTAATGTTTAAGTGGCTCGTGAAAAGAAAAGCTTTATCGAAATTCTCTATAGTAAGCTTGCAAATTAATCATGCCCATAAAAAAGGGTAGATTGTATTGCAAATTTGCTGTGAATTCAAAGTCAAATTTTTGAATACTATGCTTAATTTGATTCTCGAGATGTGAATTTTGTATCAAATGATTTTTTGAGATATATAGTTTTATAGAAAATTATGTATGCTGGCCAATGTGGCAGTGTACTGAAAGAACAACATATTGGACTAAAAAATATGTTTACATGAACCCAGTGAGAAGAAAAAAGCACCATAAAGTATTTTATCTAACAACATAATATTGCAGTGTAACTGACTAATCAGTCAATTATAGAGATAATGCATGAAAGAACAGGTCATAGACAAAAAAACAGCCATTATGGAATCAGCCCTGAAGCTTTTCACTGAAAGGGGCTTCCACGGTACATCCACTGCTCAGATTTCGAAAGAAGCAGGTATAGCTACAGGCACTCTTTTCAATTACTTTCCTACAAAGGAAGACCTTATAAACAGCCTATATTTCGAAGTAAAAGGGCAATTAAGTCAAAGTATGGGGAAAGAAATTGAAGCACATAATACCTTTCAGGATAAGTTAAGAAAAATATGGTCAAATTTAATCAAATGGGGAGCAGACAATCAGGAAGAATTTCTTTTTGTCGGCCAGTTCTGCTCTTCTCCTTATATAACAAAATTTACGCGTGAAGAAGTGATGAAAGAGTATGTCTTTCTCCATGATCTTGTGAATCAAGGAATAAAAACAGGAGTAATCAGAGATTTTTCCGCAGAGCTGACCATTGCAATGTTTTATCAGGCTAGCAGAGTGGTAGTGAATCTGATCCTTGATTCAGATTCATCACAAAATAAAAATAAGTTTATAGAGGATGGATTTCAGATTATCTGGAAAGGTTTAGCTGAGAATTAATTTTTTTCACCCCACTTATGAGTGATCAGTCACTCATATATGGAAACTAATGGACTGACTTACCTCAAAATATCCCGTCAATCAAAAAATTAACCCAACATACCTAAAAAATAGTTTGAAGAAACCAGGTGAATGGAGAATGTTATATAGAAAAATTCCTAAGAATGGAGACGAGCTTTCCGTCATTGGATTCGGATGTATGCGCCTCTCCCGTGAAAGAAGATGGTACTATAGACGAAGAAAGAGCCACTAAGCAGGTACGCTATGCGATCGACCACGGAGTAAACTATGTTGATACGGCCTGGCCCTACCATAGGGGACAGAGCGAGCTTTTTTTAGGTCGTGCTCTTGCTGACGGATACCGTAGTAAAGTTAAACTCGCAACAAAACTTCCCACTGGTTGCTGAAAAGCCAGGAGGACATGGACTATGTTCTTGAATGCTCAGCTGGAGAAGCTCAATACAGACCATATTGACTATTACCTGGTCCATGCTCTGCTGGGCGAGCTGTGGGACAATGTCGAAAAGCTGGGGGTAGCCGATTTCCTTGACAAAGCCAAAGCCGACGGACGAATAATTAATGCAGGCTTTTCCTTCCACGGATCAGGAAAGGACTTCAATAGGATAGTGGACGCTTATGGCTGGGACTTTTGCCAGATCCAGTACAACTTCCTGGATGAAAAGAACCAGGCAGGAACCGATGGTTTGGAGTATGCAGCTTCAAAAGGCCTGGGAATAGTAATTATGGAGCCACTCCGCGGAGGGAACCTCGCGAGCCCAGTGCCTTCTGCAGTGAAAGATATCTGGGATGAGGCTCCGACTAAGAGGACCCCGGCAGAATGGGCTCTTCGCTGGGTATGGAACCATCCAGGAGTAACGGTCGTCCTTTCCGGGATGAATGAGGAAACACATATTGAAGAGAATCTTAGACTGGCCGATAAAGCTTACCCGAATTCTCTGACTGAAGCTGAGCTGCAGACTTATAAAAAAAGTAGAGCGGAAGTACCGTGAACTGATGAAAGTAGGCTGTACAGGCTGCAGATACTGTATGCCCTGTACGAGCGGAGTGAATATCCCATTCTGCTTCGAGGACGTACAACAACCTGTACATGTCCGGCGATGCGAACGGTGCAAAGTTCCATTATGCCGTAAGACTGTGTGGGGTTCTATCAGTAGGAGAAGCTGAATTTGCATCCCTGTGCGTGCAATGCGGAGAATGCCTTGAAAAATGTCCTCAGCACATTGATATACCGACAATCCTCGAATCCGTTGTAGAAGAGCTTGAAGGACCCGACCTGGAGAATAGAGTCGCCATGGCAAAACAAGTATTCAAAAAGACTTAAAACTAGAGAAATTCGAAGTGCCGAAAAAGACAAAATGAAGATATTGTTTAAGCTAACTTTATTGAAAGATTAAACCATATTTCCATTTTCCGTTGTTTATCTTCATGTTTAGTCAATTATACTCATTCAGCTTTAGAATTTTGAAATTTTATCTCAAATTGCAAAGCAACAAACAAGTAATTCTGAAAATCAAGATCGTATGAAGTATAGCGCGAGATTCTACAGAGCCTCTAAACTAATAAATTGTTATCGAAGAACTGAGATTTAAATTGTTTATTGCTAAAGTATCTAATTCTTCTAGGCGAAGGGTGGCACATGGATCTTAGTGATGTATTAAGGGCTGTTAAAGACGAAAAAATGGATCTTAAGACTGCGGAACAGCAGCCCCTTGGTCTGGGTTTTGTTCTTTACTCAGGCATTGCAAAACTTGATCCCCATAGGAAAATCAGGTGCGACAGATATACCGGCTGCGGAAGAGGCTCACGTTATTGCTTCAGAAATGGGCTGCAAAACTATTGCCGTATATGACGTAGGGGTTGCAGGAATTCACAGTCTCATTCCAGAACTCCAGAGACTGAAAGCTATGAAGCCTGAGGCAATAGTTGTTGCGGCCGGAAGGGAGGGAGCGCTTCTATCAATAGTTTCCGGACTTGTGGACGTGCCTGTTATCGGGCTTCCGGTGTATACAGGCTACGGGGCCGGAGGTAAAGGAAAGGCTGCCCTACTGGCAATGTTGCAGTCCTGCCCCCCATTGCGGTAGTGAATATAGATGTAGGTTTCGTAGCTGGTGCTTACGCAGCTCGGATCGCAAATATGATTGCAACAGCCAGAAAACTGGGCATTGGAGAAAAAATAGAGCTGAAAGATGGGTAACAAAGAGAAGAAGAGATCAAAAATTACTTAAAAATGCAATGTAGGAAGATGATTTCATGAAAGCACTTGTATTCAATCCATTTTCAGGTGCAGCAGGAGATATGATCCTTGGATGCGCTCTAGATCTCGGGGCTGACAGGAACGCAATTAAGGAAATGATAGAAATCTCTGTCCCAGTATCTGTAGATGTAAAAGAAGTTTTAAAAAAAGGAATTAAGGCTCTGGATGTTCGGATCAAGGTTCCTGACAAGGAGCCGGCTCGCACTTATCCTGAACTTGTGGACGTCATAAAGGGTGCAAAATTGCCCACGAAGGTGGAGGAAAGTGCCCTTGATATTTTTTTGAAAATGGCAGAAGCTGAAGCAACAGTCCACGGGCAACATGACCTAGAAAACATTCATTTCCATGAGGTAGGACAGAATGACGCTCTTGCCGACGTAATCGGGTCTTCGGCAGCTATTCATGCCCTCAACTGTGATTCTGTTTATTGCATGCCTATCAATGTGGGCAGTGAAACAATCGAATGCGCACATGGGACTTTACCTGTCCCAGCCCCGGCTACCCTTGAACTCCTCAAGAGAGGAAAGCTCTATTTCAGGGGAGGTGCTGAGAAAAAAGAACTTCTTACTCCGACAGGGGCTGCTATTCTGGCTCATTTTGCAAGATCAGTGGAAACTTTTCCTCAAGGTAGAGCAATTTCAACCGGGTATGGGGCAGGGGATTCTGAGCTTGCCGGGCCCAACGTGCTGCAGGGAGTGCTTTCCGAAATTGATTCCTGCCTGATCCCGGACATCATTGAGGTACTTGAAACAAATGCCGATGATGTGAGCGGAGAAGTCCTGGGTAACCTTTTCGAGGAACTGCTTGCTATGGGGGCAAGAGATGTTGCAATTTTCCCGGCAACAATGAAAAAAGGCCGTCCGGCTCATGTTATCAAGGTTATTGCAAAACCCGAGGATACTGCAAAACTCGCCCGGAAAATAATTATCGAGACAGGATCTCTGGGAGTAAGGGTTACCCCTTCCAGACACAGGTTAATGGCCTCCAGGCGAATAGAATCGGTTAATTTTGAAGTCGAAGGACAGGTATATGAAGCTGCGGTCAAGATCGCCATGGATTCTGAAGGCATCCTACTTAATATTTCTGCCGAGTTTGAGGATTGCAAAAAAATCGCAAAAGCAAGCAGAGTTCCTGTAAAAGAGGTTATGAGAAAGGCAGAGGAAACTGCAAGAAGGCTTTTCTCCTGAAATTCTCAAAGACTTGAGTTAAGTAAAAACTGATGAATTTCGCGGTTTCAGTTACGATACTATGGTTATTGAAGCTTTCAGGAAGCTCCAAAAGAGTTTCCCTGTTTTACATGAATAATAATAACTTGTATAAAAACTCGTAAATCCGGTTGCATCAATTGCTGTAATTGATGATATTCTTTCCATATGAGTAAAATAGCTTTAGAATCCTTGACAAAATGAGTTAAGTAGTATCACGAAAAAATTTAAAGGAGAATACAATATGAACAAATCAAATAATTTAAGTGAAAGTGTAATCTTCCCGAAAGGCGAAAAAATTACGAATGACTATTTCATAGGGACAGCATGGCTTGAAATACTGGTTTTTAATGACAGTATCTTTAATTGCCCGATAGGTAATGTAACTTTTGAACCAGGCGCAAGAAATAATTGGCATAAACATTCTGGTGGGTAGATTCTGCTTGTTACTGGCGGCGGAGGATATTTTCAGGAAGAAGGTAGGCCGGTAAAGGTGATTCAGGAAGGGGACGTAGTAAAAATCCATCCAAATGTGAAACATTGGCATGGTGCTACAACGGATAGCTGGTTTGTACATATTGCGATAAGTACTAATGCCCAAAAGGGAGACGCCGAATGACTGGAACCCGTAAAGGATAAAGAATATAACAATTTAAAATAACATGAATTTCATCTTACGGTGTCGCTGGAAATTCGTATTTTTTTAACAGATTCCTTTATCGACAGCTTATCGCACCGATAAATATAGAGTACCTGCATTCACTGCAACCAATATCAGCCGTGTCTGTCTGGAATTGATCGAGAAATTCAATTGATATGCTTTCTTTCAGTGTAATTAATCTAAGGCTTGCATTGAGTTATTTAAATATATGAGTCCGCAGTCCCGTAAATTTTGTCTAAAAATGTTCTTCTAATTTCTGCTGCTTCTTCTTCAGTACATGGTTTCGAAGGATAACTGCCTACACATGCCTCTTAGCTGAATGATAACGGAATTCCTGCGCCTCAAGGCTTTAAACCAGTCGTGTTTTCGATCTCAATCCTAAAAGGTTCCAGAGGTTTGTAATCTGCGTCCTTCGAGTCAAATAATTTATAGATTATGTTCCTTCTAACTTTTTCTGTTTCGTATAAACTCATAAAGTTTTTACAGTCCCATGGTAATTTTTTTGCATTTTTGCATTCTTCAATGATCCGTAATATCTTCTTTAAATCTGCAGATATCATGTTCTTCACTTCAGTTTATCCCACAGTTCCGGACCCCTAAGATTGCCGCATGTCATTTAGGATGCGCTTGCTGCCAGGCTGCAGGATTCTCTTCCCCTGCAGCTCACAAGATCAACTTTTTTGATATCTTAGAGCAACCTAGTCACCTAAGCGAATTAAATAAAGTAAAAGAAGATCGATTGTGGGGCGATTTAAGGCATTTTCTTTCGTAGGTTAGGGATAATCAGATAAATTATAAATCTTTGTAGGGGCTTAGATGAAGTCATTTATTTAATAGCGTGGAAATACTTACCTATGCTATAATAATATAGGGATCACAAGAAAACGAAACCGAAAATTTATTTTGAAGGCTTTAAATTGATCTGATTTTTCTACAATTTCATTACTCATTCTCTCTCAGAAGCTTCCCATATCACAGTAATTTTAGGACTGTTACCACGCTCACAAATTAATATTGTTATCATTCCCAAATCTACTAATTTTTGTAGAGCTCTTGTGAAAGATCTTTTATTGACACCAAAAGTATCCTTTGCTTTAGAACTGAAAATAACAATATCTTTTTTGTTTGCTTTAAACCTTTAAAATACCAGATATACAAAGCCAATTTGGTAGCATTTACATTACCTTGTAGAAACAAAGCTTTCTGAATCCAAGGAAATGAAGCATGGGACAAAATGATGAACATTTATTGCATAAGTTATTTTCACTCAGGTTTGCCTATCAATAATTATCCACAGATTAAACTTATTTTTTGAATTAGCCGTTTGATGTCCTACAGCCCTAGAGATCTGTCGGTCAATTCTAATTGATTTTGTATTTCACGATTATAATGCAGGATATCAAACGCTTTAAATGTGGATGCCCGATCTCATAATCGTGATACACAATATAACTAATTCCTAATGTATCGATTTTATGGAATTTTCACAATTTCAATACAGTTGATTATATTCGATTTCAAAATTTCCATATACTATTAAAAGTATTGTAAAAGGTATGACTATGTGTCTCTTTATTTTGTTACAAAATGAGACGACTACAGAGTAAAGTATAAGCAAGATAAGGAAACTAATTATCTCATAATTCACTTAACTTAATTATTAAAGCAATAAAAGCATTTGACAAAGCGATTAAACCTGACCTACATAATTCAGATGCTTGGAAGACGAAAGGAATTGTATCTAACTAATTAAATAAAGATGATATGTAAACCGAATAATTACTTCATTTTCTTTTATTATTTATCAGTCCTGAAACATAATATTTTTCCCAGCTATTATAAAATCTGTAAATATGTCCAGATTCCGCAGACTTGACAGAGCCATTTCACGCTTGATCTTTTAAAGTTTTTCCATAGGTTTTTATTGTTTTGTCTAAAACAGTCTAAGCGAAAATTCTCCACCACTTTTGATAGTAAAGGCTGCCGCTCCTCTGTGCCCTCCTCCACCATATTTCTGCGCTATCTCAGCACAATCTATAGAGTCTGATCTAAGCGACACCTGGACCATATCATTCATCATCTGCCACATAACAGCTATATCATATTCTGGTTTTTGGTAAACATACTCTCCAATGTCGCTAGCATCGGTTGTAGTATTGATAAGTCGCGCTCTCAGTCCGTGAAAGTCGATATCTGTGCCCCTTTCGAATGCTTTCTCAATTTTAACTTTCCGGACATATGTGAGTGCATGCCCAACTCTCAGATAGAGTTCAACTTTTTCATTTTCATGATTACACGATGCCAACAAATCTTTCCAGTCTGCATCTTCAGGGGAATGAAGAAGAATTTGGCAAGCTCCAGTAAAAGCTGAAATTTCTTCTTTCTTGTCTCCGAATTGCCATACGTCTCGCTTTGAAATGTACTCAACTGTTGTAGGAAGTGGGTGACCACTTCTAAGATATTCCCATGTAAGTTGGGAAGCAGCTTTTGTGATATCCCGTTTTCCAAGAATGTTCGAACCCCACAATTCCTTATTTTCTTCCATTGCAGTCTTGTGGTGATCTATCCATATGAGTTTTTGTCCTGTTATTTCTGCAAGAGTTCCCATATCAGTAAACGTGAAATCAAGAACGTAGACTTCATCAGCTTCTTCTATTTCTTCTTTTTTCCATGTAGTGCCATTGTATTGCACCGCAATGCACCGTATCGGGTTGGCGGTGATGTCTTCCATCGACTCCCTGACCTGAGCTGCTGAGCACTGACCATCAAGATCATCGTGATAATATAGAACAATCATTCTTTTATACTCCTTTAGCGAATACCGCATATTAGACTCGCTGTATCCTAAAAATTCAGCCATTTTTATTAGCAGATTGAAGTTAATGCAAAAATCAATCGAATTTAAGGCATATTTCACGGCTGATTTTCTAAACGGTATTAGATCATTATCATAAAGCTCTTTGGCTTCTTCTTTTTGTTAGATTAATATTGATTTCTTCATCTTCTTTGATTACAAGAATATTTCACTTCATAGTACTTTAAGAGAGAATTCGAATATTTTTCTCTTTTTTGAAGCCTATATATTGCATTTCAGAACGTTTCTATGCAATATTTGCCCAAATATATTTAGAGTATCTTTGTGTTCTGACGCTTTTTTTGCAGGATTTATTGTAAAAAGAGTATGAATACTTTCTTTCAAAATGAAATTCCATCGACTTTATTTAATTAACTAAGGTGATCTGGATGATATTGAATATCAAAAAGGTGGCAAAAAGGATTCGGTCAGGATTTGTGACTATATATGGGATGATCAAATCTGATCCCAAACTGCCTTTTGGCGGGGTCAAGAAGTCAGGAATTGGGCGGGAGCTTTCCCACTATGGGCTCAAAATTTGTGAATATAAAAACTATCGTGGTTAACAAATAACGGAGTTCTGTAAAGTTAACTTTTGTGAATGAGCCCATCCAAAAACTTGATTTAACCTTGTTATTGTTACTAACAATACAACTCCCAAGTAAGATATTCTATTGATCTTGTATTTTAAAAATAAAATCGGACAAAGAATAGAGGGCAAAAGTAATCAAAAATCCATCAAATCTTAGAGGATACTAAATTTTTTTATAAGAATCCATATGGAATGTCACCAGCACTATACATATTTTTTTGGGTTCCTTGTTAACCTCTCCTATTAGATTTGTTGTTCTTATTTTTTCCCACTGATTCTTTGGAAATTGTATCTAATTCATTATATCGTGCTAGAGACCTTCAAGAGTAGCATCTGCGCTTCGATACCCCACATACTATCAAGGGTTCCGTTGCAAAAACTTCAACAAAATATGTAAATCTATAAGTGATTAATAAAAATCAAAACATTCAAGGAAAATGTACTAACATTATAAAACTATACCAAATAATTGATTAATGTATTTGACTTCATTAAGAACAGAGTAATTTAAATCGATTACTTGTCCTTTTTTGATCATATTTATAGCTTCAATTCCTTTTAAAGTCTTATTAGCAGATCGAAAAGACTGAAATCCTAACATTGGATTAACGATTTTCTTTATAGATCTGTGATCTTGTTCTATAATGTTATTCAAATACTTGATTTGTCGAATGCCTATGTTTTTAGGTAGTATTTTATCAATTTTTAGTTTATCTATAGCAGGTGGATAAGCTGGATTCTTATCAACGGTTATTAATCTTGGAATTTGATTATGATTAGAACTTAAAGCTTTCTTAAAGAATCTCTTCGCTGCCTTTCTATCTCGTTTTGAACTTAACATGAAATCAATTGTATCTCCATTTGAGTCAACTGCTCGGTAAAAATATTTCCATTTACCTTTTACTTTGATATAGGTTTCATCAACTCTCCACGAATCATTTGTTGGTCTTAAATGTCTTCTTATCTTCTTTTCTATTTCAGGGGAATATTGATGTACCCATCTCATGATTGTTGTATGGTCGACTTTTACTCCCCTTTCTGCCATCATTTCCTTTAAATTTCTATAACTTAATGCATATTTTAAGTACCATCTTACATTCAATAAGATAATTTCCCCTTCATAATGCTTCCATTTAAAGGAATTAGATAGCATACTACTATCTTTGGTTTTCTTTTTACTCTATTGTATCATTAGAAAGGATTTTTTGCAAAGGAACCGAAATGACAGGCTTTTCGAAAAACTTGTGACTTGAAATTGGTGAAAGGTACCTTTTTAAGTTTAATGCAATTGGTACTGATGATGATCATATCGCCTTTTCGTTGGTGCTGAGCCAAAGTATTCTCCTTCAAAAGTTATTCAGACTATAAAAAGCATTACAGCAAGATAAATTTTTAAAGAAGATTCTGCGATTAAAAACAGCTTGATGGTGGGGATTTAGGTAGTGATGGAGGATACATTGGAACAGTTGTAGATGGAACAACTTCTGACATTATCAAAAATTATGTTGAAAATCAGGGAACAATAAAGTAAAAAAATCATATAAGTAAATGAAAATATTTGATTTGGAATGACTACATTATAATTCATTGATCAGCGGTTCAGGAATTTTCTTGTCTGTATGTTATCTATTTAGGAGCAAAAAACAGTCCTGAATTTCAAAAAATAAAACTAAAATCGTTACTCTACCCCAACTTTGCATCAATTAATATTTTTGAGAATCTTTGCGAAATAGGTGCAACTTATCGTGATTCCACACCTAACCGAAGATGCATGTATTACAATTAAAGCGCCAGCGCAATGTTGAGTTATATTTTAGCATAGGAAAAACTAAATTGTAGAGATGATTGAAAGAAATTCGGAGCCATATTCTACGCTAAAAAGTCTTTTGACCCATTATTTGCGTATAATTTTTCATTATTTTAGCCTCTTTTTATTCTTTTTTTGTGGCCTTGAGAACAACTGCTCCTTCAGGATTTTCAGTTTCCACATGAAAACCTACATCTTCAAAAAGTTTTTTCAATGCAGCTTCCGAAAGTGGAGGTCCATGGTGATGTTGATGGTCAAGGGGCTCAACTGTGGTTAATAACCCACCTTTTTTCAGTACTCTCTTGATTTCGAACAGAGCAAATTTGATATCCTTAAGGTGATGAAGCATGAAAAAGCATGTAGCAGCATCCACCGAATTCCCATCAAAAGGCAAAGCATAGGCGCTGCCTGTTCTGAACTCCACGTTCTGCACATCAAGAATTTCTGCGTTCATATGCGCCTGGTTTGTGAGGGAATCATGCAGATCGATTCCATAAACCTTTGAATTCGGATTATTTCTTGCAATTTCTAGAGTGAGGTTTCCAAAACCACTGCCTATATCTAGGATTTTTGATCCTCTGATATATGGAAGCACAGCAGGAAGTACCTGTGCCCGCACACGGGCCATTCGATCTTCAGGGAAGCTTGCTTTCTTTGCTTTTTCCTCATCGATTGATATAAAAGGAAGGATTGAATAAATTTTTGACCCGTTAGTTGCCATCAGGCCTCTTACATAAGCATTGTCGGTTTCAGCTACAACCAACTCCACCAATGAAACTCCAACGTTCCCACAAAAACGAAGGTTCCAATCTTCCTTATTGTCAGGATACTGAATGTTAAGAGGAGTATGTACCACCAGGTAATGGGAGTATTCAGGCTTGAAGTAAGCAGACATGGATTCAGGTTCTTTAAGTTGGATTTCACTGATACTGTCCCTGAAAAGTACAAGAATTTGCAGGGACGTTTCATCAGCCTCGTTTCTCACGATTCCAATTTCTCCGACCATGCCATTAAATTGGATTTGGAAGAATAAAAGCTTTTTTAGAGAATTTGCAAGGAGCGCGCTTATTGACACAAGGTGCAAGAAACTTCACATATTTCAAGTTTCTTTCGATTTATAATGGAATTGTCAAGGGCTGTGAATAATTTTAGCAAAGACAAAAGGTTTGTATAAAAAATCAAGATGTGAATGGATCAATTTTTCCAAAATGTGAGAAGGGACTTAATAAATATGGATCGAATTCCATTATTCTTTCAAAATTTAAGAAGAACCCGAAAACTTAAAATGACTCAAAATTTATAAGGATTGCTATCATTCAGGCTTACATACCTCATATAATATCTAGAGAAAAATGTACACGCCAGATAAAACCAAGTTTTTGCATGGATGAGCTGAGTATTCGGGAAGCCAACAAGTTGGAAGTAACAATCCTAATTGATAATTATACGCATAGGTCAGTAACAGAAAATATTGATGTATGTAGACGACCGCAATTATCCTTTCCTCAAATACTCCTCGCAGAACACGGACTTTCATGCCTAATTAAAGTTTGGGCTGGCTCTGAAAAACATAAAGTGCTTATGGATGCAGCAGTCAACAATAATGCTTTTTAATAATGCAGCGTTTTTGAAAGCTGACCTTGGCAGAATAAAAGCTGTTATCCGGAGCCAGGGCCATCCTGATCATTTTCTTGGACTTGTCGAGCTCTTGAAACTCAGAGGTAAAGAGCGAGATAAAGAGGTCACTCTTTATCTTCATCCTAACGCTTTTCTTGAACGCCGTACGAATATCCCCGTAATTGGACATCCTGTCATCATGCCTGCATTCGATGAAGGTATTTTGATAGAAGCAGGAGTTGTTTCCATAAAGTCAAAAAGAGCTTTGCTAATTGCAAATAGCCTTATCCATACTACAGGAAAGGTGGAACAAATAACAGCATTTGAAAAGGGACAATCGAGTATGCGAAGAAAACTACACGGAAGAATAAGGTTCATGCTGTTGTAGGAGGCTTTCACTTGCCATGGCAATTTTTAGACCAAAAAATTCAGTCTACAATTGACAAAATGAAAAGAATCAAGCCTGATTACATTGTACCCATGCACTGTACAGGCTGGAAAGCAATAAACAAGTTTGCAGAGGAGATGCCTGAACAATTTCTGCTCAATACCGTCGGCACAATGTATGCATTGTAATGAGAATCCTTAATAATATAGAATTTATGCAGTTGAACTGAAAAATCAATAGCATTAAACGTCAATAGCATTAAACCTTTAACTGTCTGAAATGGAAAATTTAAACCACAGTGTTTATTGTGTTTAATTTTGTACTCCAAGTACACAAGTCCTAAGAAGATATGGAGTTGAAAAATGGATATCTTAAAAAAATACAGGGAAAAATGTACATATTGCGGACAATGCCTTGAAGTATGCCCTCGATATAATGATCCTAAATTGATTGAAAAACTCTGCAAGTATTTAGAAGGGAATTCAGGCATTGATTCCGGCTCTCTTCTTCGCTGTCTCACCTGCGGGCTTTGTACCTGCGCCTGTCCTGAAGGACTTGGAATCAAGCCACTTATTTCTCCTGCCCGACAAAAGTGGATAAATGAAAACGGTCTTACGGATAGGCAGACCATAGTGAATCCGAATGCTCAAAATAACATCTTCAAAAAAATCGCTGAAATGGATGAAATTCCCGTGTACAAAGATAGTCTCGGTTCTGTAGTTTATTTTCCCGGGTGCGCAGGTACCTACATTAATACCAGCATAGCGAAAGCTGCAGTTGCTCTTTTGGAGAAAGCAAGAGTCGATTACACCATTTTGAGTGGAATTGAGTACTGTTGTGGAGCTGTATCTGCAGGTGCTGGTGATCCGAGTCCTATCCGCAAGAACGGGCAGCGAAATATCGATGAAGTCCGAAAAAGAGGAGCAAAAACTCTTATAACTGCCTGTCCAGGATGTTTCAAAGCTTTTAAGTATATATATCCAAGGATGTTTGGAAAACTTGATTTTCAGGTCATGCAAGTTTCCCAGTATCTAGAACTTCTGTTAAGGAGCGGTAAACTTAATCCAGAGGCCGCTCTGAATCACATAGTTTTTTATCATGACCCCTGCCACTTGGCCCGGGGAATGAGAGTATATCAAGAAGCAAGAAATGTGCTTGAAAAAATCCAGGGTACCAAACTTGCCAATAAAAATCCTAAAAATTCAGCATGTTGCGGTTTTGGAGGTGGAGTAAGAGTCAACTATCCAGCCGAGTCCCTTTCCATGGCATCGGAAAGATTCAGAGCTGCAGAAAAGCTGGGATGTGATACAATCATCACGAATTGCGGGGGTTGTATGCAGAACCTCATTGAGGCTGGAAAAGATGAAAAAATAAGGGTCTTTGACCTTACTGAGTACCTTTCACTTGCTTGCGGAATAAAAATAGAGCGGAGAGACCAGAATATGCTTGAGCTAGTTAACAGGGCTTACAGGCTCTGTATTTCAGAATATGGTGCTATTGATATTTAATTAGATACTTTATGACCAGTGTATTTTTGCTTTTTAGAAAATCTTAACTCAGCTGAAACAATAATATATATTTTTTAGTTATGTGAAATCTTCGGTCAGGGGAATGAGTTGTTTAAAAACATAACCATGGTAAAAATTGTGACATATGAAAATAGGGGTTCCGTTGCAAAAAATCCTTTCTAATGATACAATAGAATAAAAAGAAAACCAAAGATAGTAACATGCTATCTAATTCCTTTAAATGGAAGCATTATGAAGGGGAAATTATCTTATTGAATGTAAGATGGTACTTAAAATATGCATTAAGTTATAGAAATTTAAAGGAAATGATGGCAGAAAGGGGAGTAAAAGTCGACCATACAACAATCATGAGATGGGTACATCAATATTCCCCTGAAATAGAAAAGAAGATAAGAAGACATTTAAGACCAACAAATGATTCGTGGAGAGTTGATGAAACCTATATCAAAGTAAAAGGTAAATGGAAATATTTTTACCGAGCAGTTGACTCAAATGGAGATACAATTGATTTCATGTTAAGTTCAAAACGAGATAGAAAGGCAGCGAAGAGATTCTTTAAGAAAGCTTTAAGTTCTAATCATAATCAAATTCCAAGATTAATAACCGTTGATAAGAATCCAGCTTATCCACCTGCTATAGATAAACTAAAAATTGATAAAATACTACCTAAAAACGTAGGCATTCGACAAATCAAGTATTTGAATAACATTATAGAACAAGATCACAGATCTATAAAGAGAATCGTTAATCCAATGTTAGGATTTCAGTCTTTTCGATTTGCTAATAAGACTTTAAAAGGAATTGAAGCTATAAATATGATCAAAAAAGGACAAGTAATCGATCTAAATTACTCTGTTCTTAATGAAGTCAAATACATTAATCAATTATTTGGTATAGTTTTATAATGTTAGTACATTTTCTTTGAATGTTTTGATTTTTATTAATCACTTATAGATTTACATATTTTGTTGAAGTTTTTGCAACGGAACCTGAATTCAGGCTTGTGCAATTGAACTAAAAATAATAGCATAAGATCTCAAAATGTCTAAATTATTATATTTATGATAGGTCTGCACATGCTTTAATTGTTCATCAGATAGGCAAGGCCTAAGATCTGAAATTATTGAATTTTATTGAAAGGGGGTTTTAAATGAAAAAGATAACAGAACAAAATCTTATCAATGCGTTTGGAGGAGAAAGTCAAGCATATATGAGGTATGTTCATTTTGCAAATCAGGCCAAAAATGAAAAACTTAATAATCTTGCTCGATTGTTCCGCGCAATCGCTTATGCTGAATATATACATGCAGGAGACCATTTTCAGGAATTAAAACACCTTGATGGAGGATTTGTCGCAAATAGCATGGCAGTTTTTGGCCAGGGTGATTCCGAGAAAAACCTTAAACTAGCTATTGCTGGGGAAACATCTGAAATTGAGGAAATGTATCCTACATACATTGAAGTTGCAAAATTTCAGGGAGAAAATGGCGCACAAAGAAGTTTTGAATGGTCGTACGGTACTGAAAAAATGCACAAAATGCTTTATGAAAAAGCATTAGAATCAGTTAGTTCCGGAAAAGACGTTGACTTGGGTCCTATCCAGGTTTGCGAAGTATGCGGGTATACCCTTGAAGGAGAAGCACCCGATATTTGTCCGATATGCAGTGCATTGAAAAACAATTTTACTGCATTTAAATAAGTGCTTATCTTGAATCTGCTAACTTTTATTAGGTAAGTTTCCGTGCATTAAGTATTCAGATGACATGAAGCCAAATGTTTCCCGGAGTTTCGCATCAGGTCATTTTCTGGGTCATATCATTTGTTAGAATCCCCAGTCATAGATTCAAAAATAAATCAATTATTTGGTAGAGAATTAGTTAACTAGTGATAGATTCAAAAACCTGAATTTTTGAATATGCTTTATGCGCTATGCACTATGTTTTTATGCCCTTTATGATCAGTTTTGCGGGTGAGAAAGTTGCAACAAAGGTTAGTCTGAATACCCAGTGAAACACTGAAATTGTTGAATATCAAGAAGGAAAGTGAAAATGATAGAAATAATGCAAGGTTTACCTGAAAACGTCGTAGCAGTCATTGCAAGCGGAAATATAACGAGGGAAGACTATGACAATGTGTTAATTCCTGTCATTGAGAGTAAAATACAAAAGCATGAGAAGATTCGTATGCTCTATCATTTGGGCCCAAATTTCACAGGTTTTACCTATGAAGCTATGTGGGAAGATAACAAAGTTGGCATATGGTATTATACTGCATTTGAAAAGATTGCAGTTGTCTCTGACGTGGACTGGATAATTAATGCAGCTAAAATATTTAAGTTTGTCATTCCTTGTCCAGTGAAAATTTACAGGAATGAAGCACTTCCTGAAGCAAAGACTTGGGTCAGTGAATAATCTTTTACAGATAATTTTGATAAACTCCTTTGCATTTGAGTATTGGAGAGTTAAAAAATCTCTTAAAATTAATTTTTATTCATGAAAACTCTTATTGATTTTGCTTTTCAAGAAAAATATAACCTTCTTCAGTTAGTTGGAGACAAATCTGCTAAAAATGATACTTTAATTGATTGAAAATCATTTCATACCATTTTTAAATCTACATATTTTAACAAAATAGTTCTATGAGCTAAACCTGAAGCTGAAGTCATCATTTTGTTTAAAATGATTGTTTTACAGCAATAGCACGGGCTTTTAGACTTTGTTATCTAGAAAAATCACAGACTGCTCTCTGCATTCTATTTTCTGCGTAATATAGTTATTAATTTTCTGCATGCAGGTCAGCTTTAAAAATTGGTGCATTTGGATCAGGGTGCATTCTATGGTGAAAAATATCAACCAGCTAATTGGATACAATTGGATCCAGAATTCGATCTAAAATTAATATGGATTGCTTTTTTCGAAAACAGTTCAATGTTAAATTTATAAAGACTTCCAAAAATAACAGAACATTAGTTATATTAAATTATTGTTCGATTTTAAAACATTTTATGCAGAAGTAATTTTTATTCACAAATCATTTTTTGTATAGTTAATTAAAAATAACTAATTGAATTAATTATATATTGTAGCTTAAAGCGAACAGATGACCTGTAAGATGTGTAGACATATTGAAATAATTTGAGAATATCAATTGGATAAAACTTTTGATGCCTCTCTATGTTATTTGCTTTATAGATAAACAGCCAAAAATCGGAAGAGATACGTATTTTTCAATAATTGATCAATGATTAAAGAGCAGCTTAAAGCACACTACCTAAAAATTGATTTTATGGATAACATTCTACATTTGTGGTTAAATAACATTCTACATTTGTGGTTAAATATGTAGCCTGAACAAACAGCAGGAATACAAGTGATGATGACTCTGAATCGACATCTTAGATTTATGTCTTCTGACTGGAAAACAAAAAAAGGAAGTTACAGTAATAAAACTGGATATGAAAATACAATAGTTGGAAGCAAAAATAAGTGATAAGAAAAGATTACCTAGCTGAAGAAAAAAGCGATAGCTGATATTTAAAATGTTAAGTAAATGATGAAATAAAACAACTAAATTTAACCAAATGACAAAAGTGAAATTTGTATATGCCCAGATTTCTAGATTATTATCTTAATATTCAAAATCTTTACAATTATTGATTTATCGTAACTTTAACACAGTAACTTTTCATATCTATCGCGAATTAAGTATAACAGAGATAATCTTTGAGGGAATAAAATGAGTGAAATGGATACACCCGTAGAAGTGAAAGTTCCATATAATGTATCAAATATCGAAAGATGCATGTGTCCCCAGTGTCCTGTTCAAGCTGACAGTGTATGCGCAAGGGAAAAAATTGAAAACTTAAAAAATGAAATGAAAATTATAGGGCAAGACGAAGCTCCAGAGCCTTACAAGGTTCCTGGAATTTACTGCTCATCAGGTAATGCCACCTGTAGTGACTTAGACCCCAACAAAGATTGTATTTGCAAAACCTGCTCTGTCTGGGTAGAAAATTGTCTGGAGCATGCAGACACAACAATGTATTTCTGCGATAACGGTCGAGCAACCTAATTTTTTTACATGGGGAAATAGTGCGACGATTTCATCACGGAAATCGTCGCTACAATTAAACAAGGCAATTCCACTTTGTTACTCTTAATAGCAAAATGGACGAATATAAGGCACTATGAAGATTTAACAAATTCAATGCAATGATAAGAAGAATATTTCTTGCTAAAGAAGATTAAGAAAAACTTAAAGCAGCATTTGATGCAGATGAATAATTAAGGAGTTGCAGGATATGGGAATAGTTGAAGAGACGCAGGAGATGGAGAATAGAACTTTTTTGCCAACAACGACAATAAAGGGGTCTAAGGTTGTCAATGTCAAAGAGGAACATCTTGGAATGATTGAAGAGTTGATGATTGATCCAGATAACGGAAAAATAGCATATGCTCTACTTTCTTTTGGTGGTTTTCTTGGTATAGGTAATAAATTATTTGCCATCCCTTGGGAATCCCTTGAGTATAATCGCGGCGATTATATCCTTAGGATTGACAAATCTGTCCTAGAAAAAGCAGAAGGCCTTGATAAAGAAGAATGGTCTTTAACCCGTGATGAATTAGCCAAGGTTTATGAACAGTGTGGAATTCAACCTTATTGGGAGATAATATAAGCAATTTATTTAAATCGGATGTTTACCAAAATTTTCAATAATTTATTGTCCTTATGTAGCTTTGGTAACTTCATTTATATTAATCATAAGAAAAGAGGTTCCATAAATTTGCTGTAAATTTGAAGTTAAGTTTTTGTTTAATGTAATAAATTTGGTTTTTTTGAGGTAGAATTTTCTACTAGATAACTTTTGAGACTAGTGATTTTACCGGAAAATTGGCACAATGAAATTCGGTATACTTGGACATATGGACGAATGCGGTTTCTTCTTAAAGGATTAGGAAGACGGAATTTTAAGCAGAGAGTTTAATCTCCTGCAATGGGTTAGCTATATTTTGGGATTTATCTCTATATAATATTTTTTCGTACTATACGGTCCCCTTCCTGTCTCCAGGCTCAGCCAACATAGGGATCAATGTTTTTGCTACAGTAATTACTTGTGTTTGCAGCAATCAAGAACCAGGGGATATAAGCTACGATCCAATGTTAGATAAAAGGAAGGAAAATTATGGAAAAGGATTATGATATTGTGGTTATCGGAACTGGGACTGCTGGCAGAATTTTTGTGGATAAAGTTGTGTCTTCAGGCTTAAAAATAGCTATGGTTGAGTCGAGAAAATATGGGGGCATTTCTCCTCCCGGAGGATGTGATCTGAAAAAAATATTCACAGATATCACTCAGATCACAGACTGGAATAATCGACTGATTGGGAAAGGTGCCGGGATACAAAATCCTTTAAAAATTAACTGGTCTTCGCTTATCAGGTTCAAGAAGACATTTATGGAAGAATGTCCTAGGAAAACTGAGAAGCATTACATTGAGCTAGGGATTGATACGTATCATGGAAGAGCTCACTTTGAGAATCAAAATACTATAGTGGTCGGGGAGGATAAGCTTAGAGGAAAGTATATTTTTCTTGCTACAGGTTCAAAGCCGAGAAAACTCAACATTCCCGGAGAAGAATATATCACAACAAGTGAGGAGTTTATGGAGGCTGAAAAGCTCCCTGAAAGAATTATTTTCATTGGAGGTGGTCATATCTCCCTAGAGTTCGCTCATATTGCACGAAGAGCCGGTTCTGATGTTACAATTTTGCACAGAAGTGAACGCCTCATGAAATCTTTTGATTCTGATATGGTAAATTTACTTATAAAAGCATCCGAAGCTATAGGAATCAAAATCCTTACAAACCAACAAGTGATTTCGGTCGAAAACGAAGGTGACAACTTTCTGGTCAGTACTGAATTTAAATCCAAAACTCGATCAGAAACCCAGAGCTTCAAAACTGATATGGTGGTACATGGGGCAAGTCGTGTTCCAGATATAGAGGATTTATTCCTCGAAAAAGCTGGGGTTAGGATCGAGAGAGGATCTATTATAGTCGATAAGCACATGCGGACCTCAAATACCTGCATCTATGCAGGAGGAGACTGTGCATTGGATGGTCTGCAGCTCACTTCTGTTGCAAAACTTCAGGGAGAAATTGCCGCAGCTAATGTCCTTGATGAAAATAGTGTCGAGGCTGATTATACAGGAATCCCAAGTGCAGTTCATACTATTCCTGTAATGGCTTCAGTAGGAATCAGTGAAACTAATGATATCAATAATTATAAGGTAATCTTCCGGGACAGAAGCAACTGGGAAACAACAAAAATTCCAGGAATCGAATTTGTGGCTTCAAAGGTAATTCTTGATGAAGCAAACGATCGTATAATAGGAGCTCATATCCTGGGTCCTCATGCTGAGGAAGCCATCAACATTTTCGCTGCAGTGATGAGGCTTGGACTCAAAGCATCAGACATACAAAAGATGATTTTTACCTATCCAACTGTATTTTCGGATATTCCATACATGCTCTAAATTTCCTGCAATGCTCAAATATGGACACTTAAACCTACTTTATGATACCTTATTTCAGAGAATGTAAACATAAGAGAATTTCGATAAACCCCAATTCTGGGCGGATTGTTTATAAAACGTAAATAAATACTTAGTTGAAATCAGAGGTTTCTCAAAATACTTTATGAAGGACTCAAGGCAGACACAAATTTGATATTAAATTAATTTATGCTGTTTAACTGAGAAATCAGTAAATAAAAAGAAAATTAATTATTAATTATTTAAAGAAAATTGAATTCAACGAAAAAAGAGTGAGCAAGTTATTGGTGTATGTGCTAAAGAGGAAAAATACTATTGTGATGTTGGCAATGGGGTTGTTGTAGAAGAAGAAGGGGGCAGAACCCTCGTTTGTTGTGGAGAAGTGATAACTCTTGTAAAAGAGCGATGAAAATATCCACAAAACTCTATTTAGTTATACTGACATTACTTTTAGACATAGAGATGTTAGAGGAAGAAACAACTCTTCTAATGCGGAGGAAAATATATGAAATGCTACGAATGTGCTAGAGAAGGCAAAGATGTAGATGCTGTTGGAATTTGTATTGTATGTGGGCGAAGCGTATGTAAGGAACACCTTATACATGAGGAAATCCCTGTATGGGAAGGAACTTATCCGATCGAGCTGAAGCCCGACCTTGAGCATATCAAAAGAATCGTCTGCCTACCTTGCCATGAATCCCTAAAAGAAAACTGCCTTTTTAATGAGGTTTGTTGAGGTGATCAAGAATGCTAAGATGCTATGATTGCTATGAAGATAATAAAGTCAATGAAGCAGTAGGTGTTTGCATTGTCTGTGGGAAAGGCCTCTGCTTGGAACATATAAAGCAAGTGGAGTTGCCGATGAAAGGAGGATACCCCCTAGCCCATTTGACGCTAAAAAAAGATCTCCCCAGGATGATATGTCGTGAGTGTATTGATACTACTCTTGGAGAGGAATTTTGCGTTTAAGGCTAATAGGCAATTAAAAGCTACTTAAATTAAGTAGGACATGTATATAAATTAACCAAAAAGTGTGAATAGCTTCTGGAGATAAACAATATAAAACTTATGCAATTGAACTGTGAAATTAATATCATTTAAACCTCCAACTATTCAAAATGAATATTTAAACCACCGTATTCATTGTATTGGATTTTGTACCTCAAGCATGTAAGTCCAAAACGACCAACAGCGCGATATGAAATCAAACTATCCAAATGTTTATCAGATTCAATAAGATTTAATAGGATTTGCTAGGTACTTAGAAAATTATGAGACGATACAAATTAGAAATGACTTTAATAATCATTATCATTATACTCAGTTGTATCGTTATTGAAATCACTAAAAATATGAATGGAAATCGGGATCTGAGCAATTATTTCTGGATGCCCTCTTCAATAATGGAAACAATAGCTGCATTATATGCCCTATTTATTGCGGTTTTGGTATTAAGTATACAAAAAAATAATCAAAAAGCTACTAGTTTAATTGGTGATTTGTTAAAACCGCCATTTAAATTTGTGTCTTATACAATTGCTATTACTATTTATTTTAATGGATTTGTACTTTTTATTTTCAGTTTTTATAAACCTATAGGATTAGAAATTAGTGTCTTGTACTTTGGCTCTTTAATTTCACTATTTTCATCATTAATCGCAATTATTTACTTTTCTTTTTGGATAATAAGCACTGTAACCGGCTTAAATACACATGAAGAAATGTTGTACAATCTGTCCCAAGGTAGAGATATAGAGGCATGTTATTTATCTCTGAGTACAGATGCAGATAAGTGGGATCTAATATCAGAGAACCAAAAGAACAAAGATATTGAATTATATATTAAATTGTTAGAATGCGGAAATTCAAATATTAAAAGCAAAGTAGCTGATGTTCTAGGTAATATTAGGGATAAAAGAACTGTTGAACAACTTATCAAAAATATTAATCATTTTGACCTCGGAGTCATAGTGAGTTCAATAAAAGCTCTTGATAGTATCGGGGATGAACGTGCTGTTGAAGAACTTATTAAAAAATTGAACGACCCTAATGATTATATCAGAAGCGTTTCAGCAGAAGCTCTTGGCAAGATTGGTGATAAAAGAGTTGTGGGACCACTTATTAAAAAACTGGATGATTCTAACAGCGGTGTCAAAATGAATTCAATAAATGCTCTCGGCAATATTGGTGATAAAAGAGCTGTGGAAAAACTTATTGAAAAATTAGACAATGATTCAGACAACAATGTCAGAGCGAGTTCAGCCAAAGCTCTTGGTAATATTGGAGATATAAGAGCTGTAGAGCCACTTATTAAAAAATTGGGCGATTTTTACAGTGGTGTTAAAGGGAATTCAGCAGAAGCTCTTGGTAATATTGGAGATATAAGAGCTGTAGAGCCACTTATTAAAAAATTAAATGAAGGTTTTGATAACAATATCAGAGCAATTTCAGCAGAAGCTCTCGGCAAGATTGGTGATAAAAGATCTGTAGAATCACTTATTGCAAAAATTAATAACTAGGATCGAAATCTCGGAATAACTTGCTTAAAAGCTCTCGATAATATTCAAAACAGATAGCTAAATTATCTTGCTTCGGGAGCTTAAGGTATTATTTTTCTAAACTAGCTTTCTAGCTTTGGTTCTCAGCACAACAACCTAGCTAACCTCAGTACTTTATTAACCTATAACCAATAATTCCAAAATCAGATCTACTTTTTTAGGCAACGGTTGTAAGTTGTTGAAAACCTTAATCAAAAGAATCTCGGTATATTTTTCTTCAAATACTTGTGGAGATGTACAGTTTTTTTCGGAATTGATCAATAGCTCACAGACACTACTTATTTTTGATTCGTCAAAAAGTAAAGATATGTATATTTTGACTGTTTTTGCAGCACTGATTTTGATAAAATGTATGCTTTTTCCTTTAGATAAGTGTAAAAATGTTCTCAAACTTTGGCTGAAACTAAGATAATGCATAAGTTTTACCATAAAAACGGTACATTTTATATTAGTTAATGCTTATCCTTTTTTATTACCTTGAACCTCATCGTGAATTTCGTGCCATTGTACCTTTTCAGGTCAAATTTCCCACCTAATTGATCTACAAGGGAAGCTACCTGCTTAAATCCAAGACTATTAAGATCTTCAATTTCAAAGTTCTCAGGAATGCCCACGCCATTGTCCGAGACTTCCAGGGTAAAACAGGTAAATTTAAAGCCTTCGTTTTTGTTTTCTTCTCTATGAAGTTTGATTTGAATTTCTCCCTTAGCTCTGTCGGGAAATGCATGTTTGAGGGAGTTAGAAACGAGTTCATTAACAATCATTCCTAATGGGAGTGCAGTATCCATATCAAAGCAAAGGCTTTCTTCCAGATCAATATTTAAGTTGGCATTGCCATCTCCAGCTCTGTATGTCCGAAAAAGGTTATTAACAAGTTTTTCAAGATATGATGCGAAAACTACAGTGTCTCCTCCTCTGCCTCCATGTAGTTCCTCATGAATAAGAGCTATAGATATCACTCTGTATTGGCTTTCCTTGAAGGCTTCTAGGACTTCGTAGTCCGTTATATCTTTTCGACCTCTGAACTTTTCAGCTTGAAGATCAATAAGGGAAGAGATGATCTGAAGATTATTCTTGATCCTATGGTGAATTTCCTTTTTCCGGGTGTTTTGAATATTTTTCAGAGCTTCTTCTGCCTTTTACGCTTCGTAATATCCTGGACTGTACCTTTAATTCGAATAGGGATATTTTTTTCATCAAAAATAACTTCAGCTTGCTCATTGACTATACGTTCTTTTCCGTTGGCTAAAATTATCCTATGATCAATGTTATAGGGTTCTCCATTTAAAGCTCCTTTTAAGGCATTATTTACATAGTCTCTGTCATCTGGATGTACATGGCTTAAAAACTTGTCGTAAGTTGCGCAGAATTCTTGAGGAGTGCGCCCAAAAATACGATAAATTTCGTCAGAACAATAGAATTCATTTGTTATAATATCCCAATTCCAATTTCCAAGGCTAGCTATTCTTTGAGCTTCAATAAGACTGTTTCTACTTTCTTCTAAATATTCATATGCTTTCTTAAGCTCTGCTGTACGCTCATCAATTAATTTATCTAAACTGTTGTGTGCTTCTTTAAGGGCTTCCTCAAATTTTTTGCGTTCGGTGATATCTTGAACAGTGCCATTCAAACCAATGGTTCTCCCACAGGCGTCACGCACAACCTTACCTCGGATCGTAATCCATATAGTGTACCCATCTCCATGGAGAGCTTCAAGGTCTAGTTCATAGCTAATTCCGGTTCGCACCGCCCTTTGGATAGCTACATTCAATAGCTCCCATGATTTAGGAGGGTACATAGTTTCTTTCTGTTTTTGGAATGGGGGTATACTTACTTGACCGAATATGCATGGTAATTCATCTGACACGATGTAGTCATCAGTCTTGGTATCCCAATACCAACTGCCTACATGAGAGATGCGTTGAGCTTCATCGAGTTCTTCTTTTTTTCGCAGCAGCATTTCTTCAGCATGTTTACGCTCTGCAAGCTGCATCTCAGCTTCCTTTTTGGCTTTATGTTCTTCTTCACGAGCCAGGAATTCCATCCGGCGCGAGGAATGAAGCAACCAACCAGCTGTAATGGCAAAGGAGTTCGCACAGAGCAGGCTGAAAAGAACCGTGAAGGAAGTGGCAGAATATAGTGATACAAATAGACTGGGTGCGACAACTAGCGTCTCTCCAACTGTATACACCAGAGACAGAGTAAGCTGGTTGGTGAAAGTATTAGGGATGGCGAGAATAGTGATGAAAACAATGACAACTGTGACAATTGTGTGAGCGACGAATGTCTCAGGTCGCATCGTATTCATCGTGATGAGGACGATCGATACAAAGAGGCCCCATAAGAATTCAGCTAGATCATAGGACTTGTAGTCTGTAAGTCTTGGCAAGTTTGTGAGGAACAGGACGCTAGACACAACCAGCACAAGTCTAAATCCGAATAACTGATAGAATATCCGTGAGAGCCTAAAAAAAAAGTAGTCGTTGACTACAAGGACTGCTATGAGCATTACAATCAGAAGAATACAAATTCGGGCTTGTTCGACGTCCGCACCAAAATTGGCTTGTCGAAAGCGATCCTCCTGCTCTGCGCTCAATCGAAATGTTAGCCATTTCTGGATGCTTTCTACTAGATTCATTTATTGCCTCAGACTATTATATACCTAAAGCTTTCAGTTGCAGGCCAGTTGACCATGTTTGTAGCAAGAACGAAAGGTCACTTTTGGTCCGTAAAACCAGCAAAAATCTTATTCATAGCTATCATAGTAACGCAAATGATTGCTACTCTTATTACAGTTTATGGATTTTTACTCCCGGCAATGGGCTGGGATCTAGCAATTTTTGTATGGGAATATGCCTTGATCGCCTTTATCGTCACAGAATTTTTGAAAGTATATATATAGATTACTTAGCCATACAGAACAAAATTCAAAAGTAATGTTAGGTTACAACAAAGTTTAAACCTTCCCTGCTTAATTTTTAAGGATTATTCCCATGTTTATTGAAGTGTTGAAAATTTCACAACTCTGCGTGCACCGCTTATGACAAACCAAAACACACAATACTTATATACTCCAAAGCAATGGATGCTATCACAAGGCGATTCACCAAAAAGCCATGGAGTAAAAAGAGAAATTAATGAAGTTTGGGGGTATAAAACAGGGCACACACCAAAAATAAATGCAATAAATATGGGAGCTTATACTCAAATTCAGGTTATTCCAACAGATTTACAAAACATGTCCGATTATCAGGTAATGATTCCTACTAATATGCTTAATATATCCTCCCAGAGTGCTTTCCTGGATGTTGAGCGTGCTTAAATATACCAACCAAATATTGTTTTTTTATGATAAAGAAAAGTTATGGAGTTTAAGGGCTATAGAAACTATAGCTATCCGAAGGCAAAGCTAAATCTTATCGATTCTATCCTTGAAGCTTTTACATCAATAATGATAATAAGTTCAGGAGGTTCTATGGGAAAAGAGGTATCCTGTATCCTTGATGGAGCTTGGCTGGAACTTTTTCGAAGAATTCTGAAGAGTCCTGAAAAACGATAAAACAAATCACATGCTAACAAAGCATACAGGTTATATAGAAGCATATCTGCAGTTAGTAATTAGAAAACATGAGGACATTGGAATAAATAACTCAGTGCTGAAATATGCCTGAAAATTTAGGAATAAAAGATGGGAAAATCGATAAAGAAAGTTATATAAGTGAATAAAGAAAATGATCGCGATAAACAAGAACATAACAGAAAGATCGAAGAATGTTAGTTTTAAAAAATAAAAGCAAATCTTATATAGAAATGGAAAAACTCAAGTATTTCAAGGATTTAATGAACGACGCGAATAATATGAAAAAATTAGTAGAAGCAAGAATATACAAACACAATCAAAAAAATTGGATACAATCGGCAAAAAAATAGATTCACTAATCTAAAGCATTGAAGAACTAATAAAGAAAGCAGAAACAAAATATGAAGAAGTAATTAATAAAATATTGGATCAAAGGTTAATCTAAGAATCGAAGAAGATATATATACTAGAATTTTACACTCAAAAATCAAAAATTATTAGAAAACCACATCAAACCAATTTAGTTGTAGTCAAATTAGTCATCTCAGAGATTATTCTTGATAAGAGTAAGTATTTGATAATTGAAGATAATCCTCCTGCCTATTGGAAAAATAGTAAGTATTATTATAAATTATAAAAATCTAGATATTCCGTCAAGCTGGGTACCGAAGGTGTTGACAAGGTCAACCAATTAGTAATCATAGAAATGTTACAGCAGGAGATTCAAAAATGTTTTTTAGATGCTGCCAACTGACTGACATACGAATAAGCGCTCCATCATCGCCGGGAGTAAATTCTCTTCAAATTGAGGGCTATTAACTGATTGTACCGGTAACAGAGTAAGTGCACTATCGCCGACAATATCCCGTTGGATATATGGCAGCAACCGGATTTGGTGATTAATCTATTTTCTACAGATGATGAAACAGCCTTTAGCAGGACTTCTCATAGCAAAGACCATGATCGAACAAAAATTTTATAAAACTGAAAAAGTCATCCATTCTTTTCAGCAATGGCGCAATAGAATTATCTTTTCGTGTGGCGCTGTTGTAATAGGGATAATCGCGGCTGGATTTGCATATATTTCCGATTATGCACAAAAATTTTTTATGATAATAGTCTCATTCAACAGGTTTTTGCCGATTATTGTATGTCCTCTCTTGTTTGGGCTTACTGCTTGGCTTACCGTCAGATTTTGCCCAAACTCCGCAGGCAGTGGCATTCCACAAGTCATTGCAGCGCGTTCCGTCGAAATGCACTAGCAACGAGATTCTCTTTTAGGAATATCAAACATTTTTGGCAAGATATTCCTTACTGTGCTTGGTCTTCTTGGGGGTGCATCTATCGGACGCGAAGACCCCACCGTGCAAGTAGGCGCTGGGTTACTTTATATGGGAGGCTATCTTGGAAAAATGAAGGCTGATATGTCTCGCAGCGTTACTCTTGCAGGAGCTGCTGCTGGTATAGCGGCAGCTTTTAATACACCTCTGGCAGGTATTGTTTTTGCAATCGAAGAAATGGCTCGTGCGTTTGAGCAAAAATACAGCAGTTTAGTGCTGACTGCAATTATTTTTGCAGGCGCGTCTTCGCTTTCTATCCTTGGGAACTACAGTTACTTCGGTTATGCCGTCGGTGGCTACAATTTAAAACGTGATATCATCGCAATCATAATTATCGGCATTATGGGTGGATTGTTAGGGGGTTATTTGCCCGCATGCTCATTGACGGGGGCAAAATATTATATGCTTTTTTCCAGAAAAGAAATATTCATCATCCTGCAATCTTCGGTGCAATTTGCAGCCTTTTAATAGCTTTTTTTGGTCTCATAACGAACAATGCGACTTATGGCTCCGGGTATGAGTTGGCTAAGGGCTTGTTACATGGAGAAAATACTGGTTCGTGGCTCTATACAATTGCCAAGTTTTTAGCTACAGCAGTTTCCGGATTTAGTGGCATCCCGGGAGGCATCTTTTCTCCAAGTCTTTCGGTTGGCGCCAGCCTTGGAGCTTCAATGGCCCCATGGTTTCCATCAACACCCGTGACAGGTATCGTTCTTCTAGGCATGGTAGCCTATTTCGCAGGGGTGACTCAAGCGCCGATTACGGCCTTTGTTATTATTCTGGAAATAACAGGACGCCAATCTCTTCCAATTCCTCTGATTGCTGCTAGTGTCATTGCTTCGGGCGTTAGCAAGTTGATTTGCCCTGTTTCCCTCTATCATGCTCTGGCAAAGGATTTTATTGCTAGAGAAAAACGACTCCATCCCAATAAAAATGACCAATCAATCATTTAATGGAAAATGCAGTCATCCTGCTAAGCCTAGAGTCAAAGCTTAACTAAAGGTTATGTGATCCAAGCATTTAATGAACCGCAATATATAAGGAGCGAAGTATTGAGCTACCTTTTGGTTTATAAACTAACTAAAGCAAAAATAAACAGTCTTTCCAATCAATCAATAAGTGCCTTAGCGTCATGATGATACGCCATTTAAAGCAGGATTATGCATTTGACGATATGTAGGCGCCTTTTGGAAAGAAAGCGTTGGAAAAAGGTCCGTCAAATCCATTATAACTCTTTTGCAAGATGAAGCTAACTCCACATATGGTCGAAGTGCCTTAATGAGCTTCTTTAGATGTTTCCTATATCATATTCATTGTTTCATAGATTTCGGACAGGGTAGCAAATATGATGTAAATTCAAAGTCACATTTTTGTTTACTTTTTATGATTGATTCATTTTGATTTGGAATTTTTCATACATCGTTTTTTTATAGTAAAATCGATGTATTCTCCTAGCTTCAGCTAAAATTTGAGAGCATTTCTGTACTGTTTTTATCTTAAGAATGTAGCTATCATTTAGTGCGGGTTTTAAGATCCAGACTATATAAACAGATATTATTTTTAAAACTAAATCCTGAAGAGCAGAAGATATCTTCTTATCATTAGTAATGTTTATTATACTCAAAAGCAGATAGTTGTATATGGATATTTCAGAGAGAAAAGACCTTCGAGGAGCTAAACTTGAAGGAGCTGATCTTCGTGGAGCTAACCTTAAAGAGGCAAACCTTCGAGGAGTTGATCTTTCTCATGCTGATCTTACAGAGGCTAACCTAGAAGGGGCTAATCTTATAGAAGCTAAACTTGAAAAGACCACCCTTCAATTGGCTAAACTTCATTTGGCTAGCTTTAAAGAAGCTAACCTTAAAGAGGCCAACCTCCAAGGAGCTAATCTTTACGGAGCTAACCTTGAAAGGGCTAACCTTCGGGGAGCTAACCTTTATGGAGTTGACCTTCAAGAGGCTAAACTCGAAGAAGCAAACCTTAAAGGGGCTTATCTTATAGAAGCTAATCTTGAAGGAGCTTATCTTATAAAAGCGAATCTTCAAGGAGCTAATCTTATAGGGGCTAATCTTCAAGGAGCTAATCTTGAAGAAGCTAAACTTGAAGAAGCTAATCTTGAAAGGGTTGATTTTAAAAAGGCTAAACTTGAAGGGGCTAAACTTGAAAGAGCTAATCTTCAAGAAGCTAACCTTGAAGGTTCCAATCTTGAAAAAGCTTACTTTAAAGGAGCTTTCCTTGAAAGAGCTAACCTTAAAAGGGCTAAGCTTGAAGGGGCTAATTTTGCAGGTACTAACTTTGAAGAAGCTAATCTTGAAGAAGTTAATCTTGAAAGGGCTGACCTTAAAAGAGCTTCCTTTGAAAGAGCTAACCTTAAAAAGGCTAATTTTGAAGGGGCTGACTTTGAAGGAACTAACCTTGAAGGAGCTAACCTTGAAGGAGCTCAGCATTTATCGATTGACCAGCTTTCAAAAGTGAAAACACTACATGATACAAAATTAGACCAGGATATTTTCATACAATTAAAAAAAGGTATCCTGCTCTATTTGAAAAATCTGATGAATGACGCTGGACCTCTATTCCTAAAATGTATTTTCCCATAAAATGTTTGAATATCTAATAATAATTTTATATTAATTCTGTTTTGTTTTGGGAAATTTCATGGGAGCAAACTTTTATTAGAAGATTAATATAGTTTATTGTTAATTTTAATATATTGTTAGATATTAAAACATTTTAGGGAAAAATAAATTTTATTCAGAAACTATTTTTTGTAGAATTAATTTAAAATAACGAATGGGATCAATTCTACATCTTTTTTCTCCATCATAAAACAGAATCCAAGGTCAATTAGTAAGCTTACAAAACAGGTTTTTAAATGCACCGTTTTTATTATAAAACCTATGCATAAGTAAAACGATAAATCCTATTTTTTGCAGTGAAGCAAAAGGATAGATAACAGTCATTTTTACAGGACTTTCGATACACTTTCATATTATATAGCGCATCATTTTTTTCTAAAACTACTTTATAGAATAATTGTAGCACTGTATTCCTTGTGGTCATCGTCCAATGAGATTATCAAAGCTGCATAAAGGTGATAAAGTTTTATCAAGAAGTTGCTACATTAAAGAGTTCACATTCATTCGCTGATAGCCTACTCGAAAGTTCATTCGCAGGTTGAGGCTTTTTCTGCTCTTTTGACCATATTCAGGCCCTCTTGCATAAGTTCCTCTGTTCTATCCTGCTTTTTTGCTTCAGCAAAGACCCGTAAAATAGGTTCTGTGCCAGAGGGACGAATAAGAACCCAGCCATCTTCATACCATATTTTGATTCCGTCTGTAGCATCTATCTTGAACCCAAGTCCTGAAGCTTCTTGCTTCACTATTTCCATTGTGGCCTGTATATTTTTAGAGGGGACTTTTGTCTTTGCGTTGAAATATTCAGGCACACTTTTTGCAAGATCAGAAATCTTTTTTCCGTTAGCCAGGATTTCAAGAACCACGGCACAGGCCATTGCTCCGTCTCTACAATACTGATGTTTTGGGAAGATAAGACCCCCATTACCTTCACCCCCGAATACTGCATTTACTTCCATCATTTTTCGGGCAACGTTGATTGAGCCGACAGCAGTCCAATATAGTTTTATATCTGCATCCTTTGCAATGTCGGCCATGCGTTGAGAAGAGCTAACAGGAGTCACTATAGGGCCTTTTTCATGTTCAAGTATATATTTTGTCATCATGGCAAGCAAAACTTCAGCATTTATGAATTCCCCATTTTCATCTATAAGGACTACTCTATCCGCATCCCCATCTTGAGCTACTCCCAAGTCAGCGCCAGTAATTTTTACGAGTTTAGTAAGTTCAGTTAGGGCTTCAGGTAAAGGTTCTGGGTTTCGCCAGGGGAAAGTTCCATCAGGCTGAGCTTCAAGAGTCAATATTTGGCAACCCAGTTTGCTGAGCAAAAACGGAAGAGTTAGAGAACCTGCTCCACAGCCTGTATCTACAACTACTTTGAATCTGCGGCTGCGGATGGCTTCGGCATTTACTGAGTTGATAATATTTTTTATGTAGTATTCATTGACTCCAGGATCGTTACTGAAGTTGCCGGTTTTCTCCCAAGATACGATGGAATATTCCCCCGCATAATATATTTTTTCTATGTCTTTTTCTCCATCCCTGGAAAATTCCGAGCCATCCCCTGCAATAAATTTAATTCCATTATATTGCCTTGGATTATGGGATGCAGTAACAACTATCCCGGCATCGGCATGGTCGCGCACATAATACTGGATGGAAGGGGTAGGAACAGTTCCCACATCAATAACAGTGAGGCCTCTTGACAGAGCTCCAGAAATTGCGGCAAATTTCAGCATCTGACCCGAAATTCTAGTGTCACATCCTATAGCAACCGTGCCTTTCGAACCCATGTATGTACCAAGACTTCTAGCTAAATTGACTGCCAGTTCTGGAGTTATGTATTCATTAGCGATACCACGCACACCGTTTGTTCCGAATAATGTCATATAGAGTCTCCGTCCTTAATTTAAGCTAAAATTATGCTGTTTTGGCAAATTTATCCATTATTAAGTGAATTTTTATTGTCTTTCACAAAATTTACTTTCTTAATAATAACCAAAAAAGCTTATTTTATCAAAATTTTACTCAATTTGATATTAATTAGATTCTAAGGCTGGTTCCGTTGCAAAAACTTCAACAAAATATGTAAATCTATAAGTGATTAATAAAAATCAAAACATTCAAGGAAAATGTACTAACATTATAAAACTATACCAAATAATTGATTAATGTATTTGACTTCATTAAGAACAGAGTAATTTAAATCGATTACTTGTCCTTTTTTGATCATATTTATAGCTTCAATTCCTTTTAAAGTCTTATTAGCAGATCGAAAAGACTGAAATCCTAACATTGGATTAACGATTCTCTTTATAGATCTGTGATCTTGTTCTATAATGTTATTCAAATACTTGATTTGTCGAATGCCTACGTTTTTAGGTAGTATTTTATCAATTTTTAGTTTATCTATAGCAGGTGGATAAGCTGGATTCTTATCAACGGTTATTAATCTTGGAATTTGATTATGATTAGAACTTAAAGCTTTCTTAAAGAATCTCTTCGCTGCCTTTCTATCTCGTTTTGAACTTAACATGAAATCAATTGTATCTCCATTTGAGTCAACTGCTCGGTAAAAATATTTCCATTTACCTTTTACTTTGATATAGGTTTCATCAACTCTCCACGAATCATTTGTTGGTCTTAAATGTCTTCTTATCTTCTTTTCTATTTCAGGGGAATATTGATGTACCCATCTCATGATTGTTGTATGGTCGACTTTTACTCCCCTTTCTGCCATCATTTCCTTTAAATTTCTATAACTTAATGCATATTTTAAGTACCATCTTACATTCAATAAGATAATTTTCCCTTCATAATGCTTCCATTTAAAGGAATTAGATAGCATGTTACTATCTTTGGTTTTCTTTTTATTCTATTGTATCATTAGAAAGGATTTTTTGCAACGGAACCCGTTGCTTGCAGCGGGGTACGCCAGCGCAACTTTGATTCAATCATATAAATCTGATTTCAAATTGGATATTTATTTAGTTAGTGTGCTAATTTTTTGTAAAATTACAAGTATTAAAAATTTAGAAGGAAAGAAATTCAATTTTCGAAAAGCTGAATTGAACATGCTATATAAAAAGTTAACTTTGAATTTATAGTTTTTTGTTATTTCCTAAATTCCTAATAATTTTTCGAATATTTTATTCATTTTTTATTCATTTAATTATGCATAGTTTTTGTGGGGGAATCTATATAAAATTATTTTTAGATAGTTATGTTCCGTTTTCAATAGCGTTTTTTTAACTTGTATCTGAATTCAGGCTAAATTTTTTATCCTGAATAGCTGTCTTGTAAGTTAAAATATTGTTCTCATGATTTGGTTTTGGAAATTTTAACGAGTTCACTAATTGGTATTTATGCAACATATTTGTTAGTAAAAAAATATAATTTTAAAGTATTATTGTTTAATTTATGGAATGAAGTATTACTTCATGTGTATTTGTTTAGTTATTTTTAATCATTATATATAAAAAATATCAGGAAACTGAAAATGAAAAAAGTGCCATATGATAATGCAAGTCGAAGTGATATTATCATCGAAGTTTTAGGATTCACTATGCTGACTCTTTTAATTTTGGCGAGCATCGTCTACGCGGTGCCATTTGCAGATATTCCACATTCAGGTAGCAACAATATCTCTAATTTAAACAAGTTTGATGAAGCAAAAACAGCATATTATAAAGCAATTGAAATTAACGAACAACTTAGAAGCTTAGCACATTAAAAGTAATTTATCTAAACAAAATAAATCCAATTTGTGGGTTGAATAGCTAATTAATTTTCGTTTCTTTTTATTCTTCACGAGATAAATATAACAAGTTTTTTGCTTTCCATCACAACATATTTTTTTTAATAAAATATATGTATTTTCTCTAAATTCTGGTAAAAATATCCTATTATTTGGACTGAAAAATGAAAAAATACATATATTTTATTAAAATAGCTATATAATCAAAAAAAACTGTTGCTGTCGAATTAAATTCTTGGTTCTGGGTACAGAAAAGGAAAACAAATTGGATGAGAAGTCAAATCATTTAAATTATAGTATTTGTAGCAAACATACTAGTGTTTTATTTTGTTCCTCCAATGCATAAATCCTATCAGGAAATATCTTCTTCCTTTAATATTATTTGTCTAATCCATTTTTGGAGTTTTTCGATGTCACTTTTCTTAATTACCCCATTAATGGTTGCCTTTTAGGTCTAATTGGCCCGCAGGATAGCCTTCATCATAGCCATTTCTGTAGCCGTCGTCATAGCTAGAATTCTGACCTAAACCAGCTTTTATATCATAAGGATTACCATTGAAAGCGGCTCTGTAGCTGGCTCTGTAGCCGGCTTCATAGCCATGTTCGTATTTGGAGCTTTTCACACCCAATACGTTTGCTACTGCAACTGTTAATGCTACTACAAAAAAGATTGCCAGTAAAATAGTCAGTATCTTTATTAGTATGTCAAATGGCTGTTTTCCAATTTGTCTACTCCCCAAACCTTTGGCCAATTTAATCCAAGTTTTATGCTGTTCGTCTTCCAATCAATTTCTCCTCGGCAGATTCACTGATTTAATATTATATTCTAATTAATCATCCAGATTTGTTTCTTTGAAAGTATAATTATTTGTAAGTTCTATTATATTATATGCAAATTATTTATATGCTACTAAAAAATTCTGTTTCAAAATCGAGTAGTTTTTGTACTTATTGTAAAAAATATAATTTTTTAAACAATGTACCGATTTTTCTATAAAATCTATGTTTTACTTTCAAAATTTGGCTAGAAATATACTTTAATTTTGGCTGAAACTGGAAAAATAAATAGGTTTTTCCACAAAAACTTTATATTGAACCTTTGCACTTTCGCATAGTGACCACTAATCCCAAATGTTTTTGGATATTGAACGCATTCGATAGGTGACTTTTCCGTATTTTTGCAGAAAATTATGCAAGCTATCATTTAATCGATGGGTGTATGATTCCTACAAGATTAGATCTATGATTGATGAAATAAATGCTATGATTGCTATTGGTTTTAATGGTATTGTTGTGATATAATAATTGTTACTATTGTGCTAGATATTACACGTGTTGTAAAATCAAATTTTAATGACATTGTTTACTATATATTGTTGCGTATTTATTTATAATGTATTTATAGCTGTGGTGTTCTTTGACTATATATTGTCACTTTTTCAATTTTTTATCCCTGAGTTTATTAAAAATTTGTTGACCATAATATTATTTCTTCCCTTCTCTCAAATATGAAATATCCTTTCAACATAATAACTAAGCTATTAAATTAGGGTTAAAAGTGCAATTTTACATAGCTATCGATTAAATTAATACTAGCAAAAAGTTTTTTCTTCTTGTTCTCGAGCTCATCTATTAAAAAGGCCAGTTTTTTTTCAGAATTTTCGATATCTTCCTCAAGTAAGCGAAATCTATTCTGAAGTTCTTCCTCTTTGTGCTCAAGAGCTACAAGTGCTCCAGAATCCAATTCCACTATTTCAGTTCTATTTGCTTCAAATTCCTGCAGAACTTTAAGGTAATCTTTATTCCTTTCTGAAAAATCCAAAATTGCAGCTTTGACGTGTATCAGAGCCTTATTTTTTTTCTGGGTCTGCATCTCCAGGGATGTATCTTCAAAAATCGTTTGAAGTTCTTGGAAAAAAGAGGGATCAACATTTATGGGATTTTCAAGACATATGTAAAGCTGCTGCTTTACTTCAGGCTTTAAGTTGTATCTGCCACTTTCATGAAGTTTTTTTATTTTGGAGAGATAATTTGAGAGTGAAAGTGGAAAAAAAATCAAATCTTCTTCTGCTTTCTTAAGTCTTTCCTTAACTGTAGCTGATTCTTTCTGCAGGTTATATAATCTATGCCAAGTATCTCCTTTTCGGAATTTGTCGACCGATTGGCTTGATATGGCAAGGTCGCCCTTCAAAGCTTTAATTCGTCTCTTTTTAGACTCGTGTTCCCGTTTTTCCACTAGTATTACAGTAGAAAGTTTCTGGATTTCTTTCATGTCCAAATAAGCTGATTCAATAGCTTCCGTTTCCTTTATGTTTTCCAAAATTATTTCTCGAAGATCTTTAAAGACCCTTACTAAGGTGGAAAGGCTTTCATTAACTACTTTTGACTCCTGAGGAAAAACACCTTTTGTATACTTAAAACTCCTATCTATGTTTTCCAGACAAATATCAAGGTTCTTCGCAGCTGTCTCATAAAATTCTTTCAGAGCTCTGAAATCTGTATTTTCTACTAAATTGATTTTATAGATCAGCGTTGAGATTTGCTTCGTCACATTTTCCCGACTACTCTTTGCCAGTTTTACAGCTCTGACATCAAAGTCTCCCTTGACTTTTGCTTCTGCAAGCATGGAGTTGCTTTCTTTAAGCTCCGAAAGCAAAACCTCAAGTTTCTTTAAAAGAATTGAAGCATCCTTTCCTATTCTGGAAGATATTTTTTGATAGCTATCATCCAGCCAAGCTGGCAGGTCTTCAAAATCTATTTCTCTGAAATCAATTTCTTCACTGGAATATTCTTTTTTTCCGAAAAATTTTTTAATCCATTTCAACCTGAGTCATCCTGAATTTGATAAAATTATTTGCTATAAGTAATTCCATTACTCAAATTTATTTTCTACAACTAATTTTAATAATTATCATTTTCTAGCCGGGCAAAAAAATAAGCTAAGCACAAAAGAAAAAATAAAGTGTCTTTTAATCCTATTTATATATAGCTATGCATAGTAGTTCTGGTTCGCTATATTTCAAAATGATTCATTAGAATCAGAGGTTTATCTAAATCTAATATAATGTTCTGGAAGATGTAAGTGAGTAAGTGTTTTAATTTTATCGTATTGTTGTAAAACTCCTCACTTCTGTTGATATTTGAGCCTCAAGAAATAATTCTTGAAATAAAGTTATGAGCAAGATATCAATTCTTTTTTCCGTCTTTCCCGTTTGCAATTTCTTAGTTATTGCCTGTACCAACTGATATCACATCAGCTAGGAGCTAGAGCTACTGAATAAGATGGATTAATTTAAACTGCTCTTATAAATGCCCCTATTGCTTTATCGAACTTTTTTAATTTTGCTAAAACAAGTCCTTTATTGTACCAAGCATCTGGATTCTTCGGGTCAATTTCAATTACTTTATCATAGCTCTTATGGCTTCATCGGGTTTATTTAAATTATGTAGAGTAACTCCTTTATTGTACCAAGTCTCTGAATCCCTTGGGTTAATTTCAATTGCTTTGTCATATGCTTTTATTGCTTTATTGTATTTGTCCAAGTTTCCTAACGCTACGCCTTTACCATCCTAAGCCTCTGAATCCGTTAAGTTAAGTTCAATTGCTTTGTCATAGGCTATTGCTTCATCATATTTATTTAAACTATCCAGATCAACTCCTTTATTGTTCCAAGCTATTGAATCCTTTGGATTGATTTCAATTGCTTTGTCATATGCTTTTATTGCTTCATCAAATTTATTTAAATTATCGAGTTCAACTCCTTTATCATACCAACCTGTTGAATTTTGCGGGTTACTTTCAATTGCTTTGTCAAATGCTTTCATTGCTTCATCAGAATTGCCTGATTGGCTTAAAGAATAATGGTCAATCTGCTTCAATTCCGGACCGAACAATTGATCACATTTTTAGGTAGCGGCTGCCGGATGTTCCTTTGCTAAGTACCTTATTTTTGTCTCAACATTCCCACCTTCAACAATTTATATATCCTGAGAGCCTAATACACTATCAAATGTCGTTGAACTATATTCATACTTAAGTTCATCAACAATCAAATTCTAACCACTTGGATTTGTCGTTATTTTTTGATAACCATCATTAAAGATATATAAAGTCATAACTAAATATTCATAATCCAGTAGAGCTGCTTTTGAGCAATTTATTGGTATTCGTCCATCAACTACTACCCCCGTCCTAATGTCAAAGCAAAAAAATCCAATCAATGTTGAGAAATAATATTTGCTTAGAACTATTAAGAATTTTGATATAGTCCCAAAAGGTCGATGTGAATATTGTTAATAGTTCTAAGCAAATATTATTTCTCAACATTGATTGGATTTTTTTGCTTTGACATTAGGACGGGGGTAGTAGTTGATGGACGAATACCAATAAATTCAGTATATAAGTTTAATAATTACTTTTTTTCATTTATTGTTATCCTTCCCGAAACATGATATTTTTTAGCCCTTTTAATATTCCATTAACCGATCCACATTGCAATTATTTAGATTGATTGTCTATAAAGGTTCAAACTTGCAACTGTTATACCGAGCTGAAAAAAATAATATGCAAAGTATCTTATAAATTTTCATATTATATCTAAGCAAAATTTTGATAAACTCCTAATTTGCGTCATGTGCTATATCTTAACAAAATCAGGAAGCGGAAAAATGAAAACAAAGAGATATGACAAAGCAAGCAGAAAGCATACATTCACAACATTTTTAGGAATCACTGTGATAGTGTTTTTGATACTAGTGAATATCGCAAGCGATACACAGGATTCAGATGCTGAAGGAAAGAAAGGCAATGCACTATATAAATTGAATAGATACGATGAAGCAATAAAAGCATTTGATAAAGCAATTGAACTTAAAGGCTATCCGAAAAGTCCTGCTGATCTGAATGTTATCAATGCGCACGCTAAATGTAGGATAGCAAGGTAATTTTCAATTTTCTTTTCCCATCTTATAAGGAGTCTTCTGAATCTATTCAGCCAAGAATATGTCCTTTCTACAACCCATCTTCTTGCCCTAAAACCATGTATGTCTCTTCTTATGTTTTCTTCTCCACAACTTTTGATATGCGCAGTATAACCATAGTCTTCAATCAATTTTTTGATATCTGTGAAATCATAACCCTTATCCATGCATATGTTCTGAATTATGTCTTCTGGAGAAGGTATTTCAAAGAATATGGCGTCTAAAGTCCTTTTTACAAGCTTTTTATCGTGACGATTGGATCCATCAACGACAACAGAAAGTGGTATGCCTTTACCATCAGTTAAAACAATCCTTTTTGTACCTTTTTTGCCACGATCAGTAGGATTGGCTCCTGTTCCAGCTCCATCTAGTGATGCTTTTGTCATAGCACCATCAATTGATTGTCATTCCCATTCTAATATCGATCATTTACAGTGCTTGGAGCTCCATAAAATCGTGGCAATGCTTTCCATTGACAACCAGTAAAAAGGAGATAGAAAATGCCACTCATTATTTTCCTATCACCCTTTCTAGGTCTTCAAGACTTCTTTTTTGCCTTAGGTGCAGGTAGTAAAGGTTCTATTTTTTCCAATAATCTTCAAAAATTTCGTAGTCCTGAACAATTTTCCGTTTTGTCATTACCACACATGATCTTAAATTGAAAGTATATTATTTTTAGGATAGGCTCTTAATCCACAGGATTCAATAGCTTGGAACAATAAAGGACTAGCTCTATCTGACTCAAGGAAATTCGATGAAGCAATTAAAGCATATGACAAAGCAATTGAAATTAACCCTAGAAAAAGTATTATCAACCGAAGACTTGACAAAGCCTTTTTTCGGGTTCTGTAAAGTCTTTGGGGATGAACCCTTTAAAAAATGGGTTGTAAAAAATCGGGATTTTGTGCGGGTGTGGTGAGTCCCAAAATAACATTGTCACCTATTCACTTTGTTACGGTAGTAGTTAATTCATAGGCTTGGCCATAATAGCATCGCTTTTACTTATTATAATTAATATAAGTGAATTTTATACTTAATATTTATTTAGTTTTCTTCTACATGAAGTCGGAGTTTCGACTAGTTAAATCAAAAAGGAGCCAAAAATAGGAGATTTTCATTCGGAATTAGTGAATTCCATAAAACTTAAGTTACTGTGAATAAGATAATTTTTTAGTGTAAAAGCAAGCATATTAACGAGATAAATATAGATCATGAATGTGTTTTCCCACAATGTTTTCTCCAAAATATTACACATGCTATACTCACATTTAGGAAAGTATGTAAATTACTACTCAAAGCAACAAAAAGCTTTAAACCTTATATTCATTCATATTCCCAGCATCATTCGGATAGTATTTCTAGTTGCAGGAGAAAGCCCCAGAATCAAAAGGGTCATTTTGATAAGCATTTTCATTTTAGAGGACTGTTTGTCATCCTCAAACTGAGTTTCAAGCAAGTAAAGAACCCCAATAAAGATAATAAATTTCAATGGATACATAATCAATGCGGTACCAGTAAGCTGGATAAGGTAAGTAGGTACAACATGTTTTTCATAGTAGCCTAATTTGTCTACTCCTACATACGTTGAAGAAGCGTCCATCAGCTGAGCCATCAGGATTGAAAGGTTAAGGGGATCGGTGAATATAGAAGATTTGAAACAACGGGCAACTAGATAGAAAACAAAGGTCAGTACGATTCCGGTTCCAATTACAAACAAGGAGACATAGGTGGCTACCAAGTGTTCGAAACGTAGGAGGATAATCATATTTGTAAAAAACCATCCAAGTCCAAAGCTTGCAAAGATAAGATGAAAATCATTCAATAGACCTGTCTTCTGTAGCCGGATGGAAAACCAAAGGCAGCTTATAGTTACCGCAAAGACAATAAAGTAAATATTGGGAGTTATGAGCAGATAGCTTAATGGTGGATGAACTATACCTGCAGGAGAATCTGCAAAAACGCGCATTGAGGAACCTGCAAGTACGAAAGGTAGGACAGAGGCAATGAAACGAGGTGTGATCTTTACCTCCAGCTTCTCGAGAAGCCTAAGAACTCCAAATATGCAAATCCCAAGTACCAATGCCCAGGTAAAAGTATTTACAGGGTTATACCCTGAATCTGTCCGTATAGGATCGAGATAATAGATATTGATAAACTGTGAAATACTATCTATTAAGTAACTCATCTTATCACTCATAGGACTTATTCACGTGGGTATTTAAATCAAGCACATTTTAATTTGTAAAAAATGATGTCTTCTAGAGGATTTTGATAAACCTTAATTTTTTGCATTTGCTTACAAATTTTATACAAATACCTCGTGAGAATTAGACGTTAATCGCAATGCTCTCCAGACAGTTTAATGTTTTATGCTACTGATGTTCAGTATTTCACCAATTAGTAGTCGATTCTAAAGCAGATTGCTTATGCAGCTGAAGAAAGGGAAATAGCAAGTTGAAAGAGTTTTTTAATTGTAAAAAGAAATCAATTGGATATGAAAAAGCAATTATTGTTCTTGCAAGGAAAAATACCACCACAATATGCACCTGATTACAACTGGCAAGATATGCGAAGGTGAAACAGGATAGAAAAAGGGAAAAATCAAAAGGGAACGATTGTCGAGATTCAAACATTCTCTGTTGATAAGATACAAATTTAGTTAGTAGAATAATCGCACTTATGGAATGAGATGATGGGGGAAGTATGTTAGAAACTGTTTAGTTACGTACTTTAATGTTTAAATGATTTTAAGAGATTTTAACTCCCCAAAGCTCAAATGAATAAAAACATATCTATATTCTTTAAGGATGTGGCGCAATAATATATTTCAGTATATATATTATTGCTCGACTTATTGATCCAGGATCCACTTTACATAGATGTCATCAAAATGCCATCTACTTCCTCAATATAACAGTAGTTTAAAAATTAATTTGGCTTTTGATGAATAATAGCGATAGATGAACAAACAAACTATATATTTATAGATAGATATGGAATCTAGGCTGATATGTTTACTACAATTTTATTGTGAAATAAGTACTTTATTGCCAAAAAACTGTTTAAGTCCTACTCCAAATTCCTGCTAAAAAAAAGCAGATCAAACGAATAGAATGTTGATGTGTGATTGTTTTAGAAGAATATAAACTTATTATTGATAAACAAGACAGAGAATAATTTATGTAGGACTGACTCATTAGCAGTCTCTAAACAGTTACCCTCTAAATTCGTTAATGTTACAATAAATTTGAGTTATTCTTAGTTGGCTAATATAAGCCATTTCTTCAATTTTATGAATTTTTGTTATAGTTTCAAATCAAAAGATCCAGTTTCTGATTCTTTGTAACTCGGGATTTAGAATAGCTACCAATGAAACGTTATACGTACTCTCTGTGACTCTTTTTTGCAGGAGATTATTATATACTACATAACTGTTTAATTCATATATAGCATCCTTTAGTTTTCCAGGACTTGGTTGCAATATCTTTTTTATTGGATTTATCCATATCAAACACATTTGTGACCCAATATACATGTTTTAGTTTTTAAAAACTATCCTGAATACTTTTACAAGCCCTTATGTTTTTAGAGGAACCACTATTCTTTCCTCAAGGATTTAAATTGTTTCGAGCAGCATATTTTTCTCACAATCAAAATTTCTCAAACTATTTGTTTTCAATCTTGTCCAAAAATACTATTTTTTTTTCTTAATGCTATTGTTCTTCTCTGATAGCTTTGAGGTTCTTTACGCTTGATTATTACGTATTTAAGCATGATGAATTTTGATTTAAATATGAGTTATTTGGTTTTATCAAGCGTATCAAGATTATATTCAGAGGTGCTATACTCAAAATCAATTACTGTGGTTAGACATCTACTTTATCAAATCTCCAGAGTATGATGGATAGCATTACGAGAGCAAACAATATGAGTCCCATGAAAGACATAGCGATATCTTCTGTTGTATAAATATAATGACCTCCCATAACAGAGAAATTAGTTCCTAGCGCAAAATACCGAATTCCATTTGAAAGTAGGGTTAAAGGGTTGAATATCGACAGAAACTTGAGAACCTCAGGAAAAGAATCAACTGGATATAGAGCATTGCTTATGAAGAATAGAGGCATGCTGAGCAAAGTTAGAATGGACTGCATCCCTTCGGGTTGATCAACGGTAATAGCAATTGATCCTGAAAGGAAAAAAAATCCTAAGGTAAAAATTCCCACTAATAAAAAAATGCCCACTACTGATACAAGAGTTTGAATAATATCATATCCTTTAAAGAAATCCATCCCGATCAGTTTCCCAAATATTATTATGATACCCGTCTGAATAAATGCCTTTGTAATGCTTGAAAGTCCAATGCCCATGACAATATTTATTCGTGGGGTGGGACTTGCGAGGGTCTCTTTTAATAAGCTGTATTTCTTATCAAATAGGAGAGAGGTACCCCCAAAAAGACTGCTAAATAATACATCCATTGCAATAATTCCAGCTCCCATGTAGGTAAGGTAATCGACATTTGGAACCCCTGGAATGTTTGGAAGTAATGAAGTAAGTTTATCAAAACTCTTTGACATTGCAAGCCCAAAGAATGCAAGCCACATAACAGGTTGAATTAAGGAACTGAAGAGCGTTGATTTAAATCTGAAAAACTTTACCATCTCTCTCCAGTACACAGCACGAAATTCAAAGTTCATTTCAAAACCTCCGCAGTTTTGATCTCTTCATGCTGCTCCCCCAGTTCTCCTTCCCTTAAACCATGACCAGTGTAGTGTATAAAAACATCATCCATGGAGGGCTTTTTGATATTTACTGTTATGATCTCTATTCCATTTTGTCTAACCTTATCCATAATTTTTGGTAAAATATGCGTGACATCTCCCCCAAGCATCACTCTGAGGAATTTTGTATCTTCGTTTACCCCTTTAACAGATTCTAGTGTCTTTAAAATCCCTGCAGCAGTTTTATTATCACTAGTTTCTAAATATATAAGATCTTCACCAAGCTGATTTTTTAACTCCAAAACACTCCCTGTTGTGATTATTTTTCCGTGATCGATTATGCTGATCCTGTCGCTGAGCTGATCAGCTTCTTCCATATAATGAGTAGTCAAGAAAATAGTAGTACCTTCTCTTTTAATCTCTCTCAAATACTCCCATATTCTCAGTCTCGTCTGAATGTCAAAGCCTACTGTCGGTTCATCAAGGAAGAGGACGGAGGGTTTTGTCATTAATCCCCTTGCAAGTTCAAGCCTTCGTTTCATACCCCCGCTTAGGTCTTTAGCTAAGACGTTCCTCTTAGCCTCCAGTTCAGTAAGTTTAATGAGTTGATTTATCCTGTTTCTTCTTTCATTTTTCGGCATTGAGTATATCTTGCCATGATATTCTAAGTTCTCAAACACAGTCATTTCATAATCAATGCACATCATCTGAAAAACAATTCCTATTGATTTTCTTACTTCTTTGGATTCTTTTGCTACATTATACCCATTGACCGTAGCCTCACCCTTCTGAATTTTTCTAAGTGTGGTTAGAATATTTATTACTGTGCTTTTCCCCGCTCCATTTGGACCCAAAAATGAGAATATTTCTCCTTTTTTCACTGTGAAACTGATATTATCTACTGCTTTTAAGTCAGCGTATTTATGTTCAAGATTATTTACTTCTATGACATTTTTGGTCATTGGTAAATCAAGCCCCCTTTACCAAATAGTATCTACATCAGCTACTCATACTAGACCCCAATTTTGAGCAGCTTTGAATTAATAATTTACGTTGGAACTAGTAAGTTTGAATAAATATCTTGATAGTTTTACACATGTAGTTGTATCTCCGAATGTATATATAAATAGGAAATATAACTCCTAAACTGATTTCTGAATAGTTCTTTGTTTTTGGAGATTTCTAAGTACAGTGTACTTGATTGATTTTATCCTGTTTTGTAAAATACATCCTAATAACTTTGTAAATTTGCTTTTTTTAAGAATTTCTTTACTTAAAATTGCGTATTACAGAATTAAATCTTTGATATTTTCATGATTAAGTTTCCATCGTGAGAAATGTATACTGTCGACTCACAGAAGTATGGAAAACCATTTGGAGACTTCATTCAGAGCATTTTCGGAATACATAATCAAATAATAGAAGCTAACCTACAATTCCCTTCTTCATCTTTTATAAGCGAGAAACAAAATGCAGTTACATTTAGTAGATATTAGATTTAAGAATAAATAGATAAATAAATAGGGTCTATAAATATAATTTAATTTTACTATGTTTAAGGTAAGTACATTTGTTTAACTATGAGCTTGGGTACTTTTTAATACGCATGATATTACTAAGGCAAACATTAGTTCATACTACAAAAAAGCAAATAATAATCAAGTATTATTATTGCTTAAAAAATTATTTTGGGCCCTCTAGTTGGAGAAAATTTATCAGTCTACAACGTAACAGGTTATAATAACTAAATCTTGTTGAAAAAAAGTTTGCTTGGACTTAGATATAAATCTGGTTGAGAATAAAGCTCTTTCAAAATAGGATAATATATTTACATAAAGAGAATATGATTGGAATTGATACTAACATATGATAGTTCTTAGAATGGTTAGCACATAAAAAACGCAGTTCAATTTTCAAAGAGGAATTTAATATATTTTATCCAATCCATGAGTATCAGTACAAAATATTTGATTCAAAAAAATCATTTGACTAAACTGCAAAAAGTATGGATGAAGACTCTTTTAAGATTAAAAATAAAGGATTCCCCATAAGTGTAATGCTCAGGCTGAAGCAATTCTAGATATATACTTATAAAAGAGTTCCGATATTTAAATTTCCCTTAATCTTCTTTTGGAAAAAGTATCCTTATTTTTACTTTCAAGCATTTTAATATTAGGCTCAATGTTGTATAATTTCGCCTGGATATGTATATCTACCTTTTTCCATTATTACGCCGGTATTTATACTTGTATTAATACCGGTATGCACATCATCTCCCATAATCACACCAAGTTTTCTCCTGCCAGAGTCGAGAATTTTGCCCTTAAGCCTAACTTTTATATTTCTTCCATCGTGACGGAGATTTGCAACTTTTGTGCCAGCTCCAAAATTACAGCGCCGGCCGATAATACTATCACCTACATAACTCAGATGCCCTACATGGGTATCCTCCATAATAATCGAATTCTTTATCTCCACTGCATTTCCAACCCTGACATTTTTCCCGATAGCAGTGTAAGGACGAATAAAGCAGTTTGGACCTATATCACAATTTTCCCCTATTGCAACAGGCCCTTCGATATACGAACCGCTTCTTATAAGAGTGCCTTTCCCGATAACAACTTCGCCTTTTATGGTTGTATTCGGTTCCACTGTGCCTTCAAAACTGCTTTTAAGATCTTTCAGGAGGGTCTCATTTGCTTTCAGAAGGTCCCAGGGGTATCCTATATCTATCCACTTGCCCGCCAGAGGACTGTAACCAACAGTCACCCCACTATCGATTAACATCTGGATCGAATCCGTAATCTCTAATTCATTTCTTACTGAAGCATGGGTTCTGTCAATGAAATCAAATATTGAGTCTCTGAAGAGATATATTCCGGCATTTGCAAGGTTAGTTGGAGGATTTACAGGTTTTTCAATTATCCTGACCACTTTATTATTTTCGATCTCAAGCACCCCAAAATCAGACGGGTTTTCCACCTCTTTCACACAGATCAAAGCTTCTTCTGATCTTGAAATCAAGGTTTTTAAGTCCTCCTTTCCGATTAGCATGTCTCCGTTAAGTACAAGAAAAGCCTCTTCAACATATCTCTTTGCATAACCAATTGCATTTGCAGTTCCTAACTGTTCCTTCTGATGTACGTAATCTATGCTTAATCCAAATTTACTTCCATCTCCGAAATACTCCCTTATCTGCCTTTCCATATATCCTGTAATGAAGACAAAACTTTCAATACCTGCTTCTACCGCTGAGTTCAGAATATGTTCGATAATGGGTTTATTTGCAACCGGGAGCATTACTTTAGGACATTCAGAAGTTAGTGGCTCCATCCTTGTACCTTTGCCTGCCACAAGGACAACTGCCTTCATTTAAGTGCCTCCGTCACTATATTTACAGCCATTTCAAAAATTTCATCAACATTTTCCCTGGCTTCAGCTGTAATTCTAACTTTTGCCTCTGTGCCTGAGGGACGTATCAGCACCCAACCGGTTTCCATATTCACGCGGATACCATCTATATCAAGGACTTCTCCCAGGGGCTCGAGTTTCACCGTTAACCTTTCCATAAACTCTGCTTTTTTTTCGTTTTCACAGGGCAGAGTCCCTCTTTTAGTGGCATAACGAGGGAGTTCTTCCCTGAGTTCGCTTAGTTTCTTTTCCTTCACAATCTCGACAATCTTTGCGGCTGCATAAACTCCATCCGGGCAGTAGGAAATTTTTGGGAAAATCCAGCTTCCTGAAGGTTCGCCTCCGTAGGTGGCGTTGAACTTTTTTATACCCTCAGCAACATAGACATCTCCAACCTTGGTTCTCATGATTTTAGAATCCTTGAGGAAATCATCAACCATCATGGAGGTGTCCACAGGCACAACCACGGTCCCTTTGCTATCTCCACATTCATAGAACCCGAAAATAGTAAGCAGCTCGTCTCCTGACACGAAATTACCTTTCTCATCTACTGCCATCATTCTATCTGCATCACCGTCATGCGCTATACCCAGATTGGCTCCGAAATCCAAAACCGTTTTTTTGAGCAGAGAAAGGTTTTCATCGTTTGGTTCCGGATTTCTTGCAGGAAAATGCCCATCAGGCTGAGCGTTAAGGGTTATTACCTCACAACCCAGTTCCTGAAGAAGATAAGGAGTAATCGTTCCTCCTGCTCCACACCCACAGTCCAGTACTATTTTCAAACTAGAATTTCCTACTAATTTTTTGATCTTATTCATATGGGCCCGAATAGCATTTCCATCTTCTTCGAATTTGCCTATCAGGTTCCAGGGAACCCTTGTAAAGCCCTCTGTTTCAATAGCTTTTTCAATCTCATCCTGCTGGGCCGAATCAAAAGCCATACCATCAGGATTCCAGAATTTAATTCCGATATATTCAGATGGATTATGTGAGGCTGTGACCATTACACCACATTCGTAAGCTCTTGCAGCATATGCCAAGGTTGGGGTGGTAACAAGGCCGATTTCTGTAACATCACAACCTGCTGAAGTAAGTCCTGAAATAAGAGCATGCTCTATCATAGGTGCCGAGACCCTTGGATCCCTCCCGATAACAGCAGTTTTTTTCCGACTTCCCAGTACGAGCCCGACTTTAAGTGCAAGTTCAGGTGTGATTTCTTTGTTTGCTATGCCTCTTATTCCTGAAGATCCAAAGAGTTTCATACGTCTCGCTCCGCAATTTTCTAAAATAATTCTCCCTGAATTTTCGTTGTTTTCAATTTTGAAATATCCAATCCGTCTTATTATTCTACAGTGACGCTTTTTGCAAGATTGCGCGGCTTGTCAATAGAGCAGCCTCTAGCAAGAGCTGTATAATAAGCAAGCAGCTGGAGGACCACGACAGTCAGCAGGGGCGACAATAATTCGTCACTCTGAGGAACTGTGAGCACAATATCTGCATACTTTCCTATCTCAGTATCCGTATTATTAGCAACTGCTATGACTATCGCATCTCTTGCTTTTACTTCTTTTATATTGCTCAGCACCTTTTCGTAGGTAGGACCTCTTGTTGCAATTGTGACTACAGGTGTTCCTTTTTCAAGTAGGGCAATTGGTCCATGCTTAAGCTCTCCAGCGGCAAAGCCCTCTGCATGCACGTATGAGATCTCTTTTAGTTTAAGAGCTCCTTCAAGGGCAATTGGATAGTTCAGGTGCCTTCCAAGGAAGAAATAGCTTTTTGCATGAGCAAAGTTCTCTGCACATTCCTTCATTGATTCTTGCTGGTTGAGAATTTGTTGAATCTGCCCCGGAACCTTCCTGATCGCCGTAATGAATCTTTTAACATAATCAGGGCTTAACTTGCCTCTTGAGAGGGCAAATTTGACGGCGAGCAGATAAAGAATGGTAATTTGGGTGCTGAAGGTCTTGGTTGCCGCAACTCCTATCTCGGGCCCTGCTCTAGTATATAGCACACTATTTGCTTCTCTTGTAATAGTACTTCCTACAACGTTGGTGATTGCAAGGGTAGGGCAATTGTAAGACATTATCTCCCGCACAGCTGCAAGAGTATCTGCAGTTTCCCCTGATTGGGTGATAGCTATTGCCAGTGTTCCATTATTCATAACAGGGTTTCTATACCTATATTCCGAGCAGATATCTATATCACAGTGAATTCCTGCCAACTGCTCAAAAAGGTATTTTCCAAGCATACCTGCATGCCAGGAGGTCCCACATGCCAATATCTGGATTCTTGAGAGCTTCCTTATCTCCTCATCAGTCATGTTCAGTTCTTCGAGATATATTTCCCCTTCAAGTTCCGAGACCTTGCCTGAGAGTGTATTATGAATTGCACTTACCTGCTCATGAATCTCCTTAAGCATGAAATGCTCGTAACCGGCTTTTTCAGCAGCTTCGAAGTCCCATTCTATAGTTTCTATTTTCTTTTCGCGGATTTTCCCCTCTTTGTCAAAAATCTCTACACTGCCAGGAGTCAAAACCACTGTTTCAAAGTCATTTATGAAGATAACATCTCTTGTATAATTAAGAAAAGCAGTTACATCTGATGCGGCAAAGTTTTCCCCTTTTCCAAGCCCTATAACAAGTGGGCTGTCTTTTCGGGCAAGAACGAGTTTTCCAGGTTCGTCAGCACAGATAATTGCAAAGGCGTAAGAACCCTCAATTTCCGTGAGGGTTCTCTGAAGTCCTGTAAAGATTTCGCACTTTGCTTTATTTCCATCCGGACTCCCATAGATGTGCTTATGAAGTAGATGTGCGACCACTTCAGTATCTGTTTCCGATATGAATTTGTATCCTTCTGCAGTTAATTGCTCTTTCAATGCCATGTAATTCTCGATTATCCCATTATGCACGACCGAGATCTTCGATGGATTCCCAGAGTTATGCGGGTGGGCGTTTACTGTACTCGGTCGTCCGTGAGTCGCCCATCGAGTATGCCCTATTCCTATGTTACCACTTATTTCTTTAGGGATTATGGCTTCAAGGTTTACAATTTTTCCTACTGATTTGTAAGTTTTGATTTCGCTTCCCAGAATCGTAATACCAGCAGAATCATATCCTCGATATTCTAGTTTTTTGAGGGATTCGATAATTAAAGATGCAGCTGAATTCTTCCCTGCATATCCTACAATTCCACACATTTTTTTACCCCCTTTTTGGAAATTAAAGAACCACTGAATGACGGGGCAGATCTTTGTAGATGGTGTTCCCAGATTCCACCAAGCAGTCCACCGCTATCGTTACTCCAGCTTTCACAAGGACACTGTTTCCTATCCGATTATCATCCCCAAAAATGGTACCAAGTCTGGGGGCTCGATGGATGATTCCGTTCATAATGATCAACAGTCCGTCTTTTTCTTCAACAAACAAACCTGAGCCAATTGTATTGTTGCTTCCAATTATTGAATGAGATATTTGCCCATGTGAGTATATCCTGCAGTCATTCATTATTATGCTGTTTTGAATCTCGGTAAATGACCTGATTGATACATTATTTCCTATTGTTGTGGAAGGCAGAACTACAACATTAGGACCGACGTCGCAATTATCTCCTATGACTACAGGACCTACGATGTAAGTTCCAGAGCGAATTTTAGTATTTTTTCCTATTGCTACCTTCCCCCGGATTACAACTCCTTCTTCAATTTCTCCTTCTATTCTCAAATTCTTTACAGGGTCCAAGACTATGGCATTTGCTTTTAACAGATCCCATGCATGGATAGCGTCCAACCATTTAGATTCTGTCGGGACAGAAGTAACTGTTTTTCCCTCATTGATCATAAGCTGAATGGTATCTGTGATTGCATACTCTCCATTTTCCGAGATAGGGGTTTTTTCAATAGTTTCAAAGATTTGTGGGGTGAAAATATAAATTCCAGTATTTACAATACGACTAATATCACCAGGTCGTTTTTCCAGAATTTTGGTAACCTTTTCCTTTTCTTTCAACACCACACCATAACCTGCAGTATCTTCCATCCTTACTGTTAGAAGGCTCGCATCCCCCTTATAATTATTAAGAAGATCAGCTATGGTTTTCGGTTCCACCAGATTGTCACCATTTAGAACGAGAAATCCTGAATCTTCGAGATCGATTAATTTTTTTGCTTGTTCGATTGCATGTGCTGTGCCAAGCTGAGCTTTCTGTTCTACATATTTTATTTTTACTCCAAAGTTGAGACCATCTTGAAAATAGTCCATTATTCGTTCTTTTTCATAACCAACAACCAATATAATTTCATTAATTCCATTCTTTTCAAGCGAATCAATAACATGCTCCAAAATTGGCCTGTTGGCGATAGGCAGCATTACTTTTGAACGCGTGAGAGTCAGAGGCCTGCAGCGAAGCCCCTCTCCTGCTGCTAGGATGATAGCTTTCATAAACTTAATGAATCTTTTTTAGAATTTATACATTACCTTTGAAAATCTTAAACGTGATAGATGTGATGTAAATATATATATAATGTGTTGCCATTGAAGAAAATCTTATAACCAAAATTATTTTTGATATTCAGAGAAGCGGTTGTTCATATAAGCAAAACCCATGTACATCAAATATTAATTTCAAAATCAAGTATTTTTTTGTATCTTCAGATTTTGCAGTGGATCTATAACTTATGAAGACAAAATATATTTAAAAAAAATCAATAACTATATATATAAGTATTATCCACAACCTGAAACCACTTAATCAGAGCAAAAACTCTTGAATCATACTAACACTAATAATATTTCCAGTAATTGTTATACCCATTAAAATCCCTAAAATTTATTTACAGCATCTAGATCTTTGTGTGGAATAGCAAATATCAAGAAATTATGAATAAGGGAATCATACATATGAAGAACCAAATTAGATACAATCTAAAAAAATTTGTTTTAAATTTACGGCAAATATGTGAAATTACCCTTTATTCTAAGAAAACTCTCTGATCTAAAAATCAGGGAATTACACCCCTATTTTAGGTTATTGCACGAACATGTATCTTTTTATAGACGCCTAGTCTTTTGCTTATTTTTATCTCACTGAAACTCCGATATGCTTTTGAAAAGGATTTTGGAGGTAAGCTCCTAAAGACTGCATTCATATTTCATATTCTAATTTTTTTCAAACTGAATTTCAAAAAGGGCTAACTAATGAGAACACTTTTATATTTTTGTCCCCTTTTTTGTGTCATAATTTCTGAAATAGAGAATTTCAATAAACGTCTGTGCATTTAAGTATTAAGAGAGTAAATCTTTTAAAAATAATTTTTACTCATAAAAACTTTCACTGATTTTGCTCTTAAAGAAGAATACAAAAGTCTTCAACCAGTTGGAGACAAACTTGCTTAAATTGATTCCCTTTAATTGACTGGAAATTTCTTAGTATCATTTTTGAGTCCATATTTTTTAACAAAACATTTCCTAAGACATATTTGGAACTGATGTTATCTTTATTTTTAGAATGCTTTTTTTACAGTAATTGAATGGTCTTTCAGACCTTTAACTTGAGAAACAATGTATTGGTCTAATTTCTTTCAGGAAATTTCTTGGTTTTTCTAGTATATACCAGGAAGTACCACAGTCTATTCATTCAGAAAAAGAATGATTATAACTACAAAAAGAATAAATATGGAGAAAGTTGCAGAGCCAACTTAGTTGCCTTGTTTTGGAAAATAGGGGAATTATTCAAGCTGCTACTTTTATTCAGTTAAATAGTGGACATTCAGAAACTGATAAACCTCAAGAAAATAAAGCAAAAAAATAGAGAAATGGAGATGGGGGTTGAATAAAAAAGAGTGTTAAGTCACACTTTGGATACAAACTTCAGAATATAATAGACAGAAATTATGAGTTGATCGGAAAATTCAAAACAACAACTAAATTACTTCATATTCTCAGGTAGATTTATCAGGAAAAAATGAAATTGTTTACAGATACAGTGGATACTTTGGCAAAATCAAAATTTATGATTCAACAGTGAAAATAGCAGTAAAAGAGCATTCTCTAGAAATAAGGGAGATATTAAGAAACAAGAGGATTAGCTCAAAAAGAGCTCAAGAGAATGAATTTATGTAGTAACTAAAAAGATATTTCAAGCAGGAATAGTTCTTGCCACTATTGTTCAAAGAGTAAATCTGAAGATGTTGTGTGTAGTTTTTTTGTTATAATTTTTATCAATAGAGAGATTGAAAATAAAATAAGTATTTTGAGGATCTTAGAAGCGATCTTGAAAATCAAACAATAGATCAAAAAAAGATTGGGATAAATATAGGAATGTTAAAGAAATATTGGATAGAATTTCTGCAAAGAAAAAAACTAGGAGATAAATCTGAACAGTTTAATTAGTAACAGTCATATCAGTCTTTTTGTGCTTTGTTTGGTTCTCGAGCCTGAAATGAGTTTTTTTCGCACCTACCATGATTGTAGAGTAGATAGGATTTCAATAAATTTCTAATTTCCAAGAGTCAATTATATATAATTCATAAGCACATGACGAATTTCAGGAGTTTATCAGAATCCTCTAAATTGATTTTAGAATTATATATTCATCCAGAAATACATTTATTATCTTTGCTTATTTAAATTACATTTTAAGTCTCGATTTGCATTTTAAATATTTCCCATAGTTCCAAAACTCTAATATATCATTGTTCCAATCTAAAATCTTCAATGGTTGTGAAGATTGCAGTATTGGTATCTGGAAGGGGTTCGAATCTACAGACAATTATAAACAACATTGAAAAGGGCTACATAGAGAATGCGGAAATTAATGTTGTTATTTCCAATAAGGGAGATGCCTATGCACTTGAAAGAGGAAAGAATCATGGAATAAGCACTGTTTTTCTTGATCCGAGTAGGTGTGACAATGCAGGATATGATCGGAAAATACTTGCGGTCTTGAAACAGTATGATATTGACCTTCTTCTACTTGCAGGTTATTTCCAACTTTTAGGACCCGAAATTATTGAGGCATACAGAAACAGGATCTTGAATATTCATCCTTCTCTTCTTCCATCTTTTAAAGGACTCCATGCCCAGAAGCAGGCATTAGAATACGGGGTAAAAGTTGCAGGCTGTACCGTACACTTTGTAGATGAAGGACTGGATTCCGGCCCAATAATCTTTCAGAGCTGCGTGCCTGTAATACAAGGTGATACAGAAGAAACTCTCACTGCCAGGATCCTCGAACAAGAACATATTATCTACCCTGAAGCTGTCAGGCTCTTTGTCGAGGGTAAACTTAAAATTGAGGGTAGAACTGTAATATCCCTTTAATTAATCAAACGATTGAATTAATGACCAAGCCAGACTAGATTTTACCTATCAATAGTCTCCTTAATGCCTCGGTAGTTATTAATAATTCAAAAGGGGTGTTTCCACGAAACATTAAGACACAAAAATTTTCCAAATTTCAAAATCTCCTATGCCTCATAAACATACATAATTTTTTTCTCTGGAAGTTTTAATAATTTGATATAAGAACCTCCAATATAAAAAGTTATAATGCTGTTTAATGACTCCCATTTATCCGACGATCTCAATCTGCGAAATCCTCATTTTCTTGAACCTTCAAATTCTCGAATACCGCCAAATATGAAGCTTTCAAGTATCTGCTTATTAGTATTAATCAATCTAATCCAGCAAAAACTCTTGATTTAGAATAGGTTATAGATGTAATAGATTATCAGGTGACAGTAATGTCTTATATTGATAAAATCGATTCGGAACTGTCCGAGGCTATCAACAAAGAAGCCGAACGTCAGGAATACAAATTGAACCTGATCGCGTCTGAAAATTATGCAAGTAGAGCCGTTATGGAAGCTCAGGGCTCGATTATGACTAACAAATATGCAGAAGGATATTCTGGCAAGCGATACTATGGAGGCTGCGACTTTGTAGATATTGCTGAAGATCTTGCGATCTTCAGGGCTAAAGAAATCTTTAAGGCAAAATACGTTAACGTTCAGCCACATTCAGGTTCAGGAGCCAACATGGCTGTTTACTTCTCGGTATTAAATCCCGGAGATACTATAATGTCCATGGACCTATCTCACGGAGGGCATCTTTCCCATGGCAGTCCTGTAAGTTTTTCCGGAAAGCTTTACAATATTGTACCCTACGGAGTTAGCAAAAAAACTGAGATTCTTGACTATACAGAACTACTGGAACTGGCAAAGGAATGTAAACCAAAAATGATTGTCTGTGGCGCGTCTGCTTATCCGCGTGAAATCGATTTCAAGCAGTTCAGGGAAATTGCCGATGAGGTTGGAGCATATCTTCTTGCAGATATTGCACATATTGCAGGGCTTGTAGTTGCAGGCTTGCACCAGAGTCCTGTTCCTTATGCAGATTTCGTTACTACCACTACCCACAAGACTCTTCGTGGTCCAAGGGGCGGAATGATCATCTCCAGGACAGAAGAACTTGCAATCGGAGTTAACAAGGCTGTTTTCCCGGGTATCCAGGGTGGTCCCTTTATGCATATCATAGCTGGAAAGGCAGTGGCTTTCAAAGAGGCAATGGGCGAAAAATTTTTGAAGGACCAGTTTCAGACCGTAAAGAATGCAGAAACTCTTTGTAAGTGTCTGAAGGAGAGAGGATTTTATATCGTATCTGGTGGAACAGATAATCATCTTATGCTTGTCAACCTGAATAATATGGATATCACAGGCAAGGATGCGGAAATATCCATGAGCAAAGCTGGGATTATTGCAAACAAGAACACAGTGCCCTTCGAAACCCGCAGCCCGTTTATCACTAGTGGGATAAGGCTCGGGACGCCTGCCTGTACTACAAGGGGTATGAAGGAAAAAGAAATGGAATTGATTGCAGAATATATCGAAATCTCAATCAAGAATCAGGCAAACGAGAAGCTTCTTTCTGAAACAAGTCGCAATGTAAGGGAACTTTGCTCAAGGTTCCCTGTTTATTGCTGATCTAAAAGGTTAGGGTGTTCTTACCAATGTCATCTGAAAGCTATTATTCACGGATAATAGACGGGAAATTTCTTGCCCAACATATCGAAGATGAAGTAAGATCAGGAGTCAAAGAACTGAAAAACAGCCTTGGAGTTATCCCAGGGCTTGCGACAATTCTTGTTGGTGAGGATCCTGCTTCCAAGATGTATGTCCGTCTTAAGCACAAGGCCTGTGAACGTGTGGGCATTAGAGCAGAAGATTACCTTCTTCCAGCAGAAGCCAGTCAAGATGATCTTTTTTCCCGGATTGATAATCTTAACAGAGATATAAATGTACATGCGATCCTGCTTCAGCTTCCACTTCCAAAGCATCTTTCTCCCCAGAAAGCAATGGAAGCCATAACCTCGACAAAAGATGCAGATGGTTTTCATCCTTACAATATGGGAAAACTCATGATCGGGGATGAAGGTCTTGTTCCTTGTACCCCCCATGGAGTCATCCGAGTTCTTGAGGAGTATAATGTGTCTGTAAAGGGAAAAAATGTGGTTATTATCGGACACAGCAATGTTGTTGGAAGACCCATGGCAGCAATGTTCCTGAATCGTAATGCAACTGTTTCAGTTTGCCATATGTTTACAGATAATCTTAAAAAATATACACTTGAAGCCGATATCCTTGTAGTTGCAGCAGGAGTAAAATACCTTATCAAAGCTGATATGGTAAAGGAAGGGGTAGTTATCTTTGATGTAGGTATCACCAAAGAAGAAAATGGCGTGTATGGAGACGTCGATTTTGAAAACGTAATCAAAAAGGCTTCACTTCTCACTCCGGTTCCTGGAGGCGTAGGGCCGATTACAATTGCCATGCTAATGAAGCACGTGTTAATGTGTGCAGAAAAATATTTCTAAAGCTTTATTTTTTTAGACAAAAAACTGTGAATTAAGCATTTCGTCCTTCATCTAACTTAGAACCACACTATGGAATTCTACACTTGAAATTATTGAGACTGTGATGTGGTCTGTGAATCATCCTTATATCTCTATTGCCATGCTTTTTCTTATCTAGGAAAACACAGTCGTGAAAAAGTCGAGCCTTCTTTATAATGGCTTTTTTACTTGTCTTGGATCTTAGATATCTTTCATTCGGTATTCTTCTGTTATCGTATATTTCAAGAAATCGATCGTTTCTTTTGTTTTGAAATATATTTATCCATTCCTAGGGACTACGTTATTCGTTAGATGTTCAACTAATTGAAAAGCTTTATTCTCAAGTTTAGTCTCATGTTCGGGATAGTTAAGTGTTTCTTTACAAACCATAACGTGTTTCTTTACAAACAGTAACGTTATCAATCCTTTCAGCTAACATGCACAGTTGCTCTGAAACTGTGGGTTGCTGGCATTTATCACCGTAATCTGACAAACCTAAATTCGAATGTAGGTTTATCAAAATAAATGAAATTGTTTATAGTGACAGAGGATACTTTTGAGCAAAATCAAACGTTATTATTCAAAATGAAAATAGCAGAAAAGAACATCCTCTGGGAATAGGCGTATATCAAGAAACAGGAAAATTAGCTCAAAAAAAGCATCATTTGAATTATTTTATTAAGTAATTAAAAAGATATTCAAAGCAAGAAAAATTCTTATCACTACTGTTCAAAGAATAAATTTGAAGATTTTATGTACAGTTGTTTGTTATAATCTATATCAGTTGATAATATCGAAAATAAAAACATTATTTTACGGATATTGGAAGTTATCTTTAAAATCAAAGAATAATGAACCCTAAAAGAAAAAGTTGATCAAATACATACATTGTTGAAAATAGATCGATAGGCTAGCCAATAACAAAAATTTATAATTAAATAGTAATTCTCTTAATATGTATTGATAAGTCTTTTTTCTTGTGAACTAAATCGAAAGAATTGTGAAATAGACAGAATAATCATTTGAAACTGCAGCAAATATCGATTGCTGAGGAATCAGATAATCATGTTAGAATATGGTATTCTTATTCCCATGTTTTTCATACTAAAACAAAAATAATTATTTTACCAATGGTGCCAGATTAAAAAATTTGACTTCTCTTTTCGCTCTAACAAGTTTAATCAGTAATCGCAATTATTTTTTAGAGCCAGTTTTTCAATCGATATGCAATATTGCTTTTACAATTGTATTAAGTCAATTTCACACATCAATATTTATATGTATCATTGAAGCGTATTTTATAACAATCTGGGTTTATTATTTGTAGAGGATTCCGATAAACAACTCAATTTCGTCATATGCCTATAAAGTTCATATAATTGACTCGTGGAAATCAGAAATTTATTGAAATCCGCTTTATTATAAGTCTGTAAGCAAATCCACCTGATAAATCACGGTTTCTATCCGGAAATCTCTGGTGACCAAATAAAAAGGTTTTTTTCAGGAATATCACAATATATTCTCAATAGACGAAATGAAATGAATCGGAAACTTTTGAATATCTTCTGGTGTTGCAAAAATGCATCATTATTTCCCACACTCTGCGACTTCAATAAATCATGAACCCAAAAAATAATACAAATTTTTATGGATCTCAGCCATAGTTCAAGGGCCTGGCGCTGAAAAGATCTCATGACTGAAAAGATCTGGGAATTCGGTTATCATCAGTATTTTCTTGTCAATATTCATTATGTGCTTGTTGGCGTTAGTTGATTCATAAATCTATATAATTTGGTTGTCAAAAATGGTCGTTGATACTGATATCTGTGGTATAAAGGTGGGAGATAGATACCCTTCACATATAATGGGTGTAATTAACCTGAGCCCCGAATCCTTTTACGAAAGCTCTGTTGTGAGCCAGGATTCAATACTTGAGATTGCCCTAAAGATGGTTAAAGATGGAGCAACTTTCTTGGATCTTGGAGCCCGTTCAACCTGGCGTTTTTCCGAACAGATAAGCAAGAAAGAAGAAATAGAACGCATTTTGCCAGCTCTTGAGGCTCTTAAAGGCAATGTGGATGCCGTTATTTCCGTTGATACAATGTTTCCTGAAGTCGCAGAAGAAGCTCTCAAAAGAGGAGCTGACATTATAAACGATGTCTCAGGTTTTACCACAGATCCTAGAATGATCAAAGTAGTCGCAGAATATGGGTGTCCTGCAATTGTCATGGCCTCTATAAAAGGGCCAGGAGACACGTTGGGAATGAACTCTATCATTGAAGCACTTGATTCTATTATATGGGCTGCTGAAGCTGGAGGTATCAACCAGAAAAATCTGATCCTTGACCCTGCTATAGGCAGCTGGACAGAATTTAAGCTTCCTATCCATGATTTTGAAATCCTTGATGATTTTGAACGCCTTAATATTTTTGAAAAGCCCTTATTGGCAGCTCTTTCAAGAAAATCCTTCATAGGGGAGGTACTTGGAAAACCTGCAACTGAAAGGCTCTATGGCAGCCTAGCTGCAGCAGCTATTGCAGCCTACAAGGGTGCTCATATTATTCGTACGCATGACGTACCTGAGACCTTTGACGTTGTAAGGCTTGGAGGAGCTCTCAGAAGTCGGGCAAATGTAGTAAAAGAGAGTATATATGAAGTTTCTTTTCTTGAGGTAAAGACTCCTCAGGATGCAGCAGTAGCAATGCGTGAAATTGGGGCAACAAATATAAGCTCACAAGTAATGCAGCACAAAAACATTCATTTAATGCTGAAAATTCGTAACCTTAAAACGACAGAGTGTCTCATAATAAAACAAGAAATGCTTTCTCTGGGGGGGAATGCAGCCTTGAAAAGGAATACAGTTTTCCATGAAATGGAAATGACTGATGTACTTATAATGGGCACTATGCTGCAACTTGAGCGTGTTTCCAAAAAACTCAAGAGGCAGGGTAACCCCCTTCCACTTATCGGCGAAATGATCTACGAATGTATTGCAAACCGAAACGATCTGGAATATCGATATTTGAGGTAATTATGATTATAACTTCAGCAAAACCTTTTGAGGTGATTCTTGCCCTCTTAAAAAATGAAGACAACATATTCGTTATCGGATGCAATGTCTGCGCTGCAAAACTACGGACTGGCGGGGAACCCGAAGTTCTTGAGATGTGTAGAAAACTTGAGGAGAGTGGAAAGCAGGTAGTAGGCTGGGCTCTTCCTACTGCAGCCTGTAGCATACGATCTTTTGAGTCCCTAATTGAGAAAAATGAGAAAATAATTGACGCTTGTTGTATCCTTGTAATGGCCTGTGGCAGTGGTGTTTCCTCCATAGCTAATGTAGTGGGTATCCCTGTGTACGGCTCGAGTGATACTATTTCCTTGGGAGGTTTGAGTGGGGGTAAGCTTATTTCCAATCAGTGTGTAATGTGTGGAGACTGTACCATAGGTGAATTTGGGGGGATATGTCCTAAAGCCCAATGCTCAAAAGGACTTTTGAACGGGCCCTGTGGAGGTAATGTTGACGGTATGTGTGAAATACATAGATTGAAGGATTGTGCATGGAATCTTATTTATGAGCGCTTGAAAAAAATCGAGAGGCTTGATCTTCTTTATAATATACATACCCCTCAGGAGCATGGTTTTAAATAATTTCATTTCTAGTATTCTTATTTGATGCATCTTAATTTTCGTGATAAACTGAATTCCAGCAAATTTCTGGTTACTGCTGAAATCTCTCCTCCAAAGGGAACCAACTTTTCAGTTTCCTTGGAAGATGCTAGCCAGCTCAAAGGCGTCATAGATGCTCTAAACGTCACTGACAATCAATGCTCGATAATGCATATGAGTTCCCTAGCTTTTAGTAAGCTTCTGCTCGATGATGGGCACGAGCCCATTATGCAGTTAACTTGCCGTGACAGGAATAGGCTTGGACTTCAGTCAGATTTGTTGGGAGCTTATGCATTGGGTATCCGGAATATTTGCTTAATGACCGGGGATTTCCCTTCGTGCGGAGATCATCCTGGCTCAAAACCTGTATATGATCTAGATTCAGTGCAGCTTCTTCAACTTGTCAGAAAACTTGATTCAGGCATTGATTTTGCAGGAAATAAACTAAAAGGAGGAACTTCCTTTTGTACTGGTGCTGTCTCCGGAATAAATCCTGCTAATCCCCTACAACTCATAAAGCTTGAAAAAAAGGTTAAGTGTGGAGCTTATTTTATCCAGACCCAAGCTGTCTTTGATTTGGGTATGTTTGAGGAATTTATGGAAGCCATAGACCACCTCGATGTACCCGTAATTGCAGGCTTGATCCCTCTTAAGTCTCTTGGAATGGCTGAATTCATGAATAGAAACATATCTGGAATCAGTGTACCTGAGGAAATAATATTCCGCATGAGAAAGGCGTCTAATCCGATGGAAGAAGGTCTTTCTATAGCATCAGAAGTGATATCCGAGCTCGTAAAACTTTCGCGAGGAATCCATATTATGCCTATAGGATCTCATAAAAATACTCCAAGGTTACTTTATATGGCCAGACTTCGCGGGAAGTAATTCTCTAAAATATAGGTAATACCCTAAGTAGCTGAGTACTTTTTTCTTTTATTCATTGATAAAGATCGGGAATCCTCTTGAACATATGTTAAAGACTGTGGACAATTTTTCAATAATGCTGCAATGTTGTATCAGGGCTAAGAATAGATCTCATTTGAACAAATAAAAAAGTGAATCTAATAAGCAAATTTGGCAAACAAATACCTCCTGAATGGAGAAAAAGATTAAAATGTATAACCTGTATATCGAGTAAAAAAAGATTTCTAGATACTTACATGTTTCGAATTATACATTGCAAGAATGCTATTTTTTAATACAATCTGGCATGTAGTGAGCGTACATAATTTCTGTAAAATTTTATACCCTTAATCTTCTTTTAAGGCCAGTTATTAGATTATAGAGAATTCAGATAAACTCTAACATTTGAGCATTGTAGAGTTTAAATCTCTTGAAAATAATTTTTGCTTATGAAAATTTTTACAGAATTTGCTCTTAAATAAGGATACAAACGTTTTTAGTCAGTTAGGGACAAACTTGATGAAATTGATCACTTAATTGATTATAATTTTTGTATCATTTTTGAGTTAATATATTTTAATAAAACAGTTCCATGATTTAGACCCGAAGCTAAAGTAATCGTTATGTTAAAAACATTTGTTTTACATAAATTGCGTGGTCTTCCAAACTTTGAACTTGAGAAACAATGTATTGATCTAATGTCTTTCAGAAAATTTCTTAGTTTTCCTTAGCACATACAAGACAGTACTATAGCCTAATAATTCAGAAAAAAAATATTGATAACTGAAATGAAGAAGAAACAGAGGAATAGTTGCAAAGCCAACTTGATTGCCTCGTTTTTGAAAATAAAAACGGGAATGATTCAGGATCCTACTTTTATCCATTAAGATTTAACATGCAAAAGCAGTAAAACTCGATAAAATCAAGCAAAAAAAAGAGAAGCAGAAACGAAATATACACAAAAAAAGTTGTCAGTCACGCTTCTATACAAACTTCATGACATAATAGACAGGGATTATGAGCGTATCAGAATATTCAAAACAACAACTGATCACTTCATGATTCTCAGGTAGATTAATCAGAAAAAAATTAGGTGGTTTATAGAAACAGAGAATACTTTGGAGCAAAATCAAAAGGTTATGATGCAACAATGAAAAAAGCAATAAAAGAATATCATCTGGGAATAAGTGACGTATTAAGAAACAAGAGGACCATCTCAAAAAAATCCAACGAAACAAGTTTATGCAGTAACTAAAGAAATATTCAAAGCAGGAAAAGTTCCTAATATACTATTGAAAAAATAATACAGTGTGCAGTTTTCTTGTTATAATCACTATCTTTTGCTGAATTTATTTGCTTATTTGTCTACTATTATTTATTGAAAGTTGGATTAATTTTTAAGGTACTATCATATTGAGAAAATAGATACCGTTAATGTGTATCTCAGCAAAAAGTGTTTTTTATTTATTGCATTCGCAGGGTGCTGAGAATATTGATGAGTTTTTGTGATCCCAGAAGATATGATATAAGTTTTAAGAAGTGTTAAAAAAGAATCTTAAAGCTTCCTTAACCTATTACACTTAAATTTGAAACACGGACTGAAGGTATAATTATGCCTCCGACTCTTCTTACATCAAAACCTGCACCCGTGATCTGTTTTAAGAGCTCAAAAGCATTGCCAGAAACCATAAGCGACTTTATAGGGTTATCAAGAGCTCCGTCTCTAATTGTGAAAGCATTTCTTGCTTCAACCGAAAAGTCCCCGGAAATTGAATTTGCAGTGTGAGAACCAATAATCGTATTCACGAAAACCCCGTACTCTGTATCAGCGATAACATCCTTTTGAGGGTAGTCGATTATGAAATTTCTGAGCCCCACTGAAGGAGGACTTGAATAAGAAGCCCTTAAACCATTTCCTGTGCTTTTTATGCCTGCTTTTCTAGCGGTATGATTATCATGAAGATAAGTCACAAGCACACCTTCCTCAATCACGGTCGTACGCTGTGAAGGAACTCCTTCGTCATCCGAAGCTGAAGTCTCGATTCCGGACTCGATCAGACCATCATCATAGATACAGAGTTCGGGAACTGCCAATTCTTTCCCAATCTTATCTATAAGTCCTGACCTTCCCTTCTGGACATTGTCAGCGTCAAGGGAGGGGGCAAGGACATCTTCAATGATATCTGAAAAAGCAAAGGGATGGAAGATTACATCGATTTTTTGCGGTTCGATTTTAATTCCCCCATTGGACTTAAGAGCAAGATCAGATGCATTTTCCCCGAGAGCAAAAAAATCAATGTCAAGGGAACGAGAAATAGCAAAATCATAGGCTGTTGAAATCTGCCCGTTTACCGTAATAACATCCACAAAACCGGAAACAATTGAGGATTCTTCTTCAATATCAATCCCGTTTGTGTTCAGGATAAGCTGTCTGCTTTTTGCTCGGGTAAAGCCTCCAGATGTTGGAAGCGTACCTGGATACTCTTTTGTACCTTCAACAAGAGCCATCGCATAGTCAATACACTCTTCGAGCTCAAGAGTCTCGACTCTCTTATCGAAAATCCCTGAAACCTTTTGGTATTTCCCATCAGATGGAAGTCCCATCCGATCGGAATCCTTTCTCCCAACCCTGGCTTCTGCGACTGCAACTTCTATAGCATTCTTAAGTTCACGTGCAGAATTCGTACTAGCAAAACCCACTGCTCCATTTACTATGGCTCGGATTCCAATACCTTCTGAAAAACGATCTTTGGCATTTTCAAGGGAATCCTTCCGGAAATTCACACTTGTTGAGTGATTAGAAGCATAATAAATTTCAGCTTCTTCTGCCCCAATTTTCTCTGCCAACTGGAGGGCTTTTCTTGCAAGTTCATACATCTTCATGAACCTCCTACAAGGGCTTTTGAGATGGCAAGATGTGGGGAACCGTCTGATACTGGAATAATTTGTCCTGCTTTTCCGCATCTTCCTGCAGTTATTTTCATGTCATTGCCCACCAGAGTTACATGGTTAAGAATCTCAAGGATCTTGCCAGATAGGGAGACATCACGTATAAGTTTTGTAAGTTCCCCGTTCCTGATCATGTATCCTTTTTCGGCATTGAACTGGAAAATTCCTTCTCCGGTATTTACCTGCCCACCTCTGGAACCGATAAGATATATTCCATCTCGAAGCTCTTCAAGCATCTCTTCAAACCTGGAATCCCCGTTATCTACGAATGTATTACTCATCCTGACAACTGGCATGGAATATCCCTGAGCTCTACAGTTCCCTGGGGTTCCTCCAAGTTTGGCAGCCGTTTCACGGGAATGCAGATAGGAATTTAAAATCCCCTCCCGAATAATTTCTGTTTTTTTTGATTGTACTCCTTCTGCATCAAAAGGGTAGTATCCAAACTCGTGCAGAGTGGGGTCGTCGATGATAGTAATAAGAGGAGACGCGATCTGTTCTCCGATTCTGTTTTTAAGGATGGAATCCCCCTCAAGGACAAGATCGGCTTCTGATGCATGTCCTACAGCTTCATGCACAAAGACTCCGGCAAGCTCCTGATCAAGCAGTACAGGCATTTCTCCACCTTTAGGGGTTTTGGCTTTAAGAAGTTCGACTGCAGTATTTCCTGCTATGCTTGCAAGTTCCATAACGTTTTCTTTTTCAAAAAGCTCATAGCCGTACCCAAAGCGGCTTTCTCTGCCTGCTTGATATTCACCATTCTCTGAGGCCACTGCAGAAACGGCAAAGCCGACATTCAGAAGTTCATATTCGCATTCCAGCCCGTCAGAACTTTGGTATTCAATTTTGAATTCGGCTTCCATATATGTTACTTTTGTGCTGTGAACTCCTTTGACCTTTGCATTGGCCTGAATGCTCATCAAAAGGTCGACTTTCTCCTCGATGGAAACATCCCTTGGATCAATTTTTATTTCAGGAAGATTTTTGATTTTGGGAGGATTTACAGGCACAAGTTCAACGCTTTCTTTGGGGGTGTTCGCATTCATAGAAAAAGCAAGTTTTGAGGCAGCTTCGATCCCTTGCTTGAGATCAATTTCCCCTTCAACAGCTGTATAACCCCATGAACCCCCACATAGAGCCCTTATACCTGCTCCTCGTGTAAAGTTTTTGGAAATTTCCTCTAGCCTTCCATTATCCAGGATAATAGAGATGAAACTACCTCCTACTATCCTGCAGTCACAAAATTTAATGCCCCGAATAATGCTTTTCATGATCAGTTCCTGCACCCAAATAGACTCTTGGCCTGAACGGAAGTGGGTGAGACTTCTGGAATGTCGAAACTGAGTTTGGTAATATTCTTGAGTTTTTCTATAATTGTATTCTTTCTCGGGCCTACTAGACTGTGTTCCATTACTTCCGCAATGGTAGAAACCGGAATGATTTGAATCTTGTCTCTGTATGCCCTTTCGATAAGAACATCCGCTTCATTTGCCTTTGGGATAATAACTTTCTTCATACCTGCTTGGGCCGCAGCTTCGATCTTATAGGTCACTCCACCTACAGGCAGGACATCTCCTCTGACTGAAAGGGAACCTGTCATTGCCACAGTCTGATCCACTGGGATCTTTTCAATAGCAGATATGACGGCTGTAGCAATTGAAACCGATGCGCTGTCTCCTTCCACACCTTCATATGTTCCTACGAACTGGATGTGGACATCATGTCTGGAGATATCTGCACCGGTCATATTTTTAATCACTGCAGAGACATTCTGCACCGCTTCCTTTGCAATGGTCTTGAGCTTCCCTGTTGCGATAATGCGTCCTTCAGCTCCAGAAATTGCAGGAGTAACTTCGGATACGATAGGTAGGACAATGCCGGAGTCTCCTCCCATAACTGCAAGTCCGTTGACCCTTCCAACAGCAGAACCTTTTCTCAGGAAGGATTCATACTCCTTGCGCTGTTCAAGGTAGCTGTCTGCAAGCTGCTGTTCAATTGACCTGGCAATCCTTTTTGCCGCAAGCACATGTTCTGAGGTTGTGATTGAAGCGTCCTCGGAATGGGCAATATCACCTGCTACACGCACAAGTCCTCCAAGATCACGGAGCTTTAAAGTAAGGTGGCCTTTTCGACCTGCCCGCCTTCTGGCTTCCCTGATTACTTCTTCTACTGCACCTTCGTCAAAGTGAGGGATATGCCCGTCCCGAACAACTTCCTGGGCAACAAAACGGACCATTTTCTTCCTATTTTCAGAAGTATCTTCCATGGAATCACGCATGTAGACTTCATATCCATAGCCTTTTATTCTCGACCTGAGCGCAGGGTGCATCTTATGAACTGCATCCAGGTTCCCTGCAGAAACCATAATAAAATCACAGGGTACAGGTTCAGTTTTAACAAGAGCCCCTGAACTCCTCTCGGATTGCCCTGTAATCGGATATTCCTTTTCCTGAAGCGCTGTCAGTAGACTCTGTTGGGACTCCAACCTGAGAGTATTGATCTCATCAATGAAGAGTACTCCTTTATGGGCCTTGTGGATATCTCCAGCCTCTACTCTATCATGTGCAGGAGTCTCAAGTCCTCCGGACTGGAATGGGTCATGTCTCACATCACCAAGCAGGGCTCCTGCATGTGCTCCAGTTCCATCAATATAGGGTGCGTGCTCTTTATCATAATTAGAAACTGCCAATTTCGGGATCATCATTTCCTCTTTAGGAAGAAACTGGCGGGTTAACATGAGGATCATTATACCTGCAATTATGCCCCAGAGCAATTGGGCAACAAAGTAAGAATAAACTATAATGCCAACTACAAAGAGCATCATAAGCATGTTTCTGGCCTGGGCTTTCTTTCTAGCTTCCATCTTATGAGCCATAACAATTTCTCTGCCTTTCCCAGCAGGAACTTCTCTGATTTTAGGATTGTTCAGGTCTTCCATGTTAGGATATACAAGTATATCCTTGAGTTCTTCCTTAGGAAGGAGCTCGGCCATGGCTTTTGCAAGCAGGGATTTCCCTGTACCTGGGGTACCGATCATCATGATGTGTCGTCTTTGGCTGGCTGCTTTTTTTACTACTTCTACTGCATGCTCCTGTCCTAACACCTGGTCGATAAGAAGTTTAGGGACATCTATATTAGAAGTGTTTTCAAATATAAAGCCGATATCGACATCTTCATCCATATCATAATTAATATCAGGCTTAGATTTAATCTGATTAGATTCAGATTCTCCGGTAACTTGATTGGATTCATTCCCTTCAGTAACATTATTGAACTCAGATGTGGTTATACCCCTACCGGACATTTTTTGATTACTATTATACACCATGGTTAGCTCACATATTCTAACGTTATTATAGACGTTATCTAATCAATATTTACATTTGAAGCTTTCTAAAAAATAAAAAACTTAGTGACAAAATGATTGGCAAAAAGCGGATGCCATGATTAATACATGCCTGAAGTTACTGTAACCCCATATATTCTTCGGTTAATTATATAAACTTGCGGTATATAAAACTAACCTGCAAAGTTATATAAAATATTTCTATAAACTCATAAATTTTGTCATGTGATTATAAATTATATATTTCATGTGATTATAAATTATATATTAAATGATTCGGGAAAATTATAAGTTTCTCAAAATCCTCTATAAATTATATAGAAACCTTTTACTATATACTATTTGCTAGTTCAGTAGTCCCATATCTCGTAATTCTACACCATTAATTAAATAAAAATAGTATCGCGAAAGATTATTTAAGGTCATGAAGTCATTGATTTATGATAATGAAAAATGACTCAACTTTGTCTACAGACATCGTAAATTTATTTTGGGATATTTAAGTAAACTCTACATTTATGTCATGTGAGTACAAACAATATGTAAATAACTCGTGAAAATAAGAGGTTTATCGAGGTATTTCTTATTGGTTTAGGGGTAATATTTCATTAATTTTATTTGACAACTATTAATCAATTTTCTTCAAGAGAACAACAGCTTTTATTATGCTTGATTCTACCGCAAATACCTACTCTTGGATGCCCTAGAGAACGGCAAATCTTATTAACCACGTCCTTTGAGACATACCCCTCAAACTTTAAAGCTTCATCACAAGCTTCACACCCAGAAAGTCCATAGTGAGATAGCATTAATTCTATAACCCTGTGACGCCTAACCAAAAACTCAGCATACTCTGTACCCTTGCATGTCAGACTAATGCCCCTATAGGGCACATATTCTATAAAACCCGTAGAGGACATCTCTTGTATAGTTTTAGTGATCGTTGACGGGTCAAGGTGAAAATTATCTGATATGTCTGTTGTACGGACAATACCTCCTTTCTCAAATATATACTTTAAATATTCACTTTTTTAGGGCTTAACTCCAGACCATCATTACGTTTCATAATTTGGTATATATGCATATAATATTTAATAATTTTTGCATATGCCTCAAATTTTAGTAAATCCTATTTTTGAGAAAAAAACATAGAGATTATTATGTTTGCTTTTTTCAATAACAAGTCTTAAAAATTTAATAAATCCGTATCAGTACATTTATCATTATTTTAAAAATGAATTTAAGTATAATGCTAATTGAGTCTGATTTTATGCCACAAATGCGTCGATCTATATTACATAAAAATGTTTGTACAATTAGTAAAAATAATGCGATCTATAATCTATTGGCGAAAACTCTAGGTATTGTGCTGATTATTCTGTAAAATCATAACGAAGTTGTATGGTAGAAAATTCCAGACCTGAAGAACAAAATTATATACGTTACACAAAAACTTACTTTTGAATTTTACAGCAAATTTGCGACATTACCAAATTCCATCTTTGTTTGTTTTTAAATAATAAATATTTTACCACCTTTTTATAAATAAATATTTGTATAGCCACTGTAATGGAGGTAGAACAAAAATGGGTTTGATGACTAGAGAAATTCTTACTGAAGGAGTAGTAGAGACAACGAAATGGCCGGATTTAGGGACAGAATCAGTGATTCTAGAGAATGTACAGGCTGTTTGCTCTGATTGTGACGTTGAGACAGAAGTTCCATTCAAATCAATTGAAGGACATCCGGTTGACTGCATAGATTGTCAACCAAAGTATAGGAAGTATACTAAAAAGCTCTAATTTTTGATTTTAATCATTATCAATGAAAACCTTCTATCAGCAAGGTTTTCAAATCTGTTTATTTAGCCTCATGTTTCTTTTAAGTAGTATCCATGAGTTATTGATCAATTGTGAAAAAAAGAGAACTATCCCTAAATTCGAGGAAAATGTCGAGAAATTATTGTATTCGGTGTTTTCAGTAACTTATGAATAATACCTGATATTAGTTGAAACAGAAAATCTCCATTTAAAAATATGTTATTACAGAATGATTTTTTAACATTTGAATAGCATATAAGGTCTATTAATAGGAATTATTCACGGTACCTATGTCAATAAATATAGGTATGAGTTTCGAAAATAAAATTGAATATTTTCTTACAATTAAGTTAATTTTTTTAGTTTATTTTTTAATCTAAATAATTATATAAATAGAACTAATTATATTTTATATGGTACAAATTGTTTGGTAGATATCCAAACATTTATCAATGGGCAGTGACATACTAAGTTCATCCAAAACTCATTCTATTGGAACTTATGTAATTGAGAAATAAAATCAAAGAGATATGATGTCGCTAGAATTATTGAGCATTAGACAGTTGAATATCTAATGCAGAAGTTGCCCAGTTCAATTTCCATAAATCCCATTTTAATCTTAATCATTAGGAATCTAGGACTTCAGCAGTTGAAATGAAAAGCTCAACAGCATTAAACTTTTAACGATTCAAATATAATTTTAGCCACAAAATCCATTGCGATTTGTTTTATACCTCAAGTGTGTAAGTCCTAGATTCTTCATAATTGTTTTTATGATCAGAATCTCTATTATGTGCTCAAAATACGAGATTCAAATCATGAATTCTGAGTTTGAGAGCAGCTAGATAATTCATTCACATCCATTAGGTAGAAAATTATGAAATATGCAACTTATATTGCAATAGGAGTGGGGACCCTTATTGCCCTCGTTTCTTCTATCGTAATAACGGATTATCACTCAAGTCCTTTTGGCGCCAATAATAATTCCGTTGCCACAAATACTACAAAAAACATACAAATTGTTGCCGCTGAAAATTTTTGGGGCAGCTTGGTATCTCAGATTGGTGGAACGCATGTAAAAGTGTTGAACATAGTTTCAGATCCCAATGCTGATCCACATGAATACGAAAGCAACACTGAAAATGCGCGCGCTTTTGCCATGGCAGACTACATAGTTGTTAACGGAGCTGGATATGACAGCTGGGCTAACAAGCTTATTGGAGCTGGTGTTAAATCAGACTGTAAAATTTTGAACGTGGCAAAGCTTCTCGGAAAAAAAGAGGGTGATAATCCTCATTTCTGGTATAACCCAGATTATGTGAACTTGACAGTGAAACAGATGAAAGAAGATCTGATTTCTATCGATCCGACCAATTCTGCATATTTTGAACAGAATTATGCAAGCTTGCAATTATCGCTTTCAAAATATCAAAATAAGACCACTGAGATCAAACAACAATTTGGAGGCACGAAAGTAGCAGCCACAGAAAATATCTTTGTATACCTAGCAAACACTACAGATCTTGACCTGAGCTCTCCTTCTGCGTTTACCCAAGCTGTTGCCGAAGGGAACGACCCATCAGCTGAGAGCATTGTGCAATTTGAGACACAGCTTAGGAGTGGAAATGTGAGTTTGCTGGCATATAACCAGCAAACGGTAACGCCGATCACGAATAATATGAAGAAACTAGCTACAGAAGAAGGCATACCCCTGGTTGGTATCACAGAAACCATACAGCCGCCAGATGCTTCGTTCCAGGATTGGATGAACTCAGAATTAATATTTCTTCAGAATGCGCTAAATGCAAAAGCTCTTAGGAAATAATAAATGAACGCAAACTATCCTAATATTATTGCAGTTGAAAATTTGGCGGCAGGATACCAGAACAAAATCATTTGGCAGGACGCCAATTTTACTATAGACCACGGTGAATTCGTGGCGGTCATCGGCCCCAATGGATCGGGAAAAACAACCCTGTTTCGTTTACTTCTCGGGATGCAGCAACCTATTCGAGGCAAAATTAAAATATTTAATACTCCACCTAAACGCGGCAATCCAAATATCGGTTTCGTGCCACAAAGACACTTAATTGATCCAGAAATGACCATCGAATCCCTTGAATTGGTAAGACTCGGATTTTCTGGAAAAAGGTGGGGTTTTAATCCATTTTCCCAAAAAGACCGCAAATACGCTTTAGATGTGCTGAAAACTGTTGGAGCAGAAGATCTAGCACACCGTTCTCTCGGTGTATTGTCAGGCGGAGAATTACAGCAGGTATTTCTAGCTGAAGCGTTGGTCAGCAACCCCAATTTATTGTTGCTCGATGAGCCATTGTCAAACCTTGATATTAGGCGTGAGCGAGAATTAGGGCAGCTTATCGATAACGTAGTTCGGGCGCGCACTGCAACAGCATTGCTTATAGCTCATAACATTAATCCACTCTTACATTTTCTTGATAAAGTTATCTATATAGTCAATGGAAAGATAGCAATCGGCAAGCCTAACGAAGTCCTTACGTCGGAATCTCTATCGGCTTTATATGGAACACAGGTTGAGGTCCTGCATGGTTCGCAGGGCCAGATCGCAGTAATAGGTATCGAAGAAAACCAGCACCATTATGATTAGTATGTCATTTAGTATTAATTTATTAACTGACCTGCAAGTGATGTGGCAGTACGGATTTATGCAGCATGCCTTTGAGGTCGGAACTATAGTTGCAATCATCGCAGGAGTCGTAGGTTACTTTATTGTACTTCGTCGCTCATCGTTCGCAGCGCATGCTCTTGCTCATATTGGCTTTGCAGGGGCAGCAGGCGCCGTGCTCTTAGGGATCGCCCCTATAATAGGCCTTCTACTGTTCACGAGCTGGGGTGGTATAGCAATAGCAATACTTGGTCGCCGCGCAGCTTCGCGCGACACTCAAATTGGAATAGTCCTTTCATTCATGCTTGGCCTTGGTGTTCTGTTCATTAGCCTCTATCATGGCTATGCAACCGAAGCCTACTCTATTTTGTTCGGAGAAATATTGGGTATTAGTAACAATGATGTCATTGTGACATTTATATCCAGCTTGGGAATTCTTTTTTTGACCGGGATCTTATATCGGCCACTTTTATTTTCATCTCTTGATGAAGATGTAGCAGAAGTAAAAGGATTACCGACGCTTTTGCTTGGAATAATTTTCATGCTTATGGTCGCGGTTGCGACATCTTTCGCCGTTCAAGTAGTTGGTGTCCTTCTTATTTTCTCATTAATGATTACACCAGCAGCGATAGCTCATCGATTTGCAAAACGCCCCAAACAAGGTATAATGATCTCGGTATTTATTGCTCTAATAGCGACGTGGCTCGGACTTTTTATTTCGTTCTATGAACCTTACCCCGTGAGCTTTTTTATAACTAGCATAGTATTCTTTCTTTACATTATTACCCTAATTTTTCAGAGATTAAGGCTAACAAAAGATCCATCGCTTAATAATGATTAAGTGATAATTTTTATTGATAGTTATACTAGAAGTAATCTATTTCACATATATATATATAGACACATATATAGATTTAGAAATTTATAAATAAACTACTTGCAATCACTCATATATAGTTGTACACAGTGTAGAATTTCATTTGCCGATTTCCACCATCTTACCCATTAAAAGTTAGGTTAATTTTTAAGTTAATATTATATTGAGAGAATATATGACAATATTGTATAACATCCTCAGAAAGTTGGTTTAATTGGGTTCTTAGAAAATGGAATCTATCTATTTAATAATTTATTAAGATTTGTAACTTGACCGAAAATAAGGCATTCTGCCATCTAATGGAAGGATTGAAGCTCTGACTTGAGATGTAATCTTTAATCATACCTTGTTGTCTTGCTTGTGGATATTTTTTACTGCTTTTATCCATCCTCTTACCACATAGTTGATCCTTTACTTTTTTAGATGTATCATCAACGTGGTCCATCATGTTTTTCATCTCATGATCGTGTTTCATGCTATCTGCACTCATTTGAATATCCTCAAGAAAGATCACTCTTAAGGCATAGAGAATAGAGACAATAATTACAGAAAATTTCGATAAACTTCTGATTTTCACGAGTCATTTATATCCAATCTATAAGCATAGGACGATTTTTAGGTGTTCATCGAAACCCTCTTAAATCACTATAAATTCAATAACCTCAGGGAACATTTAAAGAAAACTGAAAATTATAGTTTATATTATTTATTGTCTTAATTTCTATTCAGTAGTTAGCCTATATTTAGACAAATATTTGTAGGAGGACTATAGTTTGAATAATAAACAAGTTGTTAAGTTATATAGATGTATAATTTTGTTATATATATCTAAAATTATATAGCTATAACATAATAAAGATATATTATGCCCATATATGCCTATATAGAGATATGAGAGTCTTTTTATGAGTGGGTATTTTAAAGCTTAGAGATAAAACTCTGATTTAATAAACAATATCTAAAACTAAGACAGCAAATTGAGAAAAAAATTCTAGAAGAAAATCTTTCGAATTTTAACGAGTAAGTCCCACCCTCTCATTCCTTTTCTTTTCAGTCTGCATGTCAAAAAGCATCCCGAAAAGAATCATCTGAAGTCCTGCACCTAGTATAAGGAATTCAAGGAGAGGGGAGTAGGGAGGCAGGGAATTATGCAATAGCATCTGCAGAAAACCCCATAGCCCTAAAAGAACACCTACAGGTAGGGAAATCATTCCAATGAAGTAGAATAATACCAAAGGATGGAAATCTAGCACAGTATATTTTATTCTTAACCTCCATAGAAAGCCCCTAAAAATCATTGGAGCTACTTTTTGAATATACTTGCCGTAACGGATCTTTGATTTTTCTCTGCCGTAACGGGCGGGTATTACCACATCCATTACTCTCATTCCAAAGGCATTAAGCTTAATTAACAAATCGTTACAATAACCATAATAAGGATAAACTGAATCCAGATCTATAACCTCCAGGGCCTGCCTGGAAATAGCTGTATATCCATTCTGTGGGTCCATAACCTGCCAGTAACCACTGCCTATTTTTGTGATGAAGCTAAGAAGAATGTTACCAAAAGATCTCCATTTGCTCATTCCGATCATAAAATCATCGGATAGTAGCCTGTTACCCTTTGTATAATCAGCTTTTCCCTCAATTATTGGGAAAATTAACCTGGGTAGCTGAGCAGGATCCATTTGATTGTCTCCGGCCATAACAGCAACGATATCCATCTCATCTTTCATGGCAAGTTTATACCCATCTATTATTCCTGCACCTACGCCTTTGTTAAACTCATGTCGGAGGTATACTATCCTTGGATCTCCGAGCTTTTTTACAACCTCACCGGTGCGATCTATACTACCATCATCAATTACATAGATCCTATCTACATATTCAGGCATCCCTCTAAGAGTCTCACCTATGAGCAATTCTTCATTATAAGCAGGCACTACCACTCCTATTCGTGTGTTTTCAAGCTTTCTGAATATAGGATCAACATCGAAGCTCAGGTAATTTACTCTAAGCTTTTCGGTCTTCGCTGCATATAGCAGGGATTTTAAAGACAAATGCTCTTTACCTAAATTTATTTTCTGCAGTGAATCTGCGGTTACGGCAAAGAAACCTATATTCTCCTTAAAAGTATTTTTCCCATTAAGAAGCATCACTGTTTCTTGCTCACAGGAGACATGGCAGGGCCAGGAGCCTACAGACAAATCAAAACCTTTCTTTAATGGTTCAAGAATGTGTGAGAGAAGATCTATATCCTGCATGCATTCCGGATAAATAAGGACCACAATATCAGAATCAATGGATGACTTGTAAAGAACTTGGAGCAATGCTTCCTCTCCGCCTGCTAGAGGAACAACTCTTGCTCCTCCTAGAGCCGCTACTTCCACAGTCCTATCGGTAGAGCCTTTATCAAGTATGAGTACACGGTCAGCATAACTTGCCGCTAGTAAGACTTTGCTTCCAATGGAAGCTTCCTCGTTTTGAGTTGGAATCAAAACAGTAAACTCATGTCTGATAAACCTATCAATAAGTTGAGATTGCGAAGATAATACACTAACTGGGTCTGAAATTAGCAAATTAGAATCAAGTGCATGGACTGAAAGCAAACCCAATCTACCCCCTTATGCATCTGCATATGCTATACCCCCACTATGTGTATGAATACAAAAATATTAAAAGTTATCATACAAAAAATTATTAGACTATTGGCTATATAAAGTTAACACAGGAGTTAATTCAATGTAAACAAAATATTATTAATTAAATAATTAGTAATATTTTATCCCTCCAAAGAGTTCTCCTAACAGAAGAAAAGCTAAATCAATTGGTTAAGCCTTAATACAAATAATATTTAGAAACAAATATCAAAAATCCAATAATAAATGGTAAGTGATGGTGTTAATAAGATTATTTGCGATTAAATGTAGTATTCACTTACGGAACATAGCATCATTACCCATATTACTAAGATTTACTGAGTAAATTTCAGTGGGCTGATTTTCACTAACTGTCGGATTTTGATAATGTTTGTTCGGACAGTTCATAATTGAAGTATATACCGAATTATCGAATCAAAGTAGATATTTGCTAACTTATGTATGGCACATTTAATAGCTGCGATTAGAGTCTCTTAATCTACCATAAATCCATAGCTTAAATGTGATCGAGAAGAAATTTTTTGTTTAAATTAATTCCCAGCTAGAATTAAAATTGGATTTAAGAGAATTGATTAATTTTGGAAAAATAATCCAATTTTGAACAGGAGCATAATAATTCTTGAAAATCTGCAGGTTATCGAAATTTTCTTTAGAGTTTATTCAGGGTTTTATGAGCACATATAAACTATGAAATCCATATTTGCACGTATTCAGGGCTTAAAAAGTATTCCCATTAAAAAAGCAATTACATATTCCATGAAGCCCTGATAAATATCATAAGATGGGAAAAGGGATAAATAATAGAATTTGATCCGGTAACACAAGTATCATTATCAAGGGCTTTTTTATCGGAATAATTCATCAAATCGAAAATATCAGATTGTATCCTGGATAATGCTAACGAATCTGAAAGGTATCAACCTTCTTTAGATATTGGGAGGCAGATGAATCTAAGATATAAAACAAGCGAGTTAGTGCTAGAGAAAAAGATATTAATCTGGAGCTAAAAATTTCGTTTGGAGAATATTATTAATTGAAGATAAAAATTAGCAATCTCAAGCCCTTAGAAATGTAATTCTCAACTTCAAATATATTTAAATAAATTTCAGTTGTTACCGAGGTTTAACATATATATTTGTACCATAACTCTGTCAATTTTCATTTAATTATCACCCAAAAAATCCAGTTTCTTATTCTCCTAAATTAGAACTTTTGTTACCTGTTTTTTATTCCTTTTATGGAATCTATTTCTTCAGCTATATTTTCAAGTTCATCAAAAATCCTTTCAGAATCCTTTCGCATTTCCTTTACCGCAGCTTTTAAGCTGCCTCCACGCAGATACAGCAAACGTTTTTTCCTGTAAAGCAAGCCAGAATCGTTAAGGTTCCTGATATGATGGTTTACCCTTGATATTGTTATATTGAGGTCTCCAGCCAGATCTTCCGATGATGTTACTTCGTTATTAGAAAGTTTATCAACCAGGCTAAAAATTATCTTAGTAGCGGTTTTTTCGATATCTCGGCCAGAAGAGAAGCCGAAGCTATCGCAGAACCATATAAGATTTTCCTCCAAACATTTCATATGTGGTTTTTCAATATTTCTTAGAATAATCTCTTGAACCATTTGAGTAATATTTTGGAGTTTCATATATATATATTTTCTTCAATTTAGTATGCATCATTTCTATTTTTTAGTAATTATATCTATTTTCTCGGCAATTTTTAAATAGGAGTCTTGTATTATAAGCAGATAGTTTGGCTTTCTATAGCTCAACATATGAATTAATTCATTATTGAATTTAGATGAACATTTGATGTTCAGCTAATTATGGATCATGTCCTCAAGTCATTGACAAAATCTAAAAATCTTGTGTTCACAATGTTCAATGACACATGTAGGCGACCTATTTAGACTCATTTGAGAATAAGGAGGAATGAAATAGTGATTATCAAACCTATTGGTGAACGAGTGTTGCTTAAACATCTGAAAAAAGCAGAAGTGACAAAAGGAGGAATTTATATCCCTGACTCTGCACAGAAGGAAAAAAAAGAAGGAATAATTATAGCTGTGGGGACCTTTGAAGATGGGAAGGAGCTACCTCTAAAGAAAGATGATCATGTAATTTACGGAGGATACCAATCCGATGATATTGAAATAGAAGACGAAAAATATGTTTTTGTGGACTTTAAGGATATACTTGCAACATTTGTGGATGATGAATGTTGAACAAAACTCACTCTGAAGAATGCAATAAATTCGGGCATGCTCAACTTAACTCAGGAAAACATTTGATCTCAATCAAGGTGAATTGGTATGGCTTCAAAAAAAATAATGTTTGACGAAAGTGCCAGGAAGGCGCTTCTAAATGGTGTCGATAAAGTTGCGAATACCGTTAAAATAACTCTTGGACCAAAAGGTCGCTATGTGGTGCTGGACAAAATTGCAAAACCTGTGGTTACAAATGACGGGGTAACCATTGCAAAAGAAATAGAGCTTCACGACAAGTTCGAAAATATTGGGGCTAAACTTGTCAAAGAAGTTGCTTCCAAAACCCAGGATAACACTGGAGATGGAACAACTACTGCAACTCTCCTTGCTCAATGCATGATTCGAGAGGGCCTGAAAAATATCAGTGCTGGGGCAAATCCCTTAGAAGTCAAGAAAGGCATTGAGATTGCAACAGAAAAGGTTGTGAGCTATCTCAAGAATAAGAGTGTTGAGGTAAAAGGCAAAGAGAAAATAATACAGGTAGCCACCATTTCTGCAAATAATGATGATGAAATTGGTAATTTAATATCCAATGCAATGGAAAAAGTTGGCTATAACGGGGTAATCACTGTTGAAGATTCCAAGACGATGGATACAAGCTTGGAGGTTGTAGAAGGAATGCAATTCGATCGCGGCTTCGTTTCACCATATATGGCAACTGATACTGAGAAAATGATCTGCGAGTATGATGATCCTTATATCCTGATTACGGACAAAAAAATAAGCAGCATGAAACAGATTGTTCCTGTGCTCGAAAAGGTTGCCTCAGAGGGCCGCCCTCTCCTGATCATTGCTGAAGATGTTGATGGGGATGCTCAGGCAGCTCTTATATTAAACATAATCCGCGGAGCACTGAAGGTCTGTGCTGTCAAAGCTCCTGGTTTTGGAAATGAGAGAAAAGAGATGCTTGAAGATATTGCTGTGCTTACTGGAGGACAGGTAATCAGTGAGGAGAAAGGTTTGAAACTTGAGGAATTAGATTACCATATGCTCGGAAGTACCCGGAAAGTCACAGTTGATAACCATAAAACCATTATTGTGGAAGGTAGGGGCGACAAAACAAAGATCAATGAACGGGTCAAAATCATCGAAGCCCAGATTAATATAGAAGAGTCTGATTACAGAAAGACAGAGCTCAAAAAGCGTCAGGCAAAGTTGAGAGGCGGTGTAGCAGTGATCAAAGTTGGAGCTGCAACTGAAACTGAGCTAAAAGAGAAAAGGATGAGGATTGACGATGCTCTAAATGCTACAAAAGCTGCGGTTGAAGAAGGAGTAGTTACAGGGGGCGGAGTAAGCCTTTTCTGTGCAGCTGGTACTCTAGATTCTCTGAAATTTGAGGATGATAGACAGGTAGGCATAAATATTATTAAGAGGGCTATCGAAGAGCCTATGCGTCAGATTGCTACAAATGCAGGCAAGGAAGGTGCTGAAGTTGTGGCAACTATTAGGGCTACATCCAGCGAGCTATTTGGGTACAATGCAAAGAAAGATATCTTTGAAGATCTTTTCGAAGCAGGTGTAATCGACCCGACAAAAGTAGTCAGAAGTGCTCTTCAGAATGCTGCTTCAATTGCAGGAATGTTACTTACAACTGAAGCCCTTATTACAGATTTCGATGTAGAAAAGGATGAAAGAGCAGCTACAATAATTATCTGATTGTATTTTTGCTATAAATATAAAGGGTATAGTTAGCGGTGTTTAATTGAGCACCGCAAGAATACCCTTTATAACCTGCAAATCGCTTTTTATTGTAGAAATTTAGGCTTTTATTCTGTAGAAAACTTTTATTAATGATGTAGTTTGGAAAGTTCCTTATGTTTTATACTGTATTCTCATCATTCCGCTATTTTTCACCTAGTTGTTTTCAAATGGAACTCTCAGATCTATAAGAAACCTCATGATCTGCCATACACTGTATAAACATATAGTAATTTTGCTTCTTGCTTTTTTGAATTTTTACCGCGCTTTCCTTCTTTTGGGAGTTAATAAATCACTCATTAAAATCAGTATATTATTGAAATACTAATTGATCTATATTTTTAAAGCAAGATTTTTAAGATAGCATATTTAATGCAGAGTTTTTTGTGAGAAAACCTATCTATGTTCTGATTTCCAAGCCGAAATTTGAGAGCATTTTTATACTGATTTAAAAGAACAAGCATAGATTCCAATAAAATCAATGCTAACTAGTGATGACATTAAGAATAAATAAAATATTTTAAGGACAGCAGAAGCCATATTTAAAATCAAAGGATAATGAACGGAAAGAGGAAAAATAGGGTCAAATACAAAAATTCGCGGGAAAGATTTTAACAGGATTCCCGCGAAAAAGAATAAGAGGTAAAATGAAACCCTCAATAATATATTTTATTTAATATATCGTGTTAATTATATAACTAACACATGTATGGGAATGTATAAGGGATGTAAAGGTAAGCACAAGGATAACCACATCCATAGCCTCCCCAACCGCCATAGCCGCCACAACCGAATCCATATCCTCCACAGCCGCCATAGCCCCAGCCGCCATAGCCCCAGCCGCCATAGTCCCAGCCGCCGTAGCCGCCCCAGCCGCCGTAGCCATGACCACCGTGGCCGCCACGGCCACCATGTGCACTAGCTGCAACTGCTGTCAAAGATGTTACAAATAGGACTGCCAGTAAAACGGCAAGTACTTTTTTCATTCCAAGTTTTAACATTTATCCACACTCCTATTTTATTCAATTTGATACAATTTAAATCAATTTAGGACTTACGTAATTGAACAGCACAATATTTAGTATGTTCAATATGTAAGTTCTAAAGCTACCACTAAATTATAGAGAATTTTGATAAACTATCAAATTTCGTCATATGCATACAAATGATATGCATATAATTTGTGAAGTATGGGGTCCATCGAAATCCTCTATATTTTCATAGGATATGCCAACTTAGCACCAAAATTCAGCAGTGAACGTAAAAATAAAATCACTCGATTTTGCAATTTGTTACAACCCCTGTGATTAAACTTCTTGATTGAAGTTTCTAAATATCGAACGTTAATTTTGATATTTGGTTAAATTTATATTTCGAATTAGATTTTCAATCAAAAAATATAAAAATCACTAGATTTTAGAACATAGTCGCATATGCCAATGAAAATTTATTTCAAGTTGTATCGCTTATATATTATCATTAATGAAATATAAAATTGAATGAAATATAAATCAGAAATCTATCTTTAAGAAAACTAGATAACATAAAGTCCAGTTTTCAAATAAATAATTTACACTCTATGTGTAAAGTAATTCTTCAAAATTCAATCATTTCATTTGCAAATATTCCCCTAGTTATATAAAAAAGAACCTTACCTTGAATAGACAGATAGCCTGTCCCTTGTTTATATTTCCGATCATAAGATATGGTACCCACATCTACAGCAATTGAGATCATACATTATAATCATGGAAAAGGGATAACATTTAGCATAATACGCTGATCTAAAATAAAATTAGACTGGAACTAAACTTTTTTGAGTTAAACTAATTATGCATGCATTGATTATACTTTTAAGTTTATTAGCTGGTGTAATAATGCAAAAAGATAGTAACGGAAAATTTACGGTAAGAATCTACATAGTTTTTACTTCAAAATCTGTGAATACATGAGACGGTAGAGAATACAAAAAAAGTCATTGATCCTTCAATTCTACTCAAAGATGTCCATGCGTCATGTGGGGAAATTACTCGGGATTAACTTGTCAGTTCTCCCTACGCCTAGAGTAGACTACCTAAAAAATTAATTGATATCAAAATATTTTATTCCCCATTAGAAGAAACAAATGAAGAGTTCCAGATATCAAAAAGTCAAAAGGTTAAGATTTGATTAGATTCAGCTCTTGATCGCCAAAATCAAAGAATCAATGTGATCTATCAAAAGGAATAAATTCAAAAAAGGAACATTGTTGAGACTAAAACAGTTTTATTTGAGAAATATATAAAAATAATTGTGAAATAACCATAATTATAGAAAAAGAAAATGGAGAAAGTACTTGAGGAACTAGTTTCACCACGCACTTTCATATTAAAGTATAAAAAAGGAAAGTCTTTTAGAAAACAAATAACTCTCTGACGAGCCTCTTTCACTCAACAAAATAAATCATTTCATTTGGCATAAGGGTTAATTCATTATTTTCAATTTCGGACTGGACAAGCTTTTCGATCCTTTCCCATGCATTTTTATGAGTTGTTTTTATTCCGAGGACTCTCGAAGCCTGAACAATCAGGTCTTCAAGAGGAGTAGAATACTGGGAATTTAAGACAAAGCTAATAGCTTTTTTTATTTCCTCATCACAAATCCATTCAATTTTCGCAGATACTTCACCATAGCGCCTGCGTAGGAAGCATGCAGGTTCCGAAGATGGCCAGAAGAATTCGCCTTCAACTCGGATCTTTCCGGAACTCTCTGCAAGTGCAACTGAATCTAATATACGCTGTTTGATTTTTCCAAGCATGCGGGAAATTCCTACATGCGCTTTTATCCGCTGCATCAAAGCCTCTGCATGAATAGGGCCTTCAAATTCTATAATCCTTATAACTGCCTCCATAAGTTTTTCATCGGAAAGTTTAAAGATGTCTCCTGAATACTGAAGTCCTGAAGAACAGCAGACCCTATAAAGAGGGACAGCAGCTTCGAGGAGTTCGTTCTTCCCCGAAAATTTTTCAGCACCTTTCGATAGCGATGATTCTTCCAAATTTTTAACTTCATTTTTGTTTTTTAAGTATAGACCAACTCTGGAATGAGGCTTTAATTGACTTCTTGACTCAATTCTGAGTTTAGCGTTAGATGCAATTTCATTCTCGATTTCAGATTCTGAATTCCACACTTTACCAGCGTAATTGTTCTCCTCTGAATCCGAGTCTGGCTCAAAATATCCCACTGAGCCATAAATATAAGCAAACTCGTTGAACCTTTTGTTTTTCATTTTTCCCCCAGTAGCTGAACTGGAATAAATTTCAGGATAAGCTTGGAAAAAACTTAATCTTTCAGGCTCTGGTTCAGGTACGATTCCGGATGAATTTTCTTTTTCAGAACAGAGATTCACATCGAATTTCAAGGATTTTGATTTTCCTAACTTCTTTATACGTTTCTTAAGAGATTTCTCATCTGCCGTCAAAGCCATAGAATCTAATCTTAAAGCCATCTCTGGCAAAAAATCCTCTTTTGAAGAGTCTATTAGTCCCTCTTTTAATCCGAGAGAGAGATCTGAATAAGGTTCTTCGTGTCCAGCTTTGGAAAAGGCTAATGAGGTGGATTTCTTTTCAAGGAATTCAAATCCCAGATTTTTATCGGCTTTGTTCTCCATATTAGGAATAGATGAAAATGTGTCTGCAGCCCAACTTGATAATTTTTTTATAGAATTTTCATGTGCTTGTTCGTTCCAGGTAGAAGGCTCTTTTATAGTCAGAACTTTTGGTTCGGATTTTGCTTGTAGATTTTCCTGCTTTATAGCTTTCTTTACGGCTTCAAGTAGTTTTTCTTTGCTTTCTTTCGGATGCAAGTACCAGTCAGTTGACCATACTCGGTAAATTTTCCAACCAAGTCCTTCAAGAACCTGCTGACGAAGGCGGTCACGATCTCGAGCAACATGAAATAAATGGTAGCTTGCCCCATCACACTCGATCCCAAGCACGTATCTTCCTGGATTGCTGGGATCAGGAATTGCAAGGTCTAGCCTATACCCTGCACAACCGATCTGTCTGTGGACTTCGCAGACGTTTTCTACTAAAAAATCATAAATAACTTCTTCAAAAGGAGATTCGAAGTCTCCATTGGTGTATGCAGGCAGTGTGAGCCTACCGCTCTCCGCAAACTCAAGGAATACTTTGAGAGATCGAAGTCCAAAAGGTGAGTTTTCATCAAGGTTCAAATTCCTGGATGTAAAATTCGAAAAAACAACGCACTTTTCTCTTGCCCGAGTGATAAGTACATTTAGACGCCTTTCTCCTCCTTCTCTGTTAAGGGGACCGAAGTTCAGGGAAAGTTTTCTGTTATTATCAAATCCAAAACCCACACTCAGTAAAATGACATCTCTCTCATCACCCTGGATGGTTTCAAGATTTTTCACAAAAAAATGCTCTCCCCTCTCATTTCCTGGATTCAAATCAAATCCTGGATTTGCCTTCAGAAGAGTCTCAATATCTTCCTGGATAGCTTCCTGCTGTTTTATATTAAAGGTCCCGACCCCTAGGCTTTTATCTGGGTACTTGCTAAAGTGTTCGAAAACTGCCTTTGCAACAACACTTGCTTCCATCCTGTTGACTCCACTTTTTCCCCTATCATAAACCGCATCCTTAAGATGCACAAATTTCAACCCAAGACATTCATCTTTCTGCATGGGAGAAGGGTAAACATAAAGTCTATTGCTGTAGAATTCCTGGTTTGAAACAGCAATTAGAGACTCATGCCTGCTTCTGTAGTGCCAGCGAAGAGTCTTGATTGGGAAACTCCGCTTGCAAACATTCAGAACACTTTCAAGATCTCCTGCTGCAGCGTAATCTTCAGGGTCCCTTTCCGGAGATTCAAAAATACCATCGAAAAAGTCGGTAGGTGGAAGCTGTTTTGAATCTCCCATTACTACGACCTGCTTTCCACGCAGTAGAGCTCCAACCGCATCCTCTGGCTTTACCTGGCTTGCTTCGTCAAAAATGATCACATCAAAGTGAGTGCTTCTCGGATCGAGATACTGACCAATTGAAAGAGGGCTCATCATAAAACAAGGCTTAATTTTCTGTATCAGACCACCTGCTTTTTTCATGAGTTTACGGATAGGCATATGACCACGTTTTCTATTAAACTCATTGAGCAGAATTCCGGCTTCCGAAGCTCTTGATGCTCCATAAGTTAACTTTGGAATCTCGTCATAAACAGAACATGTAATTCTTTTTCTATTTTCCAGAAGGATCTTTTTGTCAAGCTCTATGAATTTAGTAATCTTACTTTCATGTAGCTCCCTAATAAAAGTAGAAAGGGCCTGTCTTTTCCTGAAGGTACGGTGCAGGAGACTCTCGGCATAGTTACCTTCGAAAGCAGGGATAATATCACACACTTCTATTTTTCCGGCTTCAATATCTCCCATCATAGGAGCTGCTTTTGTTTCCATGAAGACTTTCTTGTATCCAAGGTACTGACTCCAGAATATCAGGGATGAAGTTTCTGCTTTCCAGATGGTTAAACGGGATTTTAACTGATTGAGCTTTGCAGCTTCCAGATCCTTTCCGAAAATTTTCCCAAAATCTACGCCTATGAGGATACCAATTTTTTCAATTAACCTTAAAAAGAATTTTTTTGTTTCCATAACTCCTTTTATTGCGTATTCAAGAGCAGCTCTATCAACCCCGTCTGCTACAAGTCCGAAAATTTTGTCAGTGAAAATGCCTTCAGTTATATTTTTTCGGAAGGAAGTAATCCACCTGCCATACTCATCTAGAATAGAAGGATCGCTTTCGAGACCTTTCCATTGTTCTGAAAAATATCTTTCACCCTTTGCCCCATTACTTTCAAGCTCCAGTCTGCAGGATCTATATTCAGAAAGACAAGCAAGATCAAAAAGAATTCTATCGTTTTGAGATGGAACAACTGAAATGTAGCAGGAAGAAATTTCTGTTTTTAGTTTTCGGTAACTGGGATATATGACCTTTAGAAATTTGCGGGATAATTCCTCGAATTCCGAGGTATCAAGGTCAAAAATTGAAGGATAAAAGGTAGTGTCTACGAAAATTTTCAGCTCTCTGTACTGCCTGAGTCTCGCAATTAGCGTCTGAGCTATAACTCTTGAGGACTCAGAGTCCCACTCTAGATTCAGGAGCATCTTTTCAGGCCAGGGTTTTGAGCTCTCGAGGAGTTTTGCAGCATCAATTATTGTTGTAATTTCTTCAAGGGTATGGGGCCTGGAGGTTGCAGAAAAGTCATTGAGAGTCTTTATAGCTGCTTCCAAGCATCCAAAAGAAGTAACGCATTCACTGATGAGTGACCCTATTTCCGAAAGATCTGAGGGAAGCACAAGCCCGGGCTCACAGCCATACCAGGGGTTTTTCTTGGGTGGCCCGAGGCAAGGGAGTACTTGACTCAATTTTTCTAAAATAGACTTTGCTTCTGCCCAATCTTCAGATTCCCAATGTTCAGGATCCTGAAATTTGTAAAGGGGCATTTTCAAACCTTTTGCCTCAAAATAACCTTCTATCTTCCCCTTTATCCCGTAGAGTGTATAAAAGCTTGGATAGAGCTTGCCTGCAGGTTCTTCGAGAGACAGGGCATACTCATTGAGTTCTTTTTTTATTTTTTCGAGTTCGTTGATGTCTCTTTCAGGACTTATGGATGCGGGAGCTATTCGGTTAATGCTTTTTTCCAGCTCTTCAAGCACTACCTTTTTTCGTGTTTTGTTGCTGTGGATATCCAGACAGAGTTCTCCAAGCCCTGCAGAATCAAGTCGACTTTTTACAACATGAAGCGCAGCCATCTTTTCACTCACGAAAAGTATGCTTTTTCCACGGACCATCAATTCTGCAATTGTATTCGCAATTGTCTGGGACTTACCGGTTCCTGGAGGTCCTTCAACAACAAGATTTTTCCCGGCTTTCACATCCTCAATAACAGCAATCTGCGAGGAATCGGCATCCATTATGTGGTAAGTATCTTTTGCTGATAGCTTCATGTCAACATCTTTTTCTAGAAAACCAGAAACATCACACTCAGGAGCTGGAGGGTTAAAAATTTTCTGGATAAGAGGATGTTTTGCAGGAGACATGCCCTCAGGCCAGGTTGCAGGGTCAAGATCCTTATACATAACAAACTTAGTAAAGTTGAAAAGGTCAAGGCAAATTTCAGGCAGAATTTTCCAGTCTTTTTTTTCGTGGATTGCTGCAGATACGGCATTGAAATATTCTTCGATTTCTGCTGCCTTCTCTGGCATCTCAAAATCAGGAATCTGGATTCCAAATTCTTTCATCTTTGCCTGTAGGGTAATTGAAGTGAGTATCTCATCCCCTGTCCATTGGATACCGAAGTTTCGGCCCTTTCCTATTCTTTTGAGTTCGATAGGAATCAATAGTAGAGGAGCAATTGGATTTTTTATGCTCGACTTGCTATCACTCCACTGTAGAAAGTTTATTGCGATGTAAAGCACAGGATAGCCCTGTTCCTCAAAGATGGAATTTGATTGGTTAAAGACATAAAAAAGTTTTCGACCTAGATTTTCGCTATCATCAGTAGTTTCTAGAAAATGTTCAGAGCAGGAATTTTTGGACTCATTTTTTTCTCCAGAATCAAGAATTTTCCCTATTGTTTTTAAAAGCATGCTATCGTTTTCGTAGGTATAACCTTCTCTGTCCTCGCCGTTTTCAACTTTATTTATTTTTTTAGACATAATTTTAGACTTAAATTTCATTAATTTTTCCTGAAGAACGAATAGATTATAAATTTCCTCGGGATTTCTGCCTGAAATTGAGATGGTCCTTTTTCGTGAAGGGCGGTAATTGAGAAGGTTATTTCGGAGAGACAGATCAAGTAAATTTTGCCTTAATGCTTCCAATTCCTTAACCACATCTACCATAAAATACCAGGCCTGACCAAATAACTATCAAAATATATAATTAATTGTATAAACAAGTGTAAATATTTAATAAATTTTATCATGTTTTATCGAGCACAAAGATCAAAATTGATTGTAAATATAGTTATAGAGGGTTTAAATATATTCAGTGAAACCATACATTATAGAATAATTAATTATTAAAATCATCCCCTTATATATGAGAATTATTTCTTTCCTATTAGAGTTTTTCTCTAATATTATGGAAAATTTCGACAAATCCGAAATTTAGTCAGATATGCATAAATATCATATTAATGATTCGTGGAAATCAGAGGTTTCTCAAAATCTTCTATGATTGTTCATTTTAATTTTGACAATTAAATTGTTAATCTGTTATGTAATACACATTTCTCCGATTTTCAGGTTGTAAAGCATGACATTACGAGTCATATGTTCTCAATTTTCTTTAGAAATTTTAGAGAGACATCTGATCTTCACGGGTCATTTATATAAAGGTTATGTGCATATGACAAAATTTAGAATTTATCAGAATGTTCCTTATTTATAAGTACATTCAGTCTCATTATTGCAATTTTTCTATTCTGTTCTTCAGTTAGAAGTTCCCAAAACTCAGGTGTTGGTACAGAATATATAACTGGATATTCTTTACAAATGTTTAATTATTCTGCTAACACACACAGTATAAAATTTTAGATGATCTTACCCTGTTATTATTCTATAAGGTATATATCAAAATATAATTTATCACTATTTTTTCTCCAGATTTCATCCCGTTTCTCATTGTTTTTGCTTCATTTTCTCGATAGTTGTCCGATTTTGCATGTCCAAGATCTGAATGTATAAAGTAGCGTCTGGAACCTTTTTTTTATTTTCAAACCAAGGTAATAAAGTTAACTTTGCAACTGTCTGTATATTTATTCTTCTTTGTAATTATCACTAATTCTTTTTTTGAATGATCAGACTGGGGTACTAACTGGTATGTATTCAGTAAAACTACAAAATTTCTTAAAGAAAATTAAGTCAATGCATTTTTATCAAGTTCAAAATTGGAAAGATCATCCCATTGCTGTAAGACAAAAATTTAAAAAATAATTACTACTTTAGTTTCAAATCTGCTTAAAAAGCTGTTTTGTTAGAATATATGGACTCTGAAATGATACGAAAAGATTTCCAACCAATTAAAGCAATCAATTTCAACAAGTTTGCCTCCAACTGATTGAAGAAAGTTATACATTCATAAAAGCAAATTAGTAAGAGTTTCAATAAATTAAAATTAATTTCAAAAGATTAAAGATATCAAATAAACAAACGCATAGGATTTTATCGAAATTATCTATAATTTGTTTACATATTTATCTATTATTTTTCATTGAAAGTTAGATTAATTTTTAAGCACTTTCAGGTTAAGAAAATAGATTGCATTATCGTCTAACCTACGAAAAATAGGATATAGTTCCATATTACGTTTTATTAAATTTGTGTAAATGCGGGATCTGAAATTAGTTGGACCGTTATTTAATAAGCGAATTCAAATCTCGCATTAAAAAAAGAGAGCAGATTAAGTCGTATATTCAGCATTGATTCGGACATAGTTATAGCTCAGATCACAGCCCCAGGCAATTGCATTCTCCTTTCCAGCATTCAGATTAAGAGTAATGACGATTTCATCATTTCCCATTATTCTCTTCAGAAGTGTTAGGTCAGAAGGCTCGAAAATCTCGCCAAATTTGACAATCTCGATCTTTTCTTCTCCTCCTGAGAAAGAAAGAGATAGCCTTTCCTGCTCAAGTTCAGCACCTGAGTAACCTGCAGCAGCGACAATCCTGCCCCAGTTAGGATCCTTTCCAAAGACTGCGGACTTGACCAGGGGGAACGAACAATTGCTTTTGCAGCAAGCCTGGCATCTTCATATTTTTTTGCTCCCACAACCCTAGCTTCAATAAGTTTCGTGGCGCCCTCTCCATCCATTGCTATCTTTTTTGCAAGATCAGTAAATAAATAAATTAGACTTTCCTGAAAATCATCGAGGCAACTCATGGAGGGCTTGATTCCTGACTTACAAGTAGAGGTAAAAAGTACCATATCATTAGTGCTTGTATCTCCATCTACCACAACCATATTGAAAGTTTTTTGTACGGCTATTTTGAGAGCCGCATCCAGAACATCTGCAGGTACTTTTGCATCTGTATAAGCAAAACACAGCATGGTTCCCATATTTGGCTCGATCATTCCTGAACCTTTAGCAATTGCACCTATTCTTATTCCACAGTCGAGCTCAATAGCGGACTCTTTTATAGCTCTATCAGTTGTCATGATTGCCTTTGCAGCTGCCTTACTACATTCAGGAGAATTGCCAAGTCCTTTAATTGCCTTTCGAAGATTTTTTCTGATTTCTGAGACATCAAGTCTTCTGCCAATTATTCCTGTTGAGGCAACAGCAACTGTATCAGCATCAACGTCAAGATTTTCGGCAAGCATCGATGCCATTTCCATGGCATCAAGGAAGCCGTCATCACCTGTAAAGGCATTGGCATTGCCACTATTTGCAATAACAGCCGAAAGCCAATGCTTGGTATCAATTACTCTTTTACTCAGAATAACTGGGGCTGCAACCACTTTATTTTTTGTAAAGACACCTGCTGCAGGGCCTTCCGCAAGAATAACCATAATTCCAGTTTTCCCGGCTTTGACCCCGTTTGCAGATACCCCCCGTACAGCGCATATTCCACCTTCTATTTGCTTCATGAAAAATTCTCCCTATCTATCAGAGTTTTGCAAGACCTTCAATGATATCTCCGCGGGTAATAATTCCTACCACGTGATTATTCACAGTTATAGGCAACCTTTTAATTTTGTGCCTGACCATATGTTCGGAAGCTTCTTCCAATGATGCCTCTGGAGAGATCGTGTGCACATTCTTAGTCATGATCTCTTCTATCCTTATCGAACCAACGTCTGAAAGCATTTTTTTAGTATCATCCCAACTAAGAAGTTCCCTGATAGGAACCTCTATAACTTCAAAAGGACTGGGAAGCCATAGCCCTCCTTTTTCGGGGATTATCAGCAGTTTAAGCAGGTCGCCCTCACTTATGATCCCTACAAGCTCATTGTTTTCTAGGACCGGAGCTCCACTGATGTTGTTTTCTCTCAAGATTTTTGCAGTTTCTCGGACTGTATTGTCGGGCTTACAGAAGACAACGTTGGGATTCATGATATCTTTTACCTTCATCCAAATACCTCTTAGACAAATTCTATTCCTTACTTTAGTCAGTTACCAGTTATATGTTCTCGCCTGCCTTTCAGCTTGTAGGTTTTTTCTTTATACTAGTATATGAAAAAGTAAGATTTTGGATTTTCAGCTAAATGGGTTTGTTAGTGGTCAAATATAAAAAAGAACACCCCTGATTTTTTGCAGGACTGAAGAGAATTTTGATGAATCTCTAATTTCAAGAGTCATAGATACAATTTATAAACATATGAGAAAATCTAGTGGTTTATAAAAATTTTCTTAAAAGATTATTATGCTCATAGTTTTCAGCAACTCGCACCTTAACCAGTTTTAGATCAAGTGCCTACGGAGCAGCCGCAGGCAACCAGAGTCCACGCGTTTCGTCCAGCCCGAACATTATATTCATGTTCTGAATTGCCTGTCCTGATGCACCTTTGACCAGGTTATCGATTGCTGATAGCACTATAACCCTGTTGTTCTCCTTATCAACTTCAAAGCCTATATCGCAGAAATTAGAACCCCGTACCGCGGTAAGGGAGGGAACTCCAGAGGGAAACCTAATAAAAGGTTTATCCCTATAAAATCCTTCATAAATCGTCCTTAAGTCGTCTGTTGTAAGAAGCTCATTTGTGAAGAAGTGAGCAGTGGTAAAGATGCCCCTAATAGAAGGAATCACATGTGGAGTAAAATTGATATTTAGAAGTTTTTGGTCCAGCCTGTTTAGTTCCTGAAGTATTTCAGCCCTGTGTCTGTGGGTTGTGAGCTTATAAGCAGTGATATTTTCCGCAAGGTTAGGGTAGTGAGAGACCTCTGTCGGCGAGATTCCAGCTCCTGAAATCCCTGTTTTAGAATCAAAGACTGCAATATCAATAAGCTCTGCTGCAGCTAGTGGAGCTGCAGCAAGTATTGCTCCTGTAGGGAAACACCCAGGGTTTGCCACAAGATCCTCTTCTGCAGCTTCAGCATGAAGCTCTACAAGTCCATATACTGCTGTCCTCGGATCACAGTGTGTAATTTCATAAATCTTTTCAAAGACTGAAGTTTCAAGTCTATAGTCCGCGCTAAGATCGACAACCTTTGTGGCACCATCAAGCAGCTCAGGGACATAGCTCATTGCAGATCCATGCGGTACTGCTAAAAAAACAACGTCACAGCGCTCCCTGATATCTTCAGAATTCGGATTTTCATATATGAGGTCCATAAAACCTTCAAGATGCCTGTGAATGCTTGTTATGGACTTTCCTTCAAGACTTCTAGAAGTTGCCAGTTCTACCTTAACATTGGGATGATTCACTAGCAAGCGCAGGAGTTCTCCTCCTGTATATCCTGAAGCTCCTATTATTCCAGCCTTGATCATAAATATTCACTGCCTGTATAATATCAATACAATATAATTAAACTTGTTATCTAAAACTAAATATGAAATTCTTTGAATAACAGGCTCAAATAAATGAAAGTAACCTACATATGTATTTCTTTTGGATATTAAAACCATCTTTATATTGGGAAGTCGGTTAATCCAAATTTTGGTCTTATGTTCGGTTTCACCACAAACTTGTACAAAAAACAAATTTAAAAAATGAAGCTCACGCTAATCTGCCTTCTTAAATTTTACATATAACTGAAGTCTTGACATATTTTTTGGCAAAAACATTGTATCAATTCTACCAGAAATTTAATTAGGCAAGGCGGTCGATTGAATAATATAAAAATCTTTCGTCAAATGTTTAAATAAAATTATTCTGTTAAAAGAGAATTTTGACAAAGGACTATCTTAAAGTGCTGTCTCCAGACATCAGAAATGTCTGAATCATATAAAACATCTTGCCGATGAAACCAAAACTTTGTAGAGAAAAATTGTTAACTGTACTTATGAGAAACACAAAGCTAGATGAAAATATTAATATAGTTTTTAAGTAGTGGAAAGCGATTTAACAACTCTAATTGCTGAAATAGGCAAATTTAAGAATTTTCCTTTAATAGATCAGCTTTTTTCATGAATTTGAATTGTTCCAAATGTATCCAATTAGCTGATAAATTTTACAATCCTGGCATCACAAAAAGAGGATCAAAGGTGGCAAAGTGGATTTTAATATAGATTGTCAACAGCAGCAAGAAAAAAAAGCAATTTAAGAGAATTTTTTAACCAGAATAGGAAATCAATTGCAGACGCAAAGGCAATTATTATTCTATCAAGGAAAATTATCACAAAAATATGGAATTTTATTACAAACTGTGGGATGTAAAAAGATGAAACAGAGTATAAAGAAGAGAGAAAAATTCAAAAAACATTTTTAAAACTGGATAGCTTTCGTTTGTGGAACATAGCAAAATAATTGAATAGCCCCACAGAATTATAGAAAAAAAGAAATGGAGGAGTATTTGAGGAAGATAATCTCATGTACTTTCATACCAAATATAATCAAGATGAATCAAGAAAAATGAACTCGAAAAAATAAAAATAAGGCTTGCACCTAATTCATAGTCATTATTTTTTGATTAGAACATGTATTTCAAGGTGGTTTACTAAGTGGATGTACAAGAATGGGAACAGCGTCACATAGAAGCCTTTTATAACGTCAAAGAAACAATTCCTTATCTGGACGGGATGTTGGTAGCTTACAATAGCAATATCGACGCTATCAAACACCTTACTGAAGCAGATCTTTCCAAGCTGATCGGACTTTTTAAAGATACTGAAATTATTGAAAGGATTGAAACATATCCTAGGGAAATAAAAGACCCTCTAGATTTCATCGCACGCTTGTTCATTTCCATGCGAGAAGGGAAAGCTGCCGAAATCCCGACTCATAACTCAGATATCCATGAATGGTTGAAGGATCATCTGGGTTTTGACTATGCACGGATGGGTGGCCAAGCCGGGATCATTTCAAATCTTCTTTCTTCCTTGGAGCTGAAAAAAGTGGTGGCATATATTCCCTGGCTTTCTCAAGAGCAAGCAGAATACTTTGTAGATGCTGCCAATCTATTTCATCCGAAGATCGAAAATGGAAAAGTATTTTTAAAGCATCCGAGAGAAGCTTTCAAACCCAACATTGGGTCAAAAGTCAACTGGATCCTTGAGTACTCCAAGAATCTTAAAGTAAGCTGTGATGGAAGAAACTTCACGGTGCCTAGAGATAACCGCTTAATAATTTCTTCCCGCCCCAAATGGCTCCGCCTTGATGTAGACAAAGAAGTATACGAACAACTGAATTCCATTTTCCCGATTGATGGGGCAATGCTTTCAGGTTATCAGATGATAGAGGAGGAATATGAGGATGGATCCACATATGAAGATCATGTTGCAAGTTCTGTGCAGGTTATTGAGAAATTGAAATCCTTAAACCCCGAACTCCGTATCCATGTAGAACTCACATCTATCCAGAATAGGGTAATAAGGAAGGCTATTCTGACAGAGATTATTGCCAAACATGTTCATTCCCTTGGCCTTGATACTGTTGAGGTAGCAAATGCTTTGAATGTGCTTGGCCATGAAGAACTATCTTATTTAGTTATCATGAAAGAGGAATACGGGATAACATCTCTTTACCAGGGCGCTCTCCAACTTTTAAAGGATCTATCGCTTGAAAGAGTACATGTACATTCTCTTGGTTTTTATATCTGCATATTAGTGAAAGGGCACCCTCTTACACTTAAAGAACATAGGGACGTTCTTCTCTTTTCCTCAATCTTGGCAGCTGCGAAGGCCGTCAGGGGAGATATTGGAAACTTTATGGAGGCAGAAGTTGGATTGGAGGTTCCGATTTCAAGTGACGGAATCGAAAGTTTAGATAACTTCAAACTTTATTGCATGGGCCGAAAGCTCTGCACTCTGGAAGAATTTGAGTATGGCTATATCTACGGGCCAGAACATGATGCTGTCATTATCCCCACCAAGGTCGTTAACAAGCCGAAGGCGACAGTAGGAATCGGAGATGCAATTTCGGCAGGAGCTTTTGCTGCCATGCTTGCAAAAATAAAGCAAAAAAGATCATAAATATTCGATCTGTTTAAGATGTGAGCTATTCATTTTGTGGAAATTAAAATGGAACTGATTAAATGAAAATACTTTGTGGATACAATGTCAACGTAGACTCTATATATAGGATAAGTGGAGATGAAATTTCGGAACTACTGGAAAATTTCGAAATGACTGAGATCCTTGAAAAAATAGACAAACCTCCTGGAAAAATATTTTCAAAATCGGATTTTATAGCTGGTCTTGTCTATTGTATGAAAAATGGATACGGAGGTGAATGGCTCATTTTTGAACAGGCTATTTTCGAATTTCTTAAAACCCGTTATTTTGAAAAATCACTTCTTAAAATGGGTGGAAACGCCGGAATAATGGCAAATACCCTCTCTCAACTAGGAGCTTCTAGGGTAATTCCAAATGTCGCTGTACCCTCAAAAATTCAACTTTCTTTGTTTTCAAAAAAATCAATTTATTTTCCCCACTTTCCTCTGCAGAGAAAGAACAGTTCAGGGGCTGAATCAGAAGGGGATATGGAAATTGTATCCAGCAATCAAGATGCTATTCATTTTGTGTTTGATTTTTTAGAAGGGGATACTTTTTCCCCTATATGGAACACAGATTAGAGTTCCAAGGGAAAATCGTTTCATAGCAACCTACGACCATTTAAACTTCAAGCTCTTTGTAAATCCTGCATTTGAGAAATACGCCCTTGAACACGCTTGCGAGATTGATGGTGCACTCATATCAGGTTTCCATCTCCTCCTTGAGACCTATTCTGATGGCAGCAGCTACAAAAAGATTCTAGAAAATGTTCTATGCAATATCAGATGCTGGAAGGCCTTAAATTATAAACTTCGGGTTTCCCTTGAGTTCGGACACTTCACGAGCAAAGATATCGCAAATTCGGTCTTTCTGGAGTTTGCATCCATTTGCGATGGTATTGGAATGAACGAAGATGAACTTGCGATGCTCCGTCATTTGCACGGAGTCCCCCAAAAGGAACTTTTGCACATGGAGGCAGAAGCTGTGGGAAATGCGACATTTGAGTTGGCTTCGCAGTACGGGCTTAAAAAACTTATAATCCACACAAGGGAATTTGTGTTGACCGCATTTAAAAAGAATTCTGAATTGAATTTAAAATATGTCCCAGAAAGATTTGTAAATTTTCAGGTCCCAGGAAAATTGGTAAATTTTGAAAGTGTAAGTCTACAAAAGATGGTTAGACAAAAAATTGAAACCTTGATGTTTGGAGTAAGCTGTGCAGGAGCATATGCAAACTCAGGAAGGCTCGAAGGGAGGAAATTTGTGGAACAGGAAGCTTCAAAACTTCGAGAAAGCACTATTGGGAGAGAGCAACTTGATCTTTTCCTTAAAGCCTTCAAAGGACAGGCTTTTGACAAAGGAGCTTATGCATTTAAGGGAGAGTATATTCTCTGCATGCTTCCTACGCTGCTTTCTAAATTTCCGGTAACTACTGTAGGACTTGGGGATACATTCACGGCCGGAATCTTTTTGAGGGAGCTGGAGCTGGATGTACAGGCTTAAGCCTAAAATTTTTGACCTGAACTATACTCTTGACTGCGGACAAGTTTTTCGCTGGGAACGAGATGGAGACTGGTGGACAGGAATTTTAGGGGATCATGTTATTAGGATTTCTCAGGACGATGGAAAACTGATTGTCGATTCAAAACTTTCTCCTAAATTTTTTGTAAATTATTTCCGTCTCGACGACGACCTACTTTCAATCTACAAAAGCATAGACAAGGACCTTCTGATAAACAAGGCAATCATGAAATACAGAGGATTGAGATTGATCAGGCAGGATCCCTGGGAATGCCTGATATCTTATATGCTTGCTACAGCTTCAAACATTCCTATGATCCAGAAAAGGATTAATCTACTTAGCTACTTCTTTGGGCAGGAAATCGAAGAAGGATATTTCAGTTTTCCAGACCCACAAACCCTTGCAAATGCTGACCTTTCTGTGCTTGGTAAATGTAAACTGGGTTTCAGAACCGAGCGCATTAAAGATGCAGCTCGAGAAGTGTGTTCAGGAGAGCTTGATCTAGATGCACTTTCTCGTCTAGAATACAGGTATAGTAGAGATCGCCTTATGAGGCTTCAAGGTATAGGGGAAAAAGTAGCTGACTGTGTTCTTCTATTCGGTTTCGAGGAAATGGAAAGCTTTCCGGTAGATACTCACATCAGGCAGGTCATTCAGCAGGATCACATATATAACAAATTCTTTAAGAATTACTCTAGCCTCAGCAAAATGGGGGATTGGGGAAGGGAATATTTTGGACAATATTGTGGATATGCTCAACAATATCTCTTTTACCAGCGAAGACAATCTATAAGGAAATCTGTTTATTTTTAAGGTTTGTATATTGTCATATGCATGAATCTATCCCTTTGGTTTTATAAGTTATGACAAATACTTTGATTTTATTTGAAAAATATATATAATTATTTTTGATTATATAAGTTTATATCACACTATATTTCTGCCCAATTTTGCATAATATTTATACCGAAAATTCGTCATATATCACTCAATATTGGTGTGTTTGTTTTGAATGACTTAAAACTATAAACCTTGTTGTTAGAACTCAGATCAAAAATATTCCAAGTTCTATTTGATCAAAAGTAACTTTTAACTTTTTTCAATATCTATTGAGTTAAATTAACTCAAAAATTACACAAATTACACAAATTAAAACTAATACATATAAATGCAAAATCTTAGTTCTAGTTTCGATATGGGAAATATATGTTATTTCTGAAATGTGTAATTTGTGTAATTTCCACTTTTTTAATGTCTCAGCATATTTATTTCTTTTAAAATAGAATATAATTTTCGCCTATGAAATGTATAATTTGTGTAATTTTCTTTCTTATAATATTGTGGATTACATTAGCCAAAATCTGGAAGCTCCGGAGATGAACTTAGAAAAAAGCTACCATATAGCTTACTTCGTTTAATTTTGTGTATCAATTGCATAAATTCTAACAAGTTATCCTAACCATCTAAAATCTCACATCAGAAGAACCTAACTAAGTCACAATTAAAAATTCACCAAAAAAAGAGCTTATATCAAAAATGCTTAGTAACATTATTTGCTTCATTTTATCCATTTGGTATGACAAAATATATTTTATATGTTTAAAATATTGAAGTTAGAAAATGATACCTAAAGTTTTTAAAAATAATTTGGATATTATTGCGATAATAATTTTGATCATGAGTATGACTCAGGAGCTATTGCTCTATATGTAGGCAATAATGCACATATAATTGGCGCCAATCCAATCTCGATCGCTGAATTGTATGTTGGAGCTCCACATGAAATACCAAATCAAGAATATGTTAAAAATGCAAATTATGAGAATGAAGCAGTAAATATGAAAGATTGGAAGATCAAAGATGAAGGTGAAAAGCACACCTACTTTTCCCCGAATTACATATTAAAACCTAAGTCCACAGTAACTCTTAGGAGCGGGAGTGGTAGATACCGCAGATACATTATATTGGGTAAGTACTCATTTATGTGGAATAACACTGGAGATACAGCATATTTGTATAATTCTCAAGGAGAATTAGTTGGTAAGAAAATTGAATATGGTCATCAGTGAGATGAGCAATTCTCATTTCATTTTTTTGACAATATTTAGATAATCCGGAGTTACAGAATTGAAGACATGGCTTTTTAGCTCAAGATGCTTCAATATTGTCCTTTCAAATTAATAAAGTGATCCTGGCAGCTGATAATCCTGCTGGTAATAAAATCAAAATCCGGTTCTAAAATTAAATCTTCAGCCAAAAATTATGCTTCTACCAAACTTGACAGGATTGCAAAAACTAATATTATTGATTTAAAGACCAAATTTAACTTTTTTATATTAGTTTAGGTGATCCGGCTGATCTTATATGTCAAAGAATGGATCTATTGAGCTGCAGGGGGATATACCTACAGCTCGATCAAAGGTCTACTTGAAGATACGTGTAAATATATAAACCATAATTATATTTAATTAAATATATCTTTCAGAGGATCTATAATACTAACTTAAACTAATTAGGATTAACATTACATAGGCCTGATTTCATTAATTATTTCAGAGATCCCTATTAGACTAAAGAAAATGTCCTAAATAGCCCTATAATCGTTCATTTTTGATTTAATTGTCTACACCCGGGTAATGTATAAAGGAAAAATAATATTAGTCAAGCTTTGGATGAATTCAATAATTAAAAAGGGAGTTATTGCAGCCCCCTGCATTTTTACCTTTTTTGCCTACACTACTTTCTGCAATTATAGACTGATCCCACCGGAATGATCATAAAACTAAAACCTAGTAACATCGAAAAATTAGATATTTTTACCCATGAATTTCTAAAAAGTTACAAAAGTATTCAATTAGATTTATGTCAGTTATATTTCATTAAAAAATTATATGGAAATTGAAATCATCCATAATTATTTACATATTTTAGTCTGATTTTTAAGGACCTCCATATGTTATAGTTATTATTGCCAGGCCATGGACTGAATTTACCGGCATAACTCCTTCTATTAATTTCTTACCAGATCTGTCGTAAACATCCAATTTTATTGTGTATATAGTAGGATTTTGGCTTATAACATTATTTGGGATAGCCAGCCCTATGTTTTGTCCGTCTTTAATTAAATATCCCCCCATAACTCAAAATATAGGTAATGATAAAATGATACCTATTTTATTTATAGATATTCATAACTTATTACCGAAGAGATTAGTATATAGAGATGTAAACTGAATAGATAGTATAGGGAGATAAGATATATATACTAAGATATCACTATTTAGTTACTTAACATGGTGGAATACTAGTATATACAATAATTTGATGGCAAAACACGTAATCAACTCTGCAAGATTGGGATACAATTTCATTTTAGAAATAATCCCAAAAATAGTTGAAGAGTTTAAGGATAAATATCGTGGATACAAGCGAATACTTGGTCTACAGGTGGTATTAAACACCGCTGACATCTTCAAACATGGGAATGAAAGTAATTGTCTTGCTTGTGACATATTTAAATAATAATGAGCAAGTGAAGGTCTTATAGCCTTCGTTGCTTGTGGCACAAAAAATGACTTAATCTCAGCCCCTACAGTATGTTTTCTGGAGTAGCATAGATCATACTTGAACTTTTGGTAACGGTACAATTTACGATGCCATTAAACCCACTTTCTACAGATGTACACAAGAAGGCCATCTATTTTCTCAAGATGAAAATAAATTTAAAATTTATTCACTTTCAATGAATAATAGTTGGCAGACACAAGAGATATATCATAAAAAGATACAAATTATATTGTACTCTCAGCCTATATTTAGAAGGAGGCACAGTGGCAAGGTCGAAAATTAATTTATACCCTAAAGGGGCTTTCTGGCCAGGATTTCGCTTCTTGAAAAACCATATATTTAGTGCATCTTATAAACGATACGAAAGTAGGCTCGAAAAAAATATTCAAAATTATGAAATCCCTCATCACATAGCCGTTATTATGGATGGTAATCGCAGATATGCAGGAAATATGGGGCAAAGTCGAAGTTTTGGGCACTCAATGGGGGCAAAAGTTAGTGAAAAGGTTATTGATTGGTGCTATGATATAAAGGTAAAACAGCTTACTCTTTATGCTCTCTCCACGGAAAATTTCCAGCGTCCTGAAGATGAGGTGGATGGCTTATTTAATCTTATCAACGAAAAATTTTTGAAACTTTATTCCGACCCAAGTACGTATGAAAAAAAGATTCGGGTCCGTATCATAGGTGATAGATCAAAATTGCCTGATTTTCTAAATAATTCAATTGAAAAGCTAGAAAAAGCTACGGAACATTGTAATAAATTTCATCTAAACGTGGCAATTGCCTACGGAGGTCGACAAGATATTATTCAGGCAGTCCAGGATATTGCAAGTTGTGTTTCCAGTGGGAAGCTTTCTCTTGAAGAAGTTAATGAAAATCTCATTTCAAAACACCTATATCCTTCTCCTGGATTCTCAGTTCCGAATGTGGACCTGATAATCCGTACGGGTGGCGATGAGAGAGTTTCTAATTTTCTTTCTTGGCAGGCTAACGGAAGCGAATGTGCAGCATACTTTTGCGTCCCTTTCTGGCCCGAATTCAGAAAAATAGACCTTCTTAGGTCTATTAGGGTTTATCAGGCTCGAAAAGCCGAAAAAGAACAGGAGCACTCACATAGAGTCTCAACAATCATAAATTTACTGAAGATAAGAAAATATGGAGAAAAATGCGAAGACCTCAGAAAGCTTGAGGCAGCAAAAAGACAGGGAGTCTCCTGAACCTCCTCTATTTCTTATAATTGCAATTCAGTTTAATATCACGAATTTGCTGTGAATTTTGTATCGAATTTTTATGTACTGTGTGTAATTGATTTCTTAGGATATGGAATTATTCTACTAAATAAATTATTGAAATTTGTGATTTTTCAGAAAATTAGACATGCTGTCCGATTAAGTGAATACAATACAAAGAATGATACATTTTGGAAAAAATTTGTTATAAATTTCGGTCTTTTCTGTAACTTATCAAAAAACCTGAGCTCAGGACTATCTTTATATTTTCTCAAATTCGGAAGATTTACTTGTTTTTTGGGAATTGGTCAATGACTTAAGGATATGACCTAAATTTATTTTATAGGAATCAAGTTGATCTTGCCCAGTTCACCCTAAAATATTAGATATCCTTCTGGCTGCACACTAGATTTGTCAAAATTAAGACAGATAATAATTTAATTTCACCAGTGTTCTTTAATCTAGATGAATTTAACTTTGCTTTTGCTTTTTCTACGATCCCTTAATATAATCAGGATTTCGAGAAATCCTTAAATTTCGTCATATGCAAATAAATGACATATAAATACTCGTAAAAATAAGGGTTTATTGAATTACTCTAATGTTTTATTTTAGTCGAATACCCTGCAGTTTTTGCTCAGGGAAAGAAATTCCCCACGAACCTGATTAACTAACTGGACTATATTTTGAGCTCCCTTTGCACCATAAAATGTAACTATGTAATCCGTACCATTTGGTCTATAAAATAAGATATCATGTGGTTTTTTTGTGTGAATTATCGTACAAAATTTCTTTTAGACAATAAAACCCTATAATTATTTATAGAGCAATTTGATAAATCTCTTATTTTTACGAGTTCTTTTATTATAGATGATTGTGGTTATGCCTGTTTTACTAATCTATAGAGAAGAGTACATTACTTAAAACCGAGATAATTAATACACCTCTACTACTTAACTCACCTTATCTGACACACTACTCCATTACAGTATCTTCGTCCGTAGATCTTTGGGAAATACACACCCATCCATTGGGTAGATCGCATTGGTAGGTGAATTAATTTTAGTAAGGTTGTCTTCAACTAACTGAAGGAACTTGTATCCTTTTTTAAGAGCGAATCAGTAAGAGGTTCCATAAGTAAAAATTAATTCGAAGAGAGTTAAAATCCTCAATTCTCAAATGGCTAAATGCTTATAGAAATTATCTACAGTAAACTCACGAATTGATTCCATTTTAAAAAAAATATAATTTTAAATGTAAATATTCATACTGAAGTTACTTGGCGCTGTATAACCAGGCAAAGCACGGTAGAAATAAAGTGTAGTAGGAGATTGTATTTTTCTTTCCGCTTTTCCTGTTTATGTCCTTTCTTTCAAATTTGAAGTTGTGATTAGTTAATAGATGCATGTACTTGATGATAAATTCATTATTCTAAATTTTTGAAGTACTTATTTTTACTGTGAGGCCTATATACAGAAACGAAAATGGAATATTGAATACACGATATTGGGTCTCAGGGAAAATTCGTATAAATATTTTCTCTATTTATGCTTAACTGCAGGATGTGGAATTTATTTCATTTTATGGAATCTCTAGATACATTTATCAATATCTACCAGTATTTTAAGGTTTGAGTCCTATATATATTCGTTTGGCTTAGGAAACTAAAGCTAATTATCATCATTCAAAGGCATCAAAATATGAATTCAGGAAAGAACTATATTCAGATGTTCGGGATTCAGACCCCCATTATCAAGGAAGGGGATGACATCGTGCGAATTTTGGAAATTTCGCTTGAGGAGGCATGCGTTGTTCCAGTTGAAGGAGATATTTTCGTACTGGCTGAATCTGCAGTTGGAACGGCGGAAAAGAGAGTTATTGAGCTTGCAAGCATTGTTCCAGGAGAAAAGGCACAAATACTTGGGAAAAAGTACGGAATCGATCCCAGAGAAATGGAACTTGTGACTAAGGAATGTGATGAGATTTTAGGGGGTGTGCCTGGAGCTGTACTTACAATTACAAAAGGTGTTCTGGCCCCAAATGCAGGAATCGATGCATCCAATGCTCCTGAAGGGCGTGTCGTCTTGCTCCCAGAGGACCCACAAAAAAGTTCGGGATATATCCGAAAACGGCTTGAACAGCGTTATTCTTGTAGGCTTGGAGTTATTATCGGGGACAGCAGAACTCAGCCCCTCAGACTTGGATGCACAGGAATTGCGCTTGGAGTTTCAGGATTTCTACCTGTAGAGGATGCAAGGGGAACTTGTGATATCTATGGAAAACCTCTCATTGTTACACATAAAGCAGTGGCAGATAACCTTGTTTCTGCTGCGGAACTTCTGATGGGTGAGGCTGGAGAAAGGATACCCTGTGTACTTATCAGGGGCTCTCAGGTCAACATGGTAGATGAGTCTCCAGAAATGCCAAAGATTTCAATGGAAGGCTGTATGTACTTTGGCAACATTATTAAAGGCCGAACAGAGAGCAAGGTTTAAAAGTCAAAAAACATTTAAGTGTTTAATCTTCAGAAGTATTCTCAAAAGAAGCTTATGTGAGATCTGCTTGTAAGATAAAAGTAGTAAAAGGATTTCAGAAGCGCATATTTACAATTAAGTTTTCGTTTAGGAAGTCAAAATCTGGATGGTGCTTTCTTCAGTTTCCTTAATAATGCGTTTATAGTACCCACCGCAAAAATCGACACTTCATAAAATGAGCAAAATGCATCCATTGCCAAGTACAAAAAGATTTTCATCAAAAGTGATTTAGAAGTAAACAATGGGAAGAAAGTGAGAAAAAAATGTGAACAATATTATATGTCTTGCAAAGTTTCCTTGTAGTCTGATTTGATTCCTGCCCACAAAAATAAGACATTTTCTTTCTTTCCGCCAGGTTCCTCAATAAAGCGCTCTGTTTGTACGAACATATCACCTGAACCACAGCATTGGTCATAGACTCTACCTTTATATAGCTCAATCATTTCAACGAGAACCCTGAAAATATTTCGTTGGGTAAAGAACTGACCACCTCACTTCCCCTCGGCATTTGCGAATTTACCAAGGAAGCATTCTTAAATCCTCTCGAGCACATCCTGACTTTTACTCTCGGCATTCCCTACTTTGATATTATCTATCGATCCATAAGTTCTCTAAGCTTTGTGCCAAGAGAATCCTTGCAGGCACGGTAGCTCTTTGCCAACACACCAACCATTGGGGAACAGTTTCCTGTTTCAATTAAATCCAGAGCATTATCTATAAGGATACTTAGATCTACAATTTTTAATTTAGCCATTAGAACTTTCCATCTAACATCTTTTGGAACCCAAAGACGTTTTTAGCCATGTACTAATCTATATCGTCGGAATCGCACGAAGGGTCATTTTCAAGTGTCTTGTAAAACTCTTCAAAAGAAGCTGAAATGTATTATAAGAAAATTAGCCCGAGGACAAAGTGCTTGTATTCTGCAGCATCCGTGTTGTTCCTTAGAAGATCTGCAGATTTTCAGAGTTCATCCTCCAATCCGACTTTTGCTCTTGTCTTTTCTTTTTTTGCCATAGTTATCATATTTTTTGGAAACGGGATTTTCTTAACCAATATGAACTTTTTTATTTTCCAGGATAATTTTATACAGGAGTTCAGTATTTCTTGTAAACTTTCATTCCAAGGGGATGGTTATACAAATTATATAATAAGTAACACATATAGATATTACTAAAAATTACATTTATCTTGATAATTGATTAAAATTGATCCTCAATAGTTTAAGAATGAATCTGAAGATATTGTGTATCATTTTGTTATAATCTCTATCTATTGATGACATTGGAAATAAAACGAGTATTTTAAGGATAACGGCAGCCATCTTTAAAATCAAAGAATACTGAACCAGGAAAAAAATCTTGTCAAATACCGAAATAGCGAGAAATATTTGGACAGGAATCACATAAAGGAAAAATCAAAGGTAAATTGAATCATCATGGATATATTATCTGAGAAAAATTTTTCTGTTTAAACTTGAGATTGTAAAAATACAAGTGAGAGAAAAAATGAGGATTCAAAGAAAATATGGTGGGCCCGCTGCGATTCGAACGCAGGACCTCACGGTTATCAGCCGTGCGCTCCACCAAGCTAAGCTACGGGCCCATTTGCTAATTTTTTGAAAATATCAGTGTTGAAAGGCTTTTTTGAGGAGGCAACCTTATCCAACAACACGTTTAATACTCGAATTACTACTTATAACTTTTGCTTGGTTGTTTGAAATTTCGTAGATCAAAAAATTTATTTTCAGGCGAATGCCCCTCAGTTTGCTGCGGGATGGAAACTTCCCAGATAACCGTTATTCTAACTGACTTCGATTTTAAGCTACCTTTGTACTATAAAAATAGAACTATGGCATGCAAGACACCGTGGATATAAAAAATAGTATATTGTTTTTTTCATGAAGTATCGGGATTTTATTAACATCGTAAAATAACATCCTTTGAAAATGAGTGAAATATTATGAAACAAGATAATAAGCTCAAAAAGAACTACATTGGAACGAGTTTATGTAGTAACTAAAAAATATTCAAAGCATGGAAAGTTCATGTCATTACTACCAAAGAATGAGTATATGGAGGATTTCAATATATCCTTCAATTTAGTCATATGCTTATAAATGGTATACAAATGATTTGTGGGAATCAGAGGCTTATCAAAACTATCTAAAGATATTATTCACTATTTTTGTCATAATCTCAATTATTTGATGACTTTGGGACTAAAAGAAGCATTTTGAGGATGGTAAACACTTTTTTAAAATCAAAGAATAATTGACAATAAAGGAAAAACGATGTCAAAATACAGAAATCGGCGAAAAAGATTTGGACAGGAATCAAGCGGAGAAATAAATAAAAGATAAATCGTAAGCCTCTATAGTAATATCACTATACCTTTCTTTCCTTTTCCATATTTCATCATCTCTATTTTGTAGGTTCAGGAATCAACTTATAATCGATAAAATTTTTATTTCAAGGATAAGAGTTTTACCTGCAAGTTCATGATTAAAGTCCAAAGTAGCAGAAATTTCTGTGGAATTGAGTACTTTAACTTCCCTTCCTCCAGGTGTTATGATCTTTGTCCCTACTTCAGGGGGAGCCTGGAGTTCAAGCTTTGCAAATGGGACATCCTGAACAAGATATTTCTTGTATTCACCATAGGCTTCTTCAGGTGAGATTATAAGGGTTTTTCCCTCAGCTTCTTTCATCCCTAGAACTCCTTTATCAATACCTTTTATTATCTGACCAACATCAGCCCTAAAAAAGAGAGGCTTATATTCCCTTTCTGGGTCATATATCCCTGCTTCAATGGCTTTTTCTTTTGATGTAGTATCGAATACAGTTCCATCCTCGAACTTTCCGATGAAATCAATAAGGAGGTAATTTCCTTTTTGCACAGTGCGAAAATTTTCCATCGTGTCTTTATCCTTTGCATTCCTTTTTCAACATGAGTTCTTTCAAATATTAAAGTATGTAGAATGGATAAATTACTCATATATAATTTTAATAAATTATCCGTTTGATTCTACAAAGCTAAATTTATTGTACAGAAATATATCTTATATAGTTAATCAAGGTCTTACCTGCGAGCTTGGGTTAGCATCAAGAGTAACATGCTTATCTTCCGCAACAATTACTCTCCAAATGATTTTCTGTGAAGCTCCAAGTACTTGCCTTACTTATGGAAGTTCTGCTAAAATCCGCATTTTAATTAGAAACGCCTTGCTCCTTTATTTGTTAAATTCCCCGGAAGCTTTCTCATGAGTAATTTTGATAGTATTTTCTTCCCTTCCTTTCATCTTGATTAAGCCTGTGCACAATCCCTTTATCATCTGGCCATAGTCAACTAAATCGGTTAAAATAGCGTAAGTTCTCATGTTAAATTATATCCTTTACTGATTTGTGACATTTTCTCTCAAGGTGCCAAGAACAGTACAGCTGTTTAATTTTCTAGTATAATTCGCCTGGCCAGAGTCTCTGGCTACACTTGATATTACAAAGTGATGATAGTGTAAACAACAATTTGAAAAATAGTATCATTATAAGATTATTAAAATAGGACATTACTAGTTTTTAAGTGGACCGATCGGGAATTGAACCCGAGGCCTCTACCATGCCAAGGTAGCGATCTTCCCCTGATCTACCGGCCCCTTTATTAGCTTGTGCTTGCCAGCACATACACTCAGTATCGTATATAAAACTGTCGCCATTCAGGCTCAGCATTCTGTAAACCTTAATTTCTGTGCACCCGCTGCAATCAAAGGGTTCACTACTTCTTGGAATATAAATGAATAATTTAAAATCAAATATTACAAAGGCTTTCGATTTACCTTTTATTTATTTCTCCGCTTGATTCCTGTCCAAATCTTTTTCGCTGATTTCTGTATTTTGACATCGTTTTTCCTTTATTGTCAATTATTCTTTGATTTTAAAAAAGTGTTTACCATCCTCAAAATGCTTCTTTTAGTCCCAAAGTCATCAAATAATTGAGATTATGACAAAAATAGTGAATAATATCTTTAGATAGTTTTGATAAGCCTCTGATTCCCACAAATCATTTGTATACCATTTATAAGCATATGACTAAATTGAAGGATATATTGAAATCCTCCATATACTCATTCTTTGGTAGTAATGACATGAACTTTCCATGCTTTGAATATTTTTTAGTTACTACATAAACTCGTTCCAATGTAGTTCTTTTTGAGCTTATTATCTTGTTTCATAATATTTCACTCATTTTCAAAGGATGTTATTTTAATGTTCCTTTCATTGTTGCATAATAACCTTTTAATTTTGCCTCAAAGTGCCCTCTTGCCCTGTAAATCACTTCATCTTTTCCAGATAAACCTATAATCTAATCATGAAGTGATAAAGTTGTTGTTTTGGATCTTCAGATCAGCTCTTAACCCCTACTATTGTACTATGAAGTTTTTATCCGAAGTGTAACTTATGATCTTTTTTTGGTTTATTTCCATCTATGTTTCTCCTTTTTTACCTAATTTTGTCGATGTTCACTTGCTTTTGCGTGTTGAACATTAACGGATAAAAGTAAAATCCTGAGTCAGTCTCTTTTTATTTTCAAAAACAAGGCAATCAAGTTGGCTTTGCAACTGCCCCGATATTTATTTTTCGTTTCAGTTACTAATAATTCATTTCGGAACTGCTGATTGTGGTACTGTCCTGTATGTACTCATGAAAATTAATAAATTTTCTGAAAGAAATTCGATCAATACATTGTTTATCAATCTCAAAGTAAAGAAAATCATGCTATTTATGTAAAACAAACATTTTAAGCATTAATGGTTACATCAGCTTCATGTCCGCCTCAGGAAACTATTTTGTTAAAAAATATCGATTCAAAAATGATACAAAAAAAATTCCAATTAATTAACGAATCAATTTCAGCAAGTTTGTCTCCAACTGGCTGGAGAAATTTTTATTTGTGTTTAAGAGCAAAATCAGTAAGAGTTTTCATAAGTAAAAGTTGATACTACTAAATTTAAATTTTGCAATGCTCAAATAGATAGGATTTATTGAAATTCTCAATTATATGATATGAGTTATAATAAACAATGGTATACTTTTGGAGCCCAAATTCAACAGATTAGACTAATTAGTACAGTATTATTCCACAAAAAACACTTTTTATAGTCATCGAATCAATAGGAAAAATGAAAAATCTCACAGAAAAAAAGTAAGATATAAATTTGAATTGTATGAAGAAAAAAGAGCTATTTAGCTTATTTATGAAATCGAAATTTATGATTTCTTCAAATTTTGATTGTAATTTATACTTTAAATAATGGGACTTTTTGTGTATAATATATGCCATCCACTTCTGGTAATTAGATTGTTATCATGAGTCCGATAAACCAACCTTCAGGCAATGGTTAAGTACATAATCATCCATAGGCACCGAACACAGTTCTGAGAAGTACTGAAAGACATCGAATTCACATGCATAATAAAATGAGTTAAGAAAAATTTAAAATTAGCTTTTCTAGATGGATTCTTTCATTAGCAGCGTCTTTAAGGAGAACATCTGTTTCGGAAATTTTGATAATAAGACGAGCAATATTTTCATCATTTTCTCCTGAATATAAAAGTGCTTCGGCAAGTCCTTCAAGAATTTCAACTCCTAAAAACCCTTTTTCAACTATCATCTCATCAATAAGTTGGCGTCCTCTAGTAAAATTTCCTGTGAGAGCTGAATTGAGCAGTTCGTCTACAGTTTTATCCACAAACTGCATTATGGTTTCGTAAACCATCTCTTCAGTAACCTCAGAACCCTGTGTGAGCAGAGAAACAAACTGGAGAGTCTGGACAGCTTTTGCAACGTTTCCTTTCGCAAAATAAAGAATCGCGTCAAAAGCTCCATCTGAAAGATGCACATTTTCAGCACAAGCAACTTTCTCAAGATGTGGTTCCATAATAGAATCAGAAATATATGTGAAAAATATTTGAAGACACCTTGAACGGAGAGGAGAAATGAGTTTAGAAGGCTTCGTAGTGGAAAGGATAAATCTACATGTTGTACTGTATTTTTCCATAATTCGCCGGAGTGCGTTTTGTGCATCTGGACTCAGGGATTCAGCACTACCTATGTAGATCAACTTATAATCAGCATCAATAGAAGCCACCCCAGCATAATCATTGATAATTTCCTTAAATATATCTATTACACTTTTGTAAATTTTCTTAGGCTCATCAATCCCCAGAAAACGAACAAAACGTTTATCTCGGATAAGATAACGTTTTCCCTGGTCAAAAAAATCAGACGCATTGAAATATGTAAAATTGTTTTTCCATGTACTGCCATATATTTTCCGGGCAAGGGCAACAGAAGCAGTCGTTTTTCCGGAATCTTCTGGGCCATAAAATATAAGGTGGGTGAGATTACCTGAACCAGCCAACTCGGAAAGCGTGGTTATTGAATGTTCGTTGCCGAGAAACTCTTCCAGGGTGCTTGGTCTATATTTCAAAGTCCAGAGATCCTGCATCTCTATTCCACCTTTTTTTTCAATTTTTGCCAGCAATATCAAGGACTACCATTTTCATTTTTCCGGAATACTTAATCAGCTAAACCTTCATTTCCTCTAGCTACTTCTACTCTTTTTTCAATTTCTCCTTTTGCTTCAAGCAGTTCCTTTATAACCACACCGTAAACGGGTCTTGCAACAATTACACCAATGAATACTCCAATAATAGTAGTAATTGCAAAACCTTTCAGAGTTCCGAAACCCATTACGACCAGAGGAGACATTGCAATAATATTCGTGGAAGCTGCACCTATAATTATCACGAAAGCTTTCCCAATTCTGGAAGAGAAGGCACTCTTTGTAGAAGGAATTGTGCCTTCATAAAGCACCTCATCTGTGATGATTATAAGGTGGTCAATTCCGGTACCTATGGAAGCGATGATACCTGCAATTGATGACAAATCAAGCTGCCATTTGATAAGTGCCGCAACTCCAAGGATCATGATGATTTCACTGATTGAAGTTCCTACCATAGGTATCAGAATTTCAGGTCTCCTGTACCTGAAATAAACCACTAAAGCTACAGCAACCAGAGAAATCAGGCCTGCAATCACAGCTTCGGTTTTGAACTGCGCTCCAAGGCCTGCATCCACATGGCCTGAGCTTTCAAGTTTTACGTTTACAGGAAGAGCCCCTGCTCGAAGGTGGACCTCAAGAGCCTTTGCTTCTTTTTTTGCACCGTCACCTGTGCCTGTGGAAGCTTCCCAGGAATATATAGGAGTTTCTCGTAATCTTGAGGCTGCATCAGGATTCAGTGGAGCTCCATATATTTTTACTTGATCCAGGTACATATTCAGATGATGTTCTTCTGGATGATCAACGGCCCCGGTTTCGAGTGCTGCTTTTTGGAGTGCTCGGGCTCCTGCTTCAGAAAGAGTGAAAGGAACATGCCATTGATTATCGTGATAGCTTATAATTCTAACATCTTCGATAGAATCACCATTAACAACATGCTGAGTTTCATTTCCTGTAGTCTGGATCCTAATCTCGAACTTACCCTGTTTGTCAACAATTTCTTTGGCTGTTGCCAGATCAATGCCTGCGAAGTCGATCTGAATATAATCTTCTCCTACAGTTCTGACAGGAATATCTTTCAGGCCAAATGCGTTGAGCTTATCATCAAGTATATCTCGTGTAAGATCTCTTGTCTGAGTGCTGACCCCTTCTTTGTAAGTTGAAGTCCCATCCTGATTTTTGACAATAAAACCCCCCACTTTCTCCATAAGAGCCTCTAGATCCTTTTCAGAGACGGACTTTTTTATTTCGTAGCCAAACACATCCTTGTTACTCGTTTGAACTACTTCTGTATCAAGAGATTTTGCGAGATAAGTCCGGATCAGAAATTCTTTACTGGTAGAGGTTATGGTTACCTGAGTTGAGTCTCTGCTCGGCTTGTCCACGCTTACACTGCCCCCCAGCCCCAATTTCTCAATTTGAGATGCATTAATCGGAGCAGATGTAGTAAAGCTGATATATTTATTGTCAGATCCGCCGCCTAATAAATTATTATTTGTGATGTTAATAGGGGAGCCAATTGCAGGCTCGACTAATGCGATGACTATCTTTCCGGGATCTGCATCTATCTGAGCAAGCGTTCCCTCCAGTTTAAGCTGAAGCCAAGATCCGCCTTCAAGGTCAAGCCCATAGTGCAGATGGGAAGTAGCCCCCTCGCTAGTATAACCAGGGTGAATGGCAAAGATCGCTACAAGAACTGCTAGGATGAAGATGATTATTCTTGGATTTTTTAAAAGATTTTTTGCATTATTCATCTGTTATACCTCCCTCCGAATTCTGGTTTAAGTACATACCAGCGCAGAATTCCAGTATTCAGGAGCCAGGTATTCATAATATCTGCAAACAGTCCTGCGATCAGCACTATCGAGATCTGCGAAAGTAGAGGAATCTGTGTGAAGGAAGGAATAATCAGGTAAAGATAAGTAGAGACTAAGTACATGATTACAAGTGCTACAAGAGCTGTGCTGGTCATTGTAACTCCTGTCTGTATAGCCCGAGAAACTTTCTCTTCTACCGTTCCTCGGCGTTTAAGCACTCTATTTGTGAGCAAGATGTCACTGTCTACTGAATAACCGATAAGCATTAGCAGGGCGGCAAGTGTGCCCAAGGAAAGTTCGACCCCAGCAATCTTCATGAAACCAAGGGCAATTGTGATGTCCGAAAAAGCAGAGATTATTACTGCAAAGGAAGGTACTGGACTTCGGAAGAGCAAGAATACTACAATGGACATTCCTATAAAGGAGATGATAAGGGCCTTAAGAGCTTGTATCTGCAGAGATTGGCCGTAGACAGGCCCTATTTGGCTAATTTCTACATTTGAATATCGGCTCACGACATCTTTTTCCAGCTGGCGTTGTTTTTCATTGTCCATGACCCCAAAATCCATGATGATCCTGCTACCGGCCTGCCGAGCATCGATGATGTGGTAAGAGGAATACGCTTCTTTAAGCGCAGCAGGGGAATTGATCGTTTCTACAGAAATCTGTGTGCCGCCCTGGAATTCCATTCCCAGAGTTACCGGCGACCCGCTGCTCAAAAAAGAAACCAGCAGTATAATTAGAGAAACTGCGAGTATCGCAAGAGGGAATGCCAGCAACTGGCGATTATCGTGATTTTTCACGAAATTATCTAAAAATTCGGTAAAACCTGTTGCCATAATTTAATACTCCGGATGCATGTATCTATATTTTATCAAACTTATCCGAATAACTTTTCACATATTAAGAACTGTTGAGAAGTATAGTCAGATTTGTTCAATTATTTTGGATCAGTTTTGAATGATAATCGAATTCAAGTTTGAACATAATGTTCTGATATCTTAATGATATAAATAGGCTAATTTTTTTTATACTATTATAGTCACAAATTAATATCAAATTTTTCTTTGAAAGGTAATTCTTCCCTATACACCGTTATTTCATTCCACTTAAAATTAACTCTTGAAAATGCTACAAGTTCTAACGTCACAGCTATATATACCAGTTACTGTTCATTAAAAATAATGACAGAAAGACCTTCCCTTGACGAATATTTCCTTGAAATCGCTTTCGTGGTAGGAAAACGGGCCACATGCCTCCGAAATAATGTGGGGGCAGTTGTCGTTAGAGATAAGCGTATCCTTTCAACTGGATACAACGGAGCTCCAAGTGGTATGGAGCACTGCCTTGAAATAGGGTGTATCCGTGATCTGGAGAAGATCCCTTCAGGAACTCGGCATGAGAAGTGCAGGGCGGTGCATGCGGAACAAAATGCCATCATTCAGGCTGCAATCCATGGGGTGAGCATATCAGGGGCAACGATCTATTGCACACATAAACCTTGTATTCTCTGCACGAAAATGATTATAAATTCAAATATCAAAAGGGTTGTATATGCAACTCTTTATCCAGATACCGATTCACTTGATTTTTTAAAGGATGCATGTGTGAAAGTGGAACATGTAAATTTTGAAATTAAATAGGGAAATTCGGCAAAGATTAAACCCACAGGATTATAAATATCCCGCTTATACTCACCTCTGCAGAAGAAGTTCTCCGTAGTAGATACAAAATTAATTAATTGTATTATTACTAGGACAAAGCTTAAAACCATTGGGTCTTCAGCTAAGTGGTAATCCAAATCATATCTAAACTGAAATTCCGCAGATTTACACAGGTGTATAATTTATTTGTCTATTTGCACACCTATTATTCATCGAAAGCCAAATTAATTTTTAAGCTACTGTCATATTGAGAAAATGGATGGCATTCTTGCATACATCTGCAGAAAGTGGATTTAATTTTAATTATTCAAAATCATTCGTTTGATAAGATTTATTACAAAATTCGCCAAGTATAATTCATATTTAGTAAGAAATTTAAATTTTTTCTTTTATAGAAAATCTAGATAAACCCCTTAATTGATCATATACTTATAAAGGGTACATAAATGATTTTTGAAAATCAGAGGTTTGTCGAAATCTGCTACATCCAATTTTGAATTATTTCGTCATCTTACAGGAGACTTACTTTTGGGAACAATTAGCGAAAAAATATTTTCCCGGGTATCGGGTAAAGAGGCAAAGGCAAATGATTTCGTGATGGCAAATGTAGACTACGCAATGGCGCATGACGGTACGTCGGTTCTTGCAGTAAATGCTTTTAAAGAGATGGGGAGGAAAAAAGTATGGGACCCTTCTAGGGTCATAATTCCTTTTGATCATATTTCACCTGCGAACAATGAGACATCAGCTACCTTGCAGAAAGAGATTCGGGAGTGGGTGAAGGAACAAGGTATCTCAAATTTTTATGATGTTGGCGAGGGGATTTGCCATCAAATACTCCCTGAAAAAGGCTTTGCTCTTCCAGGAAAACTTATCGTAGGAGCTGACTCTCATTCCTGCACTTATGGAGCTTTCGGGGCTCTCGCTACAGGAGTTGGGGCTACTGATATGGCTGAGATTTTCGCTACTGGTAAGCTCTGGTTCAAAGTACCCGAAAGTTTAAGGATTACTGTTGAAGGTAGTCTCAAAGTTGGGGTTTATGCAAAAGACCTTATTCTTTACATCATCGGGAAGACCGGAATTGATGGTGCCACCTATAAAGCTGTTGAGTTCTATGGACAAGCAATTAGCGAACTTTCGGTTGCTGGAAGGATGACACTCTGCAATATGGTAATCGAGATGGGGGCAAAGTTAGGAATTGTCGCGCCAGACGAAAAAATCTTCGACTTTTTAAAAAATAGAGCCATTACTTTTTATGAACCTATGTATGCCGATCAAGATGCTGATTATGTAGAAGAATTCACGTATCAAGCTGATTATATCGAACCTCAGATAGCTTGCCCGCATCAGGTAGACAGTGTAAAACCTGTTGGAGAGGTCGAAGGAACTCATATCGATCAGGTCTTTATCGGAACATGTACTAATGGAAGGCTGGAAGATCTTGAAGTAGCAGCAGCTATCCTAAAAGGGAAGAGGATCGCAGTTAGGACTATTATAATTCCTGCATCCCGCAGTACTCTCCTTGACGCAATCGAAAACGGAACTATAGAAACTCTACTGAAAGCAGGCGTAACTCTTGTAACCCCTGGATGCGGACCTTGTCTTGGTGCCCATCAAGGAGTACTTGGGGAAGGAGAAGTCTGCATTTCAACAGCAAATCGAAATTTCAAAGGTAGAATGGGAAAAGATGGTTTCATTTATCTAGCATCCCCTGCAACTGCAGCAGCTTCCGCGTTAACAGGCGAAATTACTGACCCAAGAAAAATTTAAACGGAGACCTTTTGTTCGAAGGTCTTTTAATCTGAGATATGTTGCAAGGTTTTATTTACCATGTAAAAGTTTGATTTAAATCCAGCGGGAATTTATAGCATGAATTGCATATACCTGAACAGGAGGGACTAACTATGACTGAAGAATGTAGTCATGAAAATCTTTCACATTTGATTGAACACTGGATTGAACATAACGAAAGCCATATCGAAAATTTTAAAGAATGGGCTCAAAAAGCCAAAACAGATGGTTTTCTTGAAGCTTCTGAAGACATCCTTGAAGCTGCCGATAAAATAGAAGAAGCTAGTGAGTATCTTAAAAAGGCAAAAGAAGGACTTTTTCACCTTCATTAAGATATACGAAACTCGATTATTAGTAATCAAGTATTTAATCTCATGTGCCGGGACTTTCTGGCACTATCTTTTGTTTTTCGTTTGTTTATATGAATCATATTCTCAGGATACTCCTCATACCCGTGATTTCCTTTAATTTTTTAAATTTGGGTAAAATTTATAGTGGGCTATTATATGCCTGATTTTTAGACTCATTTTATGAAGTGGGAGAGAAAACATGAAGATTCGTGTCATCGGAACATTCTAAAAATCAAGTTTTATGCCTAACTTTTTCTTTTCGCTAACTCTATATTAACAGAGATCTCTGCAATAAGTTATCAAATGCCCAGGATTTTCTTCCACCAAGGCTTACTTTTTGCAGGACTAGGTTTGACTGGACTAGGAGTTTGAATAGAAGTGTTGAAGCTATGAGTAGGAACAGACGTTGGAGACGATATTGGAGTTGATTTTTGACTAGGTTTCGGAGTTAATGTAGAAGGTTGTGATGGTCTCGTATTCCATGTACTATCTTCTTTAACTGCATGTTGCACTTGAGTTTGACTAGGAGTTTCTACATTTTGAGATGGAGCTGGCAGATTTATAGTATTGGGGATTAGGATGTAGTTCTGTACTAGGCTGATTTACCTGTAGTGTGAGTACAGATGATGTACTGGATTTAAAGTTATTATTGCTGTTATATTGGGCTGTGATCGAATGTGAACCAACTGACAGCGCTGAAGTAGTCAAAATTGCCTGTCCCGAAATTATATCTCCACTTCCTATGAATGTGATTCCATCCATGAAAGAAATTGTACCTGAAGACTTTTTTATTCCTTGTGATGTCGCATCAACTGTAGCAGTAAATGTTATTGGCTGGCCAAATGTGTATTCATTGGCTGAAGAAGTTAAAGCGGTCATGGTTTCAGACATAGAATTTTCTATTTGAATAGGTGTTATAGCAGGTGTAGGAGAAGATATTGTAGCACCTATAAACTGGCCAAAGGCTAAAGTACTTCCTTCTAAAGGCACAGTCGTTGTAACAGTATTTGTGGTTGTATCGATTATAGAGGCATTGTCATTAAGTTGATTGGCAACATATGCCTTTGTTCCGGTGTGACTGCAACTCCAATAGGATGATTTCCGACCTCCACAGTGGCTGTAATGCTGTTTGTAGCTGTGTCAATTACATAGACATTGTTGTCTTGGTGATTCGACATATATATATTGTCCCTTGAAGTAGGTACTTTTTGCAGATGAAGAGCTAATTAAAAACAAAAAAAATGCTGTTAAAGCTAAAATTAGTATATATGATTTTTCTTTTTTTTTCATTATCTTTCATCCTTATATTGATTTGAATATTCTGTAGAGTCACAATCATCGGTTTAATCTACCAATATAGATTATTAGTCATATATTTTCCTTTTTGAAATAGTATTCACAAATAATACACTTAATCCACAATTACCTGGAGTAACCTTGCGGACACATTTCTGGGAATGCCATTGAGTTATTGTCAGTTAGATGCAGCAGCTTCTCCACTAGCTGGAACTTTCTACTATAATCCAAAAGTAGGCACAAGTCAGTGTATATCAGTAGCAGCTATTGAGTATTACTATTACACCAAATAATAGTACAGACTACACTATTGCTTCAAAGGCCGGTTATATTAATGGAAACCAGTGCCTAGAAAGACATAGATCCTACCATGAGTCATGGTATAGACATGGCTTCCCATGAATTAGGGATAAAACTTCTAATATTAACTAAAAAGTAAGGATTCAAATAACTCCTTTTTCTAATTTTACACAAAAGATGTGACTAAACTGAGTGACAGTGTACCAAAAGTTCTGTAAAAGGTAACTGGATGCAAAATCCATATTTCTGGTGAGAAAATTTCTGTCTTTCTTATTTTAACTGATGCATAGTTTATACAATAAACTATGTGCACGGAAACTTTGCACTTTAGAGAATTTCAATAAATCTTCAATTTTAATAAATTGCTTATATCTACTTTATAAACAACTATCCAAAAATTGGATTTATCGAAATTTTCTTTAATGTAGTGATTATCCCTTTCCCACGCTTTTTGTATATTGGATTTTAGGAATTCGTCCTGCAGTGTTTACTGAAAGACGTTGGGTGAGACTTTATAATATGTTGCATCTTCCTTAAACAGTTGACTGTTATCATCTTCCATAACCCATAAGTGACCATCCTTATGTCTTATATAACGATTAGGATAATTGTATGATTCAAACGAAAAAGCACTTGAATCTGCAAGCCCTGGTACAATTTTGAATGTTGCATCTTCTTTAAATAACTGCTCCGTAGATATTTTGTTTAATTTAAGTCGATAATCTTGATGTCTTAAGAAATATCCAGGATAATTATATGACTCCAAAGACGCATCGTTTTTATCGGCTAATCCCAATCGAAGGGCGAAGGTAGAATCCATTGTATCTAATTTATTATTAACAGGTGTTCTTTCACCAAGGTAATTGGTATGTCGTATAAATTCTCTCGGATAGTTGTGGGATTCAAAAGAAAAATATGATCCATCACTACTATCTAATCCATTGGCTATATCAGACGACTTAGAAGTTAAATCCAACAACCCACCAAATACATTTGACGAACTGTCCCCAGTCTCAGGTGCTCTATATGTTGATCCAAAAGGTTGTTCTTCTACCCCGGATTGTTCAATGACGGACTGTTCTTCAACTATGGGTTGTTCTTCGACAATGGGCTATTCTACTATTACAGGTTGTGTTTCTACTTCTGGATAGTAAACATCTGTGTCGAAATGTTCATGGTAATGATGATGGTGGTCTTGCCATCTGTTGGAGTAGTATTTATCTGGATGTGGTCCGCCTGGATGGACAATACCGGAACTGCTTGGATGGAGACTACCTGAACCGCTTGGATGGAAAATACCGAAACCTCTTGGATGTGGCCCACCTGAACTGTTTGGATAGAAAATACCGGAACCTCTTGGATGGGTGCCACCTGAACTACCATGATATGAGTGGGGTCTTACTCTGTAGCACTTACTGCTGTAGCTATAATTAAAGTTAATACAAGAAATACTAATAAAATAGTTAGTGTATTTTTTCTTTTATTAAATGCTTTTTTTCTCATCTAATATTCTCCATGTCGCATAAAAATTAGATTGATTTTTAGAATGTCCTTTTGATAAAAATATATTTTGTATAAGGTTCTATACTGATAAACTTATAATGTTATAAAGTCTGGGATATACTTATGGAATAAAATATCAATGTTATAATGGCATTTAGTTTACACAGTATTAATTTGTGTATATTAAGATATAAATAACAGCTATTCAATTAATTGATAAAGTGCTGTCATTATAAAGAACGCTGAACAATAGAATCTGCTCCAGGGTCTGAAACCATGAGTAAGTGGGAAGTAGGGAAAGATTGCATATGTCCTTCATTTCCCATATTTTCCACTCTTTCTGTGTTCTATCCTTTCGTTAGGAGTATGATCAACTCAACAATTAACTGCACTTTTCAATGTGTTAACTACCATCATTGTTTTCTAGACATGTGAATATTCCTGCTTTGACCATAATTGCAATCAATTCAAAACCAGATAATAATAAAAAAGTCTCAAATTAGTAGGAAAAAGTTCATAACTTTTATCCACATTTGAAGCATGAAAAAAAATAGTTCATTTAATTATGTTCAATAAGTTTTAAAGTAGTTTATATATTTGGTTACTCATACAATGGAAATCCACAGGATGCATAAACCCATTTTTCGCGGATGTACCAAGAATGCTATATATCTCTCAATAAACTAGTAGCTTAAAAACTATTTTAATTTTCAATGAATAATAGTGGACAAATGGCAAACAGAATCTGCATCTGCATATATATGCAGGATGGCGGATAAAGATACTTAAGGAGTTAATATGATCCCAAAAAAAGCATTTGTAACAAAAGGTAGCGGGGTGCATAAAGATAGATTAGCATCTTTTGAACTTGCGTTGAGAGCTGCTGGAATAGAAAAATACAACCTTGTAAGTGTTTCAAGCATTCTACCTCCAAATTGCAAAATCGTACATAAAGATGAAGGACTTTTACGGCTAAAACCTGGTGACATTGTCCATTGTGTACTTGCAAGGAATGATACTAACGAACCACATCGTTTGATGGCTTCAGCTATAGGAACTGCTCTTCCGGTAAATGGAGAAAATTACGGTTATATTTCTGAACATCATTCTTTTGGAGAAGAAGAGATTATTGCAGGAGAATATGCAGAAGACCTGGCAGCAACAATGCTTGCAACAACTTTAGGGATAGAGTTTGATGCTGAAATGGCCTGGTATGCGAGAGAACAGGTATATAAAGCCAGTGGCCACATATTTGATTCGTTCCACATTTGTCAGACTGCAAAAGGCGACAAAGATGGAAAATGGACAACAGTTGTAGCTGCAATGGTCTTTGTTACGACAGACTAAAAGTTGAGACTGTAGGCATTGTGCCTAATTTTCGATAAACTAAAAAAATTTAAAGAATTTGTTGAGTAGAGAAATCCAATGTTTAAAGTCAAATTACACAAATAATGTGAAAATTTAACTTTTAATTTACAGAAAATCCAATAAAATACCAAGTGGAAGGAATTAAAGAGAAAACACGGGGATAGATAGTAACAGGCTTTACACATTGTTTTCCCCTCAACTTTTTCAATATCACAATCATAATTTCGATGTTTCATCAAGCTGCAAGCAGCTAGGTGTGCTCACACCCCCAATCTGGATATTAAGAAATTGTTCAAAGTCAAATTACTTCATTTGCATATATGCTTTTTTTGCTTCATTTTCTCAAAATTTATCCTCTTTTGTGTGCACCGGATTTGAATGAACAAATAAAGACCATTCCATGCTATAATACGAACATTTTAAACATAATGATTACTTCAGTTTTATGTCTGCCTCATAATTTTTTTAAAAATGGTCTGGATTGAAAAATTATACGAAAATCTTTCCAATCAATTAACTGAGTAGATTTTAGCAAGTTAGTCTCCAACTAACTGAGGATGTTTGTATTCTTCTTTAAGAGCAAAATCAATACAGGTTTTCATGAGCAAAAATTATTGTCAAGAGGTTTAAGCTCTCCAATACTCAAATTATAACAGTTTATAGAGATTCATCTAATGAAATTTAATCGAGAAAGAGATCTAGCGCTTCGACCTCGATTAATAGTCATATAAACTCAAAAATATGCCTCAAAAAATCACAACAGAGTTTAGTAGAGACTATGCATAATTTCTGCCTCATAATTTCAAAATGTTGAATCTTCTAGAGGCAATTAAACAAAATTGAATTAATATTTATGGATGATTTTTTTGTGAACTATTGAGGAAAAATTGTAACTGAATAAGAATAATCTTTCTGGAATCAGCAAATTGAAACTACCGTTTCAACATTAAAATCAAACTATTAAATTAGTGTTGAATCAAATTTCCCCTAAGTATGAGATAAAATTGATTAGCTTTCAAAAGAGTACTTGAATAGTTACATTTTTACTATTCTCCGAAATCAGTGAAAACTTCACAGATAAATAAAAAATAATATTATGGTAATATATTTGTTTTGTGAAATAAAGTAAAATGGATTTCCAAAATGAAAGTTTTCACAATCAAACAATTGTAAAGCAAATAAAGGAAAGTTTGCACTGCTTAATATAATAAGTAACTTAATATACATGATTTACACTAATATTTTAGATCACCGTGTCAAAGCAAAGAAGTGTACCTCTAAAAGAGCATCTACTAACCCTGAAATCCTGTAGGCATGGAGGGCTAATTCAAGAAACTTCTGAGACTTACGGGATTCCTGAAAGCGAAATTCTTGACTTCAGTACAAACTTAAATCCCCTGGGAAATCCCTTTGAGAATGAGGACAGCGGATTAAACTTAGATAACATTCTCAAAAAGAGTGTCGAAAAACTTATGAAGTATCCAGATAATCGGTATCTGGAGTTCAGAAATGCTGCAGCAAGGTTTGTAGGGCACGGAGTAACTCCACAAAATATTATTCCTGGTAATGGTTCCACGGAAATTATTCGGCTTGTAGTCGAATGTGTGGTTGAAAAAGGGGATACGATTCTTTTCCCATGGCCCACTTTCGGGGAATATGAATTACAATGCCAAATCATGGGAGCAAGACCTGAATATTCCAATGAGGAAGATGTAGAAACACTTCCTAATGAGGTTCTTGAGAGAGCAAAAATCCTTTTTATTTGCAATCCGAATAACCCAACAGGAAAGCTCCGCACCAAAGAAGAAATTAAAGCTCTTGCAGAACGCTGTCGGAATCATGGTACTCTCCTTTTCGTGGATGAGGCCTTTATCGAACTCTCTGATCCTTCCCAGAGTGTTGCAGATCTAGCAGCAATAAATAACTACGTTTTTGTCCTTCGTTCCCTTACGAAGGATTTTGCAATGCCAGGAATAAGAATGGGCTTCGGGGTAGCTACCCCTGAAATGACTGAAATCCTTAATGCCTCCAGGCTCTCCTGGAACCTTGGTACAGTGGCAAATGTTATAGGAACTGCACTTCTTAACATCGAAGGCGGTATAAACAATCCGTATCTTGGAAAAGCAAGAGCTTTAATCAGAGAAGAAGGAGAAAAGCTCAAAGCTAAACTCGACAAAATTAGGGGATTCAAAGCAGGGGAAGTAAATGTAAATTTTATTTTAGTTGATATCAGCAAATTCATTCTTAATTCCAGCGAATTGAGCGCATGCCTTGCAGCTCGTGGAGTTCTTATCCGGGACTGTGTCTCGTTCCGTGGCCTTGAGAAAGAATACATAAGAGTTGCAGTCCGGAACGCAGAAGAAAATGACAAGCTTGTTGCTGCAATAGGAGATGTCATTTCCCAATGGGGCAAAGAACAGGCAAAGAATGAACTACAGAATGTAATTGAAAACGCCTCTGAAATAGGAATCGAAGGTCGGAAGACCTGTGAATACTATCCCTGTCATTTTGAAGGTCAAAACTGTACCTTCTGCTTCTGCCCTTTTTATCCATGTGAGAACGAATGCACAAAGGGAAAATGGATAACGAGCTCAGGGGGCAGCAAAGTATGGAGTTGTATCGACTGCCATATTGTTCACAATAAGGAAATAGCCCGAAAAATCCTTGACACCCTCATGCAGGAAGAAGATGCTGATGAACTTGTGAAAATAGCCTGGAAAAAAGTAGTGGAGCCGAGTCTATGATCATGCCAGATAGCGGTCACCTGGCTATGGTACTTTTGCTGGCAATAACTATAGACATCATTTTCGGGGAACCGCCAGCTGCTGTGCATCCGGTTATATGGATGGGAAAATTAATTAATTTTCTGAAAAATATAGCTCCTAAAATCCATAGAAAATTTTATGGATTTATAATGGTTCTCTGCTGTGTTTTTTTCGCAGCTTCACTTGGTTATTTCGTCCTATACATTGCAGCTCTTCCTGGAATGCCAAGAATTCTTGCAATCCTTATAGAAGCTTATTTCCTGAAAGCTACATTTGCTATTAAATGTCTCCTGAGTCCGGCAAGGGAGATTTACAAGTACCTTGAAGAAAACAGGCTTGAAAAAGTCAGAGAATTGCTTCCTATCTATGTAAGTCGGAACACTTCCAAACTGACAAAGACCCAGATGTCTTCTGCAGTTATTGAATCTGTATCCGAGAATTACGTAGACTGCATCTTGAGCCCCATTTTATATTATGTTCTATTTGGGGAATTCGGGCTTGTTGCTGCATATGCATTCAAAGCTATAAGTACCCTAGATTCCATGGTTGGGTATACTACCAAACAGTATAAGGAACTAGGATACTTCTCTGCGAAATCCGATGATGCATTGAACTGGATCCCAGCTCGAATATCTGTCATATTTATTCTTGCAGCAGCTCTTATAGTAGCTATGCTCCCGAAAAAACAAGGAAAAATAAACCCCTTTAATAGTATCAAGAGTGTCCTGGAAGATGGCATGAAAACTCCATCTCCTAATTCCGGCTATCCTATGGCTGCGACTGCAGGAGCTCTCGGAGTCAAACTCGAAAAGCCTGATTATTACGTTTTGGGAGCATTATACCCCCCTACTGAAATAAAGGATATAAAAAGAGTATCCCAATTAATAGCAATTGCTTCAGGATTCTCACTTGCTGCCTTTATGGCAGTAATCCAGATAGTAGGAATTCATTTGTGCCTCTGATCCATTCCTTATTTGTCAGAACCTAGTATTGTCACAAGAAGGATTTTATTCTAAAATAAAACTTTGAGAAAGCGGAACAAGCCGAAGAATGCTACTCTACCAAAAGCAGTAAAATCCAGCTAGAAAATATAAATCCACTTACTACAGATGTACACAAGAGTGCCATCCATTTTCTCAATATGACAATAGCTTAAAAATTAATCTAACTTTCAATGAATATATGGTGGTCAAATAGGCAAACAAATTCTACATCTGTGTACAATATACAGAATGTAGGACAAACCAGTATGAAGTTAAACTCTATTTATAGAATTAATAACTTACTAAAGTTGACCTAGCCAGGATAAAAATCGTAACGTGATCTTATGAAGTTATCAGATATTGATGAAAGGAACCTGAAAAAAGGGAAACCTGAAAAAGTAGAGGGTAGAGTTACCATTGACATACTCGATGTCCTTTCTGAAGAGGGCATCAGTGCTCAGGATCTTGTAGACACAGCTCTCGAAATGTACATCCCACATCCTGGGCTCGAGACAAGGAAAAAAGCCGAATATTTGTTTAAAAGAGAACTCAAGTACGCTCTTTCGGACCCAAACCTATGCATTTTGATTTATTCCGGGATTCTGCTTGAGAGGGAAGGCAGGGCAGGAAATCTTCCGAACATTAGCAAAAGTTCCTATGAAAAAGACATGAGTTTCATAATTGCAGATGAGGTTCTTGGCACAAGTATTGCAACCTATATTAGCGGCTCCAAAGGAGCATTCGAGTTTGTAAGGTATGACAAACAAAAGCCAGGAATCCTTTCAAACCTGGGACCGTTTATTGATGATGTGATAGGTGGGCTTATAGGAGGAGTATCCTCCAGTATGTATTCAAGAGGTCTGGCAGAACTCGAAACAAAAGATTGGGAAACAGGTGAAATCCTATGAATTCATTTTTACTTGCTTTTAAATCCAGTTTGGGGTTCCTGTCCACTATCCCTGTGGGGATCAGCATGGAAGGGATCAATGAGCTTATGGGGAAAATATACTTATACCCAATTGCAGGAGCCGTGCTAGGTATTATCATAGGGACAGCAGCATACATAGGACAGATAATTATTCCGGAAGCAGTTCTTACAGCCCTTATCATGGGATTCATATATTATATAACGGGTTTCAATCATCTTGACGGAGTCACTGATGTAGGAGATGGTTTTATGGCTCACGGATCACTTGAAAAAAAAATACAGGCCCTGAAGGACACGAACCTCGGAACAGGAGGAGTCTCCTTCTGCATTCTGCTGTTACTTATTTTGTATGGTTCAATAAAAGCAGTACAAGAAGAAGGCTCAGTTGTTGGATATAACCTTCCAATGTTGATGTTCGCATCAATGTTTATCGCAGAAGTTAGTGCAAAGCAATCCATGCTTACAATCGCTGCTTTTGGAAAGCCTATACCTCTCCAGGGAAAACAGGCTTATCCTAGCCTTGGAACAATGACTATAAACGGAGCAACCAAACAGAATTTCCTTATAGGATTTGCGTTAGGAGCTATTTTATGTTCTCTGCCTTTTGGGTGGATAGGGCTATTACCCTATCTGGGAGCATGCGTCTCTGCTCTGGTAATTCTTAACAGGAGCTATGCACATTTTGGCGGGTTAAATGGAGACGGAATAGGTGTTGCTAACGAAATCGGAAGGGTGACTGCACTAAGTGTTATCGCAGTTATCCTGAAATTTCATTAAATGGATACCTGAGAGATTTGGAATGAATGCTATTGTAATGGCAGGAGGATTCGGACAACGGCTTGGAATGGGGGAAAAGCCGTGTGTTGAATTACTTGGAAAACCACTCATAAGCTATGTAATAGATACCCTCATAACCACAAAGAATATAGATCGTGTCTTTGTAGCAGTATCTCCTGCAACCCCTAAGACTGAAATTATGATTCGGGAATATTATAAAGGAGAGATTCAAGTAATCAGGACCTTTGGAGGAAACTACGTAGGGGATATGATTTATGCAGTAGAAACTTCACAAACAACTGGTTCAGTAATGATTATTATGTCAGATATTCCCCTGATAGATTCAGAGCTTATAGATTCGATAATTGAGAAATACTGGGAAGCAGAAAAACCGGCACTTTCAGTATATGTCCCAATAAATATCTGCAAGGGAGCTGGAATCAGACCTGAAACGGTTTTCAACAAGGATGGTAAACTAATTGTACCTACCGGGATTAATATTCTGGACAGTTCTCAAATCAGAAACGAACAGGAAGACTTTAATCTTATACTTGAGAATCCCAAGTTAGCAATAAACGTGAATACTGTACAGGACCTCCAGCGCTGTAGGAATTTACTGCAGTGCAAAAACTAAAATTTGCTAGACATATCATGTATTCTGTCTTTTAAAAATCTAAAATTGAGTCATTATGGGAAGTAATTTTTCATGGAGTTAAACCTTGAAATAGTAGGAGGAAGTCCAAAACATAATCTGTACAAGAGATGCAGGAACAAGTAAACTTGCCTACATCATGCTGGGATTCAATACTATGAACATGAAGAAAGAAGCTTCATATTTTATGATGCAGATATTACAAATTACAAAGCTTTCCATGACCTAAATTGTTAGAAGAACATTAATATTATCTGGAATGGATCTTCCCACCTTGAGGAGCTGAATGTAAGGATTTACTGGAAATAGGGACAGCAGGCAATTGATGCATCACTTAAGAGGAATTATAGTCAAAAAAATTTAGATAAACCTCTGATTTCAACAACTTGCTTACACATACTTTTATAAACAGCTAGCCGGAAATTGAAGCTTATCGAAATCTTCTAAACTCAAAATTAATATTATTAGAGGACAAAATATTTTAGGCATCTTATATGGCTCAGAAAGTAAATTCCTTTAAGCTTTTTGCCTAAGTGTTGCTTTGCCAGCTTGCTGAAGCTATCGGTTCAGCATTTACGGTTTCATCTCTTGAAAACTGGTTTTTTGCTTGAAAAGCCAGCTTTTAGCCCTCCGTCATGGATCTTTTTTCCGGTATGGGTTGCTCCCTATACGCTTATGGGGATCTCCTTCTACATTGTTTGGGAAAAGGGACTGCAACAGCGAGAAGTAAAAATGGGTTTGCTTATTTTTGGAATACAGTTAGGTCTTAACTTCCTCTGGTCCTTTTTATTTTTCGGGCTAAAGTCCCCCTTACTATGCTTTTGTTGATATCATTTTTCTCTGGCTTGCTATCTTTCTGACAATAATCCAGTTTAGAAAAATCTCAAAATCAACTTCTTACCTGTTGCCCCCTTATATAATCTGGGTCAGCTTTACAATGCTGCTTAACTATTATATATGGATTCTTAACTCATGACTGATATTTTTGGTAAATAGAAAGCTCAACATTTTTGGAATAATTACTCTAGCTCTTTTGCTGCTAGTAGGTATAGTATCTGCATCCCAAGAATCACAAGCTCTCGTCAAAAAAGGAAATATCCTAGGCGGCGCCAAACAATACGATGATGCCATATCAAATTTTGATAAAGCAATTAGCCTAGATCCACAAGATGCAGACGCATGGTATTACAAAGGACTGGTTTTAACTCAAGAATTTAAAATGAATGAAGCTAATGCAGCAATGGACCATGCACTTTTATTAAACCCTATAATTCAATGTACAATGTAGGGAAATGCTTAATTTTGAGTAAACAAAGTAGATCTGAAGACGCAGAAAATTACGCAGATAAAAGTTTGATGCTTGATCCAAACAATTTCTTTGGTTGGAATGCAAAGGGGATCATTGACGAAGCTAAAGGCGATAAAGCGGCAGCAATCTTTGATTATAATAAAGCAATAAAACTTTACCCTGACGACACAACTGCATTGAAAGATTTATACAGAATAGAGCATCCATCATAAAAACGATTAGACAGCTATAGTTTTGGTCCAAAAGTTTGAATTATCTTAACTCTAAGGTGTTTAGGTTTTGTATGAAAACATCCACATCCGTAAAAACGATAAATCCTATTTTTTGTTGTTAAAGAAAATGGCATAAAGTCAATTAGATTTTACAATATTTTTGGTGCACTGCCATAAATAAACGCGGATTAAAGTATAAACTCAGTTAATTACCATAATGGCTCTCTGAAAAGTTTTAGTCCCAAAACAAGCTGTTTGGGATTCAACTTAGAGTCTATCCGAAAAGTTCTGCTGATCTGAATGTTATCAATGCGCACGCTAAATGTAGGATACCAAGGTAATTTTCAATTTTCTTTTCCCATCTTATAAGGAGTCTTCTGAATCTATTCAGCCAAGAATGTGTCCTTTCTACAATCCATCTTCTTGCCCGAAAACCATGTATGTCTCTTCTTATGTTTTCTTCTCCACGACTTTTGATATGCGCAGTATAACCATAGTCTTCAACCAATTTTCTGATATCGGTGAAATCAGAACCCTTATCCATGCATATATTCTGAATTATGTCTTCTGCAGAAGGTCTTTCAAAGAATATGGCGTCTAAAGTACTTTTCACAAGCTTTTTATCGTGACGATTGGCTCCATCAACGACAACAGAAAGTGGTATGCCTTTACCATCAGTTAAAACAATCCTTTTTGTACCTTTTTTGCCACGATCAGTAGGATTGGCTCCTGTTCCAGCTCCATCTAGTGATGCTTTTGTCATAGCACCATCAATTGATTGTCATTCCCATTCTAATATCGATTATTTACAGTGCTTGGAGCTCCATAAAATCGTGGCAATGCTTTCCATTGGCAACCAGTAACAAGAAGATAGAAAATGCCACTCATTATTTTCCTATCACCCTTTCTAGGTCTTCAAGACTTCTTTTTTGGCTTAGGTACAGGTAGTAAAGGTTCTATTTTTTCCAATAATCTTCAGAAATTTCGTAGTCATGAACAATTTTCCGTTTTGTCATTACCACACATGATCTTAAATTGAAAGTATATTATTTTTCGGATAGGCTCTTAGCAGATAATATTTTATCTTTAGGGCTTCTGATACAGTTTTTATAACGTTTGTCTTTTTATCTCTTGAATTCTGCGTTATTAATTGGTTGCTTTATAAAACCAATATAGAAATTTATATATAATGAAAAATAGGTAATAGGTTACTGTATTCTTTTATAACATATTCGTAATTCCAAAACCATTCTGCATGGAACAGCTGAAAAATATATTTCCTACGCAAATGGAATAAATATCAGTAAAGGTGCTATTTGATAGATCAGGTTCGCTATACTCAGAGAAATTGCACAGACCGGAGGAAAATCGAAACGTTTCTTTTAAGGGTAAGAACCGGCGTGCTTGGAATGACAAGTGATATTTTTCCATACGCCATTCCGGTGAATTACGTCTGACAAAATTAAGTTACTTTAAATAATGATTAAGAAAATCAGCAATGGATGTGATTTATTGAAAACCGTAAACAAAATAGTCTATTGACATTTTACTCAAATGAAGTGGAAGTACTCGCTTTTTCGAAATTGATCAATAACGCATAGATATGCCCCAAAAATCTATGATTTGTGAAATAAAAAAGCGAGCTACTCAAAACTACAATTGATTCTACAATTAGGATTAAGTGCCTTCCTTTAAAGCTAATTAGCGCCTGAAATTCAGATTAATTTTCGATTAGACATTTAAAGTAAATATTGCCAATTATACAATTGCAGAAATTGGTCAAGTTTTGAGACAGCTTGAAAGGCAGAATTTGCACACTGAAGAGCGAAGTAAACCACATGAACATCTATCATAATATTACAACTCAAATAGCTGGGAATCCTATGCTGATGCTTTTCAGTTTCACTACGTAAGCCCTTATAGACAAACTTATACCAATTACTTAGCTCTAAAATAGGATATAAAATGGAATACCAATTCTAAGAAGTCGAGATAGATGACACAGAATTTAGAAAAGAAATCGAAAAGGAATAAAACAAAACAAGTGAAATACGGCATATTTAAAAATTGAACCTAGGTCGTATCCGTGAGTTTTTAATCAGATCTGAAAAAAGCGGTCATATAGTTATGTTCCTACAAGTTTGAAAGCAAGTCCTTGTTTCGGATTTTCAGTAACTGACTCACAAGACTCATTTTAAGATTCTATTTCTTGAGCCCTATTTGATGGAATATTACTTTTGTTTCCCGTATTCCGCTACTAAAATATCTATTATAAAATTTACTTTTCAGGTGAATTATGATGGTAAATCTTATTGTAGCCCAAGTCTGGAAGTTCGAAAACGAGGTTGATACTAATGTAATTATCCAAGAAAAAACCATGCGAACCAATGCATGCAGGACTTTATAGCTTATTTGACGAAAGACATTGCCCAAAGATTCCTAAAAAAAGTGAAGCCGGGGGATATAATTGTTGCACGCACAAATTTCGGTTTTGGCTTTTCAAGGGAACAGGATCCTCTCTCTTTGAAATACCCCGGAGTGGCCTGCGTTATAGCAAAGTCTTTTGCAAGAAACTTTTTTAGATATGCAATTAATGTCGGGCTATTTATTTTGGAAGCTGATGTCGAGTGTGAGGAAGGAGATGAGATCAAGTTGATCTGCTCAAAGGTGAGATTATAGTTCTAAATAAAGGTACATTCACAGGATATAAACTGCCTGATTTTCTGCTCGATATACTTACTGATGGTGGATTTGTGGCCCATAGGAAGAAAGTTCAGAGCAAGCAGAAGAAAAAAATGATAGATAACAAACTCAAAATTTAATAACTACAGTTTTTAGTGGATAGTTATCTGAACTTTGCGATCAATCCATTTTTTAAGTTTTAGAAGTGTTAATTTTCATTTTGAGGACTACAAAAAGATCTGAGCAGGTAACCCAGGAGAGTTATTGAGAATAAAACTTATAGTTATCTTCATTGTTTATACAATAACGTTGTTTTATAATTATAAAATTTTAAATCTTAAAAAGCAAAATTACGCTTGCTTCAATGACTTGGTTTTGAAACTAAATTTTGGATCAGCTAACAAATAATTTACGCTTGCTGTGCAATGGATGTTTACAGAGTAATGAGATGCTTATGATGTTTAAAGAAAGCGAAATCGTCTGCGGATATAAAATATTGGAGTGTCTCGGTAAAGGAGGATTTAGCCAGATCTACAAGGCCAGCGACCCAGATGGTAAGCCTGTTATACTTAAATTCCCAGATCTTTCTTTAATTAGTGACCCAGTTACATACGAGCGATTTCGCCGAGAATACGCTATTGGACAAAAGTTGAATCATCCTGCGATTCCTAAAGCTATCAACCTTGTGGAAAGCTCTAATGGTCTATTTCTTGTTTTAAACTATATAGAAGGTAAATCGCTCCGCGCCTTCATCAGCGACAATGCTCCATTACCTATTAACGAAGCACTCTCTATAGCCGACCAGCTTGTTGAAGCAGTCTATTATCTTCATGCTCATGGAGTTTGTCATCGTGATTTGAAACCTGAGAATATAATTCTCGGACCGGATGGTAGACTCCATATTATTGACTTTGGCAGTTCTCTACTTGAAGGTAGCCGACGTGTAACATGGAGATTCGGTTCAGATACCTTTGGAACACCTGATTATATGGCACCTGAGCAAATACAGGGAAAACGTGGAGATGTGCGTACTGATGTGTATGCACTTGGAATTATACTATATGAGCTGCTAACTGGAACGGTGCCATTTCATGGAGACAATGCTCTTTCTGTAATGAACCAACATCTAACGGCAATTCCTATATCGCCTCGTAAGCTTCAATCATCAATTCCCCCTGAAATTGAAGCTATAATATTTAAGTCAATACGCCGGAATCCTGACGAGCGATATCAGTCTGCTAGTGAACTCCGGAATGATTTAAAGCATTTTGCAGATATCGATTTATCGCAATTTCCAAAGGATCCAGAACCAAAATCAACTGGTGTATTAACTGATCGTCAAATATGGATAGGAACTATTCTACTTTCCATTGCATTTCTGACACTTATATCTTTAATTTTGTTAGTCGTATATATTATGCAGCACTATTACAAGTAAAGTTGCATGTGAATAGTTTGTCAACCATATAATTGTTAACGTTTCATAATGATTTTTTTGGTGGGACAAATGCCTACATTTTTTTGTGCTAAAGAAGATAGGATTAATCCATACTGAAAGTTTGAACAAACAGCATGAATAAGTCATTAAGTATACTTTGGAAGTAACCTCAACCGAAGAACATAGGCTGAGATATGCTTACAAAAAATAAAACCCTTTATATATAGGGCATTTTCATCTAAAACTTATTTTCAAACCTAATCCTTTCTTACCTGTGTCACCGTTTCGATCGGCAGGATAAATATGTCCACATTATCTAATTGTCCTACTAGTAACTCTGATAATTGAGATTTTCATATCCACATCTTGGTCTTTCACCACCATCTCGAGTATAATCTTTAGTTGATTATCACTCTACTTTTGTTCCTTTGTGTTCGAAGAGGACTCTTTCTGTTTGCCTCTTTCAGTTATCTCAATAATGCTCATAGGAATGAAATATTCCTATCAAAAAGCTTTTTTGTAGTATCCATTATTCTCTACTGATATTATACCTGTATCATCTTAATAAAATAATTTTCACCCGATATTATATTTCAGATGTACTAATCAACCTCATTTCCAGTTATAAGTTTTTGAATAGAGTAGATTGTAATATCTCTATCATTTTGAAAATTCAGTTATTTTTTTGCAGAAAATGAGGCTGTAACTTCCTCTTTTGCCCAAAAAGAACGAACTTATGAGGTTTATCATGTTGCTTTTTCAAATTAGATCACAAAATAGGTATATATAGAACATTTGGATAAACCCTCATTTTTGGCTTGTTATTTATAAGTTTATATATAAAATCTTTTGAAATCGGAGATTTAGTTACAATCCTCTAAAGATGGTTCTAGACCACATAAACATTTGATAGGGTGTCATTTACTATTCTCTTTCTTGTTTTGTTGTGCCAATTATTTTTAGGGTAGGTCTCTACTGATCCTCTACTCTTAATTACACCATAGTGCTTTTTTTCTCTTGTAGCTTTTATCATCCTGACAGCGTTTAGTTTTGTATCTTAATATCCTTTATTTGAGTTGAATAGCTTACTTTCTACGAGGCTAAAAAATGGCCCTAGAACTTTTATTAACTAACTTAATTTTATTTCAAACTACATTTGTACTATAAAATGGAAATACGGCGTGGAAATCATTGTGCCTATTAAAATAATATCTCAAATTTTTTTTGTATGAATCATCCGGAAAAATTTCCTTTATACAAATGATAGAATCACTTATTTCAGATTCATATCCTTTGAAATTGGTGAAGATACTTCTGTAGTAAGCATAATGGTAGTGTTTTTGGGTTTGCACCGTTTTTTTCCTTCTTTTTGAAGGTTTAGAGAAGGCTGATTTTCTTCAATTTCTGTCATGACTACAAAATGAATCTTCCGTTCAATTCTTCAATTTGTTCAAAATCTAGTCTTTAACTTGATTTTTGAATTAATGAGTCTACTTCTTCATTCCCATTGAAAGTTCATCCGATATCTCAAGGATTCACACAGATGTATAATTTATTTGCCTATTTGCCAATCTTATTCATCAAAGGGTGAGATGGATTTTTAAATTATCACCTTCTTTATTTAAATGCTCTTTCGCTCAACCGAGCGCTTGATGAAGAAGGGTCACACCTAGAGGAATTATGCTAATGGATCATCGTGAAGAAGAAGGAAGACCACTAGCTGAAGATTTGCTCCGTATCGCTCACCGTGATGAAAAAAAAGTGCATGAAGGAAGGTTGACAGTTTACTTAGGCTATTCCGCAGGTGTTGGGAAGACATACTCAATGCTCCAAGATGCACTTCAGCGGCTAAGGGAAGGGAAAGATGTTGTAATCGGCTATATTGAGATCCATGATCGGCCTGAGACAAATTTACTGGTTAATAATTTAGAGGCTATTCCAACAGTCTCCATCGAACATCATGGCCTCCCTCTGAAGGAGATGAATCTCGATGAAATTATCCGACGTCACCCTCAAATAGTCCTGGTAGACGAGTTAGCTCATACCAATCCTCCAGGCAGCAGACATGTGAAGCGATACCAAGATGTCGAAGAGATCCTGCAAGCAGGAATATCAGTATATACTACCGTCAATATTCAGCATATTGAGAGCCAAAACGACGCCGTTGCCCAAATCATTGAAATCCGAGTTTCTGAAATTGTACCGGATGCTTTCTTTTCCAATGCCGATGAGATTCGGTTAATTGATATCACGCCAGAAGAGCTAAATATTCGTCTCAAAGCCGGGAAAGTCTATGTAGAAAATATGGCTGAGGCTGCTGTTCAGAGTTTTTTCAGAACCGGAAATCTCCTTGCACTAAGGCAACTTGCACTGCGATATATGGCAGTGTATACTGACCAGATGATGATCGGTTATATGAGGAGCCGAGCTATCCAGGGCCCATGGCCTGCAGTAGAACGGTTTCTGGTCTGTATTCGGCCCGGCCCCACAGCTGAAGCCATGATAAGGGCAGCATATAGACTTGCAACCAGATTCGATGCTGATTTTATTGTACTTTCAGTAGATATTGGCAACGATAGGGCTTTATCTTCGATGGAACGTGTATGGCTCAATCAAGCTCTAGAGACGTGTCGAAGGCTGGGTGGCCGTATAGTTCGTTACCGTGGAAATGATATTGCTGATGAGATTATACGCTATGCTCGGCGGAGCAATGTCAACATGATTATGCTTGGAAAACCCCATGGTATAGATGTGTTCTTTTCTCCGGTATATAGGATCATAAGAAATTCGCCTGGTATTGATATCCATCTTTATGAACCCAAAGGGAACAGCTTGCATATACCTTTTCAGCGACAAATTCCACTATTTTTTACAGCTGAATATGCAATTAGTCTCATCCTGATCACAGCCGTAGTGAGCTTTAATTTAATTCTCAGAGATCATATAGGACCTACGAACCTACTGATTATTCAGCTCTTACCAGTCCTTGTATCTGCGTTCTTTTTCAGACGCAGAGTGGCTATGTTTGCAGCATTTGTGAGTATTTTACTCTTTGATTTTTTCTTTGTCAAGCCTTACTATTCAATTGGTATCGAAGACTTGCAATACTTCATCGCTTTTGTAGGATATGTCACTATTGCTCTTATAATCAGCAGCCTTGCAACTCGGCTGCGACATCTTTTGCCTCAGATATGGCAGAGCGAAGCTCAAGTGGAAGCAACAGCAGGTCTTTCTCGTGAACTTGTGAAAGCAAAAACAAGGCAAAAGGTTTTAAAAATTCTCTCCGATCAAATGCATAACTTTGCTCCAGGTGCCTTTGCAATACTTACATCTAGCTCCTCCGGGCTTCAAATCTAAGAAGGTGATGCTGACTACCCCCTCAAAGATAAAGAGAGTAACATTGCTCGATGGGCTTATGATAACGGTCAGGCAGCTGGCTACGGAACAAATAATCTTCCTGCAGGAAGAGGGTATTATATTCCACTAAAAACTCACAGAATGATTTTGGGCCTCATGGCATTTGCCTTTGAACAACCTGAGAGAGCTCTAACTCCAGAGAACAAAGAGATATTTGAAACGATGGCATTTCTTGGGGCTCTTGCACTTGAACGCGTATAATGAAATAGAACTGTAAGCAGTTGCAATAAAAAAATCCATGTACAAGCTAAATTTTTCTCAGAGTATATGATAGATTTAATCAGTGAATACAAAGATCACTTCTGACGCAGTGATTCCTATTAATACATCGAGGAAAATCATGAGCATCTTGAATTTTTCTCCCAAAATACGGATTAGATTTTCCAGAGTACATATCTTTCTTATAGCATAGCTCTGGAAGTAGTAATCTACATGGTCTTAACTATATTTAGGCAGGCTCCGTTGCAAAAAATCCTATTATTTAAGTAAAAATTTTAGTTTCACAGCAAAAAACATAAAGATGCAAAATATTTCTCAGATAACATTTAGATTTAGGCAGTTATTCCAAATAACTTATTTATAAAATTTACTTCAGAAAGAACACATCGATTTAGAGCATCAATCTGTCCTTTTCTTATCATATGCATGATTTCAATTTCTTTTAAAGTCTTGATAGCTGTACAAAAAGACTGAAAGCCTAACATTGGACGAATTATTCGTTTTATAGATCTACGATCCTGTTCAACAACATTATTCAAATACTTGATTTGCCGAAGGTTTACGTTTTTAGGTAATACTTCGTCATTTTTGAGTTCACTTATAGCAGGTGGATAAGTTGGATTTTTATCTACAGTTATTACCTTTGGAATTCGATTATGATTAGAACTCAAAGCTTTCTTAAAAAAACATTTCGCATCACTTCTATCACGCTTTGCACTTAACATGAAATCAACTGTGCTTCCAGTTGAATCAACTGCTCTGTAAAGATATTTCCATTCACCCTTTACCTTGATGTAGGTTTCGTCCATTCTCCAAGTGTCAGTGGTTGGTTTTAAGTATCTACGTACCTTCTTTTCGATCTCAGGAGAATATTGATGCACCCATCTCATTAGAGTAGTATGATCAACTTGTACTCCTCTTTCTATCATCATTTCCTTTAAATTGCGATAGCTAATGGGATATTTTAGTTACCACCTTACGTTTAATAGGACAATTTCTCCTTCGTAATGTTTCCACTTAAAGGAATTAGATAGCATATTATCGTTCTATTGATTTTCCCTTTATTCAATTGAATCCTTATTATGAATTTTTGCAACGGAACCCCCATGCAGTATCTGCAGCTACAATAGTCATTTTCGATCACCACTCAAATAGCATCGTATCTGTTTTCATTAGTGCGAATTCTGATTGCATTCTCTAAAGGCAATATGAATATTTTTCCGCTCCCAACATAGCCTTCTTCGTCTTTAGCTCCGCTCTTGATTGCGTCATTCGTCATTTGAAGACGAAAATCATTAACTGCAATTTCAAGTTTGATCATTTCAAGCAGGTGTGCTTCGTAATTTTGAGCTTTATTTCTATCAAATTCCAAATATCCTCTCTGGGAACCGTAGCCTGAAACAGATGACACTGTAAGTCCATCTACTTCAACTTCCTGAAGCTTTTTTTTGACTGTATCAAGCTTCTCGGGTCTTATAACTGCGATTATATATTTCAAAGAAATCACCACTATAGGTGTCCTACATAATTAGTTTGAACTTTTAGGATACAGACAATAAAACAGAAAAATATTTAAATCTGTTGTTACTATTGTGGTAACATGTATCAACAAATAAATCTTCAGTTAATTCGTAATCTTGAAAAGCTCGGGCTAACCGAAAATGAAGCAAAGGCATATGCAGGACTTGTGAGTTTGAGAGAAGCTACAGCTCGTGAAATTCATGAAATTACAAATGTGCCGAGAGCCAAAATCTATGAGATCCTTAACACGCTTGCGAAAAAAGGCTATCTGGAAGTGAGGCAGGGATCTCCAACATATTTCCGAGCAGTTGATCCTAAGGGGGTAATCGAAGAAATAAGAGACGATTTTTTAAACTGCTCAATCGATACACTTAACCAGCTCAATGAACTAAGCTATGAACTCCCTAAAAGTTCTCCGGTTTGGTATATTCAGAGTGACCGTGTAATGAAGACCCGTATACGTGAAATTATGGACGGAATTAGGGAAGAGTTGATTATCTATTCTACCAATCCAGAATTTCTACAGGAGTTTGAGCCCGAGATAAAAAAATTGGAAAAAATTTGTAGTGTAAAGCTTATCGTTGATAAACTGGATAAGTTCACATCAATATCTCTTAATTTTAGAGAAACTTCAAAAAAGTTTACAAGTTTTATGAATAAAATTGCAATTGAAGGCGTTCAGTATAAAGAAGAATTTTTTATGATTGCCGATGGAAAGGTATCAATAACAGTTTACAGAGCAGGAAACCGAAGAGAAGGCTTGATAATTAACTTGCCGATTATTGCTTATTTGCAAAAAGCTATATATGAAAGACTAATTGTGCCAAGTTATATCATGGAAGACAATTGACAGCCTATTTGTTGGAATTACCTAAATTTCTCAAAATATATAATGCTTATATGAGAGTTCCATTGCGAAAAATTATGAGAAGATCTTGCTCTATTACAAAATCAGTGTAAACATTCACAATAAGGAAAAACTAATCGCTCTAATAACCGGAAAAATGCGATATAATAGTAAGAATTATGGTAGCAAATGTCATAAACATTATTTTTGCAACAGAGCCCAAAAGAGTGCAAAAAAAGCACATTTTGGATATAGAATCAATTACAATGTCTATAATAAAGAATAATATCAAGCTTTTTACAGGATCTTCCAGTGTCCTGTAATTCCTCCTATCGATATCTTTATCCAGTTTTCTTTTGTCTTGGAGTCTTAATGCTTACTAAGCCCTGCAGAATATTTTGCTAAAATATATAAGTTTACATTAAAACTTTATATTTAGTGGTTTTAGCTTCACTTTTTGAGTAAATATAAGGCTCAAAACTCAAAAATACATTATTTTTAGTATAATTTATTCATTAGGTATGGATAGTAAATTTTGTTTTATGGTGAAAAAGAAAAATAAAGAGTCAATTAAGATTTTACTGAACTTTTGGTACACGACCATGAATGACAGTTTTGTGAATTTGCTGTAAATTTGAAAAACGTTATCTAATCTATTATTGCCACTAACATATTTGTAAGTTCATGAATTTCACGAGCTGTAGCTTCTCTCAAACTCACAAGTCCTGCATATGCCTTTGCTTCATTTTCGGTTAGCCCGAGCTTTTCAAGATTACGAATTAACTGAAGATTTATTTGTTGATACATGTTACCACAATAGTAACAACAGATTTAAATATTTTTCTGTTTTATTTATATCTATAGCAGGATTAAAAAGTTATTGGCCTTTTGATGTTGATTTTATATCCAAGTGCGTGAGTCCTGCTGTAGATACAATGTGCGAGGAAATTGAAGCTATATGGAGATGGTTTTATGACAGAAACAGAAAAATTAGGCTTTCCGGAATATCTGGAATTTGACGCGGAACAAGCCCGGAAAGAAATAGTTGAATTTGTTAGGAATCAGATAAACAATTTTAGGAAAGATGGTGTAGTGGTCGGCCTTTCTGGTGGACTGGATTCATCGACGGTTGCATACCTGTGTGTTGAAGCACTAGGCAAGGATAAGGTTTACGGTCTTATACTGCCCGATAGAGACACTAAGCCACAGAACACCGATGATGGTATGAACTTGGCTAAGAGCCTTGGAATACCCCATGAGAAAATCGTTATCTCACCGTTTCTAAAAGAGCTGGGCGCGTATGACATCGTTTCCCACGAAAAGGCATCTGACAGGAAGTTCATAGAGGAGACCCTTAAAAGTAAAAATGTTACCGTAGTCAGTGAGAAGGTGCCTGAGCATTTCAGCCAAACGGCGACTGTCGGTGCATGTTCCCCAGCTGTCAGGGACTTTATGGCTGTGGGGGGAGCAAAATTACACATAAGGATGACGGTATTGTATTTCCATGCCACTCTCAAAAATTGTCTTTTAGTGGGCACCGATGACAATTCCGAGTTAACTATGGGAGTGTACGACCGGTATGGCGATGGTGCCTGTGACATTTCTATCATGTCGCACCTATACAAAACACAGATAAAACAACTGGCAAAGCACATTGGGGTACCTGATCACATCGTAAACAAGACATCTTCTGCTGACCTGTTTGGGGACAGCATGCCTAACGAAAAGTTAATTGGTTTATCTTATCTAAAGTTGGACGACATCCTCTGTGGCATCAGGAAGAGCGGCTTAAAAGATGACGATATTGCCAGAAGAGCGGGAGTGAAACCGGCTGTAGTGCAATCTGTCAGGAAAGGTATGAAAGATGCAAACTTTGTTGCAAATTTGCCGATATCAGTAAATATATTATAAAAAATTTAGAATGTTTCTAAAATAATGTCATGAATAAAACACGCATTATATCGCATGTGATTTAATCAGATAAAGTATACTAGAACATAAAATAAAAGATGTAACTATTCAACCTACAAAAAATCAGTTGGTTAATATCGATTTTTATATAACAGATAAATTTGAGTAAAAAAATGATGGAAAAATAAATTAGGTGAAATAAATGTTGAATCAATCTTCTATTCGAATTAAAAAGGTACTGGCTATTTCTATGGCAGTTCTTTTTGTGGTTCCGTTGCAAAAAATCCTTTCTAATGGTACAATAGAATAAAAAGAAAACCAAAGATAGTAACATGCTATCTAATTCCTTTAAATGGAAGCATTATGAAGGGGAAATTATCTTATTGAATGTAAGATGGTACTTAAAATATGCATTAAGTTATAGAAATTTAAAGGAAATGATGGCAGAAAGGGGAATTCAAGTTGATCACAGTACTAGAATGAGATGGGTGCATCAATATTCCCCTGAAATCTAAAAGAAGATCATAAAGCATTTAAGACCAACAAATGATTCGTGGAGAGTTGATGAAACCTATATCAAAGTAAAAGGTAAATGGAAATATTTTTACCGAACAGTTGACTCAAATGGAGATACAATTGATTTCATGTTAAGTTCAAAACGAGATAGAAAGGCAGCGAAGAGATTCTTTAAGAAAGCTTTAAGTTCTAATCATAATCAAATTCCGAAGGTAATAACAGTTGATAAGAATCCAGCTTATCCACCTGCTATAGATGAACTGAAAAATGATAAAATACTACCTAAAAACGTAGGCATTCGACAAATCAAGTATTTGAATAACATTATAGAACAAGATCACAGATCTCTAAAGCAAATCGTTAATCCAATGTTAGGATTTCAGTCTTTTCTATCTGCTAATAAAACCTTAAAAGGAATTGAAGCTATGAATATGATCAAAAAAGGACAAGTAATCGATCTAAATTACTCTGTTCTTAATGAAGTCAAATACATTAATCAATTATTTGGTATAGTTTTGTAATGTTAGTACATTTTCCTTGAATGTTTTGATTTTTATTAATCACTTATAGATTTACATATTTTGTTGAAGTTTTTGCAACGGAACCCTTTATCCTGTTCTGGTTTTCCTTCCTGACATTTTCTTATAGGATAACTGATATATACCGGATTATGCATATTGATGCATAATGGTGCGCCCAAGGAAAATAAGAATGGTGAGTTTTGAACATCATCTGAGGCACTTCAAACCTGAGGATTGTAAAGAAAGCAATTTTGGGGAAATAGTCCTGACAGTTGACGAACTTGAAGCCATGAGGCTCAGCTTTCTGGAAAATTTATTCCAAATTGAGGCGGCTGAGCGCATGGGCGTTCATCAATCTACTTTTCAAAGGGCACTCAGAAGAGCACTTGAGAAAATAACTGAAGCATTTATTTATGGAAAGTCAATAAAAATTGAAGGAGGAAATTACAGGATGCCAGGAAAAGACGGTATTGGTCCGGTAGGTAACGGACCTGGTGTAGGCAGGGGACGAGGTAGGAATAGAGGAGGGGGTAATAGCGGCCCGGAAGGGACTTGCAAATGTCCCAAATGCGAACACGAGATACCTCACAAGCCGGGGGTGCCTTGCATCGAGATGAAGTGTGAAAAGTGCGGGACTTCAATGGTCAGGAAATAACTGCTGGTGCACATAACGATGTATTAAAACGCTTGACTATCAACAGACTGGGCAAGAAGAATGAAGGTTGGCATAACAGCTAGTGGTGAAGGGCTCGATTCCACAGTGGACTCCCGAGTAGGGAGATGCAGCTACTTTGTAATCTATGACACTGAAACCAAATCTGTAGAATCCATCTCAAATACGAGTTCAGAAGTTTCTGGTGGTGCAGGGATCAAGGCAGCCGAAGCTATCACAAACGCAGGGGTTAAGGTACTCTTAACAGGCTTTGTGGGTCCGAATGCCTTTTCTATTTTCGCAGAAGTCGGAATTGATGTCCAAGTCGGAGCAAAAGGTACGGTTAGGGAAGCTATTAGCCAGTATGAAGCTGGAGAACTTGAATCAATATGCAGTCCAAATAGTGCTCCTCACTCCGGTATGAAAAAAGGTAGTGGAATGTAAAAAGGAATGTTAAGGACAGATAAGTGCTAATCGTGATAAGTTTAACAGTAAAAATGCGAATCTACGAAACAAATAATCTCGATAGTACAAATTAACACAAGCAATAAACCTTACTAAACCAGGAGAACAATAAAAGGGTACACGTGATCAGATGAAAGTAAGCATTCCTACAAGAGATGAAAAATGTTTGGATGGACTTGTTGAACAGCACTTTGGAAAAGCCCCTTATTTTCTCTTTGTAGAAATTGAAGAAGGCAAGATCTGAAATTGGAAAATTCTTGAAAACTTATCTTTCAATTCTGAGAATAAAAGAGGCTTGAAAGCTGTGGAACTAATTATTCGAGAAAAGGCGAACGCCCTCGCGATAAGAAGTGTCGGAATGTGCCCATTCCACATGCTTTGGGATAATTTTATAAAAATTATGTGAACTCCATAAGGGGCAAATACTGCCGGAGACATCCTTGATGGGGTCTGGGACCTTGAAGAAATCACAGCACCTACGGAATAAAATGGAGATTGAATATGAAAATTGAGTTTGCAAGTGGGAAAGGAGGAACTGGGAAGACCATAGTTTCCTTAAATCTTGCTCTTGCTCTTTCAGATGTGCAGCTTTTTGACTGCGATGTAGAAGAGCCAAACTGTAATCTCTTCCTTGGCTTTGAGCTTGAGAAAGTGGAAGATGTCGTCTGCTCAGTGCCTGTAATCGATCCTGAAAAATGCAGCCTATGTAGACAGTGTTCAGACTTTTGCCGCTATAACGCCATGGCTACACTTCCTACCAAAGTTTTGTTTTTCCTTCTCTCTGCCATGGCTGCGGGGGCTGTAATATCCTCTAGAAAAAGCAATTCGAGAATCTCAGAGGGCTATTGGGATGATCGAAAGGGCAAAAGAAGGAAGTTTACCGGTATTTTACAGGGGGCTTTTAAACATCGGGGAAACGATGGTATCGGCTGTTATCAAAAAACTCCAACAGCACATTGATAATCGGAAAACTGCAATTATCGATGCTCCGCCGGGAACTGCCTGCTCGGTCATTTCCACAATTGAGGGCATGGATTACTGTGTGCTTGTGACCGAATCTACACCCTTTGGTTTCCATGACCTTAAGCTTGCCATAGACGTAGTAAGGGCGATAAAAATCCCCTTCGGAGTGATCATTAACCGATATGGTTTAGGGGATTCAAAGGTTGAAGAATACTGTAAAACCGAAGGAATTCCGATTCTCCTCCAGATTCCAAATGACCGCAAGATTGCAGAACTCTATTCCAGGGGAATTCCCTTTGTTCGGGAAATGCCAGAATGGAATGAGAAGTTTCTTTGCATGTTTGAAAAAATAAAATCCCAGCTTACAGGTGGAAAGGAAGAGAGAACATGAAGCAGATTACTGTTATCAGCGGAAAGGGGGGAACTGGTAAGACTACCCTTGCGGCAGCTTTTGCCTCGCTTGCGGAAAATGCTGTTATTGCAGACTGCGACGTGGACGCAGCTGATATGCACCTGATCTTGAAACCCAGGGTTTTGATAAAAGAGGACTACTACGGCCTTGAGGTTGCCAGGATCGACTCGGAACTCTGTATAGAATGTGGAAAATGCAGAGAATTTTGCAGGTATGGAGCGGTAACTGAAAACCTTGAAGTTGATCCTTACAGTTGCGAGGGCTGTGCTGTCTGCACAATTGTCTGTTCAAAAGGAGCAGTTTCCATGGGAAAACGGATATCAGGCCAGTTTTTTTCCTCTGAAACCCGCTTTGGGCCCCTGGCTCACGCACGTCTTGGCATCTGGGAAGAAGCAAGCGGAAAACTTGTAAGCGCTGTCCGAAGCAACGCAAAAAAACTTGCTGAGCAGTATTGTAAGGATCTAATCATCATTGACAGCCCTCCTGGGACAGGCTGTTCCACTATTGCAGCCATTACAGGGACAGACCTGGTCTTGGTGGTAAACGAACCAACTGTTTCCGGAATCCATGACATGAAAAGAGTCCTCGAGCTTGCTACGCACTTCCAGATCCCGGCTGTTGTCTGCATCAACAAGTATGACATAAATGAGGAGAATACCCGGTTGATTGAAAAATTCTGTACAGAGCTGGGAATACCGGTACTTGGCAGGCTTCCTTATGACGACATTGCAACGAAGGCGATGCTTCAGGAACAAACTGTGATAGAGTATGCTAAAAACAGTGAACACGCAAACGAAAATGAATTTGCAAATCAGGTCAGAGAAATCTGGGCTAAGGTAGAAGAAAAGCTTTTGGATATCCCGGATAAACAGAAAAGGATGAAAATCCTTGAAATGAAGAAATTTTAATTAAAATCTCCTCAACAATGGGAATAAGTACTTGCACATCTACCACTTCGCATTCCAAGTCCAAAAAGCGGAAATTTTAAACAGGTGATTAAAATGACAGATCAAGTTCAACCACTGGAAAGCTTATTTAAAAAGCCCCAAGAACCAAAAATAATAGTTAACCTCAGGCGCATCAGACATAAGATCATGATAATGAGCGGTAAAGGGGGAGTAGGGAAAAGCACAGTTGCTGCAAATCTATCTATTGGACTGTCTCTGCGTGGATATAAAGTGGGACTTATGGACTGTGATATCCACGGCCCAACTATTCCCACAATTTTCGGTTTGGAATCTGAGAGACTAGCTATTAACGAAGAGGGCATACTGCCAATTCAGGTCCTTCCCAATCTTTCGGTGATGTCTGTTGGTTTTCTGCTTGAAAATAAAGATTCACCTATCATCTGGAGGGGACCTGCAAAAATGGGGATTATCCAACAGTTCCTGGAAGATGTTCTCTGGGGAGAACTTGACTTTCTGATTATAGATCTGCCTCCAGGCACAGGAGATGAACCCCTTAGCGTAGCTCAGCTGATTCCCAATTGTGACGGTTCAATACTTGTTACAACTCCTCAGGATGTAGCTCTCATCAGCGTCCGCAAATCAATTAGATTTTCTGAGAAACTCAAGGTGCCTATTATAGGGCTTGTCGACAACATGCATGGTCTGATCTGCCCTCATTGTGTCAAATCAATAGAAGTTTTCGGAACTGGTGGTGTCGAAAAAGCCTCAACAGATTTCAACATTCCTATTCTAGCAAGGCTTCCGATAGAACCAAAAGTCGCAGAAATGGAAGATAAGGGCACAATTCTCCAGAAACTACTTGAACACAACACGGAGTGGCAGAAGAACTTTGAGTATGTTGTGAATGCGGTAGAAAAAACCTTAGAAGAAAAATAAGCGAAATAAAAGTTGAAGGATTTAACATAATTTTTTCATTCTGGCAAATTTGCTATCTTTCTGACTTCCCATCGGTTCCAGTGCAGGGAGATAGCAGGTGTATTAAAAACACCGGCCATTCACACCGTTTTCTTATTGTGTATTCTTTGCTTGAAGATATACATTTAAGTTAAAATTTGATATTTTGTTCTAGCTGCACCGAAGTTCAAAACAAAAATGATTGGAGACAGCATTAAAGAGGAGTTTTGGAAATAACATTAACCAAATAATATAGGACCACCATAATTTTAGTGCAAAAACATATAAAGAGTAAAAGCGAATTTTTTATTTAATGTCTATTCATTTCAAATCTAGGCATAAACCAACTTTGATTTCAATGAATTCCGAAGGAAATCTCTCTTTTAGTTTTTCTTTGTGAGCAGTACAGTGCCCTACAGCTATGATTTCCAGCCCTGAACGTCTCTCAAACTCTCTACTATCGTGAAACCCTCTAAAAATTCCCAGAATATTCCAGTAAACTAGAGCATTATCAATGATTGTGGCAAGGCCAGGATGAACGTAGCCTGTAAGCACATAACATCCATTTCCAGTATCCAGAATCAGGGCCTATTCTTTGATATTATCTCCAAGTTCCCCTGTACTCCTAACACCCTTAGAGATTTCAACAGATTCTTTTATTTCAATAAGATTAGCTCTTTTTTCAATTTCTGTTTTCAAGTTTTTAGAAAAGGACGCAGGTACATAGACCTTAAGTTCGGGATTTGCCTGAAGAATCTCAGGAAGGCCGCCTATATGATCCCAATGCTGGTGAGAAAGAACAAGTCTTATTATATCTTTCGGATTAATATTAAGTTTCTTCATATGTTTTAGCAGAAGGGTTCCATCTTATCCGGTATCGAAAAGAAGGAGTTCGCGGTTTGTTTCAACTAGGACTGCAAATCCCAAACTTGCTGCAAAATCCTGATTCGCTGCATTATCATATATTACAGTAAGCTTGAACCTCTGCTCGTCTCGCATTTCTGTCATTGTTTGTACTCCATAATTCTAGAAATAGGGTTCGTCTCAATTTTAATTCCAGTCTCTTCAAGGACGCACATTCCGTTAATTCCTCTTAATATCCAATTCCAAAATTTATTATTTCAATAGGTGCTCAAGTGAACAATCATCCATTTCACCAGAAGGAAAACAGCTTCCTAAATCTGCCATTTTTGCCTGTTTAATTATTTTCATGACACTGTTGTAAGCTAAGAAATTAATCTGGTCCACATTGGAAAGGATTTTACCTTCTCCTTCCTAAATTAAATGGCGTTTAAACCCAGATAATTCTAATTCACTTGCTCAAAGTGGATTCATAAATAGGCTTGTAATAATAACAATTGCAGTCCTTCTTGGCAGTTACCTGAGCCAGAAGGAACGGTGTTCGTTTTGTCTTATTGGAAAAGTTCAGTATCTGCTCGGTGGGAAGATATATTAGCTGAGACTCACAAAAGAAAAATGCATTAAATGCAACAAATACGGAAATGTCTGCTCCATGCCACTTAAAATTCGTGAGAATGAGATACAATTTGACTGTATCAAATGAGGTGTATAATCAAGTACATTAGAGTTGTGGTTTAAATTCACATTTATATAGTTAAAGGTTCAAGCTATTAATTGCTCAGTTCAACTGCGTAAGTCCTAGATTGTTTTTCAGGTGATCTATCTCTTGAATATTATTTTATCTATATTTTTTTTATTGGCTTTCCCATCTTCATTTTCGGAAGTGTTATCTTCAGGATCCCAGTTTCAATTTTTGCAGTGCTTTTATTCTCTTTTAACGCTGGTGGGCAGGTGGACAGTTCGGAAAAAGCAAGTATATTTTTTCCTTACGAATATATCCTTCCTCTTCTGTTTCTTTTTCCTTCCCGGTCTTTGCACTTATCTCCAGCATGTCTTCTTTAATGTTTATCTCAATATCCTCTTTATTAATTTCTGGCAGGTCGATAGTTACCACAAGATTGTGTTCTCTGTCCATGATGTCAACGGCAGGAGTAAAATAGGTTCCGTTGCAAAAACTTCAACAAAATATGTAAATCTATAAGTAATTAATAAAAATCAAAACATTCAAGGAAAATGTACTAACATTATAAAGCTATACCAAATAATTGATTAATGTATTTGACTTCATTAAGAACAGAGTAATTTAGATCGATTACTTGTCCTTTTTTGATCATATTCATAGCTTCAATTCCTTTTAAGGTTTTATTAGCAGATCGAAAAGACTGAAATCCTAACATTGGATTAACGATTCGCTTTATAGATCTGTGATCTTGTTCTATAATGTTATTCAAATACTTAATTTGTCGAATGCCTACGTTTTTAGGTAGTATTTTATCATTTTTCAGTTTATCTATAGCAGGTGGGTAAGCTGGATTCTTATCAACGGTTATTACTCGTGGAATTTGATTATGATTAGAACTTAAAGCTTTCTTAAAGAATCTCTTCGCTGCCTTTCTATCTCGTTTTGAACTTAACATGAAATCAATTGTATCTCCATTTGAGTCAACTGCTCGGTAAAAATATTTCCATTTACCTTTTACTTTGATATAGGTTTCATCAACTCTCCACGAATCATTTGTTGGTCTTAAATGTCTTCTTATCTTCTTTTCTATTTCAGGGGAATATTGATGTACCCATCTCATGATTGTTGTATGGTCGACTTTTACTCCCCTTTCCGCCATCATTTCCTTTAAATTTCTATAACTTAATGCATATTTTAAGTACCATCTTACATTCAATAAGATAATTTCCCCTTCATAATGCTTCCATTTAAAGGAATTAGATAGCATGTTACTATCTTTGGTTTTCTTTTTATTCTATTGTACCATTAGAAAGGATTTTTTGCAACGGAACCAAATAAACAATGGAAAATAGATACAGAAGGACTTTTAATTACATCAAGCATTGTCATCCTCTTAGCTAATTTTATCCCTTTGGATAGAATCGGCATGCTAGCAAGTGCTCCCCTACTCATAATCAGCTTTATCATTCTCATCTACACCAATTGAAATAAACCAGAGCAAGATCCTGGCTTATCTGGACTTTATTTATGTGCAGCCTAATTTTCTTTGAAGTGCTGGCATGTTATAATATTTGTGAATTCAAAACTCACTCTGGTACTGCTTATAATTACGATTATTTTCTGCTTTTCTTTTGAACGGATTTATAAGAAGTTTTCAGACAGATCAATGATAGAAAAGACAAAATAACCATGCAGATATTTATTTGAAAAAATTTCACAATAAGTAGTGGAAAGTAAATCAAAATTGCTCTGACGCAGCTAGCTACAAGCAAAAAAGATATCCAGGCTCCAGCTTCCAATTCCATAAAAGAAGATGAGAAATGATATGATTTTATCTATCACCGGTCAAAGAATTTTGTGCACAACTTTGAATACCGTGTACAGTGATTTTCCATTTGAATGTTAGATATTTAGCATAAAAATAACACTTTCTGAGCGTTGAGTATCTTAACCGAATACAAATCAAATTTACATATAAATATATATATATATATATATATATATATATGTATGTAAATTAAAGTATAAAATTGAACTTCTAGTATAATATTTTGTCCCAATTGTAGAATCAAGCATCTTTTGGAAGCCGCCTGATTAAACATTGTTTTTTTGTAGAACTCATCAAATTGAGTGAAATTTACTAAGTATCCGATCCATTTGGTGAAGTACTGAAATCTTATATTTTGAATAACTAATGACTTTTTTAGTTAAAAAAATCCTGGAAACTATACATACTTGAAAATAAAATGGATTATCTGATAAGTTAATAATAGAATATGCATATTAATATTATGCGTCTTGTTCAGATATATGTTCCAGTAGGAATGCAACAGCTTGTACAAGCAGTGCTAGATTCTTAAAGGATTGACTATTCTATTTCTGACGAAACAAGTGGAAAAGGCTTTGAAGCTCTGGTCCAATTTCCAATTTCTTCTATGGGTGTGGAACTGGTACTTGATAAATTACAAACAGCGGGGCTTAGCGATGATGCATATAAAATTATCCTGGTACCTGAGAGTGTTATATCATCACACACTACAGCTCTGAAGCAACGGTATAAAGAAACACGTATTTCAAGTGAAGAGTTGATTTCACGAGCAGAAGAACTTGCCCCTGACACTTCTACTTATCTTATGTTTATTATCCTGAGCACGATTATGGCAACTGGCGGTCTCTTGCTTAATTCCGCAGCAACAGTCATTGATGCGATGGTAGTATCTCCACTTATAGGCCCAGCAATTTCTGCAAGTATAGGAACTGTTCTTAATGACAGGAAACTTGCTTCTAGAGGAATAAAATTGCAGGTGGTTAGAATACTGCTTGCAATTGCAGTCGCGGCTGTTATTAGAATACTTCTAAGAAATTCAATAATTGTATCACCAGATTTAAATATTGCGAAAATTCCACAAATAGCCGAAAGAACTGACCTGACATTCATATCATTTTTCCTTGCTTTATGTATTGGTATCGCAGGAGCTCTAAGCGTAATAAGGAGTGAAGGAGCTACTCTCGTTGGTGTAGCAATTGCAATTGCTCTCAACCCTCCCGCGGCGGCTTCAGGGCTTGGATTTGCGTGGGGTTTACCTAACGTTGCAATTACAGTCGCCGTGCTTCTACTTGTTAATTTGCTTGCTATCAATGTAGCAGCATTAATCATGCTGTGGATTTCTGGTTTCCGTCCGAAGGGTATGAGAGAAGCTAAATATGCTCAAACCGCTGTTTTTTCTCACCTAATTTTTTTTGCGCTTATGCTCTGTCTGCTTTCTACAACTTTTGCACTAGCGACCTATTCTTCTGTTGAAACAAATTTAATTAAAAAGCAAGTAAAAAATGAAATGACAGTAATGCTTGAAGAATCTGAATATGCAAATATAAGTTTATCAATTTCCACAGTTATGGTTGATTACGATGCTACAGACCCCTTGTTGAAAAAACCTGTGGATGTATCAATCACCATAAATCGTAAATCATACCAGCAAGTCCCAAAAGACTTAGCCAGTAAGGCTGATGCACGTTTGACAAAAGTTACAGGTGAAAATATCAATCTTAGAATTAGTTTCGTAGAGATGCAGACTACTCCATAAAAATTGCCACTAACTGTTATAAATACCTATCCAGGCTGTCTCAAGTTCACTTCACGATCAAAACTAAGTTAAGAACAATAAATATGTATCTAGATTTAGGAGTTACAATTGGATTTCTAATAAAATTCCTAGCTTCATTGGTAGGTCCTTTTAAAGTCAGATTTAGGCAGCGTGCATATTTTTTTTGTAAAGTAGTACTAAGGAAAGTTATATCTACCTTCGAAATAATCAGAAATATTAAGTGCAACTCTAATAAACCACTTTGTTTATTTGTTACAAACTTTTGTTCATATAACTTAAACTATACAAATTATTGTGGCTTTGACCCTCCACAAAGTGACATATATAATATACCAATGCGAATTGCAGAGATCATTGAAAACCCCTGATCTGCAGATTCAGTCCACTTTAAATTATATGCCATATTAATACTACTAAAGCTGGAATAGAAGACAGCAAAGCCAAAAAACGACTCATAAACAATATAATCGACACAGTCGGTTTTTTAGGAAGCTATCTAAGCTTATCTAAAATTTTCTGTCTAATTACATCGGCGTCCTTGCCGATAATTTCAACATTCTCGTTTTTATTCTCTGAAACAACATTTGTTTTCTTGTATACCCGCCTTCCAAATTCTCCAGAGAACGCATTTCAAGAATCCACATACAAACCTGTATTTTCAGAGACCCCGCTGTTGACTTGAAAATCTCTTTTGACGAGCTATGTGAGTAGCCACCCTCCCCCGAGAATGGTCCAAAACTTAAACTAGCCGATGTTGAGATAGTAGGTCCATATTCACTGATCAACTCAAGGGTTTCACAGCCAGTTACACCAGAACTAAACCAACTTCTCATCAGTCACGGTTTGTTTTAGAATTTAAAACAAATTCGCAATGTAACCATTTTTTTGAGTTTATTCTCCTTGTTTCTATACTCCGTATTTGTGATGATGCGTTTTAAGCTTTCTTTCCTAAAGTCAAAATTTAAGCAACTGGGTCTTGTAATTTTTCAGTTCTTCAGTTCCTTTTTCTCTGGACATACTACTCACTTCATAAATTATATATGAAGGAAGAACTTTCAATCCCATATCTTCAAATACACAGTGAGTTAATGACTCTAGGTGTTTGTTAAGGTCTCCATGTGCTCCTCCTTCAGAATACTTCGTTTTTGAAGATCCTGTGGTGGTAACAACCATTGCGTATTTGCCTTTTAAAAGGCCGGTATCATAGATACTGTTAGTGATTGGATTAAAACCAAATCCTGGAGCCAGAACGCGGTCTATCCAGCCTTTCATAATTGCTGGCATTGCTGTGAAGTAAATCGGGAACTGAAAAATTAACATGTTAGCCCATTTCACTTTTTCCATCTCTCTTTTAATGTCCGGAGCAAAAGTTCCTTCCTTTGATGCCTTGATAGCTTCAAAAAAAGGTTTAAACACCTGCAAATTTTTTCGTTCTGGGAAGTCTGTGGCTGTTAGAACAGGGTTAAATTTCATTGCATAAAGATCGGAAAGTATTATTTCATGTCCTGTTCCTTTCAGTGTATCAAGAGCGATATCTTTCAGCGCAGAGTTAATGAGTTAGGTTCAGGATGTGCATAAACATAAAGAACTTTCATTTCATCCTCCAAAATTATATATAATCTACTTTTCTGATTAAAATAGTAAGTATCCTTTTTTATTTACTAACTTGTTGTTTCAGCATTTAATTCGCACTTATTTCTAAGTGCTTCACAATTATTTTAAATTAATTACACGAAAAATAGTTTCTAAACAAAAAACGATATCATATCAAATTTTTCACAATCAACAAAACAATTAAATATTTATAATAATTTTTATTATTTTAGAAATCCTTATTCAATTGGATAATTATTTTCAATCCACACAAAGCCGCAGAAACCTGATTTTTATCTACGTGCCTGTAAACTCCATCATTCCATATTAAATATGAATATACAAGTAGAATTGCAAGAGAGCGTTTGTAAGGAATAAGTTCTATCAAAACGTTTAACACCAGATTGAAGAAAAGCTTCCTTTATCGATGCAAAGTTTAAAAACTAGTAATGAAATTGTGAATTCCAATTTCCTGATCGAAGAGATAATTTTTTATGAGTGAAAAAATGCTTATATCAAATTTTACATGATTGCAAAAAAATTTCATTGATAAAAAGATCAAAATTTACCTTTTTTGTTAGTTTAAGCAATGTGGATTTTTAAAATATTATCATACTTATAAATAAGCAAAGATTTTATATAGCTCCTTACATAATGGGAATAATTAAAAAATACTAATTTTAAAGAAATATAGGCAGAAAAAGCGTGAGATCACTACAACAGAACTAGGTGATTCAACATGAGCTCAGTGGGAACTGGCAGCATTACATTTAATGACACTTCAGGATTAATCACCGTGTCTGTATTCTCACACATATCCAGTCCTCCGAAAGAACAATGGATAGATGAAGAAATATTAGTCGGTGACGATGATATGCTAGCTATCGGCGGTGGTGGCCAAACTACTGATCACTCTCCTTATCGAGCATTATTGACTGCCTCTTACCCGAACAATGATCTATCTGGATGGATTGTTAGTTCTAAAGATCACGAGTATCCTCATCCACATGAGCTAATCACCCATGTAATCGGAATAAAGATTAAGGGAATGAGCAGGCAGCAATTGCTAGAGTCAATGTACGTCAGTACGGCTGCTAGTGGAGTGGCATCACATCCTGAAGCTGAAACTGGTATTCCATCTGATAATTTTGTACTAGTTGGCGGAGGGTTCAGGGTAGATTGGCATGGAGCTGGAAACCTTGGAACAGCTTCCTTCCCTATAACAGAGTTTTCTTGGAAGGCTTGTTCTAAGGATCACGGTATCTCAGACCCTTCTAACCTTCAGGTATTTGCAATATGTATCAAAAAAAATATTTCAGTTGGCATAGTCACGGTAGCAATCACAAAAGCCGATTCTAACCAAACAACTCATCCAGAAGCTGTTGCTTTAGTGAAGCCCGGCTTTGCCTTAGTGGGTGGTGGAGCTGAAGTTCATTGGAATGAGTTGGGAAATTTTCTTTGGAAATTAGAACCCTCTACCTCACAAGCTCAGAGTTTCAGCGCTGCATCTAAGGACGTTTTATATCCAGATCCAAGCATTATCACAGCTTACGCGTTGGGAATCCGCATCGGCTAGTAAGATTATAAAGAACCTTACTATTAGCTAGGTATTTCATTTAGTCAAATATCAAAATGGTAACTAAATTTTAGTCGTGAGAAGATTATTTTGGACTGGAATGAAGCATACAAAGAATGATCCAGTTATAAAAAAATTATTGGGTAAAAATTATCTTTTCCCAGGAATCTTGGTTAATTATTTATCTTGCTCTAACTTATCATTTTCCATGATTTTTGATCCTATTACAGTCTGCAATTTGAATCTTCAGAACCACTTTGTAAAGTCTGCAACGCATGAATTCATGGCCGAAGAAGATGCAAAGCCCACTCCCAAAATCGGAGACATTTATGAGGAGCTTGCAAAAAATGACGTAGGGTTGATCATAACAGGTTTTTCGTATGTATTTCCTGGTGGACAGAGTATGATTTACCAGCAGAGGATCTATGACGATCGTTTTATTGAATCCTACATGAAGATAACAGAAATAGTGCACAGGTACGAAGCAAAATTATACTTTAGATTAATAGTGCATGGAGGGAGGCAGGCAGTAGTTTCTGAAGAATACCCGATTTCTCTAGCTCCTTCGGAAATCAAAAATGAACTATCGGGAGTTGTACCTAAGGAAATAACTGAAAAGGAAATACTGGAAGTAATTGCGGCTTTTACAAAAGCAGCTATCTGAGCAAAAAAAGCAGGTTTTGATGGAGTACAGCTTCATTGTGCCCACGGTTTTCTTTTAAGTAATTTCATTTCTCCCTATACAATAGAAGAGCTGATGGCTGGGGGGCTCAGTGGGAAATCGGACAAGAATGGTCACAGAGATTGTCAGGCAAATAAAAAAACAAGCTGGGTCTGATTTACCGATTCTTGTCAAATTGAATGCAACGGATGGTTTTCAACCGGACTCGCAAAAAGCAGAGCTTGGAATTAATATTTTGCAGGTTGTGGAGACTGCAAAACTTCTGGAGAAAGCTGGAATATGCTCAATCGAGGTTAGCGGCGGGATCAGGGAGGCGGGTGAAGTAACTGTAAGAACAGAAATTAATTCTCCTACTGAAGAAGCATATTTTAGGGAATATTCTAAAGCAATATAAAAAACAGTAAATATCCCTGTAATGCTTGTAGGGGGCATTCGGTCTCTTTCTATTATGGAGAATCTGCTTAAGGGAGGATTTGCAGATTTGGTTTCCATGGGTAGGCCATTTATCCGTGAACCAGATCTCATTTTGAAACTTAAGTCTGGAGAGGCTAAAAAGGCAATGTGTATATCCTGTAATCTATGTTTTGATCCTGAGGGTATCAGATGCAACTCGAGTTTGATTGAAATCTTGAGAACTGAAATATTCCCTTATCGCTTCTTTTTAACTTCCGGATACTTGTTTGATTAAACTCACTAACTGTGAAGTTTTTCACTGCTTTTGTAAAATAGCCAGATTTTTTGCAACGGAACCCTTTTCTGAACACAGCTGTTCTGCATCATACAGGAATATAGCGTATAGGATCGATTACCGCCTCAAACCGAAATGAACTCGTGAAGAACATTAAAAAAGCGTTATTAACTTTGATTTATTTTTTGTATCCAAATTTCTTATCGTATTTTTTATGATTGATTATGTCAAGAACTAATACGATAATTTCAATACCTGAACTTCCTGCTGTAAGCGTGTAAAGCATTATCCAAAAATTAGGAAGCTCCACTCTAAACAAGTTCGTGATTCCATATTTGGTTTTGTATTCAACAGGAATCAGTTTTTTGGCAATTGGTTGTCCATAATGGACATTCTCTTTGATCAATTCCACTTTCTGAAGAAATGCATTTAAGATTACTTCTTTCTGTTTTGAGTCTAATGCTTTGTTCAAAAATTGTAATATGCATCGGCAGTCTCTGGGGCAAGAATTAACCTGACATGTTTCATAGTTCAAGTCCTTGAACCACTGCCTTTCTTATAAATGCAGCTAGAGGAAAGATAGTCGATGAAGTTGCTCTCATAAAAGCTCTTAGAGAAAAACAGATTGGTGGAGCAGATCTTGATGTTTTTGATAAATAACCGCTTCCATTAGATAGCCCGCTGATGAGATTTGAAAATGTAGTGCTTACTCCACACATAGCTTTTCTATCGCATGAATCCCTGGAAGAATGCACAAGTATCTGTGTCCAAAATGTAGAAAAATTCATTGAGGGGAAACCACAGAATGTTATAAACTCTGAATGATTGCAAGTTCCAAATTACCTTATAAATCTGAGTGTGAAGATATAAAAGTAGGACTCATGGATTTGGGGTGGAAAATTAAGTACATTCGACATTGTGGATAAAGTTGTCCTGAGATTGGTTGTGTTAAACCATTGACAGTAATTTTTTATTCATTTAATCTTATATAATTTTATTTAGATTATAAGTCTCATTAATGCCTACATTACAAATGGAACATACTTAATCAAAGAATTATACTGTACTGATTAGGAGAAACTTTCCAACTAATGTATGAAATTTTTAGTTTATTGCCATAATTCTTATTCACAACAATACTTTTAAAGGAGATTTCTGGTAAATGTCTGAGAATAAAAGTAAGTACATCCGCTGGTTTGAAGACACTACAATTGACGATGTTCCACTTGTGGGTGGAAAGAATGCTTCTCTTGGAGAAATGTATAGGGAGCTTACTTCGAAGGGAATAAAGATCCCTAACGGCTTTGCAATTACTGCAGAAGCTTATTGGCACACCCTCAAAGCCGGAGAGATTCTCGAAAAGCTCAGAAAAATGATGGGAGGGCTTGATACTGCAAATGTTGCTGACCTTGCAACGAGGGGGAAAATTGCAAGGGATCTGATCCTCGGAGCAGGAATTCCTGACGATCTATGGGAAGAAATCAAAACTGGATATGATAAATTATGCAAACAGTATGGAGACTATACGGATGTAGCTGTACGGAGTTCGGCAACTGCTGAGGATCTTCCGACTGCTTCTTTTGCTGGCCAGCAGGAAACTTACCTCAATATAAGGGGTTACCCCGGTCTGAGGGATGCCTGTTCGCGCTGTTTTGCCTCACTCTTCACTGACAGGGCGATTTCCTATCGCGTAACAAACGACTTTGATCATTTTAAAGTGGGACTCTCGATAGGGGTTATGAAGATGGTCAGGTCTGATCTAGCTTCAAGCGGTGTTATTTTCACTTTGGATACGGAAACAGGGTTCAAGGACGTAGTTTTTATTACAGGTGCATACGGGCTAGGAGAAAATATCGTGCAGGGCCAGGTCAATCCAGATGAGTTCTATGTCTTCAAGCCGACTTTCAGGGAAGGGTATAAATCGATTATCATGAAAAAAGTAGGGGACAAAGAAATCAAAATGATCTACGGGCGTGGTGACTCCAAAGTGCTGACCCGAAACGTGGAGGTCCCGGAAGCCGATAGGCTTCGTTTCTGTATTGATGATGAAGAAGTTCTTAAACTTGCAAGGTATGCAATAACTATCGAAAACCATTACTCTGGAAAGTATATAGAACCCAAGCCAATGGATATTGAGTGGGCAAAAGATGGCATAACAGGGGAACTTTTTATAGTGCAAGCAAGACCCGAGACTGTCCAGTCCCAGAGAAGCAAAGACATTCTAGAAACCTATGTACTTGAAAAGCGATCCGAAATCCTTGTAAAAGGTAAGAGTGTTGGAGATAAAATTGCTTCCGGAAAAGCTCATTTGATTCCCGATGTTTCAAATCTGCCCGCTTTTAAACCAGGAGAAATCTTGATTGCGCACACCACAACTCCTGATTGGGAGCCTGTCATGAAAACGGCAGCGGCAATTGTCACAAACAAAGGAGGACGGACTTGTCATGCTGCAATTGTCAGCCGAGAATTAGGAATTCCTGCAATCGTAGGAGCAGACAATGCAACAGAGGTTCTTTCAACAGGCAGAAAAATTACAGTAAGCTGTGCGGAAGGAGAGGACGGTGTTGTGTACGATGGTATTCTTCCTTTCCATAAAGATACTCTGAGTTTAAAAGATCTTAGACGCCCAAAAACCGAGATTATGATGAATCTTGGAAATCCTGAAGAAGCTTTTGCTTTTTCCATGATCCCTAACGATGGAATTGGGCTTGCGAGGCTTGAATTCATCATTACAAGTTATATTAAGATCCATCCAATGGCTCTAATACACCCTGAAAGAGTCAAAGACTCTAAAGTCCTTAGGGAAATCGAACAGCTTACAAGAGGTTATGATAAAGAGGAATATTTTGTTGAACGTCTTGCCCAAGGAGTTGGGACTATTGTTGCGGCTTTTTATCCGAAACCAGTTGTAGTCCGCATGAGTGATTTCAAAACTAATGAGTATGCAAGCCTTCTTGGGGGCATCTATTTTGAAATGGTGGAAAATAATCCCATGATAGGTTTCAGGGGAGCTTCTCGCTATTTTGATGAGCGTTATAGAGAAGGTTTTGCCCTTGAGTGTAGAGCTATGAAAAAGGTCAGGAATGAAATGGGGCTTCGAAATCTCATTCTTATGGTTCCCTTCTGTAGAACCTTGGAAGAAGCGCGAAAAGTAATTGCTGAGATGGATAAAAATGGGTTAAAGAGAGGAGAAAATGGGCTACAGGTCTATGTTATGTGTGAAATTCCAAATAACGTTCTTCTTATCGACGAATTCAGCGAATTCTTCGATGGCTTTTCCATAGGCTCAAATGACCTGACTCAGCTGACCCTTGGCGTTGATAGAGACTCCGAACTTCTTGCTGCAGAATTCGATGAGCGAGATCCTGGAATTATGAAAATAATGTCAATGGCTGTGCAGGGAGCAAAACGAAATGGAAGACACAGTGGAATCTGTGGACAAGCTCCGAGTGACTTTCCTGAAATTGCGGAGTTTCTTGTAAAACTGGGGATAGATTCCATTTCACTCAATCCTGATTCGGTTATGAAGATCACTCTTACGGTCCTGGAAACGGAAAAGAAACTTGGCAGGCAGTGAAAAAACTGGAAAAGGGAGTGGAAGGTAATGAAAAATATCTAACTAGCAAGTTGATAGGAATTCCATCAATAGATTTCATAAGCTGATCCCAAAACCCATTTAATTCTCATTCATTTAGAGTTTTTGGAACAACTTTAATGACTAATGAGGATTTCGATAAACTTCTAATTTTATCATATGCTTATAAATTATATATGAATGACTCGTGAAAATCAGAGGTTTATTTAAATTCTCTACAACTTCCAGTGGACTTAATTTTACGCCTCAGTACGAAATCCTAGATAAGTGATTTTCCTTTCATTTCCTGCGGTTTCGGAACTTTGAGGAGTTCAAGAATAGTTGGCGCAAGGTCACACAATTTACCAGTTTTAAGAGCTTTTACCTCATCATTCCCTACGTAAATGCATTTTACCGGATTTGAAGTATGTGCAGTATATGGTTCATCCTGTTTTCAGGTTTATCATTTGTTCAGCATTTCCGTGATCTGCAGTTATGAGTGCTACACCTCCGGTTTCTTTCAAAGCAGCTATAATCCTGCCAATGCAGTTATCCACAGCTTCTACTGCCTTTACTGCAGCTTCAAAAATTCCGGTGTGGCCAACCATATCCATGTTTGCGAAATTAAGGACAATCACATCATACTTTCCTGACTGCATTCTCCTGATAACCTCATCGGTAACTTCATATGTGCCCATTCCTGGTTTGAGATCATAAGTAGCGATCTTTGGAGAATGGATCAAAACAACGATCTTCTCCTGTATAACATTTTTCCTGTCCCCCGTTCAAGAAAAAAGTCACATATGCATATTTTTCGGTTTCGGCAATGCGGAGCTGGATAAGTCCTTGTTCACTAAGTACTTTTCCAATCACGTTTGCTAGCTCTTCCTGAGGGAAAACAACGGACACATCCAAGGTTTCATCGTACTGTACCATGCAGACATAGTAAACATTCGGACGTTTTTTCTTCGCGAAACCGTCAAAGTTTTCATTTACAAAAGCCCAGGTAAGTTGACGTGCCCGATCTGGCCTAAAATTGAAAAAGATCACAGAATCATTATCTTTTATGATTGTTTTAGGTTTCCCTTCTGAATCAGTGATTATAGTCGGTTTTACAAACTCATCAGTCTCTCCCCTTAAATAAGCCTCGAAAACAGCAGTCTCTGCATCAGGGGCTGTATAATTGGTAACTCCCATGGTTAGAGCTTCGAAGACAAGTTTTGTCCGATCCCAGCGCTTATCTCTGTCCATTGCATAATAGCGCCCTGAGACAGTTGCGATTTTAGCGTCCCCATTTTCCTTACAAAATGCATCTAGTTCTTTTAGGTCTCCAAGGGCAGTTTTAGGAGGTACGTCCCTTCCATCCAAAAAGGCATGTATATATACTTTTTGAAGTCCGTGCTTATGTGCAAGTTTTATAAGCGCATATAGGTGAGCCATATGACTATGCACACCTCCCGTAGGAGGCAAGTCCTATAAGGTGCAGACTTGAATCATTGACCTTTACATTTGAAATTGCATTCAGAAAAGCGAAGTTTTTGAAAAAATCTCCACTTCTGATAGAGAGGTTTATTCGGGTCAGGTCTTGGCACACTATCCTCCCTGCTCCGATATTTAAATGTCCAGCTTCAGAGTTTCCCATCTGACCTTCAGGAAGGCCAACAGCTTCTCCAGACGCTTCTAAAAAACACCAGGGATATTCTAATCAAGGTTTGGAGTTCTGGCTGCCAGGACAGCATTTCCTTCTTTGTCTTCCCTGTACCCCCACCCATCGAGTATAGCGAGCAAAAGGGGTCTTCTTGCCGGAGTCATTTGAATGGAATCTCACACCTGTCCATAAATAGCTTGCTATGAAACTTCATTAGTACTTATGCAGTTGAGCTAAGAAATCAATACCATTAAGCCTCAAAATGTATGATATGCAGTCATAGAAAAGTCTTCATAAAAAGGAAGTTCAAAAAAGCTGATTTCAAAGAATCAATAACATCATCGTCAACTATATACAAAATATATAAGTGTTTACAATATATGGAATTGAAATAACTGGAATTAGTGCCTTAAGCTTCATTTGATTCTACAGCCACTTAACTTTCTTTGGGAAGCCTATTATTTGTCTTAAGATACATCGAATGTATACACTTGCAGCAATAAATCAAGTACAATATATGTTATTGTTATAATATGCATATCATACATTTTGAGGCTTAATGGTATTGATTTCTTAGCTCAACTTCGCAAGTCAAACGTATAGGGTTGTCCAGGGTTGCTTACTGAACAGGTATTACACATCAGGCAATCGAATCTCTCATTACTGAAAATACAGATCTATCTTCTTTATTTTTGTCATAAAAAATGATTTCGTCGTAGTTGTGGTCACTGGATTCATTGAGCTCTATACCTACCGAAATTTTATTATCTTTGTTTCGCATGAACCACTCACTAAGGCCAATACCGACCAAATCTTCGAAATGTTTAAGAATTTCTATATAATTTCCCCAATTCTCTTTTACAAATTTGAGAAGTTGATCGAAAATTTTAGTATTTCGATACACATCAGAATCATCTAACTTAAATTCTACCATGTTATATCACCTTCTAACTTATTGAAGCAGTTTATATAAAAAAAATTAGTTTTTTGGTAAATTGTTCGTTTTATTGCCTACAAAACGTGCTTCGCCTTTAATCAGTTCATAATATTCTTTTGTTGGCTCTTCCCAATCCATATCCTTTGCTAGTAGGAAGGCTTCCCTGCAAAGGAGTCGATACTTTACCCTGTCCTCTATGAAATTTCGAGTAAAGTAGCTGACTGCAAGGGCATAATCAAGAACTGTTTCGTGATAGGAAAGATCAATATTATCTACGACTATCACTCCACCAAGACCTTCTACCAGAGACTCGCTAGCTTTTATAGCATCACTGAAACCGCATACCTGGCTGACCACGCTTGGAGTCCCTTCTTTTCCAGCTTCAAGTCCGGTAAGCAGAAATGGATCATAACGCGAGGGAAAGATGCCTGCACAGCAGCCGGCCATAAACTCCCCAACTTCCATACCAAGTCCTCCATCGGTTCTCGAAAGAATCTGGGGATATAGAATCGCTGCGACAGAACCCTTCCCCCGTACCATTTTCGAAAAATCCAGCCTTTTTTCCTCGATCATCTGTTGAATCCTCAGTTCATTTCCTACAAGCACTTCTTTTGGGATGTTGACAGGAAAACCTTCAGGTAGGTTTTTCTTCGGGCCTTCTGCAGTAACAAGAAAACAGATCACCTTAATTCCTTCTTCCATATGCCCTTCCAAAATGCTGTTCTTTATTATATGATCAAGAGCAACAAGAGAATCTAGGAGTTCTGGATACCCTTTGTTTTCCACTTCTATGCGGGAGATAGTAAAAATAGGGATTATCTTTTCGGGTTTTATCTTTTCTCCCCCATGATGTTTGTACAGGTTTTCGGAAAGAAATTTTTGAATCTGTTCAAGACAATGTTCTTTCATGTTCCAATCTATTTTATCGGATTCTATAGTTATCCCATTTCGGATTACAATTCCGTTAATCCCATAAAAAAGCCTGGCTTCCTGCATGGTTGACTCCCCTACTGCAGTAACCGTATCTGCATATGAGGCAAGAGTCTCAAGGACAGCCAGATTTTCCGGTACTCTAGGGGGCCAGGTACTGTCATTATTCCTTCTTTTTAAAATGGAATTGTATCCTGCGGTCCTTCCGGGAAGAGTAGCATGCAAGGTTGCAATGCTACTTACCGGAACTCCAAGTTTCTTAAGTCTGGCTGCCGCATAAAATACCCCAAATTCGTGGCAGTGCAAGGAAACACCAGGATAGGGGATAAAAATCTGATTTGGAACTGTGTTTTTCTTTCCGATTTCAGCAGTTTTCGAAGCTGAGCTTACTAGAGACCGAGCAAGTTCAGAAATTGCGTAGGAAAGGGAGAGATAATGGGTATATTCCGGACCATTGGACATGTGCTCATACTTCAAGGAATCAAGCCCAAGGATTTCATAGGCTTCAGCTTTGACCCTGTTTTCGAGTGTCATTTCCTTTCCCATGTATGTTGTAATTATTTTCCCGAAATCTGAAGTCTGAAGCTGTAAATAACCTATTCCAGTTTTTCCTACCTTTTTTTCTCCTGTAAACACCTTTATGCCTGATTTTGCAAGGAACTCCAGGCTTATTTGGAGCTCTGCATCAATATTTAGGGGGGCAAACTCTTCCATATTAGTAATCCGACTCAAGCCACTATTCCAGTCTGCACCTCTATGCCCATAATAAGGACCTACAACAAGAATTTTCTTTTCATCTTTTGATTTCACTGTGTCAGAGTTAAAAAAAGTCGCAAGGGCATGTGCCTCTCCGTCAATGACATTCCATATTCCACCCATTTTATTTGATCTAGGACCTGCTTCTTCTCCGGTAATTATGAAATAATAATTTCCCAATTCCAAATCCTCCAAAGTTTTTGCCATCTAGTTCTATATCGATATTTTAGTTTGTCTGGCAATATTATAAACCTATCAGTCAAGAAACCTTTAATGGATTCTAAATACACTGAAGAACAAATTAAAATTTAGAACATTATTTTGCCTCAAATAAATGAGAGAACAAATTTAGTACATTGGAAGTCTTTTCAACTTTTCTGGTTTTTCGTCAAATTTTAAATCACAATAAAATCCGAGCTAAATTAGTTTGATTTTATCTTTATTTTAGAAATATTGGTTCATTCATACAGAAGTTAGTTTATTTTTTGGTTCAAATTTCTGCTATTTGCCAAAATTATTTGATGACTACTGCTGTAAAGTTCTAGTTCCAGATTGAAAGTTTCTATATACTCTTTTTATTCATACTTGAATCTAGTTCTTATTAAAGATTGAAATATTGTCCATTTTCCTATACGAAAAGCAGTTTATTGAAAAAAAGTAAATAAAGTAGGATAAAAATTCGTAATACACTATTTTTGAATGATTTCAATTTGTCTACGATACCTCCTATCAAAGAAAATATATGTTCCTTTGTATTATCTGCTTCAGATGTAAAAATCTGTTTAAAGAAGTGTATGTTCGTCTTGAAAATTTCGTTTGCATCAAAAATCTCTTTTTGAGACATTTTTGAAAGTTTTAGATTAAAGTCCAATTTTAGGGTATTTTGAAAATATACAATCAAATTGATGACTATATCAGAGCGTATTAAATTACCCATTTCATTGTATACAATATTATCATTAACTCGCATTTACATTCGGTTAAGAAAAAATACCAAAAAATGTTCTTTTTATGTTGAATATATAGCATTCAAGTCGGAAAATTGAGACATGTAGTATTCGAAGTTATGCATAAAATTCGTTAACCGAATCCAAATAGATAATATTTCATTGACCATCGATTAAGGAATTTCCTTGCCTGTTGCTATTTATTTGTAGCAAAAACTATAGATCATTTTTAGGTTTACAGCCGATAATTTAAATAGACAAGGCAATAAATTCATAAAAGCCATATATGAATTATACACTCGGATAAATAGAAAATAAATAATATCGTTAATTTTGATGTTATATCTGGAAGAAGCAAATGAAAAGAGCCACAAATAAAAAAATATCTTGTATCAGATCTCCATCAAGCAAGAGAAGGAACGAATCAAAAAAGAGCAACAAAGAATTAACGAGGTTTTTCTTATATGTCAGAAATCAGAAAGCATTATTTTCTTTCCGAATACTGCATAATTGCTGAAGAAAGAACTAAAAGACCTTCTGACTTTGCAGATGCAGCTGAAAGTCTAGTGAAACACAGTCCTGTAAGTTGCTCGTTTTGTGGAGGAGCTGAGGAAGATACTCCACTAGCTACTGCAGTATATAAAAATGGGGAAATCTTTGCAGATACGCCTGAAAAGAGAATACTTGACTGGGATTTTCGTTGTTTTCCAAATCTCTACCCTGCCCTTTCTCCTGTCTCTCATCCTCTTGAACATCAGGAAATTGGTCTACAAGCTGGACGAGGATATGGTTTTCATGAAGTTATTATAGAATCACCTTTGCATGGGAGAAGGCTAGAAGATTTTTCTGACCTCGAGATCACAGGACTCATGAATGTTTATAGAGACCGCACATGCAATTATATGGCCTATGACAGAATACGCTATATCTCCCTATTCAAAAATTTCGGGAAAGCCGCCGGAGCTTCCATAGATCATTCTCACAGTCAACTTATTTCCATTCCATTTTTTCCTCCTTCACTAGAAGAGGAAATGAAAATTATTACGGAAAGAGAAACTTGTCCTTACTGTGCAATTTTTGCTAAGGAAAAAACATCTTCTAGACTAATTTTTGAGAATAGTGAATGGATAGCCTTCGCCCCTTATTATTCGATTGGATCGTTTGAAGTATGGATTCTCCCTAGGAGACATGTGAGTTTTCTAGGAGATTGCAATGATGAACTTCTTTTTACCCTTGGCGACATTTTAAGAGCTTGTCTCAGAAGTTATGGAAGAGTTTTAGGAAATATACCTTTCAACTATATGTTTTACCAGCTTTTCGAAAATCCTGAATACCACCTCAATCTTCGGCTTCTTCCGAGACTTTCTATCATTGCAGGGTTTGAGCTGAATACAGGAACTTATATCAATACAGTTTCTCCGGAAAGAGCTGCTCCATATTTGAGAGGGGACCTCATGCCTGAAGAATGAACACTGACTAAGGAATTGGAACTCAAGATAAATTATATATTCAGCTCTAATTTGATAAAAGTATAAATCCTGTAGAGGGTTTCGATAAACTCCTAAATTTCGTCCTAACCTTATAACTAGTATAATAAATTACTACTAAAAATTAGAGGGTTCTTGAAATTATTTATAAATGACTAAAGGACACGACTGAATTTGATATAAAATTAATTGGGGTTGCTTTTTAAAAAGAACTCCGTGCTAAATTTCAGAACACTTTTTAAAATAAAAAAAATGCCATTAATATTAAGTTGTTGTTCTAGGTTAAATCATTTCATGTAGAAATAACTTTTATCCAGAAATTATTTATAATTAAGATGATTATTTTATACTTAATAAAAATAATTGATCAAAAATGTGGAATAACCAGTAGATATATATATAAATTTAGAAATATTTAGAGATGTGTTTACAACGTAGAAAAATCAAGAAGGTTATGTAAATGAATACAGAACATGATATCGGAAAACAAGAACATAATAGACAAATTGACGAAGAAGAGCTTGAAAAAATTAAAGCAGAGCTCAGTATAGAAATGGAAATTGTCAAGTATTTCGAGGATTTAATAGAAGCTGCCAATAATCTAAGGACATTAGCAGAAGCTAAGATTATACAAACACAATCAAAAAAATTAGATACACTTTCTAACAAGTTAGATTCACAAATCCAAAGCATTGGAGAACTAATTAGGAAAACAGAGACAAGACGTGAAGAAGCAATAAACAAAGTATTGGATGCAGAGGTTAGTTTAATAATAGTAGAAAATAGAATATTACACTCAAAGGCCAAAAATTATTAGAAGACTAAACCAAACCAATTTAGTTGAAGTTAAATCAGTCATCCTACATATTATGTTTGATAATTGGAAATAATAATTTCAGCTGCTGCTAGATCATAATAGGGAATCAACTTTCCTTCTTAACTGCTTTTTAATTATCCTAGCTGCTTATACTTCAAATTCTAGAGGATTTCGATAAATATTTGTTGTCACGAGTCTTTTATATACCACATCTCAGCACATGACAACATATTGGGGTTTATCGAAATCCTCTATTAATAACTCAAGGACACAATCAAAATTTGATATGAAATTAATCTGTGTTACTTTTTAGGTAAAACTCAATTCTAAATTTTAGAATATATGTCTAAAAATAAATACATGATTAATATTAAATTGTTGTTTGGAGTTAAAATATTTTATATGGGAATAATTTTTATTCCGAAACTATTTTTCGTACAATTAATTTGAAATATCCACATACTTAAATATATATTTTAACTAAAATTTCATCAATTACTCGTAGATCTATTTATCTGAGACTCGTGCCTGGATTATATGGCTTTCACATACTACAAAATAGCATACTATTTTAACTAATAGCATATTTTAGCGAATTCAAAAGATGTCATGAACTTTAACATATATAATTAATCCGGCAACTATCAAGAAATTGAAGCCTTTCATCTCGGTTACTTAGTTTCGTCCAGTATTCTATTATAATTTTCATAAAAAGTAATAAGTGAAATGTATGACACAAATTCGAATAGGAATGTTTTCCTGGGAAAGTTTATATTCGATACGTGTAGGAGGAGTTTCACCCCATGTGTCTGAACTCTCTGAAGCTCTTGCTGCTGAGGGGCATGAAGTTCATCTTTTTACACGAAGCTGTGAAAACAACGATGAAATAATCAATGGCATTTACTATCATGAAGTTGCCTGTGATCAATATGGAGGTATAGTTGAACAAATGAACAGGATGTGCGATAGTATGTACTGTCGGTTCCTGGATGTAAGAGAATACATGGGCGAGTTTGACATTCTGCATGGGCACGATTGGCATCCAGTAAATGTCCTCTGCAGGATAAAAGCTCAGTTCAAGCTGCCTTTTGTGCTAACTTTTCACAGCACTGAATGGGGGCGTAATGGAAATATTCACGGGCATTGGTGGGAAGCCACGGAAATATCTCATAGGGAGTGGCTTGGAGGGTACGAGTGCTCTTCTATAATCACGACTTCAAAAATTCTGAAGGACGAAATCCAGCAAATTTACAAAATTCCAGATTACAAGTTTTGGGAAATTCCTAATGGCATAAATGTAGGAAAAATAAACAGAAAAGTCGATCCTGGAACTGTAAAAAGGCGCTATGGTATCCATCCATGTCTTCCAGTTGTGCTTTTCACTGGAAGGATGGTATATCAAAAAGGACCAGACTTGTTAGTTGAAGCCGCAGCAAGAGTCCTGAAAAAAAATAATGCAAAGTTTGTAATTATTGGAGAGGGTGGAATGCGCTCTCACTGTGAATATCAAGCTAAAAAGCTGGGGATTGGTAGTTCCTGCAACTTTGTTGGGTATGCTCCGGATGATGTTGTGATAGACTGGTTTAATTCCTGTGACCTGGTTTGTGTACCTAGCAGGAACGAGCCCTTCGGAATTGTTGTTCTTGAAGCCTGGGACGCAAGGAAACCTGTAGTTGCAAGCGATGCAGTATCCCTTGTGGAAAACTTCAAAACAGGCGTTATTGCTCATAAAGAACCCTCTTCTATTGCCTGGGGACTCAATTATGTCCTTGAAGGACTTGGCCGTAATAGAATGGGGGAAAACGGGTATGATCTTCTCAAAAAGAAATATAACTGGAAAACAATAGCTGAAAAGACCTTGGAAGTATATGGACAAATAATTGAAAAATAAGATCCAAAACACTATAATTAAATCCGAAATATCAACTCAAATGAAAAGTTTTTCGAGAATAAACTATAAGTAAAATTTAATAATTTATATTATTCTATATTTTTTGACATTTGTACTATTTTCAGTATATTTTATTTGAGAGAAATCACTTTTTTGGAGTATATTTATGGGAAAAAATGTTATACTCAAAATTGAAGAAATAAAGGATTCATCTGCAAGTGAAATCCTTGAAAAATTAGATTCCAGCAACCAGGGGCTTTCTTCGTCGGAGGCTGAGAACCGGATTAAGCAGTATGGTTATAATGAACTTTACGAAAAGAAGATCAATCCACTTATAAAATTTTTAAGCTATTTCTGGGGGCCCATTCCCTGGATGATCGAAATAGCAGCTGGAATTTCAGGGATCATACATCGATGGGAAGATTTGGTGATTATCTCCTTACTCCTGGTCTTAAATGGAGTTCTGGGCTTCTGGCAAGAATACAAAGCTGACAATGCTATTGAATTCCTTAAGCAGAAAATGGCCCTGCATGCCAAGGTACTCAGAGGGGGACAATGGTCCCAAGTACCTGCACGGGAACTGGTTCCAGGTGATGTCGTTCGCATACTTGCAGGAGATATTGTACCTGCAGATCTTAAGCTCCTCGAATGAGAATTTCTGCAGGTAGACGAATCAGCCCTTACAGGGGAATCTCTGCCTGTAGAAAAATATTCTGGTGACATTGCCTATTCCGGGTCCATTATTCAAAGAGGGGAGATGAATGCACTGGTTGTGGTTACGGGCATGGACACCTATTTTGGAAAGACTACAAAACTGGTTGCAGATGTTCGGACCCGAAGCCACTTTCAAAAAGCGGTTCTCAAAATAGGGGACTACCTGATCGTCCTTGCAGGTTGTATTGTTGCTATTGTTTTACTTACAGAAGAGCTTTTCAGACACACTCCTTTTCTGGAAACTCTCCAGTTTGCTCTTGTGTTGATCGTAGCTGCGATTCCGGCAGCTCTCCCTGCTGTAATGTCCGTTTCAATGGCTGTTGGAGCCACTGAACTTGCAAAAAAAGGAGCTATTGTCAGCAAGCTGGTTTCTATAGAGGAGATGGCCGGGATGGACGTTCTATGTTCAGACAAAACCGGCACAATCACCCAGAACAAAATAACATTATCCGAATTCGTACCTTTTGGAAACTTTAAGGAAAACGACCTTCTGCTCTATGGCTCGCTGGCCTCAAGAGAGGAGGACAACGACCCTATTGATAATGCCATTCTCCTGAAGACAAAGGCTTCAGAAATCCTTAAAGTAAAACTAGAAAGTTATAAAATCAAGGAGTTCAAGCCATTTGATCCCGTCATAAAGCACACAGAGGCTACGGTTGAAGGGCCTGACGGAAAGTTAAAAGTTGCCAAAGGTGCTCCCCAGATTATTCTGGACATGTCAAGCAATAAAGAAGAAATCGGGCAAAAAGTAAAAGAAAATGTAGATTCTCTGGCTTCAAAGGGATATCGTGCCCTTGGAGTGGGGTGGAAGAGGCAAGAAAATATAGGTTTGCAGGGCTTCTGGGCCTTTATGATCCACCACATAAAGATTCTGCAGAGACTATAAAGACAGCAAACTCCCTGGATGTGAAAGTTAAAATGATAACTGGTGATCACATAGCCATCGCCAGGGAGATAGCAGACCAGGTAGGATTGGGCACGGACATAATTACAGCTGCAGATTTCGAAGGAAAATCCGATTCTGAAGCCCAGAAAGTGGTAGAGAAGGCTGATGGATTTGCGCAGGTCTTTCCAGAACACAAATACCGAATTGTCGAACTTCTACAGAAAAAACATATTGTAGGCATGACAGGTGATGGAGTCAATGACGTCCCTGCTCTGAAAATGGCTGATGCGGGAATTGCTGTTGCAGGGGCTACAGATGCTGCAAAATCCGCTGCAGATATAGTGTTTACAATTTCAGGTCTCTCGGTTATTATTAATGCAATTAAGGAAAGTCGCAAGATATTCCAGAGGATGAAGAGCTATTCCATTTATAGAATTGCCGAAACTGTGCGGGTACTTTTTTTTATTGCAACTACAATAATTGTGTTTAACTTTTATCCTGTAACTGCTTTAATGATCGTTTTGCTTGCCCTTTTCAACGATGCTCCTATAATGGCCATTGCATATGACAATGTGAACTATTCCCAAAAACCAGAAAAATGGAACATGCATGAAGTCCTGATAATGGCCACATTTCTGGGAATTATAGGTGTGATTTCTTCTTTCTCAATATTCTATATCGGGGATAGGATTCTTCACCTCAGTGCTGGCATACTGCAGTCTTTTATTTTCCTAAAACTTGCAATAGCTGGGCACCTGACCATATTCGTTGCCCGTAACAGGGGACCTTTCTGGTCCCCTCCTCCAGGAAAGCTCCTTTTTTGGTCTGCAGTGATTACGAAATTGCTTGCAACTTTAGTTGTAGTGTATGGAATCTATGTGTCCCCCATAGGATGGAAACTGACAGGTTTTGTCTGGCTCTACGCACTGATAGCTTTTGTTATAACGGATTGGATGAAAGTGAGATTCTACAAGCTGCTGGATCATCACTGAGTGATTTTTAAAAGATGAAAAATATAGATAAATCGGGATTTAATAAATATGACCAAATCAATGGTATGCCAGTCCGGTGAATTTAGACTATGTTTTGAATTGATTAGAAAATAATTGAACAGGACAGGATGACAAATGGTTAAAGCAAAGATTGCAGTAAACGGTTACGGAACCATAGGAAAAATAGTTGCAGATGCCGTAAGGGCTCAGGAAGATATGGAAGTTATCGGAATTTCTAAGACAAAGCCTAACTATGAAGCTGCAGTAGCCAATCAACTAGGATACGATATAATATGCACCTGCTGAAAATATCGACGCTTTTAAGAAGGCAGGGATACCAGCAGCTGGTTCGATCAATGTCCTGGAACCAGTTATAGCATACATTACAAACTCTGGTGACAGAACCGTCTCTGTAATTAACGCAACAAATAACTCTATTGTAGCCACTGTGCCTGTAGGAAGCTATCCTATCGGAGTTGCAGTCACCTCGAATGAAACAAAGGTATATGTGGCAAACTATGGTGGCAACAATGTCTCTGTAATTGGCACAGCCACAAATAATGTTACAGCCACAGTGAATGTAGGAAAAGGGCCAGAAGGAGTTGCAGTCACCCCGGATGGAACAAAGGTTTATGTGACAAACTATGGTGGCAACAACGTCTCTGTAATTAACACAACAACAAACACTGTTACAGCCATTGTGCCTGTAAGAAACTATCCTGAAGGAGTTGCAGTCACCCCGGATGGATCAAAGGTATATGTAACAAAACTATGCCAATGCAGGTACTGTCTCTGTAATTAACACAACCACAAACACTGTCACAGCCACGGTGCCTGTAGGAAGATATCCTATCGGAGTTGCAGTCACACCTGATGGAACAAAGATATGTGACGAATCAAAATGGTAACGATGTCTATGTAATTAACACAACCACAAACACTGTTACAGCCACATTGCCTGTAGGAACATACCCTGTTGCCTTCGGGAAATTTATAACTTAAAATATCCGAAAGACCCCTACAATTACCTGGAGTAAACCAGCTATATGAAAGAAATGATATGGAGATTTTGAAACAGAATATAGTCACATTTATTGAAGTTGTGAAAATTCCATAAAATCAATATGAAAGGAATCATCTATATTGCGTATCACGATTATAAGGTAGGGTATCCACATCTGAAGCAGTTAGCATCCTGCATTATAATCGTGAAAATGAGACAACAGTTAGTATCAGAATTACAAACATAACAGCAAACTAAACTGGGTACAACTTGTTTGTTTAAATTAGGTAATATGTATTTATTTATACTCTTAAGCTTGTGAGTAGAATTACTCATGCAAAAAATAGTACGTAAAGTTGACGTGTAGATATAAAGATTTTTTTACTTTAAAATCTATGCATAAATATCACATAATAATCTTTTTTTATTTTTTGAGTTTTAAATTGATTGCGACAGAATTTTTGTTAGCATAACTGTTGACTCAGAATCCTTTTTTATGTAGTAAGTGAAAATAATAAAGAATCAATCAGATTTTACATAAATTTCGGTCGACTATCAAATCCTTTCTTTTATGCCTGCCAAAAGATTATAAAAATTAATTTTTTCATAAAATAATTGAACAATAAGAATCGATCCGTAGGGGAGCATAAATTGTTGTTAGAAATTAAAGGGCATGTTATCTTTTTTGCAGTTGTATTCTTTTGACAGAATAGCACAAACAAAAGCGCTTAGTTTTATTCAACTGCCAAAGTTCAGTAGTTGATTATTGCAGCTGAAGGCCAAGAACGAAATTGAACTGTGGGTATAAATTGAATAGAAAATAGCTTAAAAGAATTCAAGCATACCCTCAACCAATTTTTAAAATGGCTCTGAAAGACAACAGCGAGATAAAAATGCCCATCAGACATAATCCTCACTTACTCACAGAATATGCATTTACAACATCAAATACAAAGTCACCAACAATCTTGCTTATCAAACGCTCATAAAGATCCAAATTTTCATTTTTTATAAGCTCGCAAAATTCAAGCACGAAATCATCCTTTACGAAATCATCATTACCTTCTATATATTCAGTAATTGCTTCATATACATCATCAAGCACAGATATCCTAGAGCCACCACTCTGACCCCTCACCCTTAAAAAAGTTTTCTCGTCCTTACTCATAAGCCATTCATCGAATATATGACCAAGGGCGTCAAGAAATCGTTCATTACTTTCCTTGAATTTTTTGTATCTTCTATTACCTTCATTAGAATGTACCATACATCTTCCTCCGTCACACAGAACAGGACATGTAAACTCAAAAAAATCTAAGTATAACAAATTCAACAATTTGAGCACATTCATCTAGAATCAGTAGAGGCTCAAATACAGTATGATGCTGCTTAATGTCCTTTATGTGGAAAACTTTATAGAATGTGTATCATTTAATAGAACATTAATTAAAGTGTAATTAAAATTTTGGTCGTCTCCATAATGCATTGATGAAATCTGAAAAACTAGTATATCTTTTGTTTTCGGGAAAATCTAAAGAGAGCCTTAGTTACAGAAGATTTCAATAAACTAAAATATTGAGCTGGTATATTATATAAGTCTATAATAAACAATTTGTTGAAATCGGAAATTTATTGAAATTTTCTATGATTTTCAACAACCCATGGACATGACCAAAATTTTGTTATTTTGCATGGTTTTATAGATTTTCAGCTAAAAAACCATTTTCCTTATTTTCTGCAGTTTCCTTTTCCTGTTTTACCTGAGTGATTAGCTTTTCGAGCTGCTCACGTGATATGCTTTTATGCTTATCTTCTGTGCATACCTTGACCTTTTCAATGAGAGCACAGAGTTCGTCCCGTTCAAGACAAAATCCGATGCTATTGATAATACCTTTCAGGGCTTTTGTGCCGGTATGCTTTCCAACAATTAAATTGCGTTTCCCACCAACCATACTCGGAAGGAAGAGTTCATAAGTTCGCGGCTCTTCCAAGATTGCAGCGACATGGATCCCTGATTCGTGGGTGAAAGCATTTCGCCCGACAATAGCTTTGTTTGATGAGGGTGTGATGCCTGAATATTCGGATACCATTTTAGAAAGTGCAGTCAGCTTTGTTGTATCATAACGTTCAATCCCATACTGCACCCTGAGAGCCACAATAACTTCTTCAAGTGAAGCATTCCCTGCCCTTTCCCCGATTGCATTGACTGTTGTATGAAGCTGCTTTGCCCCGGCTTCAGCTGCTGCAAGGGTATTAGCTGTGGCCATTCCAAGATCGTCGTGGCAGTGAATACAGATGGGAGTATTAACTGATTTGTAAATATCGTTAACAAGGTAGTAAGTTGTGGTTGGATTAAGGATTCCTATTGTATCCGCAAGGCTTATATATTGCACTTTATATTCGGTTTCAACCTCTTTGAAAGCTCGCTTTAGGCGGTCCATTGGAGTCCGGCTTGAATCCTCAGCTGCGAAGCGTACTTTTAACCCATGATCAGTTGCATATTCAATAACTTCCTTGGCACAGCTGAGCATTTCTTCAAGACTCCTATGATACTTGTATTTGAGATGCATGTCGGACATCGCAATAAAAATACTTACTATGTCAACATCACAATCAAGAGCAGCATCAACATCTCCTTTTACTGCTCTTGATAGACAACATATCCTTGAATTTAAACCCTGGTTTGCAATTTCCTTCACGATTTCCTTTTCTTTTGCAGAAACTACTGGAAATCCGGCTTCTATAACCTCAACACCCATTGAATCAAGCTCTATGGCAACTGCCATTTTCTGTTCTTTCGTGAATACAACACCTGGTGTCTGTTCTCCATCTCGGAGTGTTACGTCACATATTTCGATATCAAGGGGTTGAAGTTCGATAAAATCCATTAATGTATTTCTCGAATACTGCTCACTCTCAGACATTGCTACTGCTTCCCGTGATTTCTATTATTTGAGTTATTATGACCATTTTTAATGAAATATAGATCGATAAGATGTAAAAAATAAATTAAAGAGTATTGTGATAAATCCCTAAATTTTGTCATTTACATATAATTAACATATAAATAACCCGTGAAAATCAGAGGTTTATTGAAATCCTCTAGAAGCTTAATTATGATAACTCAGGATTTGGATGTCCTTCAAATTCAGAAAATGTTGCATTTTGTCAAAATTAAGCATAGCTTCACCTATATGTGTATAAATCTTTTCCTTCTAGGAAAAAGATTTCCGCTGACATTTTTTTTACAAACTCGACCCTGAGGAATTTATTTCGAATACCTTAGATTCATGTGTGAAAATTAGATAAAACACAAATTTAATAGATTTCACTACTGGTACAATATTTTTATTAAAATCATTTATTTTTAAAAAAGAAAGATTTCAAAAATTAGAGAAAAATAATGTATAACTTTAAATGGTATGAAGAAAAAAAAGTTTGAAGCAATTAATATCATTATCAAAATTATAAATTTGAATAAAAATGAGTGCCTTTGTTTGTAGAATTCTATTCAAGAAATGTGAACTACCCCTAGCTAAAGACTCGGAGGCTTCGTCTATGAGTACAACTATCTCGCAAGTATACCTAAGTATCCTTGGTTATTAATAGTGCCTGTTTTTTGTAAGTTACCAACAAAAAGCTGATAGCATGCCCACAAGGCATTTTGCGAGAGGTAACGTATCAGAATATTAATAGCACTGTTTCTATCTCTATCAGGGATGTGCCCACAATCAAATTTCATAGTACGATTTCAAGTTGACATATCTTACTTTTTATCACAAAAACAGCAACCTTTAGACGTATTACGTTCGCCGATATTTATTACTCTCTTAACCATTAATTCAACTTTGTAGGTTAAAAATCAGAAAAAACTACTCAAGTTTCCGAGACTTTAAGTAGAAAGATTTTGATTTTTTCTTGGTCCTCTTCTCTTTTACCTCATCTTTAACTTCAGGTTGTGCCATTTGTTGAACATCTAAATCACCAACAATGATAGTGTTAGCTTTAGTGTTCTCAACCATAGTTTTAGATAATTTATGCTGAAAGTCCTTATTTTAATTCGATAGCTTTCTGCTCATTTTTGTAACTGCTTTAGCTACTCTAAGGTACTTCTTACTCTTCTGAGAGCCTTTCTTAACACCAATACAATGATCACGTTTTGATTTAGCATCATCAATCTTTGGATCCCAAAGTTTTCATTTCGTGGTGTCTTTACTTCGAAGAATTTAACGCCGGTATTTATAGGCCGTACTATTTTTGTAATGCTGAGATCAATCGCTTGGTAGATGTCATTGTCATAGTAAGTGTTCTTCAAGTCTACATCATAAGTAATGGAGATAAAAAAATTTCCCTTTTGCTTTATGTAAATTATCATTAAACATTTCCATCTGCTTAACTTTAGGATCAACAATTGGCTTGGTAGAAAACTTATTTGAATCAGCTTCAAGAAAATGAAAAGTTTGCATAAAAATATATCAATTGTTAATTACACATTAATGAGAACTTTTCATTTTGGATTAAGCTTACTGCAACAAAAGCTTAACCATATTCAATGAAGAAATAAATGAGCAGTATCGCAAAAAATTTATAAAATAATTAGCACTGTTGTTCAGAGTTTCATATGGACAATTAAACGCTTAATGCTGTTGCTATTTCAGTTTAACGGCATAAACCTTATGTTTTTATGAATTCGGTCATCTTTATCCCTTCGTTAATCAGTAAAGATATTCTAGAATCTGTTCATTCACCGACAGACTTATGGATCATCACATTTTTCTTGCTTCGATCACATAGCCTCTTCAAAGAGCACCGTTTGACTAATTCAGTTTCAATTTTTAATTTCACTCTTTTCCAGACAAATTAGCTCTTCTGCATATGGTAGTGTCTCCTCCACCCAAGTGCAGAACTTCCTCCACTCATCAAGCTTATGATTACGGCGCTGGAAGTAAATATTTCGGAGTTCAGCATAATTGGTTATGACCGTGCGTTTCTGCATGTAAGCACTTGGAAGATCCTGAATAAGCTCTCTGAACACATTTTTTCGGAATTCATGATCTCCCTCACTTTCCCCTTCACGGGATTTGTAGGCTTTTATGAGATCATTAAGATGGCAGATCTGGGCATTCCTGAAATCTGTCAGCTTGTCAAAAGAAAAGTCATGAGGACCTAGATCCTTACTGGTCAGCTTATGCATTGTGGAGCAGGAATTCTTTTCTGCGAACTTGTAAGTGTCGAACTCTTTCCACCAGTAGAGAGGAGCTTTGAGATCAAAACAAACTGTAATAAACCTTAAAAATTTGCCGTGCTCACTCCCTGCAAGAATCAGCCTTTGGGCCAGATTCAGATCTTTTTCGCCTATCTTGCAGTTCCCTGCCTGATCACGTTCACTGCTGTCCATAAGATGCCAGGAATTCATAGGGTTCCGCATTCCAAGAATTGCATAATAAATATTGTATGTACCATGTAATTTTATTTCAATCATAAAAACACCTCTTAATCCTTAGACGTGAAATAATTTGTAACTGCAAATAGAATGTTGCATGAGCCTATATATGGCTACATAACTTATAAACCATTTTCAATATTTCTTGCACAGGGCGCTTGGCTTCTAAACTTGTATATTTTGGACAATTTATCCTAAAAAATATTATTAATAACCGATAAATTAGTTCCTAGTTTTAGGAAGTAAGTGTTATTCCCAAAAGGTAAACTATTTCACTCTAATACCCGCGCAGCAGGCTACAAAGCCGGTAAATTCCCAGAGAACCATTATTAACTAATTGGATTAAATTTTAAGCTACCTTTGGACTATAAAATTGAACTGCCAAATGCAAATCATTGTATCAAAATGAAGTGGTTTACAGAGACGGAGGGTACTTTGGAGCAAAATCAAAAAGTTATGATGCAACAATGAAAAGAACAGTAAAAAAACATCTTTTGAATGTGAGTGATATCAAACAGCGAGAGGGTCAGTTCAAAATGAGCTACAGGGGAACTAGTGTATCCAATAACTAAAAAGAATATTTAAGGCAAGGAAAGTTCTTGTCACTATTGTTCAAAGAGTGAACCCAAAAATGTTTTGTACAACATTCTATTATAATCTCTATCAATTGATGGCATTGAAAATAAAAGAAATATTTTTAGAATAGGGAAGCTATATTTAAAATCAAAGAATGATAAACCAAAAAAGAAAAAAGGGGCTAGATACAGAAATTAGCAAGAACGATTTTGGCCAGGATTTCCGCGAAGAAAGAATTCAGAAGTACAATAGAATCCCCGTAGGAATTTCTGTAAAACTTCGACTTCAACAAATTACGTATATAAACTTAATAAATAACTGGCCCAAAATTTTAGTTTACTGAAATTATGTATTAATATATCGATATTATTACTATAACAAATATATACTATAGTTCAAAATTTTAAATTTTTATATTGATGTGCAACAGTATTTGTAAAAAAAGTTAAACATAAGATATTTTCTTAGCCTCACAAGTAGGGTTTTTAAAGGCAAGCTCCTTCCCTTGAAAACCTACATTTGCAGTTTCGGACTTTGGGAATGTTTTCGATTGCATCTGAGATAATCGCGAAGATTGCTTCCTGAGTTTTTCCCACCACCTCAGTTACTTCGTCTGCTGTTAATTTATGGGTTGTCATTCCACATGCCTGGTTTGTGACTAAGGCAAGAGAAGCATAACAAAGACTGAGTTCTTTTGCAAGGGTTACTTCTGGCACACCAGTCATGCCTACAATATCTGCAAACTGACTCAGCATATGAATTTCTGCCCTCGTTTCAAAGCGTGGGCCTTCTGTGCACGCATAAATGCCCTCCGTGTAGGAAAATATCTGCTTTTCAAGGGCTTTTATAAGGGCTGTCCTAATTTCCGCGCAATATGGCTCAGAGACGTCAATATGCACAGTAGTGTCATCATAAAAGGTTGAAGACCTGTTCCGGGTAAAATCTATAAAATCATCGATTACCACAAAACTTCCCACTGGGTGCTCTCGCATTGATCCAACAGAATTTGTGGAGATTACACGTTTTGCCCCAAGGACATGTATGGCCCATATATTCGCTCTGTAATTGATTCTATGAGGAGGAATATGATTTTTTCCTGAGTGCCTGGGAATGATCGCAATTTTTTTCCCTCTAATAGTATTGTGATAGGCTGTGACTTCTCCATAAGGGGTCTGCACTGCCAGGACCTCAAAATTCCTGTATGAATTGAAACCTACGCCACCTAGAACTACAATTTCAACTTTTCCAATTATCTCTTCCATTTTGAGACCCCTCTGAAACTTTTTTAGCGCCATTTTTTCATCACAATTTATTCTACACCGGTTCATAGACAGCTTTGAATGAAATTGCAGGATCGAGGACTTTGTTTGTAGTCTCTACATGCCCATGTATGCACAAGTTTTAAAGTAAAAAAATCTTTATATCTACACGTCAACTTTCCATTGCAATTTTTCACACTGTTATCTAACTTACAAGCTTAAGAGTATAGAGAAACCATAATCAGTTGATTTTAAACAAACTTATTCCAAATATGACTAAGTTGCATCTTCGAATTTGTTTCTAATTACCCATAACAATATTTCCAATTGATATTTTAAGTCAAGCTATTGATCTGTCAAATTGGTTCTCAATGTTACTCAACATTTACAGGTTCTGCTATAAGGGTTAATGTCTTTGCTACATTGATTAAAACACTCGCTGATGCTGTAGTATAATTTGTAGAATCAATTGGTGTGAACGTAGTATTCAATTTATGAGTACCTGCACTTAATACAGTTCTTGATGGAGGATTATATACAAATATTTCAGACATTGAAGAAGTCGCATTTAGCTGAGCTCTTCTAAATACTTTTTCATAGGTTATGTGTGATTGTGTAAGTAGCTAATCCTGTAATGTTTTGCCCAGGGCCAAGATCCTTGTTGTATATGGATATTAGGCCAGTTATGAGACTATCTACAATGTTGATAGGTCCAATGACATTTACACTTCCAGAATTTGTTACAGTGTAAATGTATGTGATAGTCTTTCCTATAGTAGAATAATTTGCTGGAAATGCTGATTTTACTACCATCAAAGCTGAATTCTGCAAGTCTAGTACTGTCAAGGTAGAAGTGTTGGAATTGGTATTATTGTTTCTTGCATACGCTGAATTGGTCACAGAACCAGCATCAAGATTCGCTTGTTTTATTACATAGGTAGCTGTTCCTTTAATGCTTTTACCTGGGGCAAGTTCGTGTTGGATATAGAGATTTAGCCAGTTCTGTTATCTGTAACCGTAATATTTCCTGAGATATCCACATTTTCTGAATTAGTGACAGTGTATATGTATATGTATATGTATATGTATATGTATATGTATATGTATATGTATATGTATATGTATATGTATATGTATATGTATATGTATATGTATACGATATTCTGGGCTCCGTTGCAAAAATTTCAAAATAAGCATGTAAATCTATGAGTAATGAATAAAAATCAAAATATTCAAAGAAAATGTACTAACATTATGAAACTATACCAAGCAATTAATTAATGTATTTGACTTCATTAAGAACCGAGTAATTTAAATTATTGACTTATCTTTTTTAATCATATTCATAGCTTCAATTCCTTTTAAAGTATTATTAGCAGATAGAAAATACTGAAATCCTAACATTGGATTAACGATTTGCTTTAGAGATCTATGATCTTGTTCTATAATGTTATTCAAATACTTGATTTGTCGAATACCTACGTTTTTAGGTAGTATTTTATCATTTTTCAGTTCATCTATAGCAGGTGGATAAGCTGGATTCTTATCAACTGTTATTACCTTCGGAATTTGGTTATGATTAGAACTCAAAGCTTTCTTAAAGAATCTCTTCGCTACTTTTTGGTTTCGTTTTGCACTTAACATGAAATCAATTGTATCTCCATTTGAGTCAACTGTTCGGTAAAAATATTTCCATTTACCTTTTACTTTGATATAGGTTTCATCAACTCTCCACGAATAGTTTGTTAGTCTTAAATGCTTTATGATCTTCTTTTAGATTTCAGGGGAATATTGATGCACCCATCTCATTCTAGTACTGTGATCAACTTGAATTCCTCTTTCTATCATCATTCCCTTTAAATTTCTATAGCTCAATGGATATTTTAAGTACCATCTTACATTCAATAGGATAATTTCTCCTTCATAATGCTTCCATTTAAAGGAATTAGATAGCATATTACTATCTTTGGTTTTCTTTTTATTCTATTGTATCATTAGAAAGGATTTTTTGCAACGGAACCAAATTATGCATGCTATACTATACTTTGAAAAAAAAAACTATACCGGCTCTAAATTAAAAGCCTTTTTGCATTTTCAAGACTATTTTGAGTACTTGCATAATCATCAGGATATTTCTCAACTGTATATACTTCTAGAGCTTTTTGGTCGGCAGAAATAGCATTTTGAGCATTTTCACCTTTATCTCTAGCCTCAGCCAAAGTACGATATGAAATTCCAAGATTATTTTGAGTTCTTGATTTTTTTAAATAGAGCGTATGAAAATCGTGATAAATAAAGCTGTTATAATAGCAAGTATGACAAAAATTATTATTAACCATTTTGCAATTTCCATTGAGAAACCTGCAATTCCCGTTGCACCCAATACATATGCAACGAATGCTAATAATAAAAAGAATACTGCAAGACCTATCAAATTAGGCATAATTTAACCTCCAAGTCATATTTAATTGATAAATAATTGATTCAGCGTTCTTTGTTGCTGCTGTTAATGCTACTACAAATAGATCTGCTAGCAAAATAGCTAGATATCTTTTTTGTCCTGTCAACTCTTATTTATTTTCCAATCTGTCTATACACCATATTTTTGTTCAATTTCCCTATAATTTAAACAATAAAAGATGCAGTGGAAATATAACTAAGAAATATTTATTCATTACAGATAATTCCAAATTTTTGATCGATTGCCTATAAAATGGATACCACCAATTTGTTTAAACCGATGGTTTATTGAAATGTTTTATAATTACTGAATCTTCTTACATCAGTAATTATTCATTGGTTTACTTAGCTTTTTAAATTAATTATACAAAAAATAGTTTTTGAACAAAATTTTTTTATCTATTAAATGTTTTAAAATTGGACAATTAAAGTCAAATTTATGACATTGCTAAGAATAATGAGTTAGAAGAAACCAACTATTGACTTATACCCTTTTCTTTGCTACAAAAAAACAATTTATCTTTTTTTATTAATGCACAAATTTTGTATGAAAACGTCCACATCAGTAAAAACGTAAATCCTATTTTTTGGAAAAATGAGCAATGAAAAAGTAATTATTTCTGAATTATAGTAATACATATTTTATATTTAATTGTTGTTCAATGTTAAAATATTCGACGTGGAAAGACTTTTTGTTTAGAAACTATATTTTTTATAAATAATTTAAAATAATTCTTTTAATAGATATACATGATTCAACAACATAATCTAAAAATTTTGTTGTAGATATCACAAAAGGTGTGAAATAAATGTTGAAACAATTATCTAGTGGAATGAAGAAGGTACTCGCTGTTTTGCTGATAGGCCTTTTTGTTTTGCCTTTGACAGCGGTGGCAGCGAGTGCACAAGGATACTATGCCGGCAGTAACTATCATATCTACACTACGGGACAACCAGGTTACGTTGCTACCACTGATACTCCTGTATATTGGGATGGTGATATTCCTGTATTTAGCGAGCCACCCACTGGCGTTAATACTGGTACAATTGAGATATTAAATCGTCGTAGATCACCAGGTACTCCAGAAGGCGGCTCTTCCTAAAATTGAGATTTATCCAAATTCTCACCATTTTTTTACTTTTCCATACACAGTTTTTGTGATTAAATCTCTGGATTTCCCAAATGCCATCAATAGTAAGAAAACCTTATCGATCTCTGACTTATGGAGCTTTTGGAATTCGTACAAATTCCCCTAGAAATACCTATGGTGAATTCGTCTGATGAAAAGGAGAACTCCAATAACGGACATCTTGCATGTAAAGCAACAGTTAAAATTCCTTTTTATATAGGCAAATACCCGGTAACTCAAAAACATTGGAAAAAGGTAATGGGGAATAATCCTTTACGATTCGAGGGCGAAAATAGACATGTAGAAAGCATTTTCGTGGTATGACGTTCAGGAGTTTATTACCAGGTTCAATGACAAAGAAAAAACTAACAAGTATCGTCTTCCCACAGAAGCTGAATGGGAGTATACCTGCAGAGCTGGTACCCAAACAGAATTTCCTCTTTGTGATGACGAGTGACGATTAATGAATATGCATGGTTCTATCCAAATTCAGGTGGTGAAACTCATCCTGTTGGTGAGAAAAATCCCAATGCTTGGGGTCTTTACGACATGCATGGTAACATCTGGGAATGGGTTCAGGATAAATGGCATGAAGACTACAATAGTACAACTTCTTATTGCAGTCCATGCGAAGTCGAAAATGAGTCAGACGGAATAATTAAAGGTGGTAGTTGGTGAAACGATATTGAGATCATTCGTTCGGCTTGTCGCTTAAAAGCTTCTCCTGATATCCTTATCAACTTCTTGGGCTTTCGTCTTTTGAGGGAACTATAATTTACTTTTTCTTTTCTACATGGACAACCAATCAATACTTACTGCTATAGTTGGCACAATGTCACAAGGAACAAAAATAACCTTCTTGCATAGTTATTCCGGTTCCGTTGTAAAAAATCTGGCTCCCTTGCAAAATCAGAAAAAACCTTTACAATTCGGAAAGTTAATCATTTTCATTAAAACGAAAATGATACATAAAGGTGAAAATTATAGTGTCAAATTGCAGAAATATTATTTTTGCACGGAACCATATTTAATTAGTAATTCATTTCCCTTACTTATAATAAAATATTTTTAAAATATTGTATGCAGTTAATCCGTCCTTTCCTTTATTGATCTGCCTGGATATTTTCTATAGATCCATTCAGCAGAGAAGCAAAACAGAATCGTAACTCCTAGTAGTTCTAGAGTGAGCTTCGAATTTGCAAATTCGTGATATACCAGTACTCCAAAGAAAAACAAGCTGCTTAGAAGCGAAGCCCAAATTATCCAGGGTCTTGCTCCAGTCTCTTTTAATAGGAGTATGTGTGAAAAGTTAACAGCGATATAAATTATGAGTAAAGAAGTACTTACTAGCATGCCGATTTCATCACGTGGGAGAGAATCAGATACCAGGATTACAAGGCCGGATATAATCAAGAGTCCTTCTGTATCTTTTTTCCAAACTTTTCTTTCCAAAAATACAGGTAAGTGTCCTTCTTTTGTAAGTAGATAACTTATGTTTGCTCCTCCGTAAAGAGCAGCGTTTATTGCGGAAGAAGTTGAAATGAGTGCAGCAAGAGCCATGATTTTAAAACCTATAATTCCCAGAAAAGGCTTTGCTGCAGCTGCAAGTGCATAATCTCTTGAATTTTCAATCTCATAAATTGAGAGATTTCCGACTACCGCCAGACTGACTGATACATATACAAAAATGACTAGCACAACACTTAGGTAAAGTGCTTTTGGAAGAGTGATTTCTGGGTTACTGACATCTTCTGCAGCATTTGTTATTAATTCAAAGCCCTGGTACGCAAGAAATACTATACCTGCACCGAAAAGAATATTTATAGAAGTTGGCCATGTAGAAGTCGAGAGATTCACAGTATTCATGCAAAAAATTCCAGCAACTGCAAAAAGCAATAATATGCCAAATTTTATCGAAACAATAAATAGCTCCGATTTTCCTACAGCTTTGGCTCCTATGAAATTTATAACAGTAAATATCAGGATAATTAAAGTTGCAAACATTTTTTCCCATATTTGTGCCGAATCTGCGGCAGAAAAGTTATTGCATAGGAAGAGAAACCTTTTGAATAAAGGGCAAGTGCGAAAACATAGCTTACCAAGAGTAGGAGATTTAATCCTCCGCTCAAAACTCCATCTCCGAATCCTTTTAGGAGAAATTCAACAAGGCCACCAGCAGAAGGATATCTGACGGCAAACTTTGCACAGGAATAAGCATTTAAAAGAGCAACTATACCTGCGATAATAAAAGAGAGATATACCGCATTTTCAGCAATCTTTATAGCTGTCCCGAAGATATAAAAGATTCCAGCTCCAATCATAGCTCCAATACCAATTGCTGTCGCAGCATAGAGCCCCATTGATCTAAAAATAGCCATAAAATTCAGAATTTATATAAATTTATTTCTAATATCAATCTGCCATCCACTAATTAACCCTCACTGCAAAATAACTTAGGCGTCTTTTTAAATTATCCACATCAATTTTCACAATCCTTTAAATTAATTTAATCCAGAAATGATTATTCATCACTTAATTTATTTTTCTATGTGTTTTTAGTTTTTTGCATTTATCGATACTAGTTGTATTTTGGACAAAAAATCACTTTGTGTGCAACTTAGTGATTAACTCCAAAAATTATGGAACTATCCAATTGACTGCAAAACAATCAACTGCATAAGCTCAATGTCAACGAAATCTGTACGCTAAAGGATTTGTCATGCTGGAACAAAATTTATTAACCATCCGAATCCAAAAATATTCAGATTCATTGCATCTAAAATAGCATTTGTCGGCCAAAATCACCCCCACGAAAAATATTTGGGATATTCAACGAAAAGTCACTGTCCCTTTGCCGAGTTGAAGATTAGCACCACCCCTACCAGAGCCATGATCAACACGATTATCCATCCTAAGACACTACTAGCTTTCGAGTTAATGAATCGACCCATGATGTCCTTCCTGCTTGCAATCATTACGACCAGTGCCATAAGTGGTGGAGCGACTAGGCCGTTCAACACGGCCGTATAGTAGAGGGCCATGATTGGGTTAATTCCGAACCAGTCCAGGAACATGCCGATAAACGTAGATATCGTAATCACTGCGTAGAACCCCGGGGCCCAGCCAGGCTTCTTGCCGAGTCCCTGATTCAGCCCGAGAGTTTCTGAAATGGCATAAGCCGATGCTCCGACCATCACCGGAACTGCTAGAAACCCAGTACCTATGATTCCGGCTGCGAAGAGCAAGTAAGCGAAGTCGCCAGCTAGAGGCCGCAGCGCCTCTGTTGCCTGTGTTGCGGTTTGGATTGTAGTGATCCTGCTGGTGTGCAGGGTGGCTGTGGTAGTGACAATGATAAAGAACATAATGATCTGGGAGAAGAACATTCCAATGCATGTGTCACCGTCCATCTCGGTTATACCCCTTCGCGTCACACATTATTTCCCGATACCAATATCTGAAATTTTTCCCTTCAATATCTCCTCCTCGACTTCCTCCGATGCCTGCCAAAAGAACATATACGGAGAAATCGTTGTGCCCAGGACCGCAACTATATTTAGCAGGTAGTCTGCCGAAAACTCAAGATGTGGAATCAGCGTGACGTGAAAAATGGTCCCCAGTCAAGCTTGATGACGAAGGCTGTCAGAACGTACGCAAAGAGGGTCAATGCTAGATACTTAAGGATCCTCGAGTAGGTCATATAAGGAACAAATATCTCAAGGGCGATTACAGACCCTGTAATGAGTACCAACCAAAAAAGAAACGGCAACTCCAGCAGCATCTGTGCCGATGCAGCCATCGCTCCGAGATCTGCGCCGATGTTGATTGTGTTCGCGATCACGAGCAGCTAAATCGTTATGTATAGCACTCGCTTTGAGTAATGTTCGAGGATGACGCCAGCTAGACCTTTCCCCGTCACCACCCCAATCCGACCACACATCTGTTGGATGACAATCATGAACGGACATGTGAACCAAACAAGCCAAAGTTGACTATATCCAAAAATTGCTCCCGTTTGCGCATAGGTTGAGATACCAGATGGATCGTCATCTGATGCGTCTGTAATGAAACCGGGACCAAGAATCTTAAGCAATCCTTTGAAAGATTTTAGGAGCCTTATAGCTCTGTTTTCCTGGTATTGCCGTGTTTGGGACGATGTGGATTGCAGTGATTTGGTCATGCTTCTTTATGATTATGAAAAGTGGACATAAAGACCAATTTTTGTATTTAATCGATATCGATTCTAGTATACCAACAAATTTTAATGAACCACAAAAATTACTTAGTTGTTGGTTATTTTAAATTAATTATACAAAAATAATTTTTACATAAAAGTTACTTTCCCATAAAATGTTTTAAAGCAAAATATAAATTAATATTATTTGTGTTTTTATTATGTCAGCAGATTTTCACAAACTTAACATTAAATTTTATACCCTATAAAATATTTTTAAATTGAACAATAATTTAAAATTAATCATAGTTTATTTCTACATAAAATATTTTTAGCAATAATACTAATTAAATATTAATTATATCCTATAATTATTTCAGAATAATACCACAAATTATCACTAAATACTATAATTTAAAGATGGCAACCATGGTTATAAATATTGTTAGCTTTCCGATTATATGCTTAATTTTAGTATTATTTAGTTGATACAGAACTAAATTTTCGTGATAAAGGAAAGGGATCCTTTCTTCATTTTAGAAAGCTGTTCAAATGCTAAAGAGTAAGCTTCTCTAAATTCAGCTCCTTAGGATTAATTCTTTCAAAGCAGGATTTTTTATAAGTTGGCTTTTATAAAGTCAACTCCTATAATATTAACTCTTTTGAAGTTTCTCCGGTTAAGGTCAACTTTTGTAAAGTAGCCTCATTTATGTTAACTTTCATAATTTCCTGCATATCATAACTCCTTTCATTTTCCACAAAATTTTATTTTTCCTGTGGTAACTAGAAATTATACAAACATTATTCACATTATTCTAAACATATGTTGTTAATTATATAGTTTTCAAACATACACTATATAGTAATAGCTTTAACTAATTAGTATAGGAATCCTAGAATCCTAATCTCATGAATTATAACAGATGTTTATCTTTTCCCCTACCTTTTTTGGAAAGCTGGATTGAATTTTGTTATAACCATATAAATATGAAAAGATCAATCATAAATGCATAGTTTTTGCTATAAAACATATGCATTAGTGAAACAAATAAATCCTGTTTTGTAAAGTCTGCAGGAGATGGATAATTCGGGCTCTAGCAGATGATATTTACCAGTATTAAAATCATAGTTCCTGAAACTAAGGCTATTTTACACATTTGACATTTATTTATTATTTATTTGTTAATCAACATCCATATGTTTTGACTCCACACCCACATGTTTGATCTCCAAATCCACATGTTGGGAATCCACATCCACATATTTGATCACTATATCCACATGTTGGACATTCATATCCACATGTTTGACGACAAACTTTCACGTTACCGTTGCTGTTTCCATTATTATTTCCGTTTCCAGAACCAAAATTATTATTTCCGTCATTGTTCCTATTAAAAGAACCATGATTTCCATTTCCATTACGGTTTCCGTTAGAACTACCAGTATTAAAGCTTCCTATCCCATTCCAGCAATTAGCTGTGCTAACTGTAGTCATCACGGATGCTATAAAAAAGACTATAAATAAAATACTCAGCATCTTTTTTGTTCTGTCAAAAATTAGTTTTCTCATTAAAAACCCACTCCAAAACTGTATGTAGTTAAAATATTCATAACTTACAATTATTGATATTTTAATCCGCTTCCCAGTGTTAATACAATATTTAAAGACCATTAACCAATTAGGAAACCCACCTAAGTTTTGAAATACACATATATTTATACAGTACAGACCTAGATTATTTATTAATATATATGTTCATGAATAGTAATATTTGTGTATTAATTGTCTAAGTACATAATATCTATCGAAACTTATATACTAACCAGTATTTACTGGCCTATAGATCAAAATATCAGTGCACCTACAGGACATTTATGTTAACATTCTTTTATTCGTTACTGCAGTTTGTAGCATCTGTAGGGATCAAGCAAAGAATAATGATCAGAAAAGGAAAAATCGGGGCAAGTACAGAAATTAGCGAGAAAGATATGGGCCGGATCCCTGCGAAGATAAAAATTACTAGATAAATCGTAATCTTTTTTAGTAAGCCTGTATAGCTGAGGGGTATTCTCATCTTTTACCTAAAGGTCTCTCTTAAAGCGTTTCAAGTCTTTGTTTTTTGCGATAATCACTGATTGCACTATGTATAGCTTCCCTGGAAACTACTGAGCATTCAAGTTTTCCGGGAGGCAAGCCCTCAAGAGCCTCAGCAACATCCTCATTTGTGAGCTCATAAGCCTCTTTAAGGGTCTTACCTTTTATCAGTTCTGTTGCCATGCTGCTGGATGCAATTGCCGCTGCACAACCAAATGTCTTGAACTTTACGTCCTCAATTCGGTTATTTCGAATTTTTAGAAAAATTTTCATGTGATCTCCGTGTGGATTCCCAGCTTCTCCAATGCCTTCAGCATTTTCAATTTCCCCTACATTTCTTGGGTTCATGAAATGGTCCATGACTCTTTTATTATACACAAAATCACCTCAATTTCGATATTTTTATTTATTTCTAATCATCTCTCACATGTATAATACTTCCAAATCCCGTCAGTTTCGAAACCATTAATACAAATCAGAAGAATATCAAAAAAGGTCTTGGAGGTAACGTAGTGGTTGATTATTACTACAAAAGGTGACCTCACTCCTGGCATAGACACAGTTTGTTTACTTCCTGTATCTTCTGAATTATGTAGCAGCGCTATATAATAACTTATCCTGATAAACCAAATTATAGCTATCAAAAAGTTCACAATACTTTATTTATGCTAAAATCTCTTCTACCAGTAATTTTGGATCTGCAAGCAACGGTATAAGGTTAAAGATACAAAATTAAAAATATCTCAAAAGGATATTATTTTTGATCACCTAACCTTAAGTAGATGGAGGGTAACAGTTTACCTCTTATTTTTTACCTCAAATAATCCTATCCAAATCTTTCTTGCTAGTTTCTGTATCTGTCCATATTTTTCCTTCTCTGATCTACTATTCTTTGATTTTAAAAATAGCTTCTGATATCCTCAAAATACTTATTTTATTTTCAGTTTCATCAAAGGGTAGAGATTATAACATAAAACTGTCCACAATATCATTCGATTTACTTTTTAAAAAAATAATGGGGAGCAATTTTCCTGGTTTGAATTTTTTAGTAATGCATAAAATCGTTCAAGTAACTCTTTTTAAACAAATTCTATTGTTTCTTAATATACAATCCATTCCCAGTAGATGTTCTTTTACTGCTCTTTTCATTGTTGTATCATAACCTTTTGATTTTGCTTCAAATATTCTCTATCTCTGTAAACCATTTCATTTTTTTCTGATAAATTTATCCGAGAATCATGAAGTAATGAAGTTATTGGTTTGACTCTTCTGATCAGCTAATAATCTCTGTCTATTATACTATAAAGTTTATATCCTAATTGTAACTTATCACCCTTTTTTACCAAATTATGTGATGCTTTTCCTAATTATTGCTTATTTTCTCGAGGATTATCCGCTTTTGCATGTCCAGGATCTGAATGGATAAAATTATATCCTGAATCATCCCTTTTTGATTTTCAAAACCCAGGTAATCAAGTTGGCTTTGCAAATGTCCCAATATTATATTTTCTTTGTAGTTCTAATTTTTTTGAATGATCAGAAGTTGGTATTATCTAAAATTTACTAAGAAAAACCAAGGAATTTTCTGAAAGAAATTCGATCAATACATAATTTATCAATTTCAAAGTAGGGGAAATTATGATATTGCTGTTAAAAAGCATTTTTAACGTAATGATTACGTCAGCTTCAGATATGGCTCCAGAAATTTTTTGTTAAAACATATGGACTCAAAAATGATACGAAAAATTTTCCAATCAATTAAGGAATTAATTTCAATAAGTTTGTCTCTTATTGATTGAAGAAGCTTAGTTATTTCTTTAAGAGCAAAATCAGTATAAATTTTAATGAGTAAAAATCATTGTTAAGGGATTTTAACTAGCAATACTCAAATGTATAGGAATTTATCAAAATTTTCTTAATATTTATAGCTGCATTCGTATCTCTATTGTGCTTTTTTAACATTCAGGCCAAATCCATTCTCTGTCTTTCAGAGTTAGAAACCGAAATATTAGATATGATTCATTCAAAGAACTATCTAAAAAAATATGGAGTGCGGAAAATACATAACCATCTCAAGGATACAGTAAAATTTGAAGTCAGGAGAGTAAAGAAAGGAAGTAGGAAACTATACTCATTCCTGAACTTTATTGAATATCAACTATTGATGCTTGCTGATTTGTAAAATAAAGTTCAAAAAAATTAATTTGGGGAATATTTTTAAAGCAACAATTGTCAAATTAGATTACGGATTTTAAGAGCTAATTTAAGACCCTCTTTTTTAAGAGGATCAGATAATAAAGCACTAAATACTTATTGTTAATTTACTAATACATGCTTATTTTGCGAGGTTATAATTTTGGTTAACTATCTTCAGGGCGCAATAGTTACCACACATGGTACAAGCGTCTGTGTCTTCAGGTGCTCTGCTGGCCCTGATTTTTCTTGCGTACTGCGGGTCGATTGAAAGGGAGTACATCTTTTCCCAATCGAGTTCTCTTCTGGCTCTACCCATCGAAAGGTCCTGTTTTCTTTCTCTGTCTGGGTACTTTACCATGTCCCCTACATGAGCTGCAATCTTGGCTGTTTTGACTCCCATGATGACGTCTTCGATGTTTGGAAGGGCAAGGTGCTCTGCAGGAGTCACATAACATAGGAAGTCACATCCATATGATGCAGCTACTGATGCACCGATTGCTGTCACTATGTGGTCGTAGCCGGGTGCGATGTCGGTTACAAGTGGACCGAGCATGTAGAAGGGTTTGTGTCCGCTCATTTCCTTCATGAGTTTTACATTTGTTGCAATCTGATCGAGTGGAACGTGCCCTGGGCCTTCGACAATGACCTGCAGCCCCCTCTGGTGGGCCTTATCTGCTAGTTCGGCGTTGATAATCAGTTCTTGGATCTGTGCCCTATCGGTTGCATCGTGTACTGCTCCTGCTCTCATCCCATTTCCTGTGGAGAGTACAACTTCGTGTTCCTTGAGAATCTCAATCAGATAATCAAAGTTAGCATATAGGGGATTTTCCTTTTCGTTGTGGAGCATCCAGGAAGTCATGAATGCTCCGCCACGAGAACAGAGCCCACCATACCTCCCGTGAGCTTTGAGTCGCTCCATAGTGATATTGTTAATCCCTGTATGGATTGCCATGAAGTTGGTCCCGAGCTTTGCCTGATCTTCAGTTGCCTTGAAGAGTTCTTCTTCAGTCATATGTACTATTGAACCATACTTCCTTGCGGCCTCAATGAAAGCCTGGTATAGGGGTACAGAACCTACAGAAAGGGAGATACTGTCAATTACCTTTTTTCTGATTGCTAGGAAATCTCCGCCAGTTCCTAGTTCCATAAGGGTGTCTGCTCCAGCGGCTTCCGCAGCTTTTGCTTTATTGACTTCCATATCTACATCAACGATGTCTGAGGATACACCAATGGATGCATTGACTTTGGTTCGGAGTCCTTCTCCAATTCCGCAAATTTTTACTTTTCTGTAGGGAGAGGTTGGAATGACGATTCTTCCAGCTGCAACACCACGGAGGATAAATTCAGGGTCAAGTCCTTCATCCTTTGCAACGATCTTCATCTCTTCTGTAATTATTCCTTTTTGAGCATCTTCTACAATTGTCATCTTTAGTACCTCAAACTGCCTTTTATGAGTGAAATTTCATGCAATCCACTTTCCTAAGATGTACACAAGAATGTCATCTATTTTCTCAATGACAGTAGATTAAAAATGAATCTAACTTTCAATGAATAAATAGTGGGCAAATAGATTCTACATTTGTGTATATGTACAGAGCTTCGGATGCAATAATTATATTTCAGTAAAAGATTGTGAAATTAAATCATAAAAGTGTGTAATTATATATAATACTATTTAAAAAATTAATTTTAGCCTTAATCAACTTTACTTTACTTCGAGATTTGTAGATCTCGAAACTGCAAGATATATAAACAAGTTGGAGTTGTCAAATTAAATTCATTTTTACATGTGTCAGAATTTATTTATGTTTAAGTGCAGGCTATTTTGGTAATTTTCACTCACAATTTTTGTTTCTCCAATTTTCTTCTTATAGTCTACACCGTAAAAACTGAACACTTAATAAACTTAGAAAAGTGCATTTATCGTCAAGTGAGTTTATTTTTCTTAATTTTATAATGCAAATTAATCACTGAAACGCATTGAAAGAACAGTAATGTTGTTTCCATATTTCCTATATCGGCGTTTTTCATCTTTAGGTGGTTATGAAATATTGAAGATCTAATAAAAAAATTGAGAAAATAAATAAGGAAGAAAAATCTTTCCGATTAAATCGGTATACTTCCTAAAAATAACAACTTTACAAAAATAATAAAAATGAGCTGATTAATAAAGGGATTTAGGATAAATTCAATAGAGAAAACCTCCCTACTTATGCTTTAGGGCCTATTATCCAGCTCACACTTCTCCCATTTATAGTATCTGTTGATGTCTCATAGAGTATTTTCCCATCGTGTATATGACATTCACAGGAATTTGTGACTTTGTTTTCCCTTCCTACATATTTGAAATGTAACTTGCAGTATCCTTCTGAGCAACTTAACCCATACTTGATCCAACCCTCTATATCAGCTCCACCTTCGCAGCTTCCGTCACATGCTACAAGTTCGATCTCCTTTTCTTCATAGGATTCTATTTTAGCTGGAGCTTGATGGCCTTTTTTGTATTTTCCTTTCTCTAGTTTCTGGGCCTGAAGCACAAGATCCTCACCTGTGTTATTTAGAATCTTCAACTGCAAACCTACTAACATTTCCGTAGTTTCTGCTCCTGACATTATTAATTACTCCTCTAAATACAGGATTCATATAAATACTCTAATATTATGTTGTCTCTAAGAAATAAAAAAGTATCTCATTTATTATGTAAAAGTGAATCAGAATAAATTTTTGAAAAAATAGAAGATCATGAATAAATTGAAAACCTGAAATCAAGTTCTTCTTGAAAATGTTGTGTGCTACTATATTCAGTCAGTGAAGATACAAGGTTTTTGTCTGCAGTTTGGAAATATAACTGAATAAGTTTTAAGTAACACTTATTTGAGATTCACTGCATAAATGTTGGCAAGTGACAGATACATTAGAAGCTGTCTGCAAATTTTTCGCCATATTTTTTCATGAAAGTGCATGATGAAAATAGTTACTTACGTATTCTTCCCTTTTTTTCCATAATTGCGATCATTTAACCAATTATTTTTATACCCGACATTCTGTAGATGTACATTTCAACGGGAAAATTATTGGATTTTCGGTATGGGATCAAAATTATCATAGAGAAAAAGCAATTGGAAGACATGCACTCACTAATGGTGCAAGTACCAGAAACTTCAATGCAAATAATTATTATGTTGTGCAGGTGCCTTAAACAAACTTATTGGGATGGGAGAAACCTATCTCCTCTTTATTTTTCATGCATAAATATGAGGCTATAATTAAAACTGAGTGACGCTCAAAATATGATGATTCACGATCTTTGATTATTATAAAAAATCATCCAATATAGCAACCTTTATAGTTAAAGGGGAGCGATTTCTTTGATTTTTAGCTAATTTTTGGGGCAAATAACGAACGTATAAGCCAAAAAAGCTACGAAGTCAAAAATAGCTACATTTCATCACTTTATAGTTATTGATCCGCTTTAATATCCAGATTTTATTGGATAATCGTAAGTCGACAATACAATTTTTATTTTTACATAGTAAATGAAAGACGTTGGTAACTCAAAAATTCATTGGTTCTATGAATATAGAATACTCCACTAATGATAGAGGCTCAAGAAAAAGTTTTTGGGTCATGAATCATGGAATGATGTAGGTTATATAGGAATTTTTGATGATTGTACAACTTTAGATATGATTAAAAACTATGTTGGGTACTAGGGAAAATAAATAATATAAGTTAATTAAAATAGATTGTATAGAGTTATTTTTGTATATCCTGAATGGAGGCTAGAGCATACCCAGTTGTTTGCAGTTGGGTAAGACATTAAAATGTGAATTATTTATTGTAATTTTGATTTATTGCGATCACAGAATGCGGTAAGTAAAGATGAATTTTTGCGATCATGATTTTGTATTATAATTGTCAATAAAGGTATCATCACCGTTTCCAATGCACAAACTTTTATGTTGCTTCTGTATAAACAATTATTGTATGAAGTTTAATTTTTGAGACATCGTAGGCCATCTAAGGCTCAAAACGTTAACATCAATAAAATTATTCAAAAATAAAAGTATTAAAGGGGAAAACTGGCTAAATTTTTAAGAAGATATAACTATTCAGTCTACCAAAAACAAGTTGGTTGATATCTCTTTTAATGTGATATGATATTTCTGATTAATAACTAATTGGAAAATAGAGAAAATGATCAATAGACGATAGTAAATAAAATAAGTCCATTGAAATTTGCTCATTAAGTTCTTGTAACAATGGTTATTGCAATTTTTTCCCCAGGCTGAATAATTACAAAGAAATTTACACTTTACGATAAATTATATTGTTCAAAATGATTATTGTATCAGGAGATTTTCGGAACCAAAAAGAAGTAAATTTTCTGCAGGATTAAAAATTGATTTTTACAATCAAAATGGAAATTTTCTTTCTGTTATTGTGAGTATTATTTCCATGCTTAAAAAAAACTAGACGTTAATTAATCCTGAACATTTAATTAAGTATTAATAGGGTGAGATTAACTAATGATTATGGACATCAATATCGATAATGACTTCGAAGAAATTCACGTCAAAGATGTCTATATAGTTGATATTTTTGAGGACCCAACACCCATGGTGCTCCTTGAAAATATGGAGGGGAATCTGCTTCCTATGTTCATAGGCCACTTGGAAGCTCTCTCAATAGGTAATGTGCTTAAAAATATCTCACCTCCTCGCCCGATGGCCCATGACCTTATGATTAATATTTTTGATAGATTGGGAATAAAAATTGAGTGCGTAATGATCGACGACAAAGTGGAAAAAATATATTACGCCCGCCTTCTTATAAGAAAGGATAATAATATCATGCAGTTCGATGCAAGACCAAGCGACTGCATTGCTCTTGCTCTCCGTGCAGGAGCTCCTATCAGGATTAGAAAAAAGGTATTAGAAAGTTCTGATGTGGAGATGTCCAAACTTGATGGTGCCCGTGTGATAAATATTTTTGGTTAGATCGCACAGAAGTTATAATATGCAGAATTCTCATTCTTGAGCCTTCAACCTTCACTCTAAAATTTTTATCTATCTTATCTTGAGAGCTATTTTTGGATTCATTTCTACAGTTCATTGCTTTTTCTTTTCACAGATTAAATCTAAGATATTACTATTTGTCTTAATTTCGGTAAGCTTTTAATAGCATTTCACTTAATTATTCAATAGATGCTCACTAAAAGAATCATACCATGCCTTGATGTGACCCTTGACAGAGTAGGCGGCTGTGTTGTTAAAGGGATAGAGTTTATCGACCTTAAAGAGGCTGGAAATCCTGTGGAACTCGCTCAGCGCTACAATGAAGAGGGCGCAGATGAGCTTGTTTTCTTGGACATCACAGCTTCTGCCCATGGTAGAGAAACAATGATCAATGTTATTGAGAGAACTGCAGATGAGGTTTTTATTCCTCTCACTGTTGGAGGCGGGATAAGTTCCATTGAAGCTATCCGACAGATTCTCAGGGCTGGAGCAGACAAGGTCTCTGTCAACACATCAGCAGTTAAAAATCCTGAATTTATCAAAGAGTCTTCAGATGTATTCGGAGCCCAGTGCATTGTCACTGCAATTGACTGCAGGCGGAATAATGACATAAAAAATAATCCTGACAAGACTATTTTGGAACTTGAAGATGGAACTTTTGCTTGGTACGAAGTAGTTATCTATGGAGGCAGGCAGGCAATAGGAATTGATGCAGTGCAGTGGGCTATAAGGGCAGAAGAACTCGGTTCTGGAGAAATTTTGCTTACCAGTATGGATCGAGACGGCACCTGCGCTGGCTATGATATCCCTATTACAAAGAAACTCTCCGAAGAGCTGGATATACCTATCATAGCTTCAGGAGGGATCGGAAATCCTCAACACATGTACGAGGGGTTCTCCGAGGGAAAAGCCGATGCAGCTCTTGCAGCAAGTATATTCCACTTTAATAAGTATTCAATAAAGGAAGTTAAAGAGTACCTTAGAAATAGGGGAGTTTCTGTAAGACTCTGATATCAGAAAAAGGTTAGGAACATATATTCAGACAACCAGGAATATAATATCCAGGGAAGAAACATTGTAGTAGATAGTAAGTATTCCGAGTACATGGATGAACAACGGAAATTTCCAAATTTCAGAGAATTATTTACAGAACTTTATTTGGATGATGTAGGAGAAGAGAAAAAACTTGTCATTCGCTGATTTGTTGATGAAATTGGGTACTTTACGAAGCTATCAGCATGGGAGAGGTCTAACAAGAAAATGAAATTCTTCGGATAACAGACACACAAAAATGAATTTTTTTTCACATTACCTCTTTTGGTTATCGATTCAGCATTATCTTGGGCAGAAAGGTTGTCTAGATTTTTTTTTAAAAGCCATTCGCAAATTAATTGGTGAATTTTTTGGATACCATAGCTCTGAGCTAACATTAAAAGATAGCGAATTGGAATTTTTTGATTGCACGACAATACATGATAGATACATTAATGCTGCAATTAACATCAAAAAATCCTCTCTCATTGATCAAAATCTAATTGGACCTGACGCCTGTGAAATAAGGGGGATGTAATTAGGGACTTGTTATCAAAAGAGAAAGGACTGAACCAAGGAGTCACTTAGTCTTCAGCTGAGTGGTGGTGCACGGAAAAGTACCACCTGAAAAGTTAAGTATTTAGTATTTCGAATATATCTTTGATTGTATCATGATAAGAGAAATTGAAGTCGAGTGCCCTTCATGTTCCCCTAAGGAAGAAGTCGGGCATCAAGTTCTAAAAGAAGGGCAAGGCGCTCTAGTTCGTTGTCTGGAGTGTGGCCAGGTACGTCCAGCGAAGATAAAAATACCAAAAGCCTCTGTTTTGAAGGTCATAGTCAGCAAGATGGATATTTCGCGCACATACAAAATTAAACTGGATTCCGAGATTGTTCTTCATGTAGATGACGAAATGGTTGTAGATGATGAAGAAGCAGAAATGGTTTTTCCTATCATGATTACTGCCCTTGATGCTAGAGGGAAACGGGTCAAGGTGGCTAAGGCAGAAGACATTAAAACAATATGGGGCAGGTATATTGAAGAGGTAATTGTAAAGTTTTCTGCACAGTCAGGAACTGAAAAAACAGAGGTTATCGAAAAATGCGTTCCTGGTGATTATGAGTTTGTTGTAGGAGCAGAGGAAATAGTTGGAAATACGCGCCTTTTCATCAACAAAATTAAGGTAAGGGACGGTGAATTCAGGTCCAGGAAAGGTGATATTGTGCTTGCAAAATACGTAAAAAGGATTTTTGCAAGAAAGAAAGGAAATGGCTCATATCAGCGTGGTATCCAAGGTCCGTGGTGAAGAAGTTCGTGAAGAGGAAATAGGTACGGAAAGGGGATTCCAGGAACTGTGCCAGCGTTTCTTAGAAGGGAAAATTTTATTCCAATAAAAACATCCTGCATCTTGCTTCGAAACCGTTCTACTACTAAGAGTCCAGAATATTACGGCTTTTAGTTTTTTTTTAGACGTATTTTCACTTTAGTCTATTTTTTTAGGGGGAAAACTCAATGTGAAGTATGTGAAATATTTTTGGTAATTATAAAAATAGTGTTAATATTAATTTATTATTCCATTTTAGATTTTTTCATGTGGGGTAAGTTTTGTTCTAAAATTATTATATTTAATATTAAATATCTAATTATTGTTCAATTTTAAAATATTTTATTTGAAAGTAAATTTTATTCAGAAACTATTTTTTGTATCATTAATTCAAAATAGCATGGAGAAGTAGTAAATATCTGGTTGCAACAAATTACTTATATAAACTTTATAAACAATTTGTTAAAACTAAAGTTTAATATATATTAAAATATTTGATCAGTTATTGAAGTGTAAATTTGCAGAATATTATAGGTGAAAGGAGATATTTAAGCATCACGATTTAGCAGGAAAAGGTCCAATAATGCAGACTGTGATAACTCAGACATGGGAACTTCTGACTGAAGAACAGAAAAAGAAAGTTACAGTAATGAGAATGGATATGATAATTAAATTTTTAGAAATGAAAATATCTGATATGGAAAAAATGATTGAGATGAAGAAAGGAGCTATAGCTAATATTCGAAAAGTCCAGGAAATGATCAAATAGTGCAAATGTTAGATGGGAGAACAACATCGAAATTTAGGCGCTGTAGAAATTATCTGAAATAACAAATTTCCGTGACTATTCAAAGAGGGCAGCGTGCATAATTTTCTATACAATCTGCCCTATATACCTTAATCTTCTGTTTTGATTCCTGTTCCATTTTTAGATCTTTTATTTCGGCTTACACATTTGCCAATATTTGATTATTTATCTATTTTCCTACAGTTTACTGCATCATATGTGATACATGAGAATTTCCTCTCTTCTCTACGTTTATTCAAATTTGTGCTCATTCTTCTTCTCCTTTGTAATATGCCTATTTGTTTATAGTTTTAAAATATAATTCTGATTTGAAATTTTGATTTTTGGATCTTAAATCTTATTCTGCATTATACTCAACTCAGATTTTCAGACAGCTATCTGTGGAATCATCTTTATATTATTTAAAAATTAAATTTATATTAATGGCATATAATCTTCTAGCTGACCTCTTGATCATCTTCAGGCTCTCTATTCCGGTTGTTTTTACATTCTCGAGATTAAAAATAGCTCCACTTGTGAGTTTCTTGCTTGCGGGTATCCTTGCCGGGCCATTCGGTTTCGGACTAATTCAAGAGATCAAAAACATAGAAGTTATGGCTGAAATCGGAGTCGTACTGCTGCTTTTTACAACTGGAATAGAGTTCTCCCTGAGCGAGCTCCTGAAGCTCAAAAGAATAGTACTTTTGGGAGGAGGGCTGCAGGTCTTTATTACGAGCATTGTTGTCGGCTTTATTTTCGTGTGGCTTGGTTATTCTCCTAAAGCTGCAGTTTTTATGGGGCTTATTGTGGCACTTAGCAGCACAGCTATTGTCCTGAAACTTATGCAGGAGAAGGGGGAGATCTACAGCGCTCACGGGAGAATTGCACTTGGAATCCTCATTTTCCAGGATATAGCTGCTGTTTTGATAATTATCCTTGCTCCACTGCTTGCAGGAGAGGCAGTAGTTGGAAGTGCTCTTTTTAATCTTATGTTTCGGGGAATAGGGCTCGTTCTTCTCACTCTTATAAGTGCCCGCTATGTAGTTCCTTCTCTTCTGTACCAGATAGCAAAGACACGCAATAACGAACTTTTCTTGCTAAGCATAGTGACAATAGGTCTTTCAGTAGCCTGGATAAGTTATCTGGCAGGCCTCTCCCCTGCTCTGGGGGCTTTTCTGGCAGGGCTTATCATCTCCTGAGTCCGAATATGCCGTACAGGCACTTGGAAATGTTATTCCTTTCAGGGACATGTTCATGAGTATCTTTTTTGTTTCAACAGGCATGTTGCTAAATCTAGATATTGTGAGAGCACATTCCCGACTTATTCTCTCAGCTACTGTTCTGGTTTTTTTCCTGAAAACTTTTGTGAACTCTTTAACTATTTTTCTTATAGGATTCCCTCTGCATACAATGCTTCTGGTAGGTTTTTCTCTGGCTCAAATTGGAAAATTTTCCATTATCACGGCAAATGTGGGCTTTGAAAATGGAATTCTTTCCGGGGAAATTTATCAAGAGTTCCTGGCTGTTACCGTGTTTTCCATGGTATTAACCCCTTCTTTTATAGGACTGGGATCCCGTTTTATTGTTTATATCGAGAGACTTCCCTTTCCTAAAATACTTTCATATAACCGATACAGGGATTTCCAGGAAGATGTGCAGGATAAAGAGCTTGAAAACCACCTGATCATAATAGGTTTTGGGATCAATGGGAGAAATGTTGCAATTGCTGCCAAAAAAGTTTCAATTCCTTATATCATAATAGAAATTAATCCTGAGACTGTACGGTATGAAAAGCAGAAAGGTGAACCAATTATCTATGGAGACGCAGCTCAAAAAACGGTGCTTGAGCATGCAGGCATTCGGGGTGCAAAATCAATAGTGGTAACTTCAATCGGTCCTGCAAACTCCGAAAGGATCATTGAAGCGGCCAGGAGGTTGAACCCTGATGTCCATATCATTGCTAGGGCTCACTTCTTGAACCAACTTGACAATTTCTATTCTGTAGGAGCTGATGAAGTTGTCTCGGATGAATTTGAGTGCTCGATAGAGCTCTTTTCCAGAGTACTTAACAAGTATATGGTTCCGCTGAATGAGATTGAAAACCAGGGTTATGAACTCAGAGCTGACCATTACCGTATACTTCGAAGTCCAGAAACGCACCGAAAAAGTATCTGTAAGCTTGCTCTTGACTTTTCAGACGTGGAAATTAGAAGTATAAGAGTTGGGAAAAACTCGGAAGCCGCAGGAAAAACCCTAGGAGATCTTGCTATCCGGAAAAAATATGGGGTTTCTGTTTTTGCAATTTCCAGAAGCCATCGGCTTATATACGATTTAGGGGCTGAGACTAAACTCAAACCTGATGATATCCTGCTTTTGATCAGTCTCCCTCAAAAACTTGAAGAAATCAGACGTTTTTTTGAACCTGGAGCCTGAGAAATCCCTTATGTCAAAGCATAGAATTTTAGAGCCTTTAAGGTCCGGGTATCCTCTAGATTAGGTCAGCTGTAGACCTGGTTCCATTTCTTATGGAGAATGCATAGTTTTTATCGTAAAATCTACGTATTTTTGGAGATTTCAGGAATTTTTAGAGTTATTCTCTGTCCATATCCTCCACAAATACTTAGATTTTAATATAAACTATGTATTGATACACCCAATGATTTCAAAATGGATATTGAAAAAAGAGACTTGTTATCATCTTCTGCAATCGACAAGATTTACAAGTAATTTCACTAGCAATTAACTGCAATCAATCAAAAATCCAGAAAATGATTAAAAAAGCTCTTGTTTCAAATATTTTTTTTGTAAAACCCCATCGACCTTATAGCTGCCAAACAAACCGTTCAAATACAACTGTTAAAAATCAAAACCAATTATCAAGGTTTCCGTTATTAATCGTATTCATGTTGCTGGGGCTTCCGTAATTAATTGGATTCATGTTGCTGGGATTTTCGTAATTAACCGGATTCGAGTTGACAGGGATATTGTTATCAACCGAATTTGAGTTTTTGACCGACTGACTAGAACATGCGCTTGCTGAAGCAACTGTTAATGTTATTATGAAAAATACAGCTATCAAAATATTAATTGTCGTTTTTATTCTGGAAAGTTTTTGCTTACTCGTTTGTTTCATCTTTAAAATTTTGCTTAATTTGATACATTTTTATGTTTTCTATCGATAGACACGCTGTGAGAATATTAATCCATCAAATAAACATTCACACATCCTATTTAAGCAAATAAGTTTAACTATAGTATAATTTAATTGATAATATTCAAGCTAGCTATTGAATTATATTATCTAATAATTAATAGTCATATATTTTAGATTATACTGAAGTTTTGTTTCTAAATACCGCGGCTTAACCAAAATAAGTAAGGGTTGTACCATCTGGAAAATCGTAGTGATAAGTTAGTTTTTCTCATAAAAATTCTTAACAACAGCACATATTTTTTCGGAGAAATGGAAATATCAAAAAACGACGAACAAAATATATAACTTTAGATCGTCTGAATCAAACAGAGTCTTTAAGCGTATTTCAGTATTATTAAATATATGCTTTTATTAAATTCTAGTTCTAAAGATTTCAGAATAGAGAACTCGAGATAGAATTTGAAATTAAACATATATGGTATAAATTGCAAACAAATAGCTTTATTGTGTGCGCCATGCAATGTATACCAGTATATTCATGCAATGGAATACACAATACTTTTCTCAATGTAAACTGGCATTTTTATGTGTCTAAAAAGTGTAGCATATGATTTAACTCTTAATTAGTCACTTTTTTTACAAGTGATATCGTCGTTGCAGCTACCACGATGACATGGGATTTTTCATTACAGATCCCAAAATGAATTTCAACTATTCAATCAAAGTGTTAAATGACACTGAAAATATGCTAAATAAACAGTATAAAAAAGCTATCGTTAACGAAAAATCATCAAACAAATCTCTACGGCCAACAAATCTACGGAAAACATAGAAAACAAGATCATAAGGGGATGAGAGAACCTGGGTATATTTCGCTACGTTTTTTCCCGTGGTTATATAATTTCGAATAACTTAAGCGTCAATAATTAGGTTTGTAACTATAATTTATTTTTAAAATACCATTTATTAGTATGTGACTCTAATTAATTTAGCCACATCTGAAAAGTTCAATAGAAAGACTAAGAACTCTTCTAGGACTTAAAAGTTAAACTGGAAATCAATAGCATTAAACCTCAAATTGTCTGAAACATGAGTTTAGCTCTAAAGTCAATAGTACGTGATTTTTGCACTGCAAATGTGTAAGTTTACAGATAGACTGAGGAATTTCACGAATTGAAAACCCACTTTAAATTTAAAATATATATATAAATCCTCTTAAGTACCTTTCTTGTAAGATAAATTCAATTGGAGGGGTAAAATATAGCTGATAAGTCAGATAAAGTTGCTGAAAATGTTCCTGGACCTTATTATTGTGATTATGAATGCATCGCATGTCAGTTATGCGTGGATACTGCATCAACTAACTTCAAAATGAATGATGATGATTCAAATTCCTTTGTATATAAGCAACCTGAAAACGATGAGGAAAAAAAGCTTGTGAAGAGGCATTAGAAAACTGCCCTGTTGATGCTATAGGGAACGAGGGCTAAAAATAATTATTTTTGATATACAGTCTCCTTAATTTTTATTCATTGATGATTTTTGGTGGTCATCAATAATGAGTCAATATTTATCCAGATAAATCTTATGACTACTCTCTGCATATTATTTTCTATACATTGCAGTTTTTAGTTCTCTGTATAGGTAAGCTTAGAAAATGAGTACATTTGAACAAAGTGTATTCTATAATGAAAATATAAACCAGCTAATAGGATACGATCGAAAATCAGCACACTGCTGAAAATAGCCGTTTTTAAAAGACTTAAAATAAATATTTATGAAAGTAATTACAATTCGCCCCCCAGTTCTCTATGCACTTTGTAAGATCCTCACTTTTTCGCTGCAAATGGTACAGTTTTTTTCATATTAGGGTGAATCGAGCATTCAAACTTATAGACTCAAGGGTCAGTAAACAGAAACTTGTAATTTTGTCCTTTGGATATTATTTCAGACGTGAAAATAGCTCCCTCTACTGTATGTTGGCTGAGTCCATTTAAATTCATCTTATTGCATCCACTGCGGGTATTTTGACTAATTCCGGGTTAAAAGCAAATTCCTGAATGGCAACATCTACAGTCTTACCGTTACTTGAAACGTCACCTTTGCCTTGTGCACTTGTTGCCACTGCTGTCAAGGATACTACAAAAAGGACTGCCAGTAACATTTTCATTCCACTAGAGAATTGTTTTAACATTTATTCCAGTCCGTTTATTTTGTTCAAATTAATAATATGTTAAAATATAGAGAATTTCAATAAACCTTCGATTTCAACAAATTGCTTATATAATCATTATATACAAACGGCCAAAATTTGGGATTTATCAAAATCCTCTATCGTCTCAGTTATCCCAAATTATAGCAAGAATAACTATCAAAACCGATCCCACAAACCCAACTAACCCAACCCAGGAAAAAGCACCTCCATTTAACAACACGTAAGTCGAAACTATAAGAAGGACAGTAAAGTAGAATTCCTTTGAAAAAACACTTCTTATGCTTTCATTTTGTTTAATGGAAATGAATTTACCCCCAACTCTTTCCATTTTTTCACTGATTTCTCTGATTGCAGTCGTTAATTCTTCCATTTCGTCTGCTGGTTCAGCGGTAAATTCAATATCAAGAGCAACGCTTTTTGAGATATTAAGCTTTTTATAAGCTTCCACGAGAACAGAGATTGCAATAGGTTTTACGTTGTATTTAGGGTCAAGTTCCAGGCAGACTCCTTCGATGAGAAGGATTGCCCTCTGAAGAGTTGAAAATTCTCCAGGGAGCCGGATATTATATTTCATCCCAAGTTTTGCAAAATTGTCACTCTGCCTGCCTTCAAGCCCATAGCTCTGTTTGTGATCAGGTTATCCATATCTTTTCTAAGCCTGTTAATATCCACATCATCGGAATCTGCATCCCCTATTTTCAGAAAACTCTGGGTTGCTCTTTCTACATCCCTGTTATTGACAGCGTAATAAAATTTCAGAGTATTTCTTTTAAGCTCGTCACCTATACTGCCAACAGCCCCAAAATCTATGAAGGCAATAGTATCGTCTTCTTGAACTATCATATTGCCTCCATGAGGATCTGCGTGATAAAAGCCATCGATATAGACGACCTGCTTAAGGTAACTTTTGGTAATAGTGCGCGAGTACTCCGATTTCTTGCTTTGCAGTATTGGCAGGTTGATTATATCTTTGATCTGAATTCCCTGGATAAATACCATTGTGAGGACATTGGCAGAACAGTAATCGGGATAAATTTCAGACACTGCAACATTTTTCACATTCTTAAAATTATCCTCAAAACGTCGCATATTAACAGCTTCGGTTCTGAGATCAAGTTCCCGGGTAAGCATCTCTCGGATTTCTAGTAAAAAGGCATCAATATCGAATTTCTTCTCTATCCCGAGCATTTTTTTTATAATAAGCTTGAAATCGGTTAGTATAGAAAATTCCCAGAGGATGTTCTTTTACTGCTTGTTTCATTGTTGCACCATGATTTTTTGATTTTGCTCCAAAGTATCTTCTGCCTCTGTAAACCATTTCATTTTTTCTGATAAATCTACTGATAATAAGTAAGTGATCAGTGGGCGTTTTGGATCTTCTGACTGGCTCATAATCCCTGCTATTATGCTATGCAGTTTATATCCAAAGTATGATTTACGACCCATTTTTTCCAGTTTCACCTCTGCTTCTCCTTATTTTGGCTTCATTTTCTCGAAGTTTATCGATTTTTGCATGTTCAGGATCTGAATTGATAAAAGTAGTGTCCTTAATCATTCCTGTTTTATTTACAAACCAAGACAAACAATTTGGCTTTGCAACTGTCACCACATTTTTTCTTCTTTACAGTTATCAATAATTCTTTTTCTGAATAACCAGACTGTAGTACTATCTAAAATTTACTAAGATAAATCAAGGAATTTCCTGAAAGAAATTCGATCAATACATTGTTTCTCAAGTTCAAAGTCTCAAAGACCATGGAATTGCTGTAAAACAAGCATTCTAAACGTAATGATTACGTCAGCTTCAGGTCTGCAACTGAAACTGTTTTGTTAAAATATATGGATTCAAAAATGATACGAAGAGATTTCCAATCAATTAAGAAACAAATTTCAGCAAATTTGTCTCCAACTGACTGAAGACTTTTGTATTTTTTTTAAGAGCAAAATCAGTAAGATTTTTTCACGAGTGAAAATTATTTCAAGATACTTACACTCTCCAATAGTCAAATGCATAGGAGTTTATTGAAATTCTCTATAACTTATTTCCAGAGATCTTTTATTAAGTTGGGGGCTATAAGGTCCACTTCCAAAAGGTCTTCTGGATAAGGTTCAAAAAAAGTCTGATGCATAAGATATTGATCCTCAAAACGCACTATCCATGATTTGATTGTGTTTATTGCGGGGCAAAGAGAGATTCTTCTTTCCATGTATTTTTGAATCCAGTCAAAAAAAAGGGTTTTTTCGCCTTTTGAAATATTCTCTGAAAAATGCCCGAAGGCGTGCATGAGGACGTTAATACTCGAAGTGTATCGAGGAGGTTTGGTGAAAATACTGTAAAAGTGTCCTTCGTAATCTGAAATCAGTTCATTAAAGGTTTTTTTTTCTTTATTTGCAACAATTGCTCCCAGTTTCCGAAGTTCTGCCTGGCTATAAGCCATGAGAAGATACTTATTTTCAGTATGAAACCTGATCAGGTCCTTTATGCTTCCTTTGGATTTTACTTTCCGGAAAGCTGCAAATATAAATAGCTTTGTCAGGAAATGTTCTTTAATGCGGCCGTTTCTGAGCCTTGCTTCATCCTCAATTGGAAGGAAAGGATGTCTTTTCAGGACTGCTTCCCCAAAATATCCTGATGTTTTCCCAATTGCTCCTGACTTACTGACAGAAGGATAAACTTTTACATCTTTCAGCCCACAGGAAGGAGACCTGAATTTCAGAATAAAACCGTCAACATCTCCTAGTGAATCAAGAAAATCAGCACAAAAAGCCTTCATATCTTCAGTTACATCCTTGCCGCTTATGGGCTGGATAAGCCTGTGTTCTCCTTTTTCAAGAATTATTCTCACTGGACTTCTTGGAATACCAAGCCCTATCTCCACTTCCGCACAAACAGGCAGGAAATCAACATACTCCTTAAGCTTTGCCACTATTAAGCTTCTTATCAGATCTCCGTTATATCGACAGTGATCAAACTCAAGGCATTTACTAACCACAACTCTCGGCTTAACAAATTCTCTCATTCAAACCCAAATAAAAAAGGACTACTAGCATAAATTACTTTTCAGAAAAAAAGACAGAGAATGAAAATGTCGTGATTGCAAGAAACAAAATAATAGAGACTTTATGCTGCAATTAATATCAAAAATTTGTTTTCATTGATCAAAATCGAATTTGACTCAGATGCCCATGTAATGCGGGGATATAATTGGGGACTTGTTCCCAAAAGAGAAAGGGATGAACCAAGAAGCCACTTAGCCTTCAGTTGAGCGTAATTCATAAGAAAAATCTGTAGAAATGAATAAAGCTTGAAATTTGATAATTATAAAATTTGGTGCGAGGGATGGGATTCGAACCCACGAACTCCTACGAGAATAGGCCCTCAACCTATCGCCTTTGACCTGGCTGGGCAACCCTCGCACATAGAATGTTCATCTGTCTTAATATCAAGCATTTATCAATGTGTTATTTTTTTGTTAACAAACGAAGTTTTACTCAAAAATATAAGAACTGTCCTCAGACTACTTACTCTGCTTAGCTAGGCAACCCTTAAATCTCTTTTTATTTTGATATGTATGCGTGCTTTGCACCCGGCAATTCCTCACAATATCGTGGATAATATATAAACATTTCGAGACATAAAAGATCATTACAATACTTTTAAAGATCCTGATAAAGCAAAACAATAGATAAAGTATTCAGTTATAAAAAAGTTCAGAGAAATATCTCCAATTGAAACTTTTAGAGTCAAAAGACCTGAATTATGACAAAAGTAGATTATGGACTGCATCTAAGCAGCCGCTTAGAGCTGATCCAGTATGTGTAATATTTCTTCAGCTTTACCTTTAATCACGTTTGCTGCATTTAGAGCAAGGTCTTTAGTTGTGTAAGAACCATCTGATTCCATGGTAAACACAAAAGCTTTTTCATTGAAGTTTATTTTAATCGCATGAATGTCACATACCTGCTCACAGAGCCTGCAGAGAAAACATTTAATGACATCATCCTCAGCAATTCTAGCTCCTGTTCCTTCGATTCGTATGATATCCTTTGGGCATTCTGCAGCACATTGACCACATGCATCACAGTTTTCAATAGTTATGATAGGTACGTTCTTGTAACCGCAGGCTACACCAGCTTGCCATTTAACGCTATCTCTACCGTATCCCATATGGGCAATAGCCTCAAGCACGAGTTTCTGCCCCTTTTTTAGCTCAACAATAGGTATGTTAGGATCAGCTGGCTGGATCTTTGGATCAGAAGAAATCAGGTCCCGCGAATAAACAGTTGCTGGGCCTTCTGCGCTAAGGTTTAATGACACCTCGCAGGCAGGACAGCCTTCCCCCCCGCAGACATCGCATTCTGCCTGTGGTACATACGTCTCTATATCCGTTATGAGCGGTATTAAGGACAGACGGAGGGCTAGCTGCTCATCATAGAGTACCGAGGTATTGTCATAAAGGTTTACATACTCAATCGCAAGAGTTGGTACATCTGCAATCATGGCACGTCTAATGCTGTTGGCAAAAGCTGTACTTACATTGGAAAGTACGAATTTTGCAGATCTTTCCGATAACTCCAGAATGTCTACTTCCATCGTCATATACCCTAATTTTCCTTATATTTTTATCCATTCAAAAAATAGAATTTTGAAAATTCACTCATACACGCCTTCCGCCTTTTGGCCGGGTACCATCATGCGGAACAGGAGTAACGTCTTCGATCCTACCAATTCGGATTCCTGCTCTTGCAAAAGCTCTGATCGCAGCCTGTGCACCAGGCCCTGGGCTCCTCTGCTTGTTCCCTCCAGGAGCTCTTACACGAATATGGATGCCATTTATGCCTTTATCCCTAAGTTGATCTGCAAGCTGGCTGGCCATCTGCATGGCGGTGTAGGGAGAGCTTTCATCCCTTGCAGCTTTTACAACCATACCACCAGAAGACTTTGCAATGGTCTCAGCTCCTGTTATATCTGTTACAGTGATGATCGTGTTGTTAAACGATGATTTGATGTGAGCCACGGCCCATTTCATATCTGCCATCTTTACCTTCTCCCTCTCTTCTTCCTTCCGCCGCCCCTTTCAGGAACTTTCTCTCTAGCTTGTTTTGCATCGGCAACAGCTTTGAGAGTAGTAGTTTTGTCTGCAAGAGAGGATGCCACTTGAACAGGCCTTTCAGGATGAGATTCACTCATGAGTGGAGAAGTCTCATAATACCCGATATGCATCTCTTCTTCCTTTGAAACCAACATCCCTGGAATAGTAGCTTTTCTTCCGTTAACTGCAATATGCCCATGAGTGATGAATTGACGTGCCTGGATGACGGTCCTAGCGAGCCCGAGGCGAACAACCTGGGTTTGGAGCCTCCTTTCAAGGATATTTTCAGTCTTTAAGGATAGGATGTCGTCAATTTCAGATTTCGGCTTGATGATACCATAACGGATAAGTTTTGAAAGAATTTCTTCGGACTGGGTCTTCAGGTGTCCTTCAAGTCCTTCTTCTTGACCACTTGCAACATTTGCAAGCAGGATCCTAGCTTCGGATCTGAACATCCTGAGCATACTGGCTGCCCTCCACACTTCTTTTTTATTCCTGAGGCCGTATGCCTTTACCAACTGAACTTCGGCAGCAATCCTTGCTTCTTGCCATGGATGCCTCGGAGTCTCATAACTTTTTCTTTTTTTACCTGGATATCCCATCTAGAACCACCTCATCGGAAAATTACTTTTTCCTGCTGACTCCAACAGTTGATCCACGACGGCCTGTAGATTTTGTTCTCTGTCCCCTCACCTTAAGGCCTCTTTCGTGCCTGAGCCCTCTGTAGGCGCGGATCTTTTTCAGGTTATTAATATCTTCTCTGAAGGTCAGCAAGATATCCGTTCCGAGTAGATGCCTGTCCTGTCCTGTTATCACGTCTCTTTGCCTGTTCAACATCCAACTAGGAACAATATCTTCAAACTTTTCTATAGTATTGTCTAGTTTAGCCACTTCTTCGTCTGGCAGGTATCCAAGTATAGCAGTTGGGCTCACTCCTGCCCCTCTTGCAATGAGTATTGCAGTGCGCCTCCCTATTCCCTGAAGGCCTGTGAGGGCATATTGTACTGGCTTTGCCCCCTTCAGATCGGTATTCATAATTCGAACAAGATGCCTTAATTCGTCGTTCTTTTTTTCTTCTACCATATACTTCCTCCAATGGAGTGCATACAGCATCCTGTAGCCCCTGATCGAACACCCAAAATAAATATGCGAAAGACTCAGGAGCAGCTCTCTAAAGGAGCTTCTTTACAGCATATACTGATGATTTCAGTTACATGAAACTACCAGTATATAATTTTATCTTCACTAGCTTTCTATTCAATACGAATTCCAGCAAGATTAAATGGAAAAATGATTGAAGATCGACTATTCGAGCAAAGTGCTGAAATATAGATGAAAATATTGAGAAACTTACATTAAAAATTATGTAGAAAATACGACGCCGAGAGGGAGATTCGAACTCCCGAGGGGCTAAGCCCCACAAGCTTTCCAGGCTTGCGCCCTACCACTAGACTACCTCGGCATAAGGCAGATGGCCAGATCTATACCATAAAGGAATTGTGATATATATATTTTGTTCTAAAGGTAGTATTTCTTATTTGCTCCAGTTCTGGATGAGAAAAGTAGATGGCATTTTTGTGTACATCTATAAAATAAAGGGTTTATGATTTTTTTTGATGAGCATAATTTTGGAGTTTATAGTTTGGCTATGTAGAAACTCTTTTTAAGAGTTTATCCGAAAAGTGCTTGACCTATGTAACTTTAACAATTGACACTATTCACAACCGGAACGGATACTCGGATATTAAAGACCGATTTGTAATTTTACAACATGCCATAAGTGATTTTTTGGATAAGATTCCAACCTAAGCATTAAATACCTGCATCGATCTAATTAACTCCAGGAGGCAGATAAAAGGCAGAATTTACTGTTATTAGGCTCTGCTTTCGAATAGAAAGCCGAATCTTTTATATATAATATTAAAAAATGGCGTGGAAGTACGCTTTATTTCAGCTTTTGAAATCCTTCTGGGCCCATAGCCTTCGGGCTCTTTATCAGAGAAACTCAGCATGAAATATTTGCCGCCTGGTTTTAGAACTCTATGTATCTGCCGTGCAAAAACTGGCCTATCCTCATCCGTCACCGCATGAAACAAAACCGAATCTATAACGATGTCAAATTCAGCCTCCATGAAAAGCTGATCCATGCTTAATACATTCCCGACGACGAAATTTACCTTAACATGGCGCTCTATTACCTTTGCCTTTGCGTCAGAGATGGCATCTTCAAAAAGGTCTATACCTGTGACGTCACACCCATTCATAGCTAACATTATTGCATTATCACCCCGGCCGCATCCAATATCCAGCGCCCTTCTAGGCTCAATTTCTCCTTCCTTTATAAGGGCTTCGAAAACTGGTTGTGGGTGACCTATATTCCATGGTGGTGTTCCATTATATACTTCATTCCAGTCCAAGCTCATTTCCTCACGATTAAAAACTCAGCTACATTTGACTACAGATAAATATTTTGATAATTGATCACTGAATGCTTTCAGGTTTTTCCTGAATAAAATTGCCCGATTGACTATAATACAGTTTTCTCTAGATATGAGACTTTTTTTACTTTCTGGTTTTTGATTGATTGCATGGAGTGTCCGAAAGTTCTGTAATATCTGATTGACTCTATATCTTTTTTCTTTCGCTATAAAAAAAGGATTCTAAGTCCATGATCATGCTGATAATGTGTCTATATTTATTGTTTCATTGATGCACAGGTTTTTGTCAGTACTTATAGATATCTGAATAGGTATTAACTTTTAGAAATTTAACTCTTTTATTTCCTAATTTAAAAATATATATATATTATGAGCATTCAATTGAGAAATATTATTGCAGGATTAAGCAAATATGGACCGTAGATCCTTCTACTCATTTTATTTTTGTTATTAGAGCTTATTATCCATAAAACTTGCAGCAATGATACAACTTTTTTTGGGTGCTGCTTCCAATTAATGGAACTGAAAAATCAAGGCATTTTTTACTCTACACTTGGCAATTTTTTTCTCGCCTTTTGATGTTTGGAATATTTTTTATGTTTCTTCTACCTTATAGAATCCTTAGATTTGGGACTACTCAATCTGGCCTTGGAACCCCCAGGCGAAGAAACCTTTGCAGTGGAACAATGATAATCTGAATTTGGTATTTCTGCTATGCTAGAAGGTCCACTATCCCATACATAGTTATATCCAAAAGGTACACCGCTATATCCATAGGGTTCACTGCCAAATAGTATTAAATAAATGTGCTATAGTACCGCTGTAGTCTTTATAACCGACATTGTGAACGTTATCATTGTTATATTCATAATTTTCTGGATGTATAAAAATAATATTGCCAGTGTAATCGCTCTAGGGGATTGTAGAAGTTGTCAATAGGTAATAACATGACCGTTATAAAATAAAAGACTAAAAGTACACAATATTAATCATATTAATAAAAATTGCTATTTAACACTTTCAAGAACTCACCTAGAGTTTACGAAAATGAATAGATTATGATAGATTCTCAGAAAATCTAGAACCCAAAAGCAATATCAATACAACCTTTTACTCGTATATTGACACATAAAGATGTGATATGATTACTTATATTCTCAATTTCTAAATGAGATTTCATTTACTTTTTTATTACTTGAACTATCTTGCTAATCCTATTCTAGATTTTGTTTACAGAGTACCATAACCTGACTTATTCTCAGCCCCTTCATTGAGTTTTTGATATTAGGTATAAACTTATCTAATTCAAGAAAATGCCTAGAATAGCCCCACGTTCGTTCCTGTATAACAAGTCATAGGTGAAAGTTTTAAAAGCTATAAGCAGTCAATAGCTCAAAATACCCATTCCATTTGTGAGTTCATAACTCGGTTTCATAGATAAACAAACTAAAAAAAATATTAAGCATAACACTCAATTATATTTATTAAAAAAAGTAAAAACGAGATCAAAATGACAAGATCTTCAAAATTGACTAAAGAGTTACAACAGCAAATCGGTGAGAATGTTGCATTGGGACTTACTTATGCTTTAGCAGCAGCATCCGCAGGAATAACGTATCAAACATTTAATGACTGGATGAATAAAGGAAAAAATTCAAAATCTGGGGAGTATTTTGAGTTCTATAAACACATCATAAAATGCAATGCTGACGGGGCCCTGAAATGTCTACAGAGCCTTAATGATGCTGCTGATTTGGGAAATTGCCAAGTTTGCATGTGGATTTTTGAGAGATGGTTCCCTAACGATTTTGGAAGGCGTGAATATAGGATAATTAATGCAATTTCCGAGAATAAAAACGAAAATGTTGAGATAATAGTCAACGATGCAGATATAATTAGAAAACAAATTATAGCAAAGTTTAATAATTATATAAATCCTAATTAATAAGATAATGAAACGTCATCAAATAATCAGATACTCCAGTCTGAAGCAAACTATTCTTTAATAAAACATATTCACTTACTCATTTAATTTGCTGACATAATTGTGCCTAGGGTTACCAAAATTTCAATCATGGCTTTTTTGCTCCTTGGACTGCAATTGCTTTTTGATTGATAAGTGGCTGCATCTGTTCCGTTACAAAAATTTCAGAATCAGCCGGTCAACATACGACTGAAGAATAAAAGTCAAAATTCAGAAATTGAAAATTTATAGGCTCTACACTCACTGGAAAATATTCTTTCTCTTAGACATTACATTATCAAAAAGTTAATCAAATAAGTTTCGTTGTCTTTTGATTTTAAGCGCCTCAATAACTTCTGGAGAATCGTTTTTCGAATTTCTCGCTTTAGCTCCAACTTCCCATTCTTCCAGTTTGTTACCAGGGAAAGGCTTCAAAAAGGGACGAAGCTGAGCCGCTTCAATAATATCAGGATTCAACCATACCTTTTCATCCTCTTTTTCTAAAATAACAGGCATCCTGTTATGATATTTCCCAACAATTGCATTTGGGACTGGGGTAATGATTGTATAGCTATGGATTTTCCCAGTTATTTTCGTCTTTCCAAACGTCATATAGGCCAGCAAAAGCAAAAATCGAATGGTCTTTCATTTGGAAGTAATGCCATGAGAAAGGTGATTTTGAAAAATGAATCTTATCGGGTTCGTAAAATCCTGTAGCTGGGATTAAGCAACGTTTATGAAGAAACGACCTGCTGAATGTAGGCAATTTATCTACTGTTTCAGCTTTAGCGTTAATCGTTTTGTATTTATAATGCTCATTTTTGGCAAAGTGGGGGAGTAGTCCCCAAAGCATAAATTCAATTTTCTTTTTTTCAAGATTGACGATAACAGGATTTAATTGTCCCGGTCTGATGTTCCATCTCGGTTTGAAATTCTCCAAAGCATTTTCAATACCAAACCTATCATATATGTCATTCACGTTCATTACTGAAAATCCATACGCTCAACACACGACATTTATCTCCTTTTATGTAATAACTAATATATAGTGTTTATATAATATTTGGTCAAACTTATAAAGCATAATTTTAATCAAGTCTTTTTGTAGAATAATAAGTCTATAAATTTAATACTTTCACCCAGCTTACTTATGCCTATTATATTTTTAGTCTAATATCGCATTGATGTTGTCGCTCAATCATCATACAAACTGCACCGAAAAGCGGATTGTTCTCCACGTAGACATGGATTCGTTTTTTGCATCTGTGGAGACCAGAGAAAAGCCGGAACTTAAAGGTCTACCCGTTGTCGTTGGTTCAGATCCAAAGGGAGGTGAAGGGAGAGGGGTCGTGAGCACGTGCTCATATGAGGCAAGAAAATATGGTATACATTCGGCGATGCCAATTTCACAGGCTTATAAGCTCTGTCCAGATGCTGCCTTTGTACCTGTAAATATGAAGCTGTATGCCCAGGTTTCTGCAAACGTAATGGAGATAATGAAGGGTTTTGCCGAGAAGTTCCAGCAGTATAGCGTAGACGAAGCTTTTCTAGTGCCTGGACCCGAAATAAGAAACTTTGAAGAGGCTGCCATAATTGCACTTAGATTAAAGGACGAGATCAAGAGACAAGAAAGAATCACATGTTCGGTAGGGGTTGGACCAAACAAACTTATTGCAAAGGTCGCTTCAAAGTTTAATAAACCTAATGGCCTTACGGTTGTCAGGCCAGAAGATGTTCAAGAGTTCCTTTACCCGCTAGACGTCTCAAAAATACCTGGTATAGGTGAAAAAACAACCAAGATCCTTAAATTGATGGAGATTACAAAAGTGGAGGATCTAGCAAACTGCGATGTACAGATACTCTCTGAAAAGTTCGGGAAAATGGGTCTCTGGATGAAGCAGGTGGCTTATGGTCTAGATTTCAGTGAAGTAAAGGGATGGGAGGAAGCTGTAAAGTCAATGAGCAGGAGCGGAACATTTGAAGAGGATACAAATGACCCTGTAAAAATTGCAGGCTCTCTGGACATGCTTGCAGAGAGCGTTCATAGGGCTCTCCTCAGACATAGCTTCCTTTTCAAAACAGTAACTCTTAAAGTGCGCTTCGAGGATTTTTCCACATATACACGCTCAAAGACTACCTCAGTCTGGACTTCTGATATTTTTGTTATTAAACGGATAGTTATGCAGCTACTTTCAGAGTTTATTGGAAGGCAAAAGCTCAGGCTTATAGGAGTAGGAGTTTCGAATCTCAGAGAAAGAGACGAAAGACAAACTCTGATTACTGATTTTATTTAAGTACATATTAAGAAAAATGATGGTGGGTTATGAAATAACGCCTTTTTATAGCCTCATCTTTAGAGTCAAATTATACTCATAATAAACATCATTTTCCTTTGGTCCTTAATATAGTGAGCTTCTAATGTAGTCGAAAAAGCTAATTTAAGCCTAACAAAGTTCTGTATTTCAACTAGCTCTCCTACAATCTTATATATAAGGTCACTAGATTTTTCGCAACATTTTATCAGTTATTTGAACCATCTTACAATGATGCTGCCTCAAATTCTGAAACAGATAACCATGAAAGGCGGATAGTCTTGCATGTTGACATGGATAGCTTTTTTGCATCAGTGGAAGTAAAAGAGCACCCTAATTTAAGAGGGAAGGCTCTGTGTGCTGTTATTGGATTTGATCCAACACTTAGGAGCGGCGTTGTAAGCACATGTTCATACGAAGCAAGGGAATCTGTAGTACATTCCGCAATGCTGGTAAGTAGGGCCCATAAATTGTGTCCCGGTTGCACTTTTTTTGCCTGTGAATATGGAGTTGTATAAAACAGCATCATTCAATGTGATGTCGATTCTGCGAGAATTTTCTGAAAAATTTGAGTAAGTTAGCATAGATGAAGCCTATCTTGTACCATTTAATATCAGTAATTTTGAAGATGCTGTTCTCTGTGCACGCACGATTAAGGATGGAATTAAGCAGCAAGAAAAAATTACATGTTCAGTTGGTATTGGTCCAAATAAATTGGTAGCCAAAATAGCATCTGGGTTTCAGAAACCCGATGGGTTAACAGTTGTTAGACCTGAAAATGTCAGAAACTTCCTTTTCCCACTACCGGTATCTGTAGTACCTTACATTGGTAAAAAAACAACTGAAGCACTAAAAAAGATGGGAATAAGCAAGGTAGAAGAACTTGCTAACTTCAAAGTTCAGGTGCTTTCTGAAAAATTCGGTAAAATGGGAAACTTCACTGGGTGCACAATTACGTATCTAGAGCCTTGTATCATGTAGAGTCCAATGAGAATGTTCCCGAAGGGAGACATCGACTCGGGTTCGAGTTCGAGGTGACTGGTAAGCCAGATTTTGCTAATGGTAAGGGTTCACCTGGAATTGCTAAGCTCTTTATAGATGGGAAGTTAGTCGGCCAAATTGATGTACCTGTAACTATTCCACTTGTGTTAGGGTTAACTGGTGGAGTAACCTGTGGCTCAGCTCATAGATCACCAGTCACACCAGACTACCGTCCCCGAGTTCACAGGCAAGATCCATAGCGTGATAGTGGACGTGAGCGGCCAGCTGATAGAAGACAAGGAAACTGAGATGCGTATTGTCATGGCCCGACAGTGAGATTGAAATGTCATATGACGGTTTTGAATGAATATCTGGATGTAAAGATCATGCAACTACCGTCTGTGAAAGGTGGCTGACCAAGTATAAAACAAACGCAAAAGTGAGTGGTATAACTTCGAGAAAAATAATATCCACTGACTGATAGGTCGGCTATCCTGCATTCTCGATGTGCAAGCCAAAATCTATCAGTTATGCGTAGGTTTATTTGTCCGTGGCTTACCCCGGATAATAAGGCCTACAAACCAAATTCAAGATAAAGAAGAGTAAGGGATTATCTGTCTAGTATTCTTCGCAGAGCCTAAGGACGGCGAAAGATGTTATAGATTCTGATTAATTGACATGATCAACCGGAACATAAAAATGAATAATATCAGTCTAAATATCAGAAAGTATCAGAAAGCTCGCCAGTAATTGGACTAGTATCAGAAAGCTTGCCAGTAATTGGACTTTCTCTCAACCCTTATATTAAGTTTTTTAACTGATTTTTATAACCCCATCCGACTCAAAAAAATGCCTTAAATAGCCCCACAATCGGTAGTTTTTGTTAGATACTTCTCATAAATATGTGGTAAGTAAATAGCTTAAATTTTTTTAAAGAATGTCCTTATTTTTCGACCTTAAACTAAAGAATATGAAATTTATGTGAAATCCAATCTTAAAATCTAAGCACCTAATATTGCAACATAATTTATATTATTTTAAAATAATAAAACTATATGAAAAATATCCCGAAGGTACTTACCGTGCTATGGCAGTAAAATCAGGGGGAATTTATTTTGTTGAAAAAATGACTTAATTTGGGACTACTAGTGAGACTTTTATAATGAGTCCTAGATATCTTACCTTAGTTAAAAAACGTCTTAAAACGGCTGATAATGGCTTATTTTTGATATGGCGGTATAAACCCCGCTTTAGTGCATAAAGGAACTAAAAAACATTAAATACAATACTTACTAATATCAATTATGTAAAATAAAAAACGGTGTTATCATGCCACGTCCTTCGAAACTCACGCTTCAAATGCAACAGGAAATCGGTGGTGGTGTATCTCTTGGGTTGACTTATGCTCTAGCTGCCGAAGCTGCGGGTGTAATCTACCAAAGTTTAAACTCATGGCTGAAAAGGGGGCAGACAGAGAAATCTGGGAAGTATTTTTTGTTTGCTCAATATATTCAAAAATGCAATGCTGAAGGGGCTAAGAAACTTCTTGAGAGTTTAAACGCAGCAGCAAAAGCTGGAAACTGTCAAGTTTGCATGTGGATTTTGGAAAGATGATTTCCTGACGAGTTTGGACGGCGGGTCTATAGAAAAATTAATACAGTTTCAGAGAACACGAATGAGACGGTTGAGATAATCGTCAAGGACTTCGATATAATACGGAAAGAAATCATGGATAAGTTTTCTCTGGTTGGTAAACAAAAAGAGCCATCAACTGCTTCAATTTAAAATCGATAACATTAGGATTTATTAAATCTTGCTTATCTGTTTCTTACTATTTTTTGCATTTACTAAACTGCCAAATACTCTATGCTTCTGTAAATTAGTGAATATCTAAACTTTTGAATATATTGTCATAAAAGACTTAAAATATCAAATGCAGGCTAAATAAATTCAATTGATAGGCTAATTTATAATAAAGAAGGTCTGACTTTTAATAGTAGGGTAATATAATAATTTCAAAATTAATATTAAAAGGTGCATTTGATGATTGAAGAAGAGAGCCCAACTTTAACAGAAGCGCATCTTGAAAAATCTCCAATTGGCATAACTGGTCTTGATGAACTAACTGATGGTGGATTGCCAAAGGGTCGTACTACACTTGTATACGGAAGTGCAGGTTCAGGAAAGACACTTATGGCCATGGAGTTCCTGGTCAATGGAGCCCAAAACTACGATGAGCCAGGCGTCTTTATAGCTTTTGAAGAAACCTATAACGAATTGGTCCAGAATTTTGCTTCACTGGGATTTTGTTTAGATGATTTGGTGGCCAGTAAGAAACTGGCAGTAGACTATATCTAACCTATTACGATTTGATTTAAATCCCACTGTGGGCTCCTAATGAGCTCATATATTTATCTAGAGATTTCTATTCCTCTGATACTTACAACACACCATTAAATGACTTCTCGGATAGAATCTAATCTAAGTTTATGCCCTTTTGAAGCAAGATAAATCTCTTTCAAATGCATGGACTAGTTGAAGAATGGTGAAACTTTAATCAAGCATGGCTTATATTAGGAAAAAGCGAAGATTTATTTTAGTGTTAGCTCACGTGGAGACAAAAGTGAAATCAATCCTTTGAATTTGTTATCAGAATACATCCAGACCGCAACCAATCATGCAGTCAAGCAGACATTCACAACTCAAAGATATATTGAATGGGTATATTCCACTTGCTGTCTTGCAAAGTCACAGATAAATATATAACTATTATATTTTACTAAATAAATATTATTTGATTTTCAAGTAATAATAAACAAACGTTGTAAACAATATAGATAATTATGTTAGTTTATAGAACTCAAAATACTCCCCAGATTTTGAATTTTTTCCTTTATTCATCCAGTCATTAAATGTTTGATACGTTATTCCTGCGGATGCTGCTGCTAAAGCATAAGTAAGTCCCAATGCAACATTCTCACCGATTTGCTGTTGTAACTCTTTAGTCAATTTTGAAGATCTTGTCATTTTGATCTCGTTTTTACTTTTTTTAATAAATATAATTGAGTGTTATGCTTAATATTTTTTTTAGTTTGTTTATCTATGAAACCGAGTTATGAACTCACAAATGGAATGGGTATTTTGAGCTATTGACTGCTTATAGCTTTTAAAACTTTCACCTATGACTTGTTATACAGGAACGAACGTGGGGCTATTCTAGGCATTTTCTTGAATTAGATAAGTTTATACCTAATATCAAAAACTCAATGAAGGGGCTGAGAATAAGTCAGGTTATGGTACTCTGTAAACAAAATCTAGAATAGGATTAGCAAGATAGTTCAAGTAATAAAAAAGTAAATGAAATCTCATTTAGAAATTGAGAATATAAGTAATCATATCACATCTTTATGTGTCAATATACGAGTAAAAGGTTGTATTGATATTGCTTTTGGGTTCTAGATTTTCTGAGAATCTATCATAATCTATTCATTTTCGTAAACTCTAGGTGAGTTCTTGAAAGTGTTAAATAGCAATTTTATTTTCTTATTAAAATAATTAATAATACATCGCACATTTTTTATTCTTACTTAACATTACTAAACATCGAAAGGAAAGACACTAAAAAGGACTCGATGGTCTTAATAAAAAGCAAGACCTTTAAATTTTTATTGTAACTTTTGGGCTCTTCCCTGCCTGCCTTTCAACAGTAATCATCCCTAAGCTTTCTAATTCGTGGAGAGCCCTAATGAAAGTACGCTTATCCATTTTGTAAAAATTGTTTAGTCCACTACTTGAGATAACAAGACTTTCTTTGGTCCCTTTCACGCCTTTCTGGAACCAAATATAATGGGCTACCCTGAAAGTGGCTCCCCCTTTAGGAGCCTGAAGTTTCTGTATCCAGCTCCAAGGCATAGGAGGGATAAATATACTATCTAATTTTTCTTTAGGTATATTCCTGCTCTTATTCTTACCCTTGCTTTCTAATACATACATAAGTATACTCCAATAAATACAATCTATTGTACGGTGTAGGCTTTCTTGTCACCAGTTTGTTTTTTTAGGATGAGAAGCCTGTAGATCCCGTTTTTCATTGAAACTGATGTCAAGAATGCCTACTCCGTAGGTGGTGGCAAATCTGTCATCAGTTAGGTGTCTAATTTGTCACCAGTTAGGTGCCAGATTTGCCACTGTTTGCACCAAGACTTGACAAATATGCCCATAGTTTAATCTTTCAACTCTTTCAAAATATTCATTATAATGTTCCAGGTTTCTAACCCTCTCTTGTCCATGTATCTATTGGGGTATCGGATTATTTCCACTTCTGTTCGGATGGGATTATCAGGGCCCGATACTTCAGTAGACGCTAGAGTCATCAGTTCTTGGGCTCTTTTAATAGTTTCATCTGCACCTTCTTCCTCACACTCGATTAGGATAGCATCGTGCACAGAAGCTATGATTTTTATCCCATTTTTCACTAAAAGAATACAAGCCACTCGTAGGATTTCTGCGCTTGTAGCTTGGCAGGGGAAGTTCTTGATTGTCCTAGCTTCCTTCCTTTCAGATCCAATAACGTTCAATTGCCAGCCGTAGCAAGTCGTGATTCTTCTATTGAAAAGAGTTGTATTAAGCACATGTTCACTCCAGCTCCAATATTTGCTGTAAACTCGTTTGTGATGATGAAGGAATTCTTCAGCATACGGCCTTGACTTCCCTATTCTCATAGCCAAGCTGTCCGCACCCATGCCATATTGCACGCCCAGCACGCATTGTTTGAAACAGTCTCTCTCAGCCTTATGAGTTTCTTTAATCGAGTCCTGTGGAATTGCTCCTGCCTGCTTGCCAAAAGCTAAGTAAGGATCACCAGTTGCATATGCAGCCTTCATCCCTTTATCCTTTGAGAGTGCTGCAGCAATTGCAAATTCTTGCTGTTCAAAATCTATATAAGCTAACACCTTCCCTTTTTCTGGTTTAATCAGACTTCGAAGCCAGACTGCAGGCCCAAATATGAATTTACTTGTGCTCGGTTGATTCCTACCAGTTTTAGAACCAAAAGGTGAAAGTAGACACCTATTTCTACTGTCAGCTCCCACTAGAAGATTCGAGAATCTGAGCTGCCCTAAAATGTACCTAAGATCTCGTAGCCTCTGAAGCCTGGGGTACCTAATGCAACATCTCTTTGAATGTGTCATCTTTAAGTTCCAGATTTCCTCTCTCAGTCCTAGGCCAAACAATGTTGTTATTAACAAGATATTCCTCAAATTTAGCAACCTTAAATGAAGTCCCTTCATAAACTCCGTAATCTTTATCGATTTCTGAGATTAATCTCTCTTGGATTTGATCCCAGTTTTCTTTTAGAAGTTTTAAAATTTCTACATCAATAGGGATTCCAATATGTTCCATCGTGGCTATGGTCTCCATATATCTACCTCGAATCAAAGCTCTCGGGATATCAATATAAGGAAGCATTCTACGAAACAGCTTTGCGGTTTCTAGAACATCACTCTCGCAGTAATCTAGAATCTCCGTTTTCTCTTCCTCGGTAAATGGGGAACCCTGTAAGATCCGAAGTCTCGCATTTTCCTTTTCAGATGCAGAAATAGTATTGATACCAAATCTCTGACAAGCTCCAAGTAGGCTATTGGAGATCCCTGGCAAGCCATTAGTTAAAACCCGGAATTCTGCGAATAAGTCTACCACATTAACAGGTAAAAGCCAATTTAGTGCTAGATAACATCCCCATTCAGCAGAACTATAGTATGACACAAAAAGATCTTCCTCCCTAAAAGGAAAAAAAGGTTTAAAAGAAGGTGCTTGCCCTTCTAGCCATATTTTGTACGTTTTTCCTGATTTAAATTCGTGTGCAACGAGGCACACAGGTTTAAGCTTTTCTCCTGGATCAGCCACAAACTCGAAGTCAATAACGTGAATTCGATTAAACTGAGGCAACATCAAATTTCACCCCTCAACCTTCTTCAGCACAGGATGGTCAACGGAGTCTATCAGTTTGTCTTTAAAGCAGATCTCTAAGGCTTTTATGATATCTGATAGCTCCTCAGGCCAGATCGGCTCAGGGAGATTGCTCTTCGTTTCAACGATTTCGTACGCCTCAAGCGCCCTGTTGACCTGAAGCTTAACCCATTTGTGCTTTGCCATTTCATAGGCTATGGCACGGGTTCTATTGTATTCATTTTCTTTCCCATCGGAATCTGGGAAGGGAATGTCAGATAGAAAGAGATCGTCGCCATTAAATGTGATTCCGGTATAAAGTCTGACCCGCTTCAGTCTCCCAGTATCCATGACTTCAGGTATGATGTCTGGGGCGACGGCATATTTTTTCCTCCTCTCTTCCCATGTCCATAAGGTAGATTACAACTGTCCAATCTGGCTCCTCTCTTATCCTAATAAAATCAAGACCAGACCTCGGTTTTTTGAGAAAAATAGTCGTGATTAATTTCTTTGTGACCGAATCTTGCTCAAAAGTGGTCGGTTGGCACAAGGATCTGAAGTCAAAGCTCTTAGTCTCATCAAATCTCATAGGTTCCACCTTCCAGCTTTACCTCAGCGATTGCAAAAATCGTGAGAACAAAGGCTCGCTCAACCTGATTCCCAAAACGAGCTTTGAATTCGATGCTGTCTTTGAAGTCATTGTAAATTTTGCTGACTTCAGCAACCGTCTCAGGTTTAAAAGTAGTTTTTGCCTGCATCAAACCACGCTCCTGCAAGCAGATGGAGCAGTATTGAGACTAATATTCCTAACTATGTCGATCCTACGATATTTACCCCGATAGCGACTCAAAATCCACCAGAAAATGGCGTCTCCTTCTTCAATCTTGACTGCCACCCTGTTAGCATAAGGAATCTCTATAAAATCGTGCTTGTGCATTGCGTTGAAGAACCCATTTTTAATAGACCTCATGACCTGTTCGCCGACTGATACCAAGCTTTTGAGAGCATCAGCTATTCCACTTATATTGAAATTTATTTTAAAACTTATATCTTTGTACATTGAAAATTTCTCCTAAATTTAAGCTGAAAAATTCAGCTATACTAATAACTGAAAATTCAGCTACAATAAAATAAAAGAAGGAGTCTTAACAAACATTTTTCAAAACAACTTTGGTAACAAAAGGGGAACAAAAGAAAAATCTATTGCTAGATCTGCATACAAAAGAAAATAATACTATAAATTTTATAAACTACTGATTTTCATTCAATAATTTTCTTAATTGCTCCAATACCATTGGATCTTTAAAGTTGAGAATCCTCTGTTGGAACTCGGCTGTGTCTTCATTAATTTTTTTTATTCTTTCAATTTCTGCCCTGAGTTCTTGCAGTTCTGATCTTTCGTCTCTTCTCTCCTGGGTCATAATGTCAGTAATTCGCTTGTATGCATCTTTATCGTCCTTCATTTGAATGAAAGCGGGGTGCTCAGTAGGATCTATTGACTTTTCAATAGTTAGATATGAGATATATTTTGCATACTCTTTTTTCAACTTCTTAGGGGACGCTCTATAATATGCTTCATGTGTCGCGTCCAATTGATGTCCTAGTAAGATATACTGGCACGTTCATTGAGTAACGTGGTATTAAAGAATCTCCTCATATTATGTGATCTGTTTATATTGTATTCACCACTCTCTGAATTTGTCTGAGCTTCTTCATTCAGTCTCTGATAAATAGATATTATCGTTCCTTTACTTAGCTTTCTTAGATCTTCTTTATCCTTTGTTTTCTTAGCTGTTAGATATTCAGAAGGCACAGTTCTGGTGACAAACAGATATCCTTCTTTAGTAGTGACATGTTGTTTTTCAAGTTGTTTCTCTCTTACTACGCTTTTATAATTAGGCTCCCTATTTCGCCAGTTAAGATAATCCTGAATTGCTTTTGAAGCTTCGGGAGATAAAAATGTGTAGAACTCATAATTTTTCTTTTTCCTGACTAGGTGTAGCGTTGTTATGCCTGTTTGGGGATCATAACCATCTACGAAATCACTGACTCTCAGATTAGAGAGTCCACAGCACTTAATCCACTACTAACACCCACTAGCACAAGAGCACGCTCAAGGGGATCACAAACATTAAGAATTTTTCTTATATCATCTTTAGTTGGTATTTTCTTTCTTTTTAATTCTGGTCTCGCATTTGTTGTGCCTTTTGGGAGTACTGGCAACTGAATATTATACAATCTATAAAACGAGCATACTCCTGTCATTCTACCTTTAATAGTCAGTGGAGCGATATCTTTTCTCTCTAATTGTTCTCTAAACTCTCGGAGATAACTGGTTATATTTCTCTCACGCATCAGGAGTCCAGCCTGCATCTCTGTTTCAGCTTCTTCTATAAGCTGCAATTGAGTTTTATGGGTGAACTCAGTAAATTGCTGCATTGATTGCAGATACCCTTTTCTTGTTTCATCAGCTGCCTTGATTCCGGAAAGCCAATCCTTAATTGTTTTGTCATTCTCTAACTCATTAACTTTCATTTGAGATCGCAACCGAACAAATACCTATGCAGCTAATTTAATGTATTTGTCAAAACATATACATTAGTAAAAAAGATAAATGCTATTTTTTGTGGTGAAAAAAAGGATACGAAGTAATTCCGAATTTACAGAACTTTCGGTGCACTGCTGATGCGGTTAAGGTACAAAACGTCAAATAGCGTTATTTTTTTTCATACATCTAAGAATTATGTTATAAAATCGCTATATATAGTATTCAAATATGTACTTCAAATATATTGTCTGATGGCAAACGAGAGGTATAGTCTTTTTATAAATTTCTAAAAGATCTTTTAAAAAGCATTAATAAGTATTTTAGTCCAGTATGATGCGGATTTTTGCAGAAACGCCATCCTAGAAAAGGCCAAAATAAAGTTCTAGGCGATGCCCACATCTGGTCCTCCATAAGATGAAATATAGAACATGATGCAAGGGTAAGGATTTTGGTATCTCCTCTTTTATCGCATAAGTATAAACCTGTCAGAAAGAGGGTAACAGAAAAGAGCAATGTATGAGCTATCGTCCGTCCGTTTGCAATGGTAGACGAATATATAATTATTCCTAGAGGTTTGTCTATTAAGTCTGGCAGAAGCGATCCGATGACCAGATACGTTGGATCTATAATAGTCTGTAATTGTGGTATGAGAAATAAAACTCCAAAAAATATTCCCAATGTGACGCCAATATGTCCAAAAATAAGCATTGAAATTTAAATGTACTTTAGCCATATATAAATATTGTTCATTTATTAGAGAATGCCTTCAAATTAAATTTGGTCCCACAGCTAGGATAAAGTACCATCATATAAGGTTAATGTCTAATTGAATTTCATACATCATTGTTTAAGTGAGGAATCGTGCTAAATTACATCGATTTTCAAACTTTTCAAATTACTCATAATGTAAAGTTGAAATATTTATACTGATTTCAATTTAAGTGATCAAAACTTGTGATTAATTTTTGCCTTGAACTCGAGACTATCAGGCAGGAAAATTCCTTAACCGATGACCAATAGATAATAGTAGTCAAACAGATAAATAGAATTATACATCTATGTGCATATGTGTTCATCTGTGGGATGTCTATTCCAATAGCTCCAATTCTGATTGTGGTGATTGAACCAAGTATGAAACATGGATAATTCTTGTTTTTGTCTCCTTTCTTCTTCAAGCTATGTAGAGACAATTTCTCTTTGCTTATATCCGTAATCTTTGTTTTTGTTCAATTAATTATAAAAGTGTACTCACAATTAAGCTAGTAAAATAGTACACGAGATAACAATAAAGTGTTACCACATAATCTATCGATGTTTTAATCTGATCATTGCATAAAAACAACAAATAAAACAAGTGAAATTCGGAGATGAATGATCATTTTGAAATATGGAAAGCCTTTTATAACGAAATTTACCAGTATAAAAATAGCAAAAAGTGCAACCGCATAAATCGTAGATGATTAATTATATCTCAACTTATAGTTCGGCTCATACATTCAAGCATGAAAACCAGATATCTTGGATATTATATGAGATTAGAGCTTAATCTAAGAAATAGTTTTTAGAGCAAAATATAGAGGTAATTTTATGGCCGAGGATTCAGAGTCCAGAAAAAATATCGAAAACGCAGATTTCAAAAATGATAAAAAAGGTATTATAATTGAATTTGTGAAAGCTGAATGTTTCAAGCAGATATATGCCATAGGAGCTGCAGGCGGGCATAGTCCATATGATTTCAGGATTGGTTTTTACAATGATACTCCAAAGATGTTTGGGGATGTTCCAGATTCTAGGATTGTTGAAAGGCGTGTTGAAACTGAAGTAATTCTCTCTCCTGTTGCTGCTCTTGAACTTAATCGTTGGCTTACTCAGCATATTAATGAATACGAATCTGTCTTTGGACCCATCGCAAGAGCGATTCAAGTATCGAGTAAAGAATCTACAAAGTATGGTGACGAATCTACGGAAATTAAGGGTTACATCTGATAGGATAAAAGATACAATAGTTGCTTCTACGCCTTGATGTTTGATATCTCATTTTTGAATAGAGCTACTTGAACTGACAGATATTTAAGGACCTATGGATATCGATGGTTATATATCTCTGTAAAGGGTATGTAATTTTTAGTTTTCCTCAAAGTCGGTGAAGTGAAGATTCAGAGTAATTTTCAGTTGCTTGTAGGAGCCTTTGATAGGGGCACCATGCTAAAAATAGTGTATATTATTCTGATAAGGTTTGCTCGCACTAGCTTTGGAATGTGAAAAGCAGGAACCCGAGAGTACGGGAACCAGGAATAACTAAGTGAGGGTTTAAATTTGTTCCCAAATAAAAAAGTTCAGAAAATTGTTGGATCCAGGATCCAGGTAGAAATGAAAGGCGATTTTAATCTGCTTGAAGGTACTCTTAAGAGTGTTGATGATTATATGAACCTGCATCTATTGGACACCATGGAAATTGTAAAAGGAGAAAAAGTTCGCTCCCTTGGTTCTGTTGTGCTTCGGGGCAATAACATCATACTGATTACTCCTGTAGAAGAATAAAACTTCACAAGGAATAAAATTAAGTGTGGAATCATGGATCTTGAAGAAGAAACATATAATATCATAAAAAAACACACGGAAGGAGTTTTCCAGAATGTCATCTGGAAAGAGCTGCAAATAGACAGCAGAAAATGTTCCAGAATCATAAAAAAGCTTCTGGATAAAGATCTTATTATCCGTGAAGTCGGTGTCTCGAATGGGGCAAGAACATACCTCTTGAAAGCAAAAGAAGAGATTAAGGAGAAATATGACCTCCTACTTGCAGGGAAAATGTTTTCAGCTTGCACTGGCTGTACCTGTGACTGCGAGCCCGAATACTGTGGGAGGTTAAGCGAATGGATAGGAAAACTAATGGAAGAAGAAGCTAGAAAATCGGAAGAAATCGATGAAATAGAACCGATTTTTGAAAATATTGGCGAAGTTGGAGAAAACATCTGAAAAAGTCTTTAAACATTCAGCTTACAGAAAATCAGTTAATGATATCTATTTTGATATAATTTAATGCTTCTGATTACTAACTGATTGATAACTACAAAATAACTTCAATAGCCAACAGTTAAATAAAATACACCCTACTGTATTAGCTCAGTGAATCTTGGTAAAGATGAATATTGGTATTGTTTTTTCCAGGCTGAATAGTCACAAATAGTTAATAACTGTATAAAAACAACATATAGTTAGAAAATCGAACGCCCATAACTGCTTATAAATTTATTCCTTATTAAAGAATACCCTTAAACAAGGTTAAAAATGCAAATAACAAAAAGATTTATTGTAGTCCACCCCGATTATTCTAGCCTTTAAAACTGAAAATTCGGATTTTTATCCTAGCAGAAGCATAGAGTCGAATTATTATAATGCATTGGCTTGAGTTACTGACAAGTCAAATAAAACTATAAAAAAGTACAATAATTTACTCTGGAGACTATTTTTATAAAATTCTCTCTGAGTAGTAAAATCAATAAAAATAACTTTATGATGGATAGATTTATATATTGCAAACATATAATGAAGGTCTCGCTGCAAGATGCAACGTGCTCCGGTAGTGTAGTCCGGCCAATCATTCCGGCCTTTCGAGCCGAAGACTCGGGTTCGAATCCCGGCCGGAGCACCAAACCAAATTTTTGTTATATCAATAGTAAATTTCTGAAAGTTTTTACAATTTACAAATTTCTTCAATTTATTAATACTAAGCTCCTTTCCAAGATATCGGAATTGAATTTTTGTATTCCCTCTTTTTTTTCAAGATTCTGTTTTCAATAAAGCTTTTCAGCTGCAATTAGGGGTTATAGCATCGATTTTGCTTCAAGGCAGACAACTTTAAAACCCAGAACCTCAGTAAAATCCAGATGGTTTCCAGAGATCGTGCTGTCTGGATTAGTGCACTATTAGGACTGTAGGAAGTGTGTTGATTTTTCTGCTAAATCATATGCTCAAAAAAGTTATGAGTAGGTTAAATACACTTCGGAATAAACAAAAAACATATAGTATCCAGAGATTCAACTTGGAATTTGCATCAAGTATGCGATACCACCTACCCCTTGAGCAGTATAACTTTCATAATCATTTTAATTTTTCTGGTTGGCCCAGCAACAATATCAAAACTTAAAAGGATTTAGATAAACCTCAATTTTCTGCTGGTTGTTTGTAAAGCCTATATATACAATTTGTTGAAATTAGAGGTTTATCGAAATTTTCTATAGAATATCTGACAATCTAATAAATATTTTCAAAAAACTTGGAAAAGGAATTAAAGAAAATACATCACCTATTAAACATTATTTTATATGCGATTTCGATAAACCTTTGATTTTTATAAGCCTTTTATATATCATTTATCAGCAAATGACTAAATTTAAGGGTTTGTCGAAATCTTCTGCAATTAATTGCTGAGTTTACTATAGTGGAGAGATGCATATCCTTGATGACAAGTCCATTTTTCTAAGTTTTTGAAATGCTAATTTTTACTTTGAGAGCTATATTCTTCAGTTTTGCATTCAAGACAACATACTGGAATAAATGACCCAAGTTTAAATTCGATGATTGAGAATTAATTGAGTGTTGATATCGGGACTTGTGTTCCAGAGGATAAACATTTACATATGAGCAGGTATTTTTAAAGAGCAATTTTGCTGGAATGACTTTTATATCCCCAACTATGTTCAACAAGAGAAAGCTGCCTTAAGAAGGCATTCCACCAAAAGGCAGCAATGAGGTATTTCATGAATACTAAAATTGATCCGTGGAATTCAAGCGACATCGCTGACTATTCCAAGTTATTCGAAGAATTCGGGATTTCTCCTTTTGAAAACCTGCTTCCAGAAGTTCCTTGCCCACACAAGTACATGAGTAGGAAAGTTATCTTCGGTCACCGTGATTACGAACAAATTGTAGAAGCAATGCGTACAGATGCTCCATTTTCGGTCATGGACGGTTTTATGCCCTCAGGAAAAGTTCACTTGGGACACAAAATGGTTATGGACCAGATAATCTGGCACCAGGAAAAGGGAGCTAGTGCTTTTGTTGGAATTGCGGACAGGGAAGCATTTTCAGTGCGTGGTTTTCCCTGGCAGAAATGTAGTAAAATAGGGTTAGAAGAATATATATTAAGTCTTATTGCTCTCGGTTTCAAGCCAGACGGACTAATTTACTTCCAGTCAGGTTGCAACAGCGTTAAGGATCTGGCATTTGAACTTGGGGTTAAGGTTAATTTCTCGGAACTAGGGGCTATTTATGGTTTTTCAGGAGAAACGAACCTCTCGCATATGTTAAGTGTAACAACCCAGGCTGCAGATATTCTTCAACCCCAGCTCGAAGAGTTCGGAGGGCCAAAACCAGTTGTAATTCCTGTCGGGCCTGACCAGGACCCTCACATTAGGCTAACTCGAGGGCTTGCAGGCAAGATGAATATGTTTAGAGTGGAAGAACGGGAAGATGCAAAGATAGGTAGAAAATATCTGAGTATCCGTGGAAAGAGTGCATCTAAAGAGGCTTTAAAGGAGCTCAATACTCGTATCCCGTGTAAAATAAAGCTATATGAAGAGCACCTAGATGTACTCGAGGTCCCTGATTTCTCATTGCTAGAGAAATTTGGTTTAGAAATTAGTCAACGAGATCGGCGAAAGTATTATTTAAATAAAATTGAAGAAGTGGCAGTCTTTATTAATGAAATTAGCCCTTATACATTCATTTACTACGAAAAACATTTAGTTCAAAAACAAATATCGAAGCTTTTCAGAAGGTTGTTAAACGAAATTGTAAGCGAGGTGGCTACCGAATTTGGAGGCTATGCTTTCATTCCTCCTGCTTCTACTTACCACCTATTCATGAGTGGTCTCCAGGGTGGTAAAATGTCTAGCAGCGTTCCAGACAGCTATATAGCTCTCACTGATGATCCCAAGGAAGGGGCAAAAAAAGTGAAGAAAGCAAAGACTGGAGGCTGTGTGACTCTCGAAGAACAGAAAAAAAAAGGTGGAAATCCTGAAGAATGCTCAGTTTTCGAACTCATGCTCTTTCATCTGCTTGAAGATGATAACGAATTGCTAGAGGTCAAACAGGAATGCATCTCAGGAACGAGGATGTGCGGCTCATGCAAGCAATTTGCAGCAGAAAAGATATATGAGCTATTAAAGGATCATTGGGAAAAGCGGGAACTTGCGCGTGAACACCTCGATGAATATAATATCATATACAAAAACTAAATTTCTAATTAAATATAATGCTTGTAATCTCAAAGTTCCAATATTTTTAGACTATAAGAATGTGATCACGAATGAGTTTTCAGGAAAATCTCACAACTAACGAGAAAAAAGTATTGCTTGCTCTTGAGAAACTAAGGTCTACAGTACCTGAAGACCTAGAGGAAAAATCAGGGCTTCAGGTAGATGCGGCAATGCAGGCAGCTTTCATGCTTGCGGAAAAGGGATTGGTTTCAGTTTCCGAAAAGGTGCTTGAAAGTTACTTCCTTACAAAAGAAGGAGAAGAATACACAAAAAATGGGCTTCCAGAGCGCCAGATTATTGACATCCTAAAAGCCCCTACTTCTCTTGAAGAATTAAAAAGCTACTTTTCTCCGCAGATGGTAGGTATTGCAGTCGGATGGATCGTAAAAAAGGGGTGGGCAAAAGTTGAAAACGGACTAATGGTGCCATCTGGAAAAGCTGAGGCTGGAAAAGATGAAGAAGCCCTTACAGCTTTTAAAAACAAAGTACAAATTATCGGAGAACTTGTGGACGGTGAAGGAGCAGTAAAAGACCTTCTCAAGCGCAAACTTGTCACAAAGCACGAGGAAAAATTCAGGACTGTTTCCATAACTTCTATGGGAAGTGCTCTCGCAGCTAAGGGTATTATCCTCGAAGAGGAAATTGCCCAGATCACATCCGAATTACTTAAGAGTGGATCTTGGAAAGGAAAAAAATTTAAGTCCTATCGGCTTGATATGACTCCTATCCCTCTCTATGGGGCTAAGATACACCCTTATAGGCGCCTTATAGAAAAGATGCGCCAGATTTTCCTGGAAATGGGCTTCACTGAGATCAAGGGCGAAATCATTCAAAGTTCTTTCTGGAACTTCGATGCCCTTTTCCAGCCCCAGGACCACCCAGCAAGAGACATGCAGGATACCTTCCATCTGGCTAGTAACTGTCAGCTCCCAGCTGAATATTCAGAAAAAGTAGCTGCAATGCATGAGTGCGGCGGAGATATTGATTCATGTGGGTGGGATGGTATCTGGGATAGGGATCTTGCCAGACGCAATGTTCTGAGGACCCATACAACTGCAATCACTATCAAATATCTTGCTGACAATCCAGAACCTCCGGTAAAGGTCTTCTGCATTGATAGAGCTTACCGCAGGGAAACAATTGACTCTACCCATACTCCTGAATTCGAGCAGCTTGAAGGAGTTGTTATGGATAAAGAAATGTCCTTTGCAGACTTGCTCGGGCTGCTGACAGAATTCTATCATAGGATGGGATTCGAGGATGTTCGCTTCCGTCCGGGATATTTTCCATATACCGAGCCGAGTGTGGAACCAGAGGTTTATGTAGACGACCTCGGCTGGGTTGAACTTGGAGGCGCAGGGGTTTTCAGAAAAGAGGTCACTGAACCTTTCAGGATCAAAGAACCAGTTCTTGCCTGGGGATTAGGGGTCAGCAGACTCGCAATGCTTAAATTAGGACTTAAAGACCTGAGGCTTCTTTACCAATCCGATATTGACTGGCTCAAAAAGAGTGAAATATGCAGAATATAAGTACTGATAGCCATAAGATTTGAAATACTTCTATCTGAATAAAGGCTAAAACCTGGCTGTTGTAGATCACAGCAGTTCTTTTCTTATTTTAACCAATCTTATTTACGTAAAAAGGACATAATAATTCAGCTTAGCAAAAATCAGTTTAATTCTATATATTCCCTTGCTATCGTTTCAAAATTTTGTTGGTGCACACAGGTGTAGAATTTGTTTACACATTTGCCAACCATAATTCATTGAAAATTATTTTAATTTTTAAACTTTTGTCATCTTGAAAAAATAGATAATATTCTTGTGTACGTTTGTGGAAAGTGTGAGGATACTTCTTATTTTTGATTTAAGGAAAAATGATAGAGTGATCAATAGCTAACAGTTGTATAAAATAAGCCATCAGATATTTTGCTCAGTTAATTTTAGTAAAGATCGCTATTGCAATTTTTTGTCAGGTTGATAGTCACTGAAAAATAATTACAATCAATTAAGGAACCAATTTCAGTAGGTTTGTCTCCAACTTACTGAAGACTTTTGTTTCTTCTTTAATAGAAAAATCATCAAAAATTATTCTGAATATAAGTTAATACAAATAAATTTAAATTCCCGAACTCTCAAATGGGTAGAGATTCTCTCAATTCTCTGAAATTTAACAAAATTAACTCAAAAATGTGGCCATTGAATCTTGAAAAATTGTTGTTGGTGTTTTTATATTGATTGAATAGTTACAGATAAGGGGTGGGGTGGTACTTCAAAAAAGTGTCTACAAAGAAGTTTATTGTTTTTCAACCCTGGATCTTCTTTTTAAGCTTCTTTGCTTCTTCTGCAACTTTCCTTTTTGAGTACACTTTTGCTATCAGTTCCACAGCATCAAGGTTACGCACTGCATTGTCAAGGTATCCAAAAATATCGCCCTGGTATGCGGAAATTCCGTAATTATCTTCAAGTTTTTTTATGATTTGTGACGGATCCAGTTCTTCAGTACGCAGCCGGATTATTTTTTCCGAAAATTTCTGTTCTGCGCAACCGCAATAAGGCGAGTCCTTGCAGGCACATGTTAAAAAGTCCGAAGCAAAGTTCAACATGAGCTCCCTAATTTTTGTGTCAAGCTGGTCGAGGGATTCTCCATCAAAGATTATGTCAAGGGTAGCTCCCTGGAAAATCCTTGAAGGCATATTCACATGCAAGGAGCTTCCGATATGTTTTGCATACTTAAAATAAGCAGCATCGAAAAATTCCAGGTTTGTTGCAATCTTAAGAGAATCATTATCTCCAAGCACAGCATCCCTAATAAGGAAAGCTTTGGATATAGGTAGAAAATGAGCCGCAATAACTTTCCCTAGTTGAGTAAGAGTAATCCTGTTTCCCTTTTTTTCTAAAAACCGGTAGCTTTGCAGGCGCAAGATCAATTTATCCAGATCGAAGCTTCCGAACATAAGGCTGTGGATCTTTTTGAGATCCTGGATAGAGGAGGTGACCGCAACGGATGCAAGAACTTCTTCAAGTTGTTCAGCTTCTCCATATTCAACCCCTATGGACAGCATTTCTCCTTGCAGCAGCTTAATTGCGACTTCTTCTTCTGTATCTGGTTGGGAACTTGAATAAGATTTTCCTGGCACTGGTATGAGCACAACAATTCCCCTGTCATGGTAATCCGGCCTTCCTGCCCTCCCGCTCATTTGTAGGAAGTCTTGGACCGAAATCCATTCTATCCCCATTGCGAGTGTATCAAATATAACCTGGGAGGCCGGGAAATCCACACCTGCAGCGAGAGCAGCAGTTGTCACAACTACAGGGAGTTGTCCTCTTGAAAAGAGAGTTTCAACCTTGTTTCTTTCATATTGGGTAAGTCCTGCGTGATAGGGAGCTGCTTGGATTGAGAGAGCTCCTGCAAGCCTATGACAGTTTCTACGTGAATTTGTAAAGACAATCGTCTGTCCCCTGTGATTTTTAGAAGAGAACATTGAATATTCTTCTTTTGCAAGCTGGGAAATCAGCTTTGCTTTTTCATTTTCCTGGCAGAAAAGTAGATGCCTGTCGATAGGAACGGGTCTGTGTTCATAAAGGACAAGCTGAGCTCCAAGTTTTTTTGAATAGGCTGCAGGGTTCGCAACGGTTGCGGAAAGGTAGATAAATTGAGCTGTCGGTGCCGCATAAAGTAATCTTCCAATCAGCCCGTCCAGTCTGTGTCCTCTTTCCTGGTCTTCGAGCATATGGACTTCATCCACAACTACAGTTCCTATTTTGCCCAAAAAATCGGCGTTTCCTGATCGAAGCATATGGTCTACGCCCTCGTAAGTCCCTATGAGTATGTCTGCATTCGGACTGGTCTGCATTTTCAAGCGCGTAGATGTCTTTATAAGAGTTGCACCAATTTTTATGGAAGTAGTAAGTCCAAGCTTTAAATAGCGTTCTTTGAATTGCTCATATTTCTGATTTGCAAGAGCTACTAAGGGAACCAGATAGATCATCTTTCCTTTTTTGTCCAAAAGGTTTTGGACTCCTGCCATCTCCCCTATAAGAGTTTTCCCAGTTGCAGTTGCCGAGACTACAAATTGGTTTTTTCCTTTCAAAAGCCCGGCTTCTACAGACAGTGCCTGGACGGGGAGTAGAGTTTCTGATTTCTGGTTTAGAATATTCTTAAAATTTTTTTCTAGAGGGAGGTCCTCGACCCTCAATGTAGTAGTAGAAGGAATTGTCTTGATAGTATCATACCTGGTGAACTCGGGATCTAGCTTTTCAGGGTTCAGCATTCTTATGGTTCTATCCAGATCCTTTGTTTTAAAGAGAACTTTCTCCAGAAAACTTACTGATTTTTCTCCGTAATGTGAATCTGCTGAGCTGACTACTCGCATAAGTTCTTCTTTCGCACATTCCCAACATATGAGTTCATTATGGAACTTGATAGACTTACTATTTGTAAAATTGAAACGTTTATTTATCCAGCAGTGTTTGCAGATTTTAACTCTGTCTGCATTGAGTTGAAAACCCTTAAGCATTTCTAGAAAACTAGCCTCATTTACAGAATTCCCTCCTTCCGCAAACATGATCCTGTTTGCACTGCGTAAAAGCTCTACAAACTTCTGTGGGGGGATAAATTCTTCTTTTTTCTTGTCGTTTAGGAGTCTTATTTTGTGAGGTCTCGGTCCTTTATGACTACTATTTACGTGGAGTTCGGCCATATAAAGTGGTTGCTTCCTCCGGTCCTTTATGGCCATTATTAATATTTTCGATTTTTCAGCGTAGACTAGGACCCAGAGAGTCATTGTTTATCCTGATATCTGAATGGTATAAGTAAACTTCCTTTTGCATTTAGAAATTAGTATTCCTCTGCCGTCTTAATTTGTCAGAAAATTTTTTTCTGTTGTTAAAGGTGATGTTTATAAAGTCTGTTTCAGGTATTAATTCACATGCACACTTTTTTATTTTACATTTTTTCGTGTACTGTCCTTTATTAACTTTTTTCCTGAGCACCTTATTAATAGAGAACTGAATACATGTAAATAATTTCTCTAAATAGAGTATAGCATATATATATAATTATATCTGTACGTTTATATTCATCTCACTCAATATATTTTAACATACTTTTCCTCCAATAAGCACCTTATTTATAACAAAATATGGATAATTGATAAATCTCTGATTTTCATGAGTTATCTATTCTCCATATTATATACAGCTGACAAAATTTGGCCTTCCATGTCATTTGGCTGATTTTATTTTCAGTAATAATCTTAATGCCATTTCTCAGTCTGTAATAAATTAATAGAGAAATAAATAAGCTTTAGAAAGGAGAAAATAGAATGAAACTTTTACTGATTGCTGACATCCATGCAAACTATGAAGCTCTCAAGACTGTTCTTGAAGTTCCTCACGATAGGGTCATCTGCCTTGGAGATATTGTGGACTATGGGCCGGAGCCTGACAAATGTATTGATCTCTTGCGAGAAAAAGTAATCCCAACAATAAGAGGAAACCATGATAATGCAGTCGCTTTTAAGGTAGACTGCCGATGTGGATATAAGTATAAGCATCTATCAATTGCGACCAGGAAATATACATGGAAAGTTCTTGACATACCTAGAATAACATATCTGCAGAAACTCCCATTTCTGATTAAAGAAGAAATAGAAGGAAAAAAACTTTACCTAACCCATGCAAGTCCCCGTTCAATGTTCGAATATATCAAACCAGAAACTCCAGATGAAGAAATCCGGAATATGGTAAATGAAGCAAGGGAGCAAGTGGACGCAGAATTTCTAGTTGTCGGGCACCCTCACATCCAAATGAATCGGAAACTCGGAAACCTAACTATAATAAATCCGGGTTCAGTGGGGCAGCCAAGAGATGGAGACCCCAGAGCAAGCTGTGCTGTATTTGATACTGAAAACGGAAAAACAGAACATCTTCGGCTCAATTACGATATCGATGCAGTCTGCGCAAAAATAGAAGATAGAATGCCACATGCAGATGAACTGATAGCTATTCTCAGGCGGGGGTACTGATAGTAAAAAAATCGACAGTCAATTGAATTTAGGTTTACTTGACTGCACGTATTATTATTTCTATGTATTTGAGCTTCATATTACTCTATCAGATCTAATAGCTTTTCACCTTTAATTTCATCTGCTGTCCACTCTATAACCGCAAAATTTCCATTGGAATGCTTGTCAATCTTGTTTATCCATTCAATCTCATTGCTGGCCTTTGCCTTAAGTGTTTTATTCGCTGTTTCAGTTGCATATAAGCTGGCATTGATTATCCACCATTTGCTATTGATTCCAGCACGTTTGAGGTCAGACTCAAGCCGCACTGCTTCGTACACAGGTGTAGTTTCTGCTAATGTAATGATCAGAACTTCGGTTTCTTCAGCATTTCTCAACATGGGTAACAAATTTTCAACTGACTCTGGGATATCACTTTGCAAACGACTGATTTCTCTATGATAACTTTGGATTGAATCAAGAAGTAAAAGAGTAGGTCCTGTGGGAGCTGTATCAATAACAACAACCTCATTTTTAGCTTTCTCTACAATTTGAGCAAACGCTCTAAAAATAGCAATTTCCTGCGTGCAGGGGGATTTTAAATCTTCTTCTATATAGGCGATATCCTCTTCACTCATTGTTTCCCTTGCTTTGCTAAGCACTTATTCTTTATATTTAGCAAGCTCCGCCTCTTCGTCAATCCTACTTATTGTTATATCACTACTTTCTTCTATCATAGATTTAACGTGCGCTGCAAGGTCTGTTGTTGTAAAGTGAACTTTAGCATCCTTTCTGGCCAGACCTAATGCAATTGCTACTGCAATCATTGTTTTTCCTACTCCACCTTTACCCATGGTGAATACTACTTTTTTGCCAGAAACATACAGGTCATCTATAACATTTTTGAGTTTAGGAATCCGCTTAGAACGGATCTTTTCACCTCTAATTTTATCGTTCTCCTGGTGTAAGAATGCCATTACGTTATCTATACCGGTAATATTATAGACTCTGAGAGGACTTTTATAAGTCATGAAATTTTTTAAATCAACGGGCATGCCTTTTAAATCCTCTCGTTGCTTGTCAAAAAGGCTTCGAGATGCAATATCATCATAGCTTTGCAGCATGCCATTGATTATAAGTATTTGATTATTAATTCCTAAATATTTCAGCTCCTGTGAAGCGCTCTCAGCCTCTTTAAGAGGTTCTTTTTCCGAGCGGGAAACAAGAATCAGAGTAGTCATGTCTTTATTAGATAGTGTTTCTACGGCTTGTTTATAAATCTCTTTTTTACTTTCAAGCCCGGAAAGCTGGCCTAAACAAGAAGCTCCATGTGTACTTTCGCTTATGAAATTACTCCAGGCTGAAGGCAGCTGCATTAATCGAAGAGTGTGTCCAGTAGGAGCTGTATCAAAAATGATATAGTAATATTCTTGCTCTATCTTTTCATCAGTTATAAATGCTGAAAACTCATTAAAGGCAGCTATTTCAACAGTACATGAACCTGAAAGTTGTTCCTCCATACTTTTAATTACTACTTCAGGTAGCTTCCCTCTATATGGTGCTACAATATTTTCTTTATATTCTTGTGCAGCTTCTTCAGGATCAATGTTGACCACAATCAAATTGGGCACATCTTTTATAGAAACCCCTTTATTATTTAACTCGATGTTAAATACATCTTGCAGATTTGAGGCAGGATCAGTACTAATCAGCAAAACCTTTTCCCCTTCATCCGCTAGAGTCACAGCAGTTGCGCATGCAGTGGATGTTTTTCCAACACCGCCTTTACCTGTAAAAAATAAATGTTTAGTAAGTTTTATTTTTTTGGGGTTAAATGTTTCAAACAATATACTCACCTAATTGGCTTAATGTTAGCAACGACCATCGCTACAACAGGAGTCCTTCGTCGCAGGCTTTTCTTTTCTCTATATATAGCTTTCTGGTACATCCAAAAATTTAAGCAGCTGATCGTTTGTAGGATATTTCTTAGTCTTGACCACTACCGTCAACAATAGTTACGGGTAACACTTCAACACCATCTCGGTTTAGTATTTCGTTTATAACTATGTTATCTACAAAAGCCTGTGGATTACTGTTAAGGTTATATCTTTCAACTTTTACACTGTTTTTTTCAAGATTACTTATAACAGTTGATATCCTTAAAAGCTCCAAGTCAATTACAGGTCCACATAACCCGTGGAACAACACATTGAAGGGTCAAAAATTGTTATTTTTGCCATCAAATATTTCTCCTTTAATTTATATATTATTTACACTAATATTCTCTCGGCTTGACTTTTATTCAGCTTATACAAATCATTTTTTAATATGTTGGAATAACTAGCCACCATATTTTGCGTAATCAAGAATAGGCAACAGAAAAATATTTCTTTCTCCAGTAAAGTGCTACATTCACAAGTCCAGCCATAACTGCACTTCAATCAAAGGACCTACTACCGCTGCAAATGCCTGCTCTGAATTAATACCAAAGATTGCTACTGCGACTGCAATCGCCAGCTCGAAGTTGTTACTTGCTGCGATAAAAGCAAGAGATGTTGTTTGTGCGTAGTTAATGCCCATTTTTTGGGAGACGAAGAAAGAGATTCCGAAAATGATTCCAAAATGAATTAAGAGTGGAATTGCAATTCTTACAACATCTAAAGGCAACGTAACAATATATTCACCTTTTAAAGAGAACATTACAATAATCGTAAATAATAGAGCATAAAGCGAAATTGGACCTGTCCTAGGAATAAATTTATTATCATACCATTCCGCTCCTTTTGAAGGACTTAAGAAGTAGTGGGTTAAAAATCCAGATACAAAAGGAATCACTAAATCAAAGTTGCGCTGGCGCCTCCCGCTGCTTGTAGCGGGGTATGTTCGCGCCCCCGCTCTGGTTTTAATGGCTATTAAAAATCGAATATTTTCATTTGCTGATATGCTTCTTTTTCTTCCCTGTTTCCCTGATTTTCAACATAGTTTTTGATAACATCTGAAGTTGTTCCATCTTCTATAGTTCCAATGTAACCTCAATCACTCCACAGTTCACCACCCTAAAGCTGTTTTTTGATTTCAGGGTATTGTTTAAAGATTTATCTTGCTATAATACTTTTTATAATTTGCATGACTTTTGAAGGAGAATACTTTGGTTCAGCTCCAACTACCATAAATACCTATATTGTTTACAGCTTTCGTTAATAATTACTTGAAAATTAAATAAAATTTCTTTAGTAAAATAATAAACATATATTTAATCTATGACTTTGCAAGACAGTAAGTAGAATATACCTATTCAATATCTCTCTGATTTATGAATTTCTGTTTGATCGCATGTAACTGATCACGGACTAGTTACTGTCTTTGATAAAAAAATCATATAATTGATTTCACTTTTATCTCCAGGTGAGGAATATATATGGCTATTTTCTCGGGCACGCGAATTCATATGAAGATATCCAAGACCCGATTTTGTGGACAATAGGGTCATTAACCTAGAGAATAATGTTATTCAAATACCTCACTTATCTAATTTCAACATTTTTAAACAAATTCTTCTCATTTTTCAGTTTATCTATAGCAGGTGGATAGGCTGGATTTTTATCAACGGTTATTACCCTTGGAATTTGATTATGATTTGAACTTAAAGCCTTTTTAAAGAATCTATTCGCTGCTTTTCTATTTTGTTTTGAACCTAACATGAAATCAATTGTATCTCCATTTGAATCAACTCTCGATAAAGATATTTCCATTTACCTTTTACTTTGATATAGGTTTCATCAACTCTCCACGAATCATTTGTTGGTCTTAAATGTCTTCTTATCTTCTTTTATATTTCAGGGGAATATTGATGCACACATCTCATTATAGTACTGTGATCAACTTGAATTCCTCTTTCTATCAATTTTCTTTAAATTTCTATAGCTAAGTGGGTATTTTAAGTACCATCTTACATTCAATAAGATGATTTCTCCTTCATAATGCTTCCATTTAAAGGAATTAGATAGCATATTACGATCTTTGGTTTTCTTTTTATTCTATCATATCATTAGAATGGATTTTTTGCAACGTAACCGTTATGTCATTATTTCTGCCTTTTCGCTAGAAGGAGCAAAAAATGTAGCGGTTTGGATGTTAAAAACTATGAGCAAAATATATTGGTAAAATTCTTAGGAGAAGATTTTAGCTTACTTGAATATTTTAATTATAAGCATTATATGCCTTCTGGCGAGCCAAGACTGTACATATATAGATTATTTCAGAAGAATTGAAGTTAGCTTTACCCTTTGGAGCTAAGCTAACGGTTTGTGTGGCTTCCAGGAATAAAACAGCAACGAGCCAATTTTAATGTAAGCGGGAGATAAGATGGTTGTTTTAACTTATGCCATACAGTGCTGCTCCTAATGCTCCCATAATTTGGGGTTCCTGTGGCACATAAAGCAAGATGTCCAGTTCTTTTTCCAACGCTGCTTCAATACCAGCGTTTTTAGCCACACCACCCACAAAAGCTACATTTTGTTTTAATTCTAATTGCCTGGCCATGACAGCACCCCTTCTAGCAATACTTTCAATGAGTCCAGCTGCGATATTTTCTTTCGTAAATCCTCTCGCACGAAGAGATATTACCTCGGACTCTGCAAAAACAGTACACATATTTGTTATGGTTGCAGATGTTTTTGAAGCAAGCGCCAGACTCCCCAGCTCCTCTATCGGCACTTCAAGCGCCCTTGCAGTGTACTCTAAGAATTTGCCTGTGCCAGCTGCGCATTTGTCATTCATTAAAAAATCAGTTACTTTTCCCCCATTCACTGAGATAACCTTGCTATCCTGGCCTCCGATATCTATTATACCATTAACTTCCGGATACAGGTGATAAATTCCTTTAGCTTGGGCGGTGATCTCGCTTATAGCCCTGTCGGCAAACTTTATGTTATTCCTCCCGTATCCGGTTGCATACACGAGATCAACATTGTCTTCGTCGACTCCGGCATTGGCAAGCACATTTTTATATGCCGCTTCTGACACTGATACAAAATCGAATGCTGTGGGCCTGATATTGTCGGAAACAATCTGACCTCCAATGACCATGACTGCCTTTGTAGTGGCTGAGCCTGCATCTATTCCCACTGAGATCATGATAGCATCTCCATGAAAGCATCTACACGAAGTCCTATCTGCTCGATATCAGAGTCGCTGTAGTCAGTTTCGATTGTGAGCATAGGTATTCCCTTTTTCTTCAGCGCCTGCTGTACTTTATACTTTTCAATATTGTAGCCATGGCAGAATTGCAAGGTATAGTACACTACACCATCGACTTTAAACTCTCTCGCAAGTTCTAAGATGTTATCGATGCGGCGGTTATTTGGACTCATACAGGAACAGGGTATTTTGATGTAGTGTTCTGCCAAAGCCAGCATTGGATCCTTATATTCATCTACTAGATCCCAGAATGATCTTGTACCCGTACAACTTTCTTCCGCAACGATTACTCCACCCTTACTTTAGATTATCTCCGGCACTTTTGTGTTGCCACCCGGCATCGGACAGCCGGAGATCATTATCCTGGGCTTGTGCACCCAGTCCACCTTAACTTGCTTTACTTCCCTAATAAGCATGCTAAGGGCTTCCTTTAATTGATCCAGAGATAGGAAATACTGCTTTTGCATGACCTTCAAAACATCGACACCATTGATAGACGGGGGATCCATTTTTCGTAAGTCATAGAGCCTGTGAACCAATTTTCTAGTTTCGTTTAAGGACTTTATTTCCTTCTTTAATTGTTCAACAGTGACCTTATTGCCTGTAAGCTGTTCCATGGCGCCTTTAAATTTGTCAAGCTCTCTCAAAAAATATTTTAGGGCGTCTGAGCTGTCGGATCTTTGCGGAAGGTCGATCACATAGGTTGAGACATAATTTCCCAATAACTCGTACATTTTTTTCTTACTATCACAGGTATTTTCGGCGACGATCATGTCTATCATGCCGAAGTGAGAGCAGGACTTTACACCAGAACAACTGTTATTAACAATCGAACCAAAAGAAGACTTGACAAGTGGGCAGATATTCCTAGGTAAATATTGTTCTGCTATTGACACAGTTTCATTTTTACCCCCGCAAAGTATCATACGGTCAGAACCTGCAGCAAAGATTATTTCATCAGGCACGAAAAGACAAAAAGTACCAACTATTTTCTTTCCAGTTTTCCTTTCCTCAGCTACCTGAGAAATTCGCGCTTTATATGAGCTTTTAATATGGTCAAGGCTGTTTAACTGTTTCATTTTCTCTACAAATCATTCGTGATGACTTTATTAAAGCGTATTCTATTCCTGCAAAATAGTTCCGATTTTCTGCAGCTCTTCGGAAGTTTCAGACATCGAAAAATACTTAAAGTTCACTTATCCGTTTAACTAAATAGCTATGTTTTAAGGCAAAGAAGTAGCTATTAGATTTTGTTTTTATCTTTACGTTTGGCTCTTACACAGGCTAACAAGGAGACAGACGCAAAAAACTATTAATTTATTGCATGGAAGATTTATGCAGAACAAACAATGATTTGTATTTGTAAAAAACGTAAAGGAGAATGTTTTATGAAAGTTGGCTTAATCAGATGTACTCAAACAGAAGATATGTGTCCTGCTACTGCTTGTTTAAAGGTGATAAAAGAAAAGAAACTGGCTTTTGACGGAATTACAGAAGACATTTAAGTAATAGGTATCAATACTTGTGGTGGTTGCCCAGGTAAAAAAGCTGTAACAAGAGCGGCAGAAATGGTAAGAAGAAGGTCAGACACAATCGTATTTGCTTCTTGCATATTTAAGGGTACTCCTATAGGTTTTCCGTGTCCTCATGCACAAGCAATGAAAGACTCCATCGTTAGGAAACTTGGCGATACCGTAAAAATTATTGACTACACACATTAATTTTGGCAGTGTACCCAAAGTTCTGTAAAATTTGATTAACTCTGCATCTTTTTCTTTCATTATAAAAAAGCAAGATGTGGAATTAATGGTTATGTTAACAAAGTTATGTCTATATTGTTTTATTGATACTTTTCTTTTCTAGATATCGGAAGCATGCTAATTATTGGCTTTTTATTTGTGGCATCAAACTAAACATATATAAATTATATTATGTATCAAACAAAATTGATATGAAAATCCTTAATTAGAAAGCTTAAGTTCTTTAATTTATGAGCTATTGCTGCCCTACAGAACCAGAGAAAAAGAAAGAATGGGAAGAAAAAATGCTCCAGGAAATAGATTTTCTGGAAAATGACCTAAAAAAAGCTAGTGATATATTTAGTGCTCTTGGACATCCGATAAGACTGAAGATTGCTTACTTTCTTTCTCAAAGAGATCACTGTGTCTGTGAACTAATATTTAAGTTAAATGTGCGACAGAACTTGGTTTCCCATCACCTGACGATTATGAAAAATTGTGGAGTCATCGAAGGTTATAGCAGTTCAAAATGGCATTTTTACAGATTAAACCCTGAATTTGGGAATATTTTGAGCATTATATCTCAGATCCAAAATGAAAAAGAATAAGAGTTAGGCACACAGCTAAAAAAATATCAAAAATAGGTATACTTGGAAATGAAAATGAATGGTAGCTTTTAATTTTTACAGCAGCAACCGCATTCATCTTCTTTTGCATCTTCTTTCAGATCGTTGTCAAAAATTTTGTCGTATATGTTTTCGATATATACGTTAGTCCATCCTATCTGTGATCCTGCGGCAATAAACATTGCAACTGAAATTGCTTCTGCTATCTCTTCCTTTATGGCTCCTGCAGCAACTGCCCTTTGGGAATGTGCAACAACACAGAATTGGCAGCGCATAAGAACCGAGGAGGCGATAGCAATCAATTCTTTAGTTTTAACATCAAGGTAGCTGTCCTTGAAAATTGAATTTCTCAGCTGTCCATAAGCTTCAGCAGTTTCAGGCAATATATCATTCAAAAATGACATTTAATTTCCTCCGATTAATAATTTTATCTATTTTTCACAACTATTTCAATGGCTAGGTCTTCTGCAAAAAGCAGGGTTCCATTGAATGCTACTAACTCGATTATCAGGCTTATGCGTGTAAAGAATATCTTCTTCATCATCCTTTTGATCATCTTCAGTTTTTTCTGCTGGCACCGCATCCTTTTCTTTTCCCAATTCACAGCCTCCTTAATTCATCAAATTTTTCCAAAATCTATATAACCCACATTCTGCAAATGTACACAGATGAAGAATTTATTTGCCGATTTGCCCAAAATTATCCATCAAAGGATGGGTTAATTTTTCAACTATTGCCATATTGGGATAATTGATGGCATTTTTGTGTACATCTGCGGAATGTAGGATTTAAAATCTATGTAATAGATAAATAGATACTTAAATTTTAAAAACCCACAGGACGAGTATCAAGAATAATTGATACATGTGAACTGATCTTCCTCATCTCTTTCGGAGTCTAGTAAGGAGATTCCTAACCAAGTTGTTTCGCTTGTGTCTCAAGTACAAAGTCTCGGAACCTAGTAACAAGAAAGGAAAACTCTAAATAACGAGGAATAGGTAGCCAACTACCCCAGCCATCAAAATATACACTCTATTACCCATCTGTAGCGTACGATTAAACGCAAAAAACTATGAGAAACATACAGGCAAATCTAAAAGCGTTATCTATTAACCTCTTTTTCATCGTATTTGCTTTTGCTTCTTTATCGTCTATTTTTCCGATACTAAATTCACAGACCGTTTAAACATAAAATATATAATGAACCTAAAAGGAGCACAAAATCAATACTCATGTGAACAGACTGTTGCAGCCAAGGGAGCTTTAGGATTTCTGTTTTTAATAATTTCACTGCTTGTTCCATACAGGAATAAGGAGATACATAAAGGGTGCAGAAACAGTTTTTACAAAGGTAATTTCTGCGTTTGAAGAAATAAGTAATAAGGTGAATTTAAACAGAGAATGCATTTTTAAATATAAAAATATAAAAATAGTAATTGCTGTTTTTGGTTTGCATGAATTGGAAGAAGCAATAGTTAATTTAGAGCTGAAGATTGTACCTTGCATTTGATTGAGGTCTATCAGTTCCACCTTGCATAAATAGGAATAAGGCAAAATTGTTATCATTAGTATAATTATCCTCCTTTCAAAAACAGTTTACATTGACACATTCCATTCATTTTGATTTATTCTTTATGATATGCGCAGGGACAGACTATTTTTTTGTTTTCTTCTTTATCGTCTGTTAGTATTCTACAAGGGTAGTACCTTTTCCCATATTTTTCTTGATTTTTTGCGAGTCCATCGATCACAATGTCAAGCACCTCTTTATCTGGATTGAGTTTATATCCTTTCTTATCCGCATATTTCTTTGATAATTCATATATCGTTTTTTAGTTTTCATGTGAGTCCATTTTTATAATCCTTTATATTTGGTTAGTGTCTTGAAAGACAGAGATATTAGTACCTTTAATTACAAGGAAAAGTTCCGACATTGTTGCAAAAATGATATTTCCATAGCCTGATACTACGATTCTTATATTTTTATATAATGTCCTCCCGAATAAAAATGATTAACTTTCCGAATTGTGATGTTTTTCAATGATTTTGTGAAAAAACCAGAGTTTTTGCAACGGAACCCGATACTTGGTCTAAAGCACATTTTTTAATACAATGTCCATTGTAAATTATATATTATAGTCAAGATAGACTATTGCTGAAGATAGGTTTTCAAAAACTGAGATTGTTAACGGGGCAATTATTAAAATCATGCAGTGGGAAAAAGGAGAGATTTGGTATGAAGGATGATATGGTTCAACAGGGTCTCACTATCGAATGGCGTCATCTCGAAATAAGGGGCGAAACCTGTGACCGATGCAGTGGTACCTACGGGAATATTTTGGAGGCGATCGCATCGCTAGAACGATCAGGAGAGCTGGAAGGGATACAGGTAGAGATCATCGATAACGCCCTCACGGAAGACAGGATTGGAGAGTCGAATTTGGTGCTCATTAACAACATACCGATTGAACATCTCGTGGGTGCCATGGTGCAGTATACTGAATGCTCATCCTGCGGTGATCTTATCGGGAATACAACATGCTGCCGGGCAGTAACATCAGGTGGGACAACAGAAGAAACCCTCCCCACGGAAATGATTCGGGTGGCAATCCGTGCAGCAATAAACCATACAAAAATGCATGGCAGAGAAGTCTTGCGAACGATCTATGAGCCAAATAAAGAATAACACTTTACTTTCAATTAGTAGAAAAAATCCGAGACTTATTACTTTTGGTAATTTACTTTTTGGATTTATTTCTGAATTTAGATATAATCTTCAAGTTCAGGTATCTCTAGTTGGTTCCGTTGCAAAAACTTCAGAATAACATGTAAATCTATTAGTAATAAATAAAAATCAAAAGATCCGAGGGAAATATACTAACATTTTAAAATTAAATCAACAGAGTAATTTAGATTATCGAATTGTCTTTTTTTAACCATATTCATAGCTTCAATTCTTTTTAAAGTCTTACTAGCAGAGCGAAAAGACTGAATCCTAGCATGGACGAACTATCCAATTTACAGATCTATGATCTTGTTTGACGGTTCTTATGCACAGAATTAACTTCCAATTTACAGGAAATCTGTGACACTGCCTAACTTAAATTTACGTTTATCACTGGATTTTGGCATTACGTCAAAAACGTTATAATTAAATATTATTGGAATAATCGACATCATTAAACTGATTATTAGTAGGTTGAATAGTTACAAATCTACATATTACCAGAAAGGATTATAAATGGAAAAGCGAAAGATTCTTACTGCATATAGGACAAGCCGTTTTAGCCCGATCGCAGACAGTAACCGCCACGTCAAATATGATATCCTGAAATTCTTGGGGAGTTTTTGAATGCTGACTGGAGATATCAATACCAATTTCCTTCATGACTGCAATAGCAAGAGGATTAACAGTTGTGGTCTCGACTCCAGCACTGTAAGCATCGTATCGATATCCATACATAGCTCTTAAAAGGCCTTCAGCCATCTGGGACCTGACTGAGTTGTGAGTGCACAGAAAGAAAATTTTCTTCTTCCCCTGTGGTTTCATACTTGTTACCATATCGCTATTGATAACCGTGATAATAAATCATAATTGTGGTTATTCTGATTCGGATTCATAGATTCGGAAGGCTAGAATATTTCATTGGTTTTGATTCTCATCCTCCACCTGCATTCTGTGCTTCTTTTACAATTTCCTTCATCATTTCTCCGACAAGATTTGCTTTTTCACAGTGAGAAGCCTCTTTTGGTTTACAATTCATGAGAATGCTCATTGCTCTGTCAGCCGTCCGATAATATTTCATATCCTCAAGTCTAACCAGAAGACCGGATAGGCTTTCGCTAAATTCTCTGCATTTGTAGTGGTTGCAGACTGCCTGCTGATGTTGCTAACAAACAGATTGCAAGTCCTTTACTATTTCTTCCGGGATATTCTCGGCCATAAGAATTGATCCGTCAGGCGTTTCTTTGAAATTAAATTTAAGAGCAGTTGGAGTTATTAAAATAATTAGAGATCTTCAAATGTAATCTCAAGCAATATTGTGAAATAAAGAATTTAGCATCAATTTATAGCAATACATATGTATTAAAACGTATACGAATGCCTGCAGCATTCCATTATATCCTCCATAAGAGCAGCATAAAAGTCATCTGGAACTATAACTTTTTCACCTGCCCTGATGGCTCTGGCTTCAAGATCTTCTTTACAAGCACAAATTATGGATCCGATCTGTTCCTCTATCCCTGTAAGTAGATGATACACTCCGTCTCCTGCTAGATAAATTCTGACGTTTTCGGAAAGAGAAGCCAGTCTTAAGCATAATTCTGATCTGGAGCTTAGGGGAGGTTTTGTCAGTAGAAATAAGTCATATTGTTCTTGATTCAAGTTTTCACTCCTGTGTATTATTACCAAGCGGGGTTTCTTTAAAGTAAGATGATAAAATCCGAGCTTCTCATTTCTTCAAGAAAATCCTCTTCATCTGTCAGTTCTAAGGTTTCTACCAAGGTCTCCCCAAAAAGACGTCTCTCTACCAATGAGGGTTCATTCACTATTACTCTCAACTCTCCATATGCATAGAGAATATCTGCAAGGTTTGGTAATCCAAGTTTTTTACTGTCTTGACCTACAACTGCAAGATAAACTCCATCTCCATAAAGGCCAAGGATCACCTTCATTTTGTTAAGGCTTACTGCAGCCGCATTCAGTGCTCCAAAGGCTTTTTCACTGCCGTATGGCGCTGTATCCAGCAGATAGAAAACTGATTTCACGGGTCTGAACCTCCTGAAAATCTGACCTAATCATAAAAGTCTCATCTTGACAGTGAAATTACCCTATCACTTTTACTCAACATGTCCGAGAATTCATGCAGGCTGGTGATTTTTATCCCAGAGAAGTATTCTCTACAATTACTTCCTTCTATAATCTCTTCTTCTGGAATGTAGCCTCTTGCAGTAGCACATCTTGGGCAGGCCCTAACTATAGCTCCTTTCCCCGCGAGTCCGGAAAAAAGCTTGCCTGCATTGGTAAAGAATGATGGATTCTGACCCTTTTTAGGAATATGCACAGCGTCAAGGTACAGGAATATATTCACTTGGTACTTTTTAAGTGCAGTCTCAGCGAGTTTGTAGGCGATCTCGGCATATTCCGAAATGTACGGACCATCAGTTAGCATTATTGTTAACGTCTTCAAAGTTTCCTCCAATAATATTACTTAAGTAACACTGGTTCAAATATATACAGCCAGAAATCGTAGTTGCTCCTCGTTATACGCATATTCTGGCTCTTTAAGCGGTGTACACTTCTCCAAAGTGGCCTGACCAGCCACGAGCTTTATGGCAAAACTGTAACAACCCTGTTCGCCACATTTACCACAGTTGGTCTGTGGCAGATATTTGAAGATGTCCATAAGCCCGACATTGATCTTTTCCCTTGGAGCAGGGACAACACCTTCTAAAATAGCTTTATTGATAGTGTTCCTCAGGTTTTCAAGCTCTTCTTTAGCATCATCCTCGTTTTTAACCATTCTCATGCTGACTTTTCCGCTACCATAAAGAGTTGTAATAATTTCTCCACTTTTAACTATTAAGCTATCTTTTCTATCCAAATAATTGCCTTTAGGAAAGATAGGCTCAAGGATTTTCAAGACCCCACCCAAAGGTGGAGACATATTTGCAATTACCCTGAATTTTGAGGAGTCAGCTATACAGGGCAAAAATTGCCTGATTTCTGCAATTTCTACAGGTTTTGCCTTAGAAAGATCTTTAATTTCTCCTGTACCACTTTCTTTCTTACCTCTCAGGAAGTTTTTGCCATAATCACTTAATTTAAAATTTCTTCCTTCTAGCTCAACAAGTCCTGCATCATGCAAAATCTTAATATGGAAGTCAAGCGTTTTTTCCCCAATTATCCCTTCTATTTCCTCAATATCTCTATCGCCATTCGCCAGGAAATTAATTATTTTCCGTCGGGTCTTATTGGCCATAGCGAAATTTATCAGCTTTGTCTCACTCGTACTTCCTGACATCTTTATACCTACCAGCGCTATTGAAGTCTAACTCTTTTTTCCTTATTTTAGCAATCTCATCAAGGCTATTTTAAGAGTAGAAGTTAATTTTCCAAGCTGACTACTGTAATTAATTATAAGTTATAACCATAAAAACCCGAAAGCCAAATATCAAAAAAGATTGATAGGAAAACTTTTGAATGGTCACTTTGTCTAAAGAAGATATGCCAGATTAAAAGGTTAAAACAGGAAAAGTGTGAGGTAACAGTTTACCCTAAAATTTCCCGTTTAATCTAATATTTATTTAAGATCTCCAGTTTTAGGGACACTAATGATTTTAAATTCAGTTTTGCAAGATTTCAGACGACGATAGTATAAGTCTGAAACATAAAGACAGTCAGTGAGCACTAAGGTCAGTGTTCTCAAAAGTTCTTCCAATTAAGTAATGCTCTTCAAGTTATTAAGCTCAAATATAAGCAGTCAGAACCTGCAGTTGCTCCTGGTTGATTGCATATTCAGGCTCTTTGAGCGGTGTACATATATCTAGAGAAACTTCACCACTCATGGTCTTTATAGCGAAGGTATAACAGCTCTGCTCACCGCATTTGCCACAATTTGTCTGGGGTAGATATTTGTAGATCTCCATGGGTTCAACCCTTACCTTTTCCCTCGGAGCAGGAGCGACACCCTTTTCAATAGCCTCATTAATGGTACTCCGTAAGTTCTCAAGCGTCTCTTTGGCCTCGCTCTCGCTTTTGATCATCGTCAAAGTGACTTTTCCAGTCCCGTAAATAGTTGAAATAACTTCTCCTCTTTGAATTATCAGCGCGTTTATTTTGTCCGAATATCTGCCTCTGGGAAAAAGAGGCTCAAGAATCTTGAGGGTACCGCCAAGGGAAGGAGCCATATTAGCAATTACCCTGAATTTTGAGGAATCAGCTATACAGGGCAAAAGTTGCCTGACCTCTACAATATCTACTGGTTTTGCCTGAGAGAGATCTGAAGTTTTTTCCTTACTGCTCTCTTCCTTACCTTTCAGGAAATTCCTGCCGTATTCACTTATTTTTATAGCTTTTTCTTCTATCTCAATTAGACTCGCCTGTTGCAAAAGCTTGAGATGGAAGTCAAGCATTGTCTTTCCCACCGCTCCTTCGATTTCTTCAATATTTCTATCGCCTTCGGCTAGAAAATTCATAATTTTCCGGCGAGTAGCATTAGCCATAGCATTGTTAACTAATTTAATTTCATTTGGATTTCCCGGCATTTTAACACCTACTAAATTTATGAATGTTTGATTAATAAGTTCTTTAAAATGTATTATCTTCAGCAGTACTCATTTTAAAATGAATTAAAATCTTTTAGTCAATTATAGTATCTACTCATAAAAACCCACAAGACAGAAATCAAGAAAAATTGATACGAAATTATTACGTATTGATGCCAGAATAAATCCTTTATTTAGTACAATTCATTTATCGATAGATCTTTCAAAAGCCAGATTTGGAACACACTTTGGAATTATAGTATTGGGAATTATAACTCCATTGAAGGATAAATAAACCTTAGAAGGAAAGAAAAATCATGAAACTCCTGCTGATAGCCGATATTCATGCAAACTATGATGCCTTCAAGACTGTTCTGGAAACTCTTCATGATAAACTATTTACCTAGGAGATATTGTTGATTATGAGTCAGATCCGGACAAATGCATTGATCTTCTGCTCAAGAAATCTATTCCAACTATAAAAGGTGTAGATGAACTGATAGCTATTCTCAGGCGTGGATATTGATAGTCCGAAAATCGATAGTCAATTGGATTTAGGTTTCCTTGACTGCACGTATTATAATTTTTGACTGCACGTATTATAATTTTTGACTGCACGTATTATAATTTATATGTATTTGGGCTTCATATCCGAATACCTGGTTTTGCAATCCCGATTCGCCCTTAACCACCTGGCAGATATCTACCCGCATTCAGGCTTCACTGAATTTTTTTGTAGAGCAGCGATCCGTACAGCCGTCAAGGATGAAAATTCTAAAGCCTTAAGATGCTGTATTCTAAACCGCATTAATTCCTTTATGGGAAGCTACAGCCATGTACACATCCAGCCTCATAAAAGCAAGTGCAGAGCCTGCGTGGTAAGTTTAGAGACAATAATGGGATATCTATTTAACATTATTCTATCAGATCAAAGGTTCTGAAGCTTGGGAAAAAAGAAAATGTCAAAGACAAAAACAATAGAAAATAAAAAACGAGGGCAAAGATATGAAAATTGAAATTCTTGAAAGCAGCTGTTTAAGATGCAAGAAAACGAAGGAAATCATTGAAAAAATATTCAAGGAAAATGGTGTTGAAGCCGAAGTCATTAAAGTAGAGGACTTTGAAACGATCCTTAACTACGGGGTCATGACCACCAAGCTGTTGTCATTGATGGGGGCATAAAATTAGTCGATAAAGTTCAAAATAAAAAAAGTTAAAAAGTTGATCACGGAATAAAAGAAAATGATCAATTTTTTAAATATACTAAACAATCACAAAAAATTAATTAATGTTGATGCCATAGATTAATGTCATGGATATAATTACTGATAGATTACACTTACGAATTTTAAAATCTCAATTTCATTATTAGTTGTGGACGATCAACATGAAAAAATTATTTGTATTATTTATCCTACTTGTAGCTTTGCTCTCTATGTCTGGCTGCTCTGAAAAAATTTCGGGAAATTCCACGAATTCTAAGGTAGACCTGGAGAAAAATGATGTTTTAATAATAACACAGCAGAACCATATAAACAAATCCATACAGAAAGGCCCGATTTTTGTGGAAATGGGAGCAAAATGGTGCCATGCATGCAAGTCTACGAAACCAATCCTCGAAAAACTGGCAGTAGAATACCGAGGCAAAGCCACTATTGCGTCTGCAGATGTGGATCAGAGTCCTGCACTTAGAGAATATTTTGGAGTGAATTATCTTCCTGATTGCTTTGTAATCGTGGGTATCGAAAATGGAAAATACGTTTACATGCAGAAGGACGGGAAAGTTAGCACTGATAGATCCCAGGCAAGAATTATTGGATTAAATGGTACCAACGATGAACAAATGTTTGAAAAAATTATAGATCTTGCCCTCCTTCAGTAGGGGAAGGATAAATACAAATAAAAGGGCACATCAGAATGATAAATCCGTGGAACAACACATTGCAGGGTCAAAAATGATCATTTTTACCATAAAATATCACTCATTTAATTTTTACATTATTTGTACTGATATTCGCTCAGCTTGACTTTTTATTCAGCTTATTCAAGTCATTTTATATATATGTGGAATAACTAGCTATCATCTTTTGCTTAATCAAGAATAGTCAGCAGAACAATAAATATGAAAATAAATTCTTTCAACGCGAGAAGTATAGCTCCATATAAATATAGTGTAAATTGGATGAAAACTGAGTTTAATAGGCTATCTCAAAAATCAAATAGTTTATACAATTGGATAATGGGCAATTTTGGATTTAAATTCAAGATGAAATTATTCCGAATTTTAGGCACAAATTGACCTCATAGTCGAATCTTCAAGCTGATTGTAACCTTTCATAAAATATTTTTTTCTCCAGTAAAGTGCTACATTCACAAATCCGATCATAACTGACACTTCAATCAAATGGCCTACTACCGCTGCAAATGCCTGGCCTGAATTAATACCAAAGACTGCCACTACAACTGCAATAACCAGTTAGAAGTTGTTACTTGCCGCAGTTTCTGCGCTGCGGGCCACCATCGGCCCAAAAGCAACTTTAATTATGCGGTCTCCATGCATCGTTAAAAGTTCGGGATCTAATTTGGGGATAACGGTGATATACGTTTAGGTTGTATTATTGCCTCTTCTTCTTTTTTTCATATTTAATCTCAGATTGTTAGAAAACTAAATAAAGAAAGTGTTATATGAGACCTACTTTGGAATGTTATTGTTATAGTTTATACAATAGGTATCAATACAATGTACTTCAGAAAAAATATGGAGTTATTAAATGGTAAAAAGAGTATTTGAAAGGAGAAAAATACACTAGCTATTTTGGTAGTATTTTTTGTAATAATTTCAATGGCAGCTACGACAGTAAGCGCTGCAGATTAAATAAAACATTCCGGTGAACAATACCAAAGCGGACAATACCCAAGTGAACAATTCCTGAGAGAACAATTCCTGAGAGGATAATATCAAGGTGGACAATTCCCAGGTGAACAATTCCCAGATGAACAAACAAAAGGCATAAGCTCCCTAGAAGATCTATTCTAAGGCCAACAACACCCAGGTGAACAACACCAAGGCATACAATCTGATGTAACTCACTGATCGCCTTGTTTATCATACATATTTACTGAAATAACCAACAGATTGACTTGTATAATCTACAGGGCGTTTTATATAATTTTGAGATCCTCCAGATTAACATGTGGGTATACTGAGACAACCGACAGGTCGTCCTGTTAAACTAGCGGATCGTATTTCTGATGAGAAGTGAAGAGAAATGTCGGAGACAAAACCGCCGAAAAGGCTGTAATGAACCTCTAAATGCATTTTTTATTTTTTATTTTCATAGTTTTAATCCTAAAATAATTTTGCTTTAAAAATTTTTTTATTTCTTAATACATTGGATTGCTATGTAGCAAAGAAAGTCTATACTTCTAACTTTAAGAAGATTCTAACATTTTTATTTACTGCGTAGTGTAGATAATATACAGGACTTATATAGTTGAATTGAAAACTCAATTGCATTAAATCTTTAATTTTCTAAATCTAAGTTTAATCGACAATTTCTATTGCACTTTTTATACCTCAAGAGCGTAAGTCCTATCAATATAAGACGCGTAATTTTTGTTCAGAATTTCTTCAGTTCCATGTGAAATAAGAAAAAATCGCTGATAAGTGACTCATGAGCTTTGGGAACTTATCTAGCATATTGAACTCATGGAACATCTGAAACTAATTACCCAAAACTACTATAATAAATAGAAATCTCAGAAACAGAAATAATGATATTAGTACTCTAAACAAAAATAAAAACATGACTAAACTGAATCAGAAACTCAATTTTTCGATACTATTATTTCACTTAATAAGTTTTTAATAAATTTATCTATGTTTTGCTTTCAATAGTAAAAGAAGGCACTTATATGTGTTATCATGTTGTTTACGTTTTTATATCTGGATATTAGTTAATAACAATCTTTCATCCTAAAAGATTGTCGTCATTGTCCTTGAGATCAAGATTTGTACATTATGTACTATTTAGTAAAAGTTATTACTATAGATTATATGTGCAATATATCTATATATTACATCACGTTTACCTCATTATCACGATCCATAAATGCACTAGTTCGTAAATTCCAAAATAAAATGTTTGAGTGTAGAAGCGTAGTTAAGTGTCTGAAAGTAAAAAAATTCCTGGAGCTCTTTGAGAGATAGTGTCGCTTACCCATAATTTATAAGATTTATTTTTTATACGTCATTGACGTTCATAAGGCTACAGCTATTCACTGCTGTTTTTATGACCAAGGACCAAGATGACATCTCTCTAGAATAACCCTGCGGGATCAGAAAGCGCAGAATTTTAAGGATTAAGAATGATAACACTTTTTTAAATAAGAGCGTAGTTTAAAATTAAATCAACTTATAGAGTTTTATTATGAACAATATTGAGTTTTAATACAAATGTGAAATTGTTCCAATATAGTTCCCGGACAATAAAACGATTTTATATCGTGGAGGGTAACAAATGGAAAATTATGACCTGATTGTAATAGGTACCGGTTCTGCAATGAACTATATAAATCTTATTATAGATTCGAACCCAGAAATAAAAATTACTGTTATCGATAAAGACGAACCCGGTGGGATCTGTCTTACCAAAGGGTGCATTCCTTCAAAAATCTTACTCTATCCTGCGGAACTTATCAGGGAACTGGGTTTAGCATCTCTTTTTGGAATAAAGACTGAAATAAGGGATATTGATTTCGTTGCAATCATGGAAAGGATGAGAAGGATTACAAGAGAAAATATAGAAGCTGTCCGGCGGGGGTTAACCGGAAGCTCGAATATTGACTATTACCATGAAAGTGCAGAGTTTACTTCTCCTTATACCCTAAAAGTAGGCGACAAAACACTTTACTCAAAAATGATTTTTCTATGCACTGGCTCAAAGCCTGCTATCCCCCCTGTTAAAGGGCTTGAAGCAGCTGGTTATCTTACAAGCGACACTGTGCTCCAACTTAATGAATGTCCCCGACATCTAGCAATTATTGGTGGGAGTTATATTGCAGCCGAGTATGGGCATTTTTTCTCGGCTATGGGAGCAGAAGTCACTGTAATTGGAAGAAATCCCCTTTTTCTTCCGCAAGAAGAGCCAGAAATCTCAAAACTTGCTAGGATGAAAATGTCAGAGTATATGAAGATCCTTACAAACTATGGGGCCATTGAAGTTAGAAAGGAAGATAACAGGCAGAAGACCATAGTCGCAAAGGAAAAAAATTCAGGAGAAGAAGTAAAGATTACTGTAGATGAGATCCTCTTAGCAACTGGAAGAGTTCCAAATACCAATATTCTTCATCCGGAAAGGGCTGAAATCAAAACAGATGGGCAGGGCTGGATTCTGGTGAATGAGTACCTAGAGACGTCTCAACCAAATGTTTGGGCTTTTGGCGACGCAACCGGCAAATATTTACTCAAGCACGTTGGAAACTATGAATCCAAGATAGTTTACCTGAATGCTTTCATGAAAGAAAAAGTGAAGACAGACTACCACGCTGTACCACATGCAGTATTTTCTTATCCTGAAATTGCCGGCGTAGGTATGGTAGAGAAGGAAGCTGTTGAAACTTATGGAGAGGATAAAGTGAGCATAGGCCTCAAATTTTTTGAAGATACCGCAAAGGGGACAGTTTTGGAAATCAAGGACTACTTTGTAAAGGTAATTCTGAATGTAGAGAGTAAACAAATTCTCGGTGCACATATTATAGGACCTCATGCCTCAGTTCTGATCCACCAGATTATTCCTCTAATGTATACTGAATCAGGAAGCATGGAACCTATCATGCGTAGTATGGACATTCACCCTTCTTTGAGTGAAGTTGTAACCCAAGCCTTCTATTCCAGGCTGCCACCAAAGCACTACCATCACTTCATGAAGCGTCTGGGACTTGAGAACTGAAAAACTTTTGTTGGTGGAGCGGAGAAATTCTCTGCTTTCAAAGCATGAAATAAGGAATAAAGGAGACGAAGTGAGTATACAACTGGAAGATGAAAAAACTAAAAAGAACGAAAATCTTATGGCTTGCTGAACTTCTCAAAATTCAGATACAGGAACGATCGCAATGTTGATCTACTTTATGCACAACTATAGCAATATGATTACAAGCATGGAATCACAGGGGAAGAAGAAAATTCTCTTTCTGTGCACCCATAACTCAGCCAGGTTCCAGATGGCTGAAGGTCTTTTAAGAGCTATTTATGGAGATCGATACGAAGCTTACAGTGCTGGAGTCGAGGCCACAACTGTTAATCCTCTTGCTATTGCAGTCATGAAGGAAATTGGTATTGATATCTCCAGTCAGCATTCAAAAACTCCCCAAGAATTTCAGGATATCATATTTGACGTGGCGGTTACTGTCTGCGATCGGGCTAAAGTGGCCTGTCCAATCTGCAGCACGAATCTTGAGCTCCCTAGCAAATCTCCCAGAGCAAGAGAAGTAATTCACTATAGTTTCGAGGACCCTGCAGCAGCAGCAGGATCGGAGGAAGAAAAACTCAAGGTATTCCAACGGGTCAGAGATGAGATAAAAGACTGGATCTCTCAGACATTCGAGAAATGACGCAATTGCATTATTCCTTATTCTTTTTGATAGATTTCATAACCAAGAGTACTTCTTTTTGTACTTCTCTTTAGACAGCTTTGTAACCTGTAGTAAAATATTTCTTTCTCCAGTAGAGTGCTACATTCACAAGTCCTATCATAACCGGTACTTCAATCAAAGGACCTACTACCGCTGCAAATGCCTGCCCTGAATTAATGCCAAAGACTGCAACTGCAACTGCAATTGCCAGTTCAAAGTTGTTACTCGCCGCAGTAAAAGCAAGAGATGTTGTCTGTGCGTAGTTAATACCTATTTTTTTAGAAACAAAAAACGAGATACTAAACATAACTACAAAATATATTAAGAGTGGAATCGCAATTCTCACCACATCTAAAGGCAACGTAACAATATATTCACCTTTTAAAGAGAACATTACAATAATCGTGAATAGTAGAGCATAAAGCGAAATCGGACCTGCTTTAGGAACAAATTTGTGATCATACCATTCGGCTCCTTTCGAAGGACGTAAGAAGTAGCGGGTTAAAAAGCCAGCAGCAAAGGGAATTCCCAGGTATATTACAACACTTTGGGCTACCTCTCCAATAGAGACATTTATTTCCATGCCACTAAGTCCCAACCATTCAGGCAGCACGGTTATAAAGAAATAAGCAAAAATGGAGAAGAAGACCAACTGAAAGATAGAATTAAAAGCAACCAGAGCAGCTGCATACTCATTGTCCCCATCTGCCAGAGTATTCCAAACAATTACCATGGCGATGCACCTAGCCAGGCCAATTAGAATAACACCTACCATGTATTCAGGATATGCTCTAAGAAATATAATTGCCAGGATGAACATTAAAATTGGACCAATGATCCAGTTTTCTAGTAAGGATAATCCTAATACCTTGTGGTTTTTGAACACCTGACCCAATTTTTCATATTTGACCCGTGCAAGGGGTGGATACATCATAACTATTAAACCAATGGCAATGGGAATAGATGTAGTGCCGATAGATAAATTTTTTAAAAAGCCTGCAAATCCTGGGTAGACGAAGCCTAGACCCACACCAATAAACATAGCTAGAAAAATCCACAAAGTCAAATAGCGATTTAGAAAAGATAATTTTGGTACAACGGAGTCTTCCAAAACAAACACCTTCTATTACCACAATCCAATTAATTTAAGTGAATATAAACATATAATCCCTGATAGGATATTGATTGCTATAAGTTGACCTTTTCTTTTCTTCCATTTTTTCGCCATAATATGATTCATCCAATATGCCATAGAAGTCGCCAGCATTCCGGTCACAAAAGCAACAACTACATCAGGAAACCCAAAAATTTTACTGGCGATATACGCAATTCCTCCAACTGCACACACGGGACAGACCATATTACTTCTCCTTGTCTTTAGTCTTTATATCAAGATTACTAAGTTCGATATCCAATTGTTAGTGCTTCAAAGATTCCTCCAATTAAGTGATTACATTGGTAATGGCTTTGTAGAAATCCTAAAAGCTTGTGATTAATGATTGGGTATCATTCCAGAACAACATTCTACCCCTCCCCTACCATTGACTGCTCATATTATTGTATTAAATCTAATAACTTTTCACCATTGATTTCATCTGCTGTCCACTCTATGATCGCAAAATTACCATCTGAGTATTTGTCAACTTCGTTAATCCACTCAATCTCGTTGCTTGCTCTCGCTTTGAGCGTTTTATTCGTTGTTTCAGTTGCATATAAGCTGGCATTGATTATCCACCATTTGCTATTGATTCCGGCACGTTTGAGGTCAGACTCAAGCCGCTCTGCTTCATACACCGGTGTAGTTTCTGCTAATGTAATGATCAGAACTTCGGTTTCGTCAGCATTTCTCAACATGGGTAACAAGTTTTTAACTGGCTCTGGGATATCACTTTGCAAACGACTGATTTCTCTATGATAACTTTGGGTTGAATCAAGAAGTAAAAGAGTATGTCCTGTGGGAGCTGTATCAATAATGACAACCTTATTTTTAGCTTTCTCTACAATTTGAGCAAACGCATTAAAAACAGCAATTTCCTGCGTACAGGGTGACCTTAAATCTTCTTCAATATAGGCGAGATCATCTCCACTCATTGTTTCCCTTGCTTTGCCGAGCACTTCTTCTTTATATTTAGCAAGCTCCGCTTCTTCGTCAATCCTACTTATAGTTATATCACTACTTTCCTCTATCACGAATTTACCATGCGCTGCAGGGTCTGTTGTTGTAAGGTGAACTTTAACACTCTTTTGGACCAGACCTAATGCAATTGCTGCTGCAATCGTTGTTTTTCCAACGCCGCCTTTACCCATGGTAAATACTACTTTTTTGCCAGAAGCATATAGGTCATCTATAACATTTTTGAGTTTAGGAATCCGCTTAGAACTGATCTTTTCATCGCTAATTTTATCGTTATCCTGGTGTAAGAATGCCCTTACGTTATCTATACCGGTAATATTATAGGCTCTAAGAGGAATTTCATAGGTTACGAAATTTTTTAAATCAATAGGCATGCCTTTCAAAGCCTCTCGTTGCTTATCAAAAAGGCTTTTAGATACAATATCATCATAGCTTTGCAGCACGCCATTGATGATAAGTATTTGATTATTAATGCCTAAATCCTTAAGCTCCTGTGAAGCTCTTTCAGCCTCTTTAAGAGGTTCTTTTTCTGGCCGGGAAACAAGAATCAGGGTAGTCATGTCTTTATTAGATAATGTTTCTACGGCTTGCTTATAAATTTCTTTTTTACTTTCAAGCCCAGAAAGCTGGCCTAAACAAGACGCTCCATGTGTACTTTCGCTTATGAAAGTACTCCAGGCTGAAGGCAACTGCATCAATCGAAGAGTGTGGCCAGTAGGAGCTGTATCAAAAATGATATAGTCATATTCTTGCTCTGTCTTTTCATCAGTTATAAATGCTGAAAACTCATTAAAGGCAGCTATTTCAACAGAACAAGAACCTGAAAGCTGTTCTTCCATATTTTTAATTACTACTTCAGGCAGCTTCCCTCTATAGGGTGCTACGATACTTTCTTTATATTCTTGGGCAGCTTCTTCAGGATCAATGTTGACCACAATCAAATTGGGCACATCTTTTATAGAAACCCCTTTATTGTTTAACTCGATGTTAAATACATCTTGCAGATTTGAGGCAGGATCAGTACTAATCAGCAAAACTTTTTTTCCTTCATCCGCCAGAGTCACAGCCGTAGCACAGGCTGTGGATGTTTTTCCAACGCCACCTTTTCCTGTGAAAAATAAATATTTAGTAAGTGTTATTTTTTTAGGATTAAATGTTTCAGACAATATACTCACCTTATTGATCTAATGTTGGCAATTGCCATCGCTACAACAGGAATCCTTCGTCGCAGGCTTTTCAGTTCCCTTTATATAACTTTCAGGTACATCCAAAAATTTAAGCAGCTCATCGTTTGTAGGATATTTCTTAGTTTTGACTACTTTACCGTCAACAATAGTTACAGGTAACACATCAACACCATCTCGGTTCAGTATTTCGTTTATAGCTATGTTATCTACAAAAGCCTCGGGATTACTGTTAAGGTTATATCTTTCAACCTTTACACCATTTTTTCCAAGATTGCTTATAACCGTTGATATCCTTAAAAGCTCCAAGTCAACTACAGGTCCACATAAACCTGTGGAACAACACATTGCAGGTTCAAAAATGATTATTTTTACCATAAAATACATCTCCTTTAATTTTGATATTGTTTACACTGATATTCTCTCGACTTGATTTTTTATTCGGCTACTTTGGCTTTAAATTCAGATATGAAATTATTCCAAAATTTCAATATGAATTGACTTCATCGTAGAATATTTTATTTTAACTGTAAAATCAATTTCACTATGTGATGATGAGCCACAAAATTAATTCTTTTCTTTTATTTAGTGATCCACTTTTTAACTTCTTTTTCATCCGGAACTTTGCCCACTGATTTCACTTCTCCATCAATGACAACTGCGGGGGTGATCATAACCCCGTAGTTAAGGATCGTTTCAAAGTCCTCTACTTTAATGACTTCGGCTTCAACACCGCTATTCTTCAATGCTTTTTCAACAACTTCCTTTGTGTTCTTACATTTTGAACAGCCGCTTCCAAGAATTTCAATTTTCATATCTTTGGCCTCGTGTTTTATTTTCTATTGTTTTTGTCTTTGATATTTTTCCCCAAGCTTCAGAGCACTTTGATTTCATAGAATAATGTTAAATAGATATCCCATAAAAATGATAGATATCGTAATAGTTAAAACAAAAACTCCGATCAGCTTATTTTTAAGCACTTTTTTCAGGATTATAATTTCGGGAAGGGAAATACCACTGACCGACATAAGGAAGGCAAGGGCAGTTCCTATTGGAAGACCTTTCTCAATCAAGCTTTCAACGATAGGGATCATAGTTATAACGTTCGAGTAAAGAGGTATCCCTATAATAACCGCAATCGGAACGGCAAACAAATTGCCTTTGCCTGCATATTTTGCGAGGATGCCTTCGGGGGCATATCCGTGGAAAAAGCCGCCTAGAGTGACTCCAATAATCACATAAATCCAGACCCTTCCCAAAATGTCCTTAACCCCGTCAAAGGCGAAATCAACCCGTTCTTTTATGTTCAGATCTTTTGGCTTTTTGGCTTGACTCCCTATTTTAATCTCGTAAACAAAATCAGCTACGTATTTTTCCATTTTCAGGAGACCTATAACATACCCACCTAACACGCCAAGCAAAATGCCCGAAATCACATAGATTAAAGTTGCTTTTGGGCCAATCGTGGCCCACAACGCAGCAACTGCAGCTTCGTTTACAAGAGGGGAAGCAATAAGGAAGGAAAAAGTTACCCCTAAAGGAATTCCAGCTTCCACTAACCCTATGAAGATTGGAACGGCCGAACACGAACAAAAAGGGGTGAAAGCTCCTATCAAAGAAGCCAAAAGATGATATTGTAGTCCTTTTTTCCCTGCGAGTGCTTGTCTCGTTTTTTCGGGAGTGATATAAGTCCTGATGTAGGAGACGACAAAAATCATTAAAATGAGCAGAATTAGGATTTTCATCACTTCATAAATGATAAAGTCAACACTTGCTCCAAGGTGTGTCTCCGGAGCAATCCCAAACACACCATAGGTCAGTTTGTCAGCAATCCATTGAAGCGGATAGTATATATCAACCATTTTGGGATCCTCCTGTTAAAGTTCATTTAGTTTTGCTATCATACATTTCATCGTTTTGTTATATCAATATATATTGATATTGCATACTATTATATAAAATTATCCTTAAAGCTTGAAATTTTTTTAAACTAGATTTATTTTTATGTAGGTATCAAAAGATTGTTCAGACATGTTTGTTGAACATATATTCTTTAATTCGAGGAACAGTTTATAAAACTAGAAAACTAAATTTATAAAATAATACCCCTAAAAAGATTGCAAATGTACATAAATACGCTGTTTTTGGGAAAAGAAAACTCTCTTCTTTCGGTAAATTATCAAAAAATTAAACCAGTGTTGAATGATATTTATTCTTCAAGTCAATCAGCCCTGAAGGTCAACTGAAGTAGCATTAAAAAGATTTATTCTTTAAGGACTTCTAAAACCTTTCGGACTTTATTGTTATCTATAGAGTATAGCCTCTTCTTACCTACTTTTCTCACTTTAATTATCCCCCAATCTTGCAACTTTGCAAGGTGCATTGAGGTGTTGGACTGAGCCTTATCGATTATTCCCGGAATCTCGCAGGCACATAATTCTCCTTTGTGGCCGTAGTTTATCTCTTTGCATTCGCATTCAGCTTCAAGGAGAGCCATGATAATCCTATACCTCGTATCCTCGCTTAAAGCCTTGAAAACCTGTATGTTTTTTTCATTAATCATATCATTAATCATTGATACAGCATTGATTTAAGAAGCTATATACTTTTCTAAAGCTAAAATTAGGCATGCCTCTTATTACAATAAGATATTGAAGATTACTCTGACTACATAATTCATCGAGTTTTAAAAATATACAGCAATCTGATTTTTACCGATATCTTTGGAGACAATCATTCCTTATCGTGAATCCTTATATCGCACAATTATATATATAAATACAGTTATATTGTGGTCTGTTATAGACCCAAATGTACTCAATGAGCTAAATAACTTAAGTACATTTTTGCACTGTGCCTTGCTATTTTCGGCTCTGTAATAATCCTTTAAAATAAAGAGTCTCTATTAATTTGAATTTAAATGTTTGATATGTTTTACTTATTTGTTTTTTGGAGTACCTGGTGGCAATAATAACCGGATATCACCAAAACTTCCAACGTGGTATAAATTTCATCAGTTTTATAAAATATAGCTCTCGAACCTTATCATTGCAAGTACCCTCAACCAATTTCTAGTTCAATCAAATTCCCAGCACTTGCTGCGGAAAGAGAAAAGCAATTTTTCTCAGGGACCGCCAAAATGATTGTGGTAAATCATATAGAAGCCGACTCCTAATATAATTAAACCTGTAATTTTTTTTAGCGGGAAACCAAATTTTGATATTTTCTGAAGCCTTGCAGAAGAAAAGCTTGCAGAGTAAGCAACAAGAAGCAGTGGGATGGAAAAGCCAAGGGAATAGATGAAAAGCATTAGCGCCCCATAAATAATTTTGCTTGAAACAGCAACCATTGTAAGGATTGAACCAAGTACTGAACCAATACATGGAAGCCAGATAATCCCAAGAGAGAGGCCAAGCAAAAATCCTCCAAAAAGACCCTCTCGTTTAGAATTTGCAAGGGAAGAAAAATTTCCAAAAATATTGAAAGTGTTGAGATCAAAAAGGAGCGTAATAGCCATCGTGATCAAAAGAATTTCAGCAACAATAGTAAGGTAGCTGAGATAAGCCGTGAACTTTGTCCCTAAAATGGAAGTAATGATCCCCATGCAGGTAAAGGAAATGGACAAACCTAATACGATCGCAAGGGGCCTGAACTTGCCTTTTTCAGTTGAGTAAGCAAAAACTGCCGGAATTACGGATAGGATGCATGGGGAAAGTACACTGACAACTCCTGCAAAGAAAGCCGCAATTGGGAAAACGTTGGAAAACATAAGTTAATTCCTCTATTTTCTAGATGCAATAGCTTTATCAAGAGTCTCAGATAGGGTTTTTTCATCGGCAACACCCAGGAATCTTGCAGTTGCTCTTTCAGGGCTTTTACTGCCGTCCTGTTGCATATACATATATTTTCCATGCTCTATGCCTGTGATAATACAGGTATCTGGGATGGATCTTACTCCAAACTCTTCTGCGAGCTCAGGATACTCTTTAACGTAGATAAGCATCATTGTAGCAGAATCCTGATACATTGGGAGAAGATCTGAAAGAACCTGTTCCTGTTTTTTGCAGGAATCGCATTCTCTAGAACCAAGCTTCAATACAACGGGGCCTTTATTGAGAGCTTCATCAATCTGGCTCAAATTCGTAACTTCAACAAGCTTTGCTTTATTGCCTGAATTATTAATATCCTTTGTAACTACAGCAGGTACTGATTTGTTGTCGGAATGATTAATACCCTTTGTAACTTCAACGGGCTCTGATTTATTGTTGGAATGATTAATATCCGTACAACCTGAGCTGAGGACAAGAAAACAAAAAATCGCTAAAATGAAGAGCGACTTTTTTAAAAAGAACGGAAACGAAAAAGAAACTTGTTCTTTGTTTGGACTTTTATTCAATTTTTCCATTATAGTTCACCAAATATATTCAGGTTTTAATTAGTATTTTATAAATACAAAGAAGATTATAAAATACATCAAAATATGTTGATATATTCATACATGGCGCATGATATATATATTTTACCGAAACTGTATTTCTATATTAAATGTTATCTCAATTTACATCTTATTTTTTTGACCCTTTGGAACTCCTCTAAGAGCCTTCCAAAAAGTGGAAAAATTGTGATGTAGGGTAATGTAGGTTAATGACGACACACAAAATCTGGCACAAGAAACAGAATTATGATATGCGTTTTCTGTCATTATAAATTATCCAGTAGAGAATATATATGGGAATAATATTATTCTTCGGCATGTGCATCAGAAAAATCAGTTCTCATAACCTCTAATTTTGCAGTAGTATTGGAGTAGCAGTCTCACAAAAATGTTCTCTCAACTTTATTTTCATACGTAACTTTTGATACAAAACATGTGCAAATATTGGGAAAGCAGCATAAGTATCATTTTTAATATATATTCAAAAATATATAGTAATCATTCTTTCTTCATAATATATAACTGTTTGAAAGTAATAGTCTTGTAGTCCCATAAAAAATCGTGTTTTTTTATATATGCAGAGATAGTATTATTTATAGCCATATATTTATTAAAAATTTTTGTTTTTAAACTAGTTGACGATATGATGTTAACCCTGTGCATTTATCGATTGAAAGGGATTAAAATGAATAAAATGGAAATAAAAAGAAGGAGATAACAAAATGTTAAAACAAATCAAAAAGACACTTGGTATTTTACTAGCAGTTTGTCTTATAATTTCCATGACAGCAGCAGCAGCAAGCGCTCAGTGTGCGCATTGTGCCATAAGTTCTGGACCATCTAACGAAAACCACAATTTGGCCGACTCCGCCAACCACCACAATCATCACAATGATGATGATTGTTGGGTGTGGAGCCCTACCAAAAAACAATGGGTAAATGTCTGTTAATGGTAATGATGACAAAAACTGCTAAAATTAAAAAATGTAACTAAAATACAGATATGAATCTTACTGCTCATATAATCCTACATCGCATTGTATAAAAAGGTCTGTTGACAGAAAGAGTTAAACAGTTAGGAAAAAAGAAGTTTTAAAGCATCAGCTTGATTATATCGCTAACTACATAAATAATATTTTTTTATTGTTAACTTCATGTTAGTAGATATTATCTCCATGTATAATAAAAAGGGTTCGGCACTTAATTTTCAGGGCAATAATGACATTTCTTAAGGTAATCGATATTGTCCTATTTCTTTTTTAAATCTTCTGTAGTACTTATCATTCTGTCCTTCATTGAAATTAATGAAAAGTCAACAATTTACCACCACCAACTGCTCATCTTCATTTTTTAGAGCATTGATTAACGGCTTCACTGCTTCTTTAGGTTTGATATTTTCAGGCACCTTGTTACCTGTAACCATTCTCAACAAAATTCAATATGTCGCAGGATGTATCTAAATAATCACGTAAAAGGATATTAGGTACCGCTTTTAAGTAAATAGGTATTTCACTATAATCAGAACTAATAATTAAAACTTTTTTACCTTTTAGCCATTGCATATTCAACGTCATAAGCTACATTGAGATTATTATCTATCATGAAAGCGATAGGAGGATAACATTTGTTTATAGGATCATGAATAGCACTTATAATATCGTCTTTTATTTCCAAATGGTTGGTTTCACATATTTGCATTCCATGTGATTTTAGTTCGTTTTTAGCAACTGTATATGATCACTTTCTTTCTCATTAAAAGCATGGGATAAAAAACCGTATTCATTTTTTAAATCCTTCCAACTAAATTTTTTTCTTTGAATATATAAAAATATAGTTTTATATAAACGTATTGTAGTTTATTTTGATTGTTGCAAGTCATCACATGATTTAGTTTCTTCTGATTGCATATCAAGGGATCTGATCCAATAATTGTATCATAGGGTATTGTCAAAAATAAACGAATCAAAAAACCAAAAAGTGCTGTGGAATGCTGAGCAAATACGGGTTGTGGGTCATATAGAAAAGAAAATAATGTTTCAAAGAAAGATTAAATAAAAATATAATAAGGTTAAAACCCAATACTGTTCTGCAGAACAGATAACTAAAAAGTCTAAAGTAAACTAGATACTGTTGGTGTGTGCAGAATCAGCAGTATTTCTCAAACCAATTCATGATAAACTTTGATTTACATAATCAGGCAACTTGTTGCTTAAATATAAGAAAGAGCCTAGGTCAAAGCATATAAATACAATTGGATATGTATATTATTACTTATCCACCACATGGAATATATTTGTTTTCGAAAGGTACAAGGTATATCCCATCTGCCATTTTTTGACCTTTAACCAGTTCACAATGTCTCAGAAGAGCAAATTGATTTTCTGTTTCGAGTAAAGATATCTCAAATTTTTGTGCAATTTCTTCTTTTTTTACTCCGCCACTCGAGACAATGAATTCATAAATGGCTTTTTGCAGCTCAGTCAAGCCTTCGGTTCCTTCAAATCCAGCTTCTTCCCTAAATAGTTTTTTTGAACGGACAGCCCAGGGATTACAAGCCTGAATTTTATGATGGCTCTCTATGTAACAATCCTCACAGAAAATCTTGCTTTCTTCCTCAATAACATCTTCTTTTTCCAGTTCACCCCCGCAAACATGGCATTTGACGAAATTAGTTGTTCCTTCAGTCAATTAATATCACCTCATTTTTTTAAGTGCCCAGTTTGTCTAGAATTTCAAGAACAACTGCCTACCTATAAACAAATTAAAGATCTCTCATTTCCCATTTCCACCACTTCACAAACTCAAAGTGCCTCAGTATTTGTGTTATGCAGTTGAACCGAAGAATTAGTACATCGATTGCAAACTAAATCAAAAGCTAAATGTTTGAATTCATTCAAAGAAAAATTAATTATCTCCCAAATTATGCAGCTATTTTAAAATCGATACACTAGTAAGATTAAACTCCAAACAATCTAAACGAAATTATTTATAACTTACTCGGTTGTGCTTTATTTTGTTCCTCAAGTGCAGAAGTCCCAACTGAATCAGCTTGGATCTTTTCTTCTTCAGTAAGCTGGGAAAGTATATTTTTAGGTTTCCCAATGTCTACAATTTTTCCGTCGCGCATAAGTGCGACGCGGTCACATATCTCGTTTACAAAATCCATGTCGTGAGAAACTATAACGAAAGTTTCCCCTAGCTCTTCTCTAGCTTTAAGAATGGAAATCGTAACCGATATCTTGGTAATTGGATCCATTGTTCCAGTTGGTTCATCCATGATGATGATTTTGGGCTCCTTTATCAGAACCTGAGCAAGTGCAATCCTATGCCGCTCTCCTTCGCTCATTTCATCAGCCATTTTTGGTAAAATAGCTTTTGCCTTATTCTCTTCAAAGCCTGCAGCCTTGAGAGTCATTAAAGCTTTTCTGACACCAAGTTCGAAGGGTAAATCAAGACTAATGGATTCAGTGAGGTTATCTATTACAGAGCTATGAGTATAAAGGCCGTATTCCTGGTGCAGGAATCCCATGTATTTAGTTGCTCTTCCTTTATTTTCGACTCCCAGCTTTGTCATATCAACCCATTCATCTCCTACTCGAACATCAACTTCTCCAGAAGTTGGTGGTAGAATTCCCATCAAAATTTTCGAAGTGGTAGTCTTGCCTGCCCCACTGACACCTACTAGCCCGAAGATCTCTCCTTCTTTTATATCAAAAGAGATCCCATCCACAGCTCTTACTACACCACGGTCTACAGAGATATAACGTTTCGAGAGGTCCCTTACTCGGATGATCGGCTCACCAACCATGGTGTTTTGTTCGTGCCTCACCGCACATGCGTTATTCATAAAGACTGCAGAAACTTCAAGAGGATTACCTTCCAGAACTACCTCTCCGTTTTCAAGAAGAATCGCCTTATCTGTGAGCTTCTCGATAACTTCAGGCCAGTGAGATGTGAGGACCATACTCATATTATAATTTCTCACTACCTTAATCATAACATCATGGACCAGTTTAGCAGTCATTGGATCAAGGGTACCTGTAGGCTCATCAGCTAACAGGAGCAAGGGATTTCTTACAAGTTGTCTTGCAAGTACAACTCTCTGTTTTTCTCCACCTGAAAGTTCTCTTGCAATATGCATCATACGGTGGCTCAAATGTACTTCTTCCAGCAGTTCAACCGCTTTTTTTATGGAATCTTGACCCAGGTACTCAATTTCATTTAAGGAGTTTATAACATTTACAATAACTCTTTCATCTCCATAAAGAGCAAAGGTACGCTGGAGCATGATCGCAATTCTTTTAGTGATATCTTTCCTTATCGGGTCATAAGGAGAAAGTTTTATGAAATCGACGTCGAAAACTTCAAGCGTCTCTCCACATACAGGACATTTCTGATCTGTCTTGCTGGGGCAATCTATGTATCTGCAATTCTTGCAACGAGCCAGATGATAAATAACTTCGCCTGAGATATTTTCAAAAGACTCAGTCCCACGCAACACATGCATCAGGATTGTTTTACCTGATCCGCTTTTTCCGAGAACTCCGACAATTTCTCCCTCATTAATGCTTAAATTTACATTTTTCAGCACCTTGAGACCATCGATATCTACGGTTAAATTCTTAATGTTAATTAATACAGGCACGACTTTTCCTCCGTAATTATGAACTGCAATAACATTATGATGGCTGGTTGTTCCTGCCTGAGAATATATTAAAAAATTGTAAGTAATTGCTCCAAGTTGATGGCACCATAAATAATCAATAAGTTTTATATGTTGGGATAACAACTGCATACGAGCTTTAATTTGACAGATTCTCCTACGTTCTTTCAAAAACCATCAGATATTCAGGTAATATGGTGTGAATTTTTGTAAAATCAATAAAAACACGATGAAATAACTTAAACATGTAAAATTTTCGATTTAAAGAGAAGACTCAAGTTTTAAATTTTATTTAGGACATATTTCCTTGAGGCCAAAAACAACATCAGCTAGAAGTTCAACAGGGATCCCCATTATCATCTCTTCGTCGGCGATTTTGGTGTAAGACCGGCTACCACTGCAACCGACTGTTACTCCTATTTTACCTTCCTTATACGCCTGCACAACACCGTCAGAACATAAACTCTGCTTTCCTGCGAAACTAGCTTCAAGCCTGCCTCCAATCTTGTACATAAAAGCTTGTGTAAGTAACATGATTTGTCTAGGGTTGCAGATGACCACAACAACATCCGGAGTAAATGATGTTTTTTCCAGAGGAGAGTACAAGACAGCCTCCGTTGAATTGGGAGGAAGCTTAGGAACCATGGAAACTGTCCGAATTGCAGCACCTTGGGTGCTGAACTGTTTGAGTCCTTTGTAGTAAAATTCCCCACTTGCTACTTTTGCAGGCACTTCCCCAATGCCCATTGCACCAGCTCCACCTTTGCACATTTGATCTTCGCCAAGTGTATAGAACTCCTCACCTGTTCTTCGTACTCTATCAACCAGCTGGCAGTGCCTCATAGACTCATCTACCTTTTCGATTCCCTCGGGAACTTCTTCTCCTTTATGGATCAGCTTTACTGCAACTGGAGACGTTGTGAGTTTAAGGCATTCCACTAGTTCCTGACCATAGCTGTTTATCTCTTTTATATCCATATTTTCAGCTCCGCTTTTTAAAAATTTTATTGGGATTTGGATACCACATCTCACCTAGACACAAAAGAATCATTTCAATATACAATAGTAATAGAACACAGATTTTAATACTAAATTATTGATGCAATATACTTAGGATTTACACACTTGAACAACAAAATCAATAACATAAATCGATGTTGTTTGAATTAGTATGTCAAACACTTAAAAATTTAATGATGCTGAGTTTTCAGTTCAACTGCACCAGTCCCGATACTATTAAATATCCCAATTTTGCTGTCCTTAGATTTTTTCCTAGGTGTTATAGCGCTAAACCCTTGATCTTGCAGAATCAAATGATTCCTACAAATATCACTGAATCTCACTCTAGTGATGAGAGCAGTTACAAGTGCCATTTGTAGATAATTCCTGCAGCATCCCATTGTTATAGTCCTGAAGCGCATCGGAAACCTTACCCACAGCTCCGGCAAATACTTTTATTTCATTTTCAACCAGAGATATTAATGGCCTTCCACCGATGCCCGAGACGAGTACTGTCTCGATATTATTAGATTTCAAGATTATCGAAGGTGCAGCACAGTTGTGCTCGCCATTAGGAGATATATTGCTTATTGTCTCAATGTCTGTAATACCTTGGGCCTGTACATCTACAACGGTAAAATATTCGCATGAACCGAAGTGGGCACATACATCAGCCTCTAGTCCACTGTTATTCATTGATGGTATTGCAATTTTTGTCATTTCTTAAACTTCCTGCTTTAGTATTTACCACTGCTTTTCCTTTGTTTTTGGGACAGCAGTAATTGTTCTTAATAAATCTTTTCCCTTTTCCATCGCCACCGATTCGGTAAATAATGCCGGAACCGCACTTGGGACAGATTGTGGGGCGTTCCTCACAGCATTGTGATTCCCACTCATGTTCACATCCTTTGCAGAGGAAGTCGATCTTGCACTCGCCACTATTTATGTACACTCCACCAGAAATCTCAATTGCTTTGCCATTGACAAGAGCATCAACTACCTTCATTCTGGCTTTTTGCAAGTCGTTCCAGAAGGTTTTCCTGGATACACCCATCATTTCAGCGGCTTCGTTCTGCTCGATATTGAGGAGATCGCAAAGACGAAGGGCTTCAAGATTTTCGATGGATAAGTTGATAGTTTCGAGTTCACAGAATGGAACTTCCCTGGGTTTATAATAAGTAGCTTTTGGGAAGCAGGATACTCTACGCTTAACTCTATTGACCATCAAGTTATACATAGGAGATGTATTATAAATAATTTTCTAACAAATTATAAATTATTTCAATATTCTGACCTTCACAATGTCATTAATAATCAAGGTAAATGCAAAATACCATATATCGTCATCAGTATGAAATTAACAGCTATCGATATCAGGCCTAGAATCCCAAAGTTGAGATGGCAAAAGTTACGACCATATCGGCATATATAGCTGTCATGAGTGTTTTGCTGGGAATAGACTCCTAAAAAATAACCCTTCTCTCTCACCACAAGTATCGTGAACATACTTTCTAAGATCAGCATTTCAAAGACAAATGCATGCAGCCTGCGTTGCTGGTGAGTACCGAGTGGCTCATCCCGATATATTTAGCCCGAAAGATTCGGCTACCGTTAACAAGCTCAACAGTACTGCAACTCTTGCTAGCAATGCTATGTCCCACGACTCTGGGTCTTGGGAAGCCGGTGTTGTCCATCACCATAGCTATGGTGATGAAATCAATCAAAAAAAGTAGCAAGACTCTCTCAAAAATACCTATGCATTATTCCAAGGTATAAGTAATGCAAGAAAGTTATGACAATAAAATCGACATATTGTTCTAACAATTAATAGAAAGCTATGGTAATTTCAAACATTCAGGGAATCAGGCTCAAGAACAGCTTAAAAAATTGAGCTGAGTACATCGTTTTCTCTCAAGTACCTTATTATAGCCTGACCTATAAAATATCTCTTGAAATCTTTCTATCTATAAACCAATTTTTGAGTAAGTACTTAATCGTTTGATAGTTTCCTCGATAGATATTCCTATGTACTTTTCAGTAGGAGATTTCTGACCAACTATAGCATTATCATCACGAATAACTCTACCTGGGCAAATGGTATTTAGATAATAAGAAACAAATTTATAAAAATTAACCATATCAATAGGAAAATCAACTGAAGTAGGAGTTAAAAATTTGAATTTCAATACTGTTGTACAATTTCATGGGCATGCCTGTCCAGGGCTTTCAATTGGTTATAGAGTAGCATTATTAGCTGCCAATCACTTTAGAGACCGGAGCAAAGACGAAGAATTAGTTGCAATTGTCGAAAACAGATCATGTACTATTGATGCTATTCAAGTAATAAATGGCTGTACTTGCGGAAAAGGAAATCTTGTTTTTAAAGATTATGGGAAGCATGTTTATACATATTTCAAAAGAGGTGATAAAAAGGCTATCAGGATTTCCTTGAAACCCGAGGTGCTTTCGCAGGATGAAAAGCATGTCGCACTCTTCGCAAAAATGAGGAGTGAAACTGCAAGCCCAGAGGAGACAAAGGAGTTTCGAGCCTTACACGAAGCAAAAAGCCAAAGGATCTTAGAAATGCTAGAGGAAAACCTTTTCTGCGTCAGGGAAGTGAAAATAAAGCCTCCGGAAAAAGCCATAATTTACACTACTCTGATTTGTAGCAAATGTGGAGAAGGTTTTATGGAATCTCTGGGAAGAGTGAAAAATGAAAAAATAGTCTGCATCCCTTGCTACGAGGCGAAAGATGAGTGAAGACCTAGAGAGAACTCCCTAAACAATAAAAACGATCTCTATAAACTATGAAAAAATGACTACCTTGAGCCTGTCTATGATAAAGAAATCTACCAAAAAGTTTAAAAACGAATCCAGAAACTAGGTATAAGACTACTTCATTTGTATTCAGCTCAGACACAAAATTATCTAAAAAAAGATCTATAAAATATTATTTTTATACTAAAGACCTCACATTAAAGTCTGAAAATCGCGATGCTTAGTATTCTAAGTCATATATAAATATTTTTAACCTATAAAAAATGAGAACTACTTAAAAAAGCTGTTCCGGATCCCAAATAGAATGGTTACTCTAAGCAATAAACTGAATGCAAAAAACATTTAGTGCCCGCTACTAAATAACCTAGGCAATACATAATTATTTTGGAATATTTCCATGTCAGTTTCCTAATCTGTGCAATATCTATGAACAATAATGTCTTGCCTTTGTTTTGGGATGAGCTCATCAACTAAACTTATTTGAGGGAATAGCCTCAATATTATAATAGAAATATATAATGCTACAGAGAGTACTCAAAAATAGGAGTTTAATGAAACCTCAATAAGGAGAACATTTTTATGTCAATAATAAACACCTCACAAGGAGTAGGAGGTATCCTGAATAATTTTAGGGACCTTGCAGAAGGAGCAGAAAAGATCACTTTTGTGGGAACTCCAGGTTTCTGCACTCCCTTTGCTGAACTTCTAAGTTTTGTAGTCCGAGACAGAAAGCTTGCCTTCATCCCCGGTCTAGACTTTGAGAAAGCTAGATTGATCCATATGACTCCTGAGGGTATGCAGCTTGGAGAGCTCACTGATGCACATGCTGACGTGATCGTCCTGCTCGGTGGGCTTGCAATGCCAAAAACAGGGATAAATCCTGAAAAAGCAAGAGAAATTGCCAGAAAGGTCCTCGGAAATTCAGGAAAAAAAAGGATTATAGGATTATGTTTTCAGTCTATGTTCATCCAGCAGAAATGGGATAAAATAATCAACTTCGATTATATCATCAACGCTGATCTGGCCGTTGAAGTGCTGGAGATCTGAAATTCCATGCGATTTCTCCCTTTCGACCTAAAAATAATACGGATAAAAACAATTTTTTTATATTCAAAATCCAATTGAGCCTCAATGTCAGCTTATGGTTTTGATCCTATATCCTTGGCATAAAACAGGAAGCATCTTCCTGGCGGATAGACAGCCACTGAAACATCTTCATAAAAAGGAAATTCAGAAAGGCCGATTTCCAAGAAATGATGATAAAATGATCATAATAACAAGTGCAGATAACCCAAATTCAATGAAAGAAGCCAGAGCATCAGCCCAACTCCGAATTTTTAATCCTACGTAAGCAGAGGTTTGCATCTTGTCGATATTAAAGGGATGACTGCTCTTCACAGACAAAGACCTGTTGAATTCGTCGGCGCCTTGATAACAGCTATGACGGTTATATTTATTGGAGTTGAACAGGGCATTGAGAGAGCTATTATGCTCTCGATCATCGCTCACTTGCGCCACAGTTACCGACCGCTTAACTTACTGCTTGTTCTAAATGCTGGCGGTGGTCTGAGGACAATTTCACTCGTGGAACAGCAGCAAGCTGTTGAAGGTTTGCTGATCTATCGTTTTGGCTCAAATCTCTACTTTGCTAACGAAAGTAGCTTCACAGAAGAAATAATTGCACTTGCAAAAAATACTCCTTCACTTAAATGGTTTTGTATTTCTGCCTCGAATATCGGCGATGTGAATTTCACTTCGGCAGAGGCACTCAAAAAGGTATATACTCAACTGAAAAAATGGAATATTACTTTAGTACTAAGCGATGTAGTTATGCCTGTAATGAATGAACTGGATAGAGATGGTATAATAAAAATGATTGGTAGAGACTATATCTTCGAATCAGTCCAGGATGTTATAGTGACGTACAAGAGCTTGGCTGAAAGTTAAAACTAACACTAAAAGTTTTGATTTTTTTTCTAATGACTTTCATATGTGAATTTTTTCGCAAAAACACTTCTGGAACTTACACAGTTGATGTCTAAAATCAAGCAACATTGTCGCCATAGTTTGTAATATATGCAAATGGTGCTGAGGTTTCTATACTTACAAGCATAAAAATCGTGTTGCTGAAATTAAAGCTATCGAATACAATCTATGTTTATTGATCATGTATTTCAATTCCTTTTCTATATTATTAGCTAGTAAAATTTGACCATTATTCACAAGATCTGGAATGTTTATCTACATTTTTTGAGGGTAGTAACGTATTTAAACTTTTTGTATAAAGTATTATAGTTATAGATTTATAATCACAAAAGTTGTTAGCTTTTTAACATCGATTAATTTCTGATCAAAATCTAATCGTATAGTCGTGAATATAAATAATTTATAAGATACGGAAAGTCGTAAGGAAGATTTTTTCATTCGATAGCAATAGAGAGGGTATGCCCTCTTTCAAAAAGTAGAAATTAAATAAGAAAATTAAAAAATCGTCATTTAGTTAGTGTTCCCACAGCTGTTATGATTTGTGTTAATTTACAAATCTAAATAAATAGATTATGATAAAATCTAGGCACAAAAACAGATTATTTGGATTAATTTTAGTAAAGAAGAGTAAAAAGGCTTTTTTTGCTCATAAAATTTGATCGGAGCAGAAAGAATCACTCTTCTCTTACATGGCGAGTAGCATTATAGTGAGAGTTCAAGTTATGAAATCAAAGATAATGATGAACTGCAACAGGCCAGAATAGGCAAGCTAAAAACTTGGATCCAAGAACTTTTCTGTTCGATAAGCATTAAGGACGAGAGCTGCATACAAAGGATAAGAAGATAGAAAAGTTAAATGAAAATATGCACAAATAGGCTTTGCATATTCAAAGTTTAATCCAGAAAAATAGCATGCTAAACATTAAACTGCTTCAGGAGAATGCAGAAAAAAGTAAGCCTTGGTGGCGATATTGGCAAGTCTGACTACAATTGACCATAGGATCAAATTAGTAGTGAAGAACTTTCTGTTAAAAATACCTCAGTTTCAGATAAAAAAATCATAATCAGCTGATAACTCGTAACTTTCCTAACTCCGATCAAACTTCGCTAAAATTTGTTTTCTAATTTGATCTCCGTCCTTGATTGTTAGTTCAACATTTTCATTTATACTCTCTGAAATAACATTTGTTTTCCTATAGACCCGCCTTCCAAATTCGTCACTGAAACGGCGTTCGAGCACCCACATACAAACTTGACAATTCCCAGCGTCTGCTGCTTTGCTTAGACGTTCCAGGAGAACTTTTGCGGCATCAGCATTCCGCTTTTGAATGTGTTTATTAAATAGATAATATTTTCCAGATTTCTCTGTCTTGCCCCTATTCATCCAGGAATTGAAAGTCTGATACGTAATTTCGGTAGCTTCGGCAGCAAGAGAATAGGAAAGTCCCAAAGCAATATTGTCACCAATTTTCTTGGTTATATTAGGCGTCATTTTAGTCGGTCGAGCCATGGTTACACCGTTTTTCAGTTCTTTGTAATAATATGCCGGTCTTATCTTAAATATTTACTTAGTTTAATTATGCACGGAGCCGAGTTTTGGGATATTAACTCATAAATTGAACGATTGTGGAGCGATCTTATGCATTTTTTGGGTCGGGTAGGTTTCTCACAGGATTTCACATAGAAGTCTCCAGAATGAGACTATATTAAGTCGTTTTTTGGACAAAAACTAAATCCCATAATTTTACTGCCAAAAAACCGGGAGCATCTCCGAGATATTTTTCACAGACTTTTATTACTTTAAAATTATATAAATAATATTTATGGAAATAGTCACGTAGCTTTTTAGATCGGAATATGAATTTTTATCCCGTTATTATAGAAAACTATACAAACATATTAAAATAGTATGGAAGATGTTGACCGATTTCCGTTCTTTCTCAATAGGATAGAGATAATTTATAACAAATTATTTAACAACTTGTCAGTTAAATGACTATAACTGATCTCCATGATCATCTGTTTCAATCTGCAAAAAAAAAGGTTTTACTTCTCTATTACCATCTTCATCGACTATAGTGCAATCCAATTTATACATATTATTAGGTGGTTGATCAAGCGCAGCTGTTTGATCTTGTAGTGTTTCTTCGCAGAACGTTAAATATCTACGGTTTCCTTCTTTATCAAGAAGTACCGGAGTATATAATAAGCACGGTTTCTCGATTGATGAGCCACAGTTTTCATTGGGTACACTTATGACTTTCCAAGATTCTACCGTACATTCTTCCAATTTAAACGGAAGATCTTGGAGATAATCTTCTTTCAATTCGGGCGTTAATTTTAATGAAATTTTTGGATCAAACTCTTGATTACTGTTGTCAATAAAACTCATTTAATCACCTGCAATTTTCTGCCAACCATAACCATCGCCTTCAATTTCTATTTTTTTTACTTTGCCTTCATTTACAAGCTTATAAATCATGATTTTAGCAGTGGACCTGCTGCACCCTACTAAACTCATAATAGTTGTAGTGGACTTAATACTGTCAATTGATAGAGCACTCAGGAACATATCTTCTGTAAATTGTTGTTGAAATCTTGTTTTACCATCTTTCATATTACCCAATCTATTAGCCCGTAAATTTCCAAGAAACTACGCTATTGTATACTATTTGTTACTATTTATAATTTATCATTACTTGATAATGGTAATGGTAAAGGATGACATTTTGATATTTGAATAGTTGGCTATGGAGAAGATTTCGATTGAAGAAATTAAAACTGGGAAAATTTTAGAAATCGAATAGAATAAAACGAGTAATATAAGCAAAAAGGAAAATAAAAACAATAGCCATAGACTAATTAACAAAAAATAAAAGATCTATATTTATCTATCTTCTTCGTGTATTCCTATAAGATATTCAAATTTAGACTAAGAATTGTGTTTGTTTACCAGATTAGGTAGATACAGTCATTTTTGTTACCTAATCCAGTAATCAATTGAGAGTGTTTTACTGAATTAGATGAGACTACACATCCTATCCGGATAAGGTGCAAAAAAAAAGAATTAAAAATAATAGATAATAATTCATTTTTCCCAAGTATCACTTACTTTGACTTCTGCGATACATGGAAGATCTGTCAAAAATCGCGCCCCAGCTTGCTCCATTTCAGTTTTTACAATTGCTGCTACTTCTTCAGCTTCTTCCGTCTTACATTCAAAAACAAGCTCATCATGGACACAATTAACGAGTTTCACTCCTCTAGACTCAAGGATTAAGAAAAGGTTACCCATGGCTATTTTCAGCATATCAGCACAAAGACCTTGAACTGGAAGATTCTTGCATTCACGCTCAATGTTACCTTTCTGCGCGTTGTATTTCTCTTCAGTTTCTGCTGAAGGTTTATCAAATTTGAAAAGCCTTCCTGCTTCAGTTCTAACTTCGAGTTTATTGAAGCCTTTTTGACTTATTATTTTAAGATAATTTGTTACATCCGGGTATAATTTT
>CAVTET010000004.1:0-814081 GCA_963733675.1 uncultured Methanosarcinaceae archaeon | reverse complement strand
GTAGTGCCTGCATAAGTACAAAAACAGTGTTGTAGATAAGTCAGCTTAGTGAATCCCAACGAAAATGATATCCGTAGGATTTACTATGCTGTCTTTTGTTAGACTATATCAAAATCGGTTAAAAATTTTCCAATCTCTCAGCTGAGAACGTAAGTACCCACGCAAAAAATTATAATGATTTTTTTGAATTTTTGAATTATATATGTCTTACAGTGAAACCTATTAATCGTGAAAATGAGACAACATTTAATATTGAACTTACTAACAGAGAGATGAATTAGACTGAAAAGACCAGATTTGGATAGGATAAGATATGGATGACAAGCTTTACACAAAGGCTCTTAATCTTGAATATTTTACTGTAGGATAATAACGTTCTTGAGGGTTTCTTCTCTATATTCTTCGGAGTCCACTCAGGGAGTATAGCCCTAATAGGTTTTGGTCTGGATAGTATAGTTGAATCTCTTTCAGGTTTTATCCTTATTTGGAGACTTAGTAAGCATGAAGTGTGCTCAGAAGACGATGAGAGAACAAGCGAAAATAAAGCCATAAAATTTGTGGCAGCCACTTTCTTCGTGCTTGGGGCTTACGCGCTTTACGAATCTGCAAAGAAGTTAATATTCATAGAGATTCCTGAGCCTTCGCTACCAGGAATCTTTATAGCCAGTCTTTCGGTTGTTATTATGCCTATACTTTCGTTTAGAAAACGCGATCTTGGCATGAAAATCAGTAGCAGAGCGTTAGTGGCCGACTCTAAGGAAACATTAACTTGTGCCTTCTTATCGGTGTCTTTATTGTTTGGACTTACAACAAATTACTTTTTTGGCTTTTGGCAGGCAGATTCTCTTGTCGGGTTAATAATAGTAGCGTTCTTGATCAGAGAGGGACGAGAATGGTGGGAAGAGTCAAAGAATAGTGAAGAAGACTAAACAAAAAATTTAAAAATTTCACTTAAATCTATATGCGCAAAAAGTCAGAAGTTCCAAATGTTCCAGGAGTTCCATATGCTCTAGAAGTCCCATAAGCTCTAGGAGTTCCAAAAGCTCCATGAGTCCGAGATCGACAAGTTTTTCTTACTATTGATGGCATTTAGGAAATCCAGAGATTTAGACCCAAAAACTGTGCATCAATAAAAATGATGAAAACAGAACTTTATTAGCTTAACTATTGACTCAGCATCCTGCTTTTTTGCAGTGAAATAAAAAATGCAGAGTTAATTCTCTTTTACAGAACTTTCGATATACTGCCGCTTTTACCAGCGTGTCTAATATTCTGTCAAATCTGCTCTATGCCCATTCTTCTTTTTTAATTACTGTTTCATTACTATATGCTCAGGAAAAAATAAATTATATAAATTCATTGTTTTTCAAGTTCAACCTATAGTTTGTAATGATCTCCAAACTTAACTGGTAAAGGTTTTACATAAATAATCATTTTTTGGAGGTTGTATCTTAATTGGTTATAATAAAATAATTTATATAGTTTAAACTAAGAATAAAGAAGCTACTATCCTAATAAATAGTATATAAAGTAGTTGATAGTAGATCATGTGAAGTTAGCAATTGACTATCTAATATTCTGGTGTTAATCTAAAAAACGAATCTGATACGTTTGATTTTGTTCCATCAACCGATAACTTCACAGAAACAAAGGTACTACTTGACGTCGATAATAAACAATTACATCCCGCAGTTTCTGAAATCTAAATGCTCCATAATTAGATTTTTTGAGTTGTGAATTTATGGAAAAAGCGAACCAATTTTCGAAGCAAGATTATTTCGGGATAAAACAATATTTGACTGATGCGAAAATTAATCTTGAATCTAGATGCATATCCAGAAAAAGATGCTTTATGTACACGATTCTTCTGTCATCCTTGCAGGCATTTTTGAAATCGGCGGAGGATACTTTATCTGGTTATGGTTGCGGGAAGGAAGAGGACTTACATTTGCATTTTTAGGAGCAGTCATTTTGTTTCTTTACGGGATCGTACCTACCTTCCAACCTTCGTATTTTCACAGAATATATGCAACTTATGGGGGCATTTTTGTTGTTATGTCCATTTTATGGGGCCGGGTATTTGAGAAAACCTTATCGGATGCGTATGATCTCATAGGCGCCCTGATTATTCTCATCGGAGTTTCAATTATATATTACTGGCCAAGGAAGGATGATTCAAATGATTGATTTGGGAATTTCTCTTGCTCTGTTCTTTCCCCTATAGCGGGTATGTTGCTAGGAAATACACTTAGTGGGAATGTAGTAAGAATAGGTGACTTTTAGAAAGAGATTAAGCGAAACGAAAATCGTTATCTTTATAGCCTCTTTCTTGGAGTAGGTCTGTACGAAGCCGCTCTCCCATACTTGCGAAAAAGCCTTAAAGCTCCCGTAAAGCCTACCTTGGCAAATATTGCATCTATAGGTATTGTCGCTTTGCCTGGGATGATGACAGGACAGATTCTTGGAGGAGCAAGTCCACTAGTTGCAATCAAGTATCAAATTACCATCATGATAGCAATTTATGTCTCAACTCTTCTAAGTGTAACCCTTAGCATTCTCACAAGCTACAAGACAGCATTTAATGAGTATGGACTCATAGATAACTATACAGAAAAAATACTTGAAGAATGGTTCTGGCACAAAAAAATCTGGCTCGGTTATAAAATTAATTTAAATATTCACAATTAGGAAAGTTGAATGTATGAATTCTAGTATCAAACTGCGAAAATATTATTTTTGCAACAGAACCAGAGATGTTATCAGGTTTATTGAAAGCTAAATCCAAACTCTAAAAAGTGGTGAAAAATAGTGCATCCCAGAATCGATTACAATAAATATATAGGTTTGCTTGAATGCTATGATGTCTGCCCTGCGGACGTGTTTGATGTAGAAGAGATACAAGAAGGGAAAAAGGCTGTAGTAGCACATCCTGAAGATTGTACGGAGTGCGAGCAGTGCGTGCAGGTTTGCCCTACAAACGCAATAGAACTTGTAGAGGATTAAGAGATTATTCAGATGGCATAGGACATATGAATATCACCACTACCATTGTGACATTGTCACCAGGGACGACCACGCTATTTACATCCAACGACCCTTTACTGTTTATCCATGCTAATCCTGCCGACCAAATGACAAATCATTCTGGAAATAGTGGTGTGAAGGTTGTCTGTGGGGGCTATCGAGAAAAAATAGGTTTTTCTTTTATCTTTGCAGGAGTGAAAAGGGTAGCACAAGGATTTAAACACGGGGGTGTCTAAATTTCGGAGGAATCAGACCGAAGATCAGCGATCTCAGATATATACATAGGTCTAATTTTGATTCTGGCAATTAGCAGCATTGCCATGGTTTATGAGAGATGGATAGGCCATGCTCTAATAGCTATCACCAGCCTAATACTGATGATCTATACTCTTACAACCGGAGCTATGTTTGAAGGAAGGATAAAGAGAAGCTCTGGAAATGTCTCCAAGCTTCATAAAAAGGGTGGTATTTACTTTGGAGCCTTTATCATAGGATCGTTCATCTATGGTCTGTGGCTAAGGTTGCAGCACGGAGAACACATAATCTCGTCTATTCACGGAAAGCTGGGGCTAATCATCTTTCTTATTGTCATTCTCCAGCTTATCCCAAGCCTTGTTTTAAAAAATCGAGCTTGGTATAGAAGTTTGCACAAAATTATGGGATACGCCCTGGCACCAATCTTGATCGTCGATACAGGTTGGGGACTACATAATGGTGTAATTGGAGGGACAAAGAACCTGGTTCTCTTGCACTCGATATCTGGAGGCCTATCTGCCCTTGTTCTGGTCTGGATTATTATGGAGACGCTATATCCGACAGACAGAGCACTTGTTAGGGCTAGGATAGCAAGCTATCTGGCTGCATTCCTGATAACTGGAGGGTGCTGGATTGCAGGAGGCTACAACTATTTGACGGTCTACGGCTCCCAGGTAAAACCCATAATCCTGGCAGGTCCGCATCCCTGGGCGCATGAGGTTGTGATGGAAGCAAAAGAGCACATTTTTATTTTTCTGCCCGTAATAGCTTATGCTCTGGCCTTTACCCTATACGCTCTCGACAAAGATGCTTTTCTGGGCGATGCTAAGTTTAGGCGTGCCCTGACAATGACTGCCTGCTTGGCTCTCTTTATGGTGTTACTCATGTTCTTGATGGGGTCTACCATATCCAATGCTGGAAATACATTGACGGAGGCCTTAAGATGAAAGAATCCGAAACTTTCATCGCATCAGCTGGAATCACCATATTTTTAACAGGGTGCATCATCATCGCTCATGAAGTATCAACCGACTTTAGACAAACTGTGGTAGCACTGACAGGCAATCATTGGATATCAGTGAGCGTGATAGCAACAGTATTATTTGTATTTATCTCGGGGCTTCTAATGGGCTCGAAAAGCTTGAGAAAGTCCCTGAGAGTTTATAATGTAAGGTTGTGGTCGATTGCCCTGGTGGATGTAACTCTCATCATGATACTGGTAACCCTTATTGAGTTAATCGCTCACTTCCTAGCGGATTAAGATTTAATTAGGTCAATTTATAAAATATGACTGACTATTGGAAATAAATTTATGAGTATTAAATAAAGGGCATAGCAAAATTTAACAATGGTTGTTGCTATCGATTTTTAATCTGAATTAAAATGAAAAATTATTTTGTCAAAATCTATTTCTTCCTGTGCTTTGGTTGTTCGAAGACGTTGTACCTATTGCCTAATATTTAATAGTCGTGTAGACTAGTTTTTCTGATCGGCCACCACGAGGCACGTCTTTGCCATTGCTTGCAACATTCTCATTCGTTACAGCATGACGCCGATCTGCTTCATGAAAGTCGAGTGCCCCAGAATAAATCTATTTCGTCCATAATGCAATTTTTTGCTCCTGCATTAAGGTTCCGATGCTTTAAAGTTTATTTTTTTCTTATTTTCCTACTTATTATGGTTGTTTGGGTTAATTAGTTCCAGATGTTCCATGAGCTCCAGATGTTCTATAAGTCTCATAAGCTCCAGGAGTAATAGATCAGTAACCTTTTCTTATTCCGTATGGAACTTCGAAAATGCATAGATTTTGATACAAAATCTGTGTATCATCTTGGATATTCCCATTAATAATGGTTATAAAAGATAAATCAAATTAAATCATTTTGGTTTTGATGAAGTAAAAATACCTAGTATCTTTTTTGTTTTTGTGTGCAACCATGGCCGGTCCACCGAAAGTAGTAATACCGAGACGAAGAAATGAGAAGAAAATCTTAACCAAGGAGGGTTTCTGATATTGTTGAGGTTGAGGGGAATTAACATCTTATATATAACCTACTTAATTATTTAGAATAATTATGTAGTTGAAAGTCTGTCTGGAGCATCAATATGTTCAGAAGATTTTCCAATCTTTCTTTCTGAAAAATTTTAATGATAAAGAACAAAATGGGTTTTGAGATCAGCTTGAAAATAGTGAGATACTATGGGTAGTATAAAAACCTTTGAAAAGCATGCACAAGAGTACGACGAATGGTTTGACAAAAACAAACCAATCTATGAATCAGAGATTCTGGCTTTAAAAGGTCTCATCCCCAGAGAAGGTACAGGTTTAGAGATTGGGGTTGGAACTGGGAGATTCGCTACTTTGCTGGACATAAAGATTGGAGTAGAGCCTGCAAAAACGATGGCAGACATGGCACTAAAAAGAGGCATCGACGTTTATGAAGCAAGGGCTGAAACGCTTCCTTTTGATGATGAATCCTTTGATTTCGTGTTGATGGTAACCACTATATGTTTCCTTGAAAATCCACTTCAAGCTTTGGAAGAGATTAAGAGAGTTCTTAAGTCAGGGGGTCATATTGTCATTGGGATAATCGACCGGGATAGTCCTTCTGGCAAAGATTATGAAAGAAAAAAGATGACAAGCACGTTCTATAAATATGCTAATTTTCGCTCTTCAGAACAGGTTTTGAATTGGCTGACAAGCTTAAATTTTGGTCATCTCATTGTCCATCAGACTGTCTTCAAAAATCCGGAACAAATTGATGCTATAGAACCCTTTAAAAATGGCCATGGTAAGGGAGCTTTTGTAGCTATCGCTGCAAAAAAAGAGTTTGAAAGTGAGAAAATTGAGTATATTTAGTGAGTCTACTCATTATCTAGCTCTTCGCTAGGTTTCCCCTGCTCACGAAGGAGGGGCTAACCTTGAAGGATCTCAGCATTTATCATTTAACCAACTTTCAAAAATGAAAACACTTTATACTACAATATTAGACGAAGAGCTCCTCATATCACTAAAAAATATCCTGCCCTTTTTGAAAAACTTGATAAATGACCTGATATCACCAAATAACGAATCGGATAAACTTGCAAAGATGAAAAATATCACAGTACTCGAAAGTCCCGATGTCTTTGGACTTGAACAACCTTCTGAAGATATAATGATAAAATACAAAGAAAGATCGAAAAAAAGAACAACAAATTAAAGACTTAAAATAGGTACTAAGAGCCTTAAAGAAGAGGTAACTTGAAAAGCTAATATCTAAGGGGTAAAATATATGAAAAGTGCATATCGAGATGTAGTAGACGAAGTAAGGACCCTTAAAGGAATTCAAGAAGCTATAGCTCTGGCAATTGAGAGAGAAAGAGAAGCAAGAGAGTTTTATCTTTATAGATCTACTTTAATGGAAAATCCAAAATTTAAGGAGCTCTATGAGTATCTTGCAAATGAAGAATTAAAGCATCTCGGCTGCCTCGAAAAATACCGTGACACAAAAAAACTGCCAGTAGTCAGGACAAAAGTACATAGTGATCAGTCTTTAACCTCTGAGTTCAATACAGCTCGAACAAAAGGGAGTGAAATCACTCTTGGAGATACAGGTATTCTTCTTGCAGCTATGAGGCATGAGAGAAAAAATGAGGATTTCTATTCAGAACTGGCAAAACAAGTCGAAGACAATGCTCAGAGAAGTTTCTTCGAAATGCTGTCAAGATACGAAAGAGCACACTACGAGTTGATTGATGGTTACCTGGATTATGTTACCGGTTTCAGGATGCAGACCTGATAAAACGAGGGATCATGAGTAATATGAATACAAAAGGAAAAACCAGTGAAATTATTGAGCTTTCTAGGAGTGTCTATAGGGTAGAAGCTCAAGGGTGATTAGAAGGATTAAGTGTTTCTTTCATAACAAAGGTAACAATCATGCCCGATAAAAATACAACCAATGCCAGAATACTGATTACACCTCGAATGCCAAACCAATCTGCACCAAGCCCCAATAATATACCTCCAATCGTATAACCGGTGTCTCTTCACATCCTATATACTCCTAGGGCCGAGCCACGCCATGCCGGGTGTGCTTCGTCTCCCACTGCGGAATAACACGGGATAAACCAAAGCTGTACCTGCACCCATCCATAATGCACTAATTATCCACATAACCAATGAATGAGAAATCAATATTAGACCAATCCCGATAGCATTGATAATTTGTCCTAGAACTATAGGGAATTTCCGGCCTATGTGATCACTCCAGACGCCTGATCCTAACTGCAGAACTCCCCACGTAACAGCATAGATACCGCTGATTAGTCCTATTTGTATCACAGTAAAATGGTTATTAACCATGACAATAGGTACTAATCCCCAGGCAACTGTATCACTCAATTTATTCACTAAACCTGCCTGACTACATGCGAACAAAGTCTGGTTCTGAAAGCTTACTTGCGCAACAATCTGGATCATTGAAAGTTTTGAAGTAATTGGGAATTTAGTATTGCTTGAAGTCTCTAATTGAGTGTATGGCAATGTTTCTTTAATCAATAGCCATGCCATTAAAAAACCAATGAGTGCAAGAATTTCTGCTAAAACAAAAGGAATTGGCCGTGGGCCATAGAGAAAAGCCAGATATCCAGTAATACTACTTATAAGGGAAACACCAACATATCCGGAGAACTCGTTTATACCTAGTGCTAACCCCCGACGGCCTGGACCAACAATATCGATTTTGCTTGTTACCGTCATAGACCAAGCAAATCCTTGGTTCGCACCTAAAAGTAAGTTAGCTGCGATGATCCATGTCCAGTTCGGTGCAAAAATAATCATAATTGGCACTGGAATACCAAACAACCAACCAGCCAGCAAAACTGGTTTTCGGCCCCAACGATCTGCGATCCTTCCAGCCACTAGATTTAATGGCCCTTTGACAAGACCGAAGGAAACAATAAAGGCAAGCAGAACTGACAATGAACTTAGGTGAAAGCTTTGTTCACCAATAAGAGGAACAACTGTACGCTCAACTCCCACCATGGCTCCTACAAATGCATTATTGATAGCCAACAACAAGAATTGTTTAATGTTTGGTCGTAGACCAAGCATAATGGGCTGTTCTTTCATTAATCGCATTCTCTTTAAATTTTGTATTAGTTGAAATGCTGCTCTCTTCATTATTGTAAACAGTAACTGCTACTGCGTTTACTGTTACATTACTATATACTCAGAGAAATCAAGAAATTTTCTGAAATAAATTCTATCAATACATTGTTTTTCAATTCGGAGTAACTGAGATAATACTGAACTGAAAAAAGACATAATAGATGGGAAACCAGAGAATGTAATAAAATGGTAAAACAAATTGGTCATGAGAGTCAGTTACTTAATATAGATAAAAATGATAGAATAATATAGTAATTACGATTCGGAGAGTGGTTCCAATATATGGATTTATGGACAACTACGGTTACGGGATGATGGGATATGGAGGTATGTTTTTTGGACTCCTGTGCTGGATTATTATAATTGTAGTAGCTTATCTGTTAATCAAATGGCTTCTCGAGCAAACCAAAAGCCGAGGTAACGAGAAGTCTGCGTTGGATGTCGCAAAAGAGAGATACGCTAAAGGTGAAATCACAACAGAAGAATTTGAGGAAATGAAAAAGCACCTAATTTAAGTGTCACAATGCACATTTTGTCAAATACTTCACAATGCCACGCATAATCCTTAAGATGGTTCTTTAAAAATTTATAGAAAATTTCGATAAACTCCTAGCATTATGAGTATTGGAGAGTTTAAATCTCTTTAACTTATGTAGAACTTACGCAGTAAATTGAGAAAACAGTGACATAAAAATTAAAATTGCCGAAATCATAATTCTATGACAGACTTACTTGTATTTTGTTGTGTATCTAAGTACGTAGGTCCTAATGCTAATAAAATTCAGACTCAAATTCAAATCGCGAATTCTTCTCAGCATCAAATCATTCCATTTTCAAAGTTCTGGCATTTATGGCTACGATCATTGTACTCAGACTCATCAAAACTGCACCCATTGCAGGACTTAGTAAAACTCCATATCTATAGAGCACCCCTGCAGCAAGAGGAATTGCAAAAACATTGTATCCGGTAGCCCAGATAAGGTTCTGATACATCTTGGAGTAAGTCTTCTTAGAAAGCCTGATGGTATTCAGAACATCTCTTGGGTCATTTTTAATCAGCACTATATCAGCGGTTTCGATTGCAACATCCGTACCTGCTCCAATAGCAATCCCAACATCTGCCTGAGCCAGTGCTGGAGTATCATTGACTCCGTCTCCGACCATACCTGTGATATATTTCTTTTGGACTTCTTTGACCTTCTCTGCTTTTTCATGAGAAAGAATTTCTGCGAAGTAATTATCCAGCTCCAGTTCTCTGGCTACCTGGGCAGCAACATAGCGATTATCTCCTGTAAGCATGAGACACTTTATTCCCATGCTTTTGAGTTTTGAGATTGCTTCCCTGGATTCCTTCCGGATAATATCAGCAAGTCCAAGAGCCCCAAGTATCTTCTCCCCTTCAAGCAGAAATACAACAGTTTTTCCCTGTTCTTTTATTTCTTCAATTTTTACTCTCTCCAGTGCAATTTCCTTTTCTTCAAGGTAACCCGGACTCACAACAAGGAACTGCTTTCCTTCCACCAATCCTTTTACACCCTTTCCTGGGATTGAACTGAATTCTTCCACTGATTGGATTTTCAATCCTTTTTCCCTAGCGCTTTCCAGAATGCCTGCTGCAATGGGGTGTTCTGAAATAGCTTCCAGAGAAGCTGCCAGGCTCAATATCTTTTTGTTATTTTCTCCTGAAAGAAAAACTATATCCGTGACTCCAAATCTTCCTTCTGTGAGTGTACCTGTTTTGTCAAAAATAAGAGCTTGAATATTGCGGGCTTTCTCAAAGGCCTGTCTGTTCCTGATAAGAAGCCCTGATTTTGCAGCAATAGATGTTGAAACTGCAACCACCAGAGGAATGGCTAACCCAAGTGCATGCGGACAGGTAATAACCATTACAGTGACTGCCCTTTCAAGAGCAAAGACAAGTTCCTTGCCGAAGAAAATCCAGAAAATGAAAGTGAGAGTTCCCACAGTCAGAGCTATAATTGTAAGATACATTGCAGCCCTGTTTGCCAAGTCCTGGGTTTTTGATTTGCTTTCCTGAGTTGTTCTAATGAGTTCGACAACCTGGTTCAGCTACGTGTCTTTCCCTGTTTTATCTACCTTCACCACAAAAGCTGCTTCCCCATTAATGGAACCGCCTATAACCTCATTTTCCGGTTTTTTTGTGACAGGTTTTGACTCTCCTGTCAGCATTGATTCGTTGATGCTGCTTGTACCTTCTACAACAGTTCCATCTACAGGAACTTTTTCCTCGGGCTTGACCAGAACCTTATTCCCAATTTTTAGCTGGTCAACACTCACGTCAACAATTTCGCCATCTTTTTTCAAGTGAGCAACCAACGGCATAATTTATACCAGTTCTTCAAGGGCTTTTGAAGCCCCCATTACCGAACGCATCTCCAACCAATGCCCAAGAAGCATTACATCGATAAGGGTTACTAGTTCCCAGAAAAACACTCCTCCTTGAAGCCCGAAAACCACAGCAGAACTGTAAAAATAAGCTACACTGATAGCAACCGCTATCAGAGTCATCATTCCAGGAGACTTCTCAGAAAGTTCCTCTTTTATCCCCTTGAGAAAGGGGTAGCCTCCATAGAAATAAACGACCGAGGAAAGCAAAAAGGTGAAGAAATCCGCGCCAGGAAAACGAAGCTCAAAGCCGAAAAAACTCTGGATCGTAGGAGAAAGCAGCAAAACTGGAAAGGTCAATATAATAGAAACTATAAATCTTTTTCTGAAATCTGCAAGCATATGAGCATGATGACCGCCATGATCTTTCCCTCTGGATGGCTCATGACCCACATGTTTTATTCCTTCATGCTGCTCATGTTTCATCTCTTCGTGCTGCTCGTGGCCCTGATGTTTCACTTCTTTATGTTGCTCATGGGCTGCATGTTTACTTTCCTTATGCTGTTCAGACTTAATCTCTTCGTGCTGTTCATGATTATGACGTTCCTCCTTCCCAAAATGCTCATTACCTGATTTCTCGCCAGCATGTAGTTCTGGATCTTCTGAATGATCATGATGCAGCGCATTTACAGCCGGTTTATGCCCACTTTCTTCGTAAAATTCATTCGAATTTTTCGACATTTCTCCTTCGGAGTTATATTTTTTGGATTGAGGAGGAGACACATTTGTTTGAATTTTAGAAATATCAATTTCTATTTCTTTCTCTTCAGTCTGCATATCCCCATGTCCCTTATTTCAATTTTGTTTAAGATATTATAGTTTCTTGATATTTAAAAAAAAAATTATTGCAAATGATCTTTGATTTTAAGTGCTTAAGTTTCGAATTAAAAGCATGTAAAGGTATGAAAAAGCTACATCCTTTTATTCTTATTTTTTTTCTTTATAGCTGCCGCCGCTGCTGCCACTGCTGCCGAAGCTATTACTGTTGCTGCAACTACTAACAACAAAATCGCTAGTATCTCTTGAATTCATTTTGTCACAGAGGCATCAACTCCTTAATTTATTACTTTTTATTCAAGTTAATATAAATTATATCATATAGTTATATATTAATTACATTATAAATACAAATTGACATATAATAGGCTGGGCAATGATATTTAAAACTATAATTTTGATTTTTTTATTTGGATCAGAAATTGATTAGGCAGTTTACTGACAGTTCTGTAAATTTCAATTGACTCTGCAACTTTTCTTTGCTACAAAGAATATGCTTTATCGTTTGTACCAATGCACAGTTTTTATAGCAAAAGCTGTGTATTTGATAATAACCCACGGATCATTAATAAATAAGGTTCCAGGTATATGCAAGCAGAGGAGACTAAATCATATGTTTATTTTAGAACAATCAAAATAAAATACAAAATGTTTATATAAAAGCTGTATTTTTATATATTCAAAGAAAAAAATTTAATTGGAAGGATTTAAAAAGTGAATAAGATTTTTTTATCTCATGCTTTTAATGAGAAATAAAGTAATTTTATACAGTTGCTAAAAGACGAACTAAAATCACATGAAATACAAATATATGAAACCAACCATTTGGAAATAAAAAACGATATTATAAGTGCTATTCATGATTCTATAAACAAATGTGATCTTCTTATCGCTTTCATGATAGATAATAATCTCAATGTAGCTTATGACGTTGGATATGCAATGGCTAAAGGTAAAAAAGTTTTAATCATTAGTGCTGATTATAGTGAAATACCTTTTTACTTAAAAACGGTACATACTATCCTTTTGCGTGATTATTTTGATACATCCGGTGCCATATTGAATTTCGTTGATAATTATTGAAGGCAACAAGGCATCTGAAAATATCAAGTATAAAGAAGCAGTCTAGTCGTTAATTAATGCTCTAAAAGATGAAGATGAGCAATTAGTGATGGTAATTATTGACTTTTCATTAATTTCAATGACGGACAGAATGATAAATACTACAGGAGACTGAAAGGAAATAGGGCAATATCAATCACCTTAAGAAATGCCATTCTTGCCCTGGAAATTAGATAACCAACCCATTTAAATTTTACATTGAGACTACATCTATCAACATGAGGTTAACAACAATAAAATATTATTTGTGTAGTTAATGGGAGGACTAACCCAATGCTTTAAAGCTTATCTTTTTCGAACTGTTTGACTCGTTCTGCTAACAAACTGAGCCACTTCTATTCTGAATGGCGAAGAAAAATGATATAGAGTTAATTGCGTTTTACAGAACTTTTGACACAGAAATTCTGCATAAGTGAAAATCTAGAAATCTTGCTTCATTACAACCTGTATTCTCTTATGTATAGTTTTTAACACAAAAACTATGTATCTTATACTAGTTGTTGCTTCTTTTTTCTGTTACTGTAAACCTGATAGTGAATTCCGTCTCATTATTGCTTTTCAGCTCAAGTTCTCCAGCTAACTGATCTACTAGAGTGGTTACCAACTGTATGCCAAGACTGTTGGGATTTTCCAAATCAATACTTTTAGATATACCTATCCCATCATCTGAAACTTTCAAAATAAAACTGGTACTTTTACAGCCTTCATATTTGCTTTCTTCTATGCTATTTATACGTTCTCCGTTTTTTTCTCTACGAAGAGTGATATACATTCCCCCGCTACCTTTCCCTATAAATGCATGTTTGAGAGAATTTGAAACTAGTTCATTAACAATTATTCCCAAAGGAATAGCAGTATCCATATCTAAGAATATTTTTTCTTCCATATCTATGTGCAGGTGTATATCTTTGCTATTTAGTCTGTAAGTCTGGAAAAGGTTTTCAACCAATTCTTGAATGTATGTCGAAAAGTCTAGAGTTTCGAATCCTTCACCTTTGTATAATTCTTCGTGAATAAGAGCCATAGATATCACTCTATCTTGGCTTTCTCTGAAAGCTTCCAGAACTTCCGAATCCTTAATGCACTCTCTATTTTTAAACTTCTCAGCCTGAAGATCAAGTAGAGAAGAGATCACTTGTAAATTGTTTTTTATTCGATGGTGGATTTCTTTCTTTTTAGCTTTTTCAGCTTTCACTTGGGATTTTTCGCTCTCAATTCGCTGCGTAATATCTCTAACAATAGCTGAGATCGCCGCAAGATCACCAGCGGCATCAAAAACCGGAGAAAGACCTATTGAAACATCGATTAACTTACCACCTTTTCTTAACCTTAAAGTTCTGTAGTGCTGAATCTTTTCCCCTAGCTTAACCTTTTCAATTAAGTTTTTTGTTTCGTCTTTGAGATTATCTGGTGCGAGTATAGATACATCTTTCTCTATAATTTCTTCCGATGAATAACCATAAATCTGCTCTGCACCCTTATTCCAGCTAGTAATAATACCATCAAGAGATATAGTAATAATGGCATCATTTGATGATTCCACAATATTCGCTAAGCTCTGAATTTTCTCTTCGGCTTTTTTACGTTCAGTAATATCCTGAACTATTCCTTTCAATCTAATAGGGATCATTTTTTCATCAAAAATAGCTTCGGATTGTACATGGACTGCGCGTTCTTCCCCATTAGCTAAGATAATTCTATGATCAATACTGCAGGGTTCTCTATTTATAGCTTTCTTAAAGGCCTTATCCACATGTTCTCGATCTTTCGGGTGTACATAACTTAAATATTCATTATAAGTTGGAGCTAGTTCTCCTGAATCACGTTTAAAAATACGATGCAATTCATCAGACCAATGTGCTTTATCAGTTATAATATCCCATTCCCAATTCCCAATATGAGACATTTTTTGAGCTTCAGCAAGCCTTTTTTCACTTTTTTTTAGCGAGTTATAAGCTTTTTCAAGCTGATTTGTTCTTTCTTTAACTAACTTATCTAAATTATCATATGCTTTTTTTAGAGTTTCCTCTGCTTCTCTTCGCTCGTTAATATTACGGGCAACATGAATGCACCCAGTTAGTTTTCCCTCTGAATCATGCAGTGGCGAGACGCTCACTATAAAATAACCACCAAGGGATTCCTCACAAATCTCTACAGTATGCTCAAGCCCATCACTAAGCAACTGCCTGTGCGGGCAAAAAATGGGAGGTTCATCCGTTCCATGGACAAGCCGGTAGCAAGTCAATCCAATACACTCTTTTGATGTCATCCCCAAACTTGCTGCCATGGAGTTGTTTGCACGAACAATTCGAAATTCAGTGTCTAATATGGCAATCAGGTCTGGCACTGCATCAAAGGTGTGTTTCCAATCATCTGTATCTCGAAAAACGACTTCTTCAGATTTCTTTCGCCCGAAATTTCTCAGATTTTCATTCATTCAACTCCCCTTCAAGTTTGAGAATATAGACGCAAAAAATTCATTGTCATTAGGCTGTTTGAATCAGACTTTTTAGAAATTATTTTGCCACATTAGATGACTCTACCCTACTGTTGTTATATTACTGAAAGAGATATATATTAATAAATAATTAACATTAATCTTGTAATGTATAAATAAGCTTCATTGTAAGTAATTAAATAAGCCGTTAGTGTTAAGTTGACTACTGCAATCTTAATGGTAGTATATCAAAAGTTCTGTAAAATATAACAGGATGCTGAGTCAATGGTGATACTAACAATATTTTTGTCTTTAGCGCTTTTGCTAATGCATAACTTTTGTCTTAAAACCTATGAATTCCCTAAATTCCATCTAAAATAAGAGTTGATTTGCTAATAAAGTAAAACCCAGCTAAAAGTGACATTATTTATCCATTAATTTTAGCTAATCTATTTTGGGAATTCAACTTTTCTATCAGTAGCCATTACAGTTTCCGTTTCCTACGTTCCCATTTCCGTTTCCATTACCATTTCCGTTTTCTATGCCGTGATTTCCAGAACCATTGCCATAGCCGTTACCTTTGCCGATGTTTCCATAACCATTGCCATATTCATTGCCATGACCGTCTCCATCATGGCCTTCACCATAGCCATAACCATAGCCATAACCATAACTATAGCCATAACCATCTCCTGGATCATGATACCCAGTGTGATTTCTGCCTATGCCATGTACACCGCCGTTAGCACTTACAATAGCAATTGTGAATAAGAGGAATACTCCCATCACAATCAAAAGAGTCGTTGTTTCCTTCCCGCTGATAGTTGATTCTGTCAATACAAACTCTCCTTAGTATAAATTATAGATTACGTGGCATGATTGCTATTTTACTACGGAAGCTTGATGCAACATGGTGTGCATTTATATACAAATATAATTATGATTTTATAGTCATTAACGTTTCCGTCTTTAAAAAATGTCCATTACCAAAAATTCTACTCCAAAAAAAGATCAGTGACTACATATCCCCCCTGGACTTAAGCTTACCTTCATCCAGGAAAATATATCTTGATACAGAGCTTTTGTAAGAAAATCTCTGTGTTTGTGCCATTGTTAACCCAAAATTGAGAGCATTCTTTACTCAAATTAATGTGAAACACATCGATTTTATAATTACATATGTATCATGATAGTCAAATTGTGGCCAACACATTAGATTAGGCTCCAGCTGAATATTGATAAAAAAGATTTAGATGGTAATATCACAACTTCAAGTAAGAAAAAAGGTGTCCACATGTATAAGACTTCTTTAATAAGTAAATTTAAATAAATATTTTAAAATATATCTATTATGCATTAAAATCTGATTTTAAAAATTCTGTGCGGTGTTGATCGGTAAAGTAAAATAAAAAGTTGAACCTTTACCTAGTTCAGATTCTACCCATATACGTCCACCATGTCTTTCTATAATTTTTTTGCAAATTGAAAGCCCTATTCCTGTTCCAGAAAATTGTTCCCTGGTATGCAATCTTTTAAAAATTTCAAATATTTTTTCAGAATATTGCGGATCGATTCCAATTCCGTTATCCTGTACTGAAAACACCCATTCACTAGCTTTTTTCTTAGCAGCGATATGAATTTTAGGTGCTTCTTCATTGTGGAACTTTATTCCATTGAAAATCAAATTCTGAAACACCTGAACCAACTGGGTAGAATCCACCCTTATATCAGGCAAAGCATCATGAGATATAGTAGCTTTATTTTCTTTTATAACTACTTTTAAACCAGTTAGTGCCTGATTCAAAACAAATGTACAATTTGTAAATTTAGGTTCTCTGCTTGTTCTGGTCACACGGGAGTATTCTAATAGATCATTTATCAAATTGCATACGGGAAGCCCCGTCAACAGCGAAGTGTATGTATTTATCCGCCTTATCGTCAAGATTACCCTGATATTTCCTTTGTAAAAGCTGCAAATAACTTGTGATCATTCTCAAGGGCTCTTGCAAATCATGCGACGAAGCATAAGCAAATTGTTCCAATTCTTCATTTGATTGAGTAAGTTCTTCCAATTTCGATTTTAACAGTTCTTCTGCTTTTTTTTGTTCAGTGATGTCACGGCCATAAAGATTAACATAGCCAGATTGGGGAAACGGAGCAAGACTTAGAATGTATGTGTTATTGGCGCATTTGTGCTCAAATTTACGTTGGATGCCATCATTCAAGGCCGCAATAGCTATTTTTGTGATTTCTGTAGGAACTTCTTGGCTGGTGGCACAACCCCAATCTGTCAACAACATTTGGGCAGCGGGGTTGCTATAGTTGGTTTTATGGCCTTGGTTTAAGCGTATCACTGGATTGGGGTTTTCCCATGGCAGACGTGCTATATACTCTAGTTCTGCTTCCATTCGCTTGCGTTCAGTAATATCACGCGCAGCTGCAAAAACACCAATAACATCCCCAAATTCATATTTATAAACTGAAGCATTATACAAAACTGGAGTTATGTGCCCATTTTTGTTCTGGATTGCAAGCTCATAATCATACACAAATCCTACACTGAACACTTCTTGATACCCTTTTTTAGCTTTCTCAGGCTCAGTGAAATAATCTGAAAAGTCAGTTCCAATTAATTCATCCCGCGAATAACCAGTAACCTGTTCTGTAGCTTCATTTACATCAGTAATTTTACCATCAGGACCAATAGTCACTAAAGGATCCAAACTAGCTTCAATAAGACTACGGTTATAAAGATTGGATAACCTTAGAACTTCTCCTACTTTTTCAGCTATTTTGAGCTTGGAACTTTCTATCTGTTCCCATTCACCTTTCTTTTTGATCAAAGCAAATTTGTGGTTGCTAACTACATCAATGGTTTCGGTTGAGTTGCATCTGTCGAAATTATAAGTGCAGAGAGCTATCATCTGGTAGTTACCTAGGACTCGATCTATATCTTTTTCATAGTCAACAAAATCTTCCCAATCTTCTTTTGCTAGCCAAAAAGTATTTCCAGTTAACCTCAAACCATCATAACCATTAGACAGGGCCTTATTTAATTTTTCAACCCACCCATTTAATACTCTATTTGAATCGAAGGCACCATCATTTACATACCAATGAAAGTAAGAAATAATTTCAAGTTGTCCTTGATCTAGATAAACATCAATATCAGGTACCGCCTTTCCAAGGGCTTCTTTTGCCGCTTCTATTTCCAAAGGTTATGATGTGATCCACATGCAAAATTCATTATTTTCCAGCCCTGCTTTGAAATAAGGAACAAGTATGTCAATCAAATCTTCCTTGGTTTGGTAGAACTGACAGAAATGTGTTCCCCATGACATATTTTCAATAATATCAATACCAGAATGTCTCAGGTTTTTATTCGTTACAGACAAATAATCATTTCCAAGCTCTTTTATAATTATAGTTCTCCAACTTTGCTTTAATCGATATTTTGCAGATATATACCGTATAAATTCAGAATTCAATTATTTGTAATTTAGTATCATCACTAAATTTGAAACTTAATCTTAAGCATCTTCTATATTTAGTAACTTTTTCATTTTGGTTTGACTTTTGTGAGATTGTGTGCTTAAGTAGTTTTTGTTTATATAGTCGAGTAGCTATTGAAAATTTTTAGATAATTTTCGAAGGTAAAAATAGATATATTTATGTATATCAAATAAAAATCTATAACAAGTAATGATCCAAAAATTCAGACAAACTGTTCAATAAACTCTTTTAGTTCTGATTATAAAGGTTTTAAAAATGAATATATTAACTAAGCCTTTGGAAATTCTTTTAGTTGAAGACAATAAAGGAGATATTGGATTAATAACAGAATTCCTCAGTGATGCAAAAGTTATAACTAATATTCAAATTGCAGAAGACGAAAAAGAAGCAATCCGTTTTTTATACGGTAAGGACAGTTTTTAGGTTCTAAGCTTCCAGATATAATTATTTTGGACTTGAATTTACCGAAAAAAGATGTACGTGAAGTTCTTAAAGAAATAAAAGAGAATAAGGACCTTAAAACCATACCTGTAATCATTTTAACTACTTCCAGTGCTGAAAAAGACATACTTAGAGTTTATGATCTTCATGCTTATGCCTATCTCATTAAACCAATAGACTTTGACGAATTTATGAAAGTAATTAAATCCATAGAAGACTTTTGGTTTAAAACTGTAACATTACCACCAAAACACTCACATTAAAAAAGTTAGAAAAACATGTTGGAAGAGTTGTGTTTACGGTAAACCCAAATACAGTTGCTTCAAATAAATATCATTCCATATATATTTAATTCGAAATAAGACCAGCATCTTTCAAGTAATTCTTTATCCACATACCTATCGGTTATTTTCCAATCCTTTTGATTTGTGGTGTCTACTGGTGTCTACACTACAATATATAAGGTTCCGTTGCAAAAAATCCTTTCTAATGATACAATAGAATAAAAAGAAAATCAAAGATGGTAACATGCTATCTAATTCCTTTAAATGGAAGCATTATGAAGGAGAAATTATCCTATTGAGTGTAAGATGGTACTTAAAATACCCATTAAGCTATAGAAATTTAAAGGAAATGATGATAGAAAGAGGAGTTCAAGTTGATCACAGTACTATAATGAGATGGGTACATCAATATTCCCCTGAAATAGAAAAAAATATCAAAAGACATTTAAGACCAACAAATGATTCGTGTAGAGTTGATGAAACCTATATTAAAGTAAAAGGTAAATGGAAATATCTTTATCGAGCAGTTGATTCAAATGGAGATACAATTGATTTCATGTTAAGTGCAAAACGAAATAGAAAGGCAGCGAAGAGATTCTTTAAGCAAGCTTTAAGTTCGAATCATAATCAAATTCCAAGAGTAATAACCGTTGATAAAAATCCAGCTTATCCACCTGCTATAGATAAACTGAAAAATGATAAAATACTACCTAAAAACGTAGGCATTCGACAAATCAAGTATTTGAATAACATTATTGAACAAGATCATAGATCTATAAAGCGGATAGTTAATCCAATGTTAGGATTTCAGTCTTTTCGATCTGCTAATAAGACTTTAAAAGGAATTGAAGCTATGAATATGATCAAAAAAGGACAAGTCAATAATCTAAATTACTCTGTTTTTAATGAAGTCAAATACATTAATCAATTGTTTGGTATAGTTTTATAATGTTAGTACATTTTCCTTGAATATTTTGATTTTTATTCATTACTTATAGATTTACATATTTTTTTGAATTTTTTGCAACGGAACCCATTATGAAGGAGAAATTATGGTTCCGTTGCAAAAATTTCAGTATATTGTAGATGTGCCAACTAGAGGGGGCATACAGCACTCCTGTTTCAGGCTGACCAATTTTTTCAGAGGAAACCTTATTTATGGTAAAGTTTTATTATGTACAGGATATCATGATTCGAAAATGCACTGTTCACGGCTATTTTAGAGGGAGCAGCTGTCTGCAGTGTAAAAACCCTGGCAGATACTTGCTCGATGACAGCAGGGAGGAGAAGCTTGGCAGGTTTATATCAGGCACTCTAAGGCATTTTCCAGAATCTGTAGGAGTTGAAATGGACAAGCGTGGCTGGGTAAATCTAAACTCTTTTTGTGAAGTTGTAGAGAAGCGGTACAATTGGATGAGGAAGGAATATCTTTATGCTCTTGTGGAATCAGATAGAAAGGGTCGGTATGAGATTCGTGATTCCAGAATCAGGGCACGTTATGGTCACTCTGTCAATATTGACCTAGATTATCCGGAAAGCAATTTACCATACTTATACTATGGTGTGAGCCCTGAGGAAATAGATGTTCTGCTGGAGAACGGAATTTTTCCAATAAAACAGCGCTATATTCACCTCAGCACTTCATATGAAAAGGCAAAAGAAGTAGCTCTTATTCATACTGAAAATCCATTGATCCTTCAAATAGACGCTTTAAAGGCCCATGAAGATGGGATTTCCCTACAGCTTGCAACAGATTACATAGCACTTGCAGAAAAGATACCTCCAGAATACCTTTTTATCGTTGATGACTGATTTTTAAGTCTTTCCTGTAGATTCTTTTTGTATTTTACATTGAAATGATTTCGTCTCGAAACTCTTTTTTATTTTTCCATATTCTCACAACCAAAACAACCTAACTATGATTTAAATTTTGTTTCTACTGGCAATATTTTCCCGAAAATATTTTTTAGCGATCCCAGTTATACAAATTTCAAGGCTTAGTGAGGACTTATTTGTCTATTGAATGAATTACTCAAAGATTTTCAATCAAGTCAGGTATTAATTTCAGCAAGTTTGTCTCAAACTGACTGAAAAAGTTTGTGTTTTTCTTTAAGAGCAAAATCAGTAAAAGTTTTCATGAGTAAAAATTATGGTTAAAAGATTTTATCTATTCAATACTCATAATGCTAGGAGTTTATCGAAATTTTCTACAATATTGAATTCTCTAAAGGCAATCCTACAATGAAACTAAAATTTCTATGTATGGATGAAGTGTTATTCTGAACTACAGAAAATCGGAGTACTGCTCATTTCAGCCTTTTTCTTCTCTCTTTGGTTTTTTTTCTTCACCTTTCCCCTCCTCTTTCGTTCATAGATTATTTAAAAAAAACTATCTTTTCCTCTATTTTGAATTTCAAATTCAAAAATTGTTAAGTGATCTAGATATTTGTTTCAGTATAGAGATAAGTTCTCAGATGGTGTAAGAATTGTTCCCCTGCAATAGCCACATATCCTGAAAATTTAGATAAACTTCTTATTTTCATGAATCATATATTAATATTTATAAGTATATAAATAAATTTAGGGGTTTATCGAAACCCTCCTAAATTATAATTTTTTTAATTTTTTGGGTCTATCTAAACTTCTAGATTTCACATGTCATGTACTTCCTTCAGTAATTAACTGCGCCTAAACATCCTGTTATATAATAACTTTGGATTGGATGCTGTATCCAAAAACTTTCTTGAAATACTTTTTATGCTTCTCTACTTCCCATATCTCGAGCTGGCACTCACTCTTGGCATGTATTTCAAGCACAAGGCTGTCAGTAGAGGCAATGTAAAATCGAACATTAGAGATAATACCCGCATGGGAACGGTCAAGACTTTCTGCTATGCGGAGAAGGGCACTTAGGATTCGAATACTTTTTATTGTATCTTTATTAAGCTCAGTGAGATTTGAGTGTTTTTTTTTAGGAATGTTTTTCCTGTGAAAATAAGCAAGATTTGCAATTATTTCGATTTCTTCAGGCTGAAAACCTGGAAGATTGCTCTCCTTTATTAGGTGATAAGCATGGGCCTGATGAGTGTCGTATGAGATAAATGTCCCGATATCGTGCAGAGTTGAACCATACTCAAGAAGCTCCCTTTCTCCATTCCTAAATTCATATATTCCTAGCGTCTGAATACTGTCATATAGTTCAAGGGCCAGGTTAGTGACAATATGGGCATGTTCTTCATCAAAGTTGCAGGTGAGTCCAAGCTGCATAATACTGCGCTTTCTTACAGACATGTGAGTAATCATGTAGGAAAATTCGCTTTTTGAGATGTAATCTACGAGTAGGCCTTCTCTTAATCCGAGTTTACTGACCATTATCTTGGAAAGTCCCAGCTCGCTCATCAAAGTTTCGATGATCGCGGCTCCTGAGATTATAATATCTGCTCTCTGTGAATTGATTCCAGGAAAGTTGCGTCTCTCTTCAAGGGATAAGGAGCACATATCTTTGACAATCTTCTTCAAGTCTTCATACTCTAGCTTCTCATAGTTTTCATAGGTTGTCTTGTGAAGGTAAACAAAAGCGATTCTGGCAAGATTTTCTATGGTTCCTGAACTTCCAACAGCGCAGCATATTCTGTATTTGGAAAGCTCTCTTATTGCATTTACAGCCTTGCTTCGGACATAAAGCTTAATTTGTTCATACTGTTCTTCTGAAATCGGACCAGTCTCATCCGGGATGAACATATTTGTCAGACGAACAGCCCCAAGGTTAAGGGAGTCAAGGAAATAATACTGCCTTTGGTCCCCGACAGATACTTCAGTACTCCCACCTCCGATGTCAATGAAAAGGGCCTTTGAATCTCCGAGCCGGAGCCCGCTTGAAACTCCTAAGTAGATCAGACGGGCTTCTTCAGTTCCTGAAATCGTGCAGACCTCAAGGTTTGCCTCCTTTTTCAACATTTCGAGAAATTGAACCTTATTGCTTGCATCCCGAGTCGCCGATGTAGCTACTGCTACAACTTCTTCTGTCCTGTAAGCCCTTGAAAGTTCCATTAATTTTTTGCAGACAATAACTGAGCGTTCCATTGCCTTAGGTTGCAGAATTTTATCTATGAATTCCTTGTCACCAAGCCGGACGGTTTCCTTCTGCTTGGTCAGGGACTGGTAGGACCCATTTGGATTAATCCGGACCAGGAGGAGTCTGATAGAGTTAGTCCCGATATCAATAAACGCAACAATCCGGCCTCCAGAATTTGCATTAGGTTCCATTGACTAGCACCTGAATGTACTGTTTTTTGTTTTCATTGAAGGGGTCAAGAGACTCTAAAATCAGTTTCATCATATTCTTTCAGACTTTACTCTATTTTAGATTTATTTTCCACTGATTTTCTACTATCTATTAATATGTAAAATTGTAAGTTCAAAAAACTCTGCTCATCTGAGGTTTATAATAAGAGAAAGATTGAAATCGAAAAAAAATCTAAATTTCGGTTGCTACACAGCTGCAAGAAATATGAGATATTCATTTCACTGCTCTGAATGTAAAGGAATAATTAAAAATCAAATATTTTCACTTGCGTCATGATTTTTTTCTTTTTGTTTTCAATATAATTTTTAAAGAAATCGGAAGTTGTATCGTCATCACAATTCCTATGTAACCTACATCACTTCATAGTTAACTGTCTAATAACTTTTTTTTAATCACATGGTATTATTTAAAGATTTTTTTTATTTGATACTTTTTCTAATCTGCATGAATCTTGAAATAAAATATTTTGGTTCAGTATCCAAAGAAAAGATGTGCATAATCATCATAAATATCAATTAAATCAAACTTAAAAAAGCATCTTTTACCAATTTCAAAGTATATGTGTCTTAAATAATTTATTATGTTAGTGTCTAATTTGAATTTTTTATGACAGTTCGTAAAAAACTATTTGATATCTTATTTTATATGCACAATGGTTTACATTCTGTAGTTCTATTTTATATTACAAAGGTAGCTTAAGATATAAATCATTTAGTTAATAAAGGTCTCGGGAAGTTTTCATCCTTAAAGCAATATTTGGGGTATTTGACTGGAATAAAAATGTCTATATGATAGGTAAAAAGGGACCAGGAAAAGAAAAAAATTAATAAAAAGGAAGATGAATTATCGTTAACTGAATAATTAACTGCGATTTTCAAGTCATTGAATACGGTTATTATTGTTTATATGTGTAAATATTTTCGAAGTTGATTGAAAAGTCCTCACTCATATCCGTGGGAAAATTTTGAGGACTTTGAATCATGTTGGAAAGAGGAAATGTTTTTGATTCGTTTGTTTCTTTGTTTTTAATAATGTCTATCTCCAAAAAAATGTTGTCTCATTTTCACGATTATAATGTAGGCTGTTTACTGCTTTAGACGTGAATACCCGACCTTATAATCGTGGTAGAGACCATGCCATAGACAATGACGGTTTCTATGAAATATTGAGCATTGTGATTTCCATGATGATTTTTCGTTAACGGTGGCTTTTTTATGTGGATCAGTTAGTATATTCAAGCATCATTTGACACTTTGATTAAAAAACTTAAATTCATTTTGGAATCATACCTTAATTTATGAATAAACTTGGCAATATTTTGACTATAAATAAGTAAGGTTTTATAAAATTTCATTAACTGGTTAGATAATTTTTGAATTATCAACCAGAAAAAGCAATAAAAACTAATGACAAAGCAATTAAAAATAATCGGCATGATTCAGATGCTTAATACAATACAGAAGTTGCTCTATATAGATTAAACAAGGATGAAGATGCAATTAAAGCATTTGACAAAGCAAATGAACTTAACCCGCGGATTCAAAAGCCTGGAACGACAAAAAAACTTTATCTACATTAAATTCATATGCTTGGTACCATAAGGAGCTATGTTTCATGTTTATGCGGAACGAAATTAATGAAGCAGCAAAGAAGCGTTGCAAAATCAGTCAATTTTGGCCTCAATTATAGCATGGATAAAAAATTTCAATGCTTATATTGTTAAACTTTTTGGATTTGATGAATTCATGAAAGTAATTGGTTCTATAGAACAATTTTGGCTATAAGTTGTAAAATTACCACCAAGAAAAGATCAGAAGCTTAATTAAAAATAGCAACTTGAATAATTTTCTGTAAAATTTGCTTTATTTTATTCAATTTTTTTTGATTATACTATAATTCCTAAATTCCTAAAGTGTTTGATTTTTTACTTCAAATGTGCAATTTAGAACCTATTATAGATTTTTCACGATTTTTAAATTTTTTACGAGGTACAAAACTTCCACTGCAAAAATGAAAGTCTCAAAAATTTTGACTATATGTCTGTAAACTCAATTATTCCATTTAATAAAAGAATATATTTTTTTTCTAGCGTGTTAGTAGCCCCCTATCAAATGCAAAAAAATACTAAAAAGCATGCAAAATTCAATAAACTCCAAGTTATTGATTTTAATTAAATTAATTTATGAAAATTGTTTTATCAAAATCAATTTTAAAAATTAAAAAAAGAGAATCTAATATCAGAAAAACTGAATTAGATTCTATATGCAAAATACGACTTCCAGTTTACAGCAAATTTTCAATACTACCAAAGTTAGCAGTGTACTGAAAGTTCTGTAAAAATGATTATTCTCCATCTTTTTCTTTCAGTAAAAAACAGGATTTCCAGGTTTTCTTGATCCATAGGTTTTACCACAAAAAAACGGTGCAAAAAAAAAGTACCATCATCAAAATTTTGCTTTTAAAATATGAATAAATAAATGTATCAATGAACCTTTTATTTTCGTGAATCATTTAGATAATATTCACAACATATGGTGAAGATTCAGAAATAATGATAATCTATAATTAATATTAACTTATATATAATTCTTTCAAAGTTTCATGCAAAAATAATCTTTACTCAGAACTATTATAAAAAAACATAATTAATATCAAATTATTGTTCAATGTCAAAATATCTTATGGGAAATTATTTTTATTCAGAAACTATTTTTTTATAATTAATTTAAAATAACTAGTAAGCTAAGTAAGTTTTGTATTTCATCGAAATTTGTTGGTGTAATAGAATGGATATCAATCAACTAAATTTTGATAGCTTGAATAGTTACTAAAAACAAATTCTATTATAATTTTTGATTTTAAGCATAACGGGGTGAAAGAAAATGTTGAAACACGTATCTAGTAGAATGAAAAAGGTACTAACTATTTTGCTGGCAGTACTTTTTGTATGATCTGTGACGCAGTGAGAACGAGTGCACAAGGCTATGTGGGCAATGGCGGCGGTTATGGCCCAAGCGGCATTTATGACATCCAATATTATTTCAATCGAATACTCGCAGCTTGCTGCGGGGATGGAAAACTTCCCTGATAACCGTTGTTAAATAATAAATTTATATTTTTTGCTACATTTGTACTGTAAATGGAACTAAGACGTGCAAACCATTGTGTATATAAAATAAGATATCACATGGTTTTTTTGTTTGAAGTACCGTAAAAATCTTTTTTTTAGGGACAGAACTCATCAAATTTTTGAAAAACGTATGCTTTGAAATTAGTGAAAGATACTGTTTTGAGTTTGATGCAATTGGTAGTGATGGTGATCATGTACATCTTTTTGTTGGAGCTGAACCAAAGTATTCTCCTTCAAAAGTCATGCAAATTATAAAAAGTATTATAGCAAGATAAATCTTTAAACAATACCCTGAGATCAAAAAAGCTTTTTGGTTGTTAAATTTGGAGTGATGGAGGTTACATTGGAACTATAGAAGATGGAACAACTTCAGATGTTATCAAAAACTATGTTGAAAATCAGGGAAACAGGGAAGAAAAAGAAGCATATCAGCAAATGAACATACTCGATTTTTAATAGCCATTACAACCAGAGCGGTGGCGCGAACATACCCCGTTGCTTGCAGCGGGGTGCGCCAGCGCAACTTTGATTCTGGATGGAACTTCGGAAATTCAGAAATTTTCAGGTCTTAAAGTTGAAAAGAGGTACCTAAAGATTATGAAACTTTCTGTGATGGAGGTTCAGCATGGACAATTTCACTACTAAAAGCTTCACAATAACCTTCAGTGCATGAAACTGAATACGATTGAATAGCTTATGGGTAGTTGTCTTGGAATTGCTGCAAGAAACAGCAAAAAATAATGGAAGTTCTTTATTGTTCATTTATAGTAAACTCACGAATTGATTATAATTTTCAAAAGTATACCAATGAAAGGACGTAGAGGATCAATTTTCCTTTTTTCCATGCTTTCCTTCGTTTAACTTTGCGTTTATGATTAATGGAGATTTTATGCACTTGAAATACATACGTTTTTCGAAGTTTTTGAAGTGTAAATTTTTACTGTGGGATTATAACTAAGCAAAAATAGATGACGGAAGATATTTTTCAGCCTTTCTGAGTAATCAGATCCCAGCTTTTACTATTCTCAAGCATCCACAGTTGAGAATCCAGTTCTTCTTCAGGCTTTGGGTGAATCATTTCAGTCCTGCCGTTAGGAAGCAACAGACGGGCTTTTATGTTATCTTTCAGTTGAATACCAAGTATGACATCCCTTACAATAGGAATGTATGCAGTTGATATGGGGAAGAGAATTTCTACTCTGTTGTCCAGATTACGCGGCATTAGATCAGCGCTGCCCATAAAAATTTCTTCTTTTCCCCCGTTCCTGAAATAGTATGCTCTGGAGTGTTCAAGAAAGCGGCCAACTATTGAAATAACCCTTATTTGTTCACTGAGTCTAAATATACCGGGTCTGAGGCAGCAAATTCCTCTGATAAGAAGGTCTATCTTTACTCCGATGCGCGAAGCTCTGTAAAGTTCCCGGATACACTGATCATCCACTAGAGAATTCATCTTGAAGATCATGTGCCCATTTCCATACTTTTCGTGCATGTCAATCTCGCGCCTGATGCGCTCAAGAATTTGGTGCCTGAGGTCCTGAGGGGCAACAAGGAGCTTGATATAATGAGTCTTTTTCGAATAACCTGTAAGAGCATTAAAAAGGTCCGAAATATCCTTACCTATAAATGAGTCACTTGTCAGATAACCAAAGTCGGTATAGAGTTTTCCTGTGACAGCGTTGTAGTTTCCTGTACTCATATGCACATAATACTTGATTCCTTCTTTTTCGATCCTGACTACTAAGCACATCTTAGCATGAGTCTTGCGCCCAGGGAAACCATAGGCAACGTGAACGCCTTTACGCTCAAGTTCTTTTGCCCACCCTATATTGTTCTCCTCGTCAAAGCGGGCTTTAAGTTCCACTAGAACTGCAACTTGTTTTTTTCTGTCTGCAGCTTTCATCAGAGCCTGAATGATCCTAGAGTTGTCATCTACCCTGTATAATGTCATTTTGATTGTAACAACATCTGGATCATCGGCAGCTTCTTCCACGAAATCAATTACCGATTCGAAACTATCATAGGGGTGATAGAGGAGAACATCTCTCTTTTTAAGGACCGCAAAAATATTTTTCTTATCAATCAATTGAGGATGTTTTCTCGATTCGAAGGGCTTGTATTTGAGCTCAGGACGGTTGATCTGCGTAAGGTTATTGAGACTTGAAAGGCCCAGAGGGGCTGCCGATTTGAGCATGAGAGAAGCAGTAAGGCCTAGGTTCTTAAGGAGGATATCATAGACTTTAGGGGGCATTGTATAGTCAATTTCAAGTCTAACAGCTGGCCCAAAGTAGTTTATTCCAATCCTCTGCTTTACAGCAGTCAAAAGATCTTTATCCCCATCTTCATCGAATCCGAGGTCTGCATCTCGTGTGATTCTGAATGGATAAGCTCCCAGGATATGCTGCCCAGGAAATAGGATGTCAAGGTTTGCAGCAATGAGTTGTTCAATCCACACAAAACGACCGGTTTTAAAATTCTCGAAACTTGAAGTTGTTTCTTCCCCACCATCCTCAGGAACTAAAATCATCCTCTTGAACATTGGAGGTATTTTGACCCTAGCAAAACGCTCTCCATATTCAGGATCATCAATAAGTACTGCCAGGTTAAGACTCAGATTCGAGATGTGTGGGAAAGGGTGTCCTGAATCGAAGCCTAGAGGGGTAAGTAAAGGAAAAATGCTTTTTTCAAAGTAATCTCTGAGCCATTCTCTGTCCTTTTCAGACAGTTCAAAGTAGTTTAAACATTTAATCCCATTTTCTCTAAGGGCGGGCTCAAGCACTTCATTCCAGCAGCTGTCATTGAGAGGAAGCTGCCTAATAAGTTCTTCCCGGATGATATGAAGCTGCTGTTGCGCGAGCTCAACGTTTAAATTTTCTTTTATTCCTTCTGTTATTCTCTTGTGAACTCCTGAAACCCTAACCATAAAAAACTCGTCGAGGTTGCTCCCAAAAATGGAAAGGAATTTGACCCTCTCAAGTAGTGGATTATGCTTGTTGAAAGCCTCTTCTAACACCCTGTTATTAAACTGAAGCCAGCTATATTCGCGATCCGTATACAGACAGGGATCACTGAGGTCAGACATGCTGGAAACTTCTACCCGATTCCCTTCAAAATCATCCATAACTAACCTATCAAAATCTGCACACTGAATGGGGAAGTTACGCTCCATTACTATCACGCGTAATCTGGGTTTTGTACTTTTTCAGATTTATTTTCTAAAATAATAAAAATCTGATAAGATTTCTTTGTGTTCTATAATTTAATTTTAGTGCTGATAATCACCCGATTTTGTGCTTAAAGCGAAGGACAGCCCCAAAATCCACTTTAACAATCGGGGATAATTGTTTGTAAAAAAATTTCCTAAATTGCAATCAATCCTTTCTAGTCAAAGTTTCTGTTTCTTATATAATTTAGGGGGGCTATGTTTTTTCAATAAGTCGGCAATATTGTATTTTTTTACATAAGTTAAGGAATATCTTCTTTATTATGATCGGCCATGCAGTGGCGCTAACAACTATATATCTTTTTTGCCATATAATTTATCAAAACCCTATGGACATAGATTGATAATCACAACTATATAGACTTTTGGATCTAAAGAACTGTTAGATTTTCTGGGACATGCATTGACATTCCTGGACTACCAATCAGCTGAAGACTAAGTAACTTCTTGGTTCATTCCTTTCTCTTTTGAAAACAAGTCCATAAGCCCATCCTCCGCATTCCAAGGGTATCAGATTTCAATTAGATTTTGATCAATGAAAGCAGATTTTTGTGATGTTAATTGTAGTATTAATGTCTCTTAATGTCTCTTTCATGTTTTGTCTTGCAATCAGGACATTTCCATTCTCTATCTTTTAGTGTTAGCTCAGAGTTATGGTATCTACAAACATGACAGATCTTAGATGATGGTTCAAATTTACCGACCATAAGAATGGTTTTTCCTGACTATTCTGATTTATATTCTTATTTTGTTACAAAACTCCTCCATGTCTAACACCTATAGACCGTGCTAAATGGTGATTCTTACTTATGCCTTTAACATTCAAAGTTTCAACAGCTATTGCTTGGTTCTAGTTAACAAGTTTAATAGAGAGTTTGTGTTGAAAATCATTTCTCTAATTTGTTATTTTCTCATAAAGTAAAGCATGAAAAAAAAGAACAAATTAAAAAAGTTTTTAACCGAAAAAAGAAATCATTTGACACTCAAAGGCAATTATGATCTAGAAAGAAAAATTACCAAAATTATAAGGTGTCTTATTAAAAATGAAGAGATATATGACCGATGAAACAGGATATCAAAAGGGAGAAATTCGAAAGGGGAAGTTTATGAGACTGAAATATCTTCATTTTGATACATATATTAAAATAATTTGTGGATTAACTTTATTATTGAAATAAAAATGATTGAGAGAGCATTTGAGGAATCATTTTAGTCATATACTTTTTGCCAAATTGTTCAAATGGATGAAATTTTACTTAGCATCTGAGCTAGTTGTTGAAGTACTGAAATTCGGATAATCTTTATTCCAGCGTAGTTTTTCAGCCTGGATAAAACAGTGTTAATAGCCATATTTAATAAGATTCATTAAGCAAATTTAAGTGGGCTTATTTTCTTTAACTGTAGGCTAAAGATTGTATTTTTTAGTTCATATGTCCGTAATCAAAAGTATCTATTGAATTGAAATAGATATTTTCTAACTGATTTTAGGTTGGCTGAATAATTACGGCAACAAAATTCTGAAAAACTTATTTCATAAGTAAGTTTAACTTCCTCCAAATCATAATAGAATCCATAACATATTATAAGAGATTAATAACTCAAGATCGCGACCATAACTCAAAATCACGACCTATTCTCTTTTATTTCCGTCGAATACCAAAATTTTGCTTTGAGGATGGAAACTTACTCAAGAAACGTTATTAATTAACTGATTTATATCTTAAGCTACCTTTGCACTATAAAAATGGAACTACAGAATGTAAACCATTGTGCATACAAAATAAGATATCAAATAGTTTTTTTACGAACTATCATAAAAATTTCTTTTAGACAACGACATAATAAATTATTTGAGACACATATACTTTGAAATTGGTAAAACTCGCTGTGTTAAGTTTGATGTGAAGTAATTATAGTAAATGTGAAGTAATTATAGTAATTATGTGCATCTTTTCGTTGTTGTGAACCAAAATATTCTACTTCAAGAGTTATGTAGATTAGAAAACGTATACAGCAAGAAATGTCTTAGAAATGTCTTTAAATAGTACTCTGAGACTAAAAACAGTTATTTGGTTGTGAACTGTGGAATGATGGAAATTACATTGGAACTGTGAATAATTGTGCGACTTCCGAGGTAATTAAAAACTATATCGAAAATCAGGAAAACCAGGACGAAAAAGAAGCATATGAGCAAGTGAAAATATTTGAATCTGAATAATTTCTTTATACCCAGAGCATTGGGGTGAACATATCAAGTTGCTTGCAGAAGGGTAAGTAACCTCGACTTTGATTGAATAAATCAACCAAATAATTAATTTCTTTCAATGTATGAATTTATATTCTGAGTTCAACAAGTAGCCCGTTTTCAAACAAAACTGTTACTCAAATACATCGAATGTAAATATGTTCAAACATAGGTATTACTTGTTATAAGAGTTTAGAACATAGGGTATGTAAAAAAAATGTATGAAATGTTCTTTGCATAGATGAAATTCCAACTTTTGAGAATTGATCTTTCGTTTTTATGAAATTCAGAAATATTTTGGGACAAATAAGGAACTATAAATAGTACAATTGTGTCAATCTTCATAATGAGAGATAACAAAATATATTTGTAGTTGGAAATATAATATCCATTTCAATCTGTTTAATTTATTAAAATGAGTTTAGGAATAAGAGTCAAAGACTGAAAGCCCGGGCAATTAGCCTGAGAGGACGTTGTGTGAGAAGTCATGAAAAACATGTTAAAAACTACAATTTTGCTTGCTGCTCTTACAGGTCTTATGGTTCTGATAGGAAATTACTTTGGTGGTAGGGGTGGAATGATCATTGCATTACTATTTGCAGTAATCATCAATTTCGGTAGCTACTGGTACAGCGATAAGATAGTACTCAAGATGTATAGGGCAAGAGAGGTCTCCCCTACAGAGTCCCCAAACCTGCACAGGATCGTCGATGGACTAGCTATTAAAGCGAAACTGCCAAAACCCAAAGTATATATTGTAGATTCTGGGATGCCAAATGCATTTGCAACAGGCCGGGATCCGAAGAATGCAGCTGTAGCCGTTACGACAGGTATTCTGAACCTACTCTCTTATGAAGAGATCGAAGGCGTGCTGGCACATGAGCTTGCACACGTAATGAACAGAGATACACTCATCAGTTCAGTGGCTGCGACAATTGCGGGTGTCATAACGATGATGGCTAGTATGGCACAGTGGGCTGCGATTTTCGGTGGCCTTGGTGGCAGAAGTGATGATAAAGGGGGAATAGTAAGTTTTATCGCGATGATATTCCTGGCACCGCTTGCTGCAACCTTGATCCAGCTAGCAATCTCAAGGTCAAGAGAATATGCAGCTGATTCTGAAGGAGCTCGAATTTGTCGGAAACCCTGGGTACTTGCTGATGCTCTGGAAAAGCTAGAATATGGGAACTCCAACTACAAGCCAAAAACCTCAGATGTGCAACCAAAGGAAAGTAGTGCACATATGTTTATTGTTAATCCCCTCAAGGGAGGAATTATCCAGTCTCTTTTCAGCACCCACCCTCAAACCGAAGATAGGGTCAAACGCCTGAGATCCATGCAGTTCTGAGAAGATTTCTCAGGAATCTACTCATTTTTTATTTTTAGCTTTTTTTATTTAGTTTCTCCTTGTTCTTTTTTTAGTCGTATCTGTAAGTTGTCGATCAAAGCTAATTTTTTTAATTAATTATGTGCTAATTATAATTATTAATTATATCCAAATTGATATGTGAATGATAACTTATTTCAGGTCTGAATATAGATAATTAGATATGAGTAGAGAGGTTAATGAGAAAAATGATCCTGAATTTGTAGCTCGACTTGCTGATTGCCTTGGATTTGATAAGGAGAAGGTTCATAACCTTTTTGAGAAAAATTATCTTGCCTGGAACTGGGGAAAATACGAGCATTTGCTCCGTTTCGACAAGGAAATTTCCCATATCGAGAGGGGTACGGTTCTTTATGAGAAAGGCAACTCTTTCGAAATAATCACTGGCTTTCCCAAGATTCGGAGAGCTATGGTACTGGATCCTACTATTAAAAGGCACTTCTTCGGCCTTCAGAAGATAGTCTTAGAAGAAAAAATGAATGGATACAATGTTCGGATAGCAATTGCAAATGGGGAGATAATTGCAATTACCCGAAGTGGATATATCTGCCCTTATACAACCCAAAAAGCGAAAGAGAAATTGAATCTGAATTTTTTTGACGATTTTCCGGAACTTGTACTTTACGGAGAAATGATAGGGCCTGATAATCCTTATATCTCAAAAGATATCTATAACGTCGAATCTGTAGAATTTTATATATTCGACATTCGGGAGAAAAACAGTGGTAAGCCTCTTAAGATATACAAAAAGCAGAAAATTCTGGAAAAATATGGTTTTTTCCAGGTAAGATTTTTTGGGGAAATTCTCATGGAAAATGTTCCCAGAGAAATCGAAAAAATCATCCTGGAACTTGGGGAAAAAGAGCATGAAGGTGTCGTAATAAAAGATCCTGAAATGGTTCTTTCTCAATTGAAATATACTTCTTCCCAGAGTAATTGCTCGGATCTCAGGCATGCTTTTAAATTCTACAATGATACTGGCAGAGACTATATGCTCTCCCGCATTGTCAGAGAAGGTTTTCAGACAGTAGAGTGGAAAGAAAATGAGGAAGAGTTCAAAAAACGCTGTATGCAATTAGGGGAAAGCATACTGAGTCCACTCAGAGAATCAATTAGGGGTGTAAAGGATGGCCAGAGGCTCTATGAAGAGGCAAAGATCCGGGTAAGAGACTTAAAAACTGTAAAAGATTTCGAAGATTACCTTAAAAGACTTGGGGTTGATGTAATTTTTGAAGAGCCTCAAGCTGTCGAAGAAGAGTATTTGATAAAGATTAAAAAAATGAACAAAAGTACAAACGACAAAACCCAGGCGATCTTGCAGGGTGATCTCTGGTAACCATCACAGAATGCAATTCAGGTTTTGAATCTTACGAGCTCTTTTGGCTGTTTCATGATGTATTAATTACCTTAATGACTTGGTTCTCCTTCCATATAGAAAAGATATGAGAAAAATGAGATTTATTGTTGTAAATATTCTAACAACCAATCATTAAGCTATTTCTCGCCAACTTCCCTTTTTCTTCTCTTAATTCATGTCTTTTTTCCCATACACAGTTTTTTGTGATTAAATCTCTGGATTTCCTAACTGCCATCAGTAATAAGAAAAGGTTACTGATATATGACTCCTGGAACTTTTGGAACTCCTATAGCATATGGAGCTCATGGAACATTTGGAACTAATTAGCCTAAACAACCGTCGTAAATCGAAAAATAAGAAAATAATAATTATATAGTTCTGGCAGTATACCGAAAGTCCTGTAAAATGTAGTTGGTTCTGTATCTTTTTCTTCCCAATTAAAAATAGGGATTGCTCAGTCTGTTAGCAAAACAAGTTAAACTGTCAGGGAAAAATAAGATTTAAAGCATCTGGTTGTTTATCTCACTAACTACATAAACGATATTTTATTGTTGTTAATTTCATGTTGATAGATGTAATCTCAATGCATAATTTAAAAGTGTTTGTCACCTAATTTCCAGGGCAATAATAATGGTAATCGATATTGCTCTATTTTTTGTACTCTCACAGATACTGGAGTACCATAATCTATTGAAGAGAATTGATGCTTGGGAAATTGTAAAAGTTTTAAATTAAGATAATGATCTGAGAATGATGCCAAGAGTGAGCAGAATAAAGTGTTCATAATAATTTTCTGATTAGAAAAACTGGATTCATGCTATTTATTAATGGTAAGTTCTATTTTGTTCGAGGGACAAAAATATTAAAGTAAAATCAATGAAGGTATTGAAAACTAAAACGAAAATGGATAAATTAAAAATGCAAAGGTAAGAATTATCAATGTGTTCATTTTGAGTGAAAATAGGTTGTTGATAAATGTAAAAATAAATTAATTTATAATATAAAGATGACTACAGAATAGAATTACCTAACTTAAAGTGAATTAAGATTTATGACTTAATATTATGAATAATAATTACAGTTAGTCTCTTCGGGACTTTGAAGAAGTTCCATTTAAAAAGATTTCGATAAACCTTTGATTTTCACAAGTCATTTATATTACATTTATATACATATGATGAAATTTAGGGGTTTCTCAAAATCCTCTTAAATCATCAAAAAAGATGTGAAATTTTGATACGAACTAGAATATTGACTAGATTGACACCTATTTCGGTAAAAAAGGTGAACTTTTGAAGGTAAAGATGTAAAAATAGAACATATAAAAAATGGAAAAGGTATCTATAAATCCTTCATAAAGAAGATTTAATTAGGATAGTTGAGGTCTTCTGGAAGTCTGAAAAAAAATCACAGAAATAGTCATTAGACGATTTCTTCTTTAAGTTCCATATGGATTTTCTGCTCAAAGAAGGATTTTTGAAGTTAGAAAATGAAATTTATGGTTTAAAGATCCCGGAATTGCTATGCATGACCCTATGTGTTGAATAAATATTTTCCAATTTCTCTTCTGTTCTACATATATCTAGAGATGAACTATATATAGTATATGCCGACCTACATCCTGATTTCTAAAGGTGCCTTTTGCTAAAAAGCGATAAGTTTTTATGTTTATCTATCTATGGCGTTATGACCAAACTTTTCGATATTCTATGGAAGTTTCAAAAACAGCATATCTAATTTCCAGGGACATATCGAGTAATAAATAGGAGCGTGAAAAAAATGCCAGCGATAGTTAATGCAGATGAATGTTCTGGATGTGGAAGCTGCGTCGATGAGTGTCCCTCTGAAGCAATTACCCTTGATGAAGAAAAAGGTTGTGCGGTTGTCAACCAGGATGAATGTGTAGATTGTGGTGCATGCGAAGAGGCATGTCCTAGCCAGGCAATCAAGGTAGAAGAGTAAAATGATAATTAACTTGGAATAATTTTTTTTATCCAATTTTTTTCTTTTTCTCTTTTATCAGATTATTTCTTCTCTCGTTGGAGGGAGCTTTTAGATGGTAGCAATTAAAGCGGGTATTTTGGGCGCTACAGGCGCTGTTGGGCAGAGATTTGTAGAAGCACTGGCAAATCATCCATGGTTTGAGATTACAGCCCTTGCAGCATCAGAAAGAAGCGCCGGCAAAAAATACAAAGAAGCAGCAGGCTGGAAATTAGATACAGCTATGCCAGAAAGCGTTGAAAATATTGAAATTTCTCCTGTAAACCCAAAAGCCGTAGATGCGGACGTGGTTTTTTCTGCACTTCCTGCAGATCTTGCTCTCATCGTCGAGCCAGAGTTTGCAAAAGCCGGATTTGCAGTGGCAAGCAATGCGTCATCTTTCAGGATGGAAGCGGATTTTCCCCTTGTGATCCCCGAAGTAAATCCAGAACATCTGGGGCTTCTAGAAGTCCAGCAGGATACACGGGGATGGGATGGATATATTATCACAAACCCCAATTGCTCTACTATCGTCATGGCTCTGACATTAAAACCTCTGATGCATTTTGGACTTGAGACCATACATGTAGCTACAATGCAAGCGATATCAGGGGCAGGTTTTTTCGGAGTTTCCGCAATGTCAATCTACGATAACGTAATTCCCTACATCGGGAGCGAAGAACAGAAAATGGAGACTGAAACATTGAAACTCCTCGGTGAGTTTAATGGCTCAGCAATCGTGCCTGCAGATATAAAAGTAAGCGCTTCCTGCCACAGAGTTCCAGTTGTAGATGGGCATACAGAAGCTATATGGGCCGGGATGATAGACAAACCAGCGCCTGAAGAAGTAAGGGAAGCTTTCCTAACATTCGACCCTAAAATGGAAGAACTCCCTTCCGAACCCAAAAAAGTCCTCATCGTAAGAGATGAAATAGACAGACCTCAGCCGCGCCTTGATCGCAATATGGGAAAAGGTATGAGTGTATCAGTGGGCCGGATAAGAGAAGGAATCCGCTACATTGCAATGGGACATAATACAATCCGTGGAGCTGCAGGGGCAAGTGTCCTGAATGCAGAACTACTGCATTCTATGGGCAAACTCTGAATATTATATAGAGAAATAAAAGGAGTTAAAATCCTCCATATTTAAATTTTTACTTTTCTTGAATTTTTTCAATTATCTGGAATTTTCTGGTATCAAAACAGCACAATTTTTTGTTTATTACTTCTCAATAATTCTAGAAAAAAGGATTTTTGCAGCTCCCTCTGCCTTTCTAATTACCTCTTTTATAGGAACACTACTAGTTTTTGCGATTTTCTTACAGTCCTCAAACTCAGCAGAGATATTGAGTAAAATCCCTTCCGAGTCCCTGGCAATCTTGACAGCAGCTTCATATAATTGCCCTTCGACCTCAAATTTAATAACTTCAATTTTTCGGGCAGCAATGAGCCTGTGCCTGGTTGGGACTACCCTTATTCCTAGAGAACCTGTTTCGGTAATTATTTTTCGGGCAAGTTTTGCAGTGTCCTCAGGCTTTGCAATAACCTTGATAACATGAGCAGGTCGGCCTTTTTTCATGATTGCGGGGATAATTACAATATCTTTTGCCCCCATCTCGAGCAGTTCCTCGAAAAGGTTACCCAGGATTTCTCCACTAACATCGTCAACATTGGTTTCGAGCATCTCAATTACATCCGGGATAAGGCAGGAATCAAGTTCAGATAGCACTCCCTGAAGCACATTGGGCCCATCTAAATCGGAATCTCCAGCCCCATAGCCTATTAAAATCACCCTTCCCTGAGGAAAAGCTTCAACAGGCATTGCGAAATGGGCTAGGATAGCAGCACCTGTAGGAGTTAGAAGTTCATTTTTTTCACTACCACCTCTGAAATAGAGTTTTCCTCTTCTTAGAAGTTCAAGTGTAGCAGGGGCTGGCACAGGCAGACTCCCATGTGCACATTCCCTCGTTCCGCTGCCAACATTTATAGGGGTGCAATAAATAGAATCGCAGTTGAGGGTATGGATAGCTACCGAAGAACCAATTACATCGGCAAGGGTATCACTTTGTCCCATTTCATGGAAATGAAGTTTCTCAAGGTCAGGCTGTCCGTGGACTGAAGCTTCAGCTTCTGCCATTCTCAAAAAGATATCCATAGCACTTGCCTCCACCAGACGAGGCAATTTCGCAGCCTTTACAGTATCCAAGAGTTCTGGATATGTGCGAATTGACTCTTTTTCAGGTACATTTATCCGAACGTCTAGAGCTTTTATTCCATTTTTTATAATTTCTCTAATATCTAAGGAGACTGGTATGGAAGCTTCTATCAGTTCTTTGACCGCTTTTCTGTCAGCCCCGAGATCGATAGCACACCCCAGAATCATGTCCCCTGATGCCCCTGAAAAAGGATTGAATACAAGTGATCTCATAAATACTACTTCCTGGATTTTGGTTTCAATTTATTCGCCATTAACTGCCTTTTTTTTCTGTCGTTCCTTTTTTTCTCTTTTACCAGCAGCTGCAACCATGTTTGCGATTCTAGCTGCGTAAGCTCCTGCAACGAAACCTGCGTCAATATTCACTACTGCAATGGTAGAGCAGGATTGGAGCATTGCCAGCAGGGCAGCTTTTCCCTCACCTCCAGCCCCATAACCTATAGATACTGGAAGCCCGATCACTGGTACATCTATAAGTCCAGAAACTATTGTGGGAAGTGTTCCTTCCCTCCCAGCTGCAACAACGATTGCTCCCAACATCATAGCTTTTAGTTTCTGGATCTCAGGAATTAGTCTGTGAATTCCTGCAATTCCTACATCATATACAGTGATAGTTTCGCAGCCCATCTCCGAGGCAACGATCCGTGCCTCCTCCGCAACTGGGATGTCTGCTGTGCCTGCTGATATAATTCCTACAACTCCACCTGTTTTAGGTGTGGGAGTACCGTCATGGATAACAACTGTACGAGCTCTACTATTCCACTCAATGTTATCATGATTAAATGCTGCCCTTAAAGCTTCAAGATGCTTTGCAGAGACACGGGTAATAAGGGCTCTTCTGCTTTCTAGAACCATTACTCTTGTAATCTCCACCAAGTCCTCAGGTTCCTTGCAGTCGGCAAGGATAGCTTCGACTATTCCTGTCCTGCTTTTTCGATGGGCATCAAGTTTTGCAATGTCTGCATACGAGACAAAACCCAGACCTCGGGTCTGCTTTTCTGCAGTCTTAATGTCCATTTTCCCTTCTTTAACAGCTCTTAGTATGTCAGTAAGATCCATGTACAACCCTGCACCTAAAAAATTTACCTGCTTTAGGCAATAGCCAACTTAAACAATATCTGCCTTGAGCAGTTATTTATCATTTTGGGGATCTTTAGGGTTTCTCTTTATATGGGATTTGTGGTGATTTAAGAAGAGAAGTCTAGCGATACATTTAAAAATCAGATTAATGTGTAGATATTATCATGCTCATTGTACTCTCATTAGGCGGTTCAATTCTTGCAAAAAACCTTGATGCAAATCGTTATTTGGAATATGCAGTAATTCTTCGAAACCTCTCAAAAAAACATAATATAATTGTAATAACTGGTGGTGGAGAAGCAGCCAGGAGTTACATTGGTGCTGCGCGGATTATGGGGGCCGATGAAGTAACCTGTGACTATATAGGTATTGAGATTACTCGACTAAACGCACGACTGCTTATTGCCGCTATCGGATCCGGTGCCTATCCAAAGATCCCTACAAACTATATTGAAGCTGCAGAGGCCATGTATTCAGGGAAAGTAGTGGTCATGGGAGGAGTTACTCCTGGCCAAACCACAGATGCTGTTGCTGCAATCCTTGCAGAGTACTTGCAGGCAGACCTGCTTACAATTGCAACCTCTATTAATGGAATTTATTCCTCAGATCCTGACTGTGACCCAACTGCAGTAAAATACGATAAAATCTCTCCTAAAAAACTCGTAAATATAGTTATGGCAATCGAAATGAAAGCAGGCTCCAAGTCCCCTGTGGATCCTGTAGCTGCAAAGATTCTCGAACGCTGCAAGCTCGATGCACTTGTTATGGATGCTCAGAACCCTTCCGCGCTTGGAGAAGTTCTCGATGAAGGGGTGATCAAAAAATCTCCGATATCCTGGGGAACCTGGATTACGGATGAAAATAAAAACTAAAAGAATTTTAATGACCGGAAGAAAAAAATGGAACGTGAAAAGTAAAATTCTTCATTAAGGTCCTCTTTCGAAACTTCGGAATTTGTATATAATGGTTTTGAATACATTTCTATCGTAGAATCAGGTAAAATTGAAGTACCTGATTCCGGGTCTTTTTTTTGGAAAAAAGGATGTGAGTTTAGATCTGCTAAAAAAAGGTAATGATTTACATTTTGAATATAAGCTTCATAGCATAATAGGCAGGGATTATGAGCTGATCAGAATATTCAAAACAAAGATAGCATCACTTTATGATTCTCAGGTAGATTCATCAGAAAAAAATGAAGTGGTTTACAGAGACAGAGGATACTTTGAAGCAACATCAAAAGGGTATGATTCAACAATGAAAAGAACAGTAAAAGAACAGATTATGTGAATGAATGATATCTCAAGAAACAAGAGAATTAGATCAAAAAGACCTCAATAGGAACGAGTTTTTCAGTAACTAAAAGGATATTCAAAGCAGGCAAAGTTCTTGTCACTACTGTTCAAAGAGTGAATCTGAAGATGTCGTGTAGAGCTTTTTGTTATAACCTCTATCAATTGATTACATTGAAAATAAAAGTAGTATCTTGAGGATAGAGAGAGCTGTCTTTAAAATCAAAGAATAATGGATCAGAAAAGAAAAAATCGGGTCAAATACAGAGATCAGTGAGACAAATTTTGGATAGGATTTCCGCGAAAAAAATTAGAGGTAAATCTAAATCCTCTTTATTTTTGGTATCTTCATCGTTTTTTACTCCTGATAAAGTGGATGTAAAATCCTCGTAGTGAATAATTTCCAATATATGCTTTCTAAGATGCATTCATATTTACGAGGTTAAAATGGCTAGTTTGTTTAACTGGATCGATGTCCTAAAAACTGGACAGCCTTCACTGAACATATCAGGTATAAAATGGAGATAAAAGAGATACTGAAAGTTTTTCATTTTTCATGCGTGCGGTAACGGCTCATGAGTGTTTGTTTATATCATTTCCATTTATCCACTCAACAAAAAAGAATACATTAAACAAAAATAGGTAAGAGTCGCCGGAGGGACTTGAACCCTCGACCTGCTGATTACGAATCAGCCGCTATACCACTAAGCCACGACGACATATGGAGAAGAGAAGATCAGCAAGCTTAAAATAACAATTAAGAATTTAATTATTTCGCTCTGCAGAATCATTCTATATTTCATGACCTTAAATTATTTTGACTTCAATGCATATATTATACTGGTGAGGAGCATAAGAACGTACCACTCTTTTCTCCAGAATCTTTACATGTCTTCCTGTTCTCTCAGCAGCTACGCTTATGAATTTAATATAGCTTTCGAAGAGATCATCTTCATGAGCTATTCCATAGTAATGTATAATCCCTCCCGGCTTTGTAAGGAGAATAGCAGAGTCAAGAAACTCGTGGGCACTGTGGGGGAGGTTCATAATCACATGGTCTGCAGTGTTTGCAAACTTTTTTGCTTCTTCCCTAGAATCGCCTTCTATTGCCTTGATATTTTTTGCCGAATTAAGGGTTATATTTTCTTTCAGGTAGTACACTGCATCAGGATTTTTGTCAATCGCTATCACATTTGAAGGTTTCTTGCTTTTTGCGAGTAGGATGCTGTAAGGGCCTACACCTGCAAACATGTCTATAATGGTATCACCTTCCTTAATCCAGGAAAGAATTCTAGAGCGCTCGGTAGAAAGGCGTGGAGTGAAATAAGCCTTTGAAAGGTCCACTTTGTAGCTACATCCGTATTCCCTATGAATGGTTTCTGTTTTTGGCTCGCCTGCTATAATTCTAAATTTTCGGAGCCTGAATTCCCCGATTACTGGGGTGAGGGGCTTGAGCACAGTTTTTATATTAGGTTGGGTCCGGATGAGAACGTTTGCGATTTTTGAAGCTTTTTGCTGATCAAGGTCCTCTTCCAGAAGGGCGATATCTCCGATGACTTCATATGAGGGACTGAAATCTAAAAGATCTTTAAGGAGAGGTTTTTTTTTCTGGAACTCAAAATAGAAATCAATAAGTTCTGTTTTTTCAGGAAGACTTTTCAGTTCATCAGTTGTAGGCTCTCTAGAAAGGGGGATATAAAGAAATGTTCCATCCACACCTATCTTTAGTGAATTATCAAGGATTTCAAGATCAAGTAGCATTTTCCTTGCAAATTCTCCTTTCTTTTTGGGGATCTTTATACAATGCCGTTTCATGAGAATTTACCTTCCGGAATTATGTAGTTACCTTTTATTGTTAAGCTTGGGAATTACTAATTTGAATTGAAAAATCAATATCATTAAACTTTCAATTGTACAAAGAAGAACTTCAAAAAACCACATAATCCATTGTACTTGATTCTGGTTTCAAGTGCGTAAGTCCTAAAGCTATTTCAGATTTTGTTAATATTTCTTACTTAAATATCGAACTATCTAAAATTATGTTAATTGTTTTCCTAGTTTTTGGATACATTAGACAGCTGAGAGTTATTCAGCGTATTACGCTTGAAAAACAAGTTCAGGTTCCGGAAGAACGTGTGTACTCAGGATAAAGCATAGAATTATTGTAATTAGGCATGAAATGAAAACCGAAAACTACTCTAAATGCTCTGATGAATAACTAATTTGCAGGTTAATTTTTTGAGGAGGCAGGACTTCTACTGCTGATTTACCCGGCTACGGCAGTAAACTAGCTACTATATGCCGTCCAATTTTCGTGGATTAAAGGCACTGCGATAATAATTCATATTTTGTATTCACTTTGTATAAGGGCACAATCTGCAGATACTTTATATGAACTTCTATGCATTTGAGTATTGAAGAGTTCAAATCTCTTAACAATAATTTTTACTCATGCAAAATTTTACTGATTTTGCTATTAAAGAAAATACAAGAGTCTTCAGTTAGTTAGAGATAAACTTGCTGAAATTGATTCTTAATTGATTGTAAATCTTTTCGTATCATTTTTGAGTCCATATATTTTCACAAAACAATTTTGCTTCTTAAACACAACTTTGTTAGTGATATATTGAATATCATCTATAAAACTCAATTGATAACAATGAAAGGACACCAGTTAAAATATAACCATTAATTAATATAAAATTGACTCGACATATACTACGCAACATTAAAAATATATTTATATCTATGTGCCATAATAAGAGAGGCAATACAAATTTATGAATGCCGATAAGTCAGCGAAAAATGATCAAGATCTGAAAGGACAATTACGATTTTATCAATAGTATAATTTTTCAATTAAGCTCCGTAAGTCCTAACTTGATTAAAATTATGTAAAATTTAATAAAAAAGGAGTGTATGAATGTCAATACAAAGATTTGATCGAGTGAAAAATAAATGTTCTATTTTGGTAATTTTTTTATAATGCTTTCAATGACAGCTAGTGCAGTAAGCGCCCTGTCTTCAGTACAAGCCAACACTGACTTTCCACTACTGCCGGGTGGCCAATTTGTTAATGCGGTACCTTCATCACCGCTTCATGGTTCAGACTGGCAGGAATATATCCCACCTTCAACTCTAGTGAAGCCAAAGGATATCGGTATAGCCGCCCATACTAACTTTAGGATACTGGTTCCGCCAAATGGTATAGCGGTTCAGCCAGTTTCATATACTGAGGCTGTTAACAATTTAAATAATTATATAACCAATACCAGTAACTTGGGTAGCAATAATAAAAGTATCCTCTCTGGAGAAAGCCCCTCCTCTTTCGCCTGCGTGTATAATCAGACTACTCAATCGATCACACAATCTATTGGCTGCAACCAGTCTTTCACAACGGTCAACCCTGTGGGTGGCAATGGTGCGATTGCAATCGTCGATGCGTATGATACCCCTACGTCTGCGACGGATTTGGCTTATTTCTCAGCATATTTTGGCCTGCAGGCTCCCAACTTAAATGTTGTATACGCTGGTGGTAGTGCATGGCCTTATATTACTGCAACCAAACCTCCGACTAGCGTAAGAACCGGATGGGATATAGAGACAATGCTTGATCTCGAATGGGCGCACGCTATGGCGCCAAACGCCAAGCTTTTCCTGGTTGAAGCGCAAAGCACTTCAAGCACAGACTTGGACGCGGCCGTGCAAGCTGCTCAATATTTGGTTTCCACCAATGGAGGAGGCATGGTTTCCATGAGCTGGTATTTTTCCGAATCTAGAGGTGAAAACAATCGTGACCCTATTTTCAATAATGCCAGTCTGCCACAAGTCGTTCATCTCGCCTGCTCCGGAGACACCGGTGGCAAAGTTGTATATCCGGCGGCTTCTCCTTATGTTATAGGTATTGGCGGTACCACGATCAACAGGGATGCAAATAATAATTATGTGAGTGAAACGACATGGACTCATGGCGGCGGCGGCAAATCCAGCTACGAGCCACGGCCCTCTTTCCAAAACTCAGTTCAAAGTGTCGTGGGAACGCAATGGGGCACACCTGACATAGCTATGGACGCCAATCCTTCATCCGGAGTACCGATTTACTTAGCTGGCGCTTGGTATCCTTATCTTATAGGCGGCACCAGTCTTTCGGCGCCACTGACTGCGGGCATTTTCAATGTTGCGAATGCTGCTAACTACTCCGTGGCAAGCACCATCTTTAATACATTGTACAACAATGGCCCCAAACCAAATGATTTCCGTGATATTACGTCGGGCAAATGCGGTAGCCTTAGTGCCGAATCTGGTTACGACCTCTGCACAGGCTGATGATCCTCGTTAGACTATAAAGGAAGTGTACTTCTCCTGGTACGATACCTGTTGCAGCTTTCAGTGCCAATACAACCCAAGGTGCGCTCCCCTAACTGTACAGTTCACTGATCAAAGTACAGGATCGCCAACGTCATAATACTGGTCATTTGGAGATGGAACTTATTCTACCCAACAGAATCCAGTGCATACTTACTCTAACGCAAGAATTTATGACGTTTTAATGGCAGCACTCAATAACACTGTGAAAAGTGCACCGGAACAAGTTAAAATAATTGTAACATAGGCGATTTCTAAAATTTTGAAAACTAATATAATCAAATGTATTGAAGTTGTGAAAATTCCATAAGATCGATACAGAAGAAACTAGCTATATAGTGTATCACGATTATAAGATAGCGTATTCACATCTAAAATAGGGAGCATCCTGCCTTATAATCGTGAAAATGAAACAACATTTGGCGTTAAACTTGTAACAGAAAAGCAAATTGGTATGCGTTTCTCTATACTCCCAAGCTTATGAGTTAGGTAATAGTGCAAAAAACTGTAATGGAAAGTTGATGTTGAAATTATACACAGATTTTACGTTAAAAACAAGACATCAGTGAGAATAATAGACACAAGAACTTTATCAGTAAAACTATTGGCTCTACATCCTACTTTTTCGAAAAACGAATTCATTTAGCGACTCTGTGATCTATTTTTTGGTGATTAGTATACTTCCCATTGTCATCGAATGAGAACCTTACAAAGAGCCTAGCATTGACTTATTTCTAACGATATTTACTACGCTAGGCTAGAGAGCATCAAGATCTTCGTAAAATGAGATAACATTTGTTTGTATATATATAGATAGTATTAAATAAAAGAAACAAAAGAATCAAAAAACCAAAAATTGCTGGAATGCTGAGCAAATACATTTTGTGAGTTGTATAAAAACAGCTCAGATTTCAAGAAAGCTAAAATAAGAAAGTTTATAAAGTACTAAACCATACTTCTCGCCGAACAGATAAGTAAATTTCTTGAAGTATAATCAGATACTGTTGATATGTGCATCGTCAACAGTAACTCCCTCTCCAATTCAGCATAATTTTTGATTCCCATAATGGTTAACTTGTTTAAAGCTTGGATCCATACCATGTAGGCTATTATATTGTAAATGACCATTGTTGAATGTACTTTTACAAGTATACTATTTTTGTCCAATATCCCTAACCTTTAACAATTTCTATATCCTGATAGCCTAACAAACTATCAAATGCCTTTGAACCATACTCATACTTAAGCACATCAACTCCTACACCTGTTCCAATGTCAAAGCAAAAAAGATCCAAACAACGTTGAGAAATAATATTTGCTTAGAACTATTAACAATATTTATATAGGCCACGATGGTCTATGTAATAATCTTTATCACAATTTCAACCACGGTCATCAAAATCATCTACCAAATGATCCCAATGTCTCTACCCCATAAAGCCCACTTAAATTACTTTAACGACCTTAGAATCGATTTTGTGGGGGCTAATACAGTTCCTCCCATGTCCATAGAATGAGAAACTTACTTTGAGTCTATTAGTGGCCTATTCCTTACTATATTTACGATTATAATGTTTATGCCTCTATCATTATTAACTTATAATATGTAGAATGACTAAGTCAGGTGATTTATGAGATAATTAGTTTCCTTATTTGGCTCCCACTACTCTTATTTGTTTACATTTTTCCTCAATAGTTATCAAAGAACTTTTTAATCTAATAATGCCAAGTTAATAGAGATCAGTAAAAGAATATATACGATTAATCTTGATGTTTATAGGATCAAAAACATAGTTGTTTTTTCAGTTGTCTGAATAGCAATCTTTTTGAGAAAATTGCTATTTTTCAAATTCTACATTTAAATTTGTAAATAAAGTTAAATGCTGTGAATATCACACATATATTCACATTTAGAAATGTTAAAACATCAGTCTTGTAATGGTAGAGACCTGTTCCCGGCTCAAACTAAGAAAAAAAAACAGGAGGAAAAATGAGAAATAATGGGAAGTCTATATGGAAAATAACTGTATCTGTTTTCACCATATTAATGATGTTGACTTTATTGTCTGCAGGAACCTCTGCAAAATGTTCTGTATCCCCGACTCCTCTTGGTGCAGGAACTCCTTCAGCGACAGCCCGCTTATCCGGCTGCAGGAATGAACAAATTGATTATACGGCGATAGCCGTTTCAAGTGATCCACGAATAGTACGATTTAAGGATCTATCAAAAGGTGATGAGACATATATCAGATGGGACTTTGGAGATGGAACCTCTCGCGAAGGAACAAAAATTACTCCATCACTAAAAAATCCGTTACACAAGTTTCCAAAGACTGGTTATTATATTAGTTGTATGACTATCAAGTGTGATGGTTGTGTTAGGAAGTTGTGGGTTCATAAGAATGTTATTATTAAATAGATTTGAAAAAATTAAAAGTTTACTTACCACTTCCAATTTTTATAAATATTATTTTATGTTAATAAAAATCTTTTTTTGTTTAAAATCGCAATCATCTAACGCTAAATTAATTTAGTTATATGTTTCTTACTATTTTTTTGCATTCACCCGCTACTCGTCGAAGGATAACAAGTATATTCATATAGTCGCTGTAATAATTATCCCAAACAAATATCCTCAAAAACTCCTCATTTTTAGCCCAACTTTACACACCAATCTTTTGAGGAGTCTAACACCTGAAGCCTACAAAGAAACTGAAATGTCTCCCAAAATATGTTTTACGATGTATATTATTGTGTTAATATAAAATAAATATTTTTACTAAATTTTTATTATAACCCTAATTTGACAGAATCATACATTTGATAATGTATAAATGGACTTCATACCTCTGTTTTCTTCATAAATTCAAAATTCTATCTTGTGTTTTTTGATTTTGGACATTTTTCATTTTCCCTAAAGGTTCCTTGCCGATGCAATGCGTTTTTTGTTATAAAACACTGTGTTAATTAGTAGAATCTGTCAAATTCGGGTTATAAAGTATTAAAAAATCTTAGTTTACAAAAAACCAACCCATTTTTTTGAAAAATATAAAGAGAGTGTTTGATGTGCTATTTTCAAAAACTTATGGACAAGGCCCTCAAATGTTATCTTTCAAAACTCTCCATGTGGGTATATTCCCATCTATGCATTCGATTTCTCCCTTTTCAGTTAGATAATCTAGGATTTCTAGGAGCTCTTTTTTCTTGATGTCTAGATTGTATCTGGCCTTAAACTCGGATATAATGTGAAGAATATCCAGGGTCTTGCTCAGTTTCTTTTAATAGGATTATATGAGAAGTTTTAACAGCTATGTAAATTATTAGTAAGGAAGTGCTTATGAGCATGCCGATACCATCAAGTGGGAGGGAATTAGATCCCAGAATTACTAGGCTTGATAAAAGCTATTATCAATACCATATAACTGAATTCAATTTTGTTGAATACAATGTCGTGTCATTGGGTCATCTAACAAATTTGATTAATGATTAGATTACCCATTTTTGGGAAACTGTAGTTTCCACTGCAAAAAATGAAAATCTCATAATTTTTGACTATGTGTCTGTAAACTCAGTTATTCCATACCGTATCTTTTATTGCTCCATTGGATTTATTTAATTTATATAGAGCAAGCCCTTTATTGTACCAAGCCTCAAAGCCTATGGGCGGCTCTGAAATAATATTAGTTGCAGCTCTAATTTCAGAGAAGGCTGCGATGCTTTCCGTATGATGTACTTATAGAGGCTCTCTCAATATATATATTAAATCTGCACTAATTATATCGAAGAAAGCAATATTATACAGTTTCCATTACTGTTTAAGAGTGGATTTGAAGGTTTTGTTATAATCTCTATCAAATGAACCAGAAAAGAAAAAATCGGGTCAAATACAGCCATAGACGAGAAAAATTTGGAAAGCATTCACGCTAAGAACAAAATTAGAGGTAAATCGGAATTCTATTATGATTTTCACTAGCAAGCTACATATACAATTTGTAAAAGTTGACGAAATTTAGGAATTTATCTAAATTTTCTGAAAGAAATTCTTTCGGAATTTCAATTAGCAATATTATTAATCAAAACATTTGTAGAAATATTTTAATGTGTTTTTGAAAACATATTGAATGGTCAAAAAACGAAAGCGATTTTAAAAATAAGCCTTTTCTTTCCTGCAAATATAGAGACAAAGCTGAAACCGAGTTGGAGACCGAAAAATTAGAAAAATTTTAGAGAATAATTTCAATATCCAGTTCTTCTGCAAGTTCTTTGTATCTGTTCCTGATAGTAACTTCAGTAACCCCGGCAACGTCTGCGACTTCACGCTGAGTCCTCCGTTCACCGCATAGGATGGATGCAATATATATTGCAGCCGCAGCAACTCCTGTAGGGCCTCTTCCGCTTGTCAGTTCTTTTTCAGAGGCCTGTCTCAGGATCTCAACGCTTTTGGACTGAACTTCTCCTTTCAGATTAAGGCCAGAGCAGAACCTTGGTACATAATCAATAGGAGAAGTAGGCATGAGCTTTAATGCAAGTTCCCTGGAAATAAAGCGGTAGGTTCTTCCGATTTCTTTCCGGCTGACCCTAGATACTTCTTCAATCTCATCAAGAGTTCTCGGGACACTGCACTGACGACAAGCAGCATAAAGAGCCGCTGCAGCCACACCTTCAATGCTTCGTCCCCTTATAAGATTCTTATCCACAGCTTTTCTGTAGACAACAGCCGCAGTTTCTCTGACAGTTCTAGGGAGACCCAAAGCAGAAGCCATTCTATCCAATTCGGAAAGGGCAAAAGCAAGGTTCCTTTCAGTTGCGTTGCTTACACGGATTCTACGCTGCCATTTTCTTAAACGATATAGCTGAGCACGATTTTTGGAGGAGATTGACTTTCCGTAGGAATCACGATTTCTCCAGTCTATCATTGTGGAAAGTCCTTTATCATGGATTGTATAAGTCATAGGCGCGCCCACACGAGAGCGTTTCATCCGTTGATCATGATCGAAAGCTCGCCATTCTGGTCCTTCATCCACAAAATCAGCATCTATGACAAGTCCGCAGTCACCACACACTAGCTCAGCTCGCTCGTAGTCGTGAACAAGGTTCCTGCTGCCGCATTCCGGACACAAGGCCTTTTCGTTCTCAAAACTTTGCTCCTTTTGCTTCTCTTTGCGAGCTTTGATCATTGAACGTATTTTTTCTCTTTCAAGAGTGTCCGAATAGCGAACTCTTTCGACTTCTACCATATCATATCACCTTACAAGTTAGCATGACATCTTTATGATTTCCTGTAATTCAGAACCTGCACCAAATTAAAGAATCTATGTTATAAAAAACAGGATAAGAAAACTCACGGCTATTGATAGCAAAAAACGTATATACCAGTTAAAGTCGAACCATAACAAAGGATTCATGCATATATCGAATTTCAGAGATCTCACCGAATATAGACCTTTTCATTTACCATAATCCGAAACTCAGAATCAGGAATTTGCTTAAATCCCTTCACGAAAAAATAAGGTTGGTTTACAGGTCCAAAGACGCTGACAATCGCACCAATCTGGTTCAGGGCCTTATCCACAACAATCGAATTCAATTTTGGAATATTACCTGAGGTATTATCGGATTTGATCTCATCTCCTTTGACTATCAGGTTTTTGGTACCTGATCTTTGTAGCACTTTACCGAGTCGTCTCATATCAACCATGAAAATTAACAGGATGCTTCCAGCTCAGGCAAAAATATCTTGGTTTTTGATGGTTTAGACTTCCAGCTTTTTTTAAGAAGATATATTGTAGACTGAAAAGCATATGTACTCTACAATTATAATATATAAAGATATCGCAAGACCTATATTATACAAAACTTTAAGTAAAGCTCGAGCCAGAAAGTAAAATAAGTGAGGTAATTTAATCACAGGCTTAAATATTTTATAAGCATCGTTGAGAATTATAAAACTGAATTCTTACTATATAAATACACTAATTCCGATTACTGACATCTTTTCATGGGGAATAGTCATTGTTCAAGTTCGGATACTTTTTGGAAAGTATCTAACTGATGACAAAGTAGCATGAAAGACTGCTTGGAGGTAAGGGTGCAAACCTCGCCGAGATGGCAAATCTTGGAATCCTCGTATTGTTTGGCTTTACATCCTGGCTTTATATATATGGTTAAACCAGTGTATTAATCGGCTTGCTGGGTATCCTATTCCCATAAAAAGCAATTCCGATATTATCCATAAATTATTATCCATAAATTATTTTGATGACCTAGGGTATTTGTGATAGCACACGATTTAGTCCAAACTGGATAAACTATTTAGATAGAAACATGCGCTAATTTGAATATGTTTCATTGTGATTATGAAACGTAGTTGATAAATTAAAATAATAGATCTATTTTTAGCAACCTAGTTAATCAAATCTCTGTGCTTTTCTATACATCTTTTTTGATTTACTTTTTTAAACCTATCATTAGTAAAAACGATAAATCCAGTTTTTTGTGGTGAAGAAAAAAGGTACGTAGTCAATCAAAATTTACAGAACTTTCTGTACACTGCCTCTGAAGATCCTGATTTAATTTTCTGGTAAGTTGTATAGCATTCAGTTGTATAGCATTCGTTACTTTCTCCTTTTATTTAATGTTGGTTTATTTTATCTCAAGTAACGAAGTTTCTATTAATATGGTCATTACATCTTCCTCCACTCTCTTCATATGACTTACTTGATATGTGGTGAAGATACGAAGATAAACAGAGAAATATACTATAACTCCCGATGTAACACAAAAAGAGGAAAAGTTAAATATATGCGCATCGGAAATCAAATAAGAGTGTTTTATTTCCGATAATACATTAACTCCGTTTACTGACCTTGTTCCAGGGAGGATAGTCATTGTCCAAGTTTGTATATTTTTTTGGAAAAGATGTAACTGATGGCAAAAGTAGCATGAAAGACCTGCTTGGAGGTAAGGGTGCAAATCTCGCCGAGATGGCAAATCTCGGAGTCCCCGTGCCTCCTGGATTTACAATTACAACTGAAGTCTGTGTACTCTATCTGAAATATAAAAACTATCCTAAAGAAGCATTCCAACAGATAGAAGAAGCTATCGATAAGCTTGAGACCCTAAACAACAAAAAATTAGGGGATGCAGGTGATCCATTGCTTGTTTCAGTACGATCTGGAGCAAGGGTATCTATGCCGGGGATGATGGATACCGTACTTAACCTTGGGCTCACAGACAAGTCTGTGATTGAGCTGGCAAATAAGGTCAATGATGGAAGGTTTGCTTACGATTGCTACCGTAGATTTATCTCTATGTTTGGGGATGTAGTGCTCGGCCTTGATTTTGAAAAGTTTGATTCCCTTATTGCAGATAAGAAGAAGGAACTGAGAGTTGAGTCAGATACGGATCTTGATGCAAAATCGTTGAAAGAACTGGCTGAGAGGTTCAAGGAGGTAATCAAACTCGAAAAGGGATTTGAATTTCCCCAGGATCCTAAAGTTCAGTTATATATGGCAATTGATGCTGTTTTTGAATCTTGGAATAATCCGAGAGCCATTACTTACAGGAAACTTAATGGAATTGATGAGAGCTGGGGAACTGCTGTCAATGTACAGACGATGGTCTATGGGAACAGAGGGGATAATTCTGGCACAGGAGTTGCTTTTACAAGGAACCCATCAACAGGTGAGAAAAGGTTCTTCGGAGAATACTTAATCAATGCACAGGGCGAAGATGTGGTCGCAGGCATTCGGACTCCGGATTTTATTGATACACTTGAAAATAGAATTCCAGAGGCCTACAAACAGCTTGTGGATATCTGTCAGACGCTTGAAGCTCACTTCAAAGATATGCAGGACATAGAGTTTACCATTCAGGAAGGAAAACTTTATATGCTGCAGACCCGCACTGGGAAACGCACAGCTGCTGCAGCAATGAAAATTGCGACTGATATGGTATCTGAAGGACTTATAGATAAGGAAACAGCGATCACAAGAATAAAAGCTGAACATATCGACCTGCTCCTGCACCCAAGGATTGACCCCAAAGCAAAGTTAGAAGTAATTGCGAAGGGCCTTCCAGCATCTCCTGGAGCCGCTGTAGGAAAAGTTGTATTTACTGCCGAAGCCGCAGAGGCAATGTCCGAGTTAGGAGAGAAAACAATTCTCGTACGTACCGAAACCTCCCCTGAGGATATAGGAGGGATGGCAGCTGCGCAGGGTTTTCTTACAGTGCGTGGTGGGATGACTTCTCATGCAGCAGTTGTTGGAAGAGGAATGGGCAAACCCTGTGTTGTGGGCTGTGGAGCGATTTCAATTGATATAAAAAGCGGCCTTTTTATGGTAAATAGTCACACTATAAGAGAACATGAATATATTACCATTGACGGGAGTTCTGGAAGTGTAATTGTTGGGAAGGTAGAACTGATTGATGCCGAAATTAATAAAGATTTGAAGAAGCTTCTCATATGGGCTGATGAAATCAGGACTCTTGGTGTAAGAACAAATGCCGATAATCCGGCAGATGCAGGCCTTGCTCGTGAACTTGGTGCAGAAGGTATAGGACTTTGTAGAACTGAACACATGTTCTTCGGGGATGACAGAATACCTGTAGTAAGGGAAATGATCCTGGCAGAAGATGAGATGTCCAGAAAAGAGGCCCTCAATAAACTGCTGCCGATGCAGAAGGCGGATTTCCTTGGAATCTTTCGTAGTATGGAAGGTTTTCCAGTGACTATTAGGCTGCTCGATCCACCTTTACACGAATTTCTGCCGGACAAGGAGGAACTAGACGCAAAGCTCAGGGAACTTGAAGCCTCAGGAGATTGGCAGAAAATCGGTGATGTGAAGAAAATTATCCAGCGTGTGGTTTCCCTTAAAGAACTAAACCCTATGCTCGGGCATAGGGGATGCGGCTTGGAATCACCTATCCCGAAATATATGATATGCAGGTACGCGCAATTATGGAAGCAGCTTGTGAACTTGCAGCTAATGGGCTGCAAATTGTTCCTGAAATTATGATCCCATTGGTGAGTCTTGCAAAGGAATTCTCAGTGACCAGGGATAAAGTATGCAAGATGGCAGATAAGGTCATGGGTGAGAAAGGAATAAAGATCGATTATCATGTAGGGACAATGATCGAACTTCCTAGAGCCGTAATTACTGCAGATAAGATAGCATCGGAAGCCGACTTCTTCTCTTTTGGAACAAACGACCTGACCCAAACAACATTCGGATTCAGCCGTGACGATGTATCCAAATTCGTGCCAATCTATCAGAAAGCAGGTATCATTGAGCACGATCCTTTTGAAGTCCTTGATCAGGAAGGCGTTGGCGAGTTGATGAAAATTGGAATTCAAAAAGGGCGTTCCGTCAAACCCAACCTCCAGATGGGAATATGTGGAGAACATGGTGGAGAGCCAAAATCCATCCACTTCGCCCACAAAATAGGCCTTAATTATGTGAGCTGCTCTCCATACAGAGTTCCAATCGCAAGGCTTGTAGCTGCTCAGAGTACAATAGATTCCCGTAACGCAAAATAAAATTAAATTGAATATTGATTCAAAAAACATGCAGGATTAAAATCCTGCTCAATTTTTTTTCTGAAAAACTTCATTTGAGCTTAGAAATTCTAAAAAAAGAATGATATTTGAGGTATTAATTGTGGATTTCTACATAAATTCTTTCTGTGAAATTATAGTGTCTATTCTGAAATCATTTCATATTACTTTTGAGTCCAAATATTTTAACAAAATAGTATTCTGAAGTAGACCTTAGACTGAAGTAATTGTTATTTTTAAAATGCTTTTTTTACAGTAATAGGATGGTCTTTCCGGCTTTGAACTTGAAAAACAATTTATTGATCTAAGTTCTTTCAGAAATTTCTTTGTTTTTCTGAATACATATCGACAGTACCACAGTCTTATCACTTTGAAAAAAATTATTGATAACTGTTAAAGAAGAAGAAATATGGGAAATGTTTCAAAATCAACTTGATTGCCTTGATTTGCAAATTAAACTGGGAATATTCAGTATGTTACTTTCGTCTATTCAAATCCTGACATGTAAAAGCGGATAAACGTCGAGAAAATGAAGCAAAACAGAAAGAAATATAGATGAAACCTGGACAAAAAAATGGTAATAAGTCACACTTAGGATATAAACTTCATAGTATACATAAACAGGAATCATGAGCTGATCAGAAAATTCAAAAAAATGACTATATCATCTATGATTCTTAGGTGGAATTATCAGAAAAAAAGAAGTTGTTTACAGGAACGAAAGGGATACTTTTGAGCAAAATCAAAAGGTTATGATGCAACAATGAAAAGAGCAGTAAAAGAACATTTTCTGAGGATAGGGAATAATATTAGGAAACAAGAATATTAGCTCAAAAAGAGCTCCAGAGAAACTAGTTTCTGTAACTAAAAAGATATTCAAAACAGGAGAAATTTTTGTCACTACTGTTCAAAGAATAAATCTAAAGATTTTGTGTACAGCTTTTGTCTAGATTCGATATCAGTTGATGAGGTTGAAACTACGAAGACTAGTTTGAAGATAGAAAAACCTATCTTTGAATCAAAGATGATGGATCCAAAAAAAATTTGGTCAATTACAGAAATGAGCGGAAAAGATTTGGACAGTAATTCTGCGAAGAAAAAAAATTAGAGGTAAATCTGAATCCTGTTTGATCTAAAAAGGAAGATTCAATCTAATTTATTACCCGATATGAGATCACAAGTCAATTTAGGTTTGAGGATGGAAAATAAAAAAAAGTCATTGAGGGGGAGTTTCAGTCTGGTTAGAAATACCCCCTTATAAAAAGTTCCCTAAACTTGACAAACGGTTAAAAGTTGATGTGTGATACTAGGAGGTGGCATTGCTGGTATAACCGCTGCAGAAATGTTAAAGGAGACAGTTCATACTGTAGCAGTAAGAAGAAGATCTGATTGTAAAAGGAGTGACATCTGGGACCACAGCTAAGATAAGTATGGGACCTAATATGATTTAAGATAGACTGATTTCAAATTTAGGTAAATCCAATATTTTGCTAATTTAACATTAAGGCAGTTGAAAAGGTAGCTGATATTATCAGAAAGCTGAAGATTGACTGTGTTACATTTATAATAAGTCTGATGAAAAAGTTGATGAAATTAAGAGTAAATTTGAAGCTACAAAAAAATTTGGGCTTCTAGTTTCTTATACTGAAAATGTACCTTTACCCTTTAAAACTGGTCCAGCCATCAAATATGAGGATCGGGCCCAATTCCATCCCCGTAAGTGTCTTCTGGCTCTTTCAGAAGATATAATTGGCGAAGGTAGTTATATCTTTGAGAAAATCAGTGCCATCATCGTTAATAATGGCAAAATCAAAGAAGTAATTACAGACCAAGGCTCAATAATGGCCGATAAAATCATACTCGTAACACATACACCAGTATATGATCACAACCTACTTAACAAACATTTGCACTCTGCGAGATCCTACGTGTTAGGGTTATACACGAAAGGAAATTTCCCGGATGGGATGTTCATAGACTGCAATCCTTTACACACTTACCGAACCACGCCTAAATACAAGGGTAAATTGATCATCGTTGCTGGGAAACATAGTCCAGTCGAGTAGCTGACAAAAGTGTTTACTATGGCCGGCTTGAAAACTATGCGTGCCAACACCTTAATGTTAAGTTTATTGGATACCGGTGGTCTAATAAAGATAGCATTGCTGGAGATTGTTTGTCCCTTATAGGCATGACATCTCAAGAAGGCATCTATGCAGCAGATGGATTTGGATTTTGGGGGCATGATCATGGCATAAGATCTGCGATGTTAATTACTGATCTCATTAATGGCCAAGAAAATGAATTCTTTGATCTATTCAATCCCGGAGGTTCACATACAAATATTGAATTTTCAGATTTTTATTTCCATGAATTCCACGGCAAGTGACAATTTCTATTGAGTAATCAAGATCCATTAGCTTAATGCGTTTCTCTATACCTTGAATTCATTCCAATATTTGTTTTTGGCTTTGTCGAAAATCTTTCTAAATCCTTGTGGGTCATTGACACATACATGAAGCATGAAAACGGATTCCAAAGTTTTTCATCAGAAATCAGTAATATTTAGATGCAAAAATTCAACCTTGCTTCAGTCTTTGTTTTAGTGGATCTTGGTGAAAAATTTGAAACGCAAATTGAAAATATGCTGTTATTGGATGTAATGAAAAAAGCTCTCAGATTATTTTTTTGCTTTGTTAGGAATTACTATTTATTTATGAAACTATTTATATAGTATTCATGTAGTTCAACTGAAAAACAACAAGATTAAGCATTTAATGGTGAAACTTTTATTTTTTTTGATTTTTATTTGATTGATTAAGGTCAATTGCTAGTGTAATTGATAGCAAAATTTGATAATCCCAGAAGATATTAAAACGTATTGCAAATGAAAAGATTTGATTTTGAATAATTTCTTTATATCAGAGTGCCACAGAAACTTTAATTTTGTGACGAGCTCTAAATTCTAAGAAAACAGGAAATATGAGGTAAATTATGAAAGCAATAGCAATAAATGGAAGTCCGAGAAAGAAATGGAATACAGCAACTCTTTTAGAAAGAGCTCTTGAAGGTGCAGCCTTAGAGGGTGCAGAAACAGAAATTATTCATCTTTATGATCTCAATTTCAAAGGATGTATAAGTTGTTTTGCCTGTAAACTAAAAGATGGAAAAAGCTATGGAAAATGCGCAATGAATGATGAACTAACACCTGTACTGGAAAAGCTGAAAGATGCTGATGCAGTGATACTTGGATCACCCATCTACCTTGGAAATTCTACTGGTGAGATGAGGTCTTTCATGGAGCGCTATATATTCCCATTTCTCGTTTATTCTGAGAATCCACGATCGTTATATCCGGGAAATATCCCTATCGGTTACATATACACTACTGGTGCTAAGGAAGAAAATTTCGATGTATTTGGTCTTCATAAGGTTATTGAATTAAATGAAGGAGTTGCAACGAGAATTTTTGGCTATTCTGAATCATTATATAGTACCGATACCTACCAATTCGATGATTATTCAAAGTATGTCGCGAATCGTTTTGACCCAGAAGAGAAGGCTAAAAGGCGGGACGAGGTATTCCCTAAGGACTGTGAGAAAGCCTTTGAGATGGGAATCCGGTTCATAAAGCGACAGAAAGCTTTAGAAAGACATTAATAAAACGATATTTGAAGGCGAAATACAAGTAAATTTCTCTAATTTGCCTGAATTTGATAGAAGCTCATTTATGCATTATAAGATTTATGCTTCTGTCAGGTTCGAGTTTCAACTGCTGAAGTTCCACTGCAAAAATGAAATCTCAGAATTTTTGGCTATGTGTCTGTAAATTTAATTATTTTACACTGTGTGAGAATATACTTTTTGCTCCTGCGGATGCCCCGTAAATTCAAAAAAGTATTAAAAAATAGCAAAATTCAATAAATTCTTTTGCTATCTATTCTAAATAAATAGTAATGTATTGAAAGTTCTATGAAAATGACTGTTCTGCATCCTTTTCTTTCATTACAAAAAAGGATTTATCGGTTACATTGGTGCATCGATTATATAGCAAAATCTCTGCATTAAAATATAGTTCTGTAAGCCTATTCATTGACTTTAGACTCTGTTTTGTGGTGAAGAAAATGGGTGCAGAGTTGATCCGAATTTACAGAATTTTTCGGTACACTGGCTTTAATACATTTGATAGATCGTGAACTCATCGAGAATTCGTCTTAAATAAGTTATCACATAAAATATATTCTTATACCAAGTTTTTTAAATTTATTTGAATTTCACAAAGCTAAAATACACAATCTAATCGTAAATATTACAATTTGAATTTAAAATTATAAAGCAGTAGAAATTATTGGGACCTAACTTATAAATATATAATACACGTTATATTCAATGAAAATGATATATGGCTCCGAGATTTAAATGAATTAACTATTAATGGAAATCAGGCTTCATCATGAATTGAAGGAGTAGTTATTGTTGATGATGCACAAATCAACAGTATCTTATTTACTTCAGGAAGGTTTTTGTTGTATGAAAACCTATGCATTTTCTCAGTTTCAGCATAAATTATAGGATATTTTAAGTCAAATTTGGAAAATAATATATAAATTTTATAAAAAAATTTGTATTCATTAACTGACTTTTAACATATATCCTTTTAATTTTCACAATTTTTTTCTGCTATTGCTTTTTTTATGAAGCTGCCTACTCATTCAAACGTTGTTTTTGAGAATATCTTGCATTTTTTACTCTTGTAGCTCTTTTGAAAGATTCTAACTTCTATTTCCGAAGTTTTAGTTGAATAATAATCGCGAATGTTTGGACAAATTTCACAAAACAGTGGCTATAGACACTTTAGTATCATAAGAACAACTACTGAAAGTCGGTTATACATGGGCCAAAAAATTACATACGGATGGAGGAAAATTATATAATATACACAGTTATATATTATTTATAGAATTCATACCGTCGCTATCTTACACCACGTTGGGAAAAGATTAAAACGTTTTTGTTGTCACCAAAAGTTCTTGGAATTAGCCACATTTGAAATTTTGATGCAGTGGGTTCAAAAGTGGAGACACATTATCTTTCTAATATTTTACAAAGTTTAGTTATAAAAAATGGGGCATCTGGATAATAAAGTTGCAGATGAGTTATTAAATAAACAAGGAGATAAAAATGATAAAAAAATCCCGATACAAAATATTATGTAAATATAATGAAAAAAGTAATGATTTTTACTGAACTTCTAGTTTTGTTCTTGATTATAGGTTCATCAATGACAATGGCATATACAGGTTTTACGGTTACAGTTAGCGGAACCTATGATAGCAAACAGGTCGTCAACAATAAACAGTTTCGAATGAACATATGTATGAAAAGCACCAGGCTGACTAAGGATAAACACATACATCTGGCTACCGCCAGCTTTTTTCAGGGGGCGATGAACTGTTGACGGTGGAAACATACTGGGGGAAATCACTGATATTCCCCTCAGAAATCAGAATGGTCAGGTGCTGAATATTTGGGAGCGCCGACTGCAGCGCTTTATTTGCCTCCGTGTAGACTAGATACTTTTGTTACACATAGATCTTCGGGCTTCACTAATGGTCCTGAGAATCATCCGGCGGGCAGTTTGCTCACCGTTCGGCGCAAAGGCACAGCCGTAAATATATTTACTAATGGATATATATTTGTGTTATCTATCACTTTTATAAGTCTAAAAAAAGTAGATTTACTTTCGAAATTATCAAGTATGAGTTAATAAGTACTGGTTTAAGATACATTTACTTAGGATATTATCTTATCCAGCTGGTTTGTCTGGACTGCAATTTTGATTTCTTGAGCTATTCTCCTTCCGGTTGAAAGGCTTTCTTGCATCAGGTCTGCATAAGGAGAGCCTGAAATATAAAGGTTTGTCCCAGCCACAATCCTAGCTGAAATTTCAAAAACCTTGATTTCAAGAGAATCCGTAAAAACGGTTTCAAGACAGAAGGCCCCTATCATCCCGCCAAAAAGATCCAGAGACTCTTCCACTACCCTTTCTCCAAGGGAAAATATAAGAGGCAAGAGGGACTCTCTAGCTACTAAGGGTACATTTCCTGTGACAACATATGTGGGGCGGATGTCTGCTTCTATGAGTTCTCTGGGTGAGCCGAGTCTAAAGATTTCATCGGCATTAGACTCTACTCTACGGTCCATACTCAGGAGCTCAAGGACACCTTTGCTTAAGGTATATCCCTCACTTCTGATCGGGGAATAAAAGTAATGTAGGTAATAACGTGTCCCTGTGATAAATTCCTGAATTGTGAACTTTTGGGTTCTGTCTACGAGTTCATTGAATTCTTTATAGGTTTTTGCAACGAAAAAACCCTTTCCTCCTTTGGCTCCGTGGTACTTAACCATCACAGGCCCATTAATAACACTAGGATCTTCTATTTTTTCAGGCATATGAATGCCTGCTCCAAGCAACCACTCACGTTCTTTATCCCTATCAGATTCCCATTCTAGCACAACCCTGTTTCCAAAAGTAGGAACTTCCATATCTGCAAAATTTTTCGTGCCCAGGTAAGCAACAAATGAACCGTGTGGAATTATAATAGTGTTCTTTTTTCTAAGTTCTTCAGCCTTGTTCATTATATCTTCATAACTATCAACGATAATGTACTCGTCGGGTTTTGCCTTTGGAAATGCTTCATAAAATTTAGGTGGTTTACCAATGCAGATTCCCAGAGTTCTGAATCCTTCTTTTCGCGCTCCGTCAAAGATTTGAAGGCTTGAGTGAGAACAGACTGTTGCAATAGTAATGTTTTTTAAGTCATATTGTTTCAGAAATTCAAAAACCTGCGGTTTTGTGATCATGATTGTTACCAGCGAAAAATTTAGACTAGAATGTACAATGTTATATTTAAGATTAAGGTTGAATTTTACATAAATATATAACAGTGTGCATATATTAAACCATAATAAATCAAGGTTGTGGTTGCACACCCAGTTGCAGACAATGGGGTATGTTCGTGGTACTTCTCTGGATCGAAAGGAATTATTCAAAATCAAATATTTAAATTCGCCCGTATGCTTTTTTCCTTCCTGGTTTGCCGATTTTTTAACATAGTTTTTGATTACTCAGAAGTTGTGCCATCATAAACAGTTCCAATGTAACTCCCTTACTCCGCAGTTCCTGTCTCTCCTAAAGGACTTGCTCATCCGTAGGGATTGCTGGATTCATGATGCTCTATCTCTTCATCCTGCAGTCCGGTTCCTTTTTGGATGTATTTATATAGTATTCTTTATGATTGTAAGAGAAATCTATTAAATAAGAAAAAGCCAAGTAATCGGAGATTGGTATGAGGGTCGCTTTAAAGCTTGCATACATAGGCACCGAATTTCACGGCTCCCAGATCCAGCCCAATGTCGTGACAGTGGAAGGAGAGCTCTTCAAAGCACTTCGTAATCTAGAGATCATAGAAAGTCCCAAATCTGCTAATTATACCTGCGCCGGCAGGACAGATGCAGGAGTTAATGCCTTCGAACAGATCATAGCTTTTGATACTGACAAAACAAATCTAGCAATTCCCAGGGTCATAAACTCCGAACTTCCCCCAACCATCTGGGCCTGGGCTCACGCGGAGGTACCTAGCCACTTTGATGCTAGAAGAGACGCGATTTCAAGACACTATCGCTATATAATTAGCGGGGAAGGATACAATATTTCAAGGATCCGTGAGGCTTCAAAATTGCTGATCGGAAGGCATGATTTTGAGAACTTTTCAAGAATCAGTGGAGAAAAGAGTACAATTCGAACCTTGTTAAGGATTGATGCCCGCGTAGACGGGGATGTTACAAAAATAGATATTGTTGGGAATAGTTTCCTTTGGAATATGGTCAGAAAAATAGTAACTGCGCTTTCAATGATCGGAAAAGGTTTACATGATAATGACTGGCTGCTCCAGATGCTAAATCCTGATATCTATGAAGAAGGAATTGAACCAGCTCCTGCCTGTGGTCTAACCCTGATGAAAATAAATTATGAAAAAAAAATAAATTGGATCGAAGATAATTATTCTATCAGAAGAGCTGGTTTGCAAAACAAGAAACTTATTCTCAGACATAGAGTTATGGCTGAGGTGCTAGATGAACTGATTTCCCATGAATAAGAAATGTCCTTAAATAGCATTTTTCATATTTCATATCTAATATGCATCTATTTTTGAAAAATAGTTACTCTACGAGTAAGGCTTTTGTGGACTCTCTGGAAATAGATTCCAAGGACCTCAAGTCCGATCTGTTTTCCGTATTCAGATGCGTCCTTGTCAGAGACTACAACTGCAATACCTCCTGGCTTCAGGACACGTTGAATATCCTCAAGAGCACAGGAATAAAGATCCTCTAAAGATTCGGCAAGAATTGCTGCAGATCTTCCATATGGTGGATCAGTCGCGATTGCGCTTATTGTTCCTTCCTTAAACGGCATCATACGGGCATCTCCTTTCATCAAGGTATAGTCCAGCTCAAAGGCACTAAGGTTCATGCAGGCGCCCCTAACAATTTTTTCTTGGGCATCGATTCCTATAACTCGTGCTCCTAAAATTCCGGCCTCAATAAGTATGCCAGCAGTACCACAAAAAGGATCCAGGAAGAACTCTCCAGGTTTTATTTTGGAAAGATTTGTAATAGCACGTGCTAGCCTGGGTACAAGGACTCCAGGATGAAAAAAAGGTTTATTTTGGGGATTTCTGGCTTCATATGCACTTCTGTTGATGGAAGATATGAGCGTTCCTAAAACAGCCTTTCCACTTAAGATCAGCCGAAATTCCACATCAGGATTTTTCAGGTTCGCCTGAAAGCCCTTTCTATTGATAAATCCTCCGATTTTTGGTTCCAGAAGATTGCTGGGAAAGTTCACGTGACGTTTAACACTTTTTGCCCTAACTGCAAAACTTTGACCTTCCTTTATAAAGTACGAGGACTCAAAGGAGTTTGTAAGTTTCAGAACCGCATCAAGGGTGTTTTCAGTGATCCCTATAACTTTCAGGATATGATGGGTCATTGCGAGCCTTTCAGTTATCGTACCTTTAAGAATTTTTTCTACATCCTCTTCTTTACCTGCTATATCCACCACCAGGCACTGGTCAACCTTGGTATGTGGCTGAAAATCAAGCTCCTCTATTTTGAGGCAAGCAAGAACTTCAGCAGCCGGCAATTCTTCATGCTCTCCAGAGAGTTCAAAAGCGTATAACATCTGTCATCCGGAATATACTGATTTATATAGCTTGGAATGATATTCAAATTATATAATTCTTTGATAGATATAATGAAATATACATAAAATTTAATGCAATTGCCAAACTTGAAAGAAATTACTAAAAAATTATTTAATAAGTAAAATCAGTACTTTCCTCAATTATTTGGATGATTTATTTTGAAAGTGCACTTAATTCAGTTTTTCATGAATTTTTGTTCGCACCTTAGTGAGATTAGTTAGAGAGAATTTGCTTCAGTGAATGAACAACGCAAATATTCGTTACATTGGAAGCTTAATCATGAAAGCTTAATCATTCAGCGAAGGATGATCAAAATCATTATATTTGAAAAAAATTGTATGAATAAGTTATACTTAAAAGCAATTTTTCAAGTATTTTTTCCTCAAAACATTTTATCCAGAGCTTCTCTGCCAGTCATCCCTGGCTCGACTCCAAGTTCTCTGGCCATTTCAGTTACTTCTACAACCTGAGCTTTGAGCATATCTTCAAAGCTCTTCACGCCTTTTACCTTCGCTGCTGTATCCCCCAACTCTTCAGCAGCATTTATATTCAGGTATCCGCACATTAGAAACCCTTTATTAGTCCTTATAACCAGTAGAGTATATTTTTGCATCTCAAAGTTGAGACCAAGAGCGCAACCCTTTTCAAGCTGAATTTGTTCGATGAGCATATTTTTTAGAATAAGCTTCAAACCAAATTAACTTTTTGGACTCAGCAGCATTTCCTATTTTTGCAGTTCAGATTCTAAACCTCTCGTTTCTTCAGACTTCTGTTGGAATTCCTGATCTTCATAATGATCTCAGGAACTTTTGTGATTTCGTATGTCAAATACCTTTTTTTTCATGATTTTAGGAGAGCTGGCAAAGCCTGAAATCTATTAAATCTTCAAGTAAATTCTCCTTGATGCATTTCAATGGATACTGTGAACCTCTTGCTTTCTGTCGTATTTATATTTTAGCTACTAAACTTTTTATATCTAAATTATTTTTATTTCTTTTGCTATAGTATAACTATAATTTTAGACTTTTATATCTGCAGTCCTATAATATAACAAATATATAGTATAGGTCTTAATATCCTCTATTATTGTGAAAAAATCGTCACTTATTCCCACATTCTGCGATTTTAATAAATTTAAAACACCGAAAATAACAAAAATTCTTAATTTTTATAAATTCATAATTTGAACTCTCAAACTGCATTAATGAATGAAAAACATGGCCTAAAGAATCATAAATCGAGAACATAACTACTTCAAGGATATTCAAGTAGGAACAAGAATAGATTACAAAAGTTGTCTTCAAAAATTCTGTTTTTTTCTAAGTCTTAATATACCGAGAAGTATTAAGAATAATGTATCGAGAGCTTATAACTAAATATTTTCATTCCTTATCTACGTAACTTAAATATGATCAGCTTGAAACACCATCAAGTTATGGATTTCTAACCCAAGTATATATTGTGTAAGTGTTGTAGTCATTATAAAACACAGAATTTTGGACAATATTTTCCATGAAAGCATATACGCGTATTCAACTTCCATGTATTTTTTCCAAGATGTTATATTCGAGCGTGATAACAATGCTCTGCAGATCAGGAGGATTCGAAAACGGGCACTGATTGTGATCTCTTGGGGACAAGTAAAGACGAGCTTAAGTCAAAGACTTCTATGTCAGACATAATGCATTCTGCTCTACACAAGTATTTTGGCTACACTTCTTTTCGCCCTTTGCAGGAGGAAATTATAAGAGATGTTCTGGAAAAGAAAGATGTTTTTGTGATAATGCCTACAGGAGGAGGCAAATCTATCTGCTATCAGCTGCCTGCCCTTCTGATGGAAGGAGTTGCAGTCGTTGTCTCTCCCCTGATTTCCTTAATGAAAGACCAGGTGGATGGACTTGAAACAAATGGAATTAATGCAGCTCTGTTGAACAGCACTCAGAGTGCTAGAGAATCCAGGGATGTAAAAGAAGCTTTTCTTGAAAATAGGTTGAAAATACTTTATATCGCGCCCGAAAGGCTCATGATGCCCAGAACTTTTGCTTTTCTAAAAAAAGGAAAAGTAAGCCTTTTTGCAATTGATGAGGCACATTGTATTTCTGAGTGGGGACATGATTTTCGGCCTGAGTACAGGAACCTTAAACTTTTAAGAGATCCAGAGACAGGTTTTCCTGATATACCAATTATCGCACTTACGGCTACAGCAACTGAAAGGGTTCGAAAGGATATCGTATCTCAGCTAACCCTGTCGATATCCCCTGAAAAAGGTCCATATTTGGCTAGCTTTAATCGGAAAAACCTCTACTACGAGGTCAGGCCAAAGAAAGAGACATTTTCCGAGATTATTGATTACCTGCATAGGCATCGCAATGAAGCTGGTATCATCTATTGCCAAAGCAGAAACAGTGTCGAAGCCCTTACAAAAAAGTTGAATCTTGCAGGTTTTAGAGCTCTTCCCTACCATGCAGGCCTTTCGGATACCGAACGGACCGAAAACCAGGAGTTGTTCATAAAGGACGATGTGGCGATAATAGTTGCAACAATTGCTTTTGGGATGGGAATAGATAAGTCCAACGTGCGTTTCGTAATACATTATGATCTCCCAAGAAATCTGGAAAGTTACTACCAGGAAACCGGAAGAGGTGGAAGGGATGGGGAACTTTGTGAGTGTCTCCTCTTTTTCAGTAGGGGGGACCGCTTCAAGTTTGATTACTTTATTTCTCAGAAGACAAATGAACATGAAAAGGATCTATCTCTTGTGCAATTAAGGGAGATGGTAGCTTATTGCCAGGGGAATAAATGTAGGCGTCAGAAACTAATGAAATACTTTGGTGAGCAACTCCCTAAATTCTGCGGAAATTGTGATTCCTGTCTCAGGCCAAAAGGTACCTTTGAAGGAACTGAAACTGCCATGAAAATAATTACCTGTGTTCAGGAACTAAATCAGCGCTTTGGCACTAATTATGTTATTGACGTGCTTATAGGTTCAAAAAATAAAAAAATCAGACAAAATTATCATGAGAAGTTGAAAAGTCATGGTAGTGGCCGGGAATTCACAAAAGAACAATGGAGATCATTAGTTTCCGAAATGACAGATACAGGTCTTCTTGAAGTGAGTGGGGTACAATATCCTGTTTTGAAACTGAATGCTATGAGCAGAAAAATTATGACAGGCTTGGAGCGAATAGAACTTACTTGTCCTGAAGGTTTTGCATCAAATACTGAAGGAAGCCTAGTGTTTTCAATAGTTGACACAAAGAGTGATAAAGCCAGAAATGGTATCCAATTCTCAACAGAAGGACTTCCAACAGGAGAGGTTTCAGCAGAAAAGTATTCGAAACAAGAGTTCTCAACAGAAGAATGTTTGGCAGAAGGAATTTCAGTAGCAGCTGACGTCCTTAATGCATCAAAAGTTAAGACAGTCATAAAATCCGGAAAAGGACATGATGCGATCCTTTTTGAGCGGTTAAAAGCCCTTAGAAAAAAAATAGCTTTAAAGAAAAATCTTCCACCTTATATAATTTTCTCTGATACAACCCTTAAGGAAATGGCTACAAGATTTCCGCATAGCTCTGAAGAATTTCATTCCATTACAGGAGTTGGAGACCATAAACTGCGGAAATATGGGGATATTTTTCTCACAGAAATTGAGCACTACTGTAGGGACTATAGTTTAGTATCTCCAGAAAAGGCAGAAAATTCAGAAGTTGTAGGTATAAAGTCTGAAAATAGGGGAGTAATCGCAAAAAGCTTAGTTCAAAAGGATGAAAACCCGGAACTGGGGAATGAAATAGAGGTATTTGGAATTAAAGTACCTATTCCTGAATATGATAAAATGAAAAACTCAGATGTTTGCAGATTACCAGCAAAAAAAGCAAAATATTTAGATATGAGCCTTATTGGGGAGAAATCTTATAAGACGGAACATTTTGAAACAAATATTCTTGAAACATACTCTTTGCAAAGGACTTATTCTCTTTTTACTCATGGGTTTGATATCGATCGAATTGCTGAAGTTCAGGGCATGAGTATTGAAGCTGTTTTCAGGCAATTTGAACAGCTTATCCTTATAGGAAAGGTCAGGTACATGGGAGGACTTTTGCCTCCCGAAAGGCAAAGGCAGATTAAAGCTGTACTCGAAATTTTAGAAACTGAATTGGATTCGCTGATTCGAGCTAGGATAGGTGAAAAATGTCAGGAAGAAGATTTTAAATTTGTCAGAGCTCTTCTTCTGTCCAAAATCTGCTTTTCTCAATCTTAAGACCGTGAATAGAGTCCTTTTATCAAAATTATTCTAAATTTCTTTTATACTCACTTTTCGCAGATGTACACAATAATGACATCCATTTTCTCAGACAGTAGCTTAAAAAGTAATCTAACTCTCAATGAATATTACTTGAGTAACTAAGCAAATAAATTTTGTATTTGTGGAATGTCTGTTTAATTTTGATTTAAATTTCTGAAAATATTGATTCAAAGTTTTTCCCATTTTTTGATTTCCAGAATTACCGACAGAGTGTTTCCTCTCCGAATCTCATCAAAAAGTCTCTTTTCAATTTTGTTGACTTCTTTTGCTCTTCTTGCCAGTTCGTAAGCTCTCTCCTTGGGGATCACTACAACTCCACTCTCATCGCCAACTATGAAGTCTCCTGGTTTTACGGTCTGACCACCGCAGGTAATTTCGGCGTTGATTTCTCCAAAGCCTTTTGGATCTCCAGCATTAGGTACTGTATTGCTTGTGTAAATCGGGAGCTTCATATCCTCTATTTCATCAATATCTCTCACAGCACCCTCTATTACCACGCCTGAGATCCCTTTATTCAGGCTGCTCAGGGTTGCGAGTCCTCCCCAGCAGGCGATGTCTTTACTCTCGTTGTAGATGACGATTACGTCCCCTTCTTTGGCAATATCAATTGCTTCTACAGTTTTTGCCCAGTCTCCAGAAAAAACCTGAACAGTAACTGCAGTTCCTACCATCTTCCCTCTCACCACGGGATGAATGTTTTTCATTGCCCCTTTTCTATGCATAGCATCTGAAATATTTGAGGTTGATACTTCTCGAAGGATTTTCCTGATTTCCTGATCTACTGTTCTTGTACCCCGAATATCCACAGCTTCAGGCGAGTTCACTGTCTGCCGAATTTTTCTGGCAGCTTCTGTCACGTTTTCAGAATGAGTGATATTTCCTCCGACAATTACAATGCTGGCCCCTGTCTTGACTGCCTGAGCAGCACTTTCTGCATCGAGCCCTCCAGCAACTGCAAGCGGTACGTTAATTTTTTCTGAAATTTTCTTGAGGATCGACACAGGATTTTTTCCTATCATCTGTTGGTCTATACCTATGTGCACGTTCACATAGTCTATTCCCATAGCTTCAAGTTCCAATGCCCTTTTCACAGGGTCAAGGGTCGAAATAAGGTCTGCCATCAATTTGACCCCGTATTTGTGGGCTGAACGTAGTGCATCGAGTACTGTAGAGTCATCTGCACTTCCTAGTACAATAACTACATCTGCCCCTGCTTTTGCTGCCATCTCGACTTCAATGGCTCCTGCATCTATGGTTTTCATATCAGCCAGGATCGTCCGTTCAGGAAAAGCTTTTCTCATTTTGCGGATTGCATCCATGCCCTCGCTTTTTATTAGGGGAGTTCCTATTTCGATCCAATCCACACCACCTACGACAGCATCTCTTGCAATCTCTATCGCGCGGTCCAATTCCAGGAGATCAAGTGCGACCTGAATTATGGGAACGATAATATCACCTTAATGGGGAAACCGAAAAAACTGAAATATTGTAGTATTTTTGAATCGGCTGCCGTTTATATTTTTATTTTTGGTTTTTTAATTTTGAGTTTATTCTCTTGGATTTATTATGGTTATTATATCCTTTTAGATTATATTATTACCCCATTTATGTATATGAAATCTCCATGTACAATTATTGGTGTTAAACTAAAATAGGCATTAATATACTAGGAAGATATCTCCTGCTCTTCAGGATTTAGTTTTTAAAATCTTATCGATTCATTTCTGATCAAAAATATCAAAATTTAGCTAAAGCACAGCATAAGTTGGCTAAATACCAATACGTTGGAAAATATCTTTTTATATATTTGATAGAATATTGTTGGTATATATAGCCAACTCACCACAAATTTTAAAACAACGAAGTGTATTTACGATTTGATTCTCCATATTTTACTTATTTAGGCAGAAAACCATTATTTCTCTAGGAGTCAGAAATATCTCATCATTATTTCGGGATTTTACTTCAGTCTGTAGAAGTTATACAGACGCATAGGCACAATTAAAACTTCCAAATATTTGTGACCTTATTTTTAAATCTAGTAGTTATACTCTATAACTAAATTAAAAAATAAATTAATACTTATTGGTTACAATCAATCTATATCGAAAGTATTACCTAAAGTGGATAACGTTAACGAAGAAAAGACAGCTGAACCGATCGTAAAAGCAGACTTTTCTGCTAAGGTTGTTTAAATACAACATTCATTACTTTTTTCTTTTTATACTCCTTTTTCACGTTTCCTGATTTAGTTTTTACTTTAAAAAATATGCATCAATGAAACGATAGAAACATAACTTTGTCAGCATAGCCACTGGCTTATGGGGTTCATTAAAGTTCAAACACTCATTATCTTCTGATTGATTATTGTTTTAATCAATTACTCAATATCAGTGAATCGATTCCAAGTCCTATAAGGGGCCGCCCAGAATTTTTGCTTCATTTCCAAAGAAGTGACCTAGCCTATATCCTATAATCGCTCCACAAAAAACCATAATAAACGTCACACAACTTACAATGAGCGCAGGTTCAAGAATAGGTATTTTGAGAAATGTAAAACTTATTCCTACAAAAAAGGCATCTATACTTGTTGCAAATGCCAGCATAAGAAGTACCGAATAATTAAGAGAACCTATTTTTCCTTCCGGTTTTCTATAAAAAGCTTCATATATCATCTTAATTTCAATAAAAACCAGAAGACCACAAGCAATCCATTGACCATAAGCAGAAACATAGTTTTTTATTGTGTATCCACCAAGCCAGCCTAATACCAGCATTAAAGTCTGAAATACCCCGAAAAAAACAGCAAATTTGAGAGCAACATTAACCCTAAAAGATCTTATTATGGTACTTCTAGACATGGATACTGCAAAAGAATCCATTGAAACTCCTAACGCTAAAAGGAAATTGGATAGAAAAGACATTGATTAAATACTCCACTTTTTAAAGTATGGTTATGAATGTGAATTGTTTGTGGTTACATAAAATGAATAATGTCACTTTTGGCAGGGTTTTATTTTATTAGCAAATCAACTTTAGTATTATTGATCACTATTTTAAGTGTGCATCTTGATGACTAAATGATATTGCCTTTATATTCCCTATTTGCGTTAATTATTTTGATTATAAATAAGTATTCAATAAGCTTAATAAAACATGCAAGTTTAAAAAAGTCTTAAGTTGTGTATATTATATAACGTTTGCATCGTTTACGTTACCAGTTTATCTCAAATTTTATAGGAATATACAAGTTTCTATCGATTACATGGCCAGTAAATACAATAAAATGTTATATTCCACGGAGTATGACAGCTGCCTGCCGATGAAAGATTGCTGTTCCACTGATATCCATATCTAAAAACGTAAACAGTGTGAGGAAATAGATTAAGAAGTTCTTTTCTACTGAAAGTAAGAAAAGGTGAGGAAATTTATTAGAAATTTGTTAAGTAAGACTCTGGTATCGAAAAATTGAGTTTTGATTCTGTTTATTCATGTTTTTAGTTTTGTTTAGAGTACTATATCATTATTTCATTTTCTGATTTTTTTTATTTATGATTGTGCTTTAGTTTAATTAGTTCCAGATGTTCCATGAGCTCCAGATGCTCTATGAGTTCCAGAAGTTCCATGAGTCGGAGATCAATAATGTTTTCTTATTACTGATGGCATTTAGGAAATTCATAGATTTTATTACAAAAACTGTGCATGAGATATTTGAATCAATTTTTAAATATCAACAAGCTAATTCCAATACAAATCATGATCAAACCACCAATAAAGTCGACTTCTTGCTTGAATAAATGACCGACTTTAGACCCTAATATTACACCGCAAAAAGACATAAAAAAGGTTGTGCAGCCTATAATAATCGCAGGCTCAAGAATAGGTATCTTGAGAAATGCAAAGCTCATTCCCACAAAAAGGGAATCTATACTTATTGCAACTGCAAGTGCAAGAAGCACCGGATAACTAAAAGGATCTATTTTTCTGTCCCCGTCTCCATAAAAAGTTTCATAAATCATTTTGCCGCCGATAAAACACAAAATAAAAAAGGCAAACCAAGTGGCATATCCTGAAACAAACTCGCTTATTGTGTTTCCGCCCAACCATCCGATTATTAGCATAATAGCTTCACATCCCCCAAAAAAGTAAGCAAGCTTTAGAGCACCTTTTCGTCGAATGGGATGCATTTTATTACCACATGATATAGAAACTGCAAATGCATCCATCGCAATTCCAAGCGCTAAGAGGACATTAAGTATCGAAGACATTAACTTGTTTCTCCATATTCCATAGTTGTTTTTTCACATGGGTACATAATTATTTCCTTCAATAAATAAAAATAAAATTTATCTTGGTTATTATTTATTATTGTACTTCATTTTAGTTAGTTTCAAATTTTTCATGAGCTCCAGATGCTCTATAAGTCCCATAAGCTCCATAAGTAACGTATCTTTAATTTTTTCTTATTTCATGTGTAACTTAGGAAATTAAGAGATTTTGATACAAAAAAGCTGTGCATAGGATTATTAGATTAATTAAAGAATATATGCAGGAAAGTTAACTATTGAATACGCTAGTTTAAAGTGTATTTCTGTATTAAATGAAGAAAGTTAAGATGTCAAATACCCATCAATAAAAATTCAAGGATGTAATTAACAACAGACTTCCAGTAATAACAGGCCAGTAAAGTACCTTCATGTATATGTTGTCTTTTGTCTCAATAAAGGGGATACGCCAATCTGACGCAAAAAATATTGAATTCAAGGCAACAACCAAAATTGCTAGGTACATTACAAAGTAGAAATACTCAAGGTAAATAATCTCACTTATGGAAATTCTAGCTCTGAGAGAAGAGTGGGCAAGGATAAGAGTAAAAAGAATTGAGGTACAGTAGCCCAGGGCTCCATGAGAACTGAATCCGAAATGAGTTTTATTTTCCCCCTTGGTAATTATTGTAAGGATTGCAAACAGAAGAATGATTACTACTGTTACGGGTAGAAGATCGGGGTTAAAGGGGAATTTACTACTTCTTTTGATATCGATGTTGAAGTGAAATTCGTGTGCAATGGAATTTGCAAATTTCCCTAATCCAATGTTGGTATTATTAGAATTAACCCTGTAACTGAAAAATGTTTTTTGTGGACTCCAGCCACCAAACACGAAAGGGCTTCGTAAACCTGGAAGGCTTTCTGGAATCAAGCTACTATAAGAATTAAAGTCCGGAACTAAGATGTTTTCTGCAGAGTTGTTGCTCAATACCCTTATCCATACATCTTCTCTGTCAAGTGGGTATTTTGAATAATCAAACTGCTGGTGCAGAGTAGTCTTAAAACGCCAGCCTATTCAAACCTGTGTTCTTATTCACATAGACCTTTTCAATTGTAGTTTCTTTTGAATCCGGAAAACTAAAGTCAGGGAGCTCCTTCCAACTCTCTAGGCCTGAAATATTTTGTCAAATATATCCGGTTATAAGACATCATTGGCATTCAAGAACTCCATAGACTGGAGAAAAAAATCATGTAGGAATTCTGGGAGTTGTTGGGCTCGTATTGACATGTTGCAATACCGTTTCAACATCTTCCCTGTCGAAAACAACAAGGTCTACATTCCTTCTATCAAGAGCGGAATTATTCATAGTAAGGTACCACATGAAGCCCATTTCCAGGACACAAAGTAATGAAAAAATAACCGCGAGCATCCAGAGCCTTTATGGTCATATCTGTAAATGGATGCAAAAAGCAGGCACAGAGAACATAAAAAAGAAAACGTTGCGAACACTATAAAAATAATTGAGTGTATTTGCTCTATTTTTTTGTTCAGCAGAGTTTCTTCCTGAGGAAGGACAAATCCTAGAGTCCAGTATGTAGAAGGAATATTTTTTTGAAATACCCAGTAGGATTTCCCTGTAAAGGAATTTGTTGCCAAGTAGTCTTGTTTTGTTATGTTCTCATTTATGAAGTAAAGATTGGGATCTTTTTTTGCAAGCTCGTGAATATTTCCATTAAGATACTCTTTGACGGGATAAGAAATAATTTTCCCTTTCCCAAAGATCATGAAACCATAACCAGTATTTCCTATGCTGAGGCTATTTAGATATGCTCTTATTCCTCCAAGAGAGTGACTTACACTTATCACTCCTGCAGCTTTATCCCAGTTCCCAAATTCTGTAAGATAAAAAGGAGCCGAACAATCTATCTGATAATTGCGGTCTGCAATACCAAAATAAGGCGAAATCCATGCTTTGGATCCTTTTTTCAGGACAGCATTGTACCATTCGGTTTGTTCCCTATCCTTCGTATAATTATACGTGAGCTGAGCATATACGACTTCTGAACCGTTTCTCTTGAAATGAGGTGCATAAAGCTCCCCGGCATTTGCAGCCGGGAAATATGCAACGACAATGCTAAAAATGTTAGGATTGTTTTTAATTTCAACCAGAAGACGTTCCTTGAGCATTGAATCGTTTTTCAGTTTTCTGGAACTCAGATCCTTTGCAACTCCATCAGCAAGGGTGCTAGTAAAATTAAGTCCAACATTGATATTTTTTATGACAGACTCGGCTTTTTGGAGTACATCTTTCTTTGTATCTTCCTGAATTATTTAATTTGTCTTGCTACTTTTGTATTCATATCCTAAATGTATCAGTAGCAAAAAACTAAGTAGACTGAGTAAATGCAATACAAACGGTTTGTTTTTACGTTTATCCAAGTCATTCATTTTCATCTCTGAAACAATTATTATGGTTCCATCCACTAGCACTTCTTTTCATTGTATTCCCTGTAGTTGTAGTACCGAGTGTTTTACTCCTTATTAATTGTTTTCAGATTGAGTAAATCTCGTCTGTACAGCTTTTTACTCTACTCATTTAAAATAATAAATCTTAATTTCATTGAACTAATTTCTTTGTTAATAAAAAAACAAATCAATAGCTATATCAATGGTAAAATTCATTATGATCTATGTAGCACTAAATTAAATGTGAAGTTTTATTATATTTGTACAAGCTATTCAATATTGAGAAAATCCATGGCATTTTTGTATACATATGCAGAAAGTGAGGTAGTTAGCTATTTTTAAATTTGATTCACAAATGTCTCAATTTTTGTCTATATGTTTGGAAGTTTATTGTTCCATACCTTGTAGGAATTCAGGATATTTGACCGATTAACGCACAGTAATTTGATTCACAAATGTCTCAATTTTTGTCTATATGTTTGGAAGTTTATTGTTCCATACCTTGTAGGAATTCAGGATATTTGACCGATTAACGCACAGTAATTTGATTCACAAATGTCTCAATTTTTGTCTATATGTTTGGAAGTTTATTGTTCCATACCTTGTAGGAATTCAGGATATTTGACCGATTAACGCACAGTAATTTGATTCACAAATGTCTCAATTTTTGTCTATATGTTTGGAAGTTTATTGTTCCATACCTTGTAGGAATTCAGGATATTTGACCGATTAACGCACAGTAAATGCAAAAAAGGTATAAGAAAACATAGTACAATTCAATAAATTTCTTTGCTATCGATTCTATTTAAATAGTAATGTATTGAAAGTTCTGCAAAAATAATTATTCAACATCCTTTTCTTTCACTACAAAAAACGATTTTTTGATTTCACTTCTGCATAGATTTTGTCACAAAAAACATTTGCTTCCTTGCTTTTGGATGGTTAGGTTCTACATTATTAGGACTTACGCACTGCGGGCGCAAAATCAAAAGGTTATAATGCAACAATGAAAAGAGCAATAAAAGAATCCCTGGAAATAAGGGATATATTAAGAAACAAGAGGATTGCATAAAAAGAGTTCCATGGAAATGAGTTTATGCAGTAACTAAAAAGATATTCAAAGCAGGAAAGATTCTTGTCACTGTTGTTAATGGAGTTAATATGAAGATGTTGTGTATAGATTTTTGTTATAATCTCTATCAGTTGAAAAAATTGAAAATAAAAGAAGTATTTTGAAGGTAGCAGAAGGTATCTTTAAAAAAAGAATAATGACTCCGAAAAGAAAATATTGGGTCAAATACAAAAATTAGTAGAAAGATTTGGACAGGATTCCCGCGAAGAACAAATTGAAGGTAAATTGGAATCCTTAGTATTTATTTGAACTAATAAATATCAAATTATATGGATTTGAGACTCCCTTTTCTTATACAATAGATTAATGATATTAGCAACATCATAATGTAGTCTCTGTTAACAATTATGAATAAATTATTTACGAGATGGCAGAGATACTACCCAATGGACAGAATATCCATTTTAGGGCTTGAAAATTTTTTTAGGAATATAAAAAATCTTTGAGATGATATATGCTCTAAAAAGAAGATTCAAATATAAGTACGCTTCAATAGAAATCCTATAATCACTAATGTGAATTATGTGTTACCAATTAACATATGATTTCAATCACTTATATGACTCCATTCACTTGGTATGGACTTAAATCACTGAGTATGGTGATCTAATTCACGGATATGAAGGCACAGTCATAGATAATTAGTACAAAATTACTAAGCAAACTCACTTCTTGTAAAAGTACACAAAATGCTAGCCTTTTCTCAATATGGCAATAGCCAAAAACTAACGTCAATTTCATTGATATACATTGAACAAATCGGCAAATAGATACTAAAATTGTGTATTTTGCATATAATAGAGGTGTACAAATAAATGACTCAAAATTATACTGAATGTGAGGAATGAATGTTTAGATAGCGGAAAACTACTCAATGAACTGCATACCCATTTCATTTCGGTTCTATTCAGTGTCTAAGCTTTGAGGTAATTTCATGGATATAAGAATTCAAAAGACGTTTGAGGCTCTTTTTGCCCTTGAAGATGTTCGCGAGATTTTTCGACAGTCACTTCCAAATGTAACTAGTCCGGAAGAAGAACACTCTATTAAGGAAGGTGTAAACAAAGTAAGAAAAATCTTGGATGATATCGAAAACTGTACTGGAACTCCGCAAGTTAGGAAGATAGCTGATAATATTAACATTCGATCCAGGGAGGAAATGTACATCAATATACAGCCAATTCAGGCAGCTGGAAGGCTTACCCCAGAAGCACGAAAAGCACTCATAGCATATGGAGATGGATATTCAGTCTGTGATGCCTGCAGCAAGCCCTTTAGGCTAGACAAAATCAGAGTTCCGCCTATTGGACCATTCCATGAACAACTTGCTAGTTTCCTAAACATGGATGTTGCACGTGTCGTTCCTGGAGCAAGGCGCGGTTTTCAGGCAGTGGCATCTACTATTGTCAATAAAAATGATTCTGTCATAGTTTCAGCTTTAGCTCATTATACCGAATTTTTGGCAGTAGAAGAGGCCGGAGGAATGATTAAGGAAATACCTGTAAACGAGCATAATATTGTAACTGCAGATCTTACTGCTGAGAAAATTGAAGCAGTTAAACGGGAAACAGGCAAACTGCCTGTACTGGTGATAATTGATCACTTTGATTACCAGTATGCCAATGAACATGATGTAAAAGACATAGCAAAAGTTGCACACCAGTACGATATTCCTTTCCTATATAATGGTGCGTACACTGTTGGGATCATGCCAGTGGACGGAAAGGATATTGGTGCAGATTTTGTCGTAGGTTCCGGCCACAAAAGCATGGCATCACCTGCACCTTCGGGAGTGCTGGCAACAACCGATGAATGGGCTCCCAAGATATTCCGCACTACGCAGATGGTTGGTGATGTCACAAAACGTAAGTTTGGTGTCAAAGAAGTCGAGATGCTTGGCTGTACACTAATGGGTTCGACATTAATCGGTATGATGGCTTCTTTTCCTACTGTAAGGGAGAGAGTACATAATTGGGGAGATGAGGTAAAAAAGTCAAACTATCTGATCGATGGTTTACTTGCCATAGAAGGAAGTAGGGTTTTATCGGAGTACCCACGCAAGCATACTCTGTCAAAAATAGACACAAGTGATAACTTCGATATCGTAGCACATGGACATAAACGCAAAGGTTTCTTCCTGTCAGATGAACTCTCAAGCAAGGGTATCGTCGGAGAATTTGCGGGAGCTACACGCATGTGGAAATTGAACACATATGGCCTTTCCTGGGAAAAGGTTCACTATATGGTAGATACTTTCCAGGAAGTTGCTGAGAAATACAAAATTCAGGTACATAGGGCGGATCATTTTAATGGCAACAAGTAATTAGAGAATTTGGTTCCGTTGCAAAAAATCTGGCTTTCTTGCAAAATCATAAAAACCTTCATAATTAAGAAAGTTGATCATTTTCATTAGAAAGAAAATGACACATAAAGGTGAAAATTGTAGTGTCAAATTACAGAAATATTATTTTTGCAACGGAACCCTTATTCTGAAGTTTTTGCAACGGAATCATTTTTAGTTTATCTATAGCAGGTGGATAAGCTGGATTCTTATCAACGGTTATTAATCTTGGAATTTGATTATGATTAGAACTTAAAGCTTTCTTAAAGAATCTCTTCGCTGCCTTTCTATCTCGTTTTGAACTTAACATGAAATCAATTGTATCTCCATTTGAGTCAACTGCTCGGTAAAAATATTTCCATTTACCTTTTACTTTGATATAGGTTTCATCAACTCTCCACGAATCATTTGTTGGTCTTAAATGTCTTCTTATCTTCTTTTCTATTTCGGGGGAATATTGATGTACCTATCTCATGATTGTTGTATGGTCGACTTTTAGTCCCCTTTCTGCCATCATTTCCTTTAAATTTCTATAACTTAATGCATATTTTAAGTACCATCTTACATTCAATAAGATAATTTCCCCTTCATAATGCTTCCATTTAAAGGAATTAGATAGCATGTTACTATCTTTGGTTTTCTTTTTATTCTATTGTATCATTAGAAAGGATTTTTTGCAACGGAACCACAAAAGGCATATCAAATTAAGGACAAAAATTGCCTTTAATAGATTATACTCAATTTTACATATTTTGATAAAATATTTACATATCTGGAATTAAAGAAATCATCATCTTTTCTATGGAAGGGAGTCAAATGAGAGTTAATTATAATATATTTATGATAGATCAGCTTAAAATATTTAAAATGATAATTAGTTTAGTTACTATTATCATTCTTTATGTATTGCTATTAGCACTACTTGTGGGAGTGGCAAATATCCTCCTTAATATCAAATCAATTCTATTTGGGACTCTTGGGGGGGGCTTTAGTCATATAGTATCCGATGTCCTCACAGTTTTTGTTCTTATCGACCTTTTCAAGACTTTTGTTGATTATCGTGTACATGAAGAAGTTAGAATTACATATGTAACCAATGTTACAATTTTAATAGTAATGCGTGAAATTGCTGCAGGGTTATATGCCCAAAGATATGATTCTCAATTTATTTTAGGCCTATCGACACTGCTGTTGATATTAGGTATAGTGAGAGTTCTAGCTATCAAATATCCCTCAAAGCCCACATAAATCACTTTAGCGAATCTAGGATCTATTTTTTGATGGCTAACACCACCCATTGCTATCGAATGAGATCCTTACCACGAGTTTACCACTGTCTCTATAAGTTAATTTAGGCCGACCCCAAGGTTATTTATATAGAAGCCGCCAATCTCTAATAAATTCTTCGACTTGACTCCAATCTGTGGCTGGAGGAAACTTGGGAATAGGAATTACACATAACGTTAACAGTGGCCATAGATTTTCTAGGACTTGCAATGGATATATCTCTTGATAATCTTCAGGTAGTTCCCAATCAACTATTCCATGAACTTCTGGATTCAGAAAGGCTTTGCTTTTGAAGAAAAGACTGAAATTTCCGACTTTCGGGGGGGTATACCATTTAGCAGAGTGCATATTTTGGAGTGTTTCATCTATATCTTCCTGGACTTCTGCAGGATATCGGGTTCTGGTGCAAATCTGGCTTTCTTGCAAAATCAGAAAAAACCTTCATAATTAGGAAGGTTAATTATTCTCATCACCGAAAATGGTATAAAAAGGTAAGAATTGAGTATCAAACTGTGGAAATATCATTTTTTCAATGAAACCCGATGAAGTATATTACCAATTCCTGTTAATGCATAATTAGTTTTATAATAGCCCTACTTGAGTCAATTGAAACCTACCACCACGTTCATCGCCCAAAAATTCTGTCTGAGCAGTAATTACGGTTCTGTTGCAAAAATAATTTTACTGCCTTTTTAGGCTATAATTATTGTTTTTTGTATCATTATCGACCTGTTTATGGATATAAATACCCCCGTTGTGATGTTTTTAATTGGTTTTGTAAAATAACCAGATTTTTTGCAACGGAACCTCTTTTCTTGATTAAATTAAGTAACTCACGAAGTTAACCTCAATACTTGTTGAACGCGCTAAAATTATGCTTTTAATTTGTTTAAGGAATAAAACAATATTGAAATCTTTCTTGGATTAAACGTTACTTACTATACCATAAGAACTGGGATTCAAATAGTTTTGGATTTAGCATGAAAGTCCTCTGTTAACCTCGCAAGCATTTTTATTTATTTGCGATTGTTCTTCAAGAATTTCATGTTCGGTTTGGTTAAACTATGAAATATAAGTAAAGAGAATTTCGATAAATCTCCGATTTCAACAAATTGCTTATATAGTTTTTATAAACAATAAGCCAAAGATTGGGTTTATCGGGATCATCTAAAATTTAGATAATAAAATGGGAAAATTTAAACCAAACAAAGTAGGGAAAATTAAACTACCATTGGCAAAAGAGACTTTATAGTTCTTTTCATACATTTTTTTTGCTTCATTTTTTTAAGTAATTTGTATAAAATGTGAAAAAAGATGCTATCATTCAGCGAAAAACATAAATATTATCACCATATATGAAGATGATACAATAAAGCAGCGCAGCCTTGTGCAGCACTGAATAAGCATATATTATCCCGCCTTAACTCAGTGGTAGAGTGCGCGGCTGTAGTTCGGCTCGTACGGGAAAAATTCCCCGTACATTTCTGCGCAGAAACCGCGATGTCCCCGGTTCGAGTCTGGGAGGCGGGACATAAAATATTTAATAGTATAGAAAACTTTGACAGAATGATTAATATATTAGAAAAACATCTAAGATTTACTTGCAACGCGAGTAAAACAGCTATTAAAGACATTGAAGTGTCCGGATAGTGTAGAGGCCTATCATGGAGCCCTGTCGAGGCTCCGACTCGGGTTCGAATCCCGGTCCGGGCGTTTTTTTGCTTTAATAACTAAAAGAGATTTTTAATTATGAAGCCTAATATAATGACTATCTGGCTTTCTAAATTTAATTTCTAGTCTTCTGCTTCTTGCTCAACCTGATCAACTATTCAGGTCAATTTTAACTTTTTTTGTTTTTGAGCTTTTTTGCCCCTCGCATAATTGTTGATTCATGAGTTTTAAACCCACTTTCCATAGATGTACACAAAAAATGCCATCTATTTTCTCAAATGACAGTAGCTTGAAAATTAATCTAACTTTCAGTGCTAGAAGTATTATTAATATGCAAAATCAAGTGTGTCCTGTGAGTGGACTAAACTGGAATAAATAAAACATGCAGATTTGATGATCTTTAGAAAGCGTTTGAAGTTGGTGTCGTTTTATAAACTCATATGTCTCTTCTTCAAGCTTCTTGAAAGAGCCACTAGCATTTCCTCTTCGTAGGTCCTTATTTCAACATTCCTCCCTGAAAACAGACCGATAAGATCCGATGGTTTACTCCTACGGAATCCAGATTTCAAGACGACTCTCAGCAGATCCGTATATTTTGGATCACAGAGATCATCATTCTCATTCTTTGGCCAAGTAATTTTCCGGAAATACTCTGTAGAAGCAAATTCCCTGGTAACATTAACAGTCTGACTATAAAATTCCGGAGCAACTGCCAGATGATAAAAATAATCAATCGCTTTCCTGATCGTAGATCCACTATCTGTTTCATTTGCAGCAATGTTGGATATTGCAAAATCAGCCTGACTCAGCCCAATCTCCTTGGAATTTTTCCACACGAAAATTTAAGTCACTGTTTCAATGTCCAGATCAGAATCCAGCTCAATCAAACCAAGTTATTTTTGAGTTATTTTTTGAGATTCTTAATTTTGTGATAGACATGGTCTTCTTCAGTTTTAGACTATGCTCTCAATAATTTTTTACAATTTTTAAGGTGCTTGTTTCCCCTGAAATGATTGTATAGATGTCTGGAATCTGAGCATTATCTTTCTGTATGGCAGAGTTCAAAACTTCAAACTTCTCTTCTGTTGGCTGAAATGAATTTTGAGCTTCTTCGCCTATAATCCTGATTTATTACATACTAGCCAAGAATAGCTGCCATTAAAGCAGTTACTCGCTGCTGTCCATAAATCTGATTCTTTTTTTCTCTGGAAAAAAAGAGTCATTTCTAGTTATCATAATCAACTAATCCATTAGATTAGATAATTTTTTGATTTTATTCTGACTTTTAGGAATGGCTTTCGGATTTGACTAGATTCGAAAATATTTTAGAAGAGCAAATGCTTTTATAAGTTTTCGTTCAAAAATAGTCAAATGTGAACTATGGAGATACAGTTCGTGCAGAAATCTATATATCAGGAAGGGTACAGGGCGTTGGTTTTCGAAGATTTGCAAAGAACGCTGCCGATAGGCTTTTTGTGGACTGCAATCCTATAAACCTTAAAGATGGAAGAGTTTTAGTGATAGCCGAAGGTAGGTGTGAAGCCATAAAAATTATGATGAATGACCTCCGGAAAGGACCAACTATTTCACGTGTGGACAGTTTTGATGTCATCTTCAAGGAAGCTACAGGAAACGTGTATGATTTTTGAGGTATATACTGATTTTTTACAATTTTTTGATCTTCTTCTGATTTGTAGAAATGACTCCGTAATTGACTAGATTCGAAGCTCTTTATCTTCATATGCTTAATCTATCGTGTTCTCTACAGACGTATAAAGTAGGTACAGTAGAGTGCCATTCGATTTATCAAAAAATTTGTATTTAATTCGAAAAAGAGCTTGAAATTCTTCGAATAACAGGAACAAACAAATTAAAATACTTTTTACCTCACCTTTTTAGACCATCAATTTCATCATTATCTTGATAGTAGGGTTTCTTAGATTTGGTTTTTATAAATAGCTGAAACTAATCATTGCATTGCTATCTAAAATTCAAATGTGACTTTTATTATGGATGCTAAACTGTCCTTTTAGGTAATTTCACTACCCTATAGTTGTTGATTTAAATTGTCAGAAATCGTAAAAAACTCTTGGTTTAGACACTCATAAACTTTTTTTTCCCACTAATATCCCCTGTATATCTGATGAAAAAACAACTTTTAGATGGAAACAATGAAAAAATTTTGGCTCTTAAAAATTGAGTTATATTAGAAAAATATGATATTGTTGCATGTGAATCAGTAAGTGATTTTTGGTTTTCAATTTGTGATTAATTGATGAAGCATCTACTTTTATAATTGGAAAATCAATCCTATTTTTAGCTCAATTTGATTCGATAAAATTTATGAATATATATTATTTTATTATATGTTGTATTTAGTAGGCCCCATTTTTGTAACAATTAAGCTATTAATATTGTCAAAGTTAGCAAAAATAACTCTTAGTCCTATTTTTCATGAAGTTGATTTTAAGTGTCAAGTTCATCGAGCTTTTTGATACATTTTGATGCAATAGATACTTCTGATTACTAACTGATGAAGAAATGAAAAACATTATCAATAGCCGGTAGTAATCTAAAAATAGCCCACCAAAATTCGCTCATTGAATCCCGGTAAAGATGCCAATTGATTTTTTTTCCAGTCTGAATAATTATCTACTTTTATTAGTTTAGTCTTCTTCTGGTTCTTTTTTCTGAAAGTTTTATCATCTAGTCCACTTTTTATAGATGTACACAAGGCCCATCTTTTTTTTCAATATGAAAATAGCTTCAAAATTGATCTAGCTTTCAATAATAATACTTGGCAAGTAGGCAAACAAATTATACACATGTGCACATCTGTGGAATGTTGGCTTTCATATTTGGTTCATTCTGCAATTGTATTTATGATATTCCTACGGGCCAGGAAACCAACAAGTTCTTCTTCAAGATTAAAGACTGGAACACCTCCTACATCGTGTTCCAGCATTGTCTGAACAGCTTCTGAAAGAGGGGTATTGGTATAGACACTGACTACACTTCGAGTCATGATATCACCTACCAGTAGGTTCTTGATCCTTGAATCTTGCTGATTGCCAGCCACAAGATCCCGGAAAGAGCGCATAGCAAAAGCGATATCATCTTCTGCAACAATACCTACAAGCTTTCCATTTTCAATAACTGGTAGCCTTCCAACATTTTTGTCCAGAATTAGATGCCTGGCATGACTCACACGATCCAAAGGGCTAATAGTGATTGGACTTTTTTCCATTACTTCCCCCACAAAACCGTTGAAATGGCTTATTTTCATAAATTCCTGGGGAGTCACCCAACCAATTACATTTCCTTCATCAGTGACGATGATCACGCCGCCCTTTTTTTTCATCAGGGTAAGGGCATCTTTAACGTCGGTATCTGACAGAACCTTTACAAAGTTGTCGGATACGGCTGTTGCAACATGCAGAGAGGATGCTGGTTTGCTCAGTTTCTTTCGAGTTCCGAGCTGCTCTGTCAGACTTCTCATGGTAAGTATTCCAAGAACCTGATCACTGTGGACTACTAGCAGTCTTTTTGTATTCTTTTTCTCCATAAGGTCTAGAGCGTGTGATATGGTGTCTGATTTGTCAATTCTATGTGGCTGTACCATTATGTCTTTAACTTGCATGCAATTCACCTTATGCGTATCCATAATTTTCATTATATTTTTCGCAATTTTTTTGCGTGGTTTCATCACCCGTTTTTCTAGATTTTGAGACTTTTAAATATTTTCTGGGATTGCAAAAATTCATAAAGGATACCCCGATTCTGCGATCGTAATAAATTAAAAATCAAGGAAAATAATAAAAAATCTCACATTTTTACTTAGTATTCTTCTTTTGCTTTTGTTGTCTTTAATGTTACTATTTCTTTTCCTTGTTGCGTAGATCTCCATACGCTGTGTTTTAGAGGATAGCTTTCATGATATCTGTTCTGGTTAGTATGCCCACTATATCTTCTCCATCACTGACAGGAAGGGCAGTAACTCCTTCTTCAATCATTTTTTTTGCAGCTGTATTGACGTTTTCATCCGCTTCAATGGAAATTATTGGGGAAACCATGATATCTTCTGCGGTCAAAAATACCTCTTTTATGTATCTGTAGGTTTTCTGGCCTCCAGGGGAAGATTTGCGGGCCATTTTGATATTTTTTGTGGGAAGACCGCCTTCATTGTCAGTTAAGAGGTTTAAAGCAAGGCTTTTCCTGGAAATGATACCGACAGATTTTCCTGTATCATCCTTAACGACTACTCTTTGGATCTCGTTTCTGTTCATTTCGTCGATTACATGGTTGATGGTATGATGTCTGTGAACAGAAATAACATCTTCAGTCATTAATTTAGAAATTTTTGTTTTCATTTCTTCAGTATTTTCCGCAACGTAGCGTACGAGATCTGTCCTGGTTACAATACCTACAATTTTGTTCTTTACCACAGGGATGTTATGCACTCGGTTCTCAAGCATTAAGGCGGATGCTTGGGAAATGGAGGCTTCTGGGTAGATAGTAATGACCGATTCTGTCATCAACAGCTTTATAGGAATCTGGTCTATTGGCCTTCTCCTCCAGAGGGGTTCAGCTTGAGCTAGACGGTTGATAATGTCAGATTTAGTGGTGATTCCCACCATCTTTCCCTCATTCAGAACAAGCAACGTACTGATTCTATGCTTTAACATCAGTTTTCTTGCATGGGATACGGGCTCATCTGCGTTTATGACATACACAGGTGAACTCATGATGTCCGCCACATTCATGAAATTCCTCCTTAATTTTTACAATATATAAGTGTTGATAATTACAGTTTTTGAATCGGATGCGAAATTCACAATTTGTAACTGTAGATGTTATAGTTTTAGGGGTAATAATGATACTTTTTGCTGAATGAAAACTAATTTGAGAGGGTTCTTATTCAAAATTAGCTACACTCCAAAATATTGAACACCCGCGCTACGGAATTGTTTCTTGATCTATTCAGCAAGGTAATTTTTTCCTCTCTAAGCTCCTGCAAAATTAAGCTCAAACTTTTTCTGGATTTCAATTTAATTGCAGTTAACTTAGAGAATTCCGACAAATCTCCGATTTTAATAACTTACCTATATATGCTTATAAGCAACCAGCCAAAAATTGGGGTTTATCTAAATCCCCTTAGTTTAGCTTTGGATAGTTTGTTAGATATTATGTTCAGAACTCAAAAGTTTCAGGAAATCACTCTCTGTAATTATGCCATGTAGCACTCCTTCTTCCAGTACTGGGAGTGAACCTATTTTTTCCTCGAGCAAAATTCCCATTGCTTTTCCCATGTCTGTGCCAGAACTTGTCCATATTAGATCTTTCGAGACAATAGATCCCACAGGCTGGTCAAGGGCTTCATGAATATTTCCTGTTGTCAGTTTGCTGAAAGCGTCTCCCCTCCCAAGGAAATGGACAATATCAGAGGCTGTAACTATTCCAGCAAAGATTCCATTCTTAACTACAGGAAGTCTTCGGAGCTTGTTCTCTACCATTAATTTTGCCGCATGTCCAATGGGTGTATCAGTTGATACCATCTTTACGTTCCTGGTCATATATTCATCAACAGTTTTATTTGTCACGAGCCCGCCCATAAGTTCTATTACGTTCCTTTCGGTAAATATTGCAACCACACGCATGTTGCCGTCCACAATTGGCAGACCCCCTGTTCTTCTTTCAAGCATCACTGAAACAGCTTCTTTAAAGTCTGCCTGTTCGTGGAGATAGGCAATATCAGTTTCCATTATTTGCCGTATTTCCTCATTTATTGCAGCCAGTAGATTACCCTTGAAGCGTTTTTCAACTAGCAAATTTTTTTTGCCGCCCCCCAGAAAATCGATAATATCTACGGAAGTAACTACTCCTTCCAGTCTATGTGTTCCAGCATCTGTAATCGGAATGCGCCTGAATCTCTTTTCAGTCATAATCTTAATTGCTTCCATAATGGTTGCTGTGGGAGGAAGAGTCACTACATTCCTTGTTGCTAAAGCTAGGATGCGCCCTTCATGTTCCGAAATGCGTGACTTAAATTCCAGTGGACCCATTTCCATTGTGCCTGTACTGCTTGCCATCTTCGGGTCGTTCCGCTGCACTCCCCTGTCCCCTTTGTTCAGTTTTCCCTTAATTTTGATTTTTTCGGCTGACGAAAATGTTGTATTTTTGTTCAATTGAACCACCGAGTTCGAGTTGCAGTTAATTGTTTTTTTCACATACCTTTTTTCTTCCTGCCCACTTGCAGGAATTTCCTTGGAATCTGAAGTTTATTTTTCAGTAAATCCATGTTCTTTCCTGAAAAAAACAAAATCTGATAATATTTTTTCCCGAATCTTTCCGAAAGGTTTTTTTTATTTGTCAATTATATTTTTTTAATGACAACATTCAATTCTATAATCTTTTTGTGTGAAGGCTTTTCTTTCAAAAAGCAGCTTTCGAAAGGTTATTCAGTCCAGGCATTGACAATGGATTCAAGAAGATCCTGTCTATCAACGATTCCGGATATTTTTCCATTTCCATTTACTATAGTCACTCTTCCGATGTCATAGTGAATGATCATCTCAATTGCGCTCTTGACGGAATCGCTCTCTGAAAGAGTGTATGTAGGAGTTGACATTACCTTTTTAACTTTTGGGCTGTCATTAAGACTGCTTGCTCGCTCATCTTCCAGCGAAATTCGCACAGCTCCTGATTTGATTATATCTCTCCTGGTTATCATTCCAATAGGTTCTCCTCCATTTGAAACTACTGGAATGCCTGTATAATTTGTTTCGAGCATATGCCCCCAAACTTTGCTGACCCTCTCCTCTGGAGAGCAGGTTTTAACTTTTTTTGTCATCATCGCTTCTATAGTTTCAGGAATGTTTCTTGGAATTTCCACATTTCTGAGAATGTCTACATCACTCAGAATCCCTACAACTGTATGTTCGTCAGTTGATATGACAACTGGGCACCTATTTTGTTTTGATTGTACGATCAGCTTTGCAGCTTTCACGACATCCATATCTGGAGTGACTGTTGGGGTCTGCCTTGCATATCCTCCCACAGTGACATTCGAGCGAGTAGATGTGACTCGAAGAATGTCCTGGTCGTTCAGCATACCCACAAGCCTGTTCTCATCATCAACAACAACAATACCTCGAAGAAAGTGATCACGCATCAGCTGACGAGCGTGAGTTATGAAGTCCCCAGCTTTGATACTTACAGGTTCATATGACATAATTTTATCCACTTTCATTTCTTACCGCCCTGTATTATACTGAGATCTCATATTCATTGACTGATAGCTAAATATATACTTCATTCGTAGTACTCTCCTTCTTCTTGTTGACATTTCCCACATAAGTACTTACCGTCCATAAATTTAAGATCAGATGAATAAGTTTCACAGGATTCACATATTCCTGTACTGAATTCCTCTGAAAGCTCTTCAACTGAGGGAATAGAGAGTAGAGTCTCACGGTTCATATCAATAAGATCTTTGAGTATAGTATTGAGCCCAGGTGTTACCATCAAAATATCAGTAGTTGAGATCACTCCTATTATTGTATCCTTCTCCAGAACTGGCAGCCTTTTTATATTTGCTTTCAACATGATTTCGGAAGCTTCTACGACACTTTTCTCGGGTTCAATGGTTGTCAGTGGGGTTGAAAAGATTTCACTCGCATTCACTTCACTTGGTCTCCTATCCTCTGCAACTATATTCTTCACAAGATCCCTTTCAGTTATTATCCCAATAGCCTTTCTGTTTTCAGTAATAATAACGCTTCCTGCTTCACAACTGACCATTTCCATAGCAATAGATTGAATATTTGAGTTGATATCCATTACTATGACTGTTTTATTCATGACTTCAGCAACTGAGACCTCTCTTTCAATCTCTCTGTTGTGAATGTCAGTACCTACTTCTCTTTCAGGGTCATTTACCATTGACTGCCATCCCCTTTTAACTTCAGTATTTTAAAAACCGGCAATTTAAAGTACCAAATCTTTTCAAATTTCAAGTTTCTTCTGGAAAATTTCTTGTGGAAGGTTTCCTGTGAAAAATAATCCATATTGTTTTAGTTTTCCAATTAAATTAAGGTCTGGAACTATAATTTTTTTAAAGAACATTTCGATGAACTCCTAAATTTCGTCATATGCTTCTAAAGGGCATATTATACATGACTCGTGAAAATCAGAGATTTATCGAAATTCTCTAAAATTCGAATTCGGGTCAAAAATATTTTTTCGGGATGTATTTTGTGTTCTTTCCCTGTTCCTTGTCTTTTTTGTACTTTTTGGATGTTTTTATGCACTTATTATTACATTATATATACGAGTCAATGGTACATAATGATAACGGGATTTGGTGTGGAAGTACATGAGAGGGATCTTCCTTATGCACTCGTCTAATTCTCTTTTTCTCAATTTCGATTTTCCACTAATTGTTTTTATCTGTCAGTAACTGAAAAGTTTTCAGTCTCAACAATATCCTCTTCTGATTTTCTCCTTTTTCTACGCTATTTTATCTTCTTTACATCTCATCATTTGTAATAAGACACCATAAAATTTTGATAATTTTCTTTTCTAGATTAATAATTGTGTTTACATGGTCAATTGACTTTTCTTTCGCTTAAAAAACTCTTTTAACTTGTTATTTTTTTCTTCAGGCTGCCTGGGTAATCTGCGTTAGAATCCACCTTGCTATCTTGATTTTATTTTTGTGATTCTCCCTATGTAAAATTTATCCGCAGATTGGTACACATTAGAACAGCTTCAAGCTATGAAGCAAGCTGATATCCTGAAGAAAAAATTTTATAGTTGTCGATTTCAGTGAGTTCTACCAATTATGTTCTGCTCTCTTCATGTGTTTGATCAACTCCATAGGCACCATATTTTCGAGCAATACGTAAGGTCAAGCCGTTTTTGTAGCCGATGGCCTTATATCCGATAAAACGATGATTTTCTGCTAAAATGGATTGTGTGAAGAACAAGATATTGTTTGTAAGTGAGAATCGGCGTAGATTTCATGCAGCAATCCACAGACAAATTCCATATCTATTATTGCTTCTAAAACTGTCACTTAATACGTGAGTAATCCTAACAGAAGAATTGCATTTAGGATAAATTATAGATTTCTCAGAATATCATACTAGAGGTGTATTTCAGAAAGCGCAATAAATTTTAAATATATTTAATTTTTTATAATAAAATATAACGTGCGTCACTTTTGAATTAAATTTAATTATTTTATTTGAAATCAAATTTTTAAATCCTAATGAGGCTAGATAAAGGATCAATATTAACTATAACTGTGGTTAATATTTATTTATGGTGAAGTGAAGTGTATAAGTTTTTATAATGTGTTGGGCTTATATGACTTAAGGAGAACCTGAAGGCTGAAGTATGGTTGTATTAAAAGAAATGCCAGTGAAGCACAACTTTATCTCGGGGTTATTAGGTGAAAGGGGAGATATTAATTCCATATCAAAAATCTTAAAGAGGGCTAGAAGTTATTTTAATAAGTCACTGAGGACTTTACCGGCTTATGACCAGGAAAAACAAGGATCTCTTGTTGAGTTTATAGTGCCTGGTGGGTTAATAGAAATTGAAAGATATTGGCTTCAAGAACCTTATACATTTGCATCGATTCTGGAGGACAGGAGCACAAAATACTACAAACTTATTGAACCTGGGCTGACAAAATATGAGAAAAAACTTTTAGAAAGAATTTATGAGGATTTTCAGGATATCCTAGTTCTAAATTTCACAACTTCCAGATTCGAAAAAGATACACTTCTGGTGGATAAAACTCTTTACCTTCTTGAACGTTATAGGGCTAAAATTTCTGCATCCGCTATTCAAAAGATAATATATTACCTCAGAAGAAACCTGCTAGGTTACGATAAAATTAATCCCCTCCTTTATGATCCTTATATAGAAGACATTTCATGTGATGGAGTAGAAATTCCAATTTATATTTATCATACCAAGTACTTCAATATCGAAAGTAATATTTCCTTCAAAGAGGATGAACTTGATTCCTTTGTAATCAAAATGTGCCAGTTGAATAATAAGCATATATCTGTAAGTCAACCAATAGTGGATGCGACAATTCAAGATGGTTCGAGGCTTCAGGCTATTTTAGGAAGAGAAATCACTCCCAGAGGCAGCTCTTTTACTATCCGTAAATTCAGGAAGGACCCCATAACTCCTATAGATCTGCTTGGTTTTAATACCTGCTCCCTTGAAATGCTTATATATCTCTGGTTGGTCATCGAGAATGGCTACAATATTCTATTTGCAGGAGGGACAGCTTCGGGGAAAACTTCGATGCTCAATGCCACATCTCTCTTTATGCCTTGCACAGCTAAGATAGTCTCTATCGAGGACACAAGAGAACTCTTACTCTACCACAATAACTGGGTTTCCGAAATAACGCGGGAAAGTTTTGCTTCCGATGCGACGGGGGAAGTTTCCATGTATGATCTTCTGAGGGCTGCTCTCAGACAGCGTCCAGACTTTATCATCGTGGGGGAAGTGAGGGGTAGTGAGGCACTTACTCTTTTCCAGGCAATGTCAACAGGGCATGCGACGAGCTCAACCATGCATGCAGGTGACGTGCAGACAGTTATAAATAGGCTCACACATGAGCCCATAAATGTGCCTCAAATGATGCTGCAGTCTCTGAATGTACTTTGTATACAGGAACAGATGTATATTGGGGAGAAAAGAGTTAGGAGAAGCAGAAGCTTTGTGGAAGTCCTTAATATCGACACTGAGACTGGAGACCTTGGAATAAATGAGCTTTTTAGCTGGGAACCTTCAGAAGATGGTTTCATCAAGGTAGGAGATTCCCATATCATGCAGGATATAATGTATACCAGAGGATTGGATGCAAGTCAGTTGAGAGATGAGATGGGAAATCGGAGAAAAATACTGACATATATGTATGAAAATAAAATGAGGAGTTATATCCAGGTATCTCTTGTAGTCCAAGCATATCAGAGTTATCCAAAGATGATTATGGAGTCTGTAAAAAATGGTACTTTAAAGGATATGATACAGAATATGATTACTTAAGAGGAGTATATGGATTATACTGTTTTAAATGAACTGGCATACAGAATTTTTGGAATTTTTTTTTACAAAAATAAAGAAAAATTTATGGCTTTAAAGGCAAAAATACGAAAATCCCATATTTCCATGTCAGTAGACCAGTATCTGGCATCTGCCTGCATGTATTCTATAATTGCAGGACTTATTGGAGGAATTTTCGGCGCATTTTTGGGGCTGAAAACCTTTGGGAATCCAATTTATCGCCTTATCCATTTTTTGAACTCTACAAATGCTGGTTTTGTAGAAGGTCATCTATATTCACTTGGAATTTTAAACATCCTTTTATTGTTCTTTCTTAGTTTTTTGGCCGTTTTTGGCTTTGCATATATCTTTCCTTATTTTCAGGCAGATCTCCGACAAGCTTGTATAGATAAATCTATGCTTTCGTCAGTAACTTACATGTATGCTCTGACCAAAGGAGGTGTATTGATTTATGACGTATTCAGATCCTTAAGCAGGTATACTCATATATTTGGTACAGCTGCAGAAGAAGTATCCTATATTGTGAGGGACATGGATTATCTGGGCAAAGACTTCATAAGTGCTCTTAATTCTGCCAAGGAACGTACCTCTTCAGAACTTTTCAAGGAATTTAGTGATGGATTAATTCTTGTTTCAAGCAACGAGGCCATAATAGAGTACATAAAAAGCAAATTAGAGCAATACCAGGATATGGTAGAGATGGCAAACAGAAATTTTTTAAGAAAGCTTGATGTTCTTGCCGAAATTTATGTGACAGTGCTAGTTGCGGGTCCTCTTTTTATAATGACAACCCTTATTGTATTGCAGTTATTTCGGCCGGCTTCAGCACAGATTCTTTACCTACTCATTTATGTTATCATACCTCTTGCAAATCTTTTATTCCTAGTGCTCTTAGATACAATAGGAGAACTCTCGATGGATACGAGGAAAGCTAATGTTTCTGGCTTCTCTATAGACCTTTGCGATATTCCAGAGATCAGCTCGGGGCTTAGTGTAGAAGAGGAGGACAAGAGGAGTAAAAAGTTCTTGTCATACAGAAAACTTAATTATATCAAAGATTTGATATTCAACCCATACAAAACTATTCGGGACGAGCCCATATACACATTTTTCATTGGAATTCCTCTTGGACTATATTATCTTACCCGTATTCCAAAAAATCTTACAGATGATTTCAATTCTAATTTCCACCTGGCTCTAAATTTTACCCATATTAGTGGTAGCAGCATCCAGCTGATCAGCGAAATTCAAAATTACTTCATTATATTTATCTCCATTGTCCTGATTCCCTTTATTATTTTTTATGAGATTAGAGCCTGGAGAATGCGTAAAATTGACGAGAAAATGCCTGATTTGTTAAGGAACCTTTCCAATCTGAATGGCTCTGGAATTCTTTTTTCAAACTCTTTGAAATTAATGGCTGAATCCAAAATGGGCATTCTTACAAAGGAACTTAAAAAGCTAAAAGAAGATATGTCTTGGGGGACCTCAACTTCAAGAGTTCTTATGAAGCTTGGAAATAACATCAAAACATCTACTTCAAGCCGAGTTCTTCATACACTTATAAAAGCAAACGAGTCTACAAGTGATCTTAAAAATGTGCTTTTAGTTACCTCTGAACAGGTTAAAAGTGAAGAAGAGCTGAAAAAAGAACGCTCTTCAGACATGGCTGTCTACGTAGTCACCATATATGTCGCTTTTTTTGTCTTCGTTTTCATAGTCTATATTCTGGTTTTATATTTTTTTCCTCAAAGTGTCTCTTTTACAAGCTCTTCTCAGGAAATTTGGTATGCAGGAATAGGGAACGAATCCTTTAATATTAAGGAGTATACAATGCTCATGTTTCACTCAACCCTTATTCAGGCCTTCGTTTCCGGACTCGTTGCCGGGAAGATGGGACAGGGATCAGTGTACATGGGCTTGAAACATAGTGTCAGCATGATAATGATCGCCTATGTAGTTTTTATGCTATTCATTTGATCCTCAATGCCTCATCACAGACATTCGCACAATTACTATTATATTAAATGATGATCTATAAATTAATGGCTACAAAACTACAATAAAATCGAAATGGAAGTTCAGGTCTTGAGGGGTATTACTAAAAACCATAAGCATTAAAATCCATCGGGCATTTTACTCAAATATGTATGTATATTCGTATTTTCTGTTAGATCAATCAAAGTTTGGTGTCTCTCCTACTATAAATCAACGGGATATTTTTGCTCTATTGCCATTGATATTGAAGAGTAATTCAAAATTGAATGTTTTCATTTGTTTATATTCTTTTTTCTTCCTGATCTTCCTGATTTTCAACATGTTTTTAATTACATCGGAAGTTGTACAATCACTCAGAGTTCACAATTTCATAACTGTTTTTAATCTCAGAGTATTACTTTAAAGGTTTTTCTTGGTGTGATGCCTTTTATAAATTGCATCACTATTGAAGGATAATATTTAGGTTCAGCACCAACGAATAGATGTATATAATTACTATAATTACCTCACATCAAACTTAAAACAGTAATTTTTCCAATTGAAAAGCACATGTATTTCAAATAATTGATGATTTATTGTCCGTGAGAATTTTTTGCGATACTTCATACAAAAAAAGGCATTTATATATCTTATTTCCTATTTTCTGCAGATTTACATAGGAATGTCATCTATTTTCTCAATATGACAGCATCATTAAAACTTAATCTAACTTCCAATGAATAATAGTGGATAAATATATAAATAAATTCTATATGTTTGTGCATTTGCAGAAAGTAGGTTACTTGATATACACAGTGTTTGCATGAGTAGTTTATTTTTCATTGGAAAGGTAGCTTAAAATATAAATCCGTTCGTTAATAACGATTCTCAGGGAAGTTTCTATCCTTGCAACTGATTGCGGTTATTTGACTGGTCTCCTAGAAGGTCAGCACAGTTACAGAAGTATGATATATTCTAAAAAACGATGTTTATGCTATGAAATTATTTGTGTTATCTAGATAAATTTGAATTATTTTTGAAATGATACTGATTTTTTGGCAGGAAATCTTTCAAACCCCTCAATTTCCACTGGAACGGTTAGTTTAAATTTATGTATTATGGAGTTATAGAGGCTATCCGAAAAGTCCTGCTGATCTTAATGTTATCAATGCGCACGCTAAATGTAGCATAGCAAGGTAATTTTCAATTTTCTTTTCCCATCTTATAAGGAGTCTTCTGAATCTATTAAGCCAAGAATGTGTCCTTTCTACAACCCATCTTCTTGCCCTAAAACCAGGTATGTCTCTTCTTATGTTTTCTTCTTCACGACTTTTGATATGCGCAGTATAACCATATTCTTCAACCAATTTTCTGATATCGGTGAAATCATAACCCTTATCCATGCATATATTCTGAATTATGTCTTCTGGAGAAGGTCTTTCAAAGAATATGGCGTCTAAAGTCCTTTTTACAAGCTTTTTATCGTGACGATTGGCTCCATCAACGACAACAGAAAGTGGTATGCCTTTACCTCAGTTAAAACATTCCTTTTTGTACCTTTTTTGCCACGATCAGTAGGATTGGCTCCTTTTCTAGCTCCACCGAATGGTGCTTTTGTCATAGCACCATCAATTGATTGTCATTCCCATTCTAATCCTTTTTCGAAATCATACTCGACAAGACCAGCCAGCCACATGCTCTCAAATAAGCCTGATAGAATAGACTCAAGGAATCACCACTACTACCATGGTCATTACTACCCAAATTGTGACTGTGTGTCGAACCCTTAAACTAACCAGTAGATATGGAAATGCTAATTATTGAGTAGATAGACACCAGTAATATATTCAAATTTTAAAGTCAACTCTGCTCTTATTACAATGCATCTAAAAATCTTTAAATTCCAATTGGCTTTGTATCACTTTACTTCATCACAAAACAGATCCAGAGTCAATATTTTTATTTACAAAACTTCTGGTTTTAAATTTTCATTTATACACAGTTTTTGTATGAATACTTTCGCATCAGTAAAAACGATAAATCCTATTTTTGTGGTGAAAGAAAAAAGACGAAAAAGGGAGATCTAAAGTAGTGTCCTTAAGAACCTGTCTGAAAATTCAAACTATTTGGTTGTCTCTTAATAATGAGTTGATGTTTATCCAAAAAAAGTCACATTTTGCCCTTTGTATCTCATTTTTTTCGTGGTGTAGTTTTGATTCTCTGGATGCGTGTAAGCTCCGAAAAATGGTGCTGTTGAGCAAATGTATTCTAATATAAAATTATTAACCAGCTAATGATGCACGATCAAGTTTTTTAATAATTTTTTAAAATTCACATGTTTTTTGCTCAATCCAATGATAGAATTGAGCAAAGGGTGAAAATACAAAATCACTTACAGAATCTTATAAATAACTTTACTGATCATATAGCCTTCAAATGTAAGTTGTATTGTTTAACTGTGAGGTGCATAGATATAATCGAGAAGAATTGAAGGAAATATCATGAACGAAGTAAACACGAAGCAAATGTTTTCTGATATTATGGGATTTCTTAAAAAAGGAAATTATGATGGTATACCAGAATTTCTCGATAAACTTCTAGAAGAGGGCAAACTAACAGTTTCTATGTTGCACGACTTCCTGAATAACGAATACCCAAAGGTTCCGTGGAAAACGATAGTTGCGTTAATAGGTATTGGCATTTGTATCGGTATACCTCTCATCAGGGAAATGAAAAAAGTTGTATTTGTAGATGATCTCGCTGTGCTTTATATAGCTACTAAATTAATTGGAGCTGACTTACGAAATTATAGAGCTTGGAAAGAGAGTCGGACTTACACAGTTGAACACGTTAAACTCTTAACTGTCTAATTCTCCGAGAACTATTATTGACTAACTGATTCATGGTTTTTAGCTATTTTTATAATGTAAATTGAACTGATGCATACAAATCAAGGAAACGAATAAGAAAAAAAATGGATATTTGGCATAAAATAACTTTTTTTGATGTTTTTTATCTTAACCAAATACAAATAAAATTCATATTGGAAGATCACCTTTTTACTTTCCAACATGATATCAAATATATTTTTTACATGCATTTTACAGAGTAACTACTTAAACTAAATTGCATCGAATATACGTAATCCGGTTCCGTTGCAAAAAATCCAAAAAAAATATGTAAGTCCATAAGTAATGAATAAAAATTAAAATATTCAAGGAAAATGTACTAATATTATAAAACTATATCAAACAATTGATTAATGTATTTGACTTCATTAAAAACAGAGTAATTTAGATCATTTACTTGTCCTTTTTTAATCATATTCATAGCTTCAATTTCTTTTAAAGTCTTATTAGCAGATCGAAAAGACTGAAATCCTAACATTGGATTAACGATTCGCTTTATAGATCTATGATCTTGTTCCATAATGTTATTCAAATACTTGATTTGCCGAATGCCTACGTTTTTAGGTAGTATTTTATCGTTTTTCAGTTTATCTATAGCAGGTGTATAAGCTTGATTCTTATCAACGGTTATTACTCTTGGAATTTGATTATGATTAGAACTCAAAGCCTTCTTAAAGAATCGCTTTGCTGCTTTTCGACTTCGTTTTGAACTTAACATGAATTCAATTGTGTCGCCATCTTAGTCAACTGCTCGGTAAAAATATTTCCATTTACCTTTTATTTTGATATAGGTTTCATCAACTCTCCACGAATCATTTGTTGGTCTTAAATGTCTTCTTATCTTCTGTTCTATTTCAGGGGAATATTGATGCACCCATCTCATTATAGTACTGTGATCAACTTGAATTCCCCTTTCTATCATCATTTCCTTTAAATTTCTATAGCTCAATGGATATTTTAGGTACCATCTTACATTTAATAGGATAATTTCTCCTTCGTAATGTTTCCACTTAAAGGAATATAGATAGCATATTACTGTCTTTGGTTTTCTTTTTAATCTATTGTATCATTAGAAAGGATTTTTTGCAACGGAACCACAATAAACTATTGTTTGTGTAGTTAGTGAGATAATCAACCCGATGCTTTAAAGCTTATTTTTCCCGGAATCTTCAACTCTTTTTGCTAACAGGCGGATTAATTCTTGTTTTTCATTGGGAAGAAAAAGACACCGAATCAATAACAATTTACAGAATTGTAGGTACACTATCTAGTTTTTGATGCGGTATATCTAGATACGATTCAATCGTCTGCATTTCAAATAGAAAATGATAAATATGATTGAATATCCACTACATTACCGGCAATATGCGTAATTTGTTGAAATCAGAGGTTTGTTAAAATCTTCTATGTTTTAACTTGCTATTGATTAGACAAAATATAAAGGAGTGAAATAAATGTTGAAACAATCATATAGTGAAATGAAAAAGGTATTTGCTATTTTGCTAACAGTACTTTTTGTAGTATCGTTGACAGCAGTGACAGCTAGTGCACATGGAGGCGGTCATGGTGGCTGGGGCTATGGTCCTGGTTGTATGTGGGTGGGTGGTAATAATTGGCTTTGCCCTGCATACTCGGGAATGCCATATACCATTCAAACTACAGCACCTGCAGCTCCAGCACCTGCAGCTCCAAGTCCAAATTTAGCAGGAGTGGCTATATTCCCAGAAACATCATCAACATCGACAAATTCTTCAAGTAAATAATTGAAACAATGTCAATAATATTACCATTAGTCATGGTAAAGGATTTCGATAACAAAGCATGAAATTTATAAGAAATAAACTCATTTAAAATTTGAAACTTTTACAGTGACTATTAAATTAGATTAAGCTACATGGTGTATATATAGATTCAAAATCGACGTTTTATATATATACATTTATTTCTTGCCTCTGTTCCAAAATTCCGTCTTGGTGCTACAAAGACATGTGCTTCGATGCATAAAAATGCAAGCGTTCATTACAATGAAAACTTATCATGAAAATATCAACAATGTAATGATGGATGAGCTTATACAGAGTTTGATGGATACAAGTTTAGTAATTCGTTAAACCTTCTTCTTCACTTTTTACCCTATTCAATTACCTAGCCACCCCATTACTATCTTAACCCTTGTCTCTTCAGTACATGCATAGATTTATAGCAAAACCTATAAATGGGCAAAAACGACAAATCCAGTTTTTTATGATGGAAAAAAGGTACAGAGTCAGTTAGAATTTGCAGAATTTTCGCTATGCTGTTCACTAAATAGTTACAATTTTTTTTATTTTGAGTTCCTGATTGATTGCAGTCAATTGCCAGTGAGATCAATGGTAGGTTGGTGACCCTAGATTGTTAAAAATTCTCAGTATTCATTCTCCTTAGCACTCTCATAGTAATTAAATACAACCTAAAAATAGGTTGTAAATAAAGTGAAACATAAATAGTTGAAAAGAGTGATTTTACTATCATGCCAGATACAGAAGAAAAAATTTTGGATGCCGCTTTAAAGGTATTAATTAGCGAAGGATATGCGGATGCAACTACACGCAGAATCGCACAAGAGGCAAATGTTACCGAAATGACTCTATTACAAAAATTTCAATCGAAAGAAAACTTATTTAGAGAGGCCAGAAAAAAGAATCCAAATGAATTTTTAAAATACTGGGATGAAGCATATAAGAGCGTGCCGCCGTGGGACCTTGATCACCCACAACCCCCTTTTCAGGCTTTTATAAACGCCAACGAGTCATACCTGGCCGGGTTTTGGATATAGGGTGTGGGAGGGGGGAAAGCGCTATAATGTTAGCTATGAACGGCTATGATGTCACAGGTATAGACCTAGCTGAAGCTGCGATCTCCAGCGCAAAGGCAAAGACTATAGAGCGTCATGTTAAGGTAAATTTTGTAGTCGGAAATGTGTTACAGATAGACCATCTTTTCATGGAGGGGGAGTTCGATGTAGTCATCGACTCTGGCTTGTTTCATGCAATGATGGATGAGGAGAGGCACTTTTTTGCGCGACAAGTCTGGAGGGTGCTTAAGACAGGCGGTAAATATTTCATGCTGTGTTTCTCCGATAAAGAGCTCTCAGAAGACGGACCCATAAAACTATCAAAAACCGAAATAGAACATACTTTCACGCCTTTTTTCAATATTATCTATATAAAAGATACAACTTTCGATACGAGGTTCGATCCGAGCAGCAGAAAAGCTTATCTTTTATCAGCCATCAAGAATTAATTAGAACAAGATTCTAAAGACTTTTTATTAGTTACTGGGTTTTGAATTGATTGTAGTCAATAGTTAGTGAAATTAATGATAAACTTTCGCGATTCCAGAGGATATGAAAAAAATCTATATATTCAAAAGTCCAGATTTGTGTATGTGCTCTGGGATCGATGCATTTATTTTTGCTCTCTTTTAGGGCCCATGAGGTTGAACTGAAAAACAACAACATTATAATACTTAGTTGTTTAAATTTCAACAATTCAGATGAGGCTGCCTGTATCTGATTTTATCCATCGAGTACATAACTCCTATCTGTATAAGATTTAGAAGAAATCTATTAATTTTTCTTTGCTTACGTCAGTCTGATGAATAATATCAATAAGTTTTCCTTTGGCAAGTCTTGTATATAAAGGAACAACTATTCTGTAAGTCTCTTCAAGAGTGATTTTTTGAAGTGATATATGACTTCCTTTTTGCCTAACGACAAATATCATACTTTACGAAGATAACAACCATTGTCATAAAATATTGCTATTTTTTAAATTTTAAGTTTAACTTTCGTATTTTTCTTTGATAAAGTAGCTAAAGCTCCGTGAAATATCACTGACTCTTTATCTTTTCCTTCACTGCAAAAATTAGGATGCAAAGCCAATAGTTTTACTAACAAAGCTTCTGTTAATATTGTTTATAATGATGCATAAACTTTTATAGCAAAACATATTCATTTCTCGAAATCACTACAGATGCAAGCTTTTAAGGCTTTCCAAGAATGACCGAAAAGGAATAAAAGCTACCTTTTATGTATAAAAGTAGCTATAGACCATTTAAGATACTTTTAAAAAACCTTTAATGAAAAAAAGCCAAAGTGTGTTCAAAAAGTTTAACATACTGGATGGGAATAAGCCAATTTTCTAATCAGAGAGTTTAACCACTTTTGATTTCTGGATTAATTCCTTAGGACTTACGCAATTGAACAGAGAAAACATTAAATACTAAACCTTTAACTGACCAAAATGTAAAATTTCAATCATAATGGCTATTGTGCTTTATTATATACCTCTACCGCTTATAGCCCCATTATGACTTAAATATCATGAAGCCATTAATTATTGTGAGAATTTAATTATTGTGGAGAGATCTTTTTGGAAGACGATAGTGGAGATATATTTAAGTATAAACTTGGTAAGTGGGTTTTAAGCATAGACGAATGTGCTTTTACGAATCTTACGGATATTGGAAAGAATAAATCTATGCGTCAATATCTGATCGAGTCAATTGATAGTTGGGTAAACAAAAAAGAGCCACTTATAACAGATGAATTTATTTCGGAAATGTGCGACTTTATTAAAAGTGAAAATGAAGTCCTTTACGATCGTTTGATGAAAAAATGCGCTCTAGAAGGAATAAGTGTAGGTGAAGGTATATTTAAATCATTGAGTCTTTTGAATTGTGGAATGACAAGTGTATTGCAGTGTAGCCAGGTCAAAGATGACTTGTCCTGATGTGTGATGTTTCTGTAGCATTTTTTACTCTCTTGAGTAAACAAAAGGATTTACGCAGTTGAACGGAGAAATAAATAACATCAAAATCTTCTATTGTCTAAAAAGTGAATTTGATCACAATATCTATTGGGCTTGATTTTGTAATTCAATTGCGTAAGTCCTCTAATACGAATCAGGCCAGAGTTTGAATTTTTTGAAAACTTCCTTAAGTTTGGAGTATGGATATGTATTCACAACATCCTTTTTTTCGAGCCAGCCCCAACGTGCCTGCCCAAGCCCGGATCGTATGAACGCAAGGTCAAAAATAGAATGGCTGTCAGTGGAAATGCAAAACTTTAAGCCCAAATCCTTTGCTGGAAGAATAAGCTCATCGTTAAGGTCAAGCCTGGAAGGCTGACTGTTTATTTCCATCACTTTTCCATTTGCGACCGCTGTATCAAAAACTTTTTCGAAATCCACTTCATAAGCTTTCCTTTTCCCAAGGAGCCTGCCAGAAGGATGAGCAAGGATGTCGAGGTACCTGTTTTCCAGAGCTGTAATTATCCTTTCTGTCATCTTTTTTTGAGGGACTGAAAAACCGGAGTGTTCCGCTCCTACTACAATATCAAGTTCCTTGAGGATTTCGTCCGGATAGTCCAAACTTCCATCTTTAAGGATCTCAACCTCAGAACCTCTAAGGATTTTTATCTTGAAGCGTTTTGAGAGTTTACCGATTTCTTTCCATTGGGCTTTTAATTTTTCTATTCCCATTCCATTAGCAATTCTCTGAGAGCGAGAACGATCGGTTATGGAGACGTATTCATAGCCAAGAGATTCCGCCTTCTCATCATAGTTTCAAGGCCTCTCTGCCTTCGCTATAGTTTGTGTGCATATGGAGATCTCCTCTGAGGTCTCCAGCTTCTATAAGCTTCGGGAGGGTATTTTTTGCTGCAGCCTTAATTTCTCCCCTGTTTTCACGAAGCTCGGGAGGTATATAGGCAAGGCCCAGCTTTTTATAAATAGACTCTTCACTTTTTCCTGCAATTTGTTCCCCGGACTCTTTTGAATATAGACCATATTCTGAAAGCTTATAACCTTTCCTGAAGGCAATATTTCTAAGTTCTATGTTGTGCACCTTCGAACCTGTAAAATATTGAAGAGCTGCTCCATAACTTTCAGACGAGACTACCCTCAGGTCAATAGATGTTCCTCCTTTCAAAATCACACTGCTTTTTGTGCTACCTTTCAAGATGATCTGTTCAACTTCAGGAAGGGAGACAAAAGCATCCATTATCTTTAATGCTTCTTCTTTTTCTGCTTCAGCTAGGATATCGATATCCCTAATTGTTTCTTTTAACCTGCGAAGGGAGCCTGTGCAGATTATCTTCGAGAGATCTATTTTACAGATCTTACTCTCACATTCAGCTTTTAAGGCTGAAATGAGTTCTTCTGCAAGTGGAAGTACCTTTTCAATAGATATTCTATCGTGACTCTTTTCATAATGTTCAACTGCCTTTAAGAGATTCTCTTCGCTTCTTTCTCCGAAATCTTTGAGCTCCCGAATTTTGTGAGCAAGGATTGCGTTTTTGAGATCTGAAAGAGTTCTTATCCCTAGGCCATCGGCAAGTTTTTTCAGTCTCTTTGCACCAAGTCCCCAGATTTCCATCAATTCCGAAGTTCCTGAAGGAGCTTTTCCTTTAAGTTTTTTAAATTTTTCCACCTTGCCGGTTTCTAGATACTCAGCAATATGATCGGCAATAGATATTCCAACACCTGGAATTTCAATCAGCCCATCTTTACCTCTTCTTTCATAGAGTTTTTCTATATCCTCACCAAAGTTTTCTATCATCTCAGCTGCTTTCCTGTAAGCCCGTGGTTTCCATTCAACCTGCTGGTATTCAAGAATGTCAGCAGCATTATAAAACAGCTCAGCAATCTCGCGATTTTTCAATGGTTTTTCCCCGTCCTCATTTTACTTTATTTTCCCCTTCTATTTTTACTTATTTTCTTCTACTTTTTTCTTGTTCCCCGGTAAACCCTCAAATTCCTCCCTTCAAATTCCAGATCTCTCTAACTGTCGTGACATCATGTAGCTCTTTATCGTATCTTATACGTAAAAAGCGAGGAAAACGCAGTGCAAATCCTGTTTTTTCCCGCACCAGCCGTGTGTCCTGGACTTTATGTAATTTTTGTACCTAGGACTTCAATAACCACAACTGATTCTATGAAGATATCTGGAAGCATTTTACTTTTATAAAGAAGTTTTGTGGGATTTCAGGTACAATGTGCTCTGAAAGCAAGTTGTCAATTTCTTTTGCTTCCTCATCCGTGAAACCTGTGTCTACTTTTGTAAAGGTTTCAAAACGCTGCTTTTCTGCGTTAAGGGCTACGCAAAGGAGACCTCCAAATGAACTCTTCCTTCTCCCTTACCATAATATTTTCCAACAATTACTGGATCAAAGGTTTCCATCATTCCCTCAGCATATTTTTCTTTCCATTTGAGCCAGAGCCAGCTTCTTTTTTCGGCTTCGTAGATCGAAGTGTTATTCATAGCTTTAATTATAATTCCTTCAAGTCTTTTTCCCAGGGTTTCATTAAAAAGTCCTCGATTTCTTCAAGGTTTTCAGTGACAATTCTCCTAACTAAGTTAACTACTCCTGATTCCTTTACATACTTTTCAAGAAGAGTTCTTTTCATTGAGTAGGATTTTTTCAAGAGAGGTTTTCCTTCCAGATAAAAAATGTCGAAAAAGAAGACATCTACGGGGCATAGTTCCATGTATTTTCAATTTCGCATTTTCTTCGCCTTTGCATCAGTTTTTGGAATGAATATAATTATTTTATTCTTTCATTTCTTTTTTTGCCCTCAATATATGCAACTATTTCCCCATCAAGCACGATTCTGTCTACAAGAACACTTTTTCTAATAGCTTCGATGGGATCAAGATATTGGAAAGTTATATTTTCCAGTCTTCGAGAAAAGGCTTGGATCTCGTTTCCGTTTATATGGATCTGTAACCTCTCTATCATATTTTTCTTCAGCCGCCTTTTTCCCTGGAACTCTTTCTTCGAGTTTTTCGAAATTTTCAACTCGCTAAGCAAGCATTAACTTACAGGTCTACCCAATTTTATGGAAAAATATCCAAGAGCCTGGGAGCCATATTCGACAAAAGCTTCTGCAAGCTCCCAATACCAGTGCAGATGCTGTAGCTTTCTTTGATTTTTCCTAGATACTTTTTGTCTCCGAGAAAGGCAATAGAAAATTCTTAGAGCAAAAACTGGTCTCCAAATCCCAGCCTAAGCTTTCCAATAATGATTCTAAGTATATATTTCCCTTCTTTAGGATTGGCCCGCTGCAAGATCTCAGAAAGGATCCTGATTTTTTGATTCGTGACTTCCGTCTCCATGATACTCTTTTTAACTTTCTGAGCCTTCTGAGGACACCTTCAATTGTCAGGGAGATGCCTTCTCCTTTGTTCAATTCAAACACAACATCCCCAAGATCTACCTCCACTTGAGTACCTTTTTTAACGTCCTCTTCGGGAGCCCCATATGCCTCAGCAATAGTTTTATTTACAAATATGAGCTTGATTCCATATTTAAAAATGTAGAACATTTACTTAGTAATTCCATATTCATTATTTGTTTCAATAATGAACAAATAATATATTGCTTTTGTAATTTTGAGAAAATTGCTGTGCAAGAGCAGTTTTTCCAGAGCTCTTACGGTCAAGGATGATCTTATATCCAGACATATTAAAGACTTTACTTTGTCTTATTTTGACGAAAAATTCAGGTGAGGAAAGGCGAATTGTGAATGTTAATAGGAATTGATGTAGGAGGCACCACCACGGATGCTGTGCTTATCCGGAATGGAGAAGTATGCAGTACTGCTAAGGTTTCCACTGAGTCAGAAAATATTCTAAACTCCCTGCTGGAAGCTCTTGATGCGATCAGCAGAGATATCTTCCCCGAGCAGTTAGAAAGGGTGGTATTCAGCACTACGGTGATAACAAATCTCATCGCGGAGGGTAAAACTGATCGAGTGGCTCTAGTACTAATTCCAGGACCTGGTATTAACCCTGCAAGTTATTCTTTTTCTGACAGCTTTTATCTCAAAGGGGCTATAGATTATAGGGGAAGAGAAATTCAGGCTCTAGATGCAGCTGAGGCTCGAAAAACAGTGAACTTGATCCGGAAATTAGGATTTTCCAGGGCAGCTGTTGTAAGCAAATTCGGGCAGAGGAACCCCTTTCATGAACATGTGATTGAGGAAATCTTCAAAGAAATATATCCGGACTGCAAACTGGAACTCGGACATAAAGTTTCAGGAAAACTGAACTTCCCAAGACGAATCGCAACTGCAATGCTTACATCCTCAACCAGAGCACGTTATCAGAAATTTGTTGAGGACGTTATAACAGCTCTTGAGGAAAGAAATATCAAAGCCCCAGTATATATCCTTAAAGCCGACGGAGGAGCTCTCCCAATTGAAAAATCAATCGAGTTCCCTGTAGAAACTATCTTTTCGGGCCCTGCTGCTAGCATGATCGGGGCCCTTGCCCTTAGCCCTGAGGGGGAGACATCCGTGGTAGTGGACATCGGAGGAACTACTACAGACCTTGCGTTGATCCTTTCAGGAAAACCCCTTTTTGCTTCTAAAGGCGCAAAAATTGGAGGCTTCTTAACACATGTCAGGTCTTTTGCAGTCCGATCTATAGCTGTTGGAGGAGACAGTGTTGTTAGAGTAGTGGATTCAAAAAACGGTACAAATATGATCACTATCGGCCCTGATAGGGCCGGGCCTGCTTACTGTATGGGTGGGGATAAGACTACCCCAACTGATGCCCTGAGAGTTCTAGGGCTTATTGAGATTGGAGATCTCAAACAAGCAAGAGAAGCAATTACATCCACAGCATCCAGACTTGGAAAATCCGAAATTGAAACCGCATCCATTATAGTAGATAAAACAACGCAAATGATTGTTGAAGCAGTCAATGATATGTTCTTTGAATGGAAACAGGAGCCTGCTTACAATATATGGGAAGTTCTGCAAGAGAAGAAAGCAAAGCCACAAAGAGTGGTAGGAATAGGAGGGGGGGCAAGAAGTCTTATCAAAGAAATTGCAGAAAAACTTGGTGCAAAATCTTTTATTCCTGATTATGCAGAAGTGGGCAACGCTATAGGAGTAGCTGTTGCAAGGCCTACGCTTACTTTAAACCTTCATATAGATACTGAGCAAAAAATATATTCAGTCGCTGAAGAGGGAGAAATTATTAGCTTTGACGTAACAAGTATCGTCAATTTCAACAAAATAAGTTTAGATGAAGCTGAAGTACTTGCTGCAAAACTTTTTCGGAAACGTTTAGAAAAATTTGGAATTTCAGATTATGCGAGCGAAGCTGAGGTTGTTAATAGTGAAGTTTTTAACGTCGTCAGTGGTTGGAACACCGTGGGGAGACTTTTTGATGTGAAAATGCAGATTCCGGCAGGCCTGATACCAGAATGGAAACGGAGGGGTAAAGAATGAAGTTAGGGCTTGGAAAGATTAAGGATATATTGAAAAGTGAAACTGAAAAAGATATTAGATGGGATAAAACAGATCGGTCAACAGTGGAAAGGCAAGCAAACAAATCAAAAACCCAGAAAATGGAAAATCATGAAAAAAAGTCTGAAGCGATAGGGAGAATTCAAATAGATCTAAAAGGAATCGAGCAGAGGCTTGAAAAGGAATTTTTGTCTCCAGCAGACCGTACTAAAGCAGAAAAAACAGGCATTGTTTTTTTCCCTGCTTTCGATTGGGCTATTTCTCCAACTCACCCTGAAAGAGAAGAACGTCTCCTTTATACCAGGGATCAGATTTTCGAAGAAGGAATTATGGACCTTCATGAAGTAGCCGAATATAAACCTCGCCTTGCAGATTACAGAGATATTGCCAGGGTCCACATCTGTGTTCCTGATATAAAGACCCAGGCTACAATCCCTCACCTGATAGCTGCAGGTAGTTGCCTGGTTCTTGCAGACGCTCTGATGACAGGAGAGATCAAAAATGCTTTTGCCCTTGTCCGCCCGCCTGGTCACCATGCAATGACAGTAGTGCATGGAAACCGGGGTTTTTGTAATATCAATAACGAAGCTATTTTGGTCGAATACCTGAGAAAAAAATATGGGATCCGTAGAATTGCAATCGTAGATACCGACGTTCACCACGGGGATGGGACACAGGAGATTTTTTATAACGATCCTGATGTGCTTTTTATCTCTTTTCACCAGGATGGAAGGACACTTTATCCTGGATCAGGTTTCATAAATGAACTCGGGGGCCCACAGGCTCTTGGAAAAACAATCAATATTCCTTTACCTCCCGCAACTCCAGATGAAGGTATCCTCTATGTACTTGATTCCCTTGTACTGCCAATTCTTGACGATTTCAAGCCAGAAATTGTACTTAATTCTGCAGGACAGGACAATCATTATACAGACCCTCTTGCAAATATGCGCTTTTCTGCACAGGGATATGCAAAATTAAACGAAAAACTTGCTCCTGACATAGCGGTGCTTGAAGGAGGCTATGCAATCCAGAGTGCATTGCCATATTTGAACACCGGCATAATCCTTGCCATGGCAGGACTTGACTACTCCTGTGTCATAGAACCTGACTACAAGCCAGGAATGTTCGTCCAGGCTGCCAGGGACAGAAAGGTGTTGGAGGAAATCGTTGCAACCCAGCTCAAAAACTTTAAAAATCGGGACAGGCTTGTGGAGGCAGAGATAGCAAAACATGGGGATTTTTATCGCCGAAAAAAAAAGATCTTCTATGACACGGATATGATTCAAGAATTTCAGGAAGAAACAATTCGGATGTGTCCCAACTGCCAAGGTTATATAACAATCGATTCCCACGCCCATAAGAGCATAAAAGATATCAGGATTTTCGGAATTTCTGTTCCGATCTACGCCTGTGACAGTTGCCAAGCTGAAGCTATGGAAGCGTATAGAAAAAGGATAAGTTTTCCGGAATACGAGTACTTTTATCTCCAGGATAGAAAAGGAGATGATTATAGAGCATATAATATGAAAACAAAACAGGAAACAGTTTATTGAAAAAGAAAAATTTACTAAACAAAAATCATGAAAAGGAGAAAACTGGATCTTAAGACATCATAAATCAGAAGATTCGTCTTTTTCCGTTCCACACTGCAAATTACTTATTGCTTCCTCACACTGACACATGCTTAATGCTTCAAATATGCCATCTCCCACACTCATTCCTTTTAAAGCACATTTCTCCATCAAACGGAAGTAAATAGATTCATTCTTGCTCTTAATAAACTCACACATTTCGGCAACAAATTCTTGTATTGGAAAGTCTTCCTTTTTATTTACCCACTTATCAGTTGATTCAAGTAAATATTGGCGCATAGATGTACTCTTTCCACGACCTTCTAAACTCGTAAAAACACATTCATCTCTGAGTAGAACCCACTTACCAAGTTTATACTTAAACTTATCTTCGCTATTGTCACTCATTTTTTTCGCCTTCCAAAACTATTCATCCACGTTGATTAAATTAATCCACAATAATTAAAAGCTTCATGATATTTAATAATTTTAGATAAGTTTTATAATATCCAAAATATAATCCTAATTTAGCATTAATTTCACTATGAGTTTAGTTGTTATCAATCAGTAAGAGCATTGTGTCAAAAATTATGTGAAATATAACAGAATGAAAAGTCAATGGTTATGCTGACAAAGTTTCTGTTTTTTGTCATCGCTGAAGAATGATTTTGTGGGGAAACCTCTGCATGTTTCATTTTTATCTGGAATTATAGGGCAATTATAGGATATTTTTTATTTGAATTTGAAAAAATGCATATACTTTATTATAATAATTATATCACACGAAGTCAAAAAATTTGCTATTAGATTGGATTAGGCTCCACCCTGATATTGAAAAAAAACGGGAAAATAAGGTGAGCATCAGGTCTATTCTAAAAAAACAAAATTCGTCCCTGTTGAAACATTTACGAACAACCAGTTTACCAATACTGATCTAATTTTCAGACAAACTCTTTACTCACAGCATCTTCACATCAAATTTAAGTTCTTTAATCATTTTCATATCATCGTCAATGGTGATTCCTGAAGTTGTCAGCATATCTCCAGATATGGCAGCGTTAGCACCTGAAAGAAATAGGGACCTGCCTTTATCTACCATAAGGTTTATACCTCCTGTTAATCGAATAGCAGCCTCGGGGAAAATAAAGCGAAAGATTGCCACTGTTTTGCGTACTTCATTAGCTGTCAGCACAGTAAGCTTACCAGAGGATGTTTCAGAGATTGGACTCAAAATATTTACAGGAACCGATTTGACACCCAACTCCTGAATATCCGAAGCCATATCAATGCGATCTCCCATTGTTTCACCAAGTCCTATAATGCCACCGCTGCATACTTCAAGTCCTGCTTTTTGTGCTGCTTTTATAGTGATTATTGTATCTTCATAGGTATGAGTGGTGCAGATGTTAGGAAAATTTCTGCGTGAAGTTTCTAAATTGTTATGATATCTTTGCACTCCTACATTTTTTAATTTTATAAACTATTCTAGAGATAATAAGCTATGGGATGCGCATAAAAAAATATCCGAATTTTTTCTGATTTCACTGTAACTGTTACAAACGCTTTCCAGTTCATCCTCAACTAGTTTCTTCCCAGATGTTACCACAGAATATCTCAATATACCTTTGTAAAAATTGTAAATTGAATCTTTCAATAAGCTTTTACAATCCAAAAGAGAATCTTCCTCTATGGAAACCTTATAATGAACTGACTGTGCACAAAATTTGCAATTTTATGAACACCTTCCGTTTTTTCAGTTGATAATTGCACAAATGTCAAAGGCATTGCCACAGAAATGCTGACGCAACTCATTGGAAGCAGTGCTCAGTTTCTCTAAATCAGTATTAATCAATCGCATAGCGTCTTCTTTTTGAATTTGAAATCCATTTAATATTTTATTTTTTATATTTTGTATCACAAAAAATTAACCACCTTTCATAACTCAGTTACAAAAAGAATATTATATTTTTCAAATGATAGACACAAACAAATAAAAAAACTTTTCACCCACCTTTTTACTCTTCATAATATCCTAAAACTGTTGCTGCCATTCAATAGGGATTTTTTCATCAAAAATAACTTCACTTTGCTCATTGAATACACGTTCTCCTCTGTTGGCTAAAATAATCCTATGATCAATAATTATAGATCCTTCTTTTTAAAGCTTTTTTAACGGCATAAAACATAGCTTTGGCTGTATAGCTTAATGAGGTGAGAAATAAAATGAGGTAAAAATAAATGAAGTTTAAAAAGACAATGACGATTTTGTTAGTAGTATTCGTTTAGCTTCATTGGCATACGGCTATCTCTAACTTTCATGCTTAATACTTAATCCGCTTTGTTTGTCATCGGTTTACGAATTAAATACACAACTTTGGATACCATCTATATTGATTTTTCCGACTTGAATGAGGACCAAGAGAATGTACTGCAACAAACATAAGATAATGTAAATCGAGATTCCATATTTAGGGGATTTAATATTAATAAAATAATGAACAGATTTGCCGGAAAAGATTTAAAAAAATCAGAGTAAATCGAAATCTTTCATGCTTGAGGCGTATTAAAAGCAGGGATTTCCAATGCTTTAGTCGCAAAAATAACATATCACCATGCTACCTTATATCCGAAAACCGTGTCCTGACATTCTTGACACAGCCCAGAACTCTCAAATTCCCTCATGAACACTTCGTTTCTGAATTCATCTTCGTCTACTCTCTCCGCACAAGATGGGCACCTACAGTCTTCAACAATCGCAACTTCTTGCCAAAATCCTAATTCTCTTAGAAAGCTTCTTTTTTCGATATTCATGTCCATCACCTATACAATTCCATGATAAAAGATATCCCTATATAAAGCATCGTTTCCATGCCACCAAACAAAAAATTAGATGCATAAACACAGTTGGCTTTATTTTACTGGCTCAAATGCTGAATTCTCTGCGGTATAAGTATCAACATACAATTCATGCCCGCAGTGCTTGCATTTAATATCCTAACCCTTAATTTAAGGATCTTGCTTGCGAATTATTATAAAACAAAAGTAGTAGATCCTTCCAAAATTTTATTCTCATTTTTGTTGGATCTTACTGGTCAATAGAATAATGTGCAATACCATTATAAATCTATTGGCTGGTTAAATCCTTCTTTTAATGGATCTTCCTAGTGAATATTTTTAACATAAAACCTACAGTAATTTTGAATGTCATCACACCCCAAAGTATTTCTGCAAATTCCTTCATAGCCAGATAAGTGCCTCATCCCGCCGCAAGCAAGTCATGTTCGAGCCACCACAACTTTGATATTTTTTAAGCTGAAACTGCATATCAAAAGGAGGAACACTTTATGGAGACTTTTGACGGACTTGTTTATATAAAAAAATGGGCGAATCGGAAGCAAAAGTGAAGGGCCAGATTATTATCTTCAGACGTGGGACAGAGAATATCTCTAAAGTATGGGGACAGAGGTACATGGGAACTAGACTATTACCTTGAATTTTTCTGCCGCAAATTTGTTGAAATTACTGGTGAACTTGATGAAGAGAAAAATATGGTAAAAGTAACAACTGTCAAAGAAATTTGGGTAAAGCATGTCCCTAAAAAATGGATCATATTTAACCAGACTTTCCACAGATCTTCTTTCAAATAACATTGTTTTCTACAATCTTTTTCCATCAAAATTATTATTTAAGTTTGGTAGTATCCACTAATTACAATAAAAATTAAATTTGTAGTTGCTTACAAAGATGCAATCAAAGGGATATTTTCGAGTAATAATTCTCATTATAACGGAAATTATTAAAAAGTAAATTGTTAATAGAATTTCTACAAGAGCAGATACATCATTTCACACTAAAATAATAAGTTATAAATCATCACCTAGGCATATATTAGATTGCAGAGCCTTAATTACACTTTATATCAAGAGCGAGGTCGATAGGCCTAAAACAAATTAATAATCACATCTTTGGGAATATACACCTACTGCAATTTAACGCATGACTATTAAAATTTTAGCATCGGTTAAGTGTGTAATTCTGATTTTTTTCATTTTCACGAAAATCAACAAAAGTCTTGAAAAGGTCGATAAGAACAAAAACTGTGAGAACACCGGACAATATTTGACTAAAAAAACCCCATAAGTCCTGAATAGAACTGATTTGATACTCAGGAGGATATTTATTACTTTCACGAGTAGCTCCAATAGTAGTACATAAAAGATTATAGGAGTAACTAAATCGATTATTATTTCAAAAATTTTACAGATAGTTTCCATCAATATACTAGGCTCTCATTTAACACCCTCCATAAAAAACAGACTTTCTACTTTCTAAGACATATACAGAAATACAATTTATAATTATTTACCCACTATTATTCATTAAAAGTTGGATTAATTTTTAAATTACTGTCATATTGAGAAAATAGATGACATTCTTGTGTGCATCTGTAGAAAGTGGGATACAAAATTCTATAAACTCAGATAAGGATTAAAACAACCAAAAAAATTCGTTGCTCTGCATATCTCGTTTTTACCTTATAGAGATCCAAATCAGAGCAAAGAGGATGGGATGATTACCAAAAAATTGGTAGAAATATGTTATTTCCTTTGAATTGATATGGTTGAAGATTTACATAAAGGTTATTCGGAATTCTCCAGTTAATGAGTTGAAAAATTTATTAGTAAATTTATTAATAGTACCCCATAATATATACCAATTCATTAATCTAAAGCGCTATTTCATTAAAATTTGAGCTGGACATTTACTTCAGATATATGGTCAAATATCATAATTAGATATTTTGTATAAATTCATTTGGCCTATAAAATTGACCTTATCTAACTTATTAAATTTATGATATTCATTTAATTTATAATATCCATAAACATAGAGCACTACGATGAACCTCTTATTTTCACGAGTCATTTATATACCATCTATAAGCATATGATAAAATTTAGGAGTTTATCGAAATCCTCTATACAATAGTTATATATTCGACATTCTACAGACGTACAAGGTACATAATTTGTTTGCCTATTTGGCCACTATTAATTCATTAAAAGTTAGATTAATTTTTAAGCTACTGTCATATTGAGAAAAATATTGAGAAAATAGACGGCATTCTTGTTCACATCCGCAGAAAGTGGTATATATCTACCACAAATAGCTTCTCGATCAAACGAATTTTCCTCTCACTTTCTATTCCTCTTAAAAAGGAGGTTTTCTGAATTACAAAACATGTAAAAGCCTGTTCACTTGAAGATCGACATATTCAAGAAATAATCCTTAATGACCCTTATACTGTATCTTACAAGGGCATTTATGCAGTCTGTGATGCAAAAAATGAATGTGCTGAAATAATTGAGCACACCAACTGCTTCAGCGGTGCAGCTTGGTCTCTCTACCATTACTCAAAAGCTCCTCTTGTCCTGAAAGCCCGTTCGACCGGGAATATGATCCGCTATTTCATAAAAATTGGAACCTCAAAACTTGAACTCAAATCATCAGTCGGAGCCGCAGGCATAGAATCAGTTGTTGTACGGGGAAATGAAGTAGAGATCACCTATACCGGATTGGGAGGAGGAGGTGTGGGTGCAACCCGTTGCAGAGCATTTGCGGATGGAGTTCTCAGTTACAAGATTTCAGAATCCGGGGGAGAGAAATGTGCCCGAGGGACTATTGTCGTACCTCGCAGAGACCGTATCCTCATAGGTGTAGATGACACAGACTCCAAGGATATAGGTGCTACCTGGACCCTAACTCATAACATAGCAAAAGAACTGGATTGCCAAGAAGCCGTTTATCTCTCCCATTCTCTTGTGCAGCTCTTCCCTGTCCCGGAAAGAACTCAGAACTGTATGTCTACAGTGCTTGAATTTGGTTGTGTGGACCAGAAAACAAAATTAGTGCTAATAGAATCCTTCAAAAAAGCCCTTCAGAAATATAGTGCTTCTAGTCAGACTGGAATGGTTGTTCTTTCTGATTTCTATGCCAGAGAATTATATGAATTCAGCAATCTCTGTCGTATTGAACGAGTCTCGAAAGCTGATGCTTTGCACTGTATCGAAGAAAACGGCGTGGAAATCCTGCTTGAAGGCAATGGGATAATAGGTGCACTTGCCTCTTTGCCCTGGTTCGGAAAGCCTGAAGAATCTATAATTCCAGGTACTGAAATCAAACCTATGACAATGCAAAAAATTAAAAATGATATTCAATTGGACAAGAACCAATAGATGATCTTGTCTGTTAGCTATTGATAAAGAATGAAAAAAGAGTACTAGCTAAAAATTTAAAGAAAATATAGAGAGATTCTTAAGTCCATTTTTCAGTAACTCTCAGAGACGATCTAAATAGAAATCGTAAAATATGGATCTCATACCGAATTTAAATCCAAAATATTTTAGATTCCAACAACGAGGAAAAAGCTTGAAAGAAAATGCAGAAGAATGCACCGGGTTCGAAGCCCTTTACCTCGCAGCGCTTGACAGTAATGTTAGCCTGATAACAGGTGTCCCCGGATACCCTATAAACTCCCTTATGAAGTTTTTTTTGGATAAAACCAATAGAGAGGGGGTTGTAGAATCAAGAACCACGATTTTAAGAGCAGGTCATTCCGATAAAATGCGCATTTCAGTTTATAGTGCCAGATGGCTCACAAATGAAAAAGTTGCCTTTGAAATTGCTCTAGGAGCATCAATTTCTGGGAAAAGGGCCCTTGTTATTGTAAAGCATGTTGGAATGAACATTCTTGCGGATCCCCTTATAACCTCTGTTACGCATACCATAGGAGCTGGCCTTGTTATAATTGTGGGAGATGACCCTGGAGCGAAAGGCTCACAGAATGAACAGGACTCCCGCTGGTATGGCCGGATAGCCGAGATTGTAGTGTTTGATCCAAATGATCCAGATACTGCATACAGGGCTTTAAGAAGAGCTTACGAGCTTTCGGAAAAGACGAGGACTCCAGTTATGCTTAGGGTCACTCAAAGCTTTGGAAAAAGCGAAGGAAAAATAAAGCGCCTCCCTAGATCTTCATCTATTCCTCCCAAATTCGATCGCGCTATATGGAAAAGCAGGATGGTGGTAAAACACCAGCTATTTCACTCCATAGTCTACCCTTTACTGGAAGCTGAAGCTGAGAATACTGACATGAATAGAACAATATTGATGCCAGAAGAAGAAACAGAATACAGCTTAGGATCTAGAAGGATAGGAATCATTTCCTCGGGTTTTACGTCTTCAATAGTGGAAAAAATACTGAAAAAGCGAGACATTTACTGTGAAATTTCTCATCTGTCTCTTAACATTGTAAATCCACTTCCCATTAGAAAAATTGGGACGTTTCTGAGAAATAATCAAATATTACTTGTGGCCGAAGAGTCCGAACCCTTCATAGAAGAACAGATTCGGATCGCAGGCAGAGTATGTGGAAAAAAAACTGGGCACCTTCCATATGGACAAGTTATGCCTGAAGATATAGAATTTGCCCTTGAACATATAGATGAGGAGGAAGTTTCAAAATCTACAGATACTACTTTTTCCAAATTATCTACTGAAGGAAGGGGGACTATCTGCGATAACTGCCCTTATCTGCCTCTTTATCATTTCCTCAGCACGATTAACGTGTGGATTGCGGGAGATATGGGTTGTTCCGTCCGGAGCGCACCTGAGCCACTTGCAGCAGTTGATGTTAGCTTTGCCCTAGGCTCTGCAATCTCTGTTGCCTGTGGATTTGAGAAAAAAGGCATCGCTGTAATCGGAGATTTCGCACTGGCACACTCAGGCATCCTGGGACTCCTAAATGCCGTAACTTTCGGATGCGACATGCTTGTACTCATACTACAGAATGATGTTGCAGCAATGACTGGTGGTCAGGAAGCTCCTGATATAAGAAAAGTGGTGGAGACAATAACTCCCGACGTTTCAGTCTTTAATATCGATGAAGGAAAAGGGATGGAAAAAATAGAGACTGAAAAAGAAATTGGATATAATATAAAAGAACAAATCCTTAATCCCGTGCTTTCTGAACTGATTCAAACAAAACTTGCACTACCTGGGATTTCTGTAATATACTTAAAGGGGAAGTGCAGAAAATATGATTCAATTGAAAAAAATTTAAAATTAGTATATAAATATATGGATAATGAATAAAAGGTAAAATATCCGAGGGAAATGTACCAACATTATAAAACTATACCAAATAATTGATTAATATATTTGACTTCATCAAGACCAGAGTAATTTAGATTATTGACTTGTCCTTTTTTAACCATATTCATAGCTTCAATTACTTTTAAAGTCTTACTTGCAGAGCGAAAAGACTGAAAGCCTAGCATTGTAGTAATTATCCGCTTTACAGATCTGTGATCTTGTTCTACAATGTTATTCAAATACTTGACTTGTCGAATTTCAATATTTTTAGACAAGTTCTTCTCATTTTGTAGTTCATCTGTGGCTATCGAATTTTGCTATGCTTTTTTAATACTTTTTTTGCATTTGATAGGACTACTAACACATCTCCCCTTAATTCAATTATTTTATCCAAAAATATAATAGCAAATTATGATTTATCTGTTTTCGATAGTTATCTTATTAACCGAAAACAATATGTTATCAACATAAGATTTCAGAAGACTGGCAATAGAATCTGCTTTTATGATAAATAATAACTACCCATAACCAGTTACGTATAATTAGAATAAAATTAAAAATGTGAATACAGCATGTATAATTTTATGTAAAATCTTACCGACTTTATGCTCTTTTCTTTGCCAGAAAAAAATAGAATTTATCGTTGATATTAATACACAGTTTTTGTGCTAAAACACATCAATGAAGGTAACCATTGAAAAAGTAATTACTTACTCAATACATGTGATGATTATCCTTCTTACCAAAATAGCTTTAGCTTTCTCAATGTTTTTTGTACAAAAGAAAAAGAAGAGAAAAAGACAAATAAATGTAGATCAGGAAAAATTGTCTCACAAACGCAAGAATTTAAGGAATATTGGAAAAAGATAGGTGAAGCAACTAAAATGCAGCTTTAATTTGTCTAGTTTGACTGAATATCTCAAAACTTTAAGATTAATACAGTTTAAACTGAAAAGTAGTATCAATAAGGGTTCCGTTGCAAAAATAATTTTACTGCCTTTTTAGGCTATAACTATTGCTTTTTGGTATCATTATTGACCTGTTTATGGAATATAAATATCCTAATTGTGAAGGTTTTTTCTGATTTTGCAAGGGAGCCAGATTTTTTGCAACGGAACCTCAATAAGCACTTAATCGTTTAAATATCAATAATTATGGAGAGGTTACAGGATTTTATTTTATCCTTTAACTTCGTAAGCTCCAATTAAGTGTAAACCGTAGGCATCAGGGATTTTCGAAGAGCAAAAGCTACTAAAACAATGACTAAGGCGAACTTCTGTGCTGAATCCTTCACACATAAAAATAATTATTCATAAATTTAATCCAATAATGCATAAGTTTAATCCACCTCGATATTCTCCATAATTTGTCATATTCTGCGAGCTTTCATGCTTGTTGATGTATCAATTGACTACAAATCTATAAATACATCATCTCTTGTTATGTCATGGTTTGATATATCATCTTTCGAGATGTTGAGGCTCGAATTATGGAAAACAAAATGTGTACAGAGATCAGGCGAGTTTTTCTCAAGTATATCGTTCTGAAGATTATTAAGGATAAGCCAACCCATGGCTATGGTATAATCAAGACCATCAAGTTCCGATCGAAAGGGTTCTGGGCCCCAAGTACAGGTTCGATTTACCCAATACTGGAGAGTCTAGAGTCAAACGACTTAATCCATAGCAAAGAGGTGGAGGAGCGTCGCAGGAAGGTTTATTCAATCACCTCTAAGGGAATAGTGGCGCTGGACCACATGACACAAAAGAGATTGGAGCTCCTGGATGAAATGTCCCAGATCATCGATATTGTGACTGAAGGTAATGGCAGTAGTGATACTGATGATGAAGTTAGTAATATCCGCTTTGATCAGCAGCCTTAAAAAACACACAATGGCAATTCTCAGACTCTACAAACGGATGATAATAGAAGGTAACAGGTTGAACGAAAACAGTAATATGACAGACAAAGTGATCGCTGGCAGATTAGGGAAAGGCGTTGAATACAAGTGGATTGCACTGTTCAATGTGACCTTAGCAACTTTGATGGGGTCAACTGACAACAGCATTGTTCTGATCGCGTTGCCTACGATATTCAAGGGCATACAGATTAACCCTATGGCTCCTGATGTATTTCAGTATCTGTTGTGGATATTGATGGGCTATGGTTTGGTAACTGCAACGCTGCTCCTCAGTTTCGGGCGACTTGCGGACATGTACGGTCGGATGAAACTCTTTAGGTTGGGTTTTCTGATATTTGCCATTGGATCAACTCTACTTTACCTTACTCTGAGCACCGGTAACACGGGTGCACTAGAGCTAATTCTTTTCCGGTTCATATAGGCTGTGGGGGTAGTGCATTCACCATGTCAAACGGTGCAGCCATCATCACAGACGCATTTCCGGCTAATGAGAGGGGAAAGGCCCTCGGCATAAATATGGTTGCCTTCATGTCTGGCCAGTTCATTGGCTTATTGCTGGGTGGAATACTAGCTGTATACAATTGGAGCTATGTGTTTTTAGTCAGCGTTCCCTTTGCTATATTTGGGACAATATGGTCTTATTGGAAGATGACGGAGGTTTCTTTCCGTGCACCAAAAACAAGTATCGATTTCTTGGGTAATTTAGTCTTCATCGGTGGGCTGACATCTTTGCTTGTAGGTGTAACCTATGCCCTGATGCCTTACAAACATGATAGCATCACCGATGCTATGGGCTGGGGAAACCCCTGGGTAATTAGAGCAATAATTGTTGGTATATCGCTGTTGATCATCTTTTAATTTATAGAAAGCAAGGTGAATAACCCTATGTTCCGGCTGGAGTTCTTCAGAATCCGGGCTTTCACCTACGCCAATCTCGCCAGCTTCACAGCAGCTATTTCGCGAGGGTGTGTCATGTTTATGCTTATCATGTTGCTGCAGGGCATCTAGTTGCCGCTTCATGGTTATCGCTTCGAGGATACACCCTTTTGGGCAGGTATCTACCTGCTCCCCATGACTCTTGGCTTTGTCGTTATGGGACCTATTTCCGGGATACTCTCGGACAAGTATGGGCCTCGATGGATCGCTACCTTTGGGATGACTCTCGTGACCTTGGTCTTCATTGGGCTCTCAATGCTTCCCTATAATTTCGATTATTGGGAACTGGGCATCCTGATTTTCCTGATGGGTGCTGGTAATGGCATGTTTAGCTCCCCTAATAGCTCTTCAGTCATGAACTCAGTACCCCCTCAAGATCGGGGCGTAGCATCTGGTACGATGTTCACACTGACAAGTTCGGCTAATACTGTAAGTATGGCTGTGTTTTTCACCATCGTTATCGTAGGCATCAAGGGAGCTTTTCCAGGAGCGATACACGACTATTTTGCTAGCCTAGGATCCTTACAGATTAACCCCACTATGCAACAACTCGCAGACCGGCTAGCCAGCATGTCACCGACCAATGCGCTGTTCTCTGCTTTCTTAGGGTATAATCCGATGGGCTCGATCTTGAGCCCCATGGATCAACATATTGTCAGCGCGATACCGCAACAGATAGTGACCACCCACCCTTACAAGCAGATACTGGTTTCCACGGACATTGCAGCAGGCTTTTATGCCAGCGCTGCAGCTTGCGTTTAGAATTGGGGCGGTACTCTCAGGCACAGCTGCGGTATTGTCTGCTATGAGGGGCCAACGGTACGTGCACGAAACACATTTTCCGATTAAAGATGCTAGCAAAAGTGATCTTGAAGGAAAAGAAAAGAGGGGATAGACTTGATAATTGATATTCTAGACAATATCAGTTGATGAGTACCGATTGGCAGTGTTGCAATAAATCAGCTTCAATGCAGCCTGGTACTTTCTTCAAATATTAACTTCTTGATTTTGAGAAAGTACAATAAAAAAGGAGATAATTAGATGAAAGAAAACCAGGCTAGCTTTACTGCAATGTCACTGGCCTATATGCGTGCCTACCATTCCATGTATGATACTCCAAAAATCTTTGATGACTTTTTGGCCTATGATTTGATACCAGAGGAAAAACGAGCACTAATTGAACAACATTTAATTGAACAATATGTGACCTGGGATCAACAATTAAATGATACTGAAAATAACTGCATCGCTCTATGATAGAATTACTACCTCAGAGTCCTTAATACAAGCAATTAATAATGTTATCAGTCGTGCTCGATATACGGAAGATACCTTGGAGGAAGCTTTTAGGCAAGGAGTTAAGCAGTATGTAATTCTTGGGGCAGGAATGGATACATTTGCGTTTCAGCGTCCTGAAATGTTAGAAGAGTTGGAAGTTTTTGAGGTTGACCGTCCAGCTACTCAAGAATTTAAGCTCCATCGCCTTACCGAGTTGGGATGGAAACATCCAGCAAAATTACACTTCATTTCTGTAGATTTCACAAAGGAAAATTTAGTAACAGCACTCACTCGCTCAGTATATTATGACCCAAAAATTAAAAGTTTCTTCAGCTGGTTCGGTGTCATCCCGTACTTGCCCCAAAAAGATGTATTGGCGACACTGCGTTTCATCTCTGACCTTGCTCCTGCTGGCAGCACTTTAGTTTTCGATTATATAGGTACCGCTGCATTTATCCCCGAAAAAATGTCTCCACAAATGCGAGAGCTATTTGAGTATTTGAGTAAAATAGGTGAACCAATAAAAAGTAGAGGCTTCAATCCTTCAAACTTGGCCGAAGAGCTCGCAAGTTTAGGATTCCAACTATATGAGGACCTGAGTCCAACAGACATCGAAGGGCGTTACTTACAAGAACGAAAGTATGGACATTATGAGCATGGGCATTTTGCATGTGCGGTTGTCGAATAATCAGGTACTTTAATACATTTACCCGTCTAACGAAGGCGAAGTTTGTCAGTAATCTGCCATTCAACTTTTTGATGCACATCTTTAAGCAAGCGCATGCTTACTGATGTTTACATTTTTAAACCAAATACTTCCAAAATTATTGCCGTAGTGGAATTATAGACACCCAGTCCTAAGCCTTCGAATAGATTTCCATAGGTGATAGTATATGGCTATATTTTTTGGGTCAGCTTTCAGAACAAAATCAAAAGGTTATAATGCAGTAATGAAAAGAGTAATAAAAAGAACATCCTCTGGGTATAAGGGATATATTCAGAAACAAGAGCATCGAGGATGTATTTCTAAAGTTGACTGGTCTACAGTGGGTAGGCGATGGAATCCATGCCATCGATTAATAATAAGGGATGGGGAAAACATCTTTCCTGTGGGATATTTGCTGCGTGGGCAATCGCCAAAAAGGACATGTTGATCTACTACCTCAAGCCAAATAGCATTGTTTCCGGAATCTTTTTCCCGCTTTTGATGTTCCTAGTTTTTGCCTATTGGAAAGACCACCTCTCCAGGCACCCTAATTCCAGGACTTATCTCGATCGCCCTCCTTTGTATATGCCTGTTCTTGTGATCTCCATGATCCTCATTGCATTCTGTTTTGCTACGCTTGGGACACTATTTGCTGCGTACCCCATCGAGACTGCGGGTGAGGTTATGTCTATGCTCAATACAGTGCGGCTACCACTTATCTTTATCTCGGGTATTTTTGTTCCTATATCCGTTACGCCTAAGATAGGTCAGAAGATAGCACTTATATCACCATTTACTTATGGAAATGATGTGATCGAATATGCGTATACTGGTAAATCGCTTTTACCACCGCTGTTGGATGTTGTAATGCTGATGATCTTCATTCTAATTTTCCAAATTACCACACGCTATCTTTACAAAAAGTTTAACGAATGAACAATCATAAAAGCATCGGGTTAGTTATCTCACTAACTACACAAACAATATTTTATTATTGTTAACTTCATGTTGATAAATATAATCTCCATGCATAATTTAAAAAGGTAGGTTACCTAATTTTCCAGGGCAATAATGATATCCATTAAGGTAATGGATATTGCATTATTTTTTGTATCTTCTAATTCTATGCATAGTTTTTGTGGTAAAACATGTGCATTCTTATTTGAATAGCCTATTTGTAGCCATCACCCCATCCAGGATTGTAACCACCCCGGTAGTCGTTTAGTTTATACCAAACTGGCAAAGTTCCTGCTAAATTATTTGTGATTTTACGCATTTTATTGTGCTTTTTCAATTACTGCCTTCTTTACTTGCCTGGGATTTTGAATATCTCTCATTTTGTATTCGTCTGAAATCTCGTATTTCAAAAAGTGAATAATCAAACGTAGCTATTCTTTATTTTTTAGCAGTTTATCGAGTTTTCTATAAAATAAGTTTTTTGGAGCTAGTGATTTTACAGGACTTTTACTATACTACCGAAAAAAAAAGACCAGAAAATAATAAAAAGTCTCTTTTTTGAGACACTAAAAACAGAATTGGTATATCTATTAAATTAATTCAAGGTATTGCAAAATAAGTTGCACACTATTATCTACTCCTGTTTTACTTGTATCTATTGAAAGGTCATACTGCCTTGCATCAGTCCATTCCTGTCCAGTAAGCTTATAGTGATAACGAGATCTTTCACTATCGCTTTCAGCAATCCTTTTACTGGAAGCTTCCTTCGAAACATTATATAACTTTTCAATACGTCCCTTACGGAACTCAATATCCGCATGTAAAAATATGCTGGTATGATTCGGGCAGGCATGCAAGATATAAGAGCCACATCTCCCGATAATTACCGCTGAACGATCATTAGCAATGCGTTTTATTATTTCTGCTTCGGCTTCAAAAAGCTCCCTGTCTGTTGGAACAAAAATGTGTGGTGGTATATACACATCAGGGCCAATATATCCTTTTGATTGAAAAAAGGATTCCCAAAAAGACAGTATTCTTTCATCATGTGGTTCCAACTCATCTTCCAATACTGAGAGCTTTTTAGCAGCCAGTCTAATGATTTCGTGATCCAAATAAGAAATATTCAATTTTTTTGCCAGTTGCTGCCCTATGTACGCTCCCCCACTTCCTAGCTGGCGGCTAATTGTAATTATAATTTGTGAATTCTCTTTCATTCAAGTATCCCTTTTACTATATTCTTTAATAAATTGAAAATTTTATATATTTAAAACATACATTATACAAAAAACTTAACTTTAAAGTTACAGCAAAGTCGTAACACTGCTCTATTTCGGGTTCTGTTGCAAAAATAATTTTACTGCCTTTTTAGGCTATAATTATTGTTTTTTGTATCATTATCGACCTGTTTATGGATATAAATACCCCATTTGTGATGTTTTTAATTGGTTTTGTAAAATAGCCAGATTTTTTGCAACGGAACCCTAATATTGAAGGAGCTAACCTTGAAGGAGTCCAGAATTTATCATTTTACCAGCTTTCAAGAGTGAAAACACTTTATACTACAAAATTAGACGAAGAGCTTTTCATGCCATCAAAAAATAAGTATCCTGCCCTTTTTGAAAAACCTGGTGAATGACCTTGCATCACCAAATAAGCCTATCAAGAGCAATGTCTGCAGCCTTTTTACCTGAAAGGAGCATCCCCCCGAAGATAGGCCCCATTCTTGGAGCATGGGTTGCTGCATTCGCAGCCATTCCCGCAACAATCAAACCCGGGTAGATCTCCTGCGTTGCGTCAACAGTAAGACGCTCGCCAACCTCTGACCACATGGGTTTCTCCCCTAGAACTCCTAATTTCCCGATCTTTGCGTTTGGTATTTTTCGGAGAATCGTGTTGCAGACAGCCGCATCGTGCCCTGTTCCGTCAATTACGAGTTTTGTGCTGATCATGAGAGGGTCTACATGCAGGCGTTGTTCTGCAACAGGTCCCCAATTGATCACTATGCCAGTAATCTTGTCATTTTCCCGAATTATAACGTCTTCAAAATTCACAAGGTTAAAGACCTCAGCCCCTGCTGAAGTTGCACCTGCAATTAGCTTCCCAACAGATTCAACTGAGTTTGCCACATAATACCCTGGCTGGTATTCCTTATATCTAATTCCAAAGTCATCTAGGATACTGAGAGCCTCTTCCTGCACAACTATGCGCGGGAACATCATACCACCAGCCCACATGCCACCTCCAAGAGATACCTTCTTTTCATAAATGGCGACTTTTACCCCCTCCTCTGCTAAATACTTTGCAGCCACCAGATTTGCAGGCCCTCCTCCTACAAGTGCCACATCAATATCTATGTAGTCGAGGAAGGTTTTAGAATACTCATCAAAAATTGCCCGTGTGATTATGACTTCGTCGAGTTCCATCTTAATCTCTCATAAAATCTCTAGGTTTTGAAATTTACATCACAGTTAGAGATATAATAATATTAGGCTTTATGCAATTGATTTTTTAATTCAATTGCATTAAACCTTGTACTTTTTAAAATCAAAGTCCAATCTACAACTTCTATTGCACATAATTTTATACCTCAAGTGCATAAGTCCTATAAATGATAGACTTGAATTTCACAAAAAGTATAAATTAACAATTGTTACTTTTGATAGTCTTCCAATAGTACAAAAGATTTACTATATTCTCTTATAGTAGTTTAATGCTTAACCGACTCTTTTTCTGGTTCCGTTGTAAAAAATCTGGTTATTTTACAAAACCAATTAAAAACATCACAAATGGGGTATTTATATCCATAAACAGGTCGATAATGATACAAAAAACAATAATTATAGCCTAAAAAGGCAGTAAAATTATTTTTGCAACAGAACCAGAAAAGATTCTCTCAAATTACGAGAAAAAAATCCTATGAAAGATTTACAGAGATTATACTTATCCCGGCTTTGCACCTAAAGGCCGGTAAAAATGGGACTTTAAGTGCAAAGCCACTTATCCCGAAACCTATAAATATTTAAAAATGCATTGTGAGGTTCGCTCATTCAATGAGAATAATAATAATTGGGCTCGTAGCTTAGTCAGGCAGAGCGATGGACTCTTAATCCATAGGTCGGGGGTTCAAATCCCTTCGAGCCCGCTAATTTTTTTACCGACTTTTTTTCATAATCTTTTTTTTCATAATCTTTTTTTTCAAAGCTTCTTTTGGAGTATCAAAGTTTATTGATTAATTTCAAAAAACGAGTAATAACCCTGTATTTGAGGAAAAACAGAGAAATTCATGTGCTCACTGTTTTCAGCAACTTGCGGACACAATCAATTTATTATTGTTTTTAGGAATGATTTTACATCGAGTTTCTTTCCAAGACTAATGGAAATCTAACCATTATATCGTTTGACAAAGTAGCAGATCCATTCATTTCAATTAGCCTAACTCTTAACTGCATTCTTCATTTAGCAATTTTATTCCGTTAAACCTCATCTTGCTAAAAGTGCCCCTTATCTGAAAAATATTAATTGCTAAAATAGGAATTAAAAAGATTTTTATTTAGGATATCAGCTTACTTAATATCTTAGAGCTGTTTCTAATATATACCAATCTGCTTATGAATTTTGCATCGGGAGAGTCGCAAAAATAAAATCAAAGTAGCTAGGTGGATTCTAAAACAGATTGCGAAGGTAGCAGCAAGCTCCAAAAAGGAAAATTGCCCAATAATATGGCATTTAATTACAAATTACGAGTTATATGAAGACGAAACAGATTGTGGAAAGGAAAAAGTCGTGAGAAAGACAATCTCATGTACTTTCATGTCAAATTAGGAGGAACAATGAAGATAACCCCTTTACTTCCACTGCGCTTTGTAGTCTGTTGGCTGTTTTTAATAAATTGTCTATTATAGCACAGATTCTACTGAAACGAGAGGTAAAACTTGATAATCCTGTAAAAGGGTTCTTGTTAACTACTTTTTTTTGGCATCAAACATATAATATTGATTTAGACTATTGTCTTCCTGGTGCAGATCTTACAAGAAAAATAACCAGGAAGAAAAATTATGAAGATCACAGAGATTTCCTGAAATCCTTTATACCCTGCGCTACATTAGATAACAAAATAAAAGCCATCTTCTGATTAGGCCAGGAACCCAAACCGCAGTCAGGACCGATGTACTTAATCAGGTTTCCGAAACGTCTGTAAGCAAGCATGAGCCTCTTTGTTATAACATCTGGGGTTTCGAGTTTCGTAACGATCTCAGGAAGATACTGCTGATTTTTCCAGACATTAGTACAGTAAGTTTCATTAAGTGTTCCAGCTAGGCTATAAATATCAGTTCTAGCAATCCCAAGCCTCAGGAAAGAATCAGTGTCTTCAAGTACCTGTTTGTCGATCAGGTCCATGTAGGAGGGAGTCCCTGCTGATTCTATTCCTATAACATTGATTGTAGAAGCCTCGCAAGCAAAACTATAATAAAGAGCAGAATGAAGGTGAATCTCCACATCAGCTCCCCACTTACTAGCTGCCTTAGAGGCATCGTTAAATGCAGAAATAATATCATTTTCATCAAAAGCAATCTCAGGGTTCAACCCTATGCTTGGTTCATCAATAGAAACAGTTGTAATCTTAAAGTGCTTTGCAAACCTCATAGAGTTTCTGACGAAATTGTTCACGCTTTTAGCAAGAAGAGAATAGATGTCAGTGTACTGAGTACCACCAAATTTCTTCAGGTAAAGTTCGGTTGGACCAGTTACACAGATCCTGACATTCAAGGTCTCCCCAAACTTTTCCCTATAGACTTTTGCCACCTTTTCTATAGCCTCAAGTTCTTCGATTCTAGCACACTCAAGTTTCACCTCAAAGGGACTGGAGCAGCAATTTGGATCCCAGATAACCTTCAAGAACTGCTCATTCATGTCCTGGTACTGCGGATAGGTAGAAACTTCCACACCGGCATCTATTTTCTGCTGGAAGGCATCGTTGATCACCTCAAAAAGTATCTCATCTTCTGTCCTCGTTTTAAAGGCGTCTCGGATCCATTCTTTGCTAACTCCTTCAGGAAGGGGATAGCTTCCGATATCATCGTAAATGATTTCTTCCATATCTTCTTAGTAGACCTCTGACAATTTAGCATTATTGAAAGACAGAAAATTTATAAAAAAAATAGAACAAAAGCTCTGAAAAACTTTATTTTTACGGAACAAATTTTTATTAACTTACTTATTCGTTCATTTATTTATTAATTAGAATTATTCTCTTAATTCTCTATTCTCGGCATTGAATTCATTGATGCCTTTTGCGGTATTCTCAAGCAACTTGAAAGCAAGATCTTGATCCGGCCAGAAAGCAAGTCCGCAGTCTGGACTTGCATATTTTATGCGGTCCCCGAGGACTGAAAAAGCCATTTCAAGCCTTTTTTTGATGATATCTGGAGTCTCAAATTCAGTAACTATTTTTTGCATGTATTCCTTTTCCTTCCAGGCATTAACTCCATATGTTTCATTGACAATACCTATAAGGCCTGAAATGTCGGTTCGCGATATTCCAAGCCTGATATAAGTATTTGAATCTTCCAGCACTTTTCTATTAAGGATGTCCATATAAGAAGGAGTTGCTGCATACTCAAACCCGATAACATTGATAGGAGTCTCACATACAATTTTATACTTTAATGGAGAATGAAGGTGAATTTCCATATCAGATCCCTGTTGCCTAGCATAAGTGGAAGCTAGGGTGAGAGCAGAAATAATATCAGAGTCAGAAAATTGGATCTTATCGTTAATTCCAAGGCTGGGTTCATCCAGGGCTATAACTTTGATTTTGAAATTCTTCGCGGCTTTGAAAGATTGCTTTATGAAATTCTCAATATCAAGTGCCAAGATATGATACGCGTCAACAAAAGCCGTTGTCCCGAATGCCTGAAGATATAGATCTGTGGGACCTGCAACACAAACTCGGGCTTCAAGAGTTTTTCCTGTCTCTTCCCTGTATTGCTTTGCAACCTCGTCAATTATCTCAAGTTCAAAAATTTTTGCATTATTTTCTTTCAATACATAAGGTTCATAGCAGTTCTTTAAGTCTTTGATTACATCCAGGAACTGTCCAATTTTATCCCTGAACTGGGGATAAGTGGGGACATGTACTCCCACATCAATTTTCCTAAGGAAAGCTCCCTTTATCATTGAAAAGAGTTTTTCGTCTTCATTTCGATTTTTCGCTGCAGCCTTTACCCACTCCCTTGTAAAACCGTCAGGTGTCGGAAGGCTCCCTCCATCGATAAAAATGATATCTTGCATACCTATTATGTAGGACAGATGAAGTATTATAATTATTCCAGTAGAATACCTCACATCTTGCTGCTGGGACGGAAACTTCCTCGAAAACCGCCATTAATTAATTTTTTATATTTTAAGCTATTTTTGCAATATAATAATAGAACAAAGTCATATGAACCATTGTGTACGGAGAATAAGATATCAAATTATTTTTTGCGTGAAGTCTCATAAAAAATTTCATTTGAATAATGATATAATCAACTATTTGAAATATATAGCTTTGAAATTGATAACAGGCATTATTTTTGAGTTTTATGAAATCGGCATTGATGATAATTATTCACATTTTTTCTTTTATGCTGAACAAAAACACTTTCCTTCCAGAGGAAGGGAGATTATAAAAAGTATCACAACAAGAAAAAAATCTTCAAAAAAAATGCGAGGGGTGCGATTCGAACGCACGAATTCCTACGAAAATGGGTCCTAAACCCATCGCCTTTGACCAAGCTGGGCAACCCTCGCAATCATGTTCGGTTTTTTTAACATTAAATAAGAAAAGAAAAAATTATATTTTCATTAAAGTATTGAATGCGCCGACCGGGATTCGAACCCGGGTTTTGGGCTTGGAAGGCCCAAGTCATAGCCGCTAGACTATCAACGCGTATTGCAACAACTCTAGAGGTATTTGATACATATAATATTTTCGCTTAATACCTTTTGTTTTGATCTCTCCCACACTATCATAACTTTTTATAAATACCCTTTATTTTTTTCTTTTGCATATTAGGATCTGAATAGATAAAAATGACATACTGAATAAGTCGCTTTTTTATTTTCAAACAAAGCTAATCATTTTAGCTTTGTAACTGTCCTCATATTTCTTCTTCTTTGCAGTTACCAATAATTTATTTTTTAAATGAGCAAATTATGGTACTATCTGGCATGTACTTAGGAAAACCAAAAAAATTTCTGAAATAAGTCAAATCAATACATTGCTACTCAAGTTAAGAGCCGGAAAGGTCAGTAATATTGCTGTAAAACAAACATTTTAAAAATAACAATTACTTTAGCTTCAAGTCCGCCTCATAAAACTGTTTTGTTAAAATATATAACTCAAAAATGATACAAAAAGATTGCCAAGCAATTAAGGAATCAATTTCAAAAAATATATCTCCAACTGACTGAAGATACTTCTGTTCACCTTTAAGAGCAAAATTAGTTAAAGTTTTCATGAGTAAAAATTATTGTTAAGAGAGTTTAACTCTTCAATAATCAAATGAAAAGTAGTTTATCTAAATTCTCTATAAATCAATTAATAATGACTATTTTTAGAGAAGTTTTTATCTCCACAGCTTGCTATTGAGTAGTTGATTGTAATAAAGGAAAATGAAAAGAATTGAAGAATCTAGGGATTTTTTAATAAGACCCCCCTGTTTCCACTGGATTGTTTATAAAACACCCCGACCCCATTGTTTCCACTGTATAGTTTTTCGATTGCGTATCACAAAAATAGTGTCATATCTTAAGGTAACAAAATAATATTGTCCTTATTGAATTTATAGTATATATAATTATAGTCTTTAACATTAATTCAATCTATTATCGCTCAGAATGATTATTTTATTAATTCACAACTTTTTCTAAATATTTTGTTCAATTTTAGCAGTTGTGATATTTATTTACATTAATAAATATTTTTTTAATTATGATCTGATATTGTCACTGCATTGAAAGTCTATTTCCCTCCTAAAACCTCATTTAACCACCTCCAGTGGAAGCAAGGGGGTCCCTCTCTTTTAATATGTTCTTTTACGATACATTACCTGTTATCCCTGTTTTTCATGCACGTTATAATCAGTGAATACAAATATATATTAACATTATAAAAGTATGTTTAAAATAAACTTACTTTTTCATTTAGATTTATCTTAATATAATTTATTTTATAAATTTAATAGATATTACACATTTCTTTACCCATCATAAAATAGTTTCAAAGTTATATTCCATAAGTATTTTAAATACAACTGGTTTTACCTTATCTATATGAATGATCAGGGTCTTTCTGAAGAAAAGATATTTTCCGATCTGGAAACTGCAAAATCAGAAGATACGGATTACTATCGGGTTTTGAGTTCAATGTGTACCAACCCTCATAAAATCGCAGTTGAAGCTCACAGACGATTTATTGAGACTAACTTGGGTGACTTTGGACTTTTTGCAGGAGCTCACAGGCTGGAAAAAGAAGTTATCAGGATGTTGGGGGAGCTTCTTCATGCTCCGTCTTTTGATATCTTTTCCGGAGAATCTTGTGAGAATTCAGTTAACGGTTACCTTACAACTGGAGGTACCGAGTCCAATATCCAGGCTGTTAGGGGAATGAAAAACTTTGTAATTGCAGGAAAGAAAAAATTAGGGGGAATTCCAAATATAGTAATTCCCGAATCGGCTCATTTTTCATTTGATAAGATTGCCGATATGATGGGTATTGAAGTTAGAAGGGCTCTTTTGGATTCCGAGTTTAAAGTGGATACTGCCTGTGTTGAAGGCCTGATAGATAGTAGTACCATAGGACTTGTAGGCATAGCGGGGAGCACGGAATTTGGCCAGGTAGATCCTATAGAGAAACTAGCAAAACTTGCCCTTGAAAATGAGCTTTTCCTTCATGTTGATGCAGCTTTTGGGGGCTTTGTGATCCCATTCCTTGAGAAATCATATCCTTTTGATTTCAAAATTCCTGGAGTAACTTCTATTGCAATAGATCCCCATAAAATGGGTCTTTCTACGATTCCATCAGGTGCTCTCTTGTTCAAGTCTCCTTCTTTCTTGGATTCTCTTAAAGTAAACACTCCATATCTTACTACAAAGTCTCAATACACTCTTACAGGAACTAGGAGTGGGGCTTCAGCTGCTGCAACATACGCTGTCATGAAATATTTAGGTCGTGAAGGTTACGTAAAAAATGTTCAGTATTGCATGAAACTTACTGCAAAAATTATTAATGAATTTAGAGAACTTGGTTTTGAACCCCTTCTTGAGCCTACAATGAACGTAGTTGCCTTTAAAATTTCGGATCCTGACCGTGTCCGCGAGCAGCTCCTCAGGAAATTTAGCTGGAATGTCTCAATAACCCGTACTCCCAGGTCTCTCCGATTGGTACTCATGCCTCATAGCACGGTCCAAGATGTCGAAGAATTTATTAAGGATCTAAAAAAGGTGACATCAGAACTTTAAAATCGTCAATCTTGATTTTTTTAAATTTTTTCTGGTTATTCTATAAATTTAAAAAAATAATGAAATTCTGTAATGTCCATAATTTGTTTAAAATAATGTGCTTAGAACTTTCTTAACATTTATTCTCAAAGGCAGGAAACATACTCTTTTTCTAGAATTGGTACATAATTTACAGCCCCGATCTGATTCACTTATAGACTTTTGGCTTGCATTGTAAAATTAATTTATATTTGCAGGTTTTTGAATCCACTTTTATTCAAATTTATACTATTTTGAAATTTTTTATTCCACAATTTTTGTTTTCTTCTATTTTCATCTTAGAGCCTATCCGAAAAATAATCTACTTTCAATTTAAGATCATGTGTGGTAATGACAAAACGGAAAATTGTTCCGGACTACGAAATTTCTGAAGATTATTGGACAAAAATAGAACCTTTACTATCTGTACCTAAGCCAAAAAAGAAGTCTGGAAGACCTAGAAAGGGTGATAGGAAAATAATGAGTGGCATTTTCTATCTCCTTTTTACTGGTTGCCAATGGAAAGCATTGCCACGATTTTATGGAGCTCCAAGCACTTACATGATCGATTTCAGGAATGACAACTATCAGGCTTATTTGAGAGCATGTGGCTGGCTGGTCTTGTCGAGTATGATTTCGAAAAAGGATTAGAATGGGAATGACAATCAATTGATGGTGCTATGACAAAAGCACCATTAGGTGGAGCTAGAAAAGGAGCCAATCCTACTGATCGTGGCAAAAAAGGTACAAAAAGGAGTGTTTTAACTGATGGTAAAGGCATACCACTTTCTGTTGTCGTGGATGGAGCCAATCGTCACGATAAAAAACTTGTAAAAAGGACTTTAGAAGCCATATTCTTTGAAAGACTTTCTCCAGAAGACATAATTCAGAATATATGCATGGATAAGGGTTATGATTTCACCGATATCAGAAAATTGGTTGAAGAATATGGTTATACTGCATATCAAAAGTCGTGGAGAAGAAAACATAAGAAGAGGCATACCTGGTTTTAGGGCAAGAAGATGGATTGTAGAAAGGACACATTTTTGGCTGAATAGATTCAGAAGACTCCTTATAAGATGGGAAAAGAAAATTGAAAATTACCTTGCTGTCCTACATTTAGCGTGCGCATTGATAACATTCAGATCAGCAGGACTTTTCGGATAGCCTCTTAGTCAATACTTATGATATTTTCAATGTCATGAATTTTTCCTGGCCAAAGTTGCACACTTGTTAGTGACCAGAACAAGAATATAGTTTTTCTAACAAAAAGTTGTTCTGGATATTTCAATTCGCTTACTTTTTCCATCATCTCAGTAAATTATCTTGATTTAGGATTTTTTCCTAATCACGGTTTTAGATAAATTAAACCTATTATCAATTCTTTTTAATGGATTATGATACTTTAGAATATTTCGATAAAAACCTGATTTTCATAGTTATTTATATACGGGTTATATGCATATGAAGAAATTAGGGGGTTTATCGAAATACTCTTTTATATATTCATAAATTTTGTCAAATAAAATCGCTAAAGATGGGATTGATTTTCATTTAGAATTAGTGGAAGGTATCAACTTTAGGATGTAATGTTGAAGAGTATTAATTTTAGATAATTTCTTCTCCTGCTTCTATTGTCCTTATTCGAACGTTCTTGAGGAATTTATTTGCTATTTTTCCCAGATAATATAGCTCTTCCCTTTCTAAAATTCGTGTTTTCCTTAGATTTTCCTGAAGACTGTATTCCGGAATTCCCTGTTGCAGTACATAGATAACTTCCCTATTTTTTACGTGTCCCAAAATCCAGGCAGCTATGCTGGAGATTTCCTCTTTGCTTCCAATAAAATCTCTGATTACAGTTGTACGGAGTTCCAGTTCCAAGCGGCATGAATCCGCGATTTCAATCGATTTTATGACAGCTGCAGTTATCTCTCCAGGAGTTTTTTTTACGGTTTTGTATTTTTTCAAGCCTGCTACTTTTCCATAAATCTCTGGATCATCCGGGGGAGCTTTTACATCTATGAAAAACTTATCAACCAATTTTCTCTTAATCAGTTCTTGTTCCATTTCCGGGTAGCAACCGTTTGTGTGAATTCCGACTAAGAGCCCGAGTTCTTTTGCAAACTCTGCGAGTGACAAAATTGCTGACTGCATTAGAGGTTCCCCTCCAGAAAAAACAACTGCACTCACGAAGTTCTTCGATTTTTTAATTATCTCTTTTACGAAGTCGAGTTCCACAAGGTCAGGTTCTTCTAGATAGGGATGGTTCTGGCAGTAGGGGCAACGAAGAGGACATCCCCGAAAAAAGATGGTTATTGCAGCTTTTCCTCTCCAGTCCAGGGTTGAAAGGGAAACTGTATCTGCATAGTTTACTTTCATGACAGTTATAACTTCTAACACTATTGAGTATAAAATGGTGGAGAAAACTTTACTTAGTTCACTTTTATACTGTATCTTTTTCTGTCAAGGAGCTCCTGGCGCTTGCCTCTGTTCCAACCTTCTACTGACTGGAGATAACCTGTGATTCTTGAGAGATGTTGCACGTTTTCAGACCTACATTTTGGACATTTGTTTAGAAGGCCGGATGCTACATATCCCTCGTCAGTGCACACAGTCATGTCTCTTGTAAAAGCAAAGTAACCCGTTTGGGTGTTTTTTGCGATATGCATGGCAAGCTCCTGTAGGCCCTCAGGATCTGGCTTTCCTTCTCCAAGCCAGATGTGCATTATATTTCCGCCGTCCACGATCGGAAAGAAAGTATGCTCGTACATTATCCTGTCAGTCAGGGAGATATCGGCCCCAGGAGGAATGTGAGTCCCATTGGTGTAGTAAATAGGTAGGTCATGGGCCTCATTTAACTCTCTCTTTGCAGTTTTAAGGTCTCCTTTTATTGTTTGTTCTGCCTTTTCAGCATATTCACTATGCAGGAGGTCTGAGACTGCAAAGCGCTGGGCGGTTGTTTCTGCCGGCGTTCTTGCAAGAGCTATTTCCATATCGTTTTCCTTCGAGAGCTTTTGTGCGTGCATTTTCATTTCGAACATAGCCCTGATAGCAAGCTTATACGCAACAGAAGACTCATGGATCTGGTAATTTGTGTGGTATTGTACCATCTCATTAATTCCTATTATTCCAATAGTATACACAAGGCTGTCGAAGTCAACAGCTATTGCCCCTTTTTCTCTAGTGTTCGGATCCTTTGGACGCTGGGCTGCAAAGGGAATTCTGTTTTTCTTGATCAGACTGTTCATCCATTTTTTCTTTATCTTGAAAACTTCCACTCCCTTGTTCATGAGGGTCTTAAGTTCATTGAAAAGCTTTTCATCATTATGTTCGGCTCTGTACGCTGCTCTGGGACAGTTTAAGGACAGGACCATCCACGAACCCATTGAAAAGTGTTTTCCATCTCTAAAATGGAGTTTGTCCTCAAAATCTTTATCATCTGTAGGATTTACAGAAAATTGATAGGCACAGCATTGATAACATGAGATTCCTTCTCCTGCTCCTCTGTAAGCGGGAAGCTGGTTATCAAAGTATGGGGTTCCAAATTTGGCAGCCAGTTCGAAGCTCATTCTGTAAAGCTCCTTATAAGTAGGAAGATTAAGATGAGTCTTATTGAATTTTTCATCTTCTTCCATAAAATCAGGCTCTATGGAGATCTCTGGCTTCGGGAAGCTGAAAGGTTTTCCCCAGGCGTCTCCTTCAAGCATAACATCCATCAGAGCTTTGAACCCAAGACGAACTTCTTTTTCAAATTCTCCATAGGTTCTAAGGGGAGCCTGGTTGCCATCCCAGACCTTACCCATAGCAATAATTGGAATGTTCTTCCAGAGTTTCGGAACACCTGGGGAAAGTTGCACGGATGAAAAGACAGTCTGGCCGCCTCTTGCACACATCATCTGCATCATTTCATAGACGAACATCTGCATAAGTTGCCTGATCTCCGCTTCAGACTTGAGTTCCAGATAGGGAGCAATAAAAGTTAGAAAATTATAAAAACCCTGTCCACCTGCAAAATTTGTCTGAGCTGACCCCATGGCTTTTACTGCGTGAAGAAAAGCTACTTCTGCATTTTTTGCAGGCTTTGCCACACTGGATTGGGTTCCGACTCCGTCAGGCATGAGTCCATAATAAAAGAAGTAGCGGAGGTCCCAATCCTGACAAAAAGGCCTTGTACCCATGTATTCTAGATCGTGAATGTGGAAATCTCCATTCAGATGCAGGTCAGCAAGCTCTTTTGGCATCAGGAGGAGATTTTGTTCTTTAGACATCTTATCGGCTTTTCTCTTGTGTGAAGTTTCGGCGTTATTTAGCTGGTTTGCATTATCATTTGCCTCAAAGCCATATCCGGTATCTATTTCGTAGGCATCGTAAACAGAAGCCCCAACTCTTGTCATTATATTTCTCCATTCTACATGGCCTCTGTCAAGAAGAATATTATTCACTATTTCACGGATAAGAGGGCCTGAGAGAAACTTGATATTCATCTTCTTGATAATTTTTTCAGCTTCCTTTGCTATATGAATTGCTTCTCCTTTCGTGATTGTAGGTTTGTTGTAAAAGATTTCACTTAGTTTTGTTTCTTTCAGAAGCTGATTCACAATAATGTTCCTATCCCAGTTAACCATGAAACCGTCTGTAGTCCTTACTTTTGGGAAAGGAGAGACTGAAAGTCCATCAAGTGTCTTTTGCACTTGCTGATTGTCAGATAAATGTTTATCTTTGGATAGAGGGGAGGTGGGGAGTCCATCAAGTGTCTTTTGAACTGGCCGGTTATCAGATAAATCGCTATCTTGTAAAAGAATATCACTTATCATTTTCTCATCCTCGTTGTTTTAAGGGTGAAATTTGCAAATTGCTTAGGTCATTCTGAAGTTTCAGACGGTTGTATCAATAAAACACCAAAAATTTTTTCCGTGTTTACTTCTTCGCCAATGAACAGCTCTTCATGGGTTAGAAAGATGTCATTGATCTGTAAAACAGGCGCTGTTAATGTAAAAACTCCATTGAAACGTAGTTCTGTCAAAGCTTTCGGGGTATCCATTTCTGCTGAGTTGAAAGTCACTGAATTATCTTCTAGAAATTTTTTTAATTTATTGCATTTCGGGCACCTTTCCGTTGTATAGACGATTATTTCTGCCATGTTTGAGCCTCTCAGATTTTTCACTACTAGTTATACTAATTTTATTTTGACTGTTTAAGGTATGGACGCGCTGTTTCAGAGCGCTTCGCAGCTAGAGAACAAAATTCTATATTGATTAAATCATCTAATCTTTATATTCTATATTTATGTATATTTTCAAACATGTGTCTTTTCAAGCATTATTCAGAAATATCGGAAAAAGGCGAAATTTCTACAAAATCTTCCCTTAAATAATTTCCCACTTTATTTAGTTAACACTCCTTTTTGTTCCAAGTAAATAATCTAAGTGGTTAGCAGTTAATAATGTTTTTCACCCCAAATTTGGATATGTTTACATTCGATATTTATCTGCAAAGATGTTTCTTTGTTATCAATTTTGTTCCAAGTAAATAATCTAAACGGTTTAGCAGTTAATAATGTTTTTTCACCCCATATCTGGATACAATTACATTCATTATTTGTCTATAAAGACATTTCATTATTATCAGATCTGGTAATAAATTTGGTGCGTTTGGTTTTTGTTGAAAAATGCCTTATTTGAGAGACATTTTTAAGTACAGAAAGCTTATCAAATACAAGCAAGCTACTCTACAGGATATAAATAAGGCTGACATATATAATGTATTATTTTCTGAATACTGGGCTTTTTATCATTTTCTGGATTTTAAATTGATTCAGTAGATAGCGAATTGAATTAATGGTAAATTTTGATAACCCTTAAAAATATTAAAACATAACTAAATAATTTTCAATGTATCGCTAGATTAAAACCCTGTCTCAGGATGAGACTGTATAAATATTTATTATTTCGTAATTTAAGGTGGTGTGATTGCCAGCAATATAATCAAAAGTCTTTATTTCCTGTCAAAGAAAATATTTTTCCCTGTTATACTTAAGGGAATTCCGAAAACAACATCAGCATCCAGTAAACCCGATATCCTTGCAGCTGCACCAATAGTGTACATAACCCTGTTGTCGATACAGAAATCTTTGGCTTTTGCAACAGCTGCACCTACAGCAATTCCCAGGTCTGCATGTTTAAACATGCAATTTGGGCCTTTAAACTCTGCTTCTACCTTTTGCCGGTTCAACATCTCTGCACAGGTTTCAAAGCCACAGGCTCTGCAATCAAGACCTGCAGCTCCACTGGTTTTAACGCCTATCAGGATCGCAACCCCGGCATCTCTGAGGTTTTCAGCATCCCTTTTCAAGAAATCGAAACCTGTGCCCTTTTCATCTGCCAGCTTTTCCATTGTCAGGGCAAGTACTTCAATATCATTATTTTCAACAAAGGCAGTTACGATGTCGTCTACTCCTTTGGCTTTTGGGGCAGTCCGTGCAGCCAGAAGGATACTCTTTGCAAGTGTCTCAAGGATCTCAGATTCAGGATTCAGTATCATATCCTGATAATTGGATTTTTTGAGGCTTAAGTGTTTCGCAGGTTTTTGAAAGGACTGTACATTTTTCTGTTTTCTTTAAAAGGTAACAGACTCTCAGTTTTGGTTTTGAGTTGAAGGGCATCTTCTTTTGTTTCAATAATCATACGTTAAAGAGCCAGCTACCATTTGTGCCTTCAACCAGGTAGCCGGTAAATAGGATTTTTGATTTGAGATCTTTATACAGTCTCACTCTGCTGGATTTTACGGGAACCACACGTATGAAAGCCCTTTCAAGAATCTCAGGATTCCTCAGGTATTCAGGGGATTTTTTAAGTATTTCGTAGACATCCAGGCCAAAACCATCCACATAAGCTCTGATTCCATGTGCGTCAAGTAGCATAAGAACCTCCTGAGTCCGACCTATTGCACAGGCAGGGATAAGGGACAATGCCTCCTTTCTCCAAGTATCTTGGATTTATTCGATAAACCTTTCTTCGTTTTCCTTTCGTGGAATATGGTCTTTCTCGAACTACGCGCTTTTGAGCACAAGCGTCTCTGCTTCAGAAAGTTAGGCTGCACCCTGTACAAATCTTTTTTCCTTCAGGCTGCAATCTCCTGTATAGGACAGACTTTCTTAGTGTTCGGATTTCAGGTGGATTTTCGAAACACCAGGGATATGACCTGCGTTGTAAAAGCAAACTCTGTATCTATTTTTTTTGGAATATATCAATAATCTATTTTCGTATCCTGTAGCCAAGTTGATGGAGATCTTCCGGATCAAAAGGGGATACACCTGAAAGTGTAGTCTTTGCGAGTTTGAAGGTATCTCTCCCTAGAAGTTTGGTAAATTCTGCAGTCGGTGGGGTTTTATAGACCTCGGATTCTGGTACATCAAGTTAGGCACTACCCCACGTGGTCAAGGTGCCCATGTGAAACAAGAAATGTCTGCGGTTCCATGTCGTTGAGAGGATATTCGGATATATCTTTTACTTTTATTCCATAATCAGACAGGATTTCCCCATTTACGAGTAAACCAGAACGTCTGATTTCCCTACATCGCCTTTAACTTTAAAGGTCAGTTAATATTAAAGAATATTCAAAAAAATTCAAGGTCAAAAATTGCATATTTTAGCATTCAAGTTGTTAATCAGTTATAAGAATAATCAGGGTTCCGTTGCAAAAAATCCTTTCTAATGATACAATAGAATAAAAAGAAAACCAAAGATAGTAACATGCTATCTAATTCCTTTAAATGGAAGCATTATGAAGGGGAAATTATCTTATTGAATGTAAGATGGTACTTAAAATACCCACTGAGCTATAAAAATTTAAAGGAAATGATGATAGAAAGAGGAATTCAAGTTGATCATAGTACTATAATGAGATGGGTACATCAATATTCCCCTGAAATAGAAAAGAAGATAAGAAGACATTTAAGACCAACAAATGATTCATGGAGAGTTGATGAAACCTATATCAAAGTAAAAGGTAAATGGAAATATCTTTATCGAGCAGTTGATTCCAATGTAGATACAATTGATTTCATGTTAAGTTCAAAACGAGATAGAAAGGCAGCGAAGAGATTCTTTAAGAAAGCTTTAAGTTCTAATCATAATCAAATTCCAAGATTAATAACCGTTGATAAGAATCCAGCTTATCCACCTGCTATAGATAAACTAAAAATTGATAAAATACTACCTAAAAACGTAGGCATTCGACAAATCAAGTATTTGAATAACATTATAGAACAAGATCATAGATCTATAAAGCGAATCGTTAATCCAATATTAGGATTTCAGTCTTTTCGATCTGCTAATAAAACTTTAAAAAGAATTGAAACTATGAATATGATCAAAAAAGGACAAGTCAATAATTTAAATTACTCTGTTCTTAATGAAGTCAAATACATTAATCAATTGTTTGGTATAGTTTTATAATGTTAGTACATTTTCCTTGAATACTTTGATTTTTATTCATTACTTATAGATTTACATATTTTGTTGAAGTTTTTGCAACGGAACCCGCTTATGCTGACTTTAATAAGGTAATTATAGTCTTCCCAGCGGGCATTCTTCAGTCTCCTTTCTTCTTCAACAACAATGACGTTGATGATGCTTTCAACTACGGAGCCATAGGTGCTATTATAGGACACGAGATGACTCATCACTTCGACAGCCAGGGCAGGAAGTTCGATGTAAGTGGAAATTTGACTGATTGGTGGACACCAAAGGATGCTGATAGCTTTAACAAGAGCACGGGGATTTTGGTGGACGAGTACAACAGTTTCGAGGTTCTGCCCGGCCTACACGTCAACGGCAATCTGACCTTGCAGGAGAACAGACCTCTGTGGATTGACCATGGCCTACCACGCCTATAAGCTTTCATTGAAAGGGGAGCCGAAGATAATTGATGTATTCACTTATGATCAGAGGTTTTTCTTAAGCTTCGCCCAGATGTGGAGGGAATCTGACATGAAAGAATTCCTGAGGACGTGAGCACTGACTGATCCTCACTCTTTATGCAGGTTTAGGGTCAACGGTGTTGTCTTCAATGTTCCTGAGTTTTACAAGGCGTTCCCGAGCGTAAAGTCAGTGGATAAACTCTACAGGCCAGAGAGCGAGAGGCCTGTGATCTGGTAGGATCCATAGGGCAATTTTTTGTCTGTAATGGTATCAACTACAGTGGCTATGAAGAAGTCATAACCCTTTCAGGGCAATACTTGCTGCAGCGCTAATATGGTCTGAGATTTTCCAATAAATATATAGGGTCTGGCAAAAGATAGGCTAATCGGTCTAGTTCCAGTACCGAATTTATTATAATAGATATATTTAAAAAATTCATTGGCTGTAAATATTCAGATAGTTAGCTTTGCTTATTTGAGGTTGCTAGAATACAGTCTATAATCTACAAGCGATTTCTGAATTAGATAAGTTAGTATACCAAAAGTTCTGTAAAATATGACTGGTTCTTTATCCTTTTCTTCACCACAAAGAGCAGAGTTTATTGTTTCATTGATGCAGAGATTTTAAAGCAAAACATATGCATCATAAATTAGAATTTACAGAACTTTTTTGTTTATTTTGCCGTTCGCCGCGTCTGGTGCCATTGATCATCCATTAATATATGGTTAATAATATGGTTAATATTTTCACTACATTTTCTTCAATATGGCTTTTGATTGTGATTATATATTCGTAATTTTTCGTGAAAGGTTTGTTATTGCTTGGGATGTGAAGATCTGATTCTCTTAAATTCGAATATTGGTTTAGTCTATAGATACTGATTTCTATTTCGAAATTCTCATTATTTAATACATTGAAACAAATAGTTGTATCGCATAAGAAATAGGATTTACGTGGTTGAGGGATTAAATCAAGCACATACAGCCTTGTCAAAATCATTGAAATTTAAATAGTTGAATATTTACTGCTTCTGTTTTTCGATTCAACTGCGTAAGTCCTAAATAAAAAGAATTGGCAGTAAAAATGAATACTGCCAGAACGTAGTATTAATAGCTTATCAAGTAGCTTCGCGAACAGTTTAGAGAAAGCCGGTTTCCGTTCTCTGAGCTTTTTGTTGAAAATTCGAAGAAACTCAGAGTTTTCATCTACAACGAAAGAACAGTTATAAAATAATCTTTAAAGTACCTCTGAAAGGAGTAAATTTATGCGAATTCTTGTGTTCTACACAGGTGAACTTGGGAAAAAAGTTATCCAGAACTTGATCAACTCGAGCAGTTTCTGCGTATCTTGTGGAGATCTTTGCAATCATTGCAGGCAAGCCAGAAAGTCATATGCAAATATGATCGTAGGAATTCATGAATTCCCTGATAACCTGCTTTGCAGCTCTTCCGGATGTGGTAAAGAAAACAAAGGCAAAAGCCGTAATCGCACCTGCTGAGGACTCTAAAAAAACCCTGCAGGGATTCTTGAGCAGCTCAGAAAAGAGCTTGAAGCCATGGGAATTGAGTTTGCGGGACCAAGACCCTTCTGTTCCCTCGAAAAAATCGGAAAACCTGTTATAGATTCGTTTGTAGATCTTGGTTTCGGAAAGCCGGTGCTCAGGATCACAACAAGTTCCGATAGAAAGATGTTCATAGGAGCAGGGGTAATCAGAGATGCTCCCTGTGGTTCCACATGGTTTGTGGCAAAAAAGCTCGGTTGGTCAGATATCCCTGCGTATCAAGAAACAATTTCAGGCGCACATCATTCCTATCCCTGTACTGGAAGTATGGACAAAGATCCTCAAATTGGGGATACTATCCTGCACAAGGCTGGATATATCATAAGGGAAGCAGTTGAAGATGGAATGGAGTCTGAAAAAAAGGAGACGTTCTGACAGTTTGCAGCCCGCTGGATAAACTCTCAAGCTTTAATTTTTGAAGATTAAGTTTTCATTATTAAGATTTCATTGTTAAAACTCTCTTCTATACATGAACTGATATTGTATTGAAAATGGTATTATAGATTCACCGTTGCTAAAAAATATGTTTCGATTAACAATGTCACTAAACCTCACATATTTAGAAAAATAAAATAGTTTATGAGACTTAATTAAAAGACTAATGAATACGTTGAATAACCAATTTTAAAGGTGAATAAATATGTTTTGTAATCAATGTCAGGAAACGTTTAACTCAATAGGTTGTACAAAAAATGGGGTATGTGGCAAAAAGGAGAAGTTGCCGATCTCCAGGATAGACTTCTCTATGTCCTTAAAAGTATCGCGTTCTATAACCTGAAAGCTAGATCTGAGGGTCTTAATGAGGAAGCAACAAATATATTTGTACTGGATAGCTTCTTTGCTACCCTTACGAACACTAATTTTGACAAACAAGCAATTGAGTCCCTTATTATAAAAGGGTTTAACCTCAGAGATACGATTAGAGCACAAATTCCTGTAGGGAAGTTGGCTGCTGAAAAAGATCTTCCTACAGTAGCTACAGTAACCCCTGAAAACATAGGAAGCTTGGATGTTGCTGTTCACTCCACGCAGGATGAGGACATTAGGTCACTCAGGGAACTTTTGACCTATGGCTTGAAGGGAATGGCTGCTTATTCTCATCATGCTTATGTGCTAGGATATAAAGATGAAGCAATCTTTGAATTCATAGAAAAAGGGCTGGTTTCGATCACGTATGACAGCTTGGGATTACAAGACCTCATAGGCCTCGTCCTAGAATGCGGAGAAAAAGGTGTTTTAGCCTTGGCTCTGCTTGATAAAGCAAACACTGAAACATACGGAAACCTTGAACCTACTGTTGTCAATATCGGTGTGAGAAATAGGCCCGGAATTCTTATCAGTGGGCATGATTTACGGGATCTGAAACAGCTCCTTGAGCAGACAAAGGATACTGGAATAGATGTTTATACCCATGGAGAAATGCTACCTGCGAACTCATATCCCGCCTTCAAGAAATGTGACAACTTCATAGGCAATTATGGTAGTGCTTGGTGGAGACAGAATAAAGATTTCGAGAAATTCAATGGCCCGATCCTGCTGACGACAAACTGTATAATCCCGCCAAGGGATTCTTACAGAAACCGAATTTACACGACAGGGGTAGTAGGCTTTGAAGGACTTATTCATATATATGAAAAAGATGACGGAACAAAGGACTTCACACCTCTAATCGAACAAGCAAAAACAAGCAAGCCTCCGGAACAGTTGGAAAGCGGAACAATTGTTTGTGGCTTTGCACACGAAGCGGCTCTATCAGTTGCGGATAAAATCATAGATGCGGTAAAAAGTGGAAAAATAAGCAGGTTCATGGTTATGGCTGGCTGCGATGGCAGACATAAGGAAAGGGCCTACTACACAGAATTTGCAAAAGCCCTGCCTAAAGACACTGTCATCCTGACTGCAGGCTGCGCCAAATATCGATACAACAAACGGGGTCTCGGTGACATCGGTGGAATCCCAAGAGTTATCGATGCAGGGCAGTGTAACGATTCTTACTCACTTGTGGTAATAGCCCAGAAGCTTGCAGAAGCCTTTGGGCTTAAGGACATAAATGACCTTCCAGTTTCCTACAATATTGCCTGGTACGAGCAAAAAGCCGTACTTGTGCTACTCGCTCTCCTGAGCCTTAGCGTAAAGAATATCACTCTCGGCCCGACACTTCCGGCCTGTCTCTCTTCGAACGTCCTTAAAGTGCTGGTTGAGAAATTCAACATTAAGCCTCATACGACAGTCGAGGAGGACATGAAAGTACTTCTAAATCAAGTATAAGCCTGGAAAAAATGGAGGAATCGGAGGGAGGAACGTAAATAACTTGTTTCAAGCTTTGGCTCTTGATATTTTTGGTCATAAGCTTCTATATTAACAATTTAGCAGAGAATGAAAGATGGAAAAAGAGTACCAAGATCTCCAATTTGCTGAGAATGAATTTTATCGTGCTTATTCACTTGCATTAAAATCAGCAGGTAGCAATAAGGGCACAATTGCAAGAGTTGAAAAAATACGCACCGAGTCGTATCTAAAGGGATCAGAACTTTACATAGAATTGCAAGGTGCAATTAAAGTAGCTGAAGCGTATGCATCTCAATCTGTAACACAAGCTGATAGTGGCCAGGAAAGAAGTGATAAAATTGACACGGATATAGAACTTCTGAGAAAACGATATGTTACCAAGAAAAGTGCAGTATTCGATGCAGCAACAATCAAACTTCGGGCTATCGCTCTTGGTCGTTAAGTCTAGGTACATGGAAGCCATTTATTCAGCGAACATAGTATCGTTGATTCCGGATAGCTTAAAACAACTGATAACGTTGCTACTCGTCTTCTAGTTCGTAGTATGCATAAAGACGATTTTTGGGGTTACCACCCACGGGAAAGCCAATAACTATGGCTGGTATAGAGATCTCCCGAGTAATAAGTTGAGATTTTACTAAAATAGAACTTACGCACTTGAAGCACAAAAAACAAGTGAAACCGATATTTATAGTTAAAATATTTACTTTAGATAGCTGTATGCTTATGCTATTGATTTTTTAGTTCAACTGCGTAAGTTCTAAGATAAAATTTGTGTACAATAATTCTGAATGGGATTGGTTTTGTGGTAAAACGAATGATAGTAAAAATTGACGAAGAAAAATGCACTGGCTATGGGAAATGTGTCGCACCCTGTGCAGAGGGTGCAATTCAAATCATTAACGGAAAAGCGAAGGTTTTGTTCGAAGAACTTTGTGATGGCATGGGTTTCTGCATTGGACTTTGTCCTGAAAGTGCAATCTCAGTTGAAGAAAGACATACTATTGAATTTAAGAGAGAAAAAACAGTAGCTCAACCCCAGAACAAAGATCTCTTCGTCTGTTGCTCTTCCTGCGGAGCAGGAGAAAACACTAATTATCTCCTACTTATCAGACACAAAAGCAAAAATCTTTGGATCTGTACTCGTTGCCTTCCAAAGGTAATTCATGGTTAATCCTCATTCTAAATCTGATTACTAAAACTCCGATTTTGAATTCTTTGTCAAATTGTGCAAATACCTATGGAAATCTTAATGATTTCCAAGATCTATTATTTCAGTTTCCATGGCTTCAAAAGATCCAAGAAAATCTTTCTGGCAGGCCTGTGAGATATAAAGGCAAGCCATCGGGGAAAAATTATTTTCTTCTTTGTTAATGCTTATGCACTTGAAGTACCAAATCCAACAATATAAGCACTATAGAGAATTTCGATAAACTCCTATGTATTTGAGCGTTGGAGAGTTCAAATCTCTTGACAATAATTTATACTTATGATAACTTTTACTGATTTTGCTTTTAAAGACGAATACAAACTTCCTCAGTTAGTTGGAGACAAACTTGTTAAAATTGATTTTGTTAACTGATCTGATTGGAATCTTCTTCGTATCAGTTTTGAATTTTTTGCAACGAAACCAAGTTCTGTAAATTCTAAATGGCCCTATAACCTTTGACTTACTACAAAAAACAGGATTTATCATTTTTATTGATGCATATTTTTTTTGTAAGATCTCTGAATTTCCTAAGTTCAATCTAGAATAAGAAAACATTGTTGATTTATTACTAATGAGTTTATGGGCCGCATGGAGCTCATAGGACACTGAAATTAATTAGCCTAAATCACAATCCTAAATAAAAAAATCAACTATCTGTGTGTTTTTCAAATAAAATTATGATCTAAAACTGCCCCCGTCCTTAATAAGCAACTCTACAATGTCCTTAAACTCCATTTTTGCCGCAATCTCCAAAGCAGTGTTGCTATTTTCTTCTTGAATATTAAGGTCGGCACCACCTTTAATGAGCAACTCAACAACATCCTTATACCCAGTTTGTGCCGAATATATCAAAGCAGTTTTACCATATTCGTCTTGAATATTGAGATTGGCACCACCTTTAATAAGCAACTCTACAATATCCTTAGCCTCTATGTCTGCAGCACAAATCAAAGCAGTTTTACCTTTTTTGTCTTGAACATTAAGATCGGCACCGCTGGTAATAAGCAACTCTACAATATCTTTACGTTTTAGTTTTGTTGCAGCATTCAAAGCAGTGTTATGATTTTTGGCTTGAATATTAAGGTCGGCACCACTTTTAATGAGCAACTCTACAATGTCCTTACGTCCCCTATCGGCCGCACAAATCAAAGCAGTGTCACCATTTTTGTTTTGAATATTAAGATCAGCATCACCTTCAATAAGCAACTCTACAATATGCTTGTTCCCTATTTTTACCGTTATCCTCAAAGCAGTCTCGCCATTTTTATCTTGAATATTGAGATCAGCACCGCTTTTGATAAGCAACTCTACAATATCAACACGTCCGATCTCTACCGCAGAAATCAGAGCAGTGTCACCATTTTCTTCTTGAATATTGAGATTGGCACCACCTTTAATAAGCAACTCTAAAATATCCTTGTACCCCATATCTGTCGCACAAATCAAAGCAGTTTTACCATATTCGTCTTGCGAATTAATATCAATCTGATTACTTTTTAGAAATCTCTCTACATTTTCTATCTGCCCTAATCTGCAAGCGTTTAAAAATTCATGAGTATTATCTTTGCCAAACAAATTAGATAGAAAGGCCATCAACATTCCCTCCTAATATTACAGATTGTGTAATGTACCACAATCTAGATATCTTTGCATTTTTTGATTGAAACGCAGAAATTAGAAAAAATATAACTTTTTACTTAAAGAATAGGCAAATATAAATAACTTAGCAAATTAAATATTGAACTTATTTCAAAACTACCTTCAACTTCTTTTAACCAATGTCTTCATGCATTTTACTTTAATATTTTCCACAAGTATCCCAATATTCTCACAGTATCGGGACTTCATGTCCATTAAAGGAGCCAGATTTAACCCAATTTTCCCCGACAACTTTTCTTTTTTGAAAAACATAATTCACTTAACGACGATGTATTCAATTTTATAGTAGAGAACATACTTTTAATCATTGTCATCGAATGAGAACCTTATCAAGAGCCTATCACTTGCCTCTTCCTTACTATATTTACGACATAAGATCAGATACCTATATTCTAAGCAGTGGCCAGTCCACATTGTAATCGTGAAAATGAGACAACATTTCGTATCCGGCTGTAAACATAAAACTAAATTAAACTGGCTTTCTTCGTCTTGGCCTATTTTATCAAGTCAGCTGCCTGCCGAACCAATATGTCGGTCCTCTAGAGACCGTCCTCATTTGGAGAATAAGGAACATCCCATTAAGTTGTGAGAATGCCCATCAAAGTGCCAGCGCGGCTTAGCATGGGAGTGGACTGAACAGCTCGTACTCCAGCCTTTCGCATCACATTCAGAGAAGGTGTGCCAACAAACAAGGGACTTGTCTCAACGTCTTCAACGATCACACGCTCCTATCGCTGCACCGCTTCCCCGCAAACCGAAGCAATATTCTCAGCCGATGCAAAAAATTCAATAAAGTCTCCTGATGACCATAATGGGAAACCATTTTCAGTGAATTATTTTCTAAAAGTTGCAAGGTACCCATTTTGGCATTTACAATCTCAACAGCCGCGTCCATGATTTCCTGCAACAACGGTTAGATGCCTTCAGCTCCTAGAAGCCTGCTGCTCAACTCATGCATGTGATTAAGAGCTTCCAAAGTCTACCCGGTTCAAAAAAAGCTGAATCTATTTCTCCTTTCTCAGTAGTAACCACGTTCTTTCAGGTTTCTTTGTCTGCACAACCAGCCGTTAAAGTGCACTGAAATTCACTTGCTTCAGGTAGTCTATCATCGCATCTCAAGCCACATCAGTTCCTCTTCTTACTAGAGTGATGTCAGCCTTTTCTTTATCAAATAGGCATAAAAACACCACAGAAGCAAGGTTATACTTCCTACGATCCCTTTATCAATGTCAAATTACCCCCTTATTTCCACTGGAGTACAGGCAAGTTTTGAGAATTTGATAAATCTTTGATTTTCACAAGTCATTTATATAACATTTATATGCATATGACGAAATTTATTGAATCCTCTTTAATTTCACCCTTACTTATTGTTCACTATTTTCTTTTTCCCTCCTATTTTGAAGTGCGGCTTTTACTGCCGGTCGTAGAGGATCTATAAGCATTGAAACTGGGGGAGAGTAACAGGTTTCCAAGTCTAGGAGATCCTTGATTGTGGATTTCTTCCTGATTGCAAGGGAGAGAGCATCTATTCTTTCTTTTATTCCCTCCCCTCCGACAAGTTGTGCACCTACTAGGCAATCATCTTTAAACAGGAGTTTGATGTATATTTTTTTTTTATCTGGGTAATAAGAAGCTCTTGTATACCCGCTGGAAAAGCCTGTAACCAAACTCATCCCCTTACTTTCAGCTCTCTTCGACGTAATCCCCACTCCACCGAACTGTAAATCACCTGCTACAGCCACCCAAGGGTCTGCAAGCGGCCCAAAAGCAGTATGCTTTCCGGTAATATTATTGCCGATTACATAGGCCATACTCCGTGCTGCTGTACCCAGCTGACTTATTCTGGCTTCCCCGGTTATAAAGTCCTTTACTTCCACACATTCTCCACCTGCATACACATTGGGAAGGAACTCCTCTCCTGCTTTTACCTGGAGCATTTCATTTACAACTATTCCTCCAGCTTTTCCAATTTCGATTCCGGCCTCCATGGCAAGAAAAATTTCGGGTTTTACCCCGCTTGCCAGGAGTACAATGTCTGCAAGAAATAGCCTTTCTCCAACTTGCAGAGTTTTTTCGTTCCAGAAATTTTCAGGAATAACAATATGTTCACCTGAAATTACTTCAATGCCCATACTTTCCAGGTGTGTTCTTATAATTTCAGCACATTCGGGATCAAACTGCCTAGAAATCAGATTTTTGCTTCTGCTTATGAGTACAGTTTTAATTCCCCTTCTCACAAGTGCTACGGCACATTCTATTCCTATTGTCCCTCCACCTATGATGCAAACTTTTTCGGCAGTTTTCAGGGCTTTTTCAAAGAGCATGCCATCATCAAGATTCCTCAAGGTGAAGATGCCATAAGTTAGAATGTTTGTAGTGCAATCTTTTTTAGGTATAAATGGCAGGCTTCCTGTGGCAATCACCAGTTTGTCAAAAGGATAAATTCCTTCCCTTGTCTGAACAGTTCCTGAACCAATATTAATTGACCTAACGGCCTCATTTAGCTTAACATCCATCCTATTTTTCTTAAAAAAATCCAGGGATTTCACAATAAGTTTTTCAAAACTATTAATTTCCCGACTCAAAACAAAAGGGATTCCACAGTGACTGTAAGCAGTATAGGAGTCTCGTGAAATTACTGTTATCTCAAAATCACTCTGTCTTCTAATTTTGGTAGCAGCTGCCATACCACAGGCTCCCCCTCCAATAATGATTACTTTTAAAGGCCCCTTTTTTCCTTGATTTTGTGCGAAAACTTTTCTTGGAAATTCTTTCTCAACTCCAGCTGCTGTCTGGTTTTTTTTATCTAAAGATTCTGATGTGGTGAAATCGCTTTTCATACCCTTAACAATGGTGTTTCACATCTATTATAGGTTTTTAAAGAGCTTTAAGATTTCAGCTTTATAAAGAAAGAATTTTTCAGGAAACGAAAAAAATATTGATGCTATTGTCAGTAGTTCTAACCACATTAGTTCAGGAATTATTTCGACAAATTGAAAAACCATATAAAAAATTAATTAAGGTAATTAAGTTGTTGGGCATAGGAAAGAGAAATGACTCCATCTCTGGCATAAATAAAAACTGTTTACTTTGGGCATCTTCTGAATTATGTATATCTTTGATATAATCACTTTACCTTATGAAGCAAAATAGAACTATCAAGAAGTTATTAATGTTTTAACTCATTCTGCAACATCCCCTACCAATTCTCTTGAATCTGCAACCAATGATCTAAGGTCAAAAATACAAAAAATAGGAATTATCTCAGATGATACCATTTTGATCATATAAAATACAATTTAAAATTAACGTTGTTTATTATTCAATTGTAGAATTATTTAAGTTTTAATAAAGCCTCATTTTCATATGAACTACGTCCAAACAATTTTATTTTGTGACATATGATGTTTAGTATTTCTTGTCTTACCGGCTCCTACTAGTTAATAGTCCAGAAATTAGCTAGCTAGAAATGAACACAAACCAGTAACTTCAGAACCGAAGACTTCCCGTCTTAGAGTTAAACCTCACTCAAGAGACCCTGTAACGTTCTTTTTTTTTGGCACATCTGCAATTTTCTGGAAGTATTTTCATGTTCACAGACCTACTAGTAACCAACATATGCCTGTAAATTTCTTAAATGAGATTTGAGACTCTGAAGTTCTTCCTGTAAATTAGCACGGAAAAGAATATAATGACAAAACCGCGATTATTAATCATTTTAAGAGTTATTTCTGCATGACCTTCTTCATCCCCATGTTTTTTACAACTCTTTTTACAAAGGCTTTGTGTTTTTTGACAAAAAAGTCAATAGAAAGAGGTTTGCTACTTTTGCAATAGTTTTAATTGAAGCAAGATTTGAAAATCTTTACACGCTCTTCAAGAGCAGTGCTTTGAATAGCTTGATCTTCTAAAGTAGTCTTAAGTCTATGAATTACATAAATAATACTCTCAGGACCAACTTCATGGATTTCAAGGATTTCTTCACACGTAAGCATAAATAACAAAAAAACATTAACTTCAATAAGTTTACGATTTTTTTTCTTTTTTATAAGTAAAATTATAATGTCCAAAAGTTACTTGAATATTTACATTTATTGTAGTGTTAATTGGATTCTGATAATAAAAGTAATATTGTCAAATCATAATTGCTAAAAATGAAATGGGTTTTGAGATCAATTCAAAAATATGATATTGAATTAGTAAACTTGCCAAGGGGACATTTAGTGGACAACCAACGGTATGAAAATAAAATTATATTTGGTTACAGCGTAAAGAAGATACTGTCTATTTTGTTAATAGTCATCGTTGTAGTAGGATTGACAGCTGCAGTAGCAATCTTATGGGGTCTAAAAAGCCCCAACTACGAACGAGGTTATGCAGCCGGCTATAGAACCAGCTACCAAACCGGTTTTAATGGCAGTTTTTATGACATCAAATCCGGTTTAAGTCATAACAACACTAATGAAGGCTACACAAATGGCTATGATGAAGGCTACACACATGGCTACGATGAGGGTTACCCTGATGGCCAAGTAGATCGTAAAAACGGTTATCAAGGCGGCAATTAATAATAGTAACATTGCAAAATCCAAAATGTTTAGAAGCAAATGGTCTTTCCTGATAAGACTTATGCACAATGGAATATAATTTTTATATCAATAATAACTATTTTTCTCAGATAGTTATATTTTATATTTTTCCAATGTAATTATCTGATATTTCTGCTGTCAACTAATTTTACATATAGATACCTAAATAACCCATTTAATTATATTCTTTAATACTAATTATATACTTCGATACCGAATTTGTATATAATTACTTCGTCTGTTGATTATTATACGAGTTAGAAGTTAATAGATGAATGTTGCTGATTTAGCCCTATTCATTTAACGGAGTGTCTTTAATATGGTAAATAAATCAAAAAAATACAAAATTCTTATATTAGTTCTAATTGGGCTTGTGTTTCTGGGCATTGGTTGCGCTGGAAAGAATAGTGAAGGTTCTTCCATTGCTCAGAATAACTCATCAGGCGGAACACCAGTACAGGAAACTACTGCTGTAAAATCACAGAGCATTTCTGTGAAAGGGTCCGATACACTTCTGCCTCTTGCACAGGCTGAGGCTGAAAAATTTTTGAATGAAAATCCCAGGAAAAGTGTGTCAGTTACTGGAGGTGGAACAGGTGTTGGAATTGCAGCTCTAATTGACAAAGGAGTGGACATTGCTACTGCATCTAGAGAAATGACAACTGACGAAATCAAAAAAGCTAACACAAATGGAATCAACCCATTAGAGCATGTAATTGCTTATGACGGTATTACAGTGGTTGTACATCCCAAGAATCCTATTTCAAAACTTACCTTTAACCAGTTGCAAGGTATCTATAATGGGAGTATCAGTAACTGGAAACAAGTTGATGGTGAGGATAAACAAATTTCCGTAATTTCTAGGGATACCAGCTCTGGAACTTATGCAGACTTCAAGAAAGATGTTTTGCTCGGTGATGAAGTCCGGCCTGATGCGCTTACTCAGGCTACTACAGGAGGAATAGTCACTGAAGTAGCTCATAATCAAAATGCAATCGGGTACATAGGCTTTGCATACGTCGATAACAGCATAAAGGTCTTAAGCCTGGACAAAGGAAATGGCTCTGTATTGCCAACTACTCAAAGCATTTTAAGCGGCACATACCCACTTTCCAGATCGCTTTACTTCTATACCAATGGCGAACCCAAAGAAGGACTCACAAAAGATTTCTGTGACTTTGTGTTGAGCGAAAAAGGGCAAAACATTGTTAGTGAAGTTGGATTTATCCCAAGGAAAAAATAACGGTTTTAGAAAGGTATATTATAGGGAAGATATATTTGACAGTAATTGTGAGAAAAAGCAAAAAAATCGATACTATTATCAGTCATCGTCCTTACAGTCATTATACTTTTCCTTACTTACATTTTTTTCGCAACTATTCAAGTATCTTGTGAGTGCTACAAAATTTTCTCAGTTCATATAAAAAATAATGCAGTCCTTACACAGATACCCGAATAATTCTAAATTTTTAACTAATGTTCTGAGATTAAAAACCAGTTATTTGGTAGTGAATGTGGAGTGATGGAGTTTACATTGAAATTTTGGGGATAGTAAAACTTCAGATTTCATAAAAAGGATTGTAAATAAACTCCTAAATTATGTCATACGCTCATAAATGGTATCATAAATTACTCATGAAAACCAGAGGTCTATCATAATTCTTTAAAAATTACGTTGACAATCAGGTAAAACCAAAAAAAGAATCATATAGCAAATTAAAATATTTGATTTGGAATAATTTCTTTGCATCCAAAGCGGTGGCACTAACATATACAATTGCTAGCAGAAGGGATACCACCCCAATTTTATTGATTTTTAATAAACCAAATCTTTGGAATTCTGTGCATCCGATGGAAATTTTAAATTTTATCAAAACACCTTTACATTTTTTTTCATTAATCTCTGGTAAAAATCTTTTCTAATTCCTGTTTCCTTTTTCTAAGGATGATAGACAAATCAGGATAGGTTAGAACTAGTTAAATCACATTTAAAAATATATATAAACAATGTATCTCACAAAAAATTCGAAGTTCTAAAATACCTTTAAACAAACCTTCTATGTCTGTTGATATATCTTCACTTGCAGCTCATAAGATTAACTTTGAGACAATTACTTTCGTTGATACCCACAAGTCTCGAGGATTTCACAAAGAAACAGTATAATAACCAAACATGTCTTCAAGGTTCAGGTAGTAAAAGGCTGTATTCAGGACCATGCTAATATGGTTGCTTTTAATTCACAGTTGATACAAGATAAACAAAAATTTTGGGATGAAGGAAAGAGGTTATGGCATGAATTAGATAAAAAACTAACTTTAAAGAAGGTAACATTGAAAGAGCTAACTTTGAATGAGTTGACATTAGGGGAATAATCATATCTCACTCAAGAAGATGCCTTAAATCGTCCCATAATCGTTCATTTTTGACTTCGGGCCTATCCGAAATGTCAATAATGGCACGCTGTAAAAGGTATAATTGATCGACAGCATCAGAGTATCCATTCCAATTGTGTATTGAAAAGTTATACTAGGTTACAAAACTTTTAGGATAGGCTCTAAATCTCAGCCCTTAAAGTAATTGTTTTTGATTATTTCATGGTTATAGCAATATTCAACTCAAGAAAAAGTCTCAAAATCGCTTTAGAATGACTCATTTTAGATTTTACATATATAAATCCTGTCGTTGTGTCTAAGAGAACTAAGTAAATATAAATACAACATTCATTGATATTTATTTCAAAGAGTAAAAACGGTGCTATCAATGACAAGATCTACGAAATTAACTCCAGAAATACAACAAAAAATCAGCGAAAATATTCCACTTGGACTTACTTATGCTCTCGCTGCTTCCGCAGCCTGAATTACGTATCAAACGTTAAATGATTGGCTTAAAAGGGGACAAACAGAGAAATCTGGAAAATATTATCAGTTTTATCAATATATTAAAAAGCGGAATGCTGATGCCGCAAAAATACTTTTGGAACGCTTAAATTCATCAGCAAAAGCTGGAGACACTCAAATATGTCTTTGGATACTCGAACGACGTGTTGTGCCAGACTTTGGCAGGCGGGTATACAAAAAAACAAATGTTGTATCAGAAAACCTGAATAAGGACGTCGAGATAGGCGTACGGACGCAGACAAAATCAGGGAGAAAATTCTCTAGAAGTTTGTTTTTGGTAGAGAAAATTAAAATTCTTCAATTATTTAATTTTTTATTTGAACCTGGTTATTTTATTCAGTAGTACAATTACTGTCGAGCCTACCAAAATCTCCACCATTGCTTCTTTGCTCCAGGTGCTTCTATAGACTTTTGATTAAGCAGCGTTTGAATGTGGATGGCCTGTGCTTTTAATTGTTCATCTTTTTCTTTTAATTGATCCTGATTTGTTCTTAATTGATCTTGTAAATCCTTGATCCTAGCTTCATGTAATTGCAGGATATTCTTATTCTCAGGTTCTTTTCTTTTAAGGTCTTCAAGTTCTCTCATCAAAGTCTCATTATGAGTTTGTAAATCATTAATCCTAGATTCCTGTAAGTTTAAGATATCGTGGTTAATTTCATTGTCATTATTTTTTGATGAACCGGACAAAAGCAATATGAGACCTTCTGTGATTGCTTCTGTTAAAGTATATTTTGATTTAGTGACTTGCTGATATAAATCCATTGGGATATTAATATTAATTCGCTTACGGTTAGTCATACTCTGTATGTGTACAGATAATGGCATGTATACTTTTTTAATTTGCCTGTATGTTATACAGATTATACAGACGGATACAGATCAAACTGAAAATCTTCATATACCATGGTTAATAGAGAGATTCAGATTGAACTGAATGTCATCATACAGATTAATACAGATGGATACAGATTAAACTGAAAATTATCGTACAAATTGACACAAATAAAACCGAAAAATCATCATCTAGATTGGTATATGTTGATACAGATCGAACAGAAATTCATAATTAAGTATAATAGTCTACTTTTGAAACTTTGCTTAATTATGTAAACTTAAATTTGAAATTTTACTAATTTGTAGGCTAATCAAGTTTTAAATTTTTGTGGATCAGAATGTAGGTGGCCTATTTTTAAAAATGGTTTCAATTGTTGCCAAGGATTGGCTAATGATATCTATTAGATATCTGTAAGAGATTGATAAATTACTATTTATCATAGGTTGTTAGGGATAGCTTAAAGCTAATGAAAAATCTGGAACTCAATCAGTACTATTACTAAGTATACCAAAAATTTTGTAAAATTAGAGTTGTTGGTTATACCGACATAGTTTTTTTATTGTTTTCACGGATACAGATATTTTGCTATAAAACCTATGCATCACTGAAAATCGCAAGAATCAAAGCTTTATTCAGTAACTATTAGAAAACACGATTAATATTAAAATGTTGTTCAATGTTAAAACATTTTATGTGAAAATAAATTTTATTCAGAAACTATTTTTTTTATAATTAATTTAAAATAATTAATTAAAATCATATAATATTGTAGTTAGTCGAAATTTTTGACAGCTTCGATAGTTACTATAAAATGAACTCCATTATAATGATTAATTTTAGTCACAAAAAGGTGAAACAAATGTTGAAACAATCATCTAATAAAATCAAAAAGATGCTGGCTATTTTGCTGATAATTATTTTTGTAGTATCAGTGACAGTGGCGGCAGTTGAAGCTCGTCGCGGCGATGGTAGTCATAAAGGCCACGGCGAAAGGCTACGGTGACGGTCATAAAGGTCACCACGGCTACCGAAGCAGATACTATGGCCACGGCAATCGCGAATGGCGTCACCATTACTACTATGGTAGTTACTACCCGAATTGTGATTGGGTGTGGAGACCCAGCTTTAACAGCTGGGTATGGGTCTATTAACTAGATCTAGATATCTGTAATAGATTCAAGTTTTAAAGTCAACTCTGTGCTTACTACAATGTATCTTAAAATCCGTAACGTTTGATTGGTTCTGTATAACTTTACTCTACCACAAAAAACAGAATTCAGAGCTGCTATTTTTATTGACAAAGTTTCTTTTTTAGAGTTTTATTTATACATCGTTTTTGTCCTAAAATCTATAAATTACCTAGGTTTCATCATAATAAAAAAATTGCTGATTTACTACTCGTGGAACTTATGGAACTTCTAGAACATTTGGAGCTCATGGAACATCTGGAACTAATTAAACTAAATCACAAGCATAAATAGAAAAATAAGAAAGGAATAAGCTTTAAAATCGAGTTGATCATCTCATTAACTGCACAAATAATATTTTATCGTTGTTAATTTCATTTGGGTAGATATTATCTCCATGGATAATAGAAAGGGGTTAGCACTTAATTTCCAGGGCAATAAAGATATTCTGTAATGTAATCTATATTGCCCTATTTCTTTTTTGAGTCTTTAGCTCAGTGATATTACTGCCATTTCAATATTTGATAATAAGTTTTTTAAAAAATTAAGAATTATAACTCTTACAAAAAGGACTAATTTTCAGGAGTGAGTAATCTGGAAAAATACCAAAAATTCGTTGAGATGGCTGTCAAGCTGGGCTCCCACGATGCTAAGATTATTAAGACATATAGTATAGTCACAGTGCCGTGGACCAGATGGAAGTGCAGGTATGGATGTCCGGAGTATAACAAAAGCCTTTGCTGTCCGCCTAATTCACCTACACATCAAGAGATTAGGGAACTGGTAGATTGCTATGAATACGCGCCTTTAGTACATTTTTCGACAAATATCGACAAAGCGACGGAAGACCTGCTAGTGGGATAAAGATCATCACGAGGGACAGCACAAAGGTCATCAACACGCTTGAGAGAGATATCTTCCTTGCTGGTACTATAAGGCTTTTGCACTAAGCGGTGGTCACTGTCAGCTTTGCCCTGAATGCACACTGAAGGAATGCAGGAATCCAAAGATTGCCAGACCGTCGATGGAAAGTTGCGGTATAGACGTTTACAGCACGGTGAAGAATAACGGCTATCCTATCGAAGTATTGACGGATGTATCCGATACGATGAACATCTTTTGCCTTGTACTAATCGAATAACCGAGATGTCCGGTATAATTTTTTCACCTTGGCTTTTTTCATTAAAATAATATATTTCAGCCCTGTAGAATCCCTTTAAATTTGCCACAAATAATATAATTTCTTGTTTTTAGTGAGGCACAGTTTTTTTTGTCTCAAAATCAGTGCATTTTTGCCATTTTAACCTAAAATTGAGAACATTCTTTACTCAAATTAATATAAAACACATCGATTTTATAATTACATATGTATCGAGACAGTCAAAATGGTATCATCTGATTAGATTGGTCCCAACTTGATATTGGAAAAAATTTGGATAGTAACTTCATAACTTCAAGCTAGAAAAATTACGTTTTGATTACAAGATTTCTTTAACAGCTATATTTAAATAAATAATTAAAAATATTTTCTATATGTTCAAATTTAGTTTATAAAATTCTGTGGGGGTCGATTGATAAAGTGAAGTAAAAAGTTGAGCCTTTGCCTAATTCCGATTCAACCCATATATGTCCACCCTGTCTTTCTATAATTTTCTTACAGACTGCAAGCCCTATTCCTGTTCCAGGATATTTTTCCCTGGTATGCAATCTTTTAAAAACTTCAAATATTTTTTTCTGAATACTGCGGATCGATTCCAATTCCGTTATCATGTACTGAAAACACCCATTCATTTGCTTTTTTCTCTGCAGCGATATGGATTTTTGGTGTCTCTTCACCATGGAATTTTATTCCGTTGAGTATTAGATTCTGTAATACCTGAATCAACTGGGTAGGATCTACCATTATATCAGGCAAAGTATCATGAGATATAGTAGCTTTATTTTCTTTTATAGCCACTTTTAAACCAGCTAGCGCCTGATTTAAAACAAATGTACAATTTGTAAATTTAGGTTCTCTGCTTGTTCTGGTCACACGGGAGTATTCTAATAGATCATTTATCAAATTTTGCATACGGGAAGCACCGTCAACAGCGAAATGTATGTATTTATCCGCCTTATCATCGAGCTGACCCTGATATCGTCTTTGTAGAAGCTGCAAATAACTTGTTATCATCCGCAAGGGTTCTTGCAAATCATGTGACGAAACATACGCAAATTGTTCTAATTCTTCATTTGAGCGGGAAAGTTCTTCTAATTTCAACTCTAAAGTTTCTTCTGCTTTTTTAAGCTCTGTGATATCACGCGCTGCAGCAAAAACACCAATAATCTCGCCAGACTCGTCCTTATAAATTGAAGCGTTGTATAAAACGGGTGTTGTGCTTCCATCCCGATGTTTGATTTCAAGCGCATAGTCCGACATAAATCTATCCCTAAACACTTCTTGATAACCTTTTTCAGCTTTATTAGGAGCAGTGAAATAGCTTGTAAAGTCGGTACCAATGAGTTCATCCCTTGAATAACCAGTGACCTGTTCTGTAGCTTTATTTACATCAGTAATTTTACCATCATGCCCAATAGTTACTAAGGGATCCAAGCTGGCTTCAATAAGACTACGGTTATAAATATTTGATAATCTGAGAGCCTCTTCTGCCTTTTTTCTCTCGGTGATATCGAAATCCATCTCAAGGATCATTGGAGAACCATCAACATCGATAAATGGAAAATTGTAAACATCAATCACGCTTCCATCAGGAACGGTAACTTCCCAATAGTGAGGCTGACCAGTTTCAAGTATTTTATACGCTTCGCAGAACTCACAGGGCTTGTTGAACCCAAAACAAAGTTCATAACAGTGCTGATTGCCATGTTCTCCGAACTTTTCACGGAAGCTACGGTTGATGAAGGCATAATAGTGATCAAATGTCAATAGGCATACCATTGCAGGCAACGTATCTAACACGTCAAATAATCGCTGTCGTTCAGACGCGACTACTTCTGCAATCCTACGCTGTGATTCATTTTCCAGTAGAGCCTTCTCTGCTTCCTTAATTTCGGTAATATCCCTAACGACGGATACCTCCAATGATATTGCCTTTTGGATCTTTCACAGGAGCTGCATTCACCTGGCGATAGCTCAATTTCCCATCAATAGGTGTGCGAACAATTTGTTCATACCCCTTGACGATTTCACCCCGTAGGGCCCGCAAAGCAGGAGCTTCTTCTATTTGGCGCCTAGTACCATTAGGATGATAGATTTCTAGTTTCGAGTAGAATTTTTTCGCTTTGGCTCCTTCATCTTTGTTGAGCATGAACTTATTTCGGCCAGAAGGATTGATCAAGGTGAAGTTTTCTTGAGAATCTACAAACCAGACTTCATCAGTAATGCTACCAATCAATGCTGACAGTTTGTCTTTCTCCTGTTGAATATCGCTTAAAAGTCGCTCACGTTCTTGTTCTGCTTGTTTTTGCTCTGTAATATCCAAGGTTACAGCAACTCCGACGACAACGTTGCCTCCGGGATCATGTATGGGTGCCCCAGAAGCTTCTGTAAACCAGCGCCTTCCGTTCGGCAGCTGTACTTCTAGCTCCATTGGTGGAATTACACGATTCTCAGCGACGGCTCGCTGCAAAGGAAGCTCTATATCACTGATCTGCCTACCATCCAAGAAGAAACGTACGTGTCGACCGAACGCATCGTCATTCGGCGCGGATGCTGAGACATTATCTTCTGTACTACACTCGAACTGAGCTAATAATGTAGAATTCCCAACAATAAATTGACAGGTTTGATCAGTTGAAAAACTGATTCCCACGGAGATGCCATCATAATTGCTTCCAGGCGCTCCTTAGTGTCACATAACTGCTGTTCATATTGCTTAAGCTTTGTAATATCAAAATGAATGCCATGCAGCACTGACCGACCTATAGAGTTGATGCTTACCCCGCTGCGAGCGGCGATCCAGCGTATACTTCCATCGGGAAGAACTACACGGTAATCAAAGTCTAAGGTACTTTAGTGGCGATCGCTTTTCTAACAGCATCAGTAGCTCGTTTCAGATCATCAGGAAAAACCGCGGATTTCCATGCTTCATGGGACGGAAAGCAAGTTGCTGGATCCAGGCCGAGTATAACGTATTGTTCGGACGACCATAAGGAAGGACCGCCATCTAGATCCTGTTCCCAACTTCCTATCCCTGACGATTTCTAAATCAGCCGCAACCGTTCATCGCTTTCCTGCAGAGTTTCATATGTTTCACGAAGTTCCTTTGACTGAGTTTGTAACTCTTTGTTTTGTGACTGGATCTCTTCTGACTGAGCCTGTAATTCTTCGGATTGAATCTGGAGATTTTCATATGCTATCTGCAAAGATTCTTCAGCCTGCACTTTAGCCAGGGCCACGGCCAGATAGTCCGCCAGTCGTTCCCACATCAAGATCGTTTTTCTGGGGTAAATTGCCCTTTACGTCTGTCATTTAGCTGGAGAAGACCCAGTCGCACCTCACCCACGCGCAGAGCTATCAAAGCCACGGATTCATATCCTTCTCCATTACATCGATTACGTGTGCGAGCTTGACGATCAGCATCGGTAGTAGTAGCCAGCAGCTCTGTGGTACTATTGGTACAGAAACTTCCCCGTGTCGTGAAAAACGGCTTAGATGGATCAAACCTTCCACAGATAACGTTGCCACACATGCACTCATGGATAGGGTAGCCATCGCTATCGCGGATAAGCTGATCTGAAGCATCGCGCACACAAAGACGGTTCTCCAACTTCACGAATTCTGCGGGGAACCCGCTTGTCTCAAAGTATGGATAGTCATCACCATCCTTGAGCCGGATACCTATGGCTTCGAAGCCGGAACGCTCGTGGAAGAAATTAATGGCAGAATGAACCAGGTCTACTGGCCCCTTGCTATTGTTCACGATTTGTAAGAATTCTACCGCCATCTCACGTTCTTGATCTGCTCTTTTTTGCTCTGTAATATCGGTATTTGTCCCAAACCATTGAAGGATGTTTCCTGCAGCATCTTTCAAAGGCAAAACGCGCGTCAGGAACGGGCGGAAAATAACATCGGCACCACGCAAAGGAAACTCCATATCAAACATCTGCCCCGTAGCAAGCGAAGCCTTCCATTGCTCCAGTACTTTTGGCAGCACTTTGGGATCATGAACACTCCGCCAACCCCAACCTTCCATTTGCTTCAGAGTTGTGCCAGTATAAGAGTACCAATGCTCGTTATACCAGTAGATATAGCCATCTGGATAAGCGATCCAAGCCAATTCTGGGATTGTATTAGCCATAGTACGGAATCGCTCTTCGCTTTCCTGCAACACCTCAACCATCTGCTTTCGATCGGTTGCATCGGTAAAGATGACAGTTAACTCACAAAGCTTAGGGCTGTAAACATAGATAGACAGCCACCGCTGACACGTCTCGAGAAATACTTCAATATTAAGTTCACAGCCTTCCAACGCTACTTTACCAAAATTTCCGATATGGTCATAAGTAAGATGTTCGATACCTAAACAGGCGTCTGTGGCCGTCTTACCTTCGATATTTGCTTTTTCGATTCCGGTAATCTCTTCATAAGCACCGTTCACTTGCAAAATAATATAGTCAACGGGTTCCCCATGCTCATCGATAAGCACTCGGCAATGAGCTATGGCATTGGTTTTTGCATTGAAGAGTGCAGAATATCGTTGTTCATTTTCCAGCAACTGTTCATTAGTTTTAAGGAGTTCCATGGATTGAGCCTGTAACTCCTTGGATTTCATCTGGAGATTCTCATAAGCCTGAAGTAGTGTATCTTCCGCCTTTTTCCTCTGCAGAGATTGTAAAATGGCTGTTTTTTCGACTTCTTTAAGTCTAGAACTTTCTATCTGTTCCCATTTTCCTTTCTTTTTGATCAAAGCAAATTGGTGGTTGATGACTATATCAATGATTTCAGTTGCGTTGCACCTATCGAGATTATAAGTGCAGAGAGCTATCATTTGGTAGTTACCTATGACACTATCCACATTTTTCTCATAATCAACAAAATCGTTCCAATCTTCTTTTTCCAGCCAAAAAGTATTTCCGGTTAACCTTAAGCCATCATAGCCATTAGCCAGAGCCTTATTGAGTTTTTCAACCCACCCATTTAATACTCTATCTGAATCGAAAATACCGTCTTTTACATACCAATGAAAGTAAAAAATAATTTCAAGTTGTCCCTTCTCTAGATAAACATCAATATTAGGAACCGTCTTTCTAAGGGCTTCTTTTGCATCTTCTACTTCCAAAGGTTGTGATGTGACCCACATGCAAAATTCATTATTTTCCAGTCCTGTTTTGAAATAAGGAACAAGTACTTCTATTAAATCTTCCTTGTTTTCGTAGAACTGACAGAAATGTGTTCCCCATGGGACATCGTCAATAATATCGATGCCAGAATGTCTAAGGTTTTCATCCATCACAGACAGGCACTTATTTCCCAGCTCTTCTATAGTCATAACTCTCCAATTCTGCTTTAAATCGCATTCTGCAGATGTATGTGAATTCTAGGTGTGAATTCATGATTTAATTATTTAGTATCATTACTAAACTTAAAACTGAATGTTAATCGCATTCTTTGATTAGTAACCTTTTCATTTTGATTTGACTTTTTTGAGATATTGTGTCCAACGGATTCTTATATATATTCAACTAGCTATTAAAAAACTACTTGATAAATTTGAGAAAATAAAAATGGGAATATTTAAGTATATCAAATAAAAAGTCTATAACAAGTAATGATCCAAAAATTCAAACTGACTGCTCAATAAACTCTTCAAGTTCTGTTTGTGAAGATTTTAAAAATGAAAATGTCAACTAAACATTTTGAAATTCTTTTAGTTGAAGACAATGAAGGAGACATTGGATTAATAACAGAATTCTTCAGTGATGCAAAAGTTATAACTAATATTCATATTGCAGAAGACGGAGAAGAAGCAATCCATTTTTTATGCGATAAGGATCAGTTTTAGGTTCTCCACTCCCAGATATAATTCTTTTGGATTGGAATTTGCCAAAAATGGATGGAAGTGAAGTTTTTAAAGAAATAAAAGAGAATAATAATCTTAAAAATATACCCGTAATCATTCTAACTACTTCTAGTGCTGAAAAAGACATACTTAGAGTTTATGATCTTCATGCTAATGCTTATATTGTTAAACCTGTCGACTTTGATGAATTTATGACAGTAATTAAATCCATAGAAGACTTTTGGTTTAAAGCTGTAACATTACCACCAAAGCACTCGAATTAAAAGACAGGATGAAAACTTGGAAGAGTCATATTTACGGTTCTGTTGCAAAAATTCATAATAAGGATTCAATTGAATAAAGAGAAAATCAATAGAACGATAATATGCTATCTAATTCCTTTAAGTGGAAACATTACGAAGGCGAAATTGTCCTATTAAACGTAAGGTGGTATCTAAAATATCCATTGAGCTATAGAAATTTAAAGGAAATGATGATAGAAAGAGGAGTACAAGTTGATCATACTACTCTAATGAGATGGGTACATCAATATTCCCCTGAAATAGAAAAGAATATCAAAAGACATTTAAGACCAACAAATGATTCGTGGAGAGTTGATGAAACCTATATTAAAGTAAAAGGTAAATGGAACTATTTTTACCGAGCAGTTGACTCAGATGGCGACACAATTGAATTCATGTTAAGTTCAAAACGAGACAGAAAAGCAGCAAAGTGATTCTTTAAGAAAGCTTTGAGTTCTAATCATAACCAAATTCCAAGAGTAATAACCGTTGATAAGAATCCAACTTATCCACCTGCTATAGATGAACTCAAAAATGAGAAGAACTTGTTTAAAAATGTTGAAATTAGACAAGTGAGGTATTTGAATAACATTATTGAACAAGATCATAGATCTATAAAGCGGATAATTGCTCCAATGTTAGGATTTCAGTCTTTTCGATCTGCTAATAAGACTTTAAAAGGAATTGAAGCTATGAATATGATTAAAAAAGGACAAGTAAATGATCTAAATTACTCTGTTTTTAATGAAGTCAAATACATTAATCAATTGTTTGATATAGTTTTATAATATTGGTACATTTTCCTTGAATATTTTAATTTTTATTCATTACTTATAGATTTACATATTTTTTTGAATTTTTTTGCAACGGGACCCATGTTTGTAATAATCAATAGGATTAAAAGAAACAATGCCGAAGACAGAGAATTTCAACTATTATGTTATCCAAATATTATTAACCGTTTTTAAAAGACTTAAAATAAATATTTCTGAAATAAATTGCAACATCTGCAAGAATGAATTAATTCAAAGATGTCAAGTTAATAAAGTTAAGAGTCTTCATTGATTTGTAATGAGCTGAGGACTTATATATACAGTCGGCGAATTGTCTGAAGTGATCAAAGAAGACTTCGGAAATTTTGGAAGGTTTAAAAGGTAGTTTACTCAGGTCGCATCAAGTGTTGAAGGTTCTAGTTGAGCAGGGTTTTCCTTTACCAGCCTGCCTTCTGATAAATGATATCTTACTAGTTCACCTGTGGAGAAGTTGACGTCCATTATATCTTTGTCAGGAATATTCTCTATATATTTGACTAGAGCTCGCAAACTACCCTGATGGGCGCAGACTATCACATTTTTCCCATCTTTTACTGCAGGCATAACTTTTTGCACGAAATATGACACAGCACGCTCATAGACAACTTTGAGGCTTTCTCCATCAGGCGGACCTGCTTCAAAATTCCAGCTCCAGAAAGCAATCATTTCTGCTCCATATTTTTCTTCCATCTTTCGTTTTTTCTCGCCCTGAAGCTTACCATAATAACGTTCGTTTAAAGCAGCTGTACAGAATACTGGGAGTAGATTATTATTAAGTTTTTTCGAGTATGAATACCATTTAATTTTATCTATCTTGCTTTTATCAACTGCCTTTTCATGGATATGAATCCCTGTTTTTTTCTGCCCAGACAGTATGATAAAAAGAGTTTCCTGTGTCCGGACAAGGTTTGAGGCAAAAGCAAGATCCAATTCAATATTTTCAAGTTTAACTGCGCAATCAAGAGCTTCTTCAATCCCTTCCCTACTAAGAGGAATATCAATCCAGCCAACAAACATATCTTCAGGCTTACAACATGGTGCTCCATGCCTAACAAGTATAAGATACCCCATAAGTTATGCTCCATATAATTACATCAACATAAAATTACGCCAATAAACAAATATCAATACAAATTTTGATTTTGTTCTATTAAGAAATTTAATTTGTTTTTGGCTAAGTGAGAAATCACGATAAATTGCCCTATTCAAACAGTTTTCCAAAATATTAATTTGTTTGAAATTTGAAAAAAACATCTATTGTTGGTCTTAGTTATTAAAATTTTAAATCATTTTCGCTCTTAAATTTAACAACTATCTACTGAATCTAGAATTTTGCGAGTTTTTGTATCAAAATTCTGTAAAATATAATTAACTAGACATTTTTTCATGCAAAAAACAGATTTATTATTTGTACTTAAGCATAGGTTTTTTAGCATAAACTATGCATAATCAAGGGATCAATATTCAAATATTGATCGGGAGAACAAAATAATAAGGGTTCCGTTGCAAAAAATCCTTTCTAATGATACAATAAAATAAAAAGAAAATCAAAGATAGTAATATGCTATCTAATTCCTTTAAATGGAAGCATTATGAAGGAGAAATTATCCTATTAAATGTAAGATGGTACTTAAAATATCCATTAAGTTATAGAAATTTAAAGGAAATGATGATAGAAAGGGGAGCAAAAGTCGACCATACAACAATCGTGAGATGGGTATATCAATATTCCCCTGAAATAGAAAAGAAGATCAGAAGACATTTAAGATCAACAATGATTCGTGGAAAGTTGATGAAACCTGTATCAAAATAAAAGGTAAATGGAAATATCTTTACCGAGCAGTTGACTCAAATGGAGATACAATTGATTTCATGTTAAGTGCAAAACGAAATCGAAATGCAGCGAAGATATTTTTTAAGAAAGCTTTGAGTTCTAATCATAATCAAATTCCAAGAGTAATAACAGTTGATAAGAATCCAGCTTATCCACCTGCTATAGGTAAACTGAAAAATGATAAAATACTACCTAAAAACGTAGGCATTCGACAAATCAAGTATTTGAATAACATTATAGAACAAGATCACAGATCTATAAAGAGAATCGTTAATCCAATGTTAGGATTTCAGTCTTTTCAATCTGCTAATAAGACTTTAAAAGGAATTGGAGCTATGAATATGATCAAAAAAGGACAAGTAAATGATCTAAATTACTCTGTTCTTAATGAAGTCAAATACATTAATCAATTGTTTGGTATAGTTTTATAATGTTAGTGCATTTTCCTTGGATATTTTGATTTTTATTCATTACTTATAGATTTACATATTTTTTTGAATTTTTTGCAACGGAACCGTAAAATCTGATATAGCATAGTGAGAAAGGGGAGTATAAAGTTCTATCGCGATTAGTTTAATGGGTAATTGAAGTCGTTTCCTAAATATAGTTGTGATATACACAATCTTTGAAAGAAGTTATGTAGAAAATCAAATTCAAGTTCAATATTATACTCTATGTGATGAAAGTGTTAAACTAGATTACAGATTAATTATTTGATTTCATATGAAAAGACTTCGGCATCAAATGAAAGTTTTGTATGCTTCATACATGCGGCAATGATTCATGGGTATGTGATTATAAACGAAAGAAATTAAATATTTATATTTTAATATTGTTCATATGTGCAAAATTATTCCCTGTATATGATAAAACAGACCTGAAAAGATTAATATCTAATGCTTCTTTTAAGACCTCCTCAATAGTCTCTACAGTTACAAAGTTAAGTTCACTTCTTACATCCTCTGGTACATCATCCAGGTCACTTTCGTTTTCTTTTGGTAGAATTACTTTTTTTATACCTGCTCGGTGTGCTGCCAAAATCTTCTCTTTTATCCCACCCACAGGCAATATTGTACCGCTAAGAGTTATCTCGCCTGTCATGGCAATTTTTGGATCAACTGCTTTTCCAGTAATTAAAGATGTCAGGGTAGCAAAGAGTGTCACACCTGCTGATGGACCATCCTTTGGTGTTGCACCTGAAGGTACATGAATGTGGATATCGCTTGAAGTGAAGTTAAAGCTATTTGCAGTATCTGCAAGCCGTGATCTGACAAGGCTCAATGCTATTTTTGCAGATTCCTTCATCACGTCACCAAGTTGGCCTGTGAGTGTAAGCTTCCCGCTTCCAGGCATAAGTGTACCTTCTATGAAGAGTATATCCCCCCCAACAGGCGTCCATGCAAGTCCTGTGACTACTCCCGGTAAATTCTCTTTTCTGACCTCTTCTTGGCGGATCAACTCTTTTCCAAGGATCCCTGTGAGCATATCTTTTTTCACTACGTAGGGGATATATGCACTCCCTGACACAATTTTCTCGGATACAAACCTTGCGGTTCTTGCAAGCTGTTTTTTAAGCCCCCTTACTCCTGCTTCACGGGTATATTTTTCGATGATTACCATTAAGGCATCATCTTCAATCCGAAGTTTATCTGCATCAAGGCCATGTTCTTCCAGTATATCGGGCAGAAGATGATCTATTGCAATTGCAAGCTTCTCTTTTTTAGTGTAGCCTGATATCTCGATCATCTCCATTCTGTCAAGGAGTGGCAAGGGGACATTTGACAGGGAATTAGCAGTGGCGATGAACAACACATCAGACAGATCATATGGGACTTCAAGATAATGGTCTGCGAATGTGTTGTTCTGTTCGGGATCAAGAACTTCAAGAAGGGCACTTGCAGGGTCTCCTCCATAGGAGAATGAGAGCTTATCGATTTCATCGAGGACAAATACAGGATTTTTTGTACCTGCTTTTTTCATGCCTTGAATAATTCTTCCTGGCAGAGCTCCTATATATGTTCGCCTGTGCCCTCTGATCTCTGCTTCATCTTTGATACCTCCAAGGCTAACTCGAACATATTTTCTGCCAAGAGCATCTGAGATACTTCTTCCAAGGCTCGTTTTGCCAGTGCCTGGAGGTCCTGTTAAAAGCAGAATTGAGCCTTGTTTTTCTTTCTTTAATTTCATTACTGCCAGATGTTGGATTATTCTCTCTTTTACCTTTTCAAGTCCTTTATGATTGTTCTCAAGCACACGGCGGGCTTCAGCAATATCTATGCTCTTTTTCTCTTCCGTTACCCAGGGAAGATCAAGCAAGAGATCAAGATAATTTCTGATAACAAGGCTTTCAGGATTATGGCTTCCTCCGATTTCAAGTTTCTTCGCCTCTGATAATGCCTTTTTCCTCAAATCTTCAGGCATCTTCGAGTTCTCAATTCTCTCCCGATATCCTCCGTTGCATGAAGTAGAACAGTCACCTTCGTTAAGCTCTTCTTGAATTACTTTCAGTTGTTCTCGCAACATTGCTTCTCTATGTGACTTGTTTATTTTTTCGGAAACTTTTTTTGCCACTTCAATCTGCAGATTGATATTTTCTTTCTGTTTCGCCAGAATATAAAGAAATGCAAGATCTCTTTCACGAACAGAAACGATCTCCAGAAGATCCTGCTTTTCGGAGAGTTTTATCGGCATATATGGCATAATATATCCCATAATTTGGCCAATGGAATTCATCTTATCGATTGGCCTAGTAAATTGTTCTGAACCTTGAAAACGGCTGCTTATCTCAAGAATTATCTTTTTTACGTCTGCTATCATTTCTGCTTGCATTTCGTCATCAAGATCCAGAATATCAGAAATTGGCTTGCATTCAGCATAGAACTGTCCATTTTCCTGGTGTAGGGATATGGCTTCTACTCTTTGTACAGATTCTACAGAAATTAGATGCCCGCTATCAGAAGGTTGCACAGACGTAATTTTTAACAAATTTCCTATTTTATAGAAACAATCTCCAGATAAGTCTGAAGGTTTCATTTCACTCTTTACTGTCAGCCCGATGGCATATAAAGATTCGATATTTTTCATCTCATTTAATAACATTTCCCCGATAATTTTGTCAGCCAGGAATTTTGTTCGGCTTTTCGGATAAACAACTATTTCAAAAAGTGGTATTACAATGCTTTCTCTGATATTGTCGGTTTGTCTTGAATTCATTATCAGTCATTCCAATTATAATTTTATTTACTTAGTTAAGGTTAACCTAATTACAGGATTAACCAAAAAAAGTCACCTTAATTTCTCCAGAATTTCGATGAGAGTGCCTATTTCGTTTTCATTCAATAAATCTACCATCTTTTCAATAACCTTCATCAAAGAATTCTCTTCAGAACGGGCTATCATCTGTCCTTTTTCGGTTAGGCGAATATAAATTACTCTGCCATCATCTGGACATTTTTCTCTATACACACACTCAAACTTAACAAATTTATTTATCATCTCCGTGATGGTGGGTTTTGAGTTCTTGGTGATTTTAGCAAGTTTGCTAAATGTCACTTGCCCATTTCCATCAATGGCTCTTAGATATCCGATCTGCTTCACAGTAATTTCCGATAACCCACATTCAGATAAGATCTCACAAGAGCACTCACCTTTAATTTTTATCAGGTTATAAAAAACTGTAAACAAATGCTCTTTCTTTGAAATCATATTCCCCTCGTCTCTTTAGTTAGTATTGCCCTAATTATATACTTTGTGGTTATGCCAAGTTTTACTCATATCATCTAACTCATTGAGAGTACTGCAACTTACTTTCATGTTTGAGAGGAAACCTAGAAGCAATTTAAACTTAACTAGAGAATTAAGAATAAGCCAAATTTCGTGTGGCTCCAAGAGTAATGGAAAATTTATGGTTGATTCAACTGATTTCAGAAATTGAAACCATATATCCATCGCAAATAACTTGTAGAGCTATCTTCACCTCAAAAGTGCTCAATCAGCTCGTAAGCTACTCGTTCATCTATTACACGAAATTCCCAAAAATTTGAGAGCGGTTGAATATATTTCATATACTAACAATTTTCGTTTCAATAAATCCGGTCAACTCAAATGCCTGTCTAATATTTACTTTAGGATCAGAGCAAGTTCTTTTTCAAGATAAGGGTGCATTGAAGATGTATATCCATGTGTCGCATCGCTAACAATATACATTACTTTTGGCTCTTTAGCAAGGGCAAAAGTCTTTAGTGCTGCCTCATAGGGAATTACAGTATCATTAAACGAGTGAATCAGCACGAATTTCACAGGCGACAGGGTAGGAAGATAGGTATCTGGATCAATCGAACGATAAAAACGGTAAGTCTCATTGTCGGCAACGAAGGAGGGATCAATATCTTCAGTGCCATATCCTGCAGTACTGATTCCGATGACCCCTTTAAGGGAAGGATCAAGGGCACAGGCAATCATTGCAAATCTTCCGCCATTACTCTCTCCTAAAATTGCAAGTCTTTTTGGATCAATTTCCGGCTGGACTGCAAGCACATCTGCGGCTTTAAGTGCGTCATAAACCATGGTATATTCGAAAGGTTCGAGGCCACTTCTAAAAAGTTCTAGATCCTTTTCCACACTTACGCTACCGAGATTGCGTTGGTCAATAGCAAGAGTTGCATATCCCATTTTTGCGAGTTCCACAGCCAATCCCTGTTCAGATTCTTTTCTAACTGTTGCTCCAGGGAGAAGAATTATTCCAGGAAAACCCAAAGAAGAGTTAGATTTTGCAGGAATCCTTAAAAGAGCCTGAATTTTATCCCCTTGACTTCCAAAAGACAGAAGTTTCAAAGTATCTGAGTTTTCAGGAAAGTATATATCCTTTATTTCATGAGCTGTAAATAAAGGCTCTTCCCTTTTAGTAAAAGATAGAGTACCGGCTTCCGAAATACTCCAGGTAGATGCGCGTTGGAAATAATTGGCAGGATTGTACAGAACTCCGAAAATGCCCACAAATATTAGAAGAAAACCCAGGTAAAAAAATCTGGGTTTAATAGCTTTGATTCTTGAAAAAGCACCTTTTTTACTTTCTTTTTTTCCAGAATTATGCTTGCTCAAGTGAACCCTGCCCAGGAAATTGTAATCGTGGCCAGAAACCATTCGCAACATTTAAGAATAATATTACTTTGTCTGTAATGATGCAGACAATCAGCACTTTTTTGCTGAATGTGAACTGCATTTTTATCTATTTCATAGTACCGCATGAGTCCTGCAGAAGATTTCAGTCCTGTATCTGACCTTTTAGCCATTAGTTAACATCTGTACGAATGAACTGTAATTGGAATATATGTTTCATAACCATAATAACTTGCTGTGGCAAAAACTAAACTAATTATCTGAGAATTAGGAAATGTAACCTACTGTTAAATTTTCTGATAAGTTTGGTAATCCGATTGTGCAGTTCTTATATATAAATCCAGCAGAGAAATTTTTTAATAACAAAGATTCAGCAGGTTTAATGTAGAATCTATTTTATACTCAAGAAAATGGATCGTTCTTTAAATAAGTACCTCATCCAGCAGGAAAGGTGGGTAAAACACTCCCTTTTCTGTAATTACAGCAGTTACATTTTCCATTGGTGTCGCATCAAAAGCAGGATTATAGACTTCTACATCTATTGGGGCAAATTGTTCTGATCCAAAAAATCGTAACTCTTCAGGGCTCCGCATTTCTATTTCTACACTGCCTTCCCAGCCATTAAAATCGAAAGTAGAGATCGGAGCTGCTACATAGAAGGGAATTTCATGCTCTTTTGCAAGGATGGAATGTGTATAGGTTCCTATTTTGTTAAAAATAACATCCTGAGTTATCCTGTCAGCTCCTACGAGCACGCTATCCACAAGTCCCTGGTGCATTGCCCATCCAGCCATTGAGTCCGCAATCAGGGTCACTGGAATTTTATCCTGCATAAGTTCCCAAGTAGTGATTCTGCTTCCTTGATTAAGAGGCCTGGTCTCACAGGCAATAACTTTTATTTTTTTGCCTTCAGCAATAGCCGAACGTACAACTCCAAGGGCGGTGCCCCAGTCCACACAAGAGAGTCTACCCGCGTTACAGTGTGTGAGTACTGTATCTCCTTCTTTTATGAGTTTGGCTCCATGTTCCCCTATCATCTTGTTAGTCGCCACGTCTTCTTCAGCAATATTTATGGCTTCCTGAAAGGCAATATCTCGGATTCCCTGAACATCAATGGCATCAAAAATTGCTCTTAAGACTCTGTCCACACCCCAACCAAGATTTACTGCTGTAGGACGGATAGACTTAAGAACTTTTCCTGCAACTTTGAGGTCTTTTACCATTGTTTCTAAGTCTCTAGCTTCACTATGTAAAGCTGCAAGGGCAATCCCAAAACCTCCTGCGGCCCCAAGAGCAGGCGCGCCCCTTATCCTGAGAGACTTTATAGCCTCGCATAGAGAATTCAAAGTTTTGCATTCAATGATTCTATACTCTTTCGGGAGCAATGTTTGATCTACCAGCACAACTGATTTTGACTCTTCCTTCCAGTCAATGGTTCTCATTAAAAATCACTTTCCGATGTAAGCAACATATTCTATCGGAAAAATCATCCGACTCTCTTTTCAAGCCTCACATCTAATAAAAAACTATTTAACTCAACGCCCTGAGAGATTTCTTTGATCCTTTTCTTAAATTATCTGGATAACCTGAGTGCTTACTATGAAATTCAGTTGGAGCCCTCATTTATCTTTAAATAGAAAAATAATTGAAGAAAAAGTGAGAAAGGAAGTATTTGGAGACCTTATCTGATAGCAAGAATTAAATCAAGAATAAACATTTAGCTTTGAATATACAGATTATTACAATCTTTTTTCCCAGAAGGCAAACTTAGATATAATAGAGAGAATTTCGATAAACACTGATTTTCAAGAGTCATTTATACTCCATTTATATGCACAATGCGAAATATGAAAGTTTATCGAAATCCTCTAGATTTATAGGGTAATAGCACAAATAAGAGAAGATTTAAAAACCATAGCTTAGATACAGAAAAAGTCGTAGTTTAAGGAATATCAAATCATAAATTTCATGAACCAATTTTCCGCAGATTTACACAAGAATGCCATCTAATGTTCTCATTATGACAGTAGCTTAAAAATTAATCTAACTTTCAATGAAAAATATTGGGTAAATAGGCAAACAAATTATACATCTGTGCATATCTGTGTATATCCATGGAATGTCGAATGAATAAAATCATAAATTTGAGAGACCTTGAATCCATAAATTTAGTATGTAAATTTCAAAAATTATGAAAGATCTGTTATTCTATTAATGCGGTTTATGAAATCAGGGTATTCGTCGGAGAGTAAGCGCTTATGACAAAAATAAAAATAGCAATTGCAGGAATCGGGAACTGTGCAAGCTCTTTGATACAGGGCATTGAGTATTATAAAGCTGAACATAAAGAATCTATCGGGCTGATGCACTGGGATCTTGGCGGGTATAAACCCACTGATATCAAAGTTGTTGCTGCCTTTGACATTGACTCCAGGAAAGAAGGAAAAGATGTGGCGGAGGCCATCTTTGCTCCCCCTAACTGCACAACGATTTTTTGCCCTGACATTCCTGCCACAGGCGTGAAGGTTAAAATGGGTAAAGTTCTTGACGGCATCTCTGACCACATGAAAAATTATGAGGAAAAATATACCTTTGTTGTCAGCAAGGGACCAGAAGCCACAAAAGCAGATATAGTAAACGAACTGAAAAATTCCGGCGCAGATATGCTTCTCAATTACTTACCTGTAGGTTCTGAAGAAGCAGTCCGTTTCTATGCAGAGTGCGCTCTTGAGGCCAGAGTAGCTTTTATTAATAATATGCCTGTTTTTATCGCAAGCGATCCCGAATGGGCAAAAAAGTTTGAAGAAAAAAACATCCCGATAGTGGGAGATGATATTAAAGCCCAGCTAGGGGCTACAATTACCCACAGGATTCTTGCAGACCTTTTCGAAAAACGCGGCTTAAGACTTGACAGGACATATCAGCTGAATACAGGAGGAAACACTGATTTCCTAAATATGCTCAACAGGAGCAGACTTGCTTCCAAACGCGAATCAAAAACAGAAGCTGTCCAGTCAGTTCTCTCTCATAAACTTGAGAAAGAAAACATCCACATCGGACCTAGTGACTATGTAGCCTGGCAAAGAGATAACAAAGTATGTTTCTTGAGAATGGAAGGGAGGCTCTTTGGGGACGTGCCCATGAACCTTGAACTTCGGCTCTCTGTAGAAGATTCCCCAAACTCTGCAGGTGTGGTGATTGATGCAATTCGCTGCTGTAAGCTGGCTCTTGATCGCGGGATTGGAGGTGTACTGTATTCTCCGGCATCCTACTTTATGAAACATCCGGCTATCCAATATCCTGATGACGAAGCCTACAGAAGGACCGAAGAGTTCATAGCAGGTACACGGAAACGTTAAAACTCGAAGGGAGAATAAATTATAAAAGTCGTTTTAGCTGAAAAATTCCGGAAGAATCTGAGGAATTTAAGTTTTTTCTGCCCCAAAATATTTTTCACGGAATTTGTCTCAATGTTTCTTTGCCGTTTAACGGATTCCTTCAGCTGTAATTCTAAAATCAGCGCTTAAGCCTTCCGGAAGAGAACGGTGTTTATACAGAATAGCACGCCTGGTTCCTTCACCTATTTTTTCCAGCTGGATAATTGCCTTTGATATATGTTCTAAGGAACTTCCACCCAATGGACGTACTCCTCCTAAGACGATGTCTGAGTATACTTGGTTGGTTATGATTGCAACAAAGCTGTGTTTGCGGGCTAGTGCATGCAAAAATCCAATCTGGCTGGCAAGCTCTCTTCGGCTCTTCATACCTGTTTCTTCTTCTTCGAGCTCAAACCTGTAGTATGAAGTTGCGGAGTCAAGGATCACGAGACCGATGTTCTCACCGGCTATCCTCTCCACCTCTCTAACAGCAACATACTGTTCTTCAAAACTGAGGGGTTCGAAGATAAGTATATCCCTCGCTATTTCCTTTGCCTTTTCCCCTGCAATTTGCTTGAAACGAACAGGAGAAAGTCCTTCGGTATCTATGAAAATGACTTTCTGCCCCTGCTTTACACATTCCACTGCAAGCTGGATACAAATATTTGTTTTTCCCGTTCCTGCAGCTCCAAAGATTTGAGTTACAATTCCCTTCTCGAAACCTCCTCCCAGAAGTTCATCAAAGGATTTGCAGACGGAAGGCAATAGTTTCTCTATAGAATGACACCTCTTTTTATGCCTAACAGATGTATAATACTGGCCAATGTTATTAACACTTTTTTCTAATCTTAATCTTCGATGCTTTTTTGTAATCTTTAATTCTCGGTAAGATTTAAAAGTACATCTATAGAAATCAAATTGTTTGCTGCTACCCTACCCAAAATTATTGGGAATGCTTTGGCCAACAGCTCATTTCATCGAAACCAGAAATTGTTGATTTTTATTTGACCAGATTTCTTAATTTAGATGATTTTAAAATTTGCTTTCAGTTTCCTTTGAGATTTATGAATATAGTGTTAATATTGTGTCAGATGTTACATTTAATTGGTCTATTATCTTAAAGTTTATAGTCCTAAAAATTTATTATTATATACACGATTAAAATCTGTTGGTGATGCTCGTTGTATTGATGCTAGCTATTTAAACGCAAAACATAAATTGGAATGCAAAACATTCGGGACGAATATAAAGAGTCAATTGAAAATATTTCAATTGCTTTTCGATGGGAAGAGCATCAAAAACAACAATCTTATGGTACCTTTACTATACAACAAGATGATCAGGCAACTTCAGGAATTAGGATTTAATGAAGTCTTGAACAAGGTGGAACTGAATACTTTGGATAGGTTGCTTTTTTTGAGTACATTTTTGAGTTAATATACAATTAATTGAGCGCAAACGCTAAATTCTGTATATATTAACTCTCATTAAATAATTTAGGAATTATTTTATAGAATATGCATTTTTTTTTGGTAATCTTAATAATATTAGAGTGGATCTATTTGGCAAGCTTAACCATACCAAACAAAAAAGTACATGAACTAATTGTAGTATGGATATCTGATCCGCACTAAAATCTGAATGCGTCTCTCTGAATAAAAAGCATAAACATTGAAGCCTTATGGAACTTAGTCTTAGAATGAGATTAAGTGTAACGAATGTAAAGTTAGAAAAGTAAGTGCTTTAGCATCTGCATCTTCTCAGGAAAAGAGATTTTCACATCTAGACAAAGGCAACAAAATCAAATGAACTTTAAAGGGTGTGCTTTAGCCACGGAAAAAAAGCAGCAGCTTGATCCATTAAAGCCTTTTAAGCTGCTGGTTGTATGCCTTTTCAATTCTCTGGATTGTATCCGCTTCTTCGGGATCTTTATCATCCCGGATACGGATAAATCGGGGAAAACGAAGTGCAAAACCAGAGTTATAATTGGGGCTTTTCTGGATTTCCTCAAAGGCAATTTCCAGAACAATTTTAGGTCTTACTGCAAATACCCCACCTGCTTCTCCGCCGTCTATCAGTCCAGAAAGCATTTCTGTGAGCTCCTTTAGGTTTTCGTCATTCAGGCCTGTTCCAACCTTGCCGACCTGCAAAAAATTAGAATTTTCGGGATCATAACAGGCAACAGTGTAAGAACCTATGAGGCTTACACGCCTGCCAAAGCCCCACTCAGCTCCAACTACTACAAGATCAAGGGTTTCCATAAGGGGTTTTTTCTTAAGCCAGTTCTTACCGCGTTTACCAGGGGAATAAACCGAATTCGGATTTTTGACCATTACACCCTCATGACCGGCTTTCAAGGCTTTCCTATAGATCTTTTCCACAACCTCAAGGTCTCCAGTTATCACCTGCTTATCAACAGAAATGGACTTTGAATCTTCAGTTGAGCTCTCTATGCAGGACTCAAGTACCTTTCGTCGCTCACGAAGATTAAGGTCAATCAATGTTCTGCCGTTAAAGTACATGATATCAAAGAGATTTAGCTGGATAGGGATTCCAAGTATTTTTTCCCCTACATCGTACTTGCGCCGGAAACGTTTAAGGATTTCCTGGAAAGCTCTTGGTTTTCCTTTTTCATCCACTGCAACAGCTTCCCCATCAAGAATTGCATATTCGGCTTTAACATGCTTTCGAATAATTTCAACAAGGTCTGGAAGGGAATTTGTGACATTTTCAAGTTTTCGTGAATAAATTGTAACCGAGTTTCCAGCCTTGTGAATCTGGACCCTTGCACCGTCGAATTTCCATTCAATTGCAGCTTCTTTCATTTCTCTTATATCTGTATCTATATCAGGACTGATCTGCGAGAGCATCATCTTTATGGGACGGTTAATTTTGATCCCGAGGCCGTTGAGACCTTCAATACCTTCTTTTTTTGCAGTTGCAGCGACTATCCCGAGATCGTTTGTTACCATAAAAGCGTGCTCTACCAAATCTGCAGGGACGGAAAAGGCTTTTGCGATGGCATCCCTTAAAACTCCTTCTCCGACCCCTATGCGGAGTTCTTCAAGTGCAAGCCTGGATATATACTTTGCTTCCCTTGGGGTTGAGGAATTAAAGAGGAATTGAAGATTTTTGATCTTAACTTCCTGTGACCCTTTTCCAAATGCTTCGGAAGCCGTTTTGAAGCGCTGGTAGACTTCCGTTATAGAGAGTTCTGGCTGGTCTTCGAGGAAAGAAGAAAAAGTGATCTGGTTTTTTTGTTTTTCTTTTAGGATAAGAAGTGCTGTGTCTCCTATATCTCCTGTTGTCCGGACAAGAGACTCTATACTTCTTATAGACATTCCGGAAGCCTTGGAAAGAGAAGCATATAGAAGGCTTGTGCCAATTCCAAGCTGCTCTCCACTCCAGGTTGGAAAAACCTCACTCATAATAAAATGAGTTGCGAGGGGAAGCTCTTCTACGCTGACCTTCATAAGAAGGTCAGCAACCCTATTTGTAGTGTCTATAGTACTTGAAATTTTTTCAATTGCCTGGCAGGTTTCTGCAAATTCCCTAAAGCTTGTCATGGTTCACGCAGCTTTTTAATTAGATTGTTTCCCGAATTTCGGGTTTTTAAAACAAAAATTGTTATACTCTATGGGTGCTTGTAAATTGCTATCAGATCGCTAAGAATCGCACTTGCTGTCTCAACAGGGCCTGCACCTTTACCAGTAACTGTAATTTCTCCTGCAAGTTCAGTGCATAAAGATGCGATATTTAAAGTACCTCCGACTGCAAGAGGATGGTTGATAGGTACAAGCCTTGGGGCCACCTCGATCCTTTCCCTGCTAACTTCGCCTATAAGTTTTATTGCATGCCCATTTTCATTAGCCATCTCCAGGGCTTCAGTAGTAATCTTGGTAATTCCTGTAACTTCAACATCCTTGTAAGTAGTGTCGAGTCCGAAGATAGCATTTGCCAGAATTACTAGCTTGCAGGCAGTATCAATCCCTTCAACATCGTATGTGGGATCGGTTTCTGCAATTCCGAGCTCAATTGACTCGACAAGAATGTCAGTGTAACTTGCTCTTTCTTCCAGCATTCTTGTTAGGATGTAATTACAGGTTCCGTTCAGGATACCTTTGATACTTATAATCTTATTGCCTGCGAGAACTTCGTTTGCCAGGTTAATAATTGGCATTGATCCCCCAACTGTGGCTTCAAATCTGAACTCCAAACCGGCTGCTTTCGCAGTCGTCATGAGTTCTCTATACTTAAGGGTAAGTGGACCTTTATTCGAAGTAATAAGGGACTTCCCGGTTTGAAAGGCTGCGAACATATTCTGGAGACCTACTCCGCCGGTTTTGATGTTTGTAGGAGTAGTCTCTATTACCAGTTCATGGTCTACAGACCTAATAACTTCGATTCCGCTAATATTCCCTAGGGCTACAGTGCCGCGAATTCTCTTACGGGAAAGACAATCTGCAAGGTTCAAGCCTTCAGGATTGACAGTTGCACCCTTTGAGTCCACAACAGCAACTACTTTCACTTCCAACCCGATACTTTCAAGATACTCTTTCTTCATAAGGAGTACCTCGGCAACCCCCTGTCCGATGGCACCGAATCCGAGAATGGAACAGGTTATCTTCTTCATGTTTTCAATCTCCTCAATTTTTTCAGGCCTGAATGTTTATCGGGAGTATCATCAGAAGGTCTTTTTTTGCTGAAATTTCTTTTAGAATTTTGAGTGCTTTTTGCAGATCTTCTTTACTCACAGCATCGATTTTTATGAGGGTTGAAGAAAGCAGATTAATGCCAGGCATTGAGAGGGAAAGATCCACAACCTCAGCAAAACCAGTTTTGTCAATTTCATCGATAGTATCCTGGATTCCCGTGTGTATCACATGCCCTATAAGGACCGCATGTATACTCTCCCTAAAACGGTGTTCTCCAACTCTTACAACCCTGATCCCATTTTCTTCAAGTTTTGCTTTTATAATTTCAGTGTTTTCAGGTTTAGTTTCAAGGACAAGCTGTACTGGCACTGTTTTTCGAGGGGTTCTTTTCTGATGGTGATGTAATACAGTTATCAGATTAGCTTTGCATTCTGAAAGAGGCTGGAGGGCTAAAAGCATTTGCCCAGGCACATCTTTTAGTTCAATGTCCATGGAAATTCTCATGTTATCCCTCATATCATTTCATATGATTTAGTACTATTCATTCTGGAAAAAAAGTATCAATAGCCATCTTTACTATATCCAATGAGTGAATTTCAATTGGCTTATTTTCTTTAAATTTCAGCGATTGATCATGTTTTTTATTTCCCCCTCATTTAGTGATCAGAATAATTTATTGCGTCAAAATAGATGTCAACCAATTGGTTTTTGGTAGGCTGAATAGTGTCATCGTTTCTTAAACTTAGTCTTTCGTAAAGTAGGATTCAATTACCTTGTATTTGCTATTAATCTAGTTAAATCAAGTCCAATCTGTGAACGATCTTTGTTGCACCAGAAAGCTGTTTTTGAAATTTTGGGACGCAAGAAGGAAATTATTAGATTTTTATTCCCTGTCTTTCAAATATTGTTTAACCTTTATTGCTGCTTAGTGGGTGAATTTTGATATATAGTTTGCGATTTACTTTTCACAAAAAATGTTATATAAACTACCTCTTCAACCCTATTCCTGCGTACTGTCATCTTCTGTTTGTTTAGAGAGATGTTCGTCAGGAATACGTATTATATTTCCTCTACCTCTTTTGAATTTTTCAATTAAGCCGCGTTCTTCAAGGTCTGAAAGCATAAGGCTGACTTTGGATTCTGAGTAAGGAGATTTTTTCCGGAGTTCTCTCTGGGTAATTCGGTTTCCGTTATTTCGAATTAGATTCAGAAGTTCTTTGAGATCCTCAGGGAGATTGATTTCACGGTCCTCTTGAAGATCACCGACATCTACAGAGTTGGTTGCGGGCAATTTAGAACTTATTTCAAAAGTGTCATCAAGATTCTCTTCTTCATCTATGGGACTCTCAGGTTGCAATGTTTTTGGCTCCTTATCTCCGTCCGGAAAACTATTTGTTATCACAAGAGATTTTAGATACCATTTTTTTATGAAATAGCCTCCCAGTAAAAGGACTAGTATGGAGATAAGGGCAACAGATACAAAAAAGTAATTTTGAGAGTTTGCCTGATCTGCGTGTTTTGTCTCCTTAAAATTCAAATTCGGGACTTCAAATCCACTATGGTTCAGAAGCTGTTCGTTATAGGTTGGAAATAGAAGAAGGTCATGCACATACTCTCCTTTATCTGAGATTACAACATCCTCTTTAGCAGTATAAACTATGGTTTTTCCCTCAAAATAATTTGCAGTTATCAAGTAATTCCCAGGAGTAAGATTGAAGGAATAGTTTGCATCCGTTGCAACAAAATTTTGTTCAGGAGTGGAGTTAATTTCAACGACTGAATTATTAAGAGGTTTGAAACTCTCCCACTCATATATAGTCCCGTGAATCGTGGCCGCAAATGCATTCCCCTGAAAAGACATAATTAAAAAGGAAATACAGATGATCCTGTATAGCTTTCTAAAATTCACGCAGTGTTAAATGAGTTTTTAGCATAAATCTTTTGCTTTTCGTTACAGAATTTTATAAAGCTAAGAGGTATATTCAAGCTTTATAAAGTAAATAAAGGTTTTATCAAGCTTGGAGGTATATGTGCACATATATATTATAATTATTTAGAAACAAATGTTTTATCCAGGAAAGAATGCTTATATTCAGAAAAGAATTCTTCTATTTACTTTATCCTTGTATACAACAGTATCATTACTTATAAAGGGTAGTAAGATGAAAAAATAAGACTTATTCTTTATTTATTTACAATCATATCACATCATTTAGCAAGCTGTCAGAAAGAACCATTACTGTCAAAGTTTCTCATGATTTTTATGGAAATTAGAATAAATATCTTGCTTGTATACTTGAATTTCATACGATAATTATATTGATGACACCAATTATACCAAAGACTCTAAATTGGATCAAGGACGTTTCATAATAACCTCAGAGTAAAATATTAAAATTGAATTTCTAAATATAAAGAGGAAAAAATATAATAGGATAACTACATTTTAAAGGGGGAAATATTGGAATGTAATAAAATTAAATCAGATGTAGAATCCGAATCTGAGAACTTGATCTAAACTTTAATGATTATTATAATATCACAAAGTTTTACCTTAAATCAAGAGTTAATTTATATAATGCTCATCTTTCAAAATGTAAGGAGCAATATGGAATACTCAAATGGCAATTAAACAAATGAACAAATTGTGGTTATTGATTAAAAAAATTTAACTGTTTAAGGCTTGGAAAATTAAATTTGCTGTTTAGCACCCCATTGCAAGCAACGGAGTATGCGAGATCCCAAGCTTTGGATATAAAGGAATTACTCAAAATCAAATACTTTGATTTGCTCCTATAATGCATTTTCTTCCTAGTTTCCTGAAATCCGAAATATTTTTATAATAATGTCGGAAGTTGCACCATCATCAACAGTTCCAATATAACTTCCATCACTCCAGATTTAACAACCAAAAAGCTTTTTTGATCTCAGAGTATTAATTTAAAGATTTTTTTTTCTGTGATACTTTTTATAATCTGCATCACTATTGAGGATGAATATTTTGGTTCAGCGCCAACGACAAGATGCACAAAATCACTATCAGTACCTACTACATCAAAATCAAAATGGTACCTTTTACCAATCTCAAAGCATATATATTTTTAAATAGTTGGTGATGTCGTTATCTAAAAAAATTTTCCCAATACTTCATACAAAAAAACCATGTTGTATCCTATTTCATAGACACAATTGTTTAGATCTGTTTCCATTTCAGAGAACAAAAGTGGCTAAAAATATATCAAAATTAGATAATCATGATTCTCGAGGAAGTCTCCATACCTGTAGCAAGATGCGGGGTATTCGACTGAAACGAACTTAATACTCAAATTACACTAAAAACAAATACTAAATTTTTCGAATAACAAGCTCAAATAAATGAAAATATGCTTCATATGAATCTTTTTTGAACATTAGCTCCATCGTTATTTTAGGCAGGAAATTTGTTCTAATTTTGATTTTCCAAAACTTCTCGAAACTAATGCGTGAGTTTCAATTGAAGCTTAAATATGACTTTGATCACGGATGCTAAGCTACCTTTGGGGTAACTCCACTACCTAAACAAATTGAGTGGTCTGAATTGGCAGAAACGGTAAGTTATTCTTATGGTTTAGACATTTACAAATGTTTTTTCATTTCTAATATCCTCAGTGTATCCGGTAAAAAACCGCTGCAACGGTTCGCTAGAGATTATGATGAAATTTTAGCTCTTAAAAGTTGGACATATCAGAAAAATGTGATTTTTTTGCATGTGAATCAACAAGTGACTTTTGGAGTTCTAAGTATAATTCATTGATAAAGCATATAATTATATATAGTTGGGAATACACGAAATATGAAGGTATTTACCCATAAAAAGATAGAAAGTAGGTTCTGAATTCATTGTACAATTTGCACTTTAATAGGATGATCAGCCATCAAATGTTTTTCCAAAAGGTCAAAAAGTTTCATTCATAAATTTGGATTCTACATACTTGTAACAAAAATAGAAGCTATTGAAAATGAAGCAATGTTATTCTAGCATCTGATGTGTTATAATCTAGATAATGTGCTGACAGATATTTTTGGTAAAAGTCGTATAGTATAATGTTATCAGTAATCTCTTGTGTGAAAACATTTGACTAAGTAATAAAGAGAACCTTCCTCCAAATATTCCTAAAAATGCTCAGAAAAGGAGATTCTGGACAGATAAATATCTCAAAAGTATTTCATTGAGGCTTCAGATATGCCTAGATTTTATAAGGCATCTTGACCATGAAATACAAGCTTTGAAAAAATAAATCTTTAATTATGCTCATAGGAAACATGAACTAAAAATGAGTATTTTAATGTCAGTTTCTTGTATTGGAGGAATTGGTGCAGCAACTTTAATGCTTAAATCTGTAATTCAAGAATTTTTATTAAATAAATAGATAGACTTGCTTCTTGGCTTGGAATAATTCTAAATGTATACCAATATGCAGATAAATTTTAAAATTGTAGCAACGCAAAAAGATGATCAAAGGGAGTGGGGGGATCCTAACACAAATTGCTCAGGCAGCAGCAAGGAAGAAAAATAGCAAATTAAAAGAATTTTTAACCTAAAGAAGAAATCAATTGGACATGCAAAGACAATATTGCTCTAGCAAGAAAAATTGCTCCAATTTTATGGCATCTGGTTACAAATGACGAGATATACGAAGATGAAAACTTACATGAAAAGGGAGAATTCAAAAAAGAAGAATTGTTGGGATTGAAACTTTTTCGGTTGATGAAGTATGATAAATGATAGTAGAAATCACAATTATAGAGGAAGAGGAAGGCGAGAGTATGTAGGAAATTTGACTCATATACTTTCATGTCAAATAAAACTATGAATCTATTAAACTATGAATCTATTTCTATTGATAAGAAGCTGTGCAAGTATTAATACTCTATAAATACTCTATAATTGAATTTCAATGACGCTATTATTAAATGAGTGGTTGAACGAGCGAGTTTGGGAGTGGGGGGTTAGTACATAAAAAAGTTTATATGGCTCGCCCGTTCAACTTTTTACAAGTATTTTGTTTTATATATACCTTTCTAAGTTTATCGAATATATCATTTTTTACAATTTCTGAATCTACTCGATAGTTGTTCTGAAAGTTGACTCTTTTAAAAGACATCGTTTACAGAAAATGACTAGATTGTATTGGACTTTTTATAACCACAAAGTTCTTAAATCCTGGAGGCATTAAATACAAGGATTTAAAACGTGTGATATGTAGGGTATCTGTTTTGCCAAAATTCCTTTAAAGGTGGGCAGAATCTGTGCTGTCAGGTCGTATCAAATTGAGGTCATATCAATTAACAACTTTATCATTCATCATTGCTAAATTCGTAAAGACAACTTAATTTAAATAATTCGCATGCAAATCTACAAATTTTAGATTTATATATGTACCTAATCAGGCTAAATTAACCATGTGAAGTTAGAATTCATACTCATCACCCATGAAGTTAAAGTAAAAGCGTGCTATCAATAAAAATGATGCATTTTATTTACTACTTTACCACTTATCGTTAGGGAGTTCCTCGTTTGCGGGATGAGGCGTTTGGCACTCTTTTGATGCTCACGCACGGATTACCCGCTGTCAGGGTTATTTATGAAAAATTTCAGTTATCGGGCATCGAAGACGAACACAAGTCTTGGCTTCTGACTCTGAAGATTATTTCAGGTTCACAAATGAAAACTTATGTTAGGGCGAGGGCTTTCGGGCATGTATAGAAAACCTCAGGGATATCGCAGGTATTATTGGGTGCTTGGCTCGAAAGTTATTTTCTGTCGGCTCGAAAAGTTAGGAGTGTATATATTCAAGGTAGCTGGGCTGGCAATTTACCTGGTTTTCATGAGGTAAGATTTCCATTACATAGAGTCATTCGGACGTCCTCCGGAATAATATCTCCTGGCACAGGTAATGATGGTATTGAAGGCAGAGTTGGAGTTATCTTTCCGGTTGTAGCTGTATTAATTCTTAAATCTGCTTCTTCAAGGGTGTACTATCTCTGATTTGGTATAAAATCTGATTTTTTACTATTTTTGCATTGTCTGAACCTTTACGAGTTTTCATGTATAGAAGGTAGTTTTGTATCTTAAGGGAAATGGATTAAAGCCCAGAATATCAGTTATATCGTAATTGTTCAAGATACTTAATCAATTTCATTTAGGAGTTAATTTGAAAAATTGCTCATGATAATTTATTCACAATATTTCCAGGAGAATTTACATGCAAAATACGGATACTACAAAGTACATTATTCATTCTAAAATTAATGCTGATGGTGTAATAGAACGCCCTGATATCGTAGGTGCGATTTTTGGCCAGACTGAAGGATTACTCGGGGCTGATCTTGATTTGCGTGATTTGCAAAAGACTGGCAGAATTGGTAGGATAGAGGTAATGGTTACTGCTAAAGGGGGGAAGACCAAAGGAAATATCTTTGTCCCCTCAAGCCTTGATAAGGTTGAGACATCCATTCTCGCCGCATCTCTCGAAACTATTGATAGGGTAGGTCCTTGCAGCGCTAAAATTGAGGTCTTCCAAGTAGAAGATGTAAGAGCTGTAAAGCGCAAAAAGATCATTGAAAGGGCAAAACTTATCTTCACCAAAATGTTTGATGAAACTGTGCCTGAATCACAGGAACTTGCTGATGAAGTCCGGCAGTCTGTAAGGGTTGACGAGCTTACTTATTATGGGAAGTCCAAAATTCCCTGTGGGCCGAATGTTCTTAATTCAGATGCCATTATTATTGTTGAGGGGAGGGCCGACATCCTGAATCTTCTCCGCTATGGTATAAAGAACACTATTTGTGTGAGTGGAACAAATATTCCTCCTGAGGTTGCAGATCTTACTAAAAAGAAGACCGTAACTGCTTTTACTGATGGTGATCGCGGAGGCGAGCTAATCGTTCGTGAGCTTTTGCAGGTAGCAGATATTGACTATGTTGCTCGTGCTCCAGATGGGAAGTGTGTGGAGGACCTTGTCCAGAAGGAAATTATTAGAGCCCTTCGCCGAAAGGTTCCAGTGGAACAGATTATCGAAAAATATGGAATTCAGGAAAGGGAAGTAGAAGAAGACGCCTGCAGGGTTGAAAGAATTCCAAAAAGGAAGATTAGGGCACCCGAACTTGTTCCAAGAATTGCCGAGAAGAAGCTGCACAAGCGTGTTAAGATCCACAGGGTCTCCTCAATATCAGATTCTTATGGAGAAAAATTTCCGAAGGAAGAAGAGACGGAGGGAGAAGGTTATGGACAAATATTTGAAGAGGTTCATGAAAAAATTACTGAAAAGCTTCCCAAAAAAACCTTCGAAAAAGTCTCTGGGAAAGAGTTTCTCTTAACAGAAACAGTAGATACAAGACCTGTTGTCGCAAACTCCACAGTTTTGTCTAGGCCATCTCAAAAAGCCAGAGTCCAGAGAGGAAAACCTCTAGATGATAAGGTTTCAGCCATGAAGGTTCCTGGGGGCGAGGCTGTCAGAGTTTCTCCTGCACCGACAAGGATAGCTTCTGTTTCTCCTGAAGCTCTCAGGTTCAGGCCTCACGTCGAAGCTCTTAAAGGGACTCTCACAGCTAGGATTTTGGATCCTGAGGACAAGGTGGTAGAAGAAATTGCAGTCCGTGATCTTGCCAGCAGATTAAAGGCCTATAAAGATGATGTTTTAAGTGTCGTTTTTGATGGTGTAATTACGCAGAGACTTGTAGATATTGCTTCAAGCAACGCAATTAAAAGCCTCATAGGTATAAAAATTGGCAATCTTGCTAAAATACCGGCTGATATGGAAATACTGACTTCTAAAATGCTCTGAGAGGTCATTTTTCTCTTCATTTAACTTTTTTACAGTTGTTACTTTTATTTGTTTTTGACTTTTAACAGTTTCTCTTTTTTATTCATATAATTTTATTTTGTATGTTACTATCGAATATCCTTTGATTTCTTAAAACTAATGTTATTAGATACTTTGTTTTCTTGTTGTGTCCTTACGTCATTGATCAAATCTGAAAAATGAATATATTTCCAATTTCTGGAAAAATTTAGTAATAGTATTGTGTTTATGATTTATAACAACTATGAAAATTACTGGTTTTTTTCTAAAATTAAACTTCTTCTGCTCATTATCTTTTATTTAACTCTAAGGCTGGAAGTCTCCTTCCTCGACACGCATCAGTGTGACAGGTGCGGAATGAAAGCCGTCAACTTTGCAAAACTATAGTTGAAAACACTATGGCTCAACCAAAGTAAAAGATAGTAAAAAGGGAAAGAAAATCAACCTAAAGAAAGGTCAAAATAGTTCTACTCAGGGTCTAGGAAACTTATTTAGATTTGTTCAATTCTGGACCTATGAAGCAAAACTTGTAGGCAGAGTATAAACAAGAATTGGCGAAGAACAGCAACTAGAAATATTGTGATGTGAAAACTTCATGATATGCCTTCTTGGAAGTGTGTTATGATTTGTGGTGGCGGGAACAATATTGATAGGGATCGAAAAATAGTTCTATCAATATTTTGTCACGTTTCCGATCACAAGGTGCCTAGTGGATGGGCTATCAACAATTTGTTGATAATCTTCGAAATACAAAATTTCGCATGGATCTCAAATTTGATAACAGATGAAGGAATTACTCGAAGGAAGCCCCTTGCTAAGAGGGCATAAACCAGATCTGGAGGGGTAGTTCACTAGTTATTTACACGAATTACTGAATAACTACTATTTGGCATTATTTCACACTTTGATGCTAAATATCACACTATAATATATAATCCTTCATTATTTATCATAAACTTTATATAGCAATCTTTATTATCTTGAACTAGGAAATCAATTTCCTCGGGCAATTCTTTTATCTGGATCAAGATAGTATTAAATTGATCTTGTAAAATTGTAGGTCTGTTCGCTATGCACAAGGAAGAGCTCATACAACTACACACATATATGGCCCAAATGAAAAGGTATTTTGAAAGGAACGGGATAACGCATGAATTTGACGATTATAAGGCTTTATCCATAAGCCCTGTCCACATTCATCGGAGCAAGGCAGATCACAAGCGCGCAATATTTATTTTAGGAGGCGAGCTTGCGAACCTCATGTCCAGGGATGATTTTATCTCTGATGGACAATCAGTTCAGATGAGAGAATCTCTGAATTCCATTATCAAACTTATGGGTAGTAATTGATAGAGCTACTTAAATCGACAAGGAATTCTTATATGAAAATGAAGGTTTGAGATATTTTTGTTTTGATATCAAAAGACGGTATGGATGTAAGTGCATTTTCATTACCATACCATCTTCTCCATCTGAGTAATATTTTTGTTCGATCCAGCAGGGTATGAATCCTATGGACTTATATAATTGTTGTGCTTTTTTATTACTATTTCTTACTTCCAATCTTGCGTATTTAAGCCCTTTTGCAAGAAAAATGCTACATATCGTGTATATCAGTTCTGTACCTATCCCTCTTCCACGATACTCTTCTTTGACACCGACGGAAAAAATATGCCCTTCGTTTTCTGCGGAACGATAGCCTACGACATACCCCACTATTTTTCCATCCTGCTTCGCAACAAGGAAACCATCTCTAGCCATTTCGTAAAAACTCATATATAGTAGAGAATTGTGCTCTGAAAACGCTTCTTTTTCAATCTCGATTATTTCCTGGAAGTCCTCAGGTGCAAAATGCATGATCATAATTTCATATATGTTTTGCCATTTTATTATCTCTTCGAAGGAAAGTGCCTCTGAGAGGATTCTTAAGGTTCTATATTTAATAAATCTGATTCATAAAGGTAAATCAGAATCATCTTTGATATGATATCTTTAGTTGATGGAGCAAATTATTTCTATCAAGAAGTCATTAAGTTTTATTTGATGCGGCAACATCTTCAGTCAATTTTTTGTAATCTGTAAGCAATGATATCGGGTCAAAAAATGTTAAAAGAATGATTCATTCAGAAAATATTATTTTTTTTGTAATATAAAATTCAATTATGTTAAAAGTATTTTTTCCGTTATCTTGGGAAATAAATAATAAATTTTTTGCGATGTGTATTTAAAACTGAGGTCCAGAAAATTGCTGCTAACTTTCATATATTCCATGTTACGGAACCAGAGACAAGTAATATATTTGGAGATTGAAACAGAAGAACAAATTTCCCCAGAATATTAGTTCTGTAATTTAGATATAATTGGAAACTCTAAGCTGACACTTGATGTTATAGCATAAATTAGTTAAGTAAAGGGTATTCGACTCATATTGGATATCTATTTGAAAGAATTGAGATAATGGGATTAAAAGTGGAAAGGATTTAATGAAAATAATTTTTTAATGTTGAAGTTCTCTCAAGAATGGATGGTAACAAACTGGAATTTGTAATTGTATCTGAATCCAATCAAAGAGTTGATTAAATTTTTGAAAAGCATAGGAAGGGAATGAAAATATTTCTAAAATGCTTGAATATAAGTCTAAGGCCAGAGGATAAACTTTCAATATTGTGGCAATGTTGGATCAGAACAAAGGATGCATCTTATTTGCAACAGATAAATAAGTGGATCTAATAGACAAATTTGCAAAGCAAATACCTTCTGAGTAGAGAAAAAAATAGAATATCGAGGATTTCGATAAATTTCAATTTATAGCTGGTTGTTTATAAAGCATACATGCACATTTTGTTGAAATCGGAGGTTTAATTGAAATTCTCTATGGAACCTGAATATAGGGTAGAATCGATTTCAAGATAGGAACCGATCCCAAATCATCCATTGAAAGGACGTTGCTTTTTCTAATCAACTGGAATGTATAACATTTTTGATTTGTTAAGGTCAGTTATTGGGATTACAGCATATCAAATGAAATAAATACTCATTCAAGACATTCTCAAACTAGTAACAGACTAAATTGAGTGTCATAAACTTTTGTCCAACTCTCAGCAAATTATTTTGATTTAGCTAACTCTGTATACTTGACTCTTATCAATTTTCTGATTAGTGTAATTGATTCAATGATTTTGTTGATACTTTTTAATATTTTCTGGTCTTTAGATTTTAACTTTAAATCCCTAATTTGACAGATGATTTTTGTCATGCTTATAGGAGATTTTCATATTTGATAGGATGAAAATAGTAATATCTGGTCAACAAATTTTGAACACTTTTTTATTGTTCTCTTTAAAAGACAATTCTCTGTCTTAAGATCTCTATCTTTTTCAAATTTTGATCGAGTTCTTAATAATTACTGTAACAGATTATATCGTTTATAGCAAAATTATTGATCATGTTTTAAAAATTGGACAGCAAAAATGCTAAAATGAAACAAAAACCAGGCTCAAACATTTTCTTAGGCTATGAATGGGAACTGACAAATCTGAAATAATTTTAATGAAATTTTTAAGGCTTTCAAATTTTTTTTGAAGAAACGGTTATATTTAATTCTGATCGTAATTTGTACTATCAAAATAAGGTTATAATATAAAATTCTAATTTTTGGAATAAGCTATTACTAACTGTTATAGAGACTTCCTTTTTAAGAAAGCCTAAATATAAATATAAATGTGAAAATTTAATGTTAAGAGAGGTGGTATCATTTGATTGGAATTATTTCGGACTCACATGACAACCTAGGTGCTATTCGAAAAGCTGTGGAATTTTTTAATGATAATGAAGTAAAAGCAGTGCTACACGCAGGAGATCTCGTTTCTCCTTTCACTGCTAGGGTCTTTGAGAAATTGAAGTCAAAACTTTACGTTGTATTCGGAAACAATGACGGAGACAAAGTAATGCTTACAAAATCGTTTGAAGATATCGGCGCTACTATCTGCGGAGATTTTGGAAAATTGACAGTTGACAGCCTGCATATCGCCCTCTTGCACGGAACAAATGAGGCGCTGGTCAAAGCCCTGGCCAAATCAAAAGATTTTGATGTGATAATTCGGGGCCATACTCATGATCCTGGGATCACAGTCGTCAAAGGAACGCTTTTGATAAATCCAGGGGAATGCTCGGGCGTGCTTTCCGGAAAGGCGACTGTTGCAACTCTTGGGACTGCAAACCTCAATGTTGAAATCACAGAACTCAAAATGGGTTGATTGCTAACATCATCTTTTCTTTATATTCTGTGTCAAAAAGATTCTGCCTTATTTGTACCACACTTTTTGCATAGTACACAAGAATGCCAACTATTTTCTCAATATGCCAGTAGCTTAAAAATTAATCTAATTTTCAATGAATAATAGTGGGTAGATGTGCAAGCAAATTCTACATCTGTGTGCTCTGCGGAATGTAGGATAAACCATAAATAATTTAGTTAATAAAGGATCTCTGGAAGTTTCCATCCCCGTAGCAAGCTGTGAGTATTGCGACTAAAATAAACAGTGAATGTACCAATTTGACAATTTTCTTTTTTTCTCAGGTTGCCGCAATACTGATGGATAAACTCTGAAAGAGTTATTCTTCAATTTTTATGTCGGGTTCATCAAGTATAAGGACACCTTTTTGACGATATTTTTAATGGCTTTTACTCGAAAGATTTGACAAGATATGTAGAAGACCAACAAGATTTTGCGAGGAAACAGCTTAATGGTTGATTATCTAAATACTTGCAACAGTAAATTACTATTTTTCTCATCTTTTCCAGCACATAAGTGGGATCAGGCCGTTAGGGTAATCAATGAACGTTGAAACAGAGTAATGAGGTTTCTTTTGAAAATATAATTCAAGATGTTTTTCAAAAATTTATTTTTCTACAGAAATATCTCCGATTTGATAAACTCTCACACTGTTTTTACTATATTTCATTTATAGGGGTAAAATTATACTTTATGTTTATATGTGGAAAGGAAAAGTTGCAAAGTCAATCTAAGTGGTGCATGAAGAAAACTTTTGACAGGGAGATCTGGTGAAAATGAATCCCTTTGTTCTGGAGTTTACAATAGTCGGTTCCGAATTTTGCATTATCTTTATCGTTACTTATATTGTATTAAGAGCTTAACAAAAAGTTAATGTAATGATCAGCCTATACGGAGTTTTAGATAAAAAAGAAATATTGACCTCACTTGTTGGTGTGTTCTTTCAGAGTTAAGTTAAATTGACCTTCCAGGTGTTTACCTTATAGTATTTGAGCCTGCATCTGATTTTCAAGACCATGTCGTGCAAAATGTAATTGGGATGGAAATAGTAGAATAAGAAAGTTTTGAAATGTTTTCAGAGATGGTAATTTTTGAACCAAGGACTAAAAAGAGAACTTGAAGGTTAATCCCACTTTCTGCAGATATACACAAGAATTCTATCTATTTTTTCAATATGACAGTGACTTAAAAGTTAATCCAACTTTCAATGTATAATATTAGGCAAACAAATTATAGATATGTGTACATCTACAGAATATCATGTGTATAGATATGCTAGGCAGTTTTCCTTCAAGCTCGCAGAAGGAAAATAGGTGAGTGTAAGCAGAACTAAGGTTTCTGGATTTATATATGAGGCGGATAAGATTGTACCGGATAACCCTTCCAAGTATTCGGAGTAATATGAATATTGAAGAGTGGGAAGAGTACAGATATGTTGAATCTGGAATAAAAACATTCATTGATAAAATGAAGGATTCCAAATTGAAAAAGATAGCAGAACATGCCTGTAATACCGGAGGAAAACGAATAAGGCCGATTATCCTTCTTCTAGCGAGCGAAATATGCTCCGGCTCGTATTATCAGAGTCTCAGCGCAGCTCTTGCAGTTGAAATGATGCATTCAGCTTCACTTATCCATGATGACCTGCTGGATCAGGGGCTCATCAGAAGAAACCTGCCTTCAGCTCCTGAAAAATTCGGTCATTCCAGGGCACTTCTTTGTGGTGATTATCTCATTGCAAAGTCCATTGAGTTCATTTCTCCTTACGGAGAGAAGGTGATTAGAGATTTTGGGAAAGCTGGAATGGATATGGCTGAAGGGGAAGTCCTTGACCTGGGTCTTGAAGAGAAAAATTTCGGGGAAAGTGATTATTTCAAGTGCATTTATATGAAAACTGCTTCTCTGTTTGCGATCAGTGCTTCTATAGGAGCCCATACCGGAGGAGCTGATGAGGTTCTAGCGGAGCATTTTTACTTATTTGGAAATTCTCTAGGAACTGCATATCAAATTGTTGATGATATTCTTGAATTTCTGGAAGTTGTTGAAGGCAAGAAGTCAAAATTCACATCTGAAACTTTGCCGCATGTTTATATGAAAAACATGTCTAAGGAAGAAGCAGTGCAGAAATCTTTAGATGCATTAAAGTTACACGTTGATTCCGCAAAAGAGACACTTATGACATTCAAGGAATGTCAGGCAAGAGATAAGCTTTTCCAGATTACCGATTATATGACTGTCGGTATTCTGGAAATGTTTGATTAACTCAGCTCTGGCTTAAAATTAATTGAATCCTATCGAATCCTTTATGCCTGAAATATAAAATTGTAACTATAGGTATGTTATTTTAATTTTACCATATTTCCAATTTTTCCCCCTCTAACATTAGCAGGTGTATCCATGAGAGTATATGATAGTCCGCTGCTCAAAGTAAATGTCAGTACAGAAAATGAGAAAATAGTGCTCTATGCGGAAGGTCCTTTTTCCCAGCTCGCAAAACCTTTCCTGAAGCGCATTAATAATATTTTTGCCAAAGAAAAGCCTATCTCAATGAGTGAAGATAAGATTATTTTCTCCACATGGATCCCACCGATTCCCGGCTCTGTCTTCAGCAGGGTAATGAGTGCTGAGATTGCAGCCATCATGAAGAAGAGAATTCCAGATCAGTTCTCAATTGGAATTACAGCTCGCTGTCCCAATAACTGTATCCACTGTGGAGCAGCTGATATTAAACCGGAAAGAGAATTGACTCTGGATGAGATATGCGATGCTGTAGATCAAAGTCTGGACCTTGGTTCTTATCTTGTTTCCTTTGACGGAGGGGAAACAATGCTTCGAAATGATCTTGTCGAGATGGTCTCCAGAGTGGATAAGTCTAGGGCAATTACCACCTGTTTTACCTCTGGATTCAAACTTTCGGAAGAAAGAGCAAAAGAGCTTAAGGCAGCATCTTTATATTCTGTAAGAGTCAGCCTTGATAGCCCTTTTGAACCTGAACATGATCGCGTTCGGGGACGAGCTGGCGCGTACAGCGATGCATTGTCTGGCATCAGGAATGCGATTGCTGCCGGGATACTTACTGATATGTTTGTGGTAGTCTCTCCTAATAACATCGATGACCTTGAGGAATTCTACAATCTTGCAACTGACATCGGCATGCATGAAGTTTCTATCTATGAAATCATTGCTGTAGGGCGCTGGCTTGATCACGAAGACGATGTAATCGGAGAAAAAGATATATTTAGACTTGAAAAATTCCAGAAAGCTATGAACCTTAAACCAGAAGGTCCCAGAATTACTGCTTTTCCCTATTTTATGGGCCCGGATCTTTTCGGATGCTTTGCAGGCAGACGATGGGTACATGTTGCTTCGGACGGAGAAGTAATGCCCTGTGCCTACACTCCTCTTTCATTTGGAAACATATGTGAAGAACCTCTGGGGGCTATCTGGAAGCGTATGGGTAATCATAATGCTTACAAAAAGGATACTTCTTATTGTATGATGCGAAACCCCGTTTTCCGGAAGAAGTATATTCATACAATTCCTCGGGGTGGAAAAATTCCTCACAGGCTTATATAATATTTGGATACTGTTCTCTAATCAGATTTTCTTAACAGTGGTCTGAAAAACTCCTTATTTAGATCCTTCTTCCGAAACTTTTCTTCCTTTTAGTCAGAGACAGGCGTTGGTTTTTTAACTGAAAGCTGCATACTGAGGTTTGCATACCAAGTTTTCTATACTTGGAAGATTTGAAACAGAGTCTATTTCATCAAGTAATTTTTTTTAAAAATCTGAACGTTTTTGAAATTGGATCTGCCAGGAATAAATTTTCACGGTCTTCGTATAAGAATGCCCCCTGCTTTAGCTGTGGGGAATACCTTCATCTTTTCCATTATTATCATTCTTATGTTCCTTTCTACCTGGTTATTTTCCCATGAAACTATCAAATCTGTAAGGAACTTCAGGATCTTTTCTTTGTGTTGTATGTAAAAAACTACTTAGATTCCTTGATTTTGGTTTTGAATTTGCACTTGCTGTCCGGTTTTGAGGGTTTAGATAGGCCGATTTTCTCCATTTTTTTTCATGACTTTGGAATTGAAATTTCTTCTAACGCTTTAATTTGATCTTTGAATTCATCAGTGTATTTTTTTCATTTCTGTTAAAAGCTCATTCATCTCTTTAATCATTGCTGTTAATAATTCTCTTCGGTTCTATTAAGTTGTTTGGAGGTGAGCATTGTAAAAGTGTGAGTGCATTCCTAACTGTTGTAGGATTTCCGTCCATCGCGAACTGCGAATCCTTTTTAAATTTCGGAAGAATTCCTATGGCTTCCAGTGGTATAAATTCTCTTTTTAGATGAGAACGATAACATTGTATTTATTATTGTAATCTATATGGAGCCTGTCCTGATGTCTTGATTTTCATCCCTGTTTTATCACAGTGGGTAACAGGAGAAGTATTAACTTTTCCTTAGAGCCTATCCGAAAAATAATATACTTTCAATTTAAGATCATGTGTGGTAATGACAAAACGGAAAATTGTTCCGGACTACGAAATTTCTGAAGATTATTGGACAAAAATAGAACCTTTACTATCTGTACCTAAGCCAAAAAAAAAGTCTGGAAGACCTAGAAAGGGTGATAGGAAAATAATGAGTGGCATTTTCTATCTCCTTTTTACTGGTTGCCAATGGAAAGCATTGCCACGATTTTATGGAGCTCCAAGCACTGTAAATGATCGATATTAGAATGGGAATGACAATCAATTGATGGTGCTATGACAAAAACACCATTAGGTGGAGCTGGAACAGGAGCCAATCCTACTGATCGTGGCAAAAAAGATATAAAATGGAGTGTTTTAACTGATGGTAAAGGCATACCACTTTCTGTTGTCGTTGATGGAGCCAATCGTCACGATAAAAAGCTTGTGAAAAGGACTTTAGACGCCATATTCTTTGAAAGACCTTCTCCAGGAGACATAATTCAGAATATATGCATGGATAAGGGTTATGATTTCAACGATATCATAAAATTTGTTGAAGAATATGGTTATACTGCGCATATCAAAAGTCGTGGAGAAGAAAACATAAGAAGAGACATACCTGGTTTTAGGGCAAGAAGATGGGTTGTAGAAAGGACACATTCTTGGCTGAATAGATTCAGAAGACTCCTTATAAGATGGGAAAAGAAAATTGAAAATTACCTTGCTATGCTACATTTAGCGTGCGCATTGATAACATTAAGATCAGCAGGACTTTTCGGATAGCCTCTTAATCAAATTTTCAAATTCCTCTAAATTTTGGAATTTTTTTTGCTCTAATTATATTAGCAGAACATATTTTTATTTTCATAAGATGATCTAGAAATTTAGAATATCTCTCATGGAGGATAAACTGGTAGGTTTCACAATAGATTGCTCAAGCTAAAATATTAGTTCCATAATGGATTGGATATTTCATCGATTCAGGAAAAGCAGCTTTATTCAAAATTCTACTATAATGACAGGTTTGCATAAAACTTTGAATTTATCCTCTTGTTTCTTCATATGTTGGTCATTTCCAGAAAATGTTCTTTTACTTCTGTTTTCATTGTTGTATCATAACCTTTTGATTTTGCTTCAAAGTACACTCTGTATCTGTAAAACCACTTCACCTTTTTGATTAAACCTACCTGAAATCATGATTGAAGAGTAGTTGTTTTGAATCTCCTGATCAGCCTATAATCCCTGTATATTAAATGCAATGAAGTTTATATCCAATGTGTTATTTACTAACTTTTTTCCCAGGTTCTGTCATTGATGACCCTTTCTTGCTTTATCTTCCCGAGGTTAATCTGCTTTTGCATGGCCAGGAACTTAATAAATAAATGTAGCTTTTTGAATCGTTGTTTTTTTATTTTCACACCAGGCAATTAAGTTGCATCTACAGCTGTCCATATATTTTCTCTTCTTTGCACTTACCAATAATTCTTTTTATGAATTATCAGAATTTGGTTCTTTATGAAATGTGATCCGAAAAACCAAGAAAGTTCCTGAAAGAAATCCAATCAATACATTGTTTCTCAAGTTCAAAATCGGATGGACCATGTAATCGCTGTAAAAAAGTATTTAAACATAATGACTACTTCAGCTTCACGTCTGCCTCAGAAAACGGTTTTGTTAAAATATATAGACTCAAAAATGATAAGAAAAGGTTTCCAATCAATTAAGGAATCAAGTTCAGCAAGTTTGTTTCCAACTAACTGAAAAAGTTCGTATTCTCCTTTAAGAGCAAAATCAGTAAAAGTTTTCAGGAGTATATTGTTAAGATATTTTAACTTCTCAAAAATCAAATACACAGCTTTTTATTTTAATTATCTATATCTTTTTCCTATTTATATTTTTATTTTTCCTAAAAATTTTTGTAAATTAATTTTTGTAAATTTAACGGTGAGGTGATTTTTCATTATATTTACTTTTCTCTTCTTTGATAAAATCGAAGCTATTATATAGTTCTTTCACAAAGGGTTGTTAACTACCCCGTTGGAGTAGGGATTTTTAATTATTAATTTATATATTAAATTTTGAGAGACGGAGATTCACATGGCTAAAAATGAAATCTTATCTGAAATCAAAAAAGCAGAAGAGAATGCGAAAAAAATGATTGATGAAGCCATTGAAGTGAAAAACAAACGAATGTCTGATGCTCGAGCTGAAGCTAGAGAAATCCTGAAACAAGCTAAAGTAGATTCAAATAAAGCTGCACAAGATGCCTTTAAATCAGGTGAAGAAAAGATCCAGGCTGAAAGAGAGAGGATCCTTAAAGATGGTGAACAAAATGCTTTAGCAATGGCCCACAAAGCTCAAGCTAACGTTGACAAAGCCGTCGATTACTTATTAAAAGAGTTTGAGAGGGCGGTTCATGAGTAGACCTAAAAGAATGACTAAAGCTGTAATTGTTGGGCATAAAAGTGTTTTAAAAGAAACCATCGATTCGTTACACGATTCTAATCTCTTACACATTGAAGATTTTATAGAAGATGAATCTGGTTTTAAGATAAGCAAGCCATTTCAAAATGCAGAAGAAGTATCTAAAAAGCTTGTGAAGATCCGTTCTATCTCCAATTATTTGGGGATTGAGCGAACAATGCCGGCCGTCCAGAAAACTAATGCAGTTCTGCGCGAACTTGATGCAAAGCTGGATAAACTGGACAGTGACATCTCGGAAAAAATAAAAATCATCAATAAATATGAGACCGATTTAAAGAATATCGAGGCTCAAAAGAAGGAACTTCTACCATTCTTGTCCATTAATCTGGATTTTGACTATTATCGCGGTTATGAAAACCTTGAGGTTTTTTCAGGATTAGTCAAAGAAAATTTAGAAGAAGTTCTGATTTCACGCGTCACACAGGCATACGAACTGTTTTTTGATGTAAATACAAAAACTGTCGTACTATTTGTAGCCAAGAAAGATGCATCTAAAGTCGCTGAAGTGCTTCAGGCTCTCGAATTCAAAGAGCTCAGAATTCCGGAAAGAGGTGGTGTCCCAAGTGAGTTGTTAAAGGAAACCGAACAGAAAGAGGCTGAAGCCTCCAGAAAGATCGCGTCTCTGAAAGCTGAGGTCGAATCCATAAGATCACAGTATACAGATTTTCTCCTTGCCAGTGATGAGGTTTTAAGTATTGAAAATCAGAAGGCTGAATTACCCTTAAGAATCGCTACATCTGATAATGCCTTTATTATAGAAGGTTGGGTGCCCAGCGATAAATACGATATCCTTGTCAACAGTGTTAATGATGCTACATCCGGTCGGGCATATGTTACTTCAATCGGAATAGAAGAAGAAGAGGAAGAAGAGCATATACCAGTCGAATATAATAACTCTAAACCAGTGGCACCTATGCAAGAGATCATGAATCTGTATTCCAGACCCCGATACACTGAAATCGATCCATCTTCGATTATCTTTATCACTTTTCCACTGATATATGGAATGATTCTCGGAGATATCGGGTACGCAATTATTTTGGGAGCAATGGCGCTTGCGATTAAATCACTCGTAAAATCAGATGCAGTGAAGCCTCTAATGAACATTTTGCTGTATTGTCAGATCTCAACATTTATATTTGGCATTATTTATGGTGAGTTTCTTGGATTTCCGTTAGCAAGTCTGCACAAAGAAGGCGAAACTGTGGCAGGGTTGTTACCTTTCTGGAATACAATTACTCTATTTCCAGGAATTAGCGGTGAAGAATTTACATTTCCTGTCCACAGAGCTCACATGGTAATGACTATGATTGGAGTATCTGTCGCAGTAGGACTGTTGCATTTAAACCTTGGGTATATTCTTGGATTTATAAACATTTCCAAACACCATGGATTAAAGCATGCAGTTCTTGAAAAAGGCAGTTGGATGATTATTGAGCTTGGTGTACTCTTTGCAGCTCTCGGCTATTTTGGTGTTATTTCCGGGCTAACTTATGTCGGTGTTGTTATTCTTCTTCTCGGAATTGTGATGCTCACTATGGGTGAAGGTATCAAGGGTCCGGTAGAATTGCCATCTCTGATGGGTAACGCATTGTCTTATGCCCGTATTATTGCAGTCGGTCTGTCTTCGATTTACATCGCATCAACTATCAATACTATTGCTTTCGGCATGATATGGGCTGATCATTCCAAGATCGGTCTCGTAGCAATAGCTGCAATAATTGTATTTATACTCGGACATGCTCTTAACACTGTCTTGAGTATCATCGCTCCCGGACTGCATTCACTTAGGTTGCAGTATGTAGAATTTTTCGGAAAATTCTATCAAGGCGGGGGCAAAAAATTCAATCCATTTGGTTACATTAGAAAATATACGGAGGAATAAAAACCATGGTAGACGCAGGAACAGTAGCAGTAGCTACACAAATGATTGGGGACGCAGGGCTTAAAGCAATCGGAGCAGGAATCGCAATTACAGGAACTGGTCTTGCATCCGGATGGGCAGAAAAGGAAATAGGTTCTGCAGCAATTGGTGCAATGGCAGAGAATGAAGCCTTGTTTGGTAAGGGTCTGATCCTTACTGTTATTCCAGAGACAATCGTTATCTTCGGTCTTGTCGTGGCACTGCTTATAAAGTAATTATAAAGCAGTGTTTACTCAGCAGATAAATTGATTTAGGAGCATCTCCTGCTCTTAAATTTTTTAGAGCATCCTTTGCTCTTAACCATGAGGGCATCTATGCGCTAAGATTGTAGGGCAGTTTGTTCTTTAAGGGCATCATTTGTTCTCTTAGGGCATTTTTTGCTCTCTAGGGCATTTTTTGCTCTTGTTTATTTGGAGGTAGAAGCATGGGACTAGATATCGTTTTAAGGGATATCCAGAGTGGTGCGCAGGCTGAGGTTTCCACGATCAAGGCTGAAGCTGATGCAAAAGTGTCTGAAATTCTAAATGAGGCTAGAGATGCCCAAAAAAAAATGCTCGGAGACAGCCTTGCACAAGCTGAAGAGGACCTTAAAAAATTGCACCAGCAAGTAATATCCAGTGCAAATTTGGAAGTAAAAAGAATAAGGCTCAACAAACGGAAGGAACTTTTAGATCAGGTCTACAATAAAATGTATGAGTCTATAAAATCAATGCCTGCTTCTAAAGCCGAGAAGCTTTTAAGTGCTCTAATCGAGAAGAATAAAGCTGATGGAGTCAGGATCTATTCTAACAAAAACTCAGAAACTATTGTCAAGAAATTATCTTCTTTATCTTACGCTGGTAACATCGATTCTATCGGCGGCGTTGTTCAGGAAAACGAGGATGGAACAGTCAGGTTAGATTTCACATACGATTCAATCCTAAAAAACGTATATGAGCGTTCATTAAAGCAGATCTCTGATATTTTACACGGGTGATGTTCGATGCGGCTTTTGGAGAGATTCCGGGGGGAAACCCCCACACAAAAGAAGAAAAAAGGTAGTTCTAACTATGCTTATGCCGTAACTCGCGTTCGCGTGATGAAGAGTAAGTTGCTTCCTAAAGAATCATATCCCCGGCTGCTAAATATGGGGATTGATGAAATTACCCGTTTCATCCAAGAGTCTGAATACAAAAACGATGTTGACGAACTGGCAATGAAATATAACGGTGGCGATTTGGCAGAACACGCATTAAATAGGAATCTTGCGCTTACCTTTGATAAGTTGGGAAGAATTACATCAGGAGAGCTGAATTACCTGATTACCGCATATCTAAAAAGGTATGAAATCTGGAACGTCAAAACACTTCTCCGTGGTAAACTCTACAACGCATCTGTTGAAGAAATCCTGGAGTTTCTGATTGCTACTGGGCAGTTTACTTACAGCTTCTTGTCAGAACTTGCAGCTAAGGCCACGTATCAGGAAATCGTTGAGGCCCTGAGAAAGACTGAGTATTATCTCTTGTTGCAGGGATTTGACGGAACTAACCTGGCAGATATAGAAAATAAACTTGATAAGATGTATTACTCAAGTCTTTTTGAAGCAATCGGAAAACCAAAATCTAAGGATCGTAAGCTTCTTACCAAGTTCATCAAGCTGGAAGTTGATGTTAAGAACTTGAGTAATCTCTTCAGGTTGAAGAAATCCGGAGTTGAGCAGTCTGATGATATCATGCCTCTCATGATTGAGGGTGGGCTCGAGTTGAATACCGAGAAACTGGCGCCTCTTCCATATGGAGAATTTGTCAATGAACTCCAAAAAACGCACTATTGGAATTCAATTTCAGGCATTGCTGATCAGGATATGGATTCTCTGATTAATCTTGAAAGAAGACTCACAAGAAAATATCTTGAATATACAACCACTTTTTCGCATGCTTCTCCGATATCAATTATGCCTGTTGTGGACTACATTATCCATAAAAACAATGAGGTCACAAATCTTCGGATCATCTATAGGGGTAAGGAAGTTGGCCTCGATGAGAACTTAATAAAAGATCAGTTGGTGGTTATTTAATGGAATTAGCAGTGATCGGAAATGGCGATTTTGTTACGGGATTCAGACTAGCTGGTATCCGAAAGGTTTACGAAACTGCTGATAAAAGTGCCATCGAGTCTGCGGTAAGATCTGTTCTTCAAGATAAGAATATAGGGATTATTGTAATGCATAATGATGATATTGGTACTCTGCCGGAAATTTTAAGGAAAAACTTAAATGAGTCTGTCCAGCCCACAATAGTAACTATGGGAGGCAGCGGAGCAGGCGTAATGAGTTTAAGAGACAAAATAAAACAAGCGGTAGGTGTTGATTTGTGGAAGTAAAAGGTGAAATTTATCGTGTGGCTGGGCCTGTCGTCACCGCTATCGGCTTACAGGCAAAAATGTATGACCTGGTCAAAGTCGGTAATGAAGGTTTAATGGGTGAAGTAATCCAGATAGTGGGGCCCAAAACCATTATCCAGGTATATGAAGAGACCGGGGGCGTAAGGCCAGGGGAGAAATGTGTAACTACAGGGATGCCTCTGTCCTTGGAACTTGGTCCAGGTCTTCTTTCAAGTATTTATGACGGGGTTCAAAGGCCTTTGCACGTTCTGCTTGAGAAGATGGGCAGCTTCATTCAGAGAGGTGTTAGTGCAGACGGACTTGACCACAAAAGACTATGGGAATTCAAACCTGTTGTCAAAAAGGGAGATGTTGTCAAAGGTGGAGACGTGATTGGAGTCGTTCAGGAAACTGTAAACATTGAACACAAGATCATGGTGCACCCGGATATCTCGGGTACAATCTCCGAAATTAAGAGCGGAAACTTCACTGTTATAGATACTGTCTGCACTTTGACTGATGGGACAGAGCTGAAAATGATGCAGAAATGGCCTGTGCGTAGACCCAGACCTGTGGCGAAGAAACTACTGCCCACAAAGCCGTTGGTCACAGGACAGAGAATCCTCGACGGACTCTTCCCTGTAGCAAAGGGAGGTACTGCGGCAATTCCAGGACCTTTTGGGTCCGGTAAGACCGTTACACAGCAACAGCTTTCAAAGTGGAGTGATACCGAAATTGTGGTCTACGTTGGTTGTGGTGAACGTGGAAACGAAATGGCAGACGTGCTGCATGATTTCCCAGAACTCGAAGATCCACAGACTGGTAGGCCACTCATGGAGCGTACTGTCCTTATAGCCAACACTTCAAACATGCCTGTAGCAGCAAGGGAAGCATCTGTTTACACAGGTATCACAATTGCTGAATATTACCGTGACATGGGATTCGACGTGTCCCTTATGGCAGACTCCACCTCTAGGTGGGCAGAAGCAATGAGAGAAATCTCCTCTCGTCTGGAAGAAATGCCTGGTGAAGAGGGCTATCCGGCATATCTGTCTGCAAGACTTGCAGAATTCTATGAGCGTGCCGGTGTTGCAGAATCTCTTTGCGGTCAAACAGGCTCCATTACTGTTATTGGAGCAGTATCTCCTCCTGGCGGTGATTTCTCAGAGCCTGTTACTCAGAATACCCTGCGTATCGTGAAGGTTTTCTGGGCTTTGGACGCCAAACTGTCCCAGAGAAGGCACTTTCCGGCTATCAATTGGCTGACCAGTTATAGTCTGTACAAGGAAACCCTCAATGATTGGTTTACTACTAACGTGGCACCTGATTATGTTCCTCTTAGAGAAAGGGCAATGGAAATGCTTCAGGTAGAATCCGAACTTAATGAAATCGTGCAGCTGGTAGGTTCCGACGCTTTACCGGAAGAGCAGCAGCTCCTTCTTGAAATTACCCGTATGATAAGGGAAATCTTCCTGCAGCAGAATGCGTTCCACCCAATAGATACCTACAGTCCGTTTTCTGAGCAGTACAGGCTCATGCAGTCAATCATGAAGTTTGCAGATGCTGCACAGGAAGCTTTGAAATTAGGTGTTCCTGTCTCGGAAATTGTTAAAATTCAATCTAAGGATGAGCTTCCCAAAGTTAAGTTCGAGGAGAACTTCGATGCTTCTATGAATGCTGTTATGACAAAGATGGATGAGGAGTTTGCATCCCTTAGAGGGGAGTTTGCATCCCAGAGGTAGGTAAGTATGGTAAAAGAATATAAGACAATCACTCAGATTGCAGGACCTCTTGTCTTTGTCGAAAAAACAGAGCCGGTAGGTTACAACGAAATCGTTAGTGTCAATCTACCTGATGGAACCACCCGCAGAGGCCAGGTTCTGGACTCTTCGGCAGACATCGTGGTTGTCCAGATTTTTGAAGGTACTGGTGGTCTGAACAAAGAATGTGGGGTAGTTTTCACAGGTGAAACCCTGAAGCTTCCCGTATCCATTGATCTGCTGGGTAGGATCCTATCAGGTGCAGGTGACCCTCTAGATGGTGGGCCCAGGATAGTGCCAGACCAGCTTCTGGATATCAGCGGGGCTGCAATGAATCCATACGCTAGGTTGCCTCCTAAGGATTTCATCCAGACCGGTATATCCACAATCGATGGGACTAATACCCTGGTTCGTGGGCAAAAACTGCCTCTTTTTTCAGGATCAGGTCTACCACATAATGAAATTGCACTGCAGATCGCAAGGCAGGCTTCTGTGCCAGGGTCTGAAGGAGCGTTCGCAGTGGTTTTCGCTGCAATGGGTATCACCAACGAAGAAGCTCAGTATTTCATGAGTGACTTCGAAAAGACAGGCGCTTTGGAAAGGGCAGTTGTGTTCCTTAACCTTGCAGATGACCCTGCTGTCGAGCGTCTTATTACCCCGCGTATGGCCTTGACAGCAGCCGAGTACCTGGCATACGAGCATGGAATGCACGTTCTCGTCATCCTTACTGACATCACTAACTATGCAGAAGCTCTCCGTCAAATGGGTGCTGCCCGTAATGAAGTACCTGGTCGTCGTGGATATCCTGGTTACATGTACACTGACCTTGCAACTCTCTATGAGCGTGCTGGTATTGTTAAAGGTGCCAAGGGATCAGTTACTCAGATTCCGATTCTTTCAATGCCTGGAGACGACGTTACACACCCGATTCCTGATCTTTCTGGGTATATTACTGAAGGCCAGATATTGGTTGCCAGAGAACTGCACACGAAAGGTATCTATCCGCCAATCAATGTGTTGCCTTCTCTGTCAAGGTTGATGAACTCAGGTATAGGAGCAGACAAGACAAGGGAAGATCACAAGGCTGTTTCCGACCAAATGTTTGCTGGTTATGCGGAAGGGCGTGATCTGAGAGGTCTAGTAGCTATTGTAGGTAAAGAAGCTCTATCAGAGAGAGACACGAAGTTACTTGAGTTTGCTGACCTTTTCGAACAAAATTTCGTCCGCCAGGGCAGAAACGAAAACAGAACCATTGCAGAGACTCTGGACATTGGCTGGAAGATTCTCTCACATCTGCCAATAAACCAGTTGGGTAGAATTGACAACAAATATATCCAGAAATACCATCCTGCACACAGAAAGGCTCAGTGATTATCATGGCTCAAGATGTAAAACCAACTCGGTCGGAGTTAATTCAGCTCAAGAAGAAAATCAAACTCTCTCAAAGTGGGCACAAGCTCCTCAAAATGAAAAGAGACGGTCTTATTCTTGAGTTCTTTAAGATCCTTAAAGAGGCAAGGAATGTCAGAACCGAGCTGGACGTTGCTTTCTCAAAAGCTGTGGGAAAAATCAATCTCGCCTCTGCAGTGGATGGAATGGTTACTGTCAGATCAACGGCCTTCACAGCGAAGGAATCTCCTGAAATACTGCTTTCTGGGCACAATATAATGGGTGTTAGGGTACCAAAGATCAGTTCTACTGCGGTCCGCAAATCCCTCACTGAGAGGGGTTACGGTATCATCGGAACAGACACGTACATCGATGAAACTGCAGATGCGTATGAGGATTTGGTAGAAAAGATTATCAAGGCAGCAGAGCTGGAAACTACAATGAAAAGGCTCCTTAATGAAATCGAGAAGACAAAGAGGCGTGTGAATGCTCTCGAATTCAAAGTTATTCCAGAGCAAATTGCCACCATGAAGTACATCCGTTTTGTCCTTGAGGAGATGGAAAGGGAGAATACATTCCGGCTGAAGAGAATCAAGGCAAGAATGAAATAATAAAGCTGAATTTCATATGGCAACTTGTGAGGATCGACCGAACTTGGTTGAAAGAGTAATACTTAAACTTGGTGAACCTGAAAATCAGGCTCGTCTGATTCAGGCAGCCTGGAAAATTTCCCTTTTGATGATGATTTTGGGAATCTTTGTTGCCGCAAAAACGGTTTCACCGAATTTTATGTGACGTGGACTTCAGAATGATTATTTATACTAAGTCCAATCACAATTTTTTACTTTTTTCGATTTAACCTGTCTTTTTTGATATCATTTTTTTCTTCATTCAAATGCTTTCAAATTTTTGTCTTTAAATTAGAAAGCTATTTTAACGACGAACATTAATCCTAATCTTATATGCAAAATGAAGCCAGACTTCTCCATGTAACAGGTACGGTGCAAGGTGTTGGTTTTCGTCCTTTTGTCTATCAACTCGCAAAAATCCATAGGTTGTTTGGATTCGTGAAAAATCAAGGAAATTACGTGGAGATTCATATAGAGGGAAATTGGAAAAATCTTGAAAATTTTATTCAAGATCTGTCTGAAAAAAATCCTCCTCTTGCTAAGATTGCCGAAATCAAATCAAAGAATGTTCCTTTCTCAGCTTACTCTAAATTTGTTATAGTACCCAGTGAACCCGGAGTTTTTGAAAATTCTATAATCCCTCCTGATACTGCTATTTGTGAGGATTGCAGGTCTGAGATCTTTGATCCTTCATCTAGGTATTATCATTATCCTTTTACAGTCTGCACTAACTGTGGTCCTAGATATACAACAGTTAGAACCCTTCCTTATGACAGAGAAAACACAACAATGGCAGATTTCCCTCTATGTGCAAAGTGTAAATCAGAGTATAGTGATCCTCTTAATCGAAGATATCATGCTCAACCTGTTTGCTGCCAGAAGTGTGGACCAAAGATCTGGCTTTCAGATCCTGCAGGAAATGTACTGTCCAAGGGTTATGAAGCAATTGCAGATGCTTCGGACTTTATCCAACAGGGTTCAATTCTTTCCATCAAAGGATTTGGAGGGTTCCATATTGCCTGTAATGCCCGAGAGGAGGAGCATGTGAATGAGCTTCGACGGCGTTTGAAGCGTCCACAGCAACCTTTCGCAGTTATGGCAAAAAATGTTGATGTTGTGGAATCCTTTGCAGAGCTTGGAGGTAGAGGCATGGAGTATCTCACATCCCGTCGTCGGCCTATAGCCGTGCTCCTGAAGTCAAAAGAATTTAATCTTGCTGAATCTACATCTCCTGGCTTGCATAATATAGGGGTTATGCTTCCATATACAGGCACGCAAAATCTGCTTTTTGACCTTGAGCCCAATTCAGTATATGTTATGACTTCGGCAAACATTCCAGGAATGCCCATGGTTATTGAAAATAACAAATCACTTGATAAATTTAATGGGATTGTAGATTTTCACCTGTTTCATGATAGGATTATTGCAAACAGAAATGATGATACGGTTATCCGGAGTGTCAATGGAAAGACAGCCTTTATTCGGCGTTCCAGGGGTTTTGTGCCGGAGCCTATCGAGCTACCTTTTGAAGTGGAAGCTTCTATTGGGGTAGGGGCTGAAATGAATTCCACGATAACTGTGACAAAAGGGAAACTGGCCTATATATCTCAGTACATAGGGGATACCAATAATTTAGAAACTTTTAGGTATCATTTCGAAGTTTTTCAGCATCTTATCCAGCTTACAGGAATAGAGCTTCTTCACTGGGGTTGCGATCTGCACCCGGCTTTTAACACAACGCGTTTTGCAATGAATATGGGCAGGGAAAATACACTTCAGGTCCAGCATCATCATGCTCACATGCTGGCACTCATGGCTGATAATTTCCTTCCACAGGATTCCAGAATGCTAGGAATTGCTCTTGATGGGGTTGGATATGGCACTGACAGCACAGTATGGGGAGGAGAATTCTTTGAATCTTCTTACTTTGGGTATGAACGCCTTGGACATCTACTCTCTCAGCCAATGCCTGGTGGAGACTATGCATCGAAGGTGCCTTCAAGGATGGTTCTGGGTATCCTTTTCAAAAAACTTGAAAGGGCAGAACTGGAAAAGCTTCCTCTGAGTTTTCCACATGGAACTCAAGAATTCTCATCGGTTATGAAACAGCTTGAAAAGGAAGTACATGTTTTTCAAAGTAGCAGTACAGGAAGAGTACTTGATGCAGCAGCTTCAATGCTTGGAATTTGCGGAATAAGAACTTATGAAGGAGAGCCTGCAATGAAATTAGAATCTGCTGCAAAGAAAAGTACTCACATGGTGGATCTTCCTATAGTTTTCACGAAAGGAGATAAATCAGGACTTCCAGTGCTTGATACGACTGAACTTCTATTGGGAGTTTATGAACTTTTTGGAAATTACTCTTATGCTGATCTGGCTTTTGGAGTTGAGGAAAACCTTGCAAATGGAATTTCGGAACTTGCTGTTTCTCTTGCCTCAAAGAGGGGCCTTGAAAAGATAGGTTTGAGTGGTGGGGTTGCCTACAATGATCATATTACTTCTTGTATTGCAAGAAATGTTACAGAAGCAGGTTTTGAATTTTTAACTCATAGCCAAGTTCCCTGTGGAGATGGGTGTGTTTCTTTCGGACAGGCCCTTGCAGCATGTCTAGAAACAAAGCTTGAAATAACAGCCTGATTCATTGATGTTCTATTCTTGAGAAAAAAAGTAAGGTTTAGCTCATTTTGGACAGATTTCAAATTTTCGGTTTATATGTTCTCATTTTTCCTCTGTCAGAGGATGTTGCCATCTAACTCTGATCGAGATTTTATCTCTCATTGGGATTAAACTGCTTTAGTTATGGCTATGACCAGATCACCTACTACATAGTTTGGTGCCTAAATATGGATACAAAAATATAGAATTTCAGCAAACTTCTAGGCATTATGAGTATTGAATAGGTCAAATCTTTTAACAATAATTTTTACTCATGAAAATTTTTACTGATTTTGCTCTTAAAGGAGAATACTAACTTTTTCAGTTAGTTGAAGACAAACTTGCTGAAATTGATTCTTAATTGATTGGAAACCTTTTCTTATCATTTTTGAGTCCATATATTTTGATAAAACAGTTTTCTGAGGCAGACATGAAGCTGAAGTAGTCATTATATTTAAATACATTTTTATAGCGATTACATGGTCTTTCCAACTTCGAACTTGAGAAACAACGTATTGATTGGATTTCTTTCAGGAAATTTCTTGGTTTTTCTGGTCACATTTCATAAAGAACCAAATTCTGATAATTCATAAAAAGAATTATTGATAAGTGCAAAGAAGAGAAAATATATGGACAGCTGTAAATGCAACTTAATTGCCTGGTGTGAAAATAAAAAAACAACGATTCAAAAAGCTACACTTGTTTATTCAAATACTGGAAATGCAAAAGCAAATTAGCCTCGAGAAAATAAAGCAAAAAAGGGTTATCAATGACTGAACCTGGGAAAAAAGTTAGTAAATAACACATTGGATATAAACTTCATTGCATTTAATATACAGGGATTATAGGCTGATCAGGAGATTCAAAACAACTACTCTTCAATCATGATTTTCAGGTAGGTTTAATCAAAAAGGTGAAGTGGTTTTACAGATACAGAGTGTGCTTTGAAGCAAAATCAAAAGGTTATGATACAACAATGAAAAAAAAAGTAACAGAACATCTTCTGGAAATGGATGATATGTTAAGAAACAAGATATTGGCTCAAAAAATATAAGAAAAATGAGTTTATGCAGTAACTAAAAAGATACTCAAAGCAAGAGAAGTTCTTTTCACTGTTGTTCATGGAGTTAATATGAAGATGTTGTGTACAGCTTTTTGTTGTAATCTTCATCATTTGATGACATCGAAAATAAAAGGAGTATTTTAAAGATAGCTTCAACTATCTTTAAAATCAAAGAATAATGAACCAGAAAAGAAAAAATTGGGTTAAATACATGAATCAAGATAAATATTTATGCAGGGTTCAAGCGAAGAGTAAAATCAAAGGTAAATAGTAATTTTCTATAATCTATAGATAAGCAAATTAAAAAGAATGTGTGGTCATCTTTACCGTTATTTGCACTGAGAAAGGTACTAAATTCATACTATGGAAGTGATGGAATATCACATTCATTTATTTTCTGGAATTCGTCCAAGCAACTCTCTATCAGAGGTAGTTCAATGCTTGAAAGAAGTTAATTGTTACAGATTTTTCAAGCTGCATCATTAACTGATAAAACGATAATTTGATGGGAGTCTATGTTCAAGTGTCAAGATGTATTGATCTGTTGGAAATATGGCAGCTGACACAATAAAACACTATATCTAAAAATGTAGGAAAGCTGAAACCAGAGTTTTAATCATCTAGGTTCAATAAATTTTGTCAACAAAAAATCGATGATTTCTGAGGTCTGACAAACAGATTGATGGCCTGATGCATCCCCCTTCTTTTAGGTGGGGTGTTCGTACTCAATTTTATTTTTTTCATCCTTTTTTAAGTAATAATCTGTCGTTGTACTGAAATTTGATCAGGAAGATTAAATACAAAAATTAAATAAATGATCCGTGCTTAGATAAGAGTGGGAGCATAAAATGGGGTCAAGTAGTATACGCATTAGAGTTGTAACAAGTAGGGATGAAATTCTAGGCTTGGAAACTGAAGAGAAGGCAGTACATCTTGCTTTTAGGCCTTCAGATAGGGATCTCTTTAATTTGGTCAAGACTTGCCCTGGGATAAAATTGCTTCAGCTTCCTGCATCTTCCTATGATGCACTATCTAAATTTATTAAAATGTACATTGCTTCTTCGGGAATTCGGCTGGTAAAAGGAGATGTTAGCGGACACTGGCATGACCTTAACAATTATTTTGTAATACCAGCCTATGTGCTTGAAAAGATAAAAGAATTTGAAGTTCAGGGAAGGACCGAGGAAGAAATAATCGATGAGATTACAAGTCTAAGGAAAATTAGCCCTGATATGATTCTTCATCTGCTTCATAGCTCGTTTCTTACTTCAAGTCCAGAGAGCCCAAAAATAAATAATTTTTAAATAGTATCCATTCTCTTGATTCTAATTATCAGTGTTTTCACTGATTTTTTGAAACTTTCATTTCTTCGTCTGCCTATACCATCTGATTATTTGCTGATGCTTTATTTTTTTGTTTCCCTCATTAAGCCTGGAAAATTCCTCTCCTCTTTGCCAATAAGTATTTCTTTCAATTGCTTTATCATCTCTTCTTCTTCTCAAATTTAGACTGCCAACTTTTCTTCATTTCTTTAGCTTGAAAGTTGCTTTTTAATGTCAATGAATTTTTTTACTTGTAGCGAGCTTAACTTCTGGGATGTTTATTACTTATGAAGTGCTTAGGATCATGAATGATCTGTTTTTTAGGTCGTAGATGAAGTTAATCCTTGCCTTTTTTTGCTTTCGTTTAACTCTTTGAGTCATCGAACCGTTGAAAAATGAGTTCGATTTTTGCCACGATGGTCATAGATGGTACCACTCTTATCTGATCGAATTGTGCTACTCAAATTGGAATTAAATAGTTTTAGTTATGGCCACAGTTTGAGTATCTTCCATGTATCGTTGGTGCCTAAGTATCGATACAATATTATTCTACAATAAGCAAATTAAAAAGAATTGTATGTCTATTTTTATAACTATTTGCACTAAGCAAGTTACCAAGTTCATGATATGGAAGTGATGGAATATAAAGTTCATTTATTTTTGGAATTCCATTCATGCAACTTGATATTAGAGGTAGTTAGATACTTGAAAGGAGGTTGTTTTTACCGACTTTTTAGGTTTTATTCTTAACCGGGAAACGATATTATGATGTGAGTTAGTGGTAGGTGTCAAGTTTTATCAATCGGTAAGAAATTTGGCAATTGGCACAATAAAAAGTAAGTTCAGAAATCTTAAAGGAAGCCGGAAAAAAGTTTAACTAATCTAGAATACTGAAACCTTTTAAACACATACTTACGTATGTCGAAGTTTCAACAAACATATCAGGCAGCATTAGGCGTCCCCAATTCTTTAGGTTGGGGTGATTGTATTCCAATTTGATTAATTATTGCTTTAATTGGCCAGTGTAATCGCCCTACATGGGTCTCATGACAATCTTAGTTAGTGGAATATAAATCCTCCAAACTAAGTATGGAGAACTCGAATTATTAAAGCGTTAATTCCCTGAGTTTCCCTTGAAACAGATTTATTTGAGAAGTGTTCGATAATTGAAGAGGTCATCTTAACTGCTGCAGCTGAATCTTACCTGAAAGGTGTCTAATGTTTTCGAAGGATGAAAAATATCATGAATGCTTTAGGAGTTTAGGTAAAATTTCAGCTCTTTGTTTTTCTAGGATGCAGAAGAATTTGATGAAAAGGTTTTAAGGATTTCTTTCAAAATGAATAGAAAGAAAAATTTCTTGCTTGCTTATAGTTGCTACTCATTTCGAGGTAATAGGTGGATTTCATTATGAAAACAAGATTTTTTTGTCGTTGTTTTGTTGCTATTTTTCTCTTGATATACTGAGAATAATAGCAATGAAAAAACTTTTATGGATGTCTGAACCACAAAAATTGTTACTATTTCTGACAATTTGGACTATAATATTTATTTTGATAGTTGAATTGCTTAAAAGGGCAATTTGGTATCCATGATCAAGTCAAACTTGAGTTTTCGATGGCAATCCACTGATTATTTTTAGAACTATTTTTAGAAATCAAATGTGGGACAACCTTACTAGCCAAGATAATGATGAAATCAATAGTAAATAAAGGTGAGTTGAGAAGTACTTTGTTTGTGCCTGTTATTCGAAGAATTTATGTTATTTTTGGATTAATTATTTATGTTTAAGTTATCTGGCTTTGTATAATCAAGAAAGATACGGAAGAAGGGATGAAAATAAGAAGCTTTTTTTCTTTTCACTTTTTCAGTACCTTTCTTGTTCAACTTTTATATATGGTTTGTAGAGATATATATGCACTTGACGATAATCCATTTTTTTAAGTTTTGAAAGTATTAATTTTTACTGCGAGGACCATCTCCTAAATTTGGTTATGTATGTAAGTTATTGAAACCTTAAGAACATGACTCTTTATACATTTCTGTAAATGTAATACATGCTATTTGTTGTTATTCATGGTGAAATTCTCCTCAAAAAAAAGAAAGAAATAAATACCAGTTCTGTCTAAATAATTAATGTTGTTATGGAAATATATTTAAAGAAGAATATTTTTATATCACAAGAAAAAATAAGTAGATCTGGAGGATTAACTTTGAAAATAAGGGTTGTGAGTTCGCGAGAAGAAATCTTTACATTGAATCCGAATGAAAGGATAGTGCACCTGGCTTTCAGGCCTTCAAACAAGGATATTTTTTCATTGGTCGAGAACTGTCCAAAGGTTGAGGTTATACAGCTTCCAAAATCTTACAGGAGAACTGTCTCAAAATCAATTGAAATGTTCCTTGAAATGCAGCGTATTCAGCTTATCGAAGGAGACGTCTGGGGACACAGGAAGGATATAAACGAGTACTATCGCATTCCTTCGTCAATAATTGAGGAAATAAAAGAACTGAAAGTTGAAGGTAAATCAACTGAAGCTATTGAGGAAAAAGTCTCAAGGGATAGTAAACTTAATCCTGAGATGGTTGCTTATATCCTGAGAAAGGACGTCATTGCCTGAGGTGCTGAAACTCTAATTTTAAGTTCTTTTTAGTATTTTTTCTTCAATTTTATTTTTTTTATTTTTTTTGAATATTTTTATAAACATCTGTTTCAACAAATTGCTCAGATGGGCTCCATAAACGATAAGTTAAAAATTTGTCAACCCCCATATTACTTCTTCATTTCTCTAAAATATGACAATCTGCTTTCAGCATAAAGATCAGATTATCAAATTAGGGTTGTATAATAAAGAATTTTGATAAACCTCTAATTTTTAAGAGTCTAGTATATACCATTTATAAGCATATGACAAAATATAGAGCTTCTCAAAATCCTAAATCTTTTAAGCAATTAAAAGGTTCATGCTATCAGATTCACGACTTTTTCTATCTTGGAAATCAGAGGTTTCTCAGTCTTCACGTATACGTAGGCAGGGAGTCCTGATCTGGAAAAATTCTGGAAAAATTTCATTGCTAAACTGTTAATTCTAGGGAAATCTTTCATTTTTTCGTTTGCAATGATGCTTATTATTCTGTCAAAGCTACATACATTCGTAGTGAAATTAATTTCATCCCTTGTATTTATATCCATTGAAAATACAAGCTCAACCCATGAATTTAATTCTTTTGTGAGGTGTCTTCTGGTTCCTCCTTCAACTACAATATATGATTTCCCTCGTTTGATATTTTCAAAGAATTCTTTGAATGTTTCCCCTTTCGCTATTGTATAGACAGCTCCCATGCCTCCTGTATGGCTGTCTGTGGTCGCAACCACCCTTTTTCCGTATTTCCTCGCAAGTGTCATAATTATGAAATTTTTTTACATTCGGTCCTGCATATTATATTCGATAACAGGAAACTATTTTATAAGTTCTGACACAGCCCATAAATTAGGATGATCTCCAGTAGCAAACAAGTAGGGATGATTATATATGTGCGGGAGATCGTGAGTTCTGAGGTAACGGATAAAGCTTTTGAAGTTATATTCTTGGTTTGCAATCGCCTCAAGTTCTTCAAATTCTTCTGAATCAAGCTCAAAAACGTTAACATGCAGAGTATGTCCTATTTTATCAGGATCTTTGATTGCAATTTCAACTCCTGGAATCAGTCCTTCTCTGTCCCAGCCAAGTAGGTCGTAAGCTTTGATAGTGTCATGATCTGTAAAAGTCACAAAATCAAGCTTCTGAGCCCTTGCTTTTCTAAAAAAACACCCGGATGCATTGCTTTTGCGGGGGGCACATCATAAGAGCAGGAAGAATGTACGTGCATATCCATCTTTTTCCATCTCTCCTGAAGCAGAGTTTCTACAATTTCAGAGTATATCGTTGTTTTAGTACTATTTTCAAGTTTTCCTGGCATTAATAAGCACGACAGATTTAGTAAGATTTAGGATATGAATGTGATAAATGAAAATTTGCGTATAATTTAAGAAATAATGGGATGTTATAAATATATTTTGCCATTAAAATATATTTTTGAGAAAAACATATACGCTAAATAAAAAATTGCCATAAAGAATACAAAGAATGCAGATGGCAAAATTTTGATGAAGCTAAAACATATGTACTAAAGAGGATTTTGATTAATCTCTGTTTTTCACGAGTCATTTATATATAATTTATAAGCATAAACGATATTTAGATGTTTATTAAAATTTTTTAATGTAGAACGTATGTGAAAATTACGGATAATCTAAATAACGAACAAGAGAACTTTATAATAGTTTTTTAAAGTCCTGATATAATTCCAATAATTCATTATTTTTCACTTTCCCCTAAGATATGCTTTTATATGGCTTAATATGCGGTAAAAAAGCTTGCATATTTCTATATACCATCTAAGTCTGAATATAGTTCTAAAATATAATTAAAGCTAAAAGAATATATTTGTTCTACATTATCACCTTTTAGAGACTATGTAACTATCAAGATCAATGTTTCACTGTAAAAAATATGCTGAAAAACGGTTCTTTTATTCCTTTTCTTCTATATTCTTTTTTTTTCACATGGTTCAACTTTGCATTTAAATTTAGTATAGAGATATATGTTCTTGACCATAAATCCATTTTTCTAATTATGTAGTTTCGAATCTTGTTAATTCCACGCACATTTTTACAAATCAGAATAATATCAACAAAATTATTTCTGGTAATTGAGTTATTGTTTATGACAAAGTAGGATTTCGATAAACTTCTGATTTTATGTTAGATATCCTCAGTTTATTCAATTTTTGTGATCTGTGTGGAGTTTCCCAGCCAATAATTCTTACCATCTCTCTAATCCATAAGTTTTTTGGAAGGTAAGTTAGTATAGTAACAGGAAAATTTATTAATGGTGTTCAGCTTTTAGTTGCTGGTATCCTCTCTGTTTTATGTTTGTCAGCCTGCACCCAGGAGATTTTAATACAATACCATTTTTATACTCTGTGCATTCTCCTATAACAGCTAAATTGCATAAGTTTTGTACTTTTTTGATCTGCTGCGGGTCAATTGTAATAAGAAGCTCGAAATCTCCACCTGTGTAAAGGCAAAGTTCCATTAATTCTTCAAAGCTTGAGACGAATTCTCTTACTTCCCTGATGATGGGGAGGTTATTTTCCAGAATTCTAAAGCCCACATGGCTTTCCCTGGCAAGGTCGTAAAGGGACATGGCAAGGCCATCACTCGTATCTATCATGGATGTAACTGCTCCGGACTGAGCCAATATCCGGGCTTCTGAAGTGCGGGGTAAAGGTTCGAAAAGAGTCTTAAGGATAGTTTCACTTATTGGTTTTTTAGACTTAATAGACCTCAGAGCGGCTCCTGCAGAACCTGTATGTCCTGTAACACATACCAAATTCCCTGGTTTTGCTCCACGACGGCGAAGAAGCTGGCTTTTTTTTACCCGACCAAGTGCTGTTCCTGTAATTGTCAGTTCTGTGTGGGTATCAAGGTCACCTCCGATGATTGCAGTTCCACAAAATTTGGCACATGCTTGCATGCCTTTTGCAAGTTCTTCGACGAAAGCAATTTCAGTATCTTCAGGCATGCCGATTGCCATAAGGAGCCCGGTGGGTTCTGCACCCATGGCTGCAATATCGCTCAGGTTTACTGCTGCAGACATCCATCCCATCTGCCATGGCGTCATTTCCTCTGGAAAATCTGTGGTTCTGTGCAGCATGTCTATGGTAAAAACAAGACAGTCTTCTCCTTTCAGATCAAGGACTGCACAGTCATCTGAACCTGCATCAATGAGTATTCCTTTTTGTTCTCTCTCCTTGCCTTCTGGGACTTTGAAAATCTCAGATAGGCGACGGATTAAAGCGCGCTCTCCGATTGAAAATACTTTTTTTCCGTTCATGGTCTTTTTATGGAAGCGATAATTTTTGCTCTCATTTGTTATAGATATCTGTTTTTGGTAGTATCAAATGGAAGAGTTTAAGTATTCTTCCTAATTATTTAGGAAAGTTCTGGTACTTATTCATAGATATTAAGTAAATAAATTCCCATTCTTATTTTAACCTGTTTCTATAACTATTCAGTTCACAGGAAATCAGTTTAAAGATATCTATTTTGATGCAATAGATCATTATTATTACTACTTTTCTAATTTCTCTATTTTCAACACCTTTTCTAAGCACATCGGAAGTCGTACATTAATTCACATTCCAATGTAACCTCAATAACTCCACAGTTCACCAGTCCACAAATGTTTTTTAATCTCATATTATTTTTAACAATTTCCTTTACTTTGTTGCTTTTTTAGTCTTATCATTCTTGAAGGAGAATATTTTGTTTCATTACCAATGAAAAGATATACATGATCATCATTATTACCGATTTCATCAAAATCAAAAACGGATATTTCCCAATTTCAAATCATGTATATTTCAAAATAATTGATGATATCATTCCCTAAAATAAATTTTTCATGGTACTTCGCACAAAAAACTGTAATATCTTATTTATAGATACAATTATTTGCATGAAGTGTTTTATATTATAGTGAAAAGGTAGCTTAAAATATAGATCCATTAGTTAATAACGGTTCTCTCGAAAATTTCCATCCTGCAGCAAGCTGCAGATTATCCGTTAGAATAATATGATTCAACTATCAAGAGTTTTTTAAAACAGATCACAGATATTTTTTTAATTCATACTTTCGGCTTCTCTACATACTTGTACAAAAAAGACAGATTCAAAAAAGCCACTCTATTTTTTATACTTTAAACATTTAATTTAAATGATGTGCAACACATGTTTTTGGCGAGAATGGCAGAAAAACTCTATCAGGAATAACTTCAGGTAATTGATCAGATCATAGAAAACCTTTTACCAAATGTTCGTAGAAATATAGTTAGGTTTCATAAATATCTGAATTTTATAAAACATCGTGACGATGAAACCAAAGCTTTAAAGAGATAAATTTCAGACTATGCTTATGGAAAGCATAAAAGTGAAATGGAAACTTTAATGCAGTTTATGGTTATTAAGAAAAATGGTACAACAACTCTAATTACTGGAATAGGCGATTCTAAGGATTTTTATTTCGCAGATAAGTTTGCTTCATGGCTTGGAATAGTTATAATGCATACCAATCTGCAGATAATTTCTACAACTAGAGAGTCACAAAAAAGAGTCAAGATGCTTATGTTAATTCTAACATAGATTGCTCTGACAGCAGCAAGAAAGAAAAAGATTAAGTTAAAATATTTTTTAAATGGAAGAAGAAATCAATTGGACATTCAAAGGCAATCATTGCTCTAATAAAAAAAATTTCCACAATAATATGGAATCTGATCACAAATGATAAGATGGAAGAAGATGAAATTGGGTTTCAAAAGAGGGATATTCAGAAGAGAACTATTGTTGAGACTGAAATATCTTCAGTTGACACTATTATAACTATAAACAGTGGAAAAAATGAAATTATAGAGAAAAGAACTATATCGTGTATGATTAACCAGTTTAGTCGCTGACTTTAATGTCAACATTTGAGCATTGACGTTTTTAAAGTGACTTAGAGTATTAAAGTTATATTGCTCGCGTTCTCATCCGAAAAAATCTAGAAGCTCCTAACGGCACTTAAGAGACCTTGCTTGGAAGAGATTAGGTGATGGACTCACGGGTTGCAAGTTTTTATTTTATCCCTTCACATATAAAGTAGATTTTACGGAGTAGGCGCTGGAGTATTTCTTGTGGAATAGGTCTTTGATATATATAGTCTTAACAGATGAGAACGCAAATTATACTAGGCTCACAACCTATATAATATTTTTAACATATAATATTATTTTGTTCTTTTGTTTATACAATATGTCTATAACCTTCCTTTGTTGGTTTAACTTTATAGTATTCTAATATATTTCAGGGCATATAATCAGTGCTTTAAAACTTCCAGTAAGATATAATTAACTATATACAATTTTCAGAGAATAAAAGGAAAAAATAAGAACAACAAATATAATGGAAAGAGCTAACAAGGACTTAAAAAAAGAAGTAAAATAGTAGATAATTCTCCCCCTAAACAAAGATGAACATTTGAACTGCTAGCCTCAATAATAATTGACATGAATGAAGACTGGATAAGAGTGAATAGTAATCGAAAAGTAATCAAAAAAAAGAATGATATATATAGAGTAGATTTTACAGAAAATTATGCATACTGTCTATATTTCTGACCAGAATCTCCTTTATCCGAACAGTTTTTCTACGAACATTTGGTGAAAGGTTTTCTATGATCTGATCAATTACCTGAAGTTATTCCTGATAGAGTTTTTCTGCCATTCTCGCCAAAAACATGTGTTGCACATAATTTAAATTAAATGTTTAAAGTATAAAAAATAGAGTGGCTTTTTTGAATCTGTCTTTTTTGTACAAGTATGTAGAGAAGCCGAAAGTATGAATTAAAAAAATATCTGTGATCTTTTTTAAAAAACTCTTGATAGTTGAATCATATTATTCTAACGGATAACCTGCAGCTTGCTGCAGGATGGAAATTTTCGAGAGAACCGTTATTAACTAATGGATCTATATTTTAAGCTACCTTTTCACTATAATATAAAACACTTCATGCAAATAATTGTATCTATAAATAAGATATTACAGTTTTTTGTGCGAAGTACCATGAAAAATTTATTTTAGGGAATGATATCATCAATTATTTTGAAATATACATGATTTGAAATTGGGAAATATCCGTTTTTGATTTTGATGAAATCGGTAATAATGATGATCATGTATATCTTTTCATTGGTAATAAAACAAAATATTCTCCTTCAAGAATGATAAGACTAAAAAAGCAACAAAGTAAAGGAAATTGTTAAAAATAATATGAGATTAAAAAACATTTATGGACTGGTGAACTGTGGAGTTATTGAGGTTACATTGGAATGTGAATTAATGTACGACTTCCGATGTGCTTAGAAAAGGTGTTGAAAATAGAGAAATTAGAAAAAAGAAACATATAAGCAAATGAAAATATTTGACTTTGAACAACTCCTTTATATCCAAAGCAACGGCGAAAGCAGATACAGTTGATTGCTGCGGGGTAAGCAGCCGAAATTTTGATTTTCATGCTCTGACTTAATTTTGCCTTAGTTTCGATAGAAACCTTTAATATGGATTGTTCCTATCATTATTGATGCACAGCGGGCTCGTGGGGTAGCCAGGATATCCTAATGGGCTTCGAAGTACAATCCTTTACGAAGGTACCCATTAACTCGTGTTCGAATCACGGCGAGCCCGCTTAATTATTTTGTTTTAGCTGGATACCCCGCAACTTGCTCCGGGAATTGAAATTTCTCTCGAACAGTTTTAACGAACTGATTTATATTTTAAGCTATACTTGCACTATAAAAATGGAACTACGTCATGCAACTCATTATGATGACAAAATAGGATATCTACTGATTGTTTTTGTATGGACTATCGTAAAAAAATTCTTTTGGATAGTCAAATTATCAAATATTTGAAATAAATATACTTTGAAATTGGTAAAATATACTAATTGGAGTTTTGATGTAAAGGTGTTGATATTGATCGAGCACATCTTTTCGTTGATTTTGAACCTAAATATTCACCTTCAAAGTGATGTACATTAGAAAAAATATCACAACAAGATAAATTTTTAAAGAATACTCATATATTGGAAAAAAATTATGAAGTGAGAAGCTGTGGAATGATGAGGTCATATTGGAATTGTTGGTGAGATCGAACTTCAGATGTAATTTAAAAACTATGGTGAAAATAAAAGAAACCAGGAGAATAAGAGTATAGGTATGCTAATGAAAATATTTGATTCTGAATAATTCCTTTATATCCAGAGCGGTAGCATGAAAATGCATCATTTCCTTCAGTGAGATGCAACTCCTAACCTTTTTTATGTCTTGTTATTTTTAATAAATTTTATGCACCAGAATTTAACGATATTAAATACAGAGTAACTACTCAGCCTACTAAAAATCAGTCGAAAGATATCTATTTTGATGCAATAGCTAAACGGAATTTTTTTAATTGAGATTTCCATCTTCGGTAAGTATTTTTAAAAGCTCAATGATCGAATATGAGGCTCGAGTTATTCCCATACTTCGCTTGTCAGTATCTGTGCCTGCGACATAGAGATTCCGGACAGGAGTTCGGATATCTGCAAATTTTCCGTCAATTGTGACTGCGGCTTTTTCGGGAATTGTAATCTGCTCGTGGTGCATCTCTATATGCTTTTCGATATTAGGATGGGCGCGGAAAATCGTGTCATAAGCCTTTTTGATTTTCTGGTCATCATCTTTATTGTCGATCACAAATGAAAAACCTATGAGCTGTTTATCATTGGGGGCAAGGGAAGGATCATAATTACTTATAGGCATTGCCCAGTAAGCAAAATCCTTAAACCAGATCTCAGAACCTGTATAATTGAACTCAGGAAGCTCCTTTTCTAGACCAAGCCAAATAGTCAGGCTTTTACTGGTCACAATACCTTTGAGATCTTCTACATAATCAGTGGGAAAACATTCTACAAGTCTGGGGAGCTCAGTTGCAAAGCCTGTATAGATAACGATGTCAGAGGTATAGATTTCGTCGGCTTCTACACCCAAAACCTTTTCATTTTGCATCAGAATAGATTTCACCTCACACTCTTTTTTGATTTCGACAGTTTCTGGGAGGGAATAAAGGATGGAATTTAGAAGGGCTTTTAATCCTTTTCGTGGGTATCCTTGAGAGCCGTTTACGTCGTTTGTTGCCAGCCTTTCGAGGGATGTAAAAGGTTGTGCTACCTTGGTCATCCTGGCCTGAAGGGAAGCATGGAGGTGAGATGGGAGAAATGAGGTAGGGATTAGCTCTGTAGACTGGAGCTTTTTGGGATCAGATCTTCCTATCATCGCATCAAACTGCTCCTGAGTAACACTGTCCCTTAAAAGACTACTTCCCCACAGTACACGTTGGGCTGAAGTTTCTTTCATGGACCTGCCAGAAAGGAAAGTGGATATTGTATCCACAAAGTCATAAGTATCTTTTGAAAGGTTTTTTGGCAGAAAATCAAACACAGACTGGTTAGAGAGATCTATTCCAAATGAGGAGAGTGTAAAGGCCTTCGTGAGGATCTGAAAAAGTAGAACCCTATCTTTTCTTGGAAGCACATCGAAAGTCACGAAATCTTTTAAATTGGAAGGAACCTTAACGAGGGCATTTTCAGTCCTAACGTAGTAATGCCCATAGTCTTCAAATACAGGCAAATAATCAAAATAATTATCCATTAGTCTTTTCAGGGGTCCTTCAATTAGGTGGGTTATCGCATGTACTCCTGTGTCCACCTGGTAGCCTTCTACCATGTAGCTGTTGCAGTTCCCACCAAGATACTTTTTTTTTTCAAGAACAAGGACTTTTTTTCCATGTTTGGAAAGTGTTAGAGCTGCTAGAAGCCCACTTACACCCGCCCCAACAACAATTACATCGTATTTTTTCATTCCCCAAACTACCTCTATTTCTTCCGTTAATCAGGCTTTCAGTCAATGCAATTATGCAAATTATCTTTCTTAAATCGCAATATGATTCTACATCAGAAAAAGACGATTACTAGAAACTTTTATTAGATAGTTATTGTTAAATGCTTAACTTAAGGGTATGTTTGAAATACTTTATATTAATTTATGGTTTAAAAAAGTTATTTTCAATCTTCTTTGATATTTATATAGTACATAGGAAAAATAGTATTTATAACTAATAGTCCTTAAATGGTGAAAATTATCGAATAGAAGTTATGAACAACTTCAAGAATATTGGATTTAAGTAGAATAAAACTTTTCAAGAATGGATCCTAACCTTCAGAATTAACCCTTATTTTTGGTAGAAACATTTGCCCAATTAAATTCTAAATTAGCATTATCATATATCAAAATATCATAAATGTACTGATTTCCATAACCTTGCTTACGCTTGATTTTCGTTCTCAGGTGCAAAAGTCCTATTCAGACTTTATCAGTAAAAATAATTTTTAAAAATTGGAAGGATAATCAGTTAAAATTAAGATCAGACTTAACTGGAGGACTTGAAAAGGTTTGATGAACTTGACTAGGAAGCAGTTAACAGCTAGTACTGAAAACTTTTTATTTTAGATCCAGGTTGACAATTTCATGATGCTTAACTCCGAAGATATCAGTACAAAGGAAGAAAGCTCATAACCATTGAAAGAAAAAGTTCTATAAAGTGATGATGGAAACTCGCATTACATTAAAACCAATTGAGACCCGAACAGAGGTGCATCTTAGCAAAATGAAGGGTAAGCTGAATTTTCGAGGAATACCTCTTATGGAAACCTTTCAGATAATGAATCTAGTGAGTTAGAAATTAGGAAATTTTTAATATCTCTGGGATCGCCAAAATTTATTATTAATTTTACCGGCAATTGACTGAGTAGTTCACGATTATAGTTTGATTTTTTTAAAGAATCCAAATGTCAGTAAACCTCTAATGCTCATTTTTAGTACGTCATTCCATATCTCTGGTGAATGTATTTTTGCATTCAACTTTATCCATTTTCACATGCTATCCACGTGCTATATGTAGAACTTAAAGTAGTTGCATTCGAACATCATTCGACTTATAATGACTATATTTTCTTAAAAAACGAACATAATTTTGTATGGAGTATATTTTTGAGTTTATATCACTATTAATCAAGAGTGCATACTATATTTTTTTTCAATTAAACTCCATTAAATAATTCATGATTGAGTTTGGCATGAAAGTATCTGAGGCTTCTGCGTCAAGTACTCTTAATCTCCTTCTTCCAAAAATTAAGATTGTCCCACTAATTATTTTTCTATGTGTATCAACCAAAAATTTCTTGGTCTCAACAAACTTCCTATTTTGAAAAAGGAAAGTCTTCTTTTCTTTATGTTACTCGTTTGGACTTAAGGGATCTATCCTGAAAAGCAAAATCATGAATAATGCAGTAACAGTCCCTGTGCTCCATAGAAGTGGATCTTTTGTAATATTCAGGAGCTCACCCATTATCAGCAATAAAGCTCCAACTAACAATAAAATATGAACTTTTTTTTTCAATGTACTAATCCCCCATTAATTATCTTTTTGAGCTTGTAAATTCTTAACTATTTTTAAGGCTTAAAACCCAAATCCCTATTTATAATTGTTTTTCTTCATTATCTATTTTTTCATAAGGAACTTATTTCTGCACCAAACTTCAATAGAAATCAAAGTTATATTTTTAAACAAATAGACCTCAGGACCTGAAAATAATTTTAGTTTGAAGACTGAATCCAAAAACGAAAGTGGGATTCTTCGAATAACAGATACAAATAAATAAAAGTACCTAAAGGTTAACATACTGGTTCCAAATTTCAGTTAATAATCTTTCGACTGCAGTCTTATATTTTCATTTAATATTTTTTAAATCAGATATTTATAATCCAAAAAATCCTAAAAATATATCAATGAACGAAAAAAATTTAAATGTTTATAATTTGGTACAATAAAATATCATTCTATTAATTACAAAATTTTTTAGGCATATTGGAAGAAAAATCACAGTGTTTAAACCATTATAGCATAAGATATAATGAAACTCAGTTCCAAAATGAACATGAAATTTCTTGAATAACAAGCATAAACAAATAAAAGTACTTTTCACCTATATTTTTTGACTATTAATTTCATCATTACCTTGGTAGGAAGGTTGTCCTATATTTGGTTTTTAAAAAAATCGTTCCAAAACTAATTAGTTTATTGCCATTGAAAACTCAAATGTGATCTTGATCATGGATGTTAAATTGGATTTTTAGACAATTCTACTGCCCAACGAATTGGTTGGTTAAATTGGCAGAAATAGTAAATAAATCTTGTAGTATAGATATTAACAAACATTTTTTTCATCACTAATATCCTCAGAGGATTTCGATAAATCTCTGATTTTCATGAATCATATTATATATCATTTATAAGTATATGACAAAATTTTAGGGTTTATCGAAATCCTCCTCAGTATATCCGGTAAAAAAGCTGCAACTTTTCGCTAAGATGATGATGGAATTTTAGCTTTAAAAGCTTGGGTAATATCAAAAAACTAGATGTTGCTGCATGGAATCAACAAGTAACTATTGAGCTCTATTTATGCTTCATTGATAAAGTATCATATCTGTTATAGTTGGAAATGCTCGAGATATGAAAGCTCTTAACCATAAAAAGAAGATGTAGATTCATAATTCATTGCAAAATTTGCATCTATAACATCATTCATCCATCAAGAGTTTCCCCTAAAAATCAAGTTTCGATTTTATGTTTGGCTTCATCATAAATTTGTACAAAAACGACAGATTCAAAAAAGCTCACTCTATTTTTATACTTTAAACATTTAATTTAAATGATGTGCAACACATGTTTTTGGCGAGAATGGCAGAAAAACTCTATCAGGAATATCTTCAGGTAATTGATCAGATCATAGAAAACCTTTTACCAAATGTTCGTAGAAAAACTGTTCGGATAAAGGAGATTCTGGATATAAATATCTCTCTCAGCAATATAGTTAGGTTTCATAAATATCTGAATCTTATAAAACATCGTGACGATGAAACCAAAGCTTTAAAGAGATAAATTTCAGACTATGCTTATGGAAAGCATAAAAGTGAAATGGAAACTTTAATGCAGTTTATGGTTATTAAGAAAAATGGTACAACAACTCTAATTACTGGAATAGGCGATTCCAAGGATTTTTATTTCGCAGATAAGTTTGCTTCATGGCTTGGAATAGTTATAATGCATACCAATCTGCAGATAATTTCTACAACTAGAGAGTCACAAAAAAGAGTCAAGATGCTTATGTTAATTCTAACATAGATTGCTCTGACAGCAGCAAGAAAGAAAAAGATTAAGTTAAAATATTTTTTAAACGGAAGAAGAAATCAATTGGACATTCAAAGGCAATCATTGCTCTAATAAAAAAATTTCCACAATAATATGGAATCTGATCACAAATGATAAGATGGAAGAAGATGAAATTGGGTTTCAAAAGAGGGATATTCAGAAGAGAACTATTGTTGAGACTGAAATATCTTCAGTTAATACAAGTATTAAAATAATTGATTGAATATCGCAGTTATGGAAAAAAAGTATTAAGAGCGTAAGTTAGGAAGACACCTTCATTTTCTTTTATACCACTTCCAGAAAATTTCCAGACAAATAAGGTAAATTCAAGATGCTGGAAGCAGGAACTTGATATCAATGATAAAAAATATCTATATTGTTCTATCAATGATATCGTTTGATATTTTCGCGATATATGAAGATTTCGAAGAGCTTTATAGGCAATTAATTCCAGAAAATCAGATAAATTAGGCATGATACTGAGAAAGTACCTCAATCTGCGTTCGAAAGTGCAAAATGTGCGAGTAAAGCCTCGAGTTGGATTTTTTCACTAGCACCCTCTGTGAGCCTGAAGTCGATCTCACCGATAATATCTATGAGTTCGACAATATGCCTTTCAGAAAGCCCGAGATCCAGAACCATACGCTTGTCCATTTCGGATATAGCCCTGTAAATCTGTCCGACTATATCTCCACCAGAGAGTCCTTCTTCATAGAGCAATTTATTAAGTTCTTTTCTGGCATCCCTAAAATTTCCCCTCAGCGCAGTTTCTGTCAGAGATTTGATTTCTTCAGGGTTTGCGGTTGCAGTGGTTCTATAAATTGTCCTACTGGATATAGGTTTTTCCGGATCTATACAAGCTGAAGCCTGAAGAGAATTTACGCCCTTTCGCATATCTCCTTGGGCTACATAAATAAGAGCTTCATATCCATCTTCAGTGATGGCCAAATGTTGATCTTTAGCGATATATTCAAGGCGTTTTTTTATAGCCTCATCTGAAAGGCGCCTAAATCTATAGACTGCACAGCGGGATTGAATAGGTTCAATAATCTTTGAAGAATAGTTGCAGGAGAGGATGAAACGACAGTTGCTGCTGAAACGCTCCATAGTTCTCCGAAGTGCAGACTGGGCATCTGAGGTCAGTGCATCGGCTTCGTCCAGGAAAATAATTTTAAATTCAGCTCCTCCTATTGGAGCAGTTTTTGCAAAGTTTTTAATTTTTGTTCGAACAATATCAATCCCTCTCTCATCGGATGCATTTAGTTCGTTAAAATTTTCCCGCCAGCTATTTTCCCCGTAAATTTCCCTGGCAATCGAAACCGCAGAAGCAGTTTTCCCGACACCCGGTGGTCCGGAAAAGAGAAGATGAGGAAGTTTTTTCGTTGCAACATAGGACTTCAGGCGCTCTATGATTTCCTCCTGGCCTGCCACCTGATCAAGTCTAAAAGGCCTGTATTTTTCGATCCAGATCTCTTCTTTAATTTTATAGTCCTCCATTAATTCTTGCTCCTAAATTGGAGAATATAATCTTAAAACTTTCGAATGTTGCGATTTTTATTGTATATAGACAGCGTTTCGAAGAATAGATTTTAAGAAAATTACAGTCAATATCAGACCTGTAGAACGAGAATCTTATACTTATGGGCTTTTAAATATCTACGCGTTACAGATCTAAGGAGATTATGTTTTATTATGTAATGAATGATATATCCAGAATTATATAAAATGTCGGATGATGATTTTTCAATCTTTTTATTGGATTGCCTCTATCGGAACTAATTTTACTTTCTACTCTCAGTTCTAGTCTGGGCAAAGTTTATATCCTTTACCATTCCAGATCTGAGTCATGTTAAATTCAGCATTTTTTTGCTTTCTTGTTTTACTGTCTGATTTCTAGGTGAATCTATCAAGATCTGAAAATTTGATAATTATGGAGTATTTCGATAAACCCCTATATTTCGTCTTAAGCTTATAAATGGTATATACACGACTCGTAAAAATCAAAGGTTTTTCGAAATATTCTAAGATGATCCCGAAAAATGAAATTTAAGGTATGAAAAGAATAAACAAAAGGGATATATACCAAGCGAATATCAAAAAGCATTTAATAAATATCAGAAATGGATTGCACGTGTTGCAGGAACTTATATATATAATTTATATATATTCTACTTTCTTGCATCTTACTCTATATTGTTAAGAGGACTTTGATAAACTCAATTTATGGTTGATTGCTTAAAATGTATATGGGCAATTTGTTGAAATCGTAGGTTTATCAAAATTGTGAGTTGTCCTACAGGGAGATTTTACGGAAAAGATGTTCTTTTCTTGATTTTTTCATTTTAGTCTTTTACTTCTTTTGTAAAAGTCCCTAAAGTATAAAATTAATCCCTGAGATTTGCTAAAGGATCGGGAGCCAGATTCTCAAACCATTGTCTAAAGTTCGATTAATTCGCTAACTATAGGCCTAAATCTCAATAAACTGAAAGCCTTCAACCTTCAAATTAGCTACTCTGCAAATAAATAATTTCAAAGTAAATTTACCCTCAAACAATGGTATTAAAATAGATATTATATGATTATACAGGTGTTTTCAAATGTCCGAAGATAGTTCAATAGGGTCTTCAATTGAAGATATTAAAACCAGGGTAGAATTCCAGCTTGAATGCGGGGAGATCATTGCTGAAGATGTGAAATCTCTTTTAACTGAAATAGAAGTCATGAGAATCCAGAATGAAAATATGAAGGCCCGGCTCCTTGAAGCGAGTGTGGCTACTGGTAGACACCTTCAGGAAATCAATAAGTTAAAAGCTCATCTTGAGCAGCTTACTGAGCCCCCTCTTTTTATTGCGACTATTCTCGAGGTAAATGGTGAAATTTCTCTTATCAGGCAGCATGGGAACAACCAGGAGGTACTTACTCAGATTCCAGAGGAGTGCCTTGGGAAGATAGAACCTGGAATGAGAGTTGCAGTAAATGGAGCTTACTCAATTATCTCCATAGTTAGCAGGGCTGCTGACGTCCGAGCTCAGGTTATGGAACTCATTAACTCTCCTGGTGTGGATTATAGCATGATTGGCGGGCTCGATGAGGTACTTCAAGAAGTTCGTGAAAGCGTTGAATTACCTCTTACAGAACCCGAACTTTTCGAAGAACTGGGAATCGAACCTCCTTCTGGTGTCCTGCTCCACGGTGCTCCTGGTACGGGAAAAACCCTTATTGCAAAGGCTATAGCCTCTCAGGCAAAAGCAACTTTCATCCGAATGTCGGGTTCTGATCTGGTCCAGAAGTTCGTAGGCGAAGGGTCTAGGCTAGTCAAGGATATTTTCCAGCTTGCAAGAGATAAGTCTCCCAGCATTCTTTTTATAGATGAAATCGACGCTGTTGGTAGCATGAGGACCTATGATGGAACAAGCGGCTCTGCAGAGGTTAATAGAACAATGCTTCAGCTCCTTGCGGAGATGGATGGCTTCGATCCCAAAGGCAACGTAAAAGTGGTTGCTGCGACCAACAGAGTTGATCTGCTCGATCCTGCTCTCCTGAGACCTGGCAGATTTGATCGTTCTATTGAAATTCCGCTTCCTGATGAAAAGGGCAGGGTTGAGATTCTTAAGATCCATACTCGCAAGATGAACCTTGCCAATGATGTGGATTTTGAGAAACTCGCAAAGGTAATGAATGGTATGAGCGGGGCAGAGATTAGTGTCATTACTAAAGAAGCTGGAATCTTTGTGCTGCGCAGACGCGGTAAACAGATCACAATGGCAGATTTCATGAAAGCCTATGAAAAGGTCGTAAACGTTCCGGAACCTTCAATTCCTCATGCCATGTTCGTATAACTGGTTTTTGAAGCTGCGGGATATTCTTCAAGTTTAAGGGAAGATTTATTCCGTAGAGCTGGAAGAGGATAAAATGCTTACCGGCAGTTTATATATTTTTCAGACCTTAGACGAAAAGTTTATATTTTCTTAATTACTTGGAATATGCTGCATAAGAGGTAAAGCATATTAATTATATGCTCCGATAGTGTAGCTCGGCCAATCATTCAGGACTCTCACTCCTGAGACTGGGGTTCAAATCCCCATCGGAGCAATTAACTTTTTTTTACGCAATTTTGTTTATGAAAATATTCGGTATAGCCCTATTAGTTGGTCAATATTTAATCTTTGAATATGCTTCTCCATTTTCACCTGCTTTCTAAGCCTAATTGTGCACAGGAAATTAAGAGTAAATAAGGCAGAAAATAAAAGCAGAAACAGAATATGTGAATACTTTTGGAAATGTCAACTTATTACTGATGGACCATCAAATCTATGACTTTTCGAAAATCATATTTTTGTAGGATCTTAGTAATTAATATTATAAGCTATGGGAAATATTTAAGCAATTTTTATCTTCAAACCACGTTTTTGTGCAGTTATTTTGCTACTAATAGGGCATAACAAGTGTATTCTTATATGATATTGAATGATTGAGTTTACAAATATATTGGCAAATATCAGGTATTCATTGTTTTTTTGTTAGTTGAACATAGGTATCTAGTTTAAGAGTGAACCCAAAGAGAAATATTCGATACTATGAAAATTTTAAAAATCTTAAATCAAGATAATGGGCTGAGAATGGGAGCAAGAGTGAGTAGATTGAGATATTCATCATAATTTTATGTTGGAAAAACTTCATTGCTGCTCTGTTTATTGGTAAGCATGCAATTTCAACAGGTAAAATTTCGGACGGTTACAATAATAGAAAATATTGATTAAGAAAAAGGTAGAAGTGGAAAAAAATCATAGGGTACATATTTTCAAAATGGAATAAATATGAGTGGAAATGAATTGCAAAAACTACAATAAGGAGTTAATTTGACAATGCAAAGTTAATGAAGTTAAAGGTTTTACTCTTAGTTTAATGAAATATCCACAAGACTTCTCTTAATTTTAGTTACATTTTTTAATTTTTATATTTTTTGCTATCGTTATCATCAACAGCCCTATACTCATTGTTGGTAGTAAAGGTTTCACATCAAAAAGCTACCATATGATCATACCAATGTTGATTCCATCAATGGTTGTGATGGTGATGTAGTGGTGATGATGTGGTCGAGTGCTTGATGCCATTGCTGTCAATGTTATTACAACTAGAACTGCCAGCAAAATAGTAGTACTTTTTATTCTACTGACAGGTTGTTTCAACATTCACTTTCCTTTTTTATTATTAAGGATTCCCACAATTTTAGTATTTACATAATTAAGCGGTTAAAAAACAGCATTAAGCCTCAAATAATCTAGGTCATAATATCAGATTATGAGTTTACAAATGCTTTATTTTTATCCTCAATGTGTAAAATCCTAACTATTTTACTCCTTTATGTTGTTAAATTAATACTAAATTTAGGAATTTATTTTCCGATTCAATCTCATTGGAAATTTAATGAGAATAACTATTCAATCTAAGTAAGCAGCTTGAGTAAAATAATGAAGATTTCAATAAACCCTAATTTTTGGCCAATTGTCTTCAAAGTAAATCTAATAGGGACTTTTATCGAAATATCAATTGATAAAAAATGTAACTGGTTGTTTTGTACGCCAAAAACTTCTATATTTATTTGAAAGTTAGGGTTATATTTTCGAACTTTAAAATTACATGTTTTCTGGGAGTTCTTAAGAGTTCTTCTTTTCTTTTAATAAAAGAATCGAAGTGTAGGATACTATTAATACGATCCCTAAACAATACGATCTCTAACCAATTCTGTTAGATGGCCTTTCCATAAATAAGTTTGAAGATCAAAAAGGTGTATGATATGAATAGTATAACAATTGACAACGTTTGCATTCGATGGCTAGGACACGCTGGTTTTTTTCTTGGATGGCAAGATATCAAAATTTATATTGATCCGTTTCAGATCAATAAAGAACCTTCTTTTGATAACAAGGCAGATATCCTCCTTATCACTCATGAGCACTTTGACCATTGCAGCCCTGAAGATATTCAAAAAGTACAACGCTCTGACTCAACTACCCTGATCCCTGAAAGCTGTTCTCTAAAATTCAGGGGTTATACAAGGCGAGTTGTGGAGGGAGATATCTTTGCTGAAGGGGTTGAAATTAAAGGGGTCCGGATTGAGGTACTTCCTTCTTATAATCTCAATAAACCTTACCATCCACGAGGTTTTGGAGTAGGTTATGTAGTGGAACTTGGGAAAATTCGGATCTATCATGTAGGAGACTGCGATTTTTTCCCTGAGATGAAGAGCATCAGGGCAGATGTGTCTCTTTTACCCATCGGGGGAACTTATACTATGGACGAGGAAGAGGCTGCCAGTGCAGTCGCAGTCATATCCCCAAAGGTTGCAATTCCAATGCATTACGGAAAATTAGAGGGTACAAATGGAAATCCCGAAAAGTTTAAAACTTTTGTGCAAGGCAAGAACCCTGATATTAAAGTGATTATTCTTGATTCTTGAGTTCTAGTTTTTGGGGAAGTCCAGGGATCTAATTGTGATACTGAACTAAGTGCAGGATCAATCTACCTATGTCTAGAGTGTCCAGGAAACAACAGAAAAATCTGATTAAAGATGTCGCAACTCAGCGTATGTGGCGACTTTTTGAGCTTGCGGAAATGGAGTACGCAGAACATCCTGACCGTAGTGAACGCTATGTGCAGATCATCAGAAATATTTCTATGAGGAATAGGATTAGTATCCCAAGGGAGATCAAAAGCAGGATATGTAAACACTGCTATGCTTTCCTTGTGCCTGGGAACAATGCTCGCTACAGACTGAATGAAGGATATATCGTTATCTTCTGCAAGCATTGTGGGAAAGAAATGAGGTATCCTTATAAAAGATTAGATTAAAACCTAATGGCGTTTGCTATAGAGAATGAGTAAAGATAATTTCGATAAACTCATTCACATTCGGTTATTTGAGAATTTCAATCTCTTAACATCAGTTTTTTCTCGTGAAAACTTTTACTGATTTTGCTCTTAAAGGAGAATACGAACTTTTTCAGTTAGTTGGAAACAAACTTGGTGAAATTGATTCCTTAATTGTTGGGGAATCTTTTCGTATAATTTTTGAGTCCATGTATTTTAACAAAACAGTTTACTGAAGCAAGCCTGAAGCTGAAGTAATCATTATGTTTTAAATACTTTTTTACAACAATTAAATGGTCTTTTTGAGTTCGAACTTGAGAAACAACATATTGATTGAACTTCTTTCAGAAAATATTTTGATTTTCCTGAGTGCATACCAGACAGTACCATATGTTGGGCATTCAGTAAAAAAATTATTGATAACTACTACGAAGAAGAAACATGGGGGCAGTTGCAAAGCAAGCTTATTGACTTGGTCTGAAAACAAAAAAGGGAATAATTCAGACAGCTATACTTTTATTCATTTAGATCCTTGAAATGCGAAAGCTGATTACCCTCGAGAAAATGAAGCAAAAACAAGGAGAAGATAGATGGAACTTGGACAAAAAGGGTGGTAAATCACAATTAGATATAAACTTCAGTGCATTTAATATACAGGGATTATGAGCTGATCGGAAGATTCAAAAAACGACTCTTCACTCATGATTCTTAAGTAGGTTTAATCAGAAAAATGAAGTGGTTTTACAGATACAGAGACAGAGGATACTTTGAAGCAAAATCAAAAGGTTCTGATGCAACAATTAAAAGAGCAGCAAAAGAGTATCTTCTGGAGCTTATTTATATATTAAGAAACTAGAGAATTAGCTCTAAAGAATTTAAGAGGAATGAGTTTATGCAGTAACTAAAAAGATATTCAAAGTAGGAAAAGTTCTTGTCATTACCGTTCGAAGAGCGAATCTGAACATGTCGTGTAAAGCTTTGTGTTTTAATCTCTATCAGTTGATAAAACTGAAAATAAAAAGAGTATTTTGAGGATACGGAAGCTGCCTTTAAAATCAGAGAATAATGGATCCGAAAAAAATCGAGTCAAATACAGAAATTGCCGAGGAAAATTTGGATAGAATTTACTCAAAAAAATTAGCGATAAGTTGAAATTATATTTAATTTAATAAAAGTACTCTGTTAATAGTTAAAAAAGTCTTAATCAATTTATGAAAGCTTTGTTGTAAAATTAAATGCTCAACTCTTTTTTTTAAAAATTTAAGTTGTATTTAAATTATTTTACTTTTATAATGAACTACTTATTTAAGGTCATTATTTTCATCACTTTCAATTGCCGAAACACTTGTGTAGGTATTTTAAAAATCTTGTAGTTGTATATTAAATGACTTATGAAAATTGGACGTTTATTGAAATCTTCTTCCGTTTAATAAAAAGCTTTCTAATAATCAAAATAAGTCTTAAATGAGTTATAAAAGCTTTATTTTAAAATTAATAACCCAGATAAATTTATTTTTTAAAGTAACTGTTTCTTTAATTCGCTCAATTGTTGAAAGTAAGTATTTATTCAAATCAATCAATATGATCACTTACAATTGCAAGAAGCACTTTTAGGTATTGTGAAGACCTTTAAAAGGCGCATAAAACAATTGGCAAAAAAGGATATATAAATTCAATCATCACATCAGAATTTACTGGAAAAGCATGATTTTAATACAAATCTAAAATGAGGTAAAAAGATGTTAAAACAAATGAAAAAGACAATCGGTATTTTGCTAGCAGTTTGTTTTTTAATATCCGTGACTGCTGCAACAGTAAGTGCACATGGACCAGTTATGGTTAAGGAAAAGAAAACAGCCATTATAATATTGAAAGATGTGAAGACTAAAATCTACAAGTGGCCTCACCACCATCATCACCACCACAAGATGCATCACCACCACCACAAGATGCATCACCACCACAAATTAATGAAGGCCGTAAAAGAGTTCATGAATTCATGAAAGCCCTATAATATATCCAATAGCATTGTCTACAAACCAATCAAAAATCTTTGAATTTTCGGTGATGGCTACATAGATGCCTTAAAAATATGATTATTTATGTGGCAAACTGGACATCAAATAAAATGAATAACGTAATTTTAACAAACAAGTATTGCATACACCATTAACTACAATTAATTGATAAATTAATATATGTAGCATGTAATTACAGAGGATTATTTCTCTGATTCTTTTTCTTTGAGGAATTCCATCCAAAGCTTTCCTGCTGATTTCTGTATTTGATCTTATTTTTCTCCTATCGTTCATTATTCTTTGGTTTCAACGATAGCTTACGCTATCCTTAAAATAATTCATTTATAAGGACAAAGCGTAAAACCTGGGGTCTTCAGTCCAGTAGATGTACCGTCAACTTCAACCCTGGTTCAGTACGCAATTTTCGGCTGCTTCTTTTCTAACCTTGCCGATAGAAGATGCTAAATATCCATCAATCTATAGTGTATGTTCTTTACAATAGTGTTTTTTCAAATATTTTTTTATCTAGTCCTTCTGTTTCTTAATACCTCAATCATTCCCTGAGGATGTTTTTTAATGCTCTTTTTATCAATGCATCATAATTTTTTGATTTTGCTCCGGAAGCTGACACAAAAATATATACTTACGGAAATCTACTCGAAGAAATGGGACGTAGTGTCGATACCGATGGAACTGGTTAAATCGTTTGTGGCAAATATATAAATTCTCAACCAATGGTATCACAAGGAAAATGCTAGATTACGGAGTATCAAAGATTTACAGAAAAATAAAGATGTAACTACCGTCAAATAAGGATGTTAACCGGATGATTTAATAGAATTACTGAATTCGTGAACTTGTTAGTCAACTATCTGGTTAAACACTATCTCGAAAATAATTTAGGCAATGTTCTTATCTGAGAATTAACCGGAATTAAACAAGGAATCAGTCACATTAAACGTAATAATCGAAACTTTGTGCCGATTCCATTTGGTACATTCAAATGTATGTTAGAAAGCAAATGTTTCTTTCATTGTATTAAGTATCAACTTGTAGATGAAGCATATAAAAATCAAGTGGATTCTCTGACATAGATCAGATTTAAAAATCTGAATATGTAGATCACGAGGAATTAAAATATAAACAGTCAAAAATTTATGTATATCAGTTAATCAATGCTGATATTAATGGAACGATTAATATACTCCGAAAAGTAGTCGATGATTTGATTCTGGAACTGAGAACCTATAGAGGTATTGTAAACAGATCAACTAGACTGAGATTATCCTTTGAGTCTACTGAATTTAAATGTTAACTCCGAGGAGACTGCAAGCCCTACAGCTTTGGCGTTTGTAGTTGACTGATTCTAAATTTCTTTCCCATAGAATATTTAAGAGGATTTCGATAAATCTACGATTTTCTCGAGTCTTTTATATACTATTATATAAGCGTAAGATGAAATTTAGGCATTTATCGAAATCCTCTTAAATATTGAAAGCATACGAATTTTCAGATATAGCTTCAGCGAAGTTACTTGCTTCTACATCAGTTCTTTTCAAAATGTTTGCTTTTCAGAAGGTCTTCTATGCTCTCGATAAACTCCGAATACATCCTATCTAAAAAATCTGACGATATACCTCCCTTCTATGTGATGGAAGTGCTGGAAAGTGCCCAGGCTATGGAAGCTGAGGGTAGAAATATTATTCATCTAGAGGTCGGTGAGCCAGATTTCCCTACTGCTCCTCATATCTGTGAAGCTGCATATGATGCTATTGTTCGAGGATCTACAAAGTACACTCATAGCCAGGGATTTCTTCCTCTTAGGGAGGCAATAGTTAACTCTTACTATCATAAATTTGGAATTGACCTGAGTCCAAATCAGGTCATTGTAACTTCAGGGACAAGCCCTGGTCTCCTGTTACTTTTTATGGCTCTGCTAGAAAAACTGGACGAAGTAATTATGTCAAACCCACACTACGCCTGCTATCCAAATTTTGTGAAATACCTCGGAGGAGTTCCTGTCTATGTCTACACGAATGATGCTAATGGCTTTACCCTCGAGCCGGAAACAGTAGAGCAGTACGTTAGTCCCAATACAAAGGCCATTCTCATCAACAGTCCTTCAAATCCTGGTGGGTATGTAATGTCTTCTGAAAACTTGAAAGGCCTTGCTGCGGTAGCTGACGAAAGAGGAGTTCCAATAGTTTCAGATGAAATTTATCAGGGTTTGATCTACAGTGGAGAAGAGCATACTATCCTGGAATATACGAACAATACCTTTGTCATTAACGGCTTTTCTAAATTATATGCAATGACTGGCTGGAGGCTCGGCTACATTATCTGCCCACCTGAATGTGTTCGTACGATTCAGAAAATTCATCAGAATTTTTTTATCTGCGCCAATGCCTTTGTCCAGGAAGCAGGAGTTTCAGCCTTGCAAGGTTCCCAGGAACATGTTACTGATATGATACAGATCTATAATATACGCCGCCAATATATGCTCAAGAGGCTTCTAGGTATGGGACTAGATGTCCGCAAAGAGCCAACTGGAGCTTTCTATGTTCTTGCAGATGCTCGCAAATACAGCAACGACTCTCTGGAATTAAGCCGCAGTATTCTTAATGATGTAGGCGTTGCAGTGACTCCTGGTATTGACTTTGGTAACGGAGCAGAGGGATATCTGCGTTTTTCCTATTCCAATAGCATTGAAAATATAAAAGAAGGTATGGATAGATTGGAGGCCTTTTTCGAAAAAAAAATATGAAGAATAACTATTCAGTCTACCGACAATCCGCTGGAGATATCTATTCTGATGCGAAATATACTTCTGATTACTAACTGATGTAAATATATAACAATTATATATAGCTAGCAGTTGAATAAATTCAGGCCACCAAAATTTGCTCATCGAATCTTTACAAAGATGGCTATTGAGTCGTGAAAAAGGAAATTGAATATGTATGGCACTAATTCTTGAGGCGCTATTTGATATTATTGCTCTTTAAATGTCTCAATATTTTTATTTAAAATAGCATTACGTGATTAAACTAGTTTCTCAAGTACTCTCGCCATATATGTTTTCACAATTGTGATTATTTATTTAATTGTTTTTATAAGTGTGTTAACTGAGGATTCTTCAATCTCAATAATCTTCCTCTTCTGATTTTTCTCGTTCAACACCTATTTCATCTTCATATATATTTTATTTGTAATAAGATGTCACATAATTCTGGTAATTTCCTTGCTGGAACAATAATTGAATTTGAATAATGTCTTTATGTCCAGAGCAGTGACACGAACCTACCCAGGTGTTTGCAGCGGGATGCGCCACCAAAACTCTGAGTATCAAATTAGTTTTTTTCTTTAGCTTTTTTCTGTATTTCCTGCTTTTCTCACACATATCTTGTCTAGAAGTAAGATATTGTCAATCATTAGGGATCCACTCCATCCTAAAGGAATTGCCCAGGCAGGTTTGCCTGTCGACTTATCAACCTGCTCCGGGAGAAGTCCTGTACTGGTTGCACCTGCAAGGGCCCATTTAAGGCATTTAATTCCTTCATTTGTCAGATCTTCCACGTTTTCTATATCGCTCTTTTCTTTTTCAGAGGGAACGTCGTGAGTGGGGGAAAAAATGGCTTTTTCAGAAGGAATATCAAGGGCAAGGGCAAGCATCGCTTCCGAAAGCCAGAGAGTGGTTACTATCCATGGGTTTCCATCAATGTAACTGTCGTTTTCATATCTCTTGATCCCGTAACTTTTATTAATGGGCACTGAGAGTTTTTTCTTGATATTTTCTATCATAAACAGGATCATATCCTTTTCTATAGGGTCCTTTGGAGACAGCATCCCAAAGGGGATATAAGAGCTCAGGATGCTTGCATCAACGGTTTTATCCAATTTATCGTTGATGATTCCTTTTGCAAAGTAGCCTTCTTGAAGCCATAGACGATCAATTGTAGCTTTCTTGATGAATTCCGCTCTTTTCTTCCAACGCTTAGCCATACCAGATTCCTCATTTTCTTCGGCTAGATTCGACGCGCCCATAAGCCCAGCGTAGATTGCAGCATTTGTGTATGTGAAAATTCCATAATAAGTTTCCCATAGATCCATACAACTCTCATGAATCCCAGACTTTGTTTTCTTCATCAGATATTCGGCAGCTCTGAGTACTGAAACCCATACTTCGTCCAAAAATTCAATTTTTTTAAGACCTTCGAGGATTCTGTAATACACATCCATGGCATAGAGAGTCGACCCTGTTTCGTCTATTTGAGTCGAGTAATCAAAATTGCCCCAAGAGGGAGCTGTATCCCCATTAAGCCAATAGCGTTGAAACCAGGAACCATTCGGGAGTTGGGTCCGAATAGACCATTTGAAAAACATGTCACAATACTCAGGATATCCTGAATGTTTGAGTGCAAGTACAATTTCGGCAGTATCTCTGTTCCAACAAAAGCCGTATCCTCCACATTTCTCAAAATTCGAGTCAAACTCAGGAGCGGCCACAAAAGATCCATGTTCGCGGTCTTGAAGTAAGTCAAGCATGAGAAGAGATCTGTTGTATGCGCTGAACAGTTCCTGGCGCAAGTTCTCGTGTCCTCCGAGCCCTGGCATTTTTAGCACCTTTTTTTTAGAGAGCCACATAACCCAGTATTCTCGAGTCTTTTCGAAAATGTATTCCAGAGACATTTTGGAAAGCTCATGCATTCTCTTGTAAAGAAGGCTCCGGGAAGATGCAGCCCCTATCAGAATAACAAATTCATTTGCTCCGTTAGCTTCCAGTTCCAGATCCCAGCCAGCAGCATTATTAATATTTCCAATATCTTCTTTATTTCGCTGGAGTTTTCCATCTTCCATATCATACTTGGAATTAGTCCACCATATGGTGTCCATTGCCTTTCCGATCTGCCATTCAGTAAATTCGGGCAAGGAATGAAGCCCGATATAATAATTCTGCCAGTACTGTACTAGCAAGCGAGCATCTATATCACAAAAACCAGAATTTTTTTTAGATGTTTCTCCTACATTGAAATTAGAGTAGTAAAAAAATTTCCCGGAAATTTTTTTCTGGGACTGCACCTTGAACCTGCGGATGAGAACAGGTACTTCTGAGTGCACAAGGTCAAGAATCGAAATACGAATTCCTGAGTCATGGTAAAGTTTTGTGGATACGATGTTAGTGTCTTCGATATAGTTCTGAATGCTATGCCATTCATTATCATTTGTCCAGAGAAGTTTTTCCCCTGTGTGGATGCAGGCAAGGGATTCTTCTACATGCTGAGCATGATCTCTGCGGGGGTAAAATAAGCCCAATATATCTCCTTTTCTTCCCATTGTCACAAGCAGTCCGTCATTTCCTAGAATGACATTAGGTTGCCGGATCACTGTGTGTCCCCCTTAGCGTATTCCTGGCTTAAGCTGGAGGGCGCTAAAGAAATTACATGTTCACATACCTTCTTTCCGGTGACTTTACAGCTAATCTCCCTTACACTGATATTTTTCCCGAAATAATCGGTCAGGTAACCTGCAAAGTAGCCGCTCATAAAGGCACAAACAGGCTGGTCAGCAGATCCATAAACGTCGGCTATAAACGAGTCTTTCACAATGATTTTTCCTTCGTAAGTCTTTGGATCACATTCAATTTCCAAGATTCCCCACCCTACAGCTCTGTAGAGCTCCGCAAGAACGCTTGCGTAATTACTGTCATTAATAGGCATGATACTCTTGAAGTATTTTGCTGCGTGAATTCCTCCTTTAAGGCCTGAAACGGTAAGAAGTCCCTCTGCATGCGGCACACTTTGGTTGAGAGTTTTAATGATATCAACAATCGTGAGTGCTCTTGCCATGACTCCTCTGACTCCTATTACATTAAGAGGAAAGTCTACGGAATAAATCATCCCATATCTTGAAATTCCGTAATCTACTTCGCTTACAACTTCAATACTTTCTATTCTTTGAGCAAGATCCTCAGGATTAATATTTTCATTAAGTTCAGTATATATCAAATATTCTCCCGATTTTTGTGTAATATTATCCAGATGACCAAACATAATGAATGCATTTTCTTTTTCAATAAAATCAGTTATTAAGGATAAAGATCCAGGCTTTTTAGAATAAATAATTTTAAACCATACAATCTGTGAATTTTCATTGAAGCCTGCAAACATGAATAAATCTTTGACCATATTACTCAAACTCCTATGATTTGTATGCGTAAAATTAAATTAAGCTATCTCTCTAAGTTTCCTGAATACATGGGCTTTGAAATCCATGAGTACTGCCATGAAATTGACTGCTGCATCGAAGGGTGTAGAATAAACACTGAAATAAGAGTGTACATCCCCATCCCCAAGCCATTTAGTGCACATATAATAATAATGATCCGAAGTTAGCAGATGCTTCCATATACGTAGAATCTCAGAGTCTCCTGTTTTTCTTACAAAAGGTTCAAGCAACTTAATTTCCTCAAAACAACGTCTTTGCATATCGTTTCCAAGCCATGCACTGGTGTCACGTTCCATATCAGCCCAGGAAATAGTGGAGAAATCCCCTACATCTATCTCAGCTACAGGTGAGTATTTCTCGACAATCTCAAAAGGAGTGCTGAAATTAAGGTGCTTCTTGAGAACTTCTCCAGGCAGTTCTCGCAGAAAGGTAAAAATTCCGGTTTCTTCCCACTGGTGTTCTCCAAAGGTTTCATAGTCAATAAAGATGTTAACGCAGTCCTCTTTGATTCCTGAAATCCAAGAAGCCCATTTTTCCGCAGTCAAAGGATAGCCTTCCCACCACCTTGCTGAAAAACGGTATCCTATATCATCACTCAGCTTGTAGTTCCTGAGGATGATTGGGAGACTTAAATTTTTTGCTCTGTAAAGTAAGTTAGAGGATCTACCTTCAAGCAGGTGATCTGCGCCTTCAGTAAGTATTGCCTTGTAACCCAAATCAAAAGCAATTTTTGCAATTGAATTATTGTAGAGCAGTTCAGTGTTTCGAAATACCTTAGGTTCAACCCCCAGGAGGGTAGACATCAGTTCTCTATGTTCCTTTATTTCTTCGATGAATTCGGCTTTTTTTTCAAAAAGACTTGAAAGGGAATGATAATAAGTTTCGTCCAAGAATTCCACAGCTTTTGTTTCTGCCATTTGTCGGAAGCCCTCTAGAACTTCTGTTCCCCATAATTCACATTGTTTTAGCAGTGTACCAGTAACAGAAAGGGAAAATCTAAACTTTCCTTCGTGCTCATCAATAGAATTCAGAAGGACTTTGTTTGCAGGGATATAGCACTTTCTTGCTACCCTTTCAAAGATTTCCCGGTTTCCTTTCTCGTCAAAATAACGGTAAAAGCCAGATCTTTTGTCGGGCCAGAACTTACGCAACCTAAATGGCTGATGCACCTGAAAATATATGCAAACAGATGTCATTTTGCTTCCTCCAGGACAGCTCTCCTGAAGTCAGACAAGATAGAAAAATAATTCACAGCTCTCTCATAACCTTCCCTAATACTTCCAGAATTCATGGAAAAAAATATTTCACTCTGCTGAAGATAGCCAAATATCTGCTTCAGTTTCCAGTAATCTTTACTTCCCTTAAGCTCTGAAAGCTCCTCTCCAATTCTTAAAAGTTCTTGCATGTAAATTTGCTGTGCATTATTTCCTATTGCATTATGCATTCCATAACGGATTGTTTGCTCAGTTCCAAGTGTTTGGAGACTTGAATGTGAGAATTTCTTCACAGCTTCAGACGGTGTGAGCATTTCAATGTCTCTGATTTTGAGAGCGCTGGGGAAATTCCGGATAAAATCGGCTACTGTATTCTCATTCCTGTGGTGAACACAGAGATTTGTATAGTTAAAATAAAGGGTCAGGACATCACCTTCCATGCTTTTGATCCAGTCTGCGAACTTTTTAGGGATAAGATGGTATCCTTCAAAGTCTTTTTCCAAAAAACGTAGTTCAAGGTCTTCGCTAAGGTTTATATGTCTTAAGAGAGTCGGAAGGTGGTTTTGGAAGACATTTACCGGATCAAATTCTTTTATGAGGTTTCTTGACCCTTCGGCAATTAAGCATCCGAACCCCGCCTCTGCGAGAATACCTCCTGCTCTTTCCGTGTATAGAAGTTCGGTATTCACGAAAGTTTTGGGAGTAACACCTAACAGTTCCCTGATAATCTCTCTGTAGATGCTGATTTCCTCATGAAACCAAGATAGGTCAGGGTATAGGGAACTAAGTGAATGGTAATTGCAGCTTCCTGTAAATTCCACGCTTCCGCTTTCTTGGAGTTCGTGAAAAGACTCTAGGAGTTCATGATCCCATCTGCATTGTTCGAGGAAAGGACCAGATAGATCAAAGGAATATCTTCCTCCCTTTTCAACGGATTCCATAATTATATTATTAAGGTGCAAAAATTGTCGACTTGTTTTTAAAAATTTAGAGAAAATATTTTCTCTGTCAAAATAACGGTCCATTTCGGGCACTCCATAAAAACCCTCTACAGGCCAGTACCACTTCGGACTGTAAGGCAGATGTACCCCCATACAGATGCACACAGCTTTCATAACAAAGTAATTTTGTGCGGAAACCTACTAAAAACTATTGTTTGATTTATTTCAGGCTGACCTCACAATATAATATAGGACTTATAAAAATCTAGATTATTGAGGATCTAGATAAACCTCTGCTTTCTTCAAGTCATTTCTATAAAATTCGTAAGCATATGACAAAATTTAGGAATTTATTTAAATTCTTCTGTGTGTTTAAAAATGATCTAATTTAAATAATTTTATTAGGCAGTACTACGCTTGATAAGATAGGTGATCTTAAGAACTGATCTATTATCGGAATGTTTTTAAGGAAAAAAAGCTCATGAAATAAGAATCACGTTCCGTAAAAACTTATTTTTTGCCGTCAACTATTTAAAAGAGAACGAATATCTCAATATTCTTGTCAAGGGGCTGTGGCCTAGTCCGGCATGGCGATGGGCTCCAGCGGATAAATGATGAACAACGGGTCTACTGAGTTTTTCTCGACGGAGAAACACAATGAGGAACCGTTGGAGCACTGATAGTTGCTAACCAGAACCAAAACTGTTAGAGTTAGCTGTTCGGAGAGACCCGTCGATCGTGAGTTCGAATCTCACCAGCCCCATCTTCTTTTTTCTTTAGTCAATTTTTTTTCATTTTTTAAAATTTATTCTGTTAACATTACCAAAAATTATTCTCATTTTTAGTAAATTGTTGTATTATTTATTTGCTAAAAGCAAATATAGAATCTTCAAATAACAAGCTCAAATAGCATTCACGATGGAACACCCAGGTGCAAACATCTGTGTAGGTTCGTACCACTATCTGGACATAACGAATTTATTTAAATTCAATTATTGTTCTGGCTAGGAAAGTACCAGAATTATATGGTATCTTGCTACAGATGATTTTGATAAATCCTAATAATTTGTCATATACTTATAACTGGTATATTAAGTGACGCGTGAAAATAAGAAGCTTATCGAAATTCTCTGCAAATGATGAGACGTAAGACGATGAAACAGGATCTCAAAAGGGAGAACTTCAGGATGGAAAAATTGTTAAGACTGAAAAATTTTCCCTTAATCCATTTATAAGATTGATTAGTGGAATAATCGAACTTATGGAAAAAGAAAACTTTGAGAGTACTTGAAGAGGATAACTTCATAATTTTAATGTTAAATTAATTGCTTTTGTAAATATTCATATTCATAGGACAAAGCGTAAAATCAGTGGGTCTTCAAAAAGTGGATGTAAACGTCAACTTTAACCTGATTCAGTATGTAATTTTTGGCTACTTCTTTCCTAAAATTGCGTATAGAAAATGTGAAATATCCAGTACTTTTACAGTGTATGTTCTTTTCAATAGTATTTTTTCGAATACACTTCGTGTTTCAGTTTTCGAATGATCGCAATGTGTAGACTGTTGGCTTTCTCTGAATGACTAAATGTATGTGGGCTTTGTCAGTTTCAATTTTTGGTATTCCAAAACGGCCCTCCTTTTCAATGTCGAACTATATGTCTAAGTTTTTTAAATCTGTTCTAGTATCTTTTTTCGATATTTTCACACAGAGATAATGTGATGCATTAACAAAAATTTGCTATGATTCTACGTTCATATTCTCTATTTACCAAACAGTAAATCTATTGATAAAGAGTTTTAAGTGTTTTATCATAAAACCACTCTATTTTAGGCTATATCCAAAAATTGATCAATTTAATCAGCTTAATAAATATATTGTAGTTGTATGGTTATCTATAATTAGGCGCTTGATCAGAAAGTAAAAACAAATGTGCAAATCAAGCAGTTAATTTCTATGTTTGACTTACAAAATAAATTCAGACTCTACAAAAGCGAACTCAGTTTTTTTGGGGAGGCAAATTCCCAATTACTTCAGGGTATGATTAAAAGGTAGAATATGAATTCGCTAGATTTTTTAGAGAATAAAATGGTTTTCTAAGTATCAATCACAGAAGAATCCAATTCAGTATTATCGATACTACAACACTACAATTTGGATTTTGAAAATAATACTGTTAAAGCTTCCTTAGATTGGGAAAATCAAAGCAGTTCTTCACAAAACATTTGAAGGTGAATTAAAAACCGCTAAGATTTTGATGTCTTGCATAGGAAAGTACTCTATCAACATTCATAGCGGAAGATGTAACATAAATTCCAGTTAAACAAGTATTTTCTGAATCTAAGACTATTAGTGTAGACGTTGAGATAACAGATTTTACCTTGATGTCAACTAGTGAAAAAGTTGAAAATTCTAAGTACTTTAAAAACTCTTTGAAGAGACTTAAAGTACTCTAAAAAAGAGTTAGTCGAAAACAGACGGTTCTGAAAACAGAGAAAAAGCCAAACAAAAACTTTCTGTACTTCATGAAAAAATAACAAATTAGAGAAATAATTTTCAACACAAACTCTCTTTTTTAAACCTGTTAGCGAAAACCAAGCAATAGCTGTTGAACTCTGAATATTAAATGCATGATTACGAATTATAATTTAGCACAGGCTATATGTGATTCGGCGTGGAGTAGTTTTGTAACAAAATTGGAATATAACTCAGAATAGTCCGGAAAAAACATTCTCATGATAGATGAATTTGAGTCGTCATCTAGGATCTGTCGTGTTTGTGGATATCATAACTCTGAGCTAACACTAAAAGATAGAGAATAAGAAATGTCCTGATTGCAAGACAAAACATGATAGAGATGTTAATGCTGCAATTTAATGCTGCAATTAATATCTAAAAATTAGTTTTCATTGATCAAAACCTAATTGGAATCTGACACTCATGGAATGCGGGGGATGTACTTGGGGACTTGTTCTCAAAGAGAATAAATGAACCAACAAGCCACTTAGTCTCCAACTGAGTGCTAGTTATCGAAAATTATGCTATTTGGATATTATTAAACATCAATCATTTATTGATAACATCTAGTTCTTGGAAAGGGCTATCTTATTATAGTATCATTTGTCACAAAAGCGGTCAATTTTTATATTATTTATATCTATCTTTATAAAACAAAAAGAGTAACGATCATAATGATGAGAAAAAGGATGGATTTTTAAATCAAAACTCTATTTTGGGAGCATCATATAAAAATAGAAAAAAAATCACTATCTTTAAATATGCCTTTGTTATATTTGTAACATGTAGGTATCATATCGATACTAGTTGCGTATTATTATTATTTCTTGTAATTTTGATTTAAGAATTGATAGAGAATTTCGATAGATCCTTGATGTCAACAAATTGCTTACATTTATACTTTATGAACAACCAACCGAAAATCGGCGCTCATCGAAATTCTATTTCAAATTTGTGGGCTATTTAAGTCCATATTCTTATTTGCCCAGGAATTACGCAATTGAAATGGAAAACTGATCTCAAAAAGTCTTGAAACATCTAAAATGTCAAACTAATCACAGCGCTTTATTAAGGGTAATTTTTCCTTCAGCTGCGTAAGTCCTCCTATTAATAAATTGGAGGATAAAACTAGACAGAATATATGCAACTTGAAAAATAAATCTATGGAGTAGACTGAAATCAGTAGATTGGAGGATATATTATATGTTGAAGACCACCATTATGCTATTAATTGCAGCACCTATACTTTTTTCTTTTTTATTCTTAGCTCTTGGCAAATCGTTATACAAATTTCTCGCCTGGGCTTTTTTCATAGTAGGAGCAGTTTCTTCGATTATGTTAGTATTAGATGGAACTGGAAAAGTTGAGGTTGCTGGATCAAGTTTTGCACTATTAGAAAACATTGTTCTTATACTTGAAGTACTTATAATACTATTTGTATTTTATGTGTCAGCAAAACATAAAAGCTGGCCTACACTTGCACTAATTGCAATTCAAACAGTTATAGCAGCTTATTCCTACCTGACTATTGCAAAAGTTGAAAGTGTTTCTTTTAATATTGATCAATTTTCTCAGGTCATGATACTGATTGTGAATATAATCGGTACTGCGATTATATTATTTGCAACAGGATACATGGATCACTATGAAAAACACAGGCATCTAAACAGACAAAAAACGTTTTACTTTACAATGAGCTTTTTCTTAGCAGCTATGAACGGTCTAGTCATGGTTGACACCTTAGGGTGGCTGTTTCTGTTCTGGGAAATCACGACGCTCTGTTCATTCGTTTTAATCGCATACAACCAGGATGAAGAATCCATAAATAATGGTTTCAGAGCACTAGCTCTAAACTTGATTGGTGGAATTACTTTTTCTTTAGCTATAATTCTGCTAAGTACTAAATTTGATATATCCATTCTTTCGGCAGTTGGAACTAGTTCAACAGCAGCTGCTGTGGCTCTTCCGGTTGTCTTACTATGTATTGCAGGTTTTGCAAAATCTGCCCAGATGCCTTTCCAAAGTTGGCTATTAGGTGCGATGGTAGCTCCCACTCCAGTTTCCGCCTTACTCCACTCAAGCACGATGGTAAATGCAGGTGTTTTCTTAATTGTCAAGCTTGTGCCAGCTTTTGCGAACACACCCCTCGGGACAGCAATTGCTATTTACGGAAGTTTTTCTTTCGTTATGTGTTCAGCTTTGGCCTTATCTCAAAGAAATGCTAAAAGAGTGCTGGCGTATTCTACGATTGCAAATTTAGGATTAATTATCGCGAGTGCTGGAATAGGCACACCTTTAGCTGTAGCTGCTGCCATTATGCTTATTTTATTTCATGCAATATCAAAAGCCTTGTTGTTCCTTTGTACAGGCGAAATTGAACACACGATTGGAAGCAAAGATATTGAAGATATGTCCGGATTGATAAAAAAGGCTCCTCTTCTTACAATGCTTGCATCTCTAGGAATGATATCCATGCTATTACCTCCTTTTGGGGTTTTACTCACAAAATGGGTATCAATGGAGGTAGCTTCAAGCAATCCTATTGTATCGATATTCCTCATACTTGGGAGTGCACTTACTACAGTTTATTATGTTAAATGGCTTGGAACAATATTATCCTCCTCTATGGATAAAAATGCGGTTCACCATTTGAAACCAGAAACCTATTTCCCGCTATCTTTACTTGGGTCATTAATTGTAGTTACAAGTATTCTTGTATTCTCAATATATGACTATTTCATTAAACCTCAGGTTGCGACTTTGCTCAATATTGTCCCTACTGTTTCAGGGCAAGGTGGCCAATTCTCATCGGAGATCGGAGCATTTGCTTATGCATTAATATTTATAGTGCTCGTTTTGGCCATTCTGATCTACTTCGCTGCTAAAAGCATGTTTACTCCCCGCCCAGCTGGTTATTATATGTGTGGGGAAAATAACCTTGAAAAGGATAAATTGATGTTCCGTAATGGAATTGGCAGTTACGATAAAAGTAGTGTCTCTAACATTTATCTTCAAAATATTTTTGGAGAAAACAAACTTACGACACTTGGATACTTAGTTTCCATATTGCTTATTGTAATTGCATTAGTAGAAGTGGTGGTATTATGAACAGTTTAGATATTGCAAAAATTGTTCTTGTTTTGATTGGTGCTCCTATCCTTGGCTGTTTACTTGCAGGTATTGACAGGAGACTTACGGCAAGATTGCAAGGGAGAGTTGGTCCACCTCTTCTTCAACCTTATTATGATGTCATGAAACTTTTCCAGAAAGATAATATGATTGTGAGTGGATCTCAAAATCTCTACGTAGTTATTTACGTAGCGTTTGTAATTTTGAGTCTTTTAATGTTAGTCTTTGATGCAGATATTTTGATGATAGTATTTGTTTATACAGTATCTTCTGTAGCTCTCATAGTAGGAGGAATGAGCACTGGTTCTCCATATGCAAGGATCGGAAGTTCGAGAGAAATTATGGCTATATTGTCATATGAGCCAATTTTAATCTTGTATGCTCTTGCAATATACTTGCTTACTGGTACCTTTAAATTATCTGCGCTTAATAATACAACGACTCCTCTCCTAATATACATACCACTTATATTCATCTCAATGATGTTTGTTATGAATATTAAATTTAAAAAGTCACCCTTCGATTATTCAACATCTCACCATGCTCATCAGGAATTGGTTAAAGGTATGCTTACCGAATATTCAGGACCAGGATTAGCTGGAATTGAGATTGGGCATTTCTATGAATACGTATTTTTGTTAGGACTTATGTTCCTATTCTGGAAAGTGAACATAATAATTGGTTTGCTTATAGCATTGATTGCTTTCTTGTTTGTAATTATAATGGACAATATCACTGCAAGAGTATACTGGCAATGGATGCTCAAAGTAAGTTGGACAATTTTATTGATAATTTCGGTCGTAAATGTACTATATCTGTACGTTGCTAAGATTAAGTTAATTTAAAAGAGGGATATTTATGGCATTGGCAAAGTCCCCATGGATCATACACGTGAATTGCAACAGTTGTAATGGCTGTGATATTGAAGTATTGGCTTGTCTTACTCCTCTATATGATGCTGAAAGATTTGGTGTTTTAAACATCGGTACTCCTAAGCAAGCTGATATAATGGTGGTTACGGGTTCGATAAATTATAAAAATGTGAATGTGCTTAAGAACATCTATAACCAAATTCCTGATCCCAAAGTTGTTTTAGCTGTAGGCGCTTGTGCATCTACAGGCGGAATTTTCCATGACTGCTATAATGTAATAGGTGGGGTGGATCAGGTAATACCTGTAGATGCATATGTTCCAGGATGTTGTCCCAGACCTGAAGCTATACTCGATGGAGTGGTTGCAGCACTTTCAGTACTTGAAAGCAAGAGCCAAGGAAAAATCAAAGGAAAAGATGTAAAACTCAAGGGAAACGAGGTGCCATCAAATGCTTGAGAATAACGTAGAAATAAAAAGCAGCTCAGAACTGCTAAAAACTGTTCAGGAATTAAAAAATGATGGTTATCGATATGCTACAATGATATGCTTGAAAGCTAACGATGGTCATGAATTTATATACGTTTTAGACAAAGGTTACGCTCTAAAAACTCTAAGATATTTTGTGAAGCCATCTGAGAATCCAAAGAGTATGTCAGGTATTTATTTATGCGCACTTTTGATCGAGAATGAATACCAGGATCTGTTTGGATTAACTTTTGAAGGTTTGGCAATAGACTTTAAAGGTCACCTTTATTTGACACCAAACAGTCCAAAAACTCCATTAGCTTAAAGCAATTTGAGAGGAGAATTATTATGACAACTGTAATACCTTTTGGTCCTCAACATCCGGTTTTACCTGAACCTGTACAGTTAAAACTTGAACTGGACAATGATGTTGTTGTTGGAGCACTTCCCTCACTAGGTTATGTGCACAGAGGGCTTGAGAAATTTATCGACACAAAGGACTATAATCAAACACTCTATATTTGTGAAAGAATATGTGGGATCTGCAGCGCCATCCATTCTATAACTTATGCACGGGGGATCGAACAACTAATGAATGTCGAGATCCCTGAAAGAGCAGAATATTTAAGAGTGATATGGAGTGAACTCGCAAGAGTTCAGAGTCATCTCCTTTGGCTTGGTTTATTTGCTGATGGTTTCGGATTCGAAAGTCTCTTCATGGAATGCTGGAAGTATCGAGAAGCAGTAATGGATATAATGGAGATGACCACGGGAAACAGAGTGATAACTTCAATGTGTAAAGTTGGAGGAACTACCAAAGATTTGTCTAAAGAACATATTAATATAATTCTAAAAGCAATTGATGACTTGGAACCTCAGGTCAAAAATCTCGAAAAAGTATTCGTAAATAATTACACCGTAAAGAAAAGACTGGTGGGATTAGGTGTATTATCAAAACAACTTGCATATGATGTTGGAGCTGTTGGTCCTACACTGAGAGGAAGTGGGGTTCACAGTGACATAAGAGAATCATCTAGCTGGAGTATTTATAAAGATCTTAATTTTAAAGCAGTTGTTGAAAATGATGGAGATTGCTATGCCAGAACTAAAGTAAGAATTTATGAGTTATACGAATGCTTTAAGTTAATAAGGAATGCGATCTCCAAATTGCCTGAAGGTGAAATTTCAATACCTGTAAAGGGTTCTCCTGCAGCAGGAACTGAAGCTATTTCAAGATCAGAGCAGCCTAGAGGTGAAGTTGTATATTATGTCAAAGGTAATGGTACTAAAAATCTGGAAAGACTTAAAATAAGGACACCCACCTTTGCAAATATACCTGCACTGTTACAGATGCTACCAGGCATCAAACTTGCTGATGTTCCTGTAGTTGTACTTACTGTCGACCCATGTATTAGTTGCACTGAAAGATAATAAAGGTGATATAATGGGTATGTTAAACCTTGTTTTGTCAAATGTTTCTCGTAAACCTCCTACCAGGCTTTACCCTTTCGATATAAAGACACCTTATGAAAGTTTTAAGGGGAGAATCATTTTCAGTCCTGAAAACTGTATTTATTGCGGGATATGTCAAAAGAAATGTCCTCCTGATGCAATAACAGTTACCAAAGACGAAAAAACGTGGGAACTTAATGTATTTAGATGTATTATGTGCACTGAATGCGTTACCAGTTGCCCAAAAGAATGTATAGTAATATCCAATGAAAGAGCAAAAACTGGTCCTAAAGAGCATATCAAAATGGTAGCTCTCAAATAAGAGCCCACTTTCTGCAGATGTACACAAGAACGCCATTTATTTTCTCAATACGGCAGTAGCTTGAAAATTAATATATTTTTTCAATGAATAATAGTGAGCAAATAGGCAAACAATTTCTACTTCTGTGTACGTCTGCAGGTGGTGAATGTTTTTTTTTCGTTCTGTCTACCCTGATTTTAAAAATATTTTTTAATTTCATTGGAACTGTTGATGATGGTACGACTTTCGAGTCATTAAAATTATATTGAAAACAGGAAAAAGAGGCATTTAAGCCAATGAAAATATTTGATTTTGAATAATTTCTTTACATCAAGCGCTGTTGAGATATTATAACCTTTGGTTGCATTGGGTGAATTACTGAAATTTGGATATATTCCAAACGTGATATAACTTCATTAAACCTCATGATTCTCTAAAGATAAAAAATCGAATTCGGAAACAAAAGAATCCAAAAAACTCAATAATGGTGGGAAAGTGACTATTTATATCTAATTTAAAAAAATTATTAATATTGATGGTTCTTGTTCAATAACTTGGAAATACGCTCCATTCTCAAAATTCAGCGCCTATGCATATGTTTCCTTGTGGAAGTTATAAACCAGAACCATATGTACTTTACTACCACTTAAAATCTCAAAAAATATGGTGAACTTGTGAATCGGACAAAATTTCAGAGCTACGATTTCACAGATTCTGGAGGTTATCCTTGAAATATGTTGAAAAGTGTTCTTTTGGGTCTTGAATCGGGGCAAACGGAAAATTTTGTTCTATTTCTCATGCTTGAATTTTCAATACTCTGAATTATGAGACTTCCTATATTTTTTATTTTTCACCTATTACAATCAATCGTTAGTAGAATTAATGTTAATTTCAGGATCCCACAAGGTATCAAAGCGTCTCTGAATTATTGATTCGCACAATTATCTTGATGGTCAAATTTTTTCATTTGATGGTACAGTTGTGAGTTTTGAGAATTTTACCCCTTTAAGGGCCATTATGGCTTCTGAAAGCTCTTTGATTTCTTCGCCGTCCCCTTCCAGAACGATTACTTCAAAACAATTGTCATGATCGAGGTGAATATGCACTGAGGACTTTATTAGTTTAGAGTAGTGGTGCTGGATATCTGCAAGGGCATTTGAAAGACCTCTTTTTGTATGGTCGTAAATAACTGCAACGGTTCCTATACGATGCCCTTTAATATCACCCATCCACTCGTAGTAGGAAATATAACTTCTGATGGCGTCGCGTATGCCTTCTGAACGGGAAGAATAACCTCTTTTTCCGATGATTTCATCAAATTTACTTAGAAGGGTATCAGGAAGGGAAACCCCTATCCTCATAAGTTCTGTTTCCATCGTACCACCAAGTGATCTAGATTTATCTATAAAATAATACTTTAACTCATTGTAAGTATTACTATATATGTTTTGTTAACCTAAACACTAATGTAAATGAGTTGATTATATTTTTTACATTCATTATTCATATTCACAGAAATAAATCTGTATACTTATGATATGGCCTGAAAAATATCTTATCAAAAAAAAGATTTTTTTCTGACCAATTTTATTGGCGCATAAGGCTCAAACATAGAAATTGTATCTGAAATACAAAATTATTTTAAGATGTTAACATGTTCCAAGTTATCCTTTGCGAGGATATTATTTTTCTAAAACAATCTATAATGCATGACATTTTAATGTGTTAAAGTAGGTTTTTGAGATTACAGCATATCAAATGAAATAAGTACTCAGTCAGGATATTATTATACTAGTAACAGATGGAATTGAGACATCATAAAATATTCAAGTGAAATTACTTTTGAATTGCTTAATGAAATTCAATCTGGAAAAAAATCTAGCTTTTTGTGCTTTTTTAATAGATGAGTAAACTCAAAAATATATTCAAAAAAACACTCAAAAAAATTATACAATTATTTAGTGGAGACTATGCATAATTTCTACTTCAGGACTCTCTAATATCGAATTCTTTAGAGGCGATTGCAAAAAATGGAATATGAGATGTGCGGATGAAATTTTTTCTTGTAAACTCTTGAGGAAAAGTTGTAAAAAAATAAAGTAGTCATTCTGAACTACAGCAAAATAGGACTAATAATCGAGTTTTTTCGCAAATCATCCAAGAAAATTTCGGAATTCGAGTTATAGGAATTATTTGGATAATTCCTCCTCCACCTCTTCAGCCCCAGCTTCAAGTTCTTTTTTTTGCTGAGTGTCAAATCGAAGTAAAAGTGCCTGAAATTCTCCAACATGTGTTTTTTCTTCCTTTGCAACATCCATGAGGATTGTTTTGATATCCCTTTTTTTAGTCAGGCTGGCCATCTGCTCGTAAAGGTTTATGGCATCAAGCTCTGCGATAATCGCTACTCTTAGGATTTCTTTGTCAATATTTTCGTCGGATATGTCCTGAAGGTCTACAGGTATTTTAGATAACAAGCTATTCACCCTGCTCATTGTATGTGCAGATGTATTAATAAGTATTTGGGAATGTGACAACAAGTATTCTTTCGGTTAAATTATTTTAGTTAATTTAATAAAAATTATGAATGTATAGTATGTTATTATATACTATCTCGAATGTCACCTATTTTTGTTACAATTAAGTATTGCTATTTTCAAAATTAGCAAAAATATACTTTTTATTCAATTTTTAGAAAAGTAATATGAGTCTCAAAGTTCATCAGGCTTTTGTCCAATAGACGATACAATTTCATCACTTTTTCGCCTTCTTTTACAGGAAAACCATCTCTTCAATACCTGTTTAGCTCTTAATATCCATCAGAATGCTATGCACCCCAATCATCTGGTCCTCTTAACTTATAGTTTCCTCTTCTATGCGCTTGATTTTTTTGTTATCTTTTCGACCAAAATAACTCACTCATTTGAAAGTTTAAATCTGAACTTTGAATTGACTTAGGATCCTGATTAATTCGATTTTAATCCCATTTCTGAAACTCAAAGATCCTTTGAACCTCTCTTAGATTTACTTCTTGTCCTCCTTCTCAACAATTTGGGTTTCTGAGATTGAGTTTTCTGCAGCCTTTTTTACCATATGAGTTGTCTGGATAAGTTTCGTCAGGGTTTTTCTAAGGCTTTTCATGCCTTCCAAATCTTCGGAAACCCCTTCTGCTCCGTTATCCTTTGACCAGAATGTTCCTCCCAGATTTGCTCCGAAGGAGCCACCTCCAATAGGGATCATTTCATTGATTACATAAAAGTTTAGAATGGTCTGGATGGCTGGTTCCTGCCCGCCTATTCGGTCTCCACCATCTGCGATTCCCATCCCGACTTTGTTTAAAAAGATTTTCTGGTCTCTGGCAACAATAGCTCTACAGCGATCCATGATCGTTTTTGTTTGTGCACTAACTGTTCCCTGATATACAGGAGTCCCTATAATCCAGGCATCTGCCCAGATCATTTTGTCGTACAGCTCGGCAGAAATGTCATCCTTATGAACACAGCCTTCTTTTGTCCTTACACAAAAATCGCAATGAATGCAAAAGTTCAGCTTCTTTCCTTTGGAGGAAAAGTAATCTGTTTCTGCACCATATTTTTGTTTTGTGATCTGTAAAGCTTCCTGAACCAAAAAGTCAGTTGCCATATTTCTGGGACTTCCCGATATTCCCAGAATTTTTATTGGTTTGGTTTCGGTTTCTTGCATATTTTCTCCATAATTACATCTGAATTAACACTTGGATATATATGTATGCTAGTATTTTTTAGAATACATAGCTCTATGCCTTAATTAAGTATCTATGAATCTCGCCAGTTGTGAGACTATTTTTATCAGTTGAAATAAAATCGAGATACTTACTGAAGTTGATGAAGTCGTTGATTCTGACAATGAAAACTGACCCCCTATAGTGTGGCCACAGTCGGTTTATTGTCTGTACATTCTGAATTATATTGTATCGTTAATGTCATAATTTTGTCTTATGATTACTTTACTGGATGGATCAAATTATAACCATCAAGAAGGCCCGAATGTTTTATTCAGTGCTGCATCATCTTCTACAAATTATCTTTAATCTGCAAGTAACTATCTTAGATCAAGAATCCCAATGATAAGAATTCCTTTAGAGGATAATAATTTCAGTCATATATTTATTTTGTTTCATATTTACTTCCTGCATTTGCCAGGAAATATATTTTTAGAATTATGTATGTTATGGAGATACAAGCGACTGACATTTTATCTAGTCAAACAATTTCTTGGTAGGAAAGTACGTTTCTGAAAATCATTTTGAGTTCTATTTTTTAAAATTGCCATCTTTTGATCTATTGAGATCGTCTTGAAAAAAACCACTTTTTCTGGTTCTTTACTGGCTGCCAATGGAAAGCGTGATTTATGGAGCTCCAAGTACCATACATGATAGATTTCAGGAATGATAAAGATCAGGATTATTTGATAACATGTGTAAAGCTGGTCTTAATGAGATGATAATGACAAAGGATTATAGTGGGAATGACAAGCAAGTGATATAGCATGGCAAAAGTACCATTAGGTGGAACTGGAAAAGGAGCTGATTCCACTAATCGTGGCAAAAAAGCCACAAAAAAGAAGATGTTAACAGATAGTAAAAGCATTCCACTTTCTGTTCTGTTGGATGGAGCCAATCTTCATGATAAAATATTTTTAAGGAACTCTTAATGCCATAATAGTTGAAAAATCTCATAAGGATGTCATAATTTAGAATATATGTATGAACAAGGATAAGATTTTCATGATATTAGATAATTGGTTGACGATTCTGGACATGCTGCTCATATTCGGAGACGTAGAGAGAAAACATAAGAAAAAAAGAGGTATCATATTGTGGGCAAGAAGGTTGGTAGTGGAAAGAATACATTTTTGGTTGAATATATTCAGACAGTTAATATATTTTGAGAAAAAAAGGTTTCTCGCTATTCCCTACTTTTACACAGTGACAATAGCGCAAACAATAATTGAGAAATAATATTTGATTCTGGCTGCCATAAATATTTTTATAGTCCTGAGCGGATTCGAACCGCTGTCCCGGGCTCCAAAGGCCCGAAGGATTGACCACTACCCTACAGGACTGCACATTTAAGCTTTTACTTATAGATTAATCCTTGTACTTAATTTTTGTGCCATATGGGATTTTTAAGACATTATGGCTAATAGTAAATCTCATCTACAGTGCTATTTCATCTTTGAACCTTTTGCTGTGAAAATATATTTTGATGCAAAACTAATTATTTTATAATTAATTTAAAGTAATTTCGTAACTATTAAATAGCCTATAAGGGACTATAAAATTTTTCATCGGAACGATGAAAAATTGGATGTAAAATGATTTATTTTTTTTGCTGATGAACCATGAAGAGATTCTTGCTATGTGTGCTTCAGACAATAAGGTTATTTCTTATATGAAAGTCTTGAATCTCAAATTGAAGAAATCACTGAGGATTTCTCTTATAAAAATCTTGCTTAAAATCATAACATTTATAACAGTAGCAAATCTTCTTCGACTTATTTTTTTTGTCAAAAAGAATCCTAATTCCAAGAGTTGCTACAAAAAGTGTGACTGGATATCTTGAGGTTAAGAAGTTCATCCAAAAATGACTTTTGAAATGGTTAATGATTCTAATTGGCTAATATATCGTTCTTTGAATGAATGCGGAGAATACGGATATTTTTGTAAGGATGTTGAAATTGAAGCTTATGGGAAAAGACGAAGTTTTAGATATTTCACCGAAATCTTATTTTCACATAATATCGAAGCCAGATGAAGAATCTTCCTTACAGTGTAGGATTAAATAAAGCTGTTTTTCCTGAATCAATAAAATATCCAATCCAGTTTGGTTCAAATATTTTAGCTTCAGAAATTACTGCAAAAACTACTAGTTTATGTTCTATGAAATATTATATGAATTTTTTAATGATTTTGTGTGAACAAACATATGTTATGCTATCATAATTATAGCAGGAAGATAGTTTATTTGGAATTTAGAATAATTTGAAAATATGATAAGGGAACAGTTGATATTTTAGTATATTGTCTATTGTGATGAAGTAGGTATGAAAATTAAGCGAGAAGGGTATTAACTCCATGTAGCTTCCAATGGCAAATACAAATGTTATCTTTCTCATCCAAAAAGGGGGTCTAAAACAATGAAAGCTATGGAATTTCTTCCGACTCTAAAGGAATAGCAGTTCGTGAGGGTGAAAAGCCTGCGTCATTTATTAATATGTTTACACTTTTTGTAATCTCATTTCAGAGAGCTTAATGGGATTGAAGAGAAGATAAACAGCGATGAGCTATAGAGATAAATCAGTTTCTAACAGAAATGAATAAGTACAGTGATGATTGCAAAGAAAAAATTCAAGAGAATTTCGATGAACTCCTATGCATTTGAGCATTGGAGACCTTTTAATATATTAACATTAATTTTTACTCGTGAAAAATTTTACTGATTTTGGTCTCAACGAATAATACAAACTTCTGCAGTCAGTTGTAGATCAATTTACAAAAATTGATTTCTCAATTGATTGAAATCTCTTCGTATTATTTTTGAGCCCATATATTTTAACAAAAAAGTTTTCTGAGGCAAGCCTGAAGCTGAAGTAATCATTATGTTTAAAATACCTGTTGTATTCAATTAAGATTTAAAAAACTCAAGTAATACTCTTTATTTTCAAGTTATCTGAATAATATTAGAAACTAGCTACACAATATATTAAAGTTGCAATAAAAATAGTTTAATTTATTCTAAATATTCCGCACTTATGTGAGGTTAGAGCAGACATGTTCCAACTCGTGAAAACGAAAGCATTTATCAAGATGGACATTTAATCATAAAAATCAAATATTTAATGGGTTGCCAATAAATTATACTATGAATTGCTTGTGTGTCACTTTTCCCATTTGTAGTAATCCTACTTTAAAGTGCATTGGCATTGATGCTGATATTTCAAGCTCATATGACAGCGTAGAAAAATTTAGAAGTCTAATTCGGATTATTTGACATGATGAAAATATCATGAAGGAAAATTTTTTAAAATTTGATAAGGCTCTTAAGTTGAATAATCGAAATCGGAATTAAGTTCTTGGACAAGTAGGTAGGAAAAATAGCTGTCTGGTTCGTTACTCACTGCAGCAAATGGGTAGAAGCCTCCTTATATATAGATAGTATCTGAGGCACGTACAATTATTTATGATATCACACTTGGTAAGCCCGATTTGTCTCTTTTTAATCCAAAAAGGGGAAATATGTGAAGAAATCGATGGTACAAAGGACATAGGAACTTAGGGAAAAGGTAACTGTCAATCTGTGATGGATGGAATAGGGGGTTCGTACCTATTCAGGTAACTGCCTTGTGAGTGACTACATAATTTTCCTTCGGAACGTTGATTGTCTAGATAAAGTGTTGAATCTTGAGACTTGTTAGTATCTTCGGGGATCGTAAAAATTTACCATTAGTTACACTAGCAATTGGCTGCAATAACTAAATAATATAGAAAAGACTCAAAATCTTTAAATCTAAATAAAGAAATTGAGCTATGTAAAATCAGCTATAGTTTCGGTAAAAAATTTTATTCTTTGAATCGGAGTAATAAAACCGAAAAATGTTATATTCATTTCCATTAGAAATGTAGGTTTAAATTAGATTTTCAATATTTTTGGAATTACGATCCATTATTTTATATGTCTACTTCTCTCTAGAGTGTGATTATTTAGTAATTTTTTAAATCAAAGGTGCTTTCCAGTGGAAATAGACGGGTCATTACCATAACTATTAATACGGTGTACTTCCATTGCATCTACTGCAATTATAGATTAAAATTATGAGCTGATATATCAGTTTCATCTAAAGATTTGATAAAAGAAAATATGTAATACGGGTTTTATCAAGTCCTGGTAGCGCTTTAAGGTGTATAACATTTCATCCCTATATATATTCTAATGTTATAACTATATGAATTTTAAGTAACCATGTGTGGCAAATTAACTATTGGAAAGTCATGCAGAAAAAGCTATTGTATTATTCTAGGAGAATTTAGATAACCTCCTCAATTTTGTCATATATTTATGAATAATATATAATTAATTCGTGAAAATCAGAGGTTTAGCAAAATCCCCCCAGCTACTATAACTTTAGATTGTCGAAAAATTTGATTTTCATCGTCTAAAAATATTTGAACAAAAAGTTATGTAAAGAAGTACATTCTATAGCTATGGATTCATGGCAGTCTGAAGGGACTTTACATGGCTTCGGGAAGCAGGTAAAGTTTAAAGATATTTATTTAAAGATTATCTTTGTAGGAAATTTGATTTCCAAAAATCCTGCAAATTTGAAATTAAAATTTGTAGGTTCATTCTGCAGCTGAGAGTCTGAAAAATATGATAGTATACCTTTCCAAATAAATAATGTATTAATAAACATATTAATAGTAGCTGTATATCGACCTAAATATATGAAGAGTCCCCTATCCCATAAACAAGAAATTCTAAACAAGATTTTCAATTAATTAAACTTGTGATGGCAATTGTTAATTAAAATTCAATATAAGTTATTTACATTTTACATTCTGCTGTATATTTAAATGTATAAATTTGTTTGTATGTTCCAGATTATTATTCATTGGAAGTTAGATTAATTTTAAACTGCTATCATATTGAGAAAATGAATGGCATTCTTGTGTACATCTGCAGAAAATGGATTACATTATAAATATCAAATTTAAATCAATTGTCTTAATTCATTAGGTCTCTTATTTCATTAACCTTTAGAGGGTCGTTCATGATAAAAACTCAATCTTTAGATGGCTTATTCGAAAAATTGCTTGACGGGAAATCAATTTTTAAAAATAAAGAAGTTCTTCGGCCTTCCTACACGCCTGACCTTTTATTACACCGGAATGAGCAGATCAATGGCCTTGCAACGATACTGGTTTCTGCACTAAGGGGTGAAACACCTTCTAATGTGCTGATCTATGGTAAAACAGGGACAGGGAAGACCGCTGTTACTCGCTATGTGGGAAAGGAACTTGAGAGGGTAAGTGAAGATAAATCAATTTTTTGCTCTGTTGTGTACATCAATTGCGAAGTTATTGATACTCAATATCGACTACTTGCCAATCTTGCTAGACAGTTCGAAGAAGATGTTCCTATGACTGGCTGGCCAACTGATCAGGTCTTCACTAAGTTTAAGGAAGCAATTGATTACAGAGAGCAGGTTGTTATCATAATTCTGGATGAGATCGACAAGCTGATCAAAAAAGGTGATGATGTCCTCTATAACCTTTCCAGAATTAATACAGATTTGCAGAAAGCCAAGGTGAGTATGATCGGGGTCTCAAACGATCTAAAATTCACTGAGTTTCTGGATCCAAGGGTTAAAAGTTCCCTGGGTGAGGAGGAATTAATTTTTCCTCCTTATGATGCTGAGCAAATCAGTGACATCTTGAAACAAAGGGCAAAAATGGCTTACAATGATGGTGTACTGGGCGAGATGGTAATTCCACTATGTGCTGCTTTTGCAGCCCAGGAACACGGTGATGCTCGTCGCGCACTGGACCTTTTACGTGTGTCAGGGGAAATTGCAGAAAGGGAAGACCAGCCCAAGGTTCTTGAAGAGCATGTCAGACGTGCTCAGGAAAAGATTGAAATCGATCGTGTAGTGGAAGTCGTAAGGACTCTCCCCACGCAGTCTAAACTCGTGCTATATAGTATTATCTTGCTGCGAAATCGAGGCCGAGAGGGTAAAAATGTTACAACAGGAGAAATGTATAATGTATATCGCCAACTCTGTCATCACATTGACGTAGATATCCTTACACAACGCAGGGTTACTGACCTGATGTCTGAACTTGATATGCTGGGAATAGTCAACGCAGTGGTCGTAAGCAAAGGTCGTTATGGCCGGACAAAAGAGATTTCTCTCAGCGTTCCCCTAGAAAACACTCGCAAGGTGCTTCTTGAGGATTACAGGCTCAAGCTCCTGGTAGATTTTAAAGCATCAATTTTTAGCAAAATGTTTTCTTGAGGGTTGAAGTATTTAAATATATCATCTCTAGCTGTTCCTTATAGTTGTGCTGCGATTTCATTGACCTGTCTAACTTTTAATTACTTCAGATGCTCAATTTTCGGCAGGTTTGATTTGTTGTAGCTTAGAATGATTCCTCTTATTAATTATATTTTTCCTTCAATAGTGACACGAAAAAACTTGGTTCATATCTCTCAATCTTATTTTTTTATAAATTTCTCTAAAAAATTCAATGTTGTAGGGTTATGACGTAGAAATTATGTATAGTCGCCAATAAACCACGTTGTGATTTTTTTGATTATATTTTTAGAGTTTATGTATCTATTAATTGACTTGAAGCGTTAGATTTCTTTCTTAGTTGAATTTTATTCATAATTCAGGAATAATTTTACTGGAAGTTTGTATCTTAAAGTTGTAACCTTGACTCATTTTTCATGTGTCATAATTCATTTTCACTTGACACATACTATTTTGATAACTCTATTCTCCCATCTTGGTTCCAGTTGAATATCCAGAAGCTTGCTGCGGAGATAGAAACTTTTCAGAGAACCTTTATTAAATCACGGATTCATATTTAAACTATTTTTGTGCTCTAAAATGGAATAAATCATACAAATCATCGTGCCTATTAAATAGGATATCAAATGGTTTTCGATATGTTGTATCATAAAAAATTTCTTCTAGACAATGACATCATCAACTATTGAAGTTTATATGCTTTGAAATTGGTAATATATTTTTTTGAGTCTATGCAATTTTTAATGATGTTGGTCATGTACATTTTTACGTTTGTGCTGGATTAAAATATCCCCCTTCAAGAGTAAGGTAGATTATAAAAAGTATCAAGCAAGGAAGATCTTTAAAAAATAATATGAGATTGAAAAACAGTTATTAATAGCGAACTGTGTGGTGATTGAAGTTGCATTTGAATCGTTGGCAATGTTACAACTCCCGACGAACTTTCAAAACTATATTGAAAATCAGAGAAATCAGGAAGAAAATGAAGCATCTAAAATGAAAAGATCTTATTTCGAATCATTCCTTTATATCTTTTGGCTCTGTAGAAATCCTCTTATTTATGAGATGCAAATAACTTTTAATTAAGCTTGTAGACTCGAGTTTTTAGATTCGAATTTAACCTTATAAGACCAATCTAGAGGGGATTTTTAAGGAGTCATTATTCCATTTACTGAAGCAGAATACAGTTAGTTATGTCGAATATCATCGTTTAATGGATTAAAAGAAGTAGATCTGCTTTTGGAATTATCGACTACTAGTTAGTGAAGTACAAATTACAATAAATGTTGTCTTTAGTGTCACGAATCTGGTATAGTAAATGGAAATTTAAAGTTGCCTGCTCTGCAGGCAACTGAATACGTTCGATCAATTTTTATATATACTTTTATATTGACTTCTTTAATGTTAATTTTTGGCCTTATTTAGCTCACTTAATGACACTCTGAATTTTATCAGATCAAGATGACTTTTAGGTTCAAAAAAATCAAGAGATAGGAAGTACATTGAAATTTTCTCTTCTTTTAATGTATCTCTTTTCATCTTTTCTTTATTTTTCAGTCGTCTACAATCAGGGTCACATTTTAAATTTATGTTTCTATAGAACTTACACAATTAAACGTGAAAATTATAGCCTTGACCTTCAACCTTCAGAAATATGTTTCAAATTAAAACGTAAGTTGTACCTTAATTTATATTACTAATGCATAAGTGGTATCTCTAGCAAATATGTCGACACCAAATTCTCTCAATTGTTTTTGTGGGTTCAGTAACCCCATTGGCGGCCAATGACATTGTTTAGATTATTAATATTTTTAAGGTTCAAAGAATCAAAAAACGTCAAATCCATTTAAATTCCCCCTCTTTTTAATGCATCTCTTTTTATCCTTTTTATTCTTCAGCCGTCAAAAATCAGGGTTAGGTTTTGAACTTATGTTCCTGTAGGACTCACGCAGTTAAACTTGTAAATTAATAGCATTAAACCTTCAATTGTCTGAAATATGCTTCAAATCAAAATGTATATTGTACTTAAATTTATATTTCTAGTGCGTAAGTCCTATTCCAGTAAATCCCTGACATAGATTTCTCTCAATGGCTTTTGTGGGTTTAGTCGCAACTCTGAATTACTCTGGCTCTCGTCATATCAAGCTTCGTTTTAAGGCACTGAAAATTAAAACCTAAATAAGTCATTTAAATTTCCCCCGTCTTGTATTTCTGATTTATCTTTCCTTATGTTTCATACCTCTACAATCAGTGTTAAGCTTTGAACTTATGTTTCTAGTAACTCTTCTTAAACTGATTTCCCTGAATGGCTTTTGTAGCTTTATCAGTCCGTACTCTGAATGACTCTGGCTCTTGTCATATCAAGCTTCGTTTTAAGGCACTGAAAATTAAAACCTAAATAAGTCATTTAAATTTTCCCCCTTCTCTCTTTTAGTGCGTCTCTGTCCATCTTTTCCTTATGTTTGAGACGTCTACAATCAGTATTAAGCCTTAAATTTACGTTTCTGGCAACTTTTCTTACACTGATTTTTCTCAATGGCTTTTGTGGGTTTAGTCGCAACTCTGAATTACTCTGGCTCTTGTCATATCAAGCTTCGTTTTAAGGCACTGAAAATTAAAACCTAGATAAGTCATTTAAATTTCCCCCGTCTCTTAGTGCGTCTCTGTCAACATTTCTTTATGTTTGAGAGCTATTCTCTCAGTGTTAAGGCTTGAATTTATGTTTATGGTAACTCTTCTTACACTGATTTTTCTCAATGGCTTTTGTGGGTTTAGTCGCAACTCTGAATTACTCTGGCTCTTGTCATATCAAGCTTCGTTTTAAGGCACTGAAAATTAAAACCTAGATAAGTCATTTAAATTTCCCCCATATTGTATTTCTAGTTAGTTTTTTCCTTATGTTTGAGAACTATACTATCAGTGTTAATGTTTGAACTTCTGTTTCTGGTAGCTCTTCTTAAACTGATTTCCCTGAATGGCTTTTGTAGCTTTATCAGTCCGTACTCTGAATAACTCTGGCTCTTGTCATATCAAGCTTCGTTTTAAGGCACTGAAAATTGAAACCCAAATAAGTCATTTAAATTTTCCCCCCTTTAGGTTGTCGCTCATGTAATTTTTATGTGCTAATTGCTCAACTGAATTTTAACTGTTAGTAATTAAGATTAAATATGGAATCTGAGTGCTAGATCGTGTGCTGTTGCTGTATTAAACAATTGATTCATCTTTATATTGAAGGTAAACATATTATCCCTCCGCACGTCTGGTTTTTTCGTGCTTATTTATGTTCCTTCCTTATTTATTTTCCTTCCATGCTTATTTTGTGTATCCTTTGCTGAACTACACTCCTTAAGTCTTCAAGAAATGTTTGCAGATAATGCTTCTTATAATACCCCCCTCAAGTTATATAACTTAAGCATTTTTTTGCTAAATTATCTGGCATTCTTTCTTTGTTTTGACCCATAAAAGTCTAATTTTTGCTTGCCAGTGACTATATCTAACTATATATATTAAATTATATAAAGTCTATAGAATTAGTTTTTCTTACAAATAGTAGTTTTTGAGGATTTTATAGGAACTACTTATTATCTTGAATATCTATTTCTAAAATATTTCTGTTTTAGTTCTTTTTAGGATATTATAACTCCTACTTATATAATATTACGAAATAAAAGTTTATTTTGATTGGATATTGGAGTATATTATATCTTAATTAAGCGTATTATTATCATCTTTGACTAATTAAATTACAAACCTATGAAATGTTTAATAAGTTCAAGTCCCCCTTTTTAGATATCATTTTTAACTCTTTTTAATAAAATTTTATAGATTCCTTTCGTTTATTTATTTTTTTGACTCAAATATTTTCTGAAGTTTGTTTAAGATATCGAATTAATGTTAGACTTTGTTATAAAATCCTGAAAGACTCCTGAATTATTTAGATTTCTAAATTACTAATGAAATCGAGGGAGATGATAGATACATACTATGAGAATTATCACAGCAAGACAAATCTTTAAAGAATGGTCTGAGATCAAAAAAGATTTAGTGTAGTTAGCCTTTGGAGGTCATAGAGGTTATATTGGAATGTTGGTGATCGTACAACCTTCGGTTCATTAAAAAATATTTGAAATCAGGGAACAATGGTGTGAAAGTATCAATAGAAGTAAATTAAAAAATTTGATTCTGAATAAATTCCTTATATCCAGAGCTGCATTGTGAACATTCCCAGCTGCTTGCAATGAGGGTATGCCACTGAAATTTTGATTTTTACCATATCTTTCTTTAATCCTACTTTCTGCGGATGCGCACAAGGATGCCATATCTTTTCTCAATATAACCGCAGCTTAAAAATTAATTTAACTTCCATAAATTAATAGTTGGCAAATAGGCAAACAAATTCCAAATATGTGTACATCTGTAGAATATCGGTTATATCAACGATACTAAATCATTAAGAGGTATATAGAGTAAACTGAAGGTATTATACCAGGTGTGAGTCATTTTTCGTCATTATAATCAACTACTTCATTACATTAAAATAATTTTTAGATATTCTTCTAATTTTTGGAAATGATCTCAGAACTGATGAAAATTCGAAATTAATGGAACCAAAGGCTGTTCACCTAAAGTACATTTTGCACCTAATGTCTAATTTCTGCACCTAAAGTCGAGCTAAAATAGGACTTTAGGTGCAGGGCTGGAACCAAAGAAAACTTTAAATATATCTAAGCGAAAAATCTCAATCTAATCTCAATATTTAGGAGATTATCGAAATCCTCTCTAATTTCGTTGTTAATTCTAAATTGCTGGATCATGTTGCAATAAAATCAATTCGGAAAGGACTATCCGGTCCCAAAAACAATTGACTAGGATATATTTCGCTTTGATAAATTAAAAATGGTTTCATGGGACTACTCATAAAAGCTGTTTTCGAATCTCAAATAGAGTGATTAATATAAGTAATATTAAGTCAGACTGAATGAAAAAATATTAGAGTAATTTAGCTTGTAGATATAATCCAATAGATTAAGCTTTGTGATTATTCTATCCTCATTATATCCAAAAATAAGCTGATTAGATGTGTTTCAGGCCAATTTCAGCTGGGAATTTTTATTATTTCTCTATCAACTCGAACTTGGGATGAATAATCTGAGAAATAATATTTAATTTTACTTTTCTATAAAAATCGTGAAAAATGGTAGGGAATTACAAATTATCTGAGCTAGGTGATGAAGTACTGAAATCAATATTCTGATCAAAAAATGAAAAATTGCTGGATGGTTGGAACGTATTCTTATATATTGTCAGTGATGGTCACATGGTATTTCAGCTCAATTTATACCATGGAGTTAGGGAAGGATTTTAAATATGTTTACCTCGAAGATAAAGAAAATTAATCTCAGATCCAGATTTCGGAAAATAATTCACAAAAAGCATAAGGTAGCATATAAAATCGCAGCGGTGCTCTTGTTTATCCTGTATATTTTGATTTTTGAGTATCTTATGGTTCTTGAGAACCATCCCGAAAATGCAAACATTATCACTGCTATCTATTGGGCTACAACTACTATTACAACTGTAGGATTTGGTGATGTAGTCTTCACTTCCCAAGGAGGAAGACTTTTTCAATAATTATACAGATTGTAGGTGTCATTCTAATTTCGAGTTTTCTTATCACTTATGTAATAACTCCTTGGATGGACAATACTATCAAGTTTAGGTTGCCAAGAAAGGTCTCTTCTGAGATGAGAGATCATATAATTATCTGCGGATACAATCAGATGGTTGAGACCCTGATCGATGAATTGTCTGAGCAGAATTTACAGTTTGTAATAGTTGATGAGGAAGAAGAATTAATAAGAGAACTTTCTTATAAGAGCATTCCCTGTATTTTTGGAGTCCTGAGCGATAAGCAGACACTTATAAATGCAGGTATCGAGAAAGCTGTAATCCTTATTGCAAACAAATCTGACGAAAAAAATGCAAATGTTGTCTTAACTGCCCGAGAATTTGAAAATCTTTACATCATTGCTATTGTTGAAGATATTTCAAACTTAAAATACCTCAAGTATGCAGGGGCATGATACGGTTGTTTCTCCAAAATCAATGTTCGGACAATTTATCGGGAAAAAAGCGATGGACAGACTCGTAAGTCGAGTTACAGGAGCAACTGAAATTTTTGAAGGGATTCATATAGTTGAGTTTCCTATTTATCTGAAAAGTCCTCTTATAGGCAAGAGGCTTAAGGAAGTTTCCAACCAGCAGCATTTGGCAGGTGCTAAAATTGTAGGCATATGGAAAAGTGGTACTCTTTCCTTTGAGCCGGAGGCAGAAGATTTAATTCGAGAGAACTCAGTTCTATTGGCTGTAGGAACTCCCGAGGAGCTTTCAAAACTGAAGAAATTGACACATTGACATTATTATAATGACTTATGCACTCCAGGGTGGACATCACGAGCATGAAGCCTCTGAATAGTTACTAGGATTTATACAATTAAGTGTTATTTACATTTGGTTCTTCATTTCAACTGAGTAAGTCCTTATATATTCCGAATTTTATTTGAACTTTTTTTCGATAGGATTACTATAAACTCAACTTTATCTGTGCCTACTTTATATTCGATTATTGAAATGCTTTTTTTCACATGCTTAATTTATAGTTCTCCCAGTAGAAACAATCGTCACATAGTACCTTAGTTTGATAGATTAAATTACATTTGGAATGAACCATATCTTTTCATCAAAAGTCATTAGATGGAATTCAAAAATTCACTCAAAATTAAAAAATAACGATCAAGGGATCGATAAATTATCTTTCAGATTGAATCCTAAAATCGACGTTCTGTAGATGTAAATAGATGTCAAATTTGTTTGCTTATTTGGTTATTATTATTCATGGAAGTTGGATTATTTTTTAATCTGCGGAAATTATAAGACGGATTCAATTTATCTCCAATTTTTTTCTTCGCGGGAATTCTGTCCAAATCTTTCCTGCTAATTTCTGCATTTGGCCAGATTTTTGACTCTTCTGGTTCATTATTTTTTGATTTTAAAAATAGCTTTCTCTATTCTTAAAATACTCCTCTTATTTTCGATGTCATCAATTGAGGTTCCGTTGCAAAAAATTCAAAAAAATATATAAATCTATAAGTAATGAATAAAAATCAAAGTATTCAAGGAAAATGTACTAACATTATAAAACTATACCAAATAATTGATTAATGTATTTGACTTCATTAAGAACAGAGTAATTTAGATCATTTACTTGTCCTTTTTTGATGCATATTTTATAGCTTCAATTCCTTTTAAAGTCTTATTAGCAGATCGAAAAGACTGAAATCCTAACATTGGATTAACGATTCTCTTTATAGATCTGTGATCTTGTTCTATAATGTTATTCAAATATTTGATTTGTCGAATGCCTACGTTTTTAGGTAGTATTTTATCAATTTTTAGTTTATCTATAGCAGGTGGATAAGCTGGATTCTTATCAACGGTTATTAATCTTGGAATTTGATTATGATTAGAACTTAAAGCTTTCTTAAAGAATCTCTTCGCTGCCTTTCTATCTCGTTTTGAACTTAACATGAAATCAATTGTATCTCCATTTGAGTCAACTGCTCGGTAAAAATATTTCCATTTACCTTTTACTTTGATATAGGTTTCATCAACTCTCCACGAATCATTTGTTGGTCTTAAATGTCTTCTTATCTTCTTTTCTATTTCAGGGGAATATTGATGTACCCATCTCATGATTGTTGTATGGTCGACTTTTACTCCCCTTTCTGCCATCATTTCCTTCAAATTTCTATAACTTAATGCATATTTTAAGTACCATCTTACATTCAATAAGATAATTTCCCCTTCATAATGCTTCCATTTAAAGGAATTAGATAGCATGTTACTATCTTTGGTTTTCTTTTTATTCTATTGTATCATTAGAAAGGATTTTTTGCAACGGAACCCGAATCGTTAATCCAATGTTGGGATTTCAGTCTTTTCGATCTGCTAATAAGACTTTAAAAGGAATTGAAGCTATAAATATGATCAAAAAAGGACAAGTAATCGATTTAAATTACTCTGTTCTTAATGAAGTCAAATACATTAATCAATTATTTGGTATAGTTTTATAATGTTAGTACATTTTCCTTGAATGTTTTGATTTTTATTCATTACTTATAGATTTACATATTTTGTTGAAGTTTTTGCAACGGAACCAATTACTGGTTGAGAAAAAAGTATATTACTATATCGATGCTTTTAAAAAATAGTTAAATAGATGAGTGTTTATGTCACTCACTTTAAAAATAGCACTTAGAATAATCCTTACTTGGAATAACCCTTAATATCTGCGGTTTTCTCTGGGTGTCCTGTGGTTAGGAAGACAATCCCTACAGTAAACCGGTCTTTCGGGGTCAGGTTTGAAAGGCACCTCTGTTTCAGCTTTGCAGTCCGAACAGGTTGTCTTGTGCATCTCTCTGGGAGCTCCAAAATTATTTCCTCTGAAGTTATTTCTGTCATTAAAAGCCATCTTTGTTTCACCTTTGGTTTATTTTTTGTTACTAGTTTAAAAATAAGATTGTATAGAACTCTTTGTTTAAAAACAAAAATTGGTTTTTTAACAACAGATGATTATACGTCTCTTTATTTTTAATGAACTTACATAGCAGTTATTGTATATAAATATATCTGTATTCGTATCTGGTATGTCGATCAAAGAATATAACTAAGAATGAGCATTTCCTTGGTATTCTTGATACAGCCAAAAAACTTGGATTCAAACCTAAATTCGCTATCTTTGCTACTTTGTTCGCAAGCGTAAAAAATCACAAAGTCATTAGGGGAAAAAAATGGTATTTTTTAACAATATTGAAATCAAATTTTTTGGTAAATCCTGATAATATGGAAAATTATGTTGCTTGAAACAGTTGGTCTTGAAATAGTTGAATTCATCATGAAAGAATTATGGTTTATCTGAAAGCTTATGGATTTTGTGAGAGTAATTTGGATAGTTTCTAAAAACGAAGAAACGAAAATACTTTATAACAAATGTACTGGATATGGATGAACCCAAGAGAATAGATTTGGCTAATAAATCCTGGAAAATTGAAGAGTATCATAGGGAAATAAAACATTATGTTATGTGGAAAAGGTTCGAACAAGAAAAAAGAAGTCGATAGAATAATATAATGTTCTCATTGAGAGCTTTTCTAAGTCTGGTGTTACATAAAATCTGGAACAAGATTTTTTGGGCTGAAGGTAAAACAAAAATTCACAAAATTGAGAAATGGTATCTATAAGCCAACAAAGATACAGCTAAATCATATCCGAACTCTTGAATAAATTGTGGGAAATCAATTAACAGAGCTTGATGCTACCTAAATCCTAAAATGGAATAAAATGCGATATCATTCTACTTACTTTATCATCCCAAAAGTAAAGGTCATTTTGAATTTGAGATAACTTCCGGGTTACCAGTAATTGAAGCTTTGATACTTCTATTCAAACAAAGAATGAACCGGTTTCCAGAAGGCAAAATTAACAGGCTGGGACTTTTTAATATCTTCTGGGATCCAAAATTTTCATTAATTTTTGTGTTAATTGAGTTCAATCAATCCGAAACCCAGATGGTAAATCAAAAGTCTAGTTAATAGTAAATTTTTGGATCCCAGAAGATATTAAAGGGTCTCTTAAATTTATATTTGTTCCCAGTGAGTGAGTTAATATTATGAAAAGGCGACAGGAAAAAAGTAAGCAATTTATGGTCTGAAAATTGATCCAAATTTTCTTAGCAAAGGCGCAGAAACCAATTTTTATAATTAATGAACTTTTGAAGTGACTTATTTTACTTAGCATCTCGGAAGAGTTCTCAAAGACTATGGTAATTTTCTGAACTCCATAGTTTATTTTGAGATCCTTCTACTTGAAGCACAGATGAATCAGAGAGCAGATCACAAGGAAGCTAGCCAGCTTGACTTTAGGAAATTATAGCACTTTGCAAAATTCTGCATGCTATTTAATAGTTTTCTGGGTGAGTGCACAAATTTTGTTGAGTTTTTGAGGGTCACAACGATACAGAACAAATAGGGTATAAGAAATTTAGGACAAGTTCGAATAAATCAGAAACTCTATTGAGAGATTTTACCTCCCATTAAAATGTTTACTTATAAACTTCGTCTTTAAGGTTAGTACTAATAGTATCCATTACCTTCAAACATTCTATATTTTGGGCTCAAGCGTTATGCTGGAGAATCGTAAACTTCGTCTCACATGTTATCATTAGACAGGCTGCAAAGGGTTATATACATGAAACGGAGTTACAGGATAACTATCTAAATTACAGGATAACTATCAAAATAAAAAATTATTCAGTGTAATCAATTAGTTTGCCTGCACCATAGGGATGAATTCAAAAAAGCATATGGAACTTATCCAAGAAAATCTTATTTTTGCTGTATAAGTTTTATGTATTCAGTTTCTGAATTTACCTGGTCCTTAGGCACATTCTAGCATTCCCGGGAATATTAACCATTTATACTGCGTGTTTACTTATATTTAGCTGGTCTCTTTACCGTTTTAATAAGTGACGTTTTTCCATAAATGAAAGTGCTGGGTATGCTGTAGCGAGTAATAGTAGCAAGTCTGCAATTTGCAAGATTTGTAGAAAATAATTGTCAATAATAGAGTGAGTATATGGAAAAATTAGCAAAATTTAAGGCATTAGGGCTTTCAGACAGCACGTTGAAAGCTCTAAAAAAGAAAGGGTTTGAAGAACCAACTCCAATCCAGGAAAAGGTTATCCCACTTTTTTTGAAAGGAGAGTGTGATATTATAGGGCAGGCACAGACCGGGACAGGGAAAACAACGGCTTTCGGAGCCCCTATTATCGAAAAAATCCCTGAAAAATCAGGGAAAATACAGGCAATAATCCTGACACCAACCCGAGAATTGGCAATTCAGGTTTCAGAGGAACTAAATTCCCTCAAAGGGGATAAAAAATTGCATATCATCCCCATATATGGTGGGCAGTCTATGACCCAGCAACTTCGTGCACTGAAAATCGGGGTTGACATTGTTGTCGGAACACCTGGACGAATCATCGACCACCTTGAGCGAAAGAGCTTAAACCTCAAAGATGTTGCATATTTCGTGCTGGATGAAGCCGACGAAATGCTAAACATGGGTTTTATTGATGCTATAAAGGATATTTTGAATGCAACTGGTCCTAAAAAAAGAATGCTTTTCTTTTCAGCTACAATGCCAAAAGCAATCCTTGGGATCGTCAAAAAGTATATGCAAAAATATGAGCACGTTGCCATTGAGGAGGAACTTGTCACAGACCTGACCGAACAAATCTACTTCGAAGTCCAGGAAAGCGATAAATTTGAGGCCCTCTGCAGGATTATTGACATTGAAGATGAATTTTACGGGCTCATATTTTGCAGGACAAAAACTGATACAAGTAAGCTTGCTCAAAATTTAGGAGATAGGGGTTATTTAGTCGATGCTCTACACGGTGACCTCTCACAACAGGAGCGGGAAAAAATCCTGAACAAATTTAGGAAGCAGAAGATCAATATCCTGGTAGCAACTGATGTTGCAGCGAGAGGTATCGATATCATAGAGTTAACCCATGTTATCAACTATTCATTGCCCCAAGATCCTGATTCCTACGTGCACAGAATAGGAAGGACAGGAAGAGCTGGTAAGCAGGGAACTGCTATCACCTTTGTTACATCCACGGAATATAGGCGGTTAACCTACATTATAAAAACTTCAAAGTCCGATATGAGGAAAGGAAGATTGCCTGAAATAAAAGATGTTATCAAAGCCAAACGGGCAAGAGTGAAAGCTGAACTTGAGTCAACCATAAAAGCAGAAGAATACATTGATTGCCTTGAAATGAGTGAAAAACTCCTCGATGAATATCCGGCAGAGAAAATCCTGGCCGCAGTCCTTAAGTACGCTTTCAAGGAAAAGTTCGATGAAAGCATGTATGCAGAGATTACCGGCAGTTCATATGTCGATAGAAAGGGTAAAACCAGGCTATTTATTGCCATGGGAAAATTCGACGGCATGACTCCGGACAAGTTACGAGAGTTCATACAGGAGGAGACAGGAGATAGCGAACTGAAAATAATGGATGCAGAGATTTTTCCAAATTTTTCTTTCGTAACTGTACCCTTTGCTCAGGCTGAAACATTACTTGAAATATTCAAAAACAAAAAGAAAGGACGAAAACCCTTTGTGGAACTTGCCCAGAAATCAAAGGGAAAAGGCTCAAAGAATATGACTAATTCTGGCACCATGAATAATTCGAATAACATGAGAAATACGAAAAGTACGAAAAAAAAGGATTATTCGTATTAATTCAATTTATTTGTTCAGGATTTCTGAGACTACAAATCTTCGGAACCTCCGGGAACATAAATTTATCCGTGAATTATTTTTGACCATATTCTTCTAGCTATATTCATATATTAGATGTGACGGAAACTTGTGTTTTACAGAAACAGTAGTTCCAAAATCTCATAGTTACTAAAATATCTTCTACATATTAAGGTGTGATTGAAAAACTTTCGACTATGAGATAGCTTTTTTTCCAAAAAGTTATCTCAAATACAGGTCAAATATTAGAAATTGCCTTTCAAGGAGAAGGCCCCAAAAGCTATTATATACTGGGATTTAGAGCTTGAGAACAAGGACTCATACACTGAGTTTCATGAAATTATGTTATCCAATTTTTCAACCACTTCCCCAGTAAAACATCATAGTTCACAATTTTTCTTGCTATCAATTTTCGGTCGTATCCATGATTTTGTGAAAATGGTAAGCATGAAACTCTCTTTATATTTGTCCAAAAAATGATAGTTGTACTCTTTTTTTAGATTTGCTCAATTACTCAAGGACATGATCCGATTTTAGATCGTTTCCTTAGTAAGTAACTTCTGAGGATTTCGAGAAACCCCAATTTTTGGCTGGTTGTTTGTAATGCCTATATAATTAATTTGCGGAAATCGGAGGTTTATCAAAATTCTTTTCTGATTACTAACTAATGGAAAAATAATAACTATTACTAATACTCTACAGATTAATCAGATATTCTGACTAAATTTGCATTGAGTTTTAGTAAAGATCACTAATGATATTTTTTTTTCCCCCTAGGCTGAATAGTTATGCTGATTCTATTATTATTTGTGTGGATTGAAATTCTTTCTGGTATGGATTTCTCATAGTTTTGTTGCTTGAATAAAGTTTTTCCAGATTATGGAATGAATAATCAAGGCAATATGTTCTTAAACAGAAATCCCATATTTATAAATACAATATATATATTTGATTTGTCTATCCATTTATCTACTATTATTCATTGAAGGTTAGTCTAATTTTTAATCCACTTTCATGTTGAGAAAATAGATGGTATTTTGTGCATATCTTTGGAAATTAGTTGTGAGTAATTAAGTAATGTATACAAAAAATATGGTAATGAAATTTATACAAACATTAATTCGGACAAAAATTGCAGAAACAAAACTGATAAGGTAAAAATTATCAGAATTATTTGAATTTGACTAAAAGTAGTTTTTACACATGCAAATATAAATTTAATTTGAAATTTTAATTTAAGGCAACTCCTTTAATTGATTCTTTACTTCACCGAAAAAAGTCAATTATTAACTTCAATTCCGAGTGATTTTTAATTTCAACTTCTAGTAGAGTCCTTCTGTCCGCGCATTTTTTTTATGGACAAGGCTATCTGTTTTGTGATAATTGATTTAGGACCTTTGTCGTCTACAAGCACTCTCCCACTTACTTCCCACCAGGACTTGGGGTAGGCTTTTTCGGGCTCTATTTCAGGATTTAGGCCAAGTTGTCTGGCTGCCTCTTTTATCTCATTGAGCTGCGGCTCCTTGATCGAATTTTTCCGAGCTATTATTCTTCCCTTGCTCCTTGACTTCATCTGGTCAATGTATATTGGCCAGATTACAAGTTTTCTCTTATCTCTCATCATCATAATATCTTTGTTCTAAATTGCTTTCATCCAATTTAAAACTGCCCTGGAGATTCTTAAAGGTCAGAACTTTATCCGTATCGTCGAGTTTTTATCATCTCTCAATTTTTGTCCTCTTCGATTATTTGATTGATTTTCTTATCAAAACGCATGTCGTACTATTTTTTGGTCTCTTCGTTCTGCACTTCAATGAGGTTAGTTAGAACATATATACTTAGGCGCATGGGAACATAAATTTTAGTCACAATGGAAACTTGATTATGAAAATATCAATCACTTTATGACGGCTGACCCAAGTTTCAAAACCTGTAATTATTTATCTTCCCAGGGCAAATTTTGTATGGTGCTAATATGATTCCGTCGTTTGCAATTGATGAGAAGGTAAGAGCTTATATAAGAAAAAGTGGGCAGGATTTCAGGCTTTCCACCTCTACAGAGGGCCCGGTACTTCTTACGCTTGATTACGTTTCACACAAACCTTCAGACCTTAAGATACTTATTGGTAGTAATGTTCTTTATATTTCAAAGATCCAGGCAAAGTATATAAAGAAAATTGACTGGCCTATGATGGAGAGATTTTTGAATTTTTCTGGAAAGCTTAGCCCCTGAGTTTTGAGTTTATCTGCCTGATTTTTATTCTTTCTTTAGGAAATTGGAGTTTTATGTTGCCCTTTTACATCACGATTACAGTAGTTCAGATTTGATGTAGTTTCGAATATTGTATTGCAAAAAAAATTCTTTGCGATGGGATGATTTTGGACATGTTAGTATATTAAACTCATAGTTTACTTATATCCAGTTTCTATATTCCATCTTTCTCTGCATTCATAAGATTTTTTTCTTGCCAAATTTGGCTATAATATCAATTTTTTTATTTGTTGCAAATCAGATGCATTCTCTGTTCTGATCCAACATTGTCATAATATTGAAAGTTGATTCTCAGCCCTTAAACTTATATTCGAAAGTGTAATTGTTTTTCGATGTTAAACCAATTGCTTCATGAACTTAAAATATTTTTTTAATATAGGTCGGAGTTGTAGAAATGGCTTTGGAACTTAAAGATTCGGAATTACTGGATATCCGCTTTATTTATTAAGAAGAGAGAGCATAGGATAAAGGCTAACATGTTCCATATCCTAAAATGGCTTCACTTTGGGGGAGAAAGAAATTGTCGCAGGCTGAAAAAGATCGCTTGAAGCTAAAGGGAGAATTTTTGTGGAAATAAAAACTAAACTAATTTTTATATTCCTTGTCCTGATGGTGGTCCTAGTATCAGGTTGTATCGACGAAAAAAAGAAAATTTTCCTTGATCAGCCCGGCAATATCTCTAGCTATGAATTTGAGGTTTTTCAGGATTCATGGATCAATCAAACACCTGCAAATACCAGCACATACTATATATCAGAGGATAATAGAAAAGTACAGGTTGTAAACATTGTAATAAATTGTAGTAAATTTGATATTTATCCTCCCGATACCTTAGGCGGCAATTCAGAGGATAAACCAATTGAAAATTTTGTATTGCTTGTGGATCTTTCGAAGAAGATCGTAGCAGACGTCAATACTTTACGAGAAATTTCACACAAAACTGAGAATTCATCTGTGAAATATACTCTGATTCAAGAAATTAGCCAGAACCTGAAAGTTATACACCTAGAATTTGAAGAACCTGTCACAGGATTTATTGCTTATACAAATGAAATTCCAGGGACCCAGAGCTTTGGATTCATAAAACCTGATTCTGAGTTTATCCGTGTGGTTCTTCCAGTAGGGTATGTTACTGGCAACAGGGTATTTGGAATCGCACTACCGACACCTTCCAACGTAACTTTTGATGAAAAAGGAAGGCAAAATCTTCGTTGGATTTCTTCGAAAATGGGAAAAAGAGAAGTTGCTATTCAGGTAAAATATTATACTAAATCTGCGCCTATATTTTTCTTAGCCACAATTGTGGTACTGATCATTGGTGTTGGTCTTGTGCTTTTACATTATTCCAGGATTGAAAAAGAACTTGAGGCAGCTAGAGGAATTTTTGAACTCGAAAAGGAATACGAAAAGAAACAGCAGAGAAAAAAATAAATCTTAGGCTGATACTTCCTTTGAATTATACTTTTCCATATTTAGCTATATTTGGGGAAATTCAACTATTTATTTTCAAGTATTTAGGTAAATACCTAACCTGTATTATATAACCTATAAAATATGTATAGGTATTTGCTGAACATCAGACATTTATCGAAATATTTTATTATTTATGCTTATTTTTTCTTTAATGAAGATAGATGTTTAATCCGGTACAGATTTTTTTGTTAAAGTCAGAATCAAAAGCTTCTAGCCCGGTGTATATTTTTTGGTGGTCCTCTATTATAGTCACCTTTTGTGTAATACAGGATTATTGAAAACAAAGGCAAAAATGTTCATGGTGAAAGACTAGATGCTGCAAAGCTGGCAAATGGATTCAAGGCAAAAAAGAATAGCTCTTTTTTATTTTTGATTGAATTTACCTCGAAAGCCATTCTGCTTCTAATGGTTAAGAGTTTTCAGAATCTTTGTCATGATCATAAAACTAGATTATCCACTCAAAATATGAAATTCAAGTAAGCAAATTTTGAGTTTTTGGATCCGGTTCCAATTTATAAACTGACATTCCTTGGGCATTTCATGAACAAAAATGAAAAACCTGCAAATCATGTGAATGTAGGTGTGAGATGGGAATCCGCAATGTTTTCAAAAAAAAGTGTTTCCTTAGTATAGATTTAAGCTGCCCTAATACCCTTAAGGATTGCAGACATTGAATGCAGCATGATGCCTGTTAGAGCCATAAAACTCCCTGTAGCAATTAGTAAGATCATGAGCATCGTAAGCCCGAAACTGAGATTTTCTCCCATAGAAAATGTTTGCAGAAAGTGTGCAACCATGTAGAGACCGCCTACTCCAAGAGATATACCGGGGATTGTGAAGTAAAAAAGGGGCTTGTCGAATTCAATGTCCTTTAAGATCATGATGAGGACTTCAAGGCCGTGATGGATCGGATGTTTGGTGGAACAGTCAACGTCATAACGGACCCCGATCTCGACTTCTTTTATGCGGAGGCCGGCTTTCCCGGCATCTGCAAGCATTTCGCTTTCTATAGCCATACCCGGTGCATTAAAGCGAAAAACCTCTATTGTAGAGGCTGCAAAGGCGCGAAAACCGCTCTGGGAATCGGTAATATGGATGCCTGAGTTTATGTTAGTGAACCTGTCCAAAATGGTCTGGCCGACGCGGCGGTAAAAAGGAGTGCTTTTGTCAAGGCCGTTTAAGTAACGGCTACCATTTACAATGTCAGCATTTCCCTCAATAATTGGAGCTATTAGCTTTGGAATGTCGGCAGGGTTGTGCTGGCCGTCTGAATCCATTGTTACAATTACATCGACACCCAAACTGGCTGCGACTGTAAAACCGGTTTTTAGAGCTCCCCTTTTCCCATGTTGATTTGATGTACGATTACTTCGGCTCCAGCTTCTTTGGCAATGTCAGATGTACGGTCTGAACTACCGTCGTCAACAACTATTACGTTGTCCGCATAAAATTTGGTCAGGAGAACCATGCTTCCGATGGAGACTTCTTCATTATAAGCAGGAAGAACTACTATGATGTTCTGGGGAGTTATACCTCTTTCGGGTTGATATTGTTCTGTTTTACTTATACACTTGATTTCTTTGCCTATAGACTGCTCATTATTCAATTTGAATAACCCCCAAGTTATATTTTAAAATTATTAACGAAAACTGTGAATTCAAGCACTGGTGCAATCAAAATCAATAGAATTGATTTGCATGATTTCCCAGTATCGGCAATTGTTTCGTCCCCATCTACAAGGTTTGCCTACAAGATTGATGTTTTAAAATTTCTAAATTTGAGCATGTGCGATACTCGCAGTAATCAACTATTATAATTTATTCAATTTATACTTCTTCATTTTTAAATAAACTGATTAAGTTTTATTCATTTACGTTTTATATATGAATATCTAGAAACTAGATAAACATTGTAGAATATATTTTCCTTAAAAAAGATAGTTATAGCTAAATGACGGAATAAAAATACATTGATGTTTACTCTTAGGATTAAATTGAGAAGCTTCTTACTTTAACAAGTTTAATACTTCGCCAACAGCTCAGATACCCTATATAATTCTATCCATTTTCTCGAATTTTACCTTGAATTTGTTCCATTTCCCTTTTTATATCCACAGGGAGATTATTTTATACTTATATATTTACTACAGTGAAACAAATAACAGGAAATTTGATCGAGTCAAATATTTTTTTTGTAGAGAAATACATTTCTTAAACTCATTTTGATTTTTATCTATTTTGATGGCTACAACTCTATTTTCTTTAGATGATTGCTTAACTAAACTCCACAACGTATTTTTTTAACCTGTATTTTGAATTGAGTGTGTGAATGACAATTTGTATAGACGTTGTTGCTAGAACCTTGAAATATAGCTCATGTGTCATCTTTGATTGAATCAAAATTGAACTATTTTTGATAATAGCGGTAGCAAAAAGAATTTATATGTTTAGCTCCAATCAAACTAAAGTATTCCAATCTGAACCATTCTTCCATTATGGCATCGAAACTGAGTATTTCTCCCATTTTTTTGTTGATATTTCTCTTCCTTTTTTCCATATTTTATTGGCCCATGATCTATTCTCTCAATCTCTACTTTCTTATTGATTACGGCATTTGATGTATAAGTAATGCCTGTTGTTGCTTTAAGATGAAACCACATTTATGTATGATTAAGAAAAGAATCATAACCTCGTCAGAAGAATATGATCCTATATCAGCATTTATTTTTTGTAAAGCTTGTATATGTTTAATAAGTTCAAGAAAATCAGAAGCAAAACCATTAATATATATCCTGAAAACAGGATAAGTTCCAAACGTTGTGATGTATCCCTTATCTATTATACTTTCATAATGTGGATTATAATCAGAATGCTAATCATATCTTGAAGCTCTAAGTGAAGTGAAATCGATCTTAGCTTTTTTTCTTGTGAGAGTTTTGAGGATTTTTTCATCAAAAACATAATTATCTCATTGATACCTTTCTCTAAGAGCCTTTTATTCATAAAATGATAAGGTTTCAACCTTAAGGAAGTTTTATCTGGACTTTTTCATAAAAAAATTCCCGAATAGCTTCTTCCTCTGTTAGGGAAGAAATAGTTTTATCATACTTATGTTTTTTAAAACTTTTCAAAATAAAGAGTTTTTATCATACAAGAAACACTTTACTTTCATTGAAAACTTTTGTTGGTACATAAAGTGTTTTCTACGTGCTTTGAAATCTCTTAATGAGAGACAGTGCAATAATTGGCAAATTGAAGTATCTTCTATGCTAAGATAGTTTTCGAGGGAGTCCTTGAAGAGGACTTCTTTATATATAACATTATTTTTAGCCATGAGAACGTCAAATTTTGGATTATTTAATGTTAATGCTTTAAAATAAAAAATAAGTGAAAGCCAGGATTAATGAAAAAAAATCGATTTTTAAGTTAGAAGTCTAATTTGAGAGTTTCTACTGCACATTATTTTTTAATAAGACTAACATAAGTAGATCAGCTTTTGTATTCATCGATTACAATTTAGTGAAGTGCTGTTATATTGCATCTTTTTATAAATTGATTCTATAAATTATCTGAACTTCGCTTTTTTAAGCAGGAACCTTATTTAAGCATTACTTTTTCACCTCAGCCTTTACTAATAATTTTCTTGATACAATAAAAGTGACTTCTTCTATTAATTAAAATACTTGGGATTTGACTATCTAAATGTATATTCAAAAATTTTTACAATGCCGCAAGTCTTGCTCGTACACCTTAGGTGATACAAATTTTTGCTTATCAAACAGAAAATATTTATTTAACCAAAAGAAGTGTTAAAAAGTGAGTATAAAATTCGCAAATTTGGATATAAAATTATGTAAAAATACCTTTTCCAAGAAGATTTAGACCGAAGAATCTAATGTAATTTTCAGTGGATCTAAAGGCTTAAAATGTATGAGTGCAGATTGAATTCGGTTTATGGTAGAAACATCGTAGGAAATATAAAATCAATATGGTAATAATTGAAGGATTATATGGCTATTATTCTTATTATTTTCTAAAATTTATTTTGACAAAAGTTTTCTCACGAGTTTTTAAAAAAAGCGAAATGTTGCATAATTCAGATAATTATCATATTTTTATGGAGAATAACCCAAAATGAGTGATAAACAGGTTTATGATGCTTCGAACATCCAGGTTCTGGAAGGCCTGGACGCTGTCCGGAAACGTCCCAGCATGTACATAGGAAGCACAGATGGTCGCGGACTCCATCACCTCGTCTATGAAGTAGTAGACAATAGTATTGATGAAGCCCTTGCAGGCTTCTGTACTAAGGTAGAAGTTACGATCAACTCAGACATGAGTGTGACAGTCCTGGATAATGGGAGAGGTATTCCCATTGATCCTCATCCATTTCACAAGAAATCAGCCCTTGAAGTAGTTATGACCGTTCTGCATGCCGGAGGAAAATTTGACAAAAATACCTACAAAGTATCAGGTGGACTCCATGGAGTAGGAGTTTCTGTCGTAAACGCTCTTTCTGAATGGCTGGAAGTAGAAGTTAGTAGAGACGGCAAGAAGTATTTTCAGCGCTATATCCGTGGAAAACCTGAGGCTTATGTCCAGGAAATAGGAACTTCAGACATTAGGGGTACTAAAATTACCTTTAAACCAGACACTAAAATCTTCGAGACTACAGATTTCGATCACGATGTCCTCTCTAACAGGTTAAGAGAACTTGCTTTTCTTAACCGGGGTCTTACAATAATACTTAAGGATTTCAGAAGTCCAGAAGGGCAGGAAGAGATTTTCGCATATCAAGGGGGGATAGTTGAATTCGTGGAGTATCTGAACAAGAAAAAACAGTCTCTCCATGAAAAACCGATTTACTTTGAGCGTCAAAGAGATGATATGATAGTAGAGATTGCTATGCAGTACACGAATAGTTATACAGAGAATGTGTACTCCTTCGCAAACAATATAAATACCCATGAAGGCGGAACCCATATAATCGGTTTCAAAACTGCACTGACAAGGGTTTCAAATGACTATATTAAAGCTAACAAGCTTTCCAAAGAAGATGCCAAGCTCACAGGTGATGACGTAAGAGAAGGTCTGACTGCAATCATCAGTGTTAAGCTCATGGAACCTCAGTTTGAGGGACAGACCAAAACAAGGCTCGGAAACAGCGATATAAAAGGAATAGTAGATTCTCTTGTAACTGATGGGCTTGCGGAATACTTTGAAGAAAATCCAAAGGTTGCAACTATTATCCTTGAAAAAGCTCTCCTGGCGCAGAGAGCCAGAGAGGCTGCAAAAAAGGCAAGGGAACTGACTAGAAGAAAGAATTCTCTCGAAGTTAGCACCCTTCCAGGCAAACTTGCGGATTGCTCGGAAAAGAATCCTGCAAATTGCGAAATTTATATTGTGGAAGGAAACTCGGCAGGAGGTTCGGCAAAACAGGGTAGAGACAGGAGTTTTCAAGCTATTTTACCTCTCAGAGGAAAGATTCTTAACGTGGAAAAATCCAGACTTGCAAAGATCCTGAAAAATAATGAAATTATTTCCCTCATAACTGCTTTTGGAACTGGTGTCAGCGAGGATTTTACCCTAGAGAGTGCTCGCTATCACAAGATCATTCTCATGACAGATGCTGATGTTGATGGAGAACACATACGAACTCTTCTTCTCACACTTTTTTTCCGTTACATGCGGCCCTTGATAGATGCTGGATACGTGTATATTGCCCAGCCCCCTCTCTACCGTATAAAGAAAGGCAAAGCTGAGTATTATATACATTCGGACAGGGAGCTCGAAAAAAAGAAGAAAGAACTTGGGGACAAAGGACTTACAATCCAGCGGTACAAAGGGCTTGGAGAAATGAACCCAGAACAGCTATGGGAAACCACTATGAACCCTGAGAGCCGGACCCTTTTGCAGGTGACACTGGAGGATGTAATCCTGGCTGATGAAATTTTCAGAATTCTCATGGGTGATGATGTGGAGCCACGCCGGAAATTCATCGAAACTCACTCGAAAGAGGTTGTGGACTTGGATATCTGAGGTGTCTAAAATGGCAAAAGACGAAAACGAAATAGAACAAGAAGCTGAAGTGAAAAAATCTTATCAGGCCACTCTGATCCCTAAAGAGCATAGTGAAGAGTTGGAAAATGAGGAAATTGCCTCAGCTCTCGCACAAAAAAATCCTGAAAAGAAATCAAAAATATCCATATCCTATCCTGCTCTGGAAGACCCTGAAGACGAAGGACCAAGTTCTAAAAAGACAGGGATTACTACTGTCCTCATCGATGATGAGATGAAACGCTCCTACATCAACTATGCAATGAGTGTGATAGTCGGGAGGGCACTTCCAGATGCCCGTGATGGTTTAAAACCGGTTCACCGTAGAATACTTTTTGCCATGAAAGAGGCAGGGATTACCCATGACAAGTCCTACAAGAAATCCGCCCGTGTGGTAGGTGACGTGCTAGGTAAATATCACCCCCATGGGGACACTGCAGTTTATGACAGTATAGTGCGGATGGTTCAGCCTTTCTCTCTTCGTTACCCTTTAATCGATGGGCAGGGTAACTTCGGATCTATTGATGGGGATGAGGCTGCAGCAATGCGTTATACCGAAGTTCGCATGGACAAAATTGCAGAGGAGATGCTGGCAGATCTCGAGAAGGAAACGGTGCCCTTCAGGCCTAACTATGATGGATCCATGGAAGAGCCCGAGGTTCTTCCTACAAAACTTCCGCAGCTTCTCATAAATGGATCAACGGGCATTGCAGTGGGCATGGCAACAAACATGGCCCCTCATAATATAAGAGAGGTAATTGACGGCACTCTCATGCTTATTGAAAACTCGGAAATAACAATTATGGAACTCATGACCATAATCAAGGGTCCTGACTTCCCTACGGGTGCCCATATCCTGGGAACAGCAGGCATAAAGTCTGCGTACATGACTGGAAGGGGTTCGGTAAAGATTCGCGCAGTCGCTGAAATACAGGTATTGAAGAAAGATAGGGAACAGATCATTGTAACAGAGCTTCCATATCAGGTGAATAAAGCTCGAATGATTGAAAACATTGCTCAGCTCGCCCGAGATAAGACAATAGTTGGAATTTCAGATCTGCGAGACGAGTCAGACAGGGACGGAATTAGGGTTGTTATCGAGATCTCTCGGGGGTCTAACTCAAAGGTTATCTTAAATCAGCTCTACAAGCACACTCAGATGGAGACTAGTTTCGGAATAATCAACCTGGCCCTTGTGGATGGAATTAAGACAAAGGAACTGAATCTAAAGGAACTTCTGAAGATCTATCTGGACTACAGGATGGAAATCATCCAGAAGCGGACGCTTTATGATCTCAAAAAAAGTGAAGAGAGGGCTCACATCTTGATGGGGCTGGGGATTGCCCTGGATAATATAGACGCAGTAGTTGCCTTGATTAAAGGTTCAGCAAACGCCGATATAGCAAAACAGATCCTTATGGATAATTTTACCCTTGACGAAATTCAGTCCAAAGCTATATTGGAAATGCGTCTACAGCGCCTTACTGGACTTGAGACTCGTAGAATTATTGAGGAGCTGGAAAGTCTCAAGAAACTGATCGCTGAATTCATGAAGATCCTTGAAAGCGACGAAATCAAGTATGAAATAATTAAAAACGAGCTTATAGAACTTAAAGAAAAATACGGAGATGTCCGCAGGACGAAAATTGTGCCGGCTGCTGCTGAGGTCACGGATGAAGACATGATACATGAAGAAAATGTCGTGGTCACGATTACAAACGAGGGCTATATAAAACGTATTCCTCTGGATACTTACTCGATGCAGCGGCGTGGAGGAAGGGGTATAATCGGCATGGAGATGAAGGAAGAGGACTTAGTGGAGAACCTCTTTATCTCCTCAACCCATAACTATATTCTTTTCTTCACTAACCTGGGCAAGCTCTATTGGCAAAAAGTCTATGAAATCCCTGAAGGTTCCCGTCAGTCCAGAGGTAAGGCCATAGTAAATCTCCTGGAATTGCAGGAAGGAGAAGTGGTCAATGCCATGATTCCTGTAAAAGAGTTTGCTGAAGATCGATATCTTCTTATGGCGACAAGAGCAGGCACTATCAAGAAAACACCTCTCTCTGAGTTCAGGAACCCCAGGAAAGCTGGTATAATTGCAGTTACTCTGGACGAGGGCGATGAGCTTGTGAAAGTTCTTCTGACTGATGGGCATAAGGAAGTGGTAATGGTCTCAAAGAAAGGTAAAGCCATCCGCTTCCTCGAAGAAAACGTCCGACCTATGGGCAGAGCTGCAAGAGGTGTTCGTGGGATGACCATTGAGGGTCAGGACGATGAAGTTGTCAGCATGGATCTTGTTGATGAAACGACAACCCTACTGACAGTAACTGAAAACGGTTTTGGTAAACGCACCAAATACTCTCAATACCCTGCCTACCGACGCGGTGGAAAAGGCGTGATTACAATCATCACCAACATAAGGAATGGTTCAGTCTCGAAAGTTAAATCTGTAGCTGAATATGATGAACTTATGTTCACCAGCGCAGATGGAATCATAATTCGAATCCCGGCTAAAGACATCTCAGTCCAGGGCAGAAACACCCAGGGCGTGAGACTCATGAATCTCAAACCAGGTGATAAAGTCGTAGGTGTGGCTAGAATAAAAAGTGAAGACGCTGAAAAGGATCTGAAGCTAACTGCCCTTAAAGCTAGCGGAGAGGAAAGGGAGATAGAGGGCTCAAAGGATGAAGGCGAAGATATAGAGCTACTTGAATACGTAGAAGAAACTGAAGATATGGGAAACCCAGGGGAAAAGGAAATAGAAGAAGTTGATTTTGAAGTAAAAGAGGCAGATGAAGATTAATAGTACTGAATGTAGAATAGTACTGAATGTAGAATGAAGTAAATAAAAATAATTATTCGCTCAAAATGCTGCCGGAATAGATATTTTTTTTGGTATCAATTTCCGGCAGCTTTTCTACCTTTCCGGAAGGGAGGCGGAAGGTATACTCATTTATGGGTCTATTTTTTTAGTAGGAGTAAGTTATTGATCAAATATGGCAATGTGCCGATTTGTCTGAAAAATCACAAAGCTCAAGAAATTATGATTAGGGGAATCACACCTATTAAAGACCGAATTATATACAGTATGCAGAAATTTGACTTTCAATTTACAGCAATCTGCGAAACTGTATTAAATTTTACAAAACTAACACTATGTTGTTGTTCTATCAGTATGGAGCAATTCCTTGGGTTGTGATTTTCAGTAATCTCCCACGACTTATTTTCTATTCTTGGATATACTCATTTTTGTTTGAGGTAGATATGTTCAAATCTCAACGACCAATGAGTATAAAGATATATAATTCGATAATATATAAAGTAAATAGAATATATCATACTTAATAGAACTCGCTTGATATAATTGTTAAAAGATACATTTTAACCAGAGTATATTTTTTACAAGAATTGTTTTCAAGATTGTTAAGTGGCTAAAAATAATAAAATTTTAATTTCATTGAAATAATTTTTTGTGAATAGTACTGACCTTCTTCAGATTTCTAACAAATTTGCTGGCATTGGATATTTAGTTCAAACAGGAAAAGAATTCAGATATTCGTTCGAAATAATTATTGTTGAATATGGTCGGATCGAACAGAAACGGGTAGTTGTTCACTCCACTCAGATGGAGAAAAAAAACATTACTTCTAAATAAGAGTCCAAATCATGATCACAGAATCTCGAAAAATTCAAAGAACTAAAGAAAATAACGCTTGTCTGTGAAGAGTATATCAAAGCAGCTACAGAAAGCTTGAGGAAAGCGAATCCTTATGTTTGCTGGAGACAGTGGAGATTTCCAAGATATCTAAAAGTGAAAAAGAGACTTATTTATGACTCTACTTTTATCTATTCAGATCTGGACATGCAAAAGTGGATAAACATCGTGAAAATGAATCAAAAACAAGGAGAGGTAGATAAGTAAACTGGATAAAAAAGGATAATAAATCGCACTTTGGATATAAACTTAATAGTTATAGGCAGAGACGTATGAGCTGATCAGAAAATTCAAAACAACCGAGCCATAACTTCATGATTCTCAGGTGGATTTATCAGAAAAAACAGAAATAGTTTACGGAGATAAAGGGTACTTCTGAACAAAATTAAAAGATTCTGATACAACAATGAAAAGAGCAGTGATAGACTATCCTCTGGAATGATTGATGTATTAAGAAACAAGTGGATCAGCTCAATAAGAGATACATAGGGACGTGTTTGTGCAAAACTAAAAAAGAGGTCTAAAGTAGGAAAAGTTCTTGTACTACTACCAAAGAGTGAATCTGAAGATATTGTGTAAATATTTTTGTTATAATCACTATCTTTCGATGACATCGAAAAATAAAAGAAGTGTTTTATGGATAGCGAAAACTAGCTTTAAAATCAAAGAATAATGAACTAGACAAAAAAATGGTGTAAAATACAGAAATTAGCGAGAAAGGTTTGGATAGGATTCCCGCGAAAAAAAGAGATAAATAGGAATTATATTATCTTAAAGCAATTGAAGTTATACGAGCTTTAATATTCCAGATTCCGGAGAATAGATTTCTCCTGTTTCCAGAAGTGTCCTAAGAATTATATTGAATTTTTCTGGACCTACCTCTTTTTCAAATGCTTTTTGCTGAAGTTTTTCTATCTCTATTTTGCCGCCTGCATCTTCCAAAAGTTTAAGAAAAATTGCTTTCTGGTCCTTTTTAGGGAATATATTCCCAGAATCAATATTTTCTGACGTCTTAACTGCTTTTGATTTGTTCTCAGTTTCTGGTTTTGAGATTTCGTACTCTTTTGTAAAAGGTCTCAGCAAAAAAAAATCACTTTCTTTTCCGGAAATTTCGGCTTGTAAGCGAGTCCTAAAAGCAACTGCTTCAGCCAATTTTTCGGAAGAGTAAAATATTTTCAGTTTTCGGGCTTGTAAGATGATACCGCAGCGCTGGCATCTAAGACTTTTTGTTCTAATATCTGTTATCTGGGCATTTTGTCTGCATTTAGGGCACACGATTACTACATAGCGAAAATTTATCGGCTTTTCTCCAAATACCAGTTAACTCACTTCCCATACCTTCTCTGTCTTTTTTGGAAATCCCTAATCACTCTCAAAATATCGAGTTTGCGCATATCTTTCCAGTTAATATCTGTGAAAAATAGTTCCGAATATACTGACTGCCATACCAGGAAATCCGAGAGCTTTTGTCCTCCTGAACGGATCATTATATCTGGTTCTTGTTTGACGAGGAGATACGATTCGAGCATTTTTTCATCCACCTCCTCAGATTTGATTGTTCCTACCTTCACTTTTTCAAGGATCGTTAATACAGCCCTGGTGATTTCATCTCTTCCTCCGAATCCTAGTGATATGTATATAAAAAAGTCCTTTCCGGGAAATTTGCTCTTTACTTCTCCCTCAAGACCATAAATTGTATAACCTGTGCCTTCTGGAAGATTGGAAAAACTTTCTTCCAGCTGGGTCCTGAGCTTTGATGCGATTTCGATTTTCAGTGAGGTTTCAGTTTTAAGAATTTCAACATAAATGCTCACAAACTCTATCTTAATTTTTTTTAAAATAATAGTTGCAGATATCAGTCTCTCTATCCCTTTAGGGTCAAAGAGGTCGGTTTCCTTAAGTATGATTGCCACATGTCTGGGGACCTTTAAGGACGATCTGGTTATTTGCCATGTCAGGTATCTTTCGTAGAACGGATAGGCAAAAGAAAATATATCCATCTGGAAAATATCTCCCTGAAAATCTAAACATTCCATTATTTATTTTTTTCCTTTGTTTTTACACTTTGGATGATATTTTTTTTGGTATGATCGTTAATTTGTTGTAAGTTTGAGTCACATTTTTACATATTGTGCTTTGTTAAGTTCTTATGAGATCTCAATGACTTATTTTGATTTATGATTTTACAGAAAATTAGGCAGGCTACCTTATTTTGCAGTGGATATGATCTTGATTACATCTCCATTTTTCAGTTCATGCTTCTCCCCTAATCTAAGCCTTGTCCGCACATCTACCCCGTACAAAAATTTATTTCCTATTTCTGTATGTATTTGGTAAGCAAGATCGCAACATGTAGAGCCTTTTTTCATAAGATATGCATCAGGAAGAATATTTCCACGTTTGTCTGACCATTTCCCTTCGTCTTCCACGGGATATACTACTATAAGGTCCAGAAGGTCAAAGACAGTCCTGTTTATGCATTCCTGGACACCGGTGCTACCAAGTTTATATATTAATTTCTGAATAGATTCAAGCCCCTTTTTCTGTGCTTTTGTAAGATCATTCATAAGCAAATCGAAGTTTCTGTCCCCTGGGGTATACCTGATAATCCCATTTTTTGCTGCAGACTTGAGTGCTAGTTCAGCCGCTGCACTTGTAGCTACTACTATTCTATCATCAAAATTTTTTATTTTGTCCAGATTTTTGCTTGGGGCAATATCTGCTTTGTTTGCGGCAATTAGTAGGGGTTTGCTAATCCTCCTCATTGTGTCGCAGAGATGGATCATATTTTCTTCACTCCATTTGACATGGTCAACCCTTGAAAGTCCTGTTTCTATCAAAGCTAAGCTTACACTGGATTCTTTTACTCCTGCTCCTGCGAGTTGTTCTGCAATTAAGACTTCGAGTTTAAGCCCTTCGGAATGGATTTTTCTGGCAAGCTTAACCCAGTTTCTTTCCAGAATGCCATAGAGCCACATCGAAATTTCCCTATTCAGGAAGGTCAAATCTTCAAGAGGATCGTGGTCTCCTATTTCTACAAGGTTGCCTTCCGCGTCTGTACCACCGGAAGCATCTACCACATGGATAATTGCCTGAGCCTGTCGAAGTTCATCCAAAAAAGTGTTTCCAAGCCCTCTTCCTTTACATGCATCCGGTACAAGCCCGGCAACATCAATTATATCAATTGGGACTAACCTCATCCCATTCACACATTTTCCACATGTCTTTTCCTTGTCTTTGCAGGGACATTCTACCCGCACATAGGTAACTCCATGATTTGCATTGATGGTTGTAAAAGGATAATCTGCAATTTCAACGTTTGCAAGAGTAGCAGCTTTGAAAAAGGTGGATTTTCCAGCATTAGGTTTCCCTGCAAGGCCTATGGTCATCGACATAAATTATAAAAACGAACTTTTTGCATTTAATCTTTATCAATATTGATGCAGTGGAGAAATTATTTTTTTTCTTCCATTTTATTGGGTGCCATAAAGACACACTATGGATTCAGCTAGTTCTCTAGGAATAAGGTTTATATCTTTGTATATGCTTATCAGTGATACTCACTCGTGTCCCGATAGGGTAGTGGATATCCTTGAGGCCTGCGGAGCCTTAGACCTGAGTTCAAGTCTCAGTCGGGACGTACATTTTTTCTTCATTTATGTATCCTTTGTTTGATTTATTGCAATTATTTAGCTGGGGGATACAATACCGATAACCATTTTTACTGAGATTCATTGAGCAAATTTCGGTGGGAGAATTTTTATTTAACTGTCTGCTAATGATTATATTTTTTATTTCTCCGTCAGTTAGTAATCGAAAGTATCTATTGCATCAAAATAGAGGTCAGCCAATTGATTTTTGGTAAGCTGAATGATTATTATTTGTTATCATCCACATTTTTCGTCCTATTTCTTTTACTATACTTTGTGTTCTTGTATCTTTTTTCTTCAATTCAGCTTAAACTTTTGATCCTATTCTTCATACTGTTTTTTTATATTTATTACCCTTTCCCCTTTTTTGTTAATTTCTTGTGATCTCTGCAAAAATAAAAATCAGTGCATTAAGGCTTCACGCAGCTATATATCCATTATTCATAATAAACTCGAGAATCAAATCATTTTTTTGTAAAAATATTGATAGTTACTAAAGTAATTTTTTGCACTTAAATCATTAGCAATCTAAGCAATCAATTTTTGGTTTATAATCTTGAAAAAAGTATCTAAATCTGGATTAAACAAGTATAGTTCTACCAGGAACTAAATATAAACTTGTTAAGTATGGATCCCCTAGAGATCAATATAATTGGTAAAGTACAGAGGATTTAGATAACTAAAATGCTAAAATGGTACAAGACCTCAATAATAGGTTATGTTGTTGTTTGTATTGTTAGAATCTGACAAATGAGTTAATAAGTCAAATTAAATTTTTGAAGATCATGACTTTATTTTTGACTAATATGTGATTTTTAATTCTAACTAAGTATTCTACTGCCAAATAAGTGTGAAATACTATGGCCAGTTTGTGTATTAGTGATTTGAAATTTCTAGCTGAGGGAAACCTGTTATATTCAGTGCTAATCAACAATGCATAATATGAAGAATATGAAGAAATATCTTTTTAGAAAGTACTAAATTTCTTCAGTATTTTTTAAGCTGATATATAATTTGCGGAAAGTACAGTACAGATTAAAGAAGGAAAATCTGGGAATAGTTCTTACTTTCTTTCCTTTTTTTACATAGTATATAATTTCTAGGGTTCCGTTGCAAAAACTTCAAAAAAATATGTAAATCTATAAGTGATTAATAAAAATCAAAACATTCAAGGAAAATGTACTAACATTATAAAACTATACCAAATAATTGATTAATGTATTTGACTTCATTAAGAACAGAGTAATTTAGATCGATTACATGTCCTTTTTTGATCATATTTATAGCTTCAATTCCTTTTAAAGTCTTATTAGCAGATCGAAAAGACTGAAATCCTAACATTGGATTAACGATTCTCTTTATAGATCTGTGATCTTGTTCTATAATGTTATTCAAATACTTGATTTGTCGAATGCCTACGTTTTTAGGTAGTATTTTATCAATTTTTAGTTTATCTATAGCAGGTGGATAAGCTGGATTCTTATCAACGGTTATTAATCTTGGAATTTGATTATGATTAGAACTTAAAGCTTTCTTAAAGAATCTCTTTGCTGCTTTTCTATCTCGTTTTGAACTTAACATGAAATCAATTTTATCTCCATTTGAGTCAACTGCTCGGTAAAAATATTTCCATTTACCTTTTACTTTGATATAGGTTTCGTCAACTCTCCACGAATAGTTTGTTAGTCTTAAATGTCTTCTTATCTTCTTTTCGATTTCAGGAGAATATTGATGTACCCATCTCATGATTGTTGTATGGTCGACTTTTACTCCCCTTTCTGCCATCATTTCCTTTAAATTTCTATAACTTAATGCATATTTTAAGTACCATCTTACATTCAATAAGATAATTTCCCCTTCATAATGCTTCCATTTAAAGGAATTAGATAGCATGTTACTATCTTTGGTTTTCTTTTTATTCTATTGTATCATTAGAAAGGATTTTTTGCAACGGAACCCATATTTTTACTTCAGAACTCTAAAATATTGAATTTTCTAGAAACAATTTCAAAAAAAATGGAATTGAGATTTATGGATGAAATTTTTTTCCTTATGAAATATTGAAGAAAAATTGTAAACAAATAAGAACGGTCATTCTGAAATGCAGCAAATCGAAACTACTCATTTACAGGATTAGGTATATATGCTAGTTATATCGTAATCTTATTGCTTCCAATAAACGCAGAGTAGTTATAGAGGATCAACTGTTACTTGATTTGAAATATAATTGGGAAAATCGAAGCATATTTCAAACAAAAAAAAGCCAATATGCGGGAGTAACCAAGCGGTCAACGGTGAACGACTCAAGATCGTTTCGCGAAGGCGTTCATGGGTTCGAATCCCTTCTCCCGCACCAAGCTTATTGTAGAGGATCTCAATGAATCTCTATATTTCGCCATATGCTTAAAAATAATATATTTGAGACTTCAATGAAAATTTACTAAGTAGTATTATAACGTTTTTTAAAAAATCGAAATTAAAACAACCTTCCAGCCAAAGTAATGATGAAATCAATGGTCAAAAAGGTAATTCGAAAATTATTCTCATTTTATTTATGCCTGTTATTAAAAAAATTTCATGCCCTTCTTATACCCAATTTTTCTTCGTTCGGAGAAAAAAAATCGTTTCGCTTTTACAAAAACTCCTGGATATTTATATTTCACTTTTCATTCCGCGTCTACTAGAAACTGCATTTTTTCGTGAATCCACATGTATCAATCAAATTGATCCTTAAAATTCTTGATTTTTAAGAGTTTATTTATACATTGATTTTATGCCTTGTTAAGAGTTTAGTCCCGAATGCGGAACAAAAATTTCAATTGAGGGATTTGTATATACTTTATTAAGAGTTGCAAGATTACGTCCTAGCTCGAGCTTATTTTGGGGTACTCCCTTAAAGAAATAATTAGGAGTTTCTTTACGAGTACTTTCACCAATGCCGAAGTATAAGCCACTCCTTAGAAATTCCCTCGTTCTAATCACTGTATAGCCTCTGTACTGTATGATTTTATTTATATCACCGATTCTATGATCGTTATAAGGTGCGAAATTCATTTCCGCAGAGGTATGAGGAATCAATGGGAGATAAAAAAACCTTGTAGTATAATAATCTGTGTAAATCGAAGAATTAACAGGACTATAGTTGAAAATATGCTCAAAACCTTTCAATTCATCAAAAGTGAAGTATTGATGCTCAGCGTTTTGGCCAAGAAGACTCGAATCACCAATACTGTAGATCGAAGAGATCAAGACAAATACAGAGAATAACAGAAATATTACAAAGAATAAATTTAGTTTTTTAGGGGCATATTTAGAGATATAATTCCAGAATAGGTACATTCCATAACCCATTACGAAAGCCATAAAAGGGCTAACAAGAAGCATGAATCTGTCAACTCTAAAAAGGACATTAAGCTGCCATATAGTGTTGAGAGGATTTGGAATATAAAATATCAGGGTCAAAAAGGCAAATAAACCTAAAACAGAAGCATAATTGTCCTTATAATTTTTCAGAAGAAAACCTATTCCAATTAAGGCAAAAAATAAAAATATGGATTTATCCAGAAGGCCTATTAAACTAATCAAGCCCTCCTGAAGTACCTCTGCACCTCCAGCAGTTAAGACCATAGAATCCCAAAGATGGCTCTGTAAACGGGGGGTCAGACTTCTTTGAACAAACAAGTAGGCTACATAAAACCAGTATGAAACGAAAGTAACATTAAGTAATACAAAAAATGGCTTACTAATATATTTACGGTCTCCGATTATATATTCGGAAACAAACAAAATAACCAGCAATACGACTATTTGGGGAAAGGAAACATTGTGGACCAGGGTTAAAAAAACCATAACGATTACTGAAAGTATTTTTAAAGATAGTTTATCTTTCTTGAAATTGACACTAAAAATAAGGTATATTAATATAACAAACATTATAAATGCCATTGTGCGAGTGATTACATTGACACCGTAATACAGTACAATTGAACTCACTGAAAATAATAAGCATGAAAGCAAGGAAATTTGACGATTGTTTGTTATGAAATTAAAAAAATAGTAAAGAAAAATGATAGTAATTGCATAAATTGGCGCAGTTATCAGAAAGAGCGAGGTCTTTGTGCTTGTGTTAAGTATCTCGGAGGCTTCTGCAACAAGTATATGATATAGAGGAAAATATGCGTAATCGCTTAATGAAGCCGGAATTATCTGCCCGGAAAAAGCGATAAGTTCTGAAAAAAATATGTGTGGAAGTATATCTGTAGTCCCAAAGTAGAAAGCGTAATTTAACGTAACACTGTAAATCAGATTAATCATGATTAAGAAAGATTCTACAAGGATAAGGGAAGAACTTGCATTTTGAGAGAATATTTGCAAGACTACCGAAAGGTACAGCATTAGAATAACGATGAAATAATACCAGGGTCTATCTCCAAGAGAAAGCAGTAGTACAACAAGGGAACTGATATAAAATATTCCGAATAGATATGTAAGGGATTTTGTGCTTAGAGATGAAGGAAAGTATATGTCATGTAAATTTACATCTTTTTTGTAAATAAACAACACAAATAGGCAGGAAAGTACTGCAGGTATTCCTGTAAATAGTCCGCGAAGTGCATAACCAAACCTTCCGATGGCAAACATCCATAAGAACGTTAATAATACTGCCAAGATTATAGCTAATGGAAAAACAGAGGAAATTAACTTCATTAAGTAGTTATTATCCACCTTAAATCCTTTCTCTTTACTTGGCCCAAACATACTATCTCCATAACCTTAAACAAACATAACAGTACAAATTGAATTCAGTTTCTGTAGATGTACACATATGTAGAATTTAGTTACCTATTTGCCCCTATTATTCATTGAGAATTGGATTAATTTTTGAGTATTGTTATATTAAAAAAATATGTCATTCTTGGTACATCTGCAGAAAGTGAGAAAAATAATTATATTACCCGAGTTATTAGGTTTAAAGCCAAACAGAGTTATAATCAGGCTAGTATTGATTAAAAATATTTTGGCCCGAAAAGTATCACATATATTAGGTTTCAGTCTTTATTCCTTAAAGATATCGATAAACTCGTGAATATTAAATATCAAATCGAGATTTGAATTTAGCAAGATAAAGGGAATTTACAAAACTATACAAAAACCCCAGCCCATAAGTAACGTGTTGCACAGGGATCACAAAAAAGGCAAAAAGACCGTATTTGGACCTCATTTTGCAAGTAACCTGGATTGAGGTGACAAAGACCAGAACAAAATATATAGCTACCAGTGCATGTAAAAACAGTATAGGAGTGTAGTAGATAACAGAGGATATCAGCAAAGCTACTGAAAAAACAATAGCAATTGAAGGCAAAAAAGCATACCAGCGGACAAATTCCCCATGCTTTTTGAAAAGTTCCGCCATCCACATACCATATTTAAACATTCTTACCGAAAAAGAGTACAAAGTTCCTCTTCTATGATGCAGAACCTGGGCTTCTGGAACGTACAAAAACTTGTGGCCCTGCTTACCTATTCTATAATTCAAGTCTCCATCCTGACCTATCAGAAATCTTTCGTCAAAATAACCGACTTCCTGAATTACACATTTTTTATACATTGCATTACAGTTTGGTAGAGAGCTTACATAATGTTTTTTTGTGGAGTTTTTGGACTGAGCCGAGCCTCCTGAACCCAGAAAAGTTTCCTGGGAATACCCCACGACTCTGCTAAATACAGGATCGGTCTCAAAGATAAGGTTAGGTCCTCCAAAACACACTACATCATAGGAAGCATTTTGCATTTCACAGACAAGTATTTTCAACCACTGAGAATCTACCTTACAGTCCCCATCAGTAAAAGCAACAATATCGCCTATGGCATTCTCCACACCAAGATTCCTTGCCGCAGCAACATTTTTTTTATCATTTAGAAGAAGCTTTACAGGGTATTTCTGTACTAGGTCCCGAGTTTTATCGGAAGACATTCCATCAACGATAATAATCTCATAAAGATCCGAGGGATAGTCGAGCCTGAGAAGTGATTCGATGCATTCTTCGATAAATATTTCTTCGTTGCGAATGCCTACTATCACCGAAACGAAAGGATATTCCATAAATTGACCCCAATTTAAAAGTCATTGTTGCCGAATATGCTCATTTAGAACTATCATCCTTGATATTGCATGCAGTATAATTCCAGTAAATACCATAAAAGCTCCTATAATTGTCAACATCACCATAAGAAGTGTAGGCCCAAAGCGCAAATACCCTCCTCCCATGTAATAATCCTGTAAAAATTTGAGTCCCATAAGAAAGCCTGTAGATGCCATAATCATTCCAGGGAAGGCAAAATAGTACAGCGGCCGTCTGTACTCCATATCCTTAAGAATACGAAAAAGAACTCTGGGTCCATGTATGAAAGGATGTTCACTTGAGCAGTTATCAAGGTCATACCTACAATGTATTTCCACTTCAGTAAATTTTAGATTGTAATCACCTGCCTGAATGAGAATTTCGGAGCCAGCGGACATGTCTGTATCATATAAATGTATATTTTCAATGGCCCTTTTTCCATAAGCACGAAAACCACTTTGGGAATCAGTAACATTGGGGCCACCTGCAACATAGGTCGCAACATCAAGGACCTTCATCCCAAACTTACGATAAATTGGGACATTTTTACCATTACCATTGACAAACCTGGACCCGATTACCAGATCAAATCCATTTTTAAGAGGCTCCAAAAGCTTTGGAATCTCCGAGGGGTCATGCTGACCGTCAGAATCAATTATAACCATAGCACTTGCACCAAGATGCCGGGCAGTTTCAAAACAGTTCCTGAGGGCTGCACCATATCCAATATTGGTTTCATGACGAACTACATAGGCACCTAGGGATTCTGCGATATCGAGGGTATTATCAGTGCTACCGTCATCCACAACCACTACCCTGTCGACGTATTTTTTGCAACCCTTGATAACTTCTGCAATGACGTGAGCCTCATTATAGGCAGGCATGGCTGCAATCGTAATGGACATTGATAATTACCTACCTCTTTGGTGATGGGACACGAGAGTCTTTCGAATAAAGAAATTTATTAGAGAGGAGTATTTAATGAATTTAATCCTAGCAAATATTATTCCCAGAGTTATCTCTCTATAAATTATAAACGGTTTCAAAATATATTCCAGCCCCATATTTAAATGATCAATTTTAAGGATTATTATACTCCTTTTTATAAAAAGGAGAAAGATGAGCACTATATAAATTAGTACTTTTGTTCCGTACAAGAGATATATGTACCTGTTTTAATATATACCAGCTATATAAGCATTTGGACACGAAAAATAATTTAGCAGATAACCGATGACGAAAAATTAACCAGTTTATTTAAAAACCTGTTAGTTTAAGCATAACATAGAACATTTTATTCATAATTAAGCGGGGTAGTAATGGGGGGAAAAATCAAACTGATATAAAAACCCAACGAATTTTTGTAACCATTCAGCGAAGAAAAACAATATCAATAACTATATCTATCAAAATTAAATGTGCCAATTTTGATGGCCTCATTTTATCCAACTGTCGGCTATTGACAATGTTTTGGATTATTTAATAAGTCCGCAATCAGAAGCATGTATTATATCAAAATAAATATTCACGAACTGATTTTTGTGTAGGTTGACTAGTTATGAATTCTTCATGGTATCCAATTAAAATTAAAAGCTTTCAAACTCAGGCTAAAAAATTTATTTGAAAAGAAAATAAAAAAATCGATTGAAAGGTTGAGAATACATTTCAAGAAGATCGAAAAAAAGGAAAAGTATTTGATATAGCAAGCAGGAAAGGAGATAGGTACTTTATGCAATTAAATAACGAATAAACAGCTTTACGAGGATTTATATGGCCGGAAACCAAAAGTTTCCATCTGACCTGCTGTTTGTAGCAGGCCTTGTGATTCTTACGAATATTTTCATACTTGTTTATCCACTCAACGAAAGTTTCATCCGTATTATTCTTGGTTTATTCCTATTAATTTTCCTTCCAGGATATTCTCTGATATCCGTGCTTTTTCCAGAAGAAACTGGACTTGAAGGGATGGAAAGAATAGCTCTTTCAGTCGGGCTAAGCGTTGCGATAGTACCTCTAATAGGGCTTGTAATTAACTTTACACCCTGGGGAATTAGGGAAATTCCCCTACTTACAAGCCTGTCTGCATTTACTCTACTCATGTCTGGAGTAGCGTACTCAAGACGGAGAGAACTACCCGAAAACAGGATGTTTGGAGTTTCTTTGAGGACTTCTGCTCTTACCCTACTGACTAAAATTACGGAAAAATCTGAATCAAAAACTGAGAAGATCCTCAGGACATTTCTAGCCATTTCTTTCCTGGTCCTGATTGGAACTCTGACTTACGTTACCCTCACACCTCATGAAAGAGAGCCATTTACGGAATTCTATATTCTCGGACCTCAAAAGATGGCTGAAAATTATACAACAGAGTACGTACAAGGTGAAAGCGGGACCTACATTATAGGGATAGTGAACGATGAGTACAAAACAATGAATTACACAATGGACGTCAGGGTTGAAAACGAATCCTTACCCTTTCAGAAAAACCTGAAAAATATAAGGCTCGCCCATAACACGACCATAGAAGAACCACTTAAGATTACACCTTTTACTGAAGGAAAGAATCAGAAACTCGAATTCCTGCTTTTCAACGAAACAGAGAAGAAAATACCCTATAAAAATCTACGCCTCTGGATAAATGTATCAAAGAGAGTATGAAAATGGAAACATTTGGTAATCTTAGGGAAAGCCCAGTTAAGATTAAAAACATATGGTATTATATAGGAATACCAGTTGCAGCAATTGCCTTTGCAGAGATATTGATATTTTGGGGAATGAAGATAGAAGCCCTGGAAATACATGCAGCGATCCTGCTAGGGCTCTCCTTTTCCATGATGTTTGTAAAAAACACGGAGATCCAGAAAACCTACCTATCTCTTATTCTCCTGCCGATCCTACGTCTAGTTAACCTTTCAATGCCACTTTATTATGAGAAAACGCTTTATTCCTTTATTTTCACATACGGTATCCTGGCAATTCCAGTAAGTATTGCAGCAACCAATCAGGAACTTACTCGCACACAGCTCGGAATGACCTTCAAGAAAATATGGTTATATGCACCATTTTCAATATTAGTAGGCCTTCTTCTTGGAGGAGGAGAATATCTAATAATCAAGACAAACTATCTAATTTCAAACCTCTCAACCTTTAACCTCCTGATGCTCAGCATAGTTATGATCTTTTTCGTAGGCCTTGTGGAAGAGATAATTTACAGATCAATCATTCAGAATAGGCTGCAGATAACACTTGGTAATCGGTCAGGTTTGATAATTACAAGTATTTTATTTGGACTTATGCATACAGGATATGGAAGCATTGGTGAAGTTTTGTACGCATCCTTTGTGGGCATATTTTTAGGGTACCTGTTTTACAAAACACGCAGCCTTCCCCTGGTTGCGATGATTCATGGCTTCATAAATGTCTTTGTTTTTGGGATAATTCCTCTTCTCCTCTAAAAATACCGGTATCTGTAAACAAATTTTGATAGAACGAAAAAACAAGTAAAGCCAAAAATGTGAAGAAATATGCCAAAATCGATGCAGAGATATGTCCAAAAACTCAATATTTTATTTGCATTTATGCCGTATATTTGCGCTGATCAACATTCAGGATTGTATACCACAACTTTGAAACTTCTACAACCAAGTCATCATGCTATCCTTTACTACCGATCCCAGCTTCTGGAGCTAAACTATGACCTTAGAAGAAGAGTGTGCATGAATCTTCGTAGAGCCTGATTTAGCCTCCTTCATTTTAAGAAGACAGCAACTAAAAGTATATGGATTTTCATGAACATACTTGTTCCCGATTTTCTAGTTGTAAAATACCGTTTTTCAAAATGAGAAAGATAAAATCCTGAACTTGATACCAAAAACTTCCATGGAGATACGGCTTAGGGAGAATTAAAAGACTTTACAAGACTCCGAATACACCCACCGGTATGCAAGAAGAGACCCAAAAGCAAAACGATGGGTTTAGTAACTATTCCTTTCGAAGAAAAGTTTTTAGCTATCTCATTTTCCTGAATTATGCCTGTTCAAAAGATACCTGCCCGAAAAATGATAATTATGGCCAACCGTGATTTAGAGCACCTAAAAACAATACTATTATGCCTACAATTGCACCGACAATAATTACTACTTTGGGCTGAATTTGAACTGCATTTTTGTCAGCTTCATAGTAGCGCATGAGCCCCGCAGAAGACTGAAGTCCATTGCCTGATTTTTTAGCCATGAGTTAACACCTGTGCGAATAGCTGTACTTGATTGAAAGTTTCATGCATTAGATAATATAGATTGCTGTAGCACATTCTAGAATTTGTCTAGAAAACTGAAAATTCGGCGTAGATGCTAAATTTTCTATTTAACTCTAGTAATCATCAGATAATAAAGTTATCTTATTTTTCGCAGATATAAATAGCTGTACAATTTATTTACCCATTTTGAACATTATTTATTGAAAGGTAGATTAATTTTCAATCTAATGCCATATTGAGAAAATCGATAGCCTTGTTGTGTACATCTGCAGAAATTTAAGATAAGAAAATCGCATTTCATTTATTTGGAAGTACTAGATAAAATTAGCATAATGTATAATTTATAACGAGAATTAATATAAAAACCGATGCTAGAAAAGCTTATTTATATAAAATTATTAGATATACATTTTGAAAAAATAAATGTAATAGTTAAGAATGACAATCGGAATCTTTATATTATATTAATAAAATTTAAATTTATTTTTTAATATATAAATGCGGATTCGCTCATTTTAACCGAATTAACTCCTCAAAAATAACGAATTATGCATCAAATTAATTGATAAAAATCGTTTAAATACACCCAAATTTCGAAAGGTTTATGAATGATCCTCTCTAATCAAAAATTCAATGTTTGTCATTCGTTATTTTTCGTTGCATAAAATGACAAATAACTTCAGAAAATATACAACGTTTTTTCAATCCGGATTATTACATGTAATAATATAAGGAGGAAAATGAATGGAACCACTCATAAGCATGGGAGTGCTCGCACTTATTGGAGCCGCTGCTACCATTGCAGGTGCTTCAGAGGACCTGGAATCCGATGTAGGATCACAGAGTAATGCTAATTCACAAATTCAGTTAGCACCCCAGATGGGCTACATACATCGATATTATAATAAAGCTATTGCTGGGGAACCGGTCTCCAATGGAATGATGTGCACAATAGGTGCTACTGGAGCTCTTGTATTAATAAAACATTTTGGAATGTCCCCTCTCTTTGCACTGGTTATAGGAGCCCTTATTGCAGCTATGGTACATGGAAGCTATTCAGTAACTGCAATCATGGGCAGAGAGGCTAGCCAGGCAAGATTTAAGCAACCAATATATCTGGATCTGATAAGATCCCACACCCCAGTGATCATGGCCTTTGCGTTTTTAACTACCTTCAGTGTTGAGGTAGTCTCGTATCTAATGGTCTATGCACTAGCTCATCCTTTCCCGTTTGTATTATTGTCCTTTCTATGGGGAGTTGTAGTAGGCTCAGTCGGATCGGCTACAGGTGACGTTCATTTAGGCTCAGAGCGTCAGTTCCAGCAGACTGAATTTGGTTCTGGTTTGAATGCTTCAAACTCTGGAAACATTGTCCGTAAAGGTGAATCAGGCCTCAGGAATGGGATAGATAACCTCTGGTTCTGTTCAAAGTTCGGAGGACCAATGACAGGAGTTGCTTTTGGGATGGTCGTATTCCTGGGTATCTGGATCCTAATCGTTTTCGACCCTGCAAGAGGGCTTAGAGAGGGATGGCTTTCTAATATTCTAGGTTTTCTTATTGTTGTTGTTTTAGGCATTTGGAACTGGCACATCGAAAAGGAATCTCGCGAAAAATTTGGGCCTTACAAAGAAGATAAAACAGAAGAGGTGTCAGCGTGATAGAACTCATTACAGCCAATCTTATTTGGATCCTGGCGATCGTAATCGGTGGTACGCTGATTTCCCAGAGCGTTCACTTCATACCTGTAGGTGGTGCCCCCGCTGCAATGTCTCAGGCAACAGGTATCGGCACAGGTACTGTTATGCTTGCAGCTGGAGCTGGAATTGCTGGGATCATAGCCGCTGGAACTGTAATGGCTGTAAACCAAAATCTCCCTCTGGTCATAGCTGCTGGAGCAGTCGGTTCAATGGTCATGTTAGCTGCAACCATGATAGTAGCTACTTGGGTCTATGTCTATGGTGTGGGCGTTATTCCAGTTTCGGCTAAAGTAAAGTATGATCCCATTACAAAGTACAGACAGGACCTCTATGTGTCCCAAGGTACTGAAGGACATGGTATTCCAACAGTCTGTTTCGTAAGTGCAACTATCGGAGCTGCCCTTGGAGGACTTGGGGGTGCACTTGTATACTATGCTCTCATGAAAGTATCAACTCTCCCAGTAACTGATCTGAACCTTTCAGCTGTTGTATCTACTTTCACCATAGGTTTCTTCTTTATAAACTCGGTTATACCTTCTTACAACATTGGTGGTACCATTGAAGGATACCATGATCCTAAATTCAAAAAATGGCCAAAAGCAGCTCTTGCTTCCTTCATTGCATCAATTTTCTGCGCTATTGTAGCAGTAGTAGCAGTTGGAAGTCTAGGAGGGGGTCTCTAAAATGTCAGATGCAAAAAATAAATACCCTCCAAATACAATGTTAGCTTTAGGTGTAGTTGGAGGCCTCGTTGGAATATATCTCGCATATTTCCTTGCCCCAATAAACCACGTCTTTGTATTCTTCGGAGCTCTTGGAGCAATCTGCGCCAGTGTTTGGGGCGCTGATGTAGTCCGACGTGTTGCTAGCTATGGACTTGGGACAGGTGTACCGTCAATTGGTATGCTCGCCCTTGGTATGGGAGTAATTGCCACTCTATTTGGGCTTTCTATCGGAGGAGTGGCAGGCCCCATTATTGCATTTATTACCGCGTGTGTCATCGGAGCTATAATAGGTATACTTGCCAACAAGATAATTGGGATGGGTATCCCAATCATGGAAAGGGCAACGCTAGAGATTGCGGGGGCCGGAACTCTTCTAATTCTTGGATTTAGTATTGTAATTGCCGGCTCTCTTGATTATGTATTAGTCGTTAAAGATGTGATTGCAACAGGCTTTATAATGATGATTTACATTGCCGGTGGTATGGCAATGCTGCACCCATTCAATTCAAACCTGGGGCCCGATGAAATGCAGGACAGAAGCCTTTCACTCGCTATGGAAAAAGCGGGAATTGCCATGGTCCTTTCAGGCTTCGCATCCGTAGCAGGTTTGGGAGCAATCGCTGTGACAATGCTCATTGGAATCTTCATATGGTATAAAGGCTTCAACAAATACTACAGCTTTGTCAAAAGAGATGCATACAAAGTTTTAGATACTGGAATGCTGCCTACTGAGGAGGAAATGCAATGAGTATCGTTCGCATAGCTCCAGAGATACATCTAGTAATGGATACAGAATCAGGTACTGTTGCACAGGAACGAGAAGACATTATCCAGTACAGCTTGGCTCCTGTCTATGAAAAATTGGACAAGCTGGATCTAATTGCAGAAGACCTCATAGATTCTCTTGCCCCGAGCAAGCCGCTCCTTAACACATGGCCGGGACGTGAACACATGTCTTACATAGCTGGATTCTATACCAATGCTTGGTATGGGATAGTTGTTGGCTTTTTTTTCTTTGCGATGGTAGTCCTATATATATACCTGAGGATTGCAATGGGAGGCGCTTAAAATGGTAGAAAAGAAAGATGCTGCCCCAGGATGGCCCATACTGAAAGGTGAATATGAAGTTGGGGATCCCAAAAACCCAGTACTGGTAATTACCTGCGGTTCACACCTTCCTGGAAAACCAATTCTTGATGCAGGTGCATCAATCACAGGATCGTGTAAAACAGAAAATCTCGGCATTGAAAAGGTCGTTGCCCATATTATATCAAACCCTAATATCAGGTTTCTCCTTGTGACTGGTGCTGAGGTTAAGGGACACGTAATCGGACAGTCAATAATCGCCCTGCATGCAAACGGTGTGAAGGAAAACAGGATTGTAGGAGCTGTAGGCGCAATTCCATATGTGGAAAACCTAGATGCTGATGCGATTGTCCGTTTCCAGCAACAAGTTCAGGTCATCAATTTGCTTGATACCGAAGATATGGGTGCAATTAGCTCCAAGATAAAAGAACTTGTCTCAAAAGACCCGGGAGCTTTTGACGGCGAACCTCTCATAATAAAGATTGCCGAGGGAGCAGGAGAAGAAGAAGAAATCTCTGGGATAAGACCACTTGGTGCTGAAATTGCGATGGTCCGCAATAGGATGAAAGGAATTGAAAGTAGCCTTGTAGACATCGGAAACCTCAATAAGTACCACTCCGGTGTAGGTGCTGGAAAAATGGAAGGGTTCATGATAGGATTAACTTTTACCATCGCTTTGCTCGGATTTTTATTAGTAGGGAGGTAAAAGAATGGCAGAAACTGAATACGAAAAAGGAGTTCCGATGGTAACCACCCCTCAGATGGGTGCAATAGATTCGACTGTCGAAAGTATCCGGTATAGGGCCCAGTTAATCGCGAGAAACCAGAAACTGGATTCTGGGATAAATTCTACCGGGATCTTAGGGTTCGCAGCGGGATTCATATTTGTATTTCTGATGATAATCGTAGTCCCGTTGTTGTTGTGGAGGTGAATACTATGAGTGATGGAAAAGCACCCGTAGTTATTGTAGATCAAACTGAGTTCAATGTGGTCATGAAGAGACTCGACAAGATTGATGAAAAGGTCGAGTTCGTTGGCAGTGAAATTGCACAGAGAATTGGTAGAAAAGTAGGAAGAGACATTGGAATTTTATATGGCAGCGTTATCGGCCTGCTGCTCTTCCTGATCTATATCTCGGTATCATCAATGTTCAGATTAATACATTAACAAATGAGGGTTTAAAATGTTCAAATTTGATAGAAAACAGGAAGTTTTTGATCTAGGTGGAGTCAAATTCGGCGGTCAGCCAGGTGAATATCCGACTGTATTAGTAAGCACTATGTTCTACGGAAGACATAAGATCGTGTCAGACGAAGACAAGGGGATTTTCGATAAGGCAACTGCTGAAACGCTTTGGAACACGCAGGTAGCAATGAGCGATGCCACAGGGCTTCCCTATGCAAATCAGATCGTGGGTGAAACCCCAGAAGCAATTGTGAATTACATAAAGTGGTTCGTTGAAATCGATGACCACACTCCTTTCTTAATCGACTCCTCTGCCGGAGATGTAAGGGCTGCTGCTGCTAAATACTGTTCTGAAATCGGCGTTGCACACAGAGCTGTACATAACTCGATCAATGCAAGCATTGAACAGAGTGAAATTGACGTCCTTACTGAAAGTGACGTGGAAGCAGCAATTGTGCTAGCCTTCAATGCAACTGACCCTACTGTAAAAGGAAAACTAGACATACTTGAAGTCGGCGGTTCCGGACAAACAAAAGGGATGATTCAGATCGCAAAGGAATGTGGGATCAAGACGCCCTTGATAGACGTTGCAGCAATGCCTCTTGGCGCAGGTTCTGGAGCCACAATTCGCTCGATACCCACAATCAAAGCAAAAATTGGGCTACCTATTGGTGGAGGGTTCCATAATATGGCTTCTGCCTGGGATTGGCTCCGGAAGTTCAAGAAAACTCAGCCTGATCCAAAAGCTATCTACATGCCTACAGACATTGGTACTAACCTAGTAGCACAGATTGCAGGTTCAGATTTTCTCCTCTATGGACCTATTGAGAACGTCAACCAGATCTTTCCGGCTGTAGCAATGGTCGACATCATGCTTGGTGAGACCGCAAAAGAACTCGGTGTCGAGATCGCGGATCTGGCAAATCACCCGGTAACCAAACTAACGTAAACGAAAATAAGACTTACGCAGTTTGACTGAAGAAAGAAAGCGTTAAGCACTTCAGTATCTAAATCCCAATAAATATTGAGAAGCTTCATGTACTTTATTTAATCATTCAACTAGTAAGTCTTAGAAAATAAGAAATTAAAACTAATTCCATTATATTGGAGCAGAGAAAATTTTTCTTTGCTTTATTTTTCTATTGTGACTTTTATGGCAAATTCCTTCAGAATATTCTTCAAACAGATAAATAATCTATTTCACGTTGCTATGAGAGAGCTCGGGTTGTTACTTTCAGAATTTTTTATTTTTTTAGGTTTTTCTTCAGTTTTAAAAAAAAATGCAATTTCATTTAATTCATTGAACTATAGTAAATTAACTAATTAATTATATTTTTAAAAAAAGATTATTATTTCAAAGTAATTATCAAAACCTAGGTCACTAGAAATGGTTCCGTTGCAAAAAATCCTTTCTAATGATACAATAGAATAAAAAGAAAACCAAAGATAGTAACATGCTATCTAATTCCTTTAAATGGAAGCATTATGAAGGGGAAATTATCTTATTGAATGTAAGATGGTACTTAAAATATGCATTAAGTTATAGAAATTTAAAGGAAATGATGGCAGAAAGGGGAGTAAAAGTCGACCATACAACAATCATGAGACGGGTACATCAATATTCCCCTTAAATAGAAAAGAAGATAAGAAGACATTTAAGACCAACAAATGATTCGTGGAGAGTTGATGAAACCTATATCAAAGTAAAAGGTAAATGGAAATATTTTTACCGAGCAGTTGACTCAAATGGAGATACAATTGATTTCATGTTAAGTTCAAAACGAGATAGAAAGGCAGCGAAGAGATTCTTTAAGAAAGCTTTAAGTTCTAATCATAATCAAATTCCAAGATTAATAACCGTTGATAAGAATCCAGCTTATCCACCTGCTATAGATAAACTAAAAATTGATAAAATACTACCTAAAAACGTAGGCATTCGACAAATCAAGTATTTGAATAACATTATAGAACAAGATCACAGATCTATAAAGCGAATCGTTAATCCAATGTTAGGATTTCAGTCTTTTCGATCTGCTAATAAGACTTTAAAAGGAATTGAAGCTATAAATATGATCAAAAAAGGACAAGTAATCGATTTAAATTACTCTGTTCTTAATGAAGTCAAATACATTAATCAATTATTTGGTATAGTTTTATAATGTTAGTACATTTTCCTTGAATGTTTTGATTTTTATTAATCACTTATAGATTTACATATTTTGTTGAAGTTTTTGCAACGGAACCCTCGTGAAAATCGTAATGTTATTCTTCATCAGGTTTTTCCGCAGAATTGCGTTTAGGATCAGTATAACTCAATGTGCCACATTATAAAATATTGTCTAGATCAGAGTAACATAGAGTAAGATATTTTATTACAAAGATAATCCATGTGCTAGGGTTGCTAATCCAAACCAAAGCGATAGTTTCAGATCCTACTGTCGTATAAATTTATGTATTTGAATTTTATCCCTTATACCAATGTTTTAACTCAAGCCTTCTCCCCATTTCTACTAACTGAGTTTTTGCCTTCAGACACGAAGACAACCAAAATATTTTAACTTCAATTCTTTCCCGATTTCTATAGATTTATTTATAAATATTTGGCAAGAGTACTTTATTTACAATATAGATCTCTAATGAGTGCCAAGTCAATTAATCTCACTTTCGGTGTTTTGCTTCATATGATGTAAATTCCTCTTAGAAAAACCCATTTCTGCAAGAGAATGCGAATTTCATGGAAATAGACCCTAGAAACTCCACGATTCATTTTGTCCACAACCTTTTGATTGTGGAAAGGAAGTTACAAAAGAATAAGATGGAAGTAATTTAGTTTGTTTAGACCTATAATCCGAAGAGTTTGCTGTTTATTTAGGTAGTCTTAAAAAATGTAAAGATATTTATCAAAATCCTCTAAGAAATCACACCATTTTAGTGAATACATTTTAGATTATAGCAATATGAAAATTAATATAATTGTAAAAATATATAATATCAGTGAATTGATATTGAAATATGATTATAAATAGAATACCAGTAATATTTAGGTTAATATCTAGCGAAAAATTAGATGATTAATTAATGAATACCAAATGACAAAGTAACTGATCCAGAAAACAGCATCATTGGGACTAAATATATCCCATCAAAAGTCTGTGAAACTTATTAATTTATGCCCCAAGTATGCAGGCCTATGTACCTATTCCAAAAGTTTTCTCTGCAAACCTAAGCCTTCAATAATGTATTCTATCTGCACATACCACTTGCCACATTTCCCTACGAGAAAAAATGGGGAATAGGCCAGACATTCGTGAAAAGGAATGAAAGAGATTAAATATGTGAAATTTTTTGAAACTTCTAAATAAATATTCATCAAGGTAAAAAAATAAAGCGAAAGGGTAAAATGCATTAGAAAAAGCATTTACTTTCCCGAAAAAAATGAATGACAAACAATTTTTTTGACGATGGCCCGATGACCTAAATGACCGGAAAGAAAATTCCCTCAGACCTCTTGATCGTTATTGTGCTCGTGCTCCTCACAGATATCTTTGTGCTCACGCCTGAATTAAGTGAAACTGTAATTAGAAATATACTTGGCGTACCACTCGTGCTTTTCCTACCAGGTTATTCTCTTATCGCAGCACTCTTTCCCGCAAATTGCGACATTGACGGAATCGAGAGGATAGCTCTTTCATTTGGGCTGAGCATTGCAGTAGTACCCCTGATAGGGCTTGGCCTTAACTTCACCCCCTGGGGGATAAGGCTCCTACCAGCCCTCATAAGCCTTTCAGTTTTCACCTTTGTAATGTGCGAGATTGCGTACCTGCGACGGGCAAAACTTTCGGAAAGCGACGCTTTTAAAGTACCCTTTGGGAAAATGATACTTTCTCTGAGAGCCGAGATCCTGGAAAAGCCAGAGTCAAGACTAGATAAAGCACTTACAGTTTTTATGATCTTCTCAATTCTCCTGTCTGTCACAACTCTTGTATATATAATTCTAATCCCAAAGGAAGGAGAACATTTCACCGAGTTCTATATTCTCGGGCCTGAAGGAAAAGCCGACAACTACACCACAAAGTATGTTGTCGGGGAAAAAGGTACTTTAATAGTGGGAATAATAAACCATGAGTATAGGTCTATGAACTATACAATGGATATAAAACTTAAAAATAAATCTCTACCCCTTCCGGAAAATCAGAAAAAAATCAGTCTTGCTAATAATGAGATATGGAAAGAACCAGTTACTTTTACACCTTCTTCAGAAGGAAAGAATATGAAGCTTGAGTTCCTGCTGTTCAACGAAACCGACAGAATTATGCCCTACAGGGATTTGCATCTCTGGATAGATGTGGACACAAAAAAGGCAAACGAGGATTTAGATATTCAGAAATCTAAATAAAAAAAATTATCGAAAATTTTGACAAACCCCAATTTTTGGCTTGTTATTTATAAATTCTGAATAAGCAATTTATTGAAAATCTAAGGTTTATCAAATTTTTATTATGGCTAACTTTCAGCTGGTTTGAATTAATATGATTACAAAGCTGGATTTTCCTGAAGTTTGCATATTTCTTTGTTTGAAATTACCTTAATTTCCAGACTTATCTGAAATTTTTGCTATAAGACCCACTTTAGACTTGCACTTATAGATTGTTCCACAAACTTAGTCGAAGGATTTTCTCTCAAAGCTTTAACTAAGACAGGTGTTCTATGCAAAAAGCTCTACTACAGTATCCAAATAAGTTATATTCAAAGTGAAGGTTGTCGATTGCATTTATAGCCGAATTTTAACAATTGAGTAAAAAGAAATGTTTTTGTTTCTATTATTTGGTTCAATGAGTACAAACACAAAATAGAAACATTCCATACAATTCCAAACAAAATATATGCGTTCCTATCGAATCTATTCTTGCTATTCAATTTTTTCATGAAAATTTTAATCTTGTGAAATTTTTAGCAAGCATAAAGAAATGTTTTTGGATCTCAATAAATTATTGATGGATTTGGTGAGATATGAGCTCATCGATAAGGTTCCGTTGCAAAAATAATATTTCTGCATTTTGACACTATAATTTTCACCTTTATGTATCATTTTCTTTCTAATGAAAATGATTAACTTTCCTAATTATGAAGGTTTTTTCTGATTTTGCAAGAAAGCCAGATTTTTTGCAACGGAACCTGTATTTTCTTTATTTTCAGACAGTCTTTAAAATAAATTTGAGTGCATCTCTTAAGAGTTAAAGGAAAATATAATAGATAATTGCATCCAAAAATGTTATTAAAAATCCAACTTTTAAGAATTCGATAAATGAAAGGGTTTCGCCTTCTTTTTCTGCATTCTGGATAATTATAACATTACTTGCAGCTCCAAAGATTAATAAATTACCCGCTATCGTACTTCCTGCTGCAAGTGCCATCAGTTGTTCTTGAGAAACAGCATTACCCATTGCAGGTAAGTAAAGCGCAACAAAAGGAACATTAGGAATAAATTGGCTGAATCCAATACTGACTGCAAGGATTACTGGCATCGAACCTAAATTATAAGATAGTTTGTCAAGTAAACCTTTAAATGTTCCAGAAATCCATACGCTTTTCATCAGAACGAACATTGAAACGAAGAAGATCAGAGTAGTCCAATCAATATTCCTGGTTCCGTTGCAAAAAAATCCTTTCTAATAGCTTTTTTTCGAAAAAATGAATGTATAGCTTTTGTCTTTTATTTCTCAAAAGACCATTGGAATATAAATATTTCCAATGAAACATTTCAAGCTTTATTTGTAACTGCAATGGAAAAATTTCTTTACCCTGTTAGTGATCTTCGAAGATCTGTTCTCAGAAGTTACTGAAGAGTCTTTGGGAATTTGTCTTTTAACCATATCTTGTTTAGCTCTTAGAACTCTTGAATATCACTTGAATTTTTGGGTGCTTTCGAAGTTTTCCATTCCTACAGAGCTTTAGCAAAATACATTATGTTTATAATATGATTCCTTCGGAAAGTGGATCATCTACTGCCTTAGGTAAAATACCACACTGGGAAATTAATAATATCTAAGAAACGTGTTACATAAGAGGATCTCAAAAGAAAAAATTCTTATTACCTAGTCCAAAATATTAGGAAAATTCACAGATATATTTATCTAGAAGTAAATATAAGGTTAGTAAATAGATTATAGGACTCGATAAGTGATGCAAAAACTGCCTTTACAGATATTAATTAAGGATTAGATACCTACCTACTTATGGCCAATTGAAGGTTTAGGGGGCTGGAAATGGGCTATGGTAGGCTATTTGTGATCCTAATTCTTTAATAATTGTCTGATTTTTGTGCAGAGTAATATTAATTACTATAAACTTGAGGGACGTTGAGATTCAACAGACAACGGAAAAATCCTCATTTTCCATTATTTATTTCCTTAGCCCTCATTCTGATAAAAAGGAGTTAGTGGATCTATGAACAAAATTCGAATCGGAATATTTTCCTGGGAAAGTTTGTATTCGATACGTGTAGGAGGTATTGCACCCCATGTATCTGAACTCTCAGATGCTTTAGCAGCAGAAGGGCATGATGTCCATTTGTTTACACGAGGCCATGGAAACAGCGATGAAGTAATTAATGAGGTCCACTATCATAGAGTTGCTTGTGATCAAAATGGAAGACTAGTGGAACAAATGAACAGAATGTGCGACAATATGTACTCTCGGTTCTTGGATGTCAGAGATAAAGTAGGTAAATTTGACATCTTACAAGGGCATGATTGGCATCCAGTAAATGTCCTCTGCAAGATTAAAGCCCAATTTAGGTTGCCTTTTGTGATGACTTTTCACAGTACTGAATGGGGACGCAACGGGAATCGCCACGGAGACTGGTGGGAGGCAAAGGAAATATCTCATCGGGAGTGGCTTGGAGGATACGAATCTTCTGCTGTGATCACAACCTCGACCATATTGAAAGAAGAAATTCGGCAGATTTACACAATTCCTGATTATAAGCTATGGGAGATTCCTAACGGAATAAATGTCGGAAAAATAAAAAGAGAAATCGATCCTGGGGAAGTAAAAAAGAATTATGGCATTCATCCATGTCTCCCAGTTGTACTCTTCACTGGAAGGATGGCATATCAGAAAGGGCCTGACCTGCTTGTGGAAGCGGCTGCAAAGGTTCTCAAAAAGAAGAATGCCAAGTTTGTACTTATAGGAGAAGGGGAGATGCGTGCTCACTGTGAATATCAGGCTCAAAAACTTGGCATTGGCAATTCTTGTAACTTCCTTGGATATGCCCCTGATAATACTGTAATAGAGTGGTTTAATGCCTGTGATCTTGTGTGCGTACCTAGTCGAAATGAGCCCTTTGGAATCGTTGTACTTGAAGCCTGGGATGCAAAAAAACCTGTAGTTGCAAGTGATGCAGTAGCTCTTGTGGACAATTTCAAGACAGGCATTATTGCTCATAGAGAACCTTCATCCATTGCATGGGGTCTTAACTATGTTATTGAAGGGCTTGGCCGTAACAAAATGGGGGAAAAAGGTTATGATCTTCTAAAACATAAATATAACTGGAAAACAATAGCTAAAAAGACCTTTGAATTATACAATAAGATAATTGAAAAACACGAATCAAAGGAAGACAAAAAATAGTTTGAGAAAAGAAATTCAGGGCAAAAAGTAATTCTAAATGGAAATTCCATAGTAACCATTAACCTGGATAAAAAGAATATATATAGCCACCTTTCCTCAGATTCAATAAGCAAATTTCGGTGGGTTTATTTTATTGAAATGAGTGGATGAGGAAGATAGCCTCTTGTACTTTCATGCCAAATTGAGGTAATAAAGGATTAAATAAGGTTAACGAAAAGCAAAAAAATCGTTTTTTTATCGCCTCAGGTTTTGAAGTACTTTCCCAGCTATCTCCCTAACTTTTTCAAAAATGTCGTTGCCATTTGAATCAATTCCGACGATAAGAGGCCCAAATTCTTCGACTCTGAGCACCCAGACTGCTTCAGGCATTCCAAGATCTAACCAGTGAACGGTTTTTACTTCTTGAATCAACTTTGAGGCAAGAGCTGCACATCCACCTGTGTAGGCCAGGTAAACACATCTATCTTTAAGTTCTGAGGCGATACCCTTCATCCCGCCTTTTCCTATGATCACCCGAACGTCATGTGCTTTCAAAAGAGAATGAGTCGTTTTAGACATTCTGTCGCTTGTAGTAGGGCCTGCAGATATTACTTTCCATCCGTGTTCTGTCTGTTGCATAAGTGGACCACAGTGGTAAATAACTGCTCCTTTAAGGGAAAAAGGAAGTTTTTCCCCTTTTTCGTCCATTTCTAGAATTCGAGAGTGTGCTTCATCCCGTGCCGTCAGTACCTCTCCGGAGATATAGACTATATCTCCTGAATTGAGTTTTTTGATATCCTCTTTCTTCAGTGGGGTATGCAGGTGATATTCCATTATTCCTCTCCTCCGAAAACGACTGAAGCATGCCTATTCGCCCAGCACTGAATGTTAATTGCAACCGGAAGAGAAGCCGTATGGCAGTATGCAGCTTTCACGTGCACTGCAAGGACTGTTGTGCTTCCTCCAAGACCCATACAGCCGATCCCGAGAGCATTTACAGCTTCAAGTATTTCTCTCTCCAGACTGTTCATTGGGGTATCTAGTGGCTCTAGAAGAGCTTCTTTTGCAAGCCTGGCTGCTGCATCAAAGGAGCCTCCTATCCCCACACCTATAGTAAGGGGTGGACAGGGCATTCCACCTGCATTTATCACGGTTTCAAGCACAAAATTTGGAATATTTTTGATTTCCTTAGGGTTAAACATATGCAAAGCACTCATATTTTCCGAACCTGCCCCTTTCGGGGCTGCGGTAATTTTTAACTGATTTCCAGGAACAAGTTTCCAGTTAATATCCGGGATTCCGATCCCTGTATTATCGCCGCTATTCTGACGTGTCAGTGGATCTACGGCATTGGGACGCAGAGGAATTTCAGCTGTTGCAAGGATGACTGCTTCTCTAATCGCAACCTCCAGATCAAAGCCAGGATGAAATTCAGTCCCCAATTCCACAAAAAAGATCATGATGCCAGTGTCTTGGCACATGGGAATCCCATGATTTTTTGCGATCTCAATGTTTTTCAGGATTGCTTGAAGCTGGGATTTTGCAACCTGGTTTTCTTCTATGATTTCAGCTCTTATGAGTGCACTTTTGACGTCTTCAGGAAGCTCGATTTCCGCCTTTCGCAAAAGATTTACAATAGACCAGATAAAGTTATTGGAGTTAGTTTTCACGGACAAAAGACCACCATGTGAGGAGGATGATTTCTTAATTAGATGTACAAGTATGAATATTAGATACAGTGAAGGCTTTAATGGATAAATAATAATTGAGCATATATTTGTTTTTTTATGTTTAATATCAAGTGCCTGAGTATTCAGAAGCTGATTAACTTTCTTGAATGAAGGAGTTGTTATGGAATAAAAGCAAGATCGACTCTTAGTATTCAAATTCACACAAGCAAAATGAACAGTCAAATAAGGAATCCATTTGACTAAATGACATCAAATTGAGTGCAACCATTTTCAATATAAATGATAGGAAATGCTTCAGCCCACAGCTAGGTTTGTCGAAAATCATGAATCATAGATTCCTATTACAGTCAACTATACAGAAATACTTTCCATCATAAATGTAAACGAATGAATTGGAATTTATTCAAATTGAAAGTGTAAATTAGACATTCAAACTGAGAAACAGTATATCATTTATTAACCCATAAGATAGACGTATTTTCTAAAGAGACACAAAGTAAAGTAATTAGTTCAGTGAAGTCCAAAGAAACTAGGTTATTGTTACTAATGAATTGTGGAAAGAGGCCTAAGGTTTAGAAAAGATGTTCCGGATTTTTAGGGGACTCCAGATATTGCAATTAAAAAATGTAAAATTGTAATATTTATCGATTCATGTTTTTTGTGTAGTCTTACATAGTATTACATAAGCAGTAAGGCCCTCATCTATACTTCATCTACAGTTATTATCTTTTACAATTCTTGTCATTATAGCATAAATAGTTCCACCCACTCATGAGGTGAAACACTCATATACAAGGGCCTGGTAATGCTACCGGGCCTGGCATTGGTACTGAGCCTGGTAATGCTACCGGGCCTGGCATTGGTACTGAGCCTGGTAATGCTACAGGGCCTGGTGTTGCTACGGGGCCTGGCATTGGTACTGAGCCTGGTAATGCTACCGGGCCTGGCATTGGTACTGAGCCTGGCATTGGTACTGAGCCTGGTAATGCTACCGGGCCTGGCATTGGTACAGGACCTGGCATTGGTACAGGACCTGGCATTGGTACAATTCCTGGAATTGCAACAGCTGAAGGAATTGCAACAGCTGATGGATCTGAGACAGCTGAAGGAATTGCAACAGCTGATGGATCTGAGACAGCTGATGGAATTCCTTCAGCTGATGGATCTGAGACAGCTGAAGGGATTGCAACAGCTGATGGATCTGAGACAGCTGAAGGGATTGCAACAGCTGATGGATCTGAGATAGCTGAAGGGATTGCAACAGCTGATGGATCTGAGATAGTTGAAGGGATTGCAACAGCTGATGGATCTGAGACAGCTGAAGGAATTGCAACAGCTGATGGATCTGAGACAGCTGAAGGAATTGCAACAGCTGATGGATCTGAGACAGCTGAAGGGATTGCAACAGCTGATGGATCTGAGACAGCTGAAGGAATTGCAACAGCTGATGGATCTGAGACAGCTGAAGGAATTGCAACAGCTGATGGATCTGAGACAGCTGAAGGAATTGCAACAGCTGATGGATCTGAGACAGCTGAAGGAATTGCAACAGCTGATGGATCTGAGACAGCTGAAGGAATTGCAACACCGGACGGAACTGCAACACCGGACGGAACTGCAACACCGGACGGAACTGCAACACCGGACGGAACTGCAACACCGGACGGAACTGCAACACCGGACGGAACTGCAACACCGGACGGAACTGCAACACCGGACGGAACTGCAACACCGGACGGAACTATGACAGTTGATGGAACTGCAACAGCTGAAGGATCCCCATTAGATAGGTATGCTGTCACTGATACAGCTGTTAAAGACACTACAAGGAATCCCACCAGCAAAATAGGCAGTACCCTTTTGATTCTATTAACTGATTGTTTCAACAATTTCACCTTTTTATATTGTTCAAATTGAAACTAAATGCGGATTTAGGAGAGTTTATTTTCCGATCCTTTGTCCATTTGTTTTTCGATCTACTCTCCAGTGGCAGATGTAAAAAACATGTTTTAATTTTATAAAATATGTCTGTTAATATTGCATTGTTACTTATCTACTTGTGAATAGACTGAACTAATAATAGGATTTATGCGCTTGAAATAAAAACGAAGCACCGAAAGAACTACAATATCTTTTAGAGATATTGTGATTTAGATAATTTAAGGTCTCAAGCTACTTGTTGTTTCTCAGTTCAACCGCATAAGCGCTATAAAATATATTAATTCAAAATATAATTGTGCTTATAAAATCTAAGAATATATCACTTGTAATTTTGCATTTAAAAGCGGTGTTGTTACCCAATTATTCCATTGTAGCAACAATCATCTCTACCGCCACAACCGGCCCAATGGTCAGTAAGCTCGTAGAATCCAAACATTATATATATCCCCCCATTGATTCTACTTTATTTAACATTCTTTTTATATATTCGAGATTGTGAATTTTTCAAGGATATATGTATGTAATTCCCGAATGAAGCCTTTCATCCACCTCCAATATTCATTCTTCCATAGACACTGTTTTTAAAAATTATCCAGGTAACTTGTTTTTGGTTGAAGAGGAGCATATTTGGTTGGTATAATAGTACAATTACAAATATATTCACAAATAATATAAAACAGATAGAATACTAGATTAGTAATAGTAATAAGCTTTGAATAAATGAGCAAAATGATCTATCCATAAAAACCCTTGATTGAATTTAAATGAATTACGAGCGTATTATATCCCACAGCTTTGAATATAATATTGATATAAGATCCTATTTTGAATGAGCTGGCTCACTTCATGTTCTATTCGAGCAGAAAAAATTCAATCCAGCTCTAACAACGAAAAATGAGGAAAAAAGGAAAAAATATTGAGCCATTGTTTCCTTTCTTTCATATTTCCTTTGTTTCCATAGTTCATTTATTTGTAGAGTATAATTTTTTTTTAGTGATTATTATAGAAGATCTCGATCTAGATCTCATTTTTTCTGCGGAAATCCGGTTCAAAAACTTTACCAGTAAGTTCTGTATTTGACACAATTTTTTTCTTGTTTATTGTATTTGATTTTAAAGATATCTCCCACATCCATAAAGTATTCATTTTATTTTAGCCGAATACTTCGCAGATTTATGTGGGAATATACATTTCCTGAGAGTTGTTATTAACTAACAAAGTTATATTTTAAGCTACTTTTGTACTATAAAATGTAAACGTGGCATTCAGATAATTGTACCTGAAACAAGATATCACATGTTTTTGTGTACAAAAGATTGAAAAAAATTGGACGTATTCAGTAATGTAAAATTTGAGTCTGAAGGAAAATATGAAGATCATAATGAATATTTTAATCCTGTTATTTGGGCTATTATTACAGCAGGAGCTAGATTTTTACTTGTGACTGCAGAGAAGTTTGTGATGGATAAGGCTGAGGTACATGCTTACATGGATACGGATTCAATATTTGTTCCTCCACATCTCGCATATGAATTGAGCCATCTCTTTTATTCTCTGAATCCTTATGATTTCAATAAACCGATTCTGGAAATAGAGAATGGCATGGAAGATATCTGATTTTATGGAATCAGTTCTAAGAGATATTGTTTGTTTCATATACATGGAAATAAAATCACAATTCCTGGAGGTAAGAAGCTGTTCTACAAGCTACATGAATTGGGACATATCACAAATCCATTTAGCAGAGAACCGAAGGAAGCAGACAAATGGCATAAGAGGTTATGGGAAAACATTCTCAACGTTCATTTCCATCCTGAAGAGTTACCTGATGTATTAGAGAAGTATGAGAACTATGCAACTATTTCTAAGCTTGCGGTATCAACAAGAACTATCCTGACAAGATTCATATAGACCTGGAGAAAATCAAACCGATTGCTCCTTTCAACAAAAATCCACAGATAGTGGTTGAGAAAGAATTCATTGATTACAATACTGGAAATACACTTCAGGGAAGGGGATATTGGAAGCCATTAAGTGATGTGTTCCTTGATTACATAGACCATCCTGAAGCCAAGTTTGAAGGGGGTATTGGAGTTTTACAAAGGATACATCTGAAGCCTAAAGGATGTGTGTATCTCGGTAAAGAAGCAAACAAGATTGTAATGCAGGAGCTTGAGAGCAATCATGTTGAGATGTACCAGGATATTGAAAAGATGAGGGAATTTATTTTGAATTTAACTCCTGCTAAAGCCAAGGAGATTGGGATCACGCACAGGAGTGAACTAAGTTATCTGAAGAAAAAAGCAAGGGAAGGAAAGTTAAATTTTAATACTCCAGTTATGAGAAAAATTCTAAAATATTATAGTTCTTAACTGCAAATATAAGATCATATTACTAACTCCGATTTCATGAAGCTGATTTATTGTCTAGATTTGTGAATAGACTCTGGGAAAATTTGGGTTTTGACTTAAACAAAAATCAAGTTAAACTACAACCAAAAAGAAACTGTTTTAAGCTTTAAATTTTATTTGAATTTGTGATGTCAGACAGTTGATATGCCAAGAGAAGATTCACGCTCAATGTCTTAGCAATGAACCAGAAAAACGTGATGAGCATTAAAACAATTAAAATATAAATTTCGATTATTGACAGATAAGCAGCAGGCATTGAACGACTTAATTAAATTGCCCTCTGATGAAACTAGTGATGTTAGATCTGAAGCTGCTGATTTGAATTCTCTTGAATCTTATGCTCGACCACGAGACAGCCAGGATCTGAGCATCTACTCGTTAATGACTCTCACATAATATTTTTCTGATTCTCATGTGATATGATATTTTACCAATTCACACATAAATGTGGTATACTTCTAGCGATAAGGGTTATTACAACATTATCGAGTTGGTATTAAACAAGACAAATTTCTTGAGGGTTATTATATGAAAAGAAACCTGAAGCAGCAACATTATACAGATATTCTAGAAAAAATGAAGACCTATTTTCCCTCTCCAGTATCAACTCCTATTATGGATGGCTACTTAGTTCATACCATTTCTCACTTTCTCGACCAGGTAGATTGTTTGAAGGGCACTGTGCTTATACTCGGGATTGAGCAAGGGAAATGCCCTGAGCATACTTTTCATAATGTTGCCAAAGAGAAGCTCCCAGTTTTGCCTGGAACGAAGCCGGAAACACAGGCTTGAGGTATGAACTTCCCAGAAGATATGGATTCAGTGGAAAATGTTACCGAATTGTTGGCAGACTATTGTAAAGACATGATCGTATGGGCACATCCGAATACGCAGCTTAACGTTATTCCTCATTCATCAATAACCAGCATTTTGGCTTTTATCGCTACGGCAATCTATAATCCAAACATCATAGAGGGCGAATTATCTGCCAGGTTCGCTGAAGCTGAAATCTAGAGCACAGCGATGCTCTCGGATCTAATTGGTTACGATCCATTGATCTCGTGTGGTCTATTCACTTTTGGAGGTACATGCACTATTTTTTATGGCTGCAAACTGGAGGTTAAAAAGATGTTCGGTGGACGTAGTATGATTGAAGGAATCCACGAAGATGTCAAGATTATAGCTTTAGACTCCTCGCATTATTCGAAACTTAATGTAGCAGGTTGGTTAGGGATCGGAACAAAAAATCTGGTGTCGATATCCACACTCGCGAAAATGAAATGTCACTGACAGATCTTGAAAAATACCTGCGGCAAGCGTTTGATAAAGAAGAGAAAATTACAACCATTGTAGCCACTTTAGGTACTACTGATGCTTTTGGAATTGATGATCTGGCTGCTATTGTGCGACTTAGAGACCAGTTAGCTGCAGAATACAAACTAGAGCATCCACCTCATGTTCATGCCGATGCAGTCATAGGTTGGGTATGGGCTGTGTTCAAAGATTATGATTTTACGAACAATCCCCTTGGTTTCCATGCACGTACATTGCGTTCACTGAAAGATTCTATTGAACGAATCAGAAGTCTTCATATGGCAGACAGCGTGGGAATTGATTTTCACAAGACTGTCTATGCCCCTACATAACAAGTGCTTTTATTGTCAAAAATAAGAAGGATCTCACTCTCCTCAGTCGTGCCCCAGAACAAATGCCTTATCTTTACCAGTTTGGCTCTTATCATCCAGGAATATATACCCTTGAATGTTCACACTCCGGAGCAGGTGCATTAGCCGCTTTAGCCAATATACGCCTGTTCGGCAAGCAAGGCTATCAGGTCTTGATTGGAGCATGTAGTGGAGATGTCGGAGATGCTGCGCGAGCGGCTGGAGGCCGATCCTTTTATTCATGTGCTTAATGACTACAATTATGGGCCAGTCACACTCTTCCGTGTTTACCCTGAAGAGGTGGATGCAAAAGACGCATTCCAGCGAGAACTCAATGACGCAAACTACCGAGAACAACTGGAAAAGAACAACACCTATAATCGCCAGATCTTCAATCACTTCCATGAGCGGGTTATGCATGGAGATGGTGTACTCCTTTCATGGACCTGTGCTTATCGGAATCCTTACTATCCTAACTGTTCTACTATTGGAGCTATAAAATCCTTCATTTTAAGCCCGTGGACTGATTTAAATGCAGTAGATATTGTAGTTCGTCAGGTGCTGGAGGCACAGATGGAGCTTAATAAAGAAAAACAATAATGTTCTTTTTACTTTTTTCAGATAAATTTGAGATCTATTTCTACATTGCTGTACAAAAAATTGTTAATTTCTTTCAGGAAACATCTGAACTTGAAATTTTTTTTTGATCGATTTTGTGTGAGCTAGTAAACTCCATTATCATTAAATGAGAACCTTACCTTGAGCTATTAGTGTCCTATATTTAGGTTATATTTACGAGTATAAGGTGGTGGATACCTACATCTGAATTCACGCGCCTGAGAAAATAGTTAGATATCTATTCCTCACTTGGAGATAAAAGTGAAATCAATCCTATGATTTTTTTATCAGAAACAGTAACCAGTCCGTGACCAGTTACATACGATCAAACAGAAATTCATAACTAAGAGATATATTAAAAGGTATATTCTACTTGCCGTCTTGCAAAATCAAGGAATAAATATTTGTTTATTATTTTACTGAAAAAATATTAATTGATTTTCAAGTAATAATTAACAAAATCTGTAAACAATATAGCTATTTATGGTAGTTGGTGAAAATCAAAATATTACCCTTCAATAATGACGCAGATTGTAAAAATTATCACAGAAAGAAAGATCTTTAAAAAATAATCTGTTTTGGAGCGATATCGGTTACATTAGAACTGTTGTTGATGGCACAACTTCCAATGCAATTAAATACGATATTTTAAATCAAGGGAACTAGGGAAAAGTGAAGCATATCAGCAAATTATTATTCTGAATAATTTCCTTCATGTCCATATCTGTGGCACAGACATACCCATTTGCTTGCAACAAGGTAGGCCAGAGCAACTTTGATTGGAGAAACGCTAGCAAAATCTGTAACTTAAATTTTTAATTCTTATAAAAGTTCCATAGCCTAAAATATGAAATCCAAAAGCTTTGGCCTTCTACTTGGAGAAAGAATCAAAATTCATATGATAAAGGCTCTGATTTATTTTATTTCAGTTCCTTTGGTTGTTTTTCCTCAGGCAAGGTTGGCAGAGGCATTGTATTGATCAAGATAGGATTCTTGACTTCTTTAGCCCTTTCGATTACAAGTTCCTTCCCTTTCTGAGTGAGGGCAAAGAGCGGAACAGCAGTTCCCACCTGGGCTAAAGGCCTCACAAGCTCTCTAATGTATTTTGAGGCACAACTTGTCGTAATATCTACATTTCTCATAAGTGTAAGAGCCTCTTCCTTGCTGATACTTGTGGCATGCACACCAATTATTACCAGGTCAAGTCCAAGTTCGGCTTCAATTTTCCGTAATTCTTTTGCAACTTCGGCGGAAGTCACAGTTACTGCAATGTTTTTATAACCTATTCCGGCCGCCTTTTTCACTCCTGCAACTGGATCAATTTTTGCAGTTGATGGATCAAGTACAATTCCGCCGCGTTCTGTGATGCCTCTGATGACGCCTTCTATAGGCTCTGTTTCGATAAGCCCAGACATCCTACCTCCCATTCCTTGAACAAGAATGGGGTTCTTGGAGATGACAGTTCCTGCTCCATCACAAGCAGTTACAGTCGTATCAAGAAGACCTCTTCGAAGACCTGTCATCATAACCTCGGAAGCTCCGAATCCCACAAAATCCTCAAGCTCAAGCTTGCGACTGTACGTGAACATCCCGAAGTCACTAATCCTTAACTCCACGTTTTTTCTTACTTGTTCAGAGGTTATCCTCTGGATCCCACGCACCTTGGCAAATATAGGACACCATTCTACCTCAGGCTGTCCAACTTCAATAACTTTACCATCCTTTACAATTACTCTTGTTTTTCCCATTAATTCCATTATATGAGGCATTATCACACCTTTTTTAATAAATTAAAAATATAACTGTTAAGAAACTCAAATTCGATGGAAATAACAGTAAGGTTTATGGCTATGTATATAATAGTTTGCTGATTTTGGGTTCTTGATTCAATTTCCGGTTTTTTAAAGAGTTTCCGCATTTTTCGACTTGTTGTTTTGACAGTCTTCTTCTTAGTTGTGAAGTTTGAATGAATTTTTTCCAATTGTTGTATCTTGATATTAGAAGTTACTGTTCCCTTGCAAATTTGCGAAAGGGCCGAATTGATCTCAGATTATTTTTTTAAAGATCTTTCTTTCTGTGATAATTTTTACAATCTGCGTCACTATTGAAGGATAATATTTTGGTTCATCACCAACTAAAAGATATACATGATCACTATCATTACCGATTGAAGCAAACTCAGAACAGTATCTCATACAAATTTCAAAGGATATAAATTTGAAATATTTGAGAGAATTATAGATAAACCATAGTTTTCACGAATAGATAACCATAATTTTCACGAGTCATATATATTATTTATAAGCATATGATGAAAATTTGTGGTTTATCGAAATTCTCTATGATAGAAACACCTCACTCATATAATATATGGATTCTGTTGATATAAATTGAAAAAATGAAGTGATATAACACAGTATTTATATCCTTTCAACTAAAAAAATAAAACTGTATATTTTTAATATTCATATAGTTGTTAATTTCATCCTTGGAAGAACCATCTTCCATTTATTAACTATCCTATATTCAATCTATCTGTATTCTTCTTCTCCCAGTTCTTTTCTGAATTCTATATAATCTCTCTCGACTTCTTCGAGTTCATACTCCATTTAATTCCCCCATTTAAATTCCGATAACATTAATTTTATTTTTTTGTTTTATTAATTCCAACTTTCTGCAATGTCACATGAATGCCATTTACTCTCTAAACATAAAATTATTCTAACTTCCAGTTATTAATAATGGACAAATAGGCACACAAATTAGTTATCCATGTCTATCTGCAGAATGTCGGTTTATGTATAGGAAGCCCTTATTTTAATATGCCTTAGTCCCCATTTTGGAAAACGCTTTTAACTTATATAAATGTTACTGTTAACCTTTGTATAAATATACTCATTGTAGAGAGTTGACATTTTTTACCTTATTTGTAATATTGTGTGAAACGATAAGATATTTTTAAATGAAAGTTGTGGTATTTTTTGTTTTCATGTGTAAAAATTCAAAACCTGAACTCGTCCTGGGTATCAGAAACCTTGCAGGTCTGAAAGCCTGTTCTCTCTATGCGGATGCGGTCTATTTTTCAATCGACAAATTCAACTTGAGAGCAAGAGCAAAAGAGATTACGCTGGAAAACTTGGGGAATTTTGTTTGCGAAGTGAAGGCTAGAGGGCTAAAAGCGTATCTTGCTGTAAACTCGACAGTAAATGAGGATAGTCTCGAGGATGTATCGGAAGTAGTAACTACAGCTGCAAGGGTAGGTGTAGATGCTATTATCGCTTGGGACATGGCTGTGATCCTGAAAGCACGAGACACAGGAATTAAAGTCCACGTCTCCACACAAGCGAATATTATGAACCACAAAACGGCGGAATTTTACAGAACTCTGGGGGCAGAACGCGTCATACTTTCAAGAGAACTTTCTATTAAAGAGATAACGAAAATAATTCAAAAAACTGAAGTAGAGATTGAGACTTTTGTCCATGGCGCAATGTGCATGGCAATTTCAGGTTGGTGCCATTTATCAGCTTACGCGCTTGGGAAATCCGGAAACTGCGGTGAGTGCACCCAGCCATGCCGATGGAAATGGGAGCTTCATGGGGAAAACGGATTTGTTGCAAAGAGCCTGGGAAAATACCTCCTCAGTGCAAAAGACCTCTGCATGATAGAGTACGTTCCAGAACTTATTAAAGCCGGAATAAATTCCTTTAAGGTGGAAGGACGATTGCGAGATCCAGGTTATCTTGAAGTTGTCTCCCGTTGCTATAGGGAGGCTATCGAAGCTTTTAGAGAAGGAAATTATGATCTGGAAAAAGTAGAGGTCTGGAAATTAGAACTGGCCTCTGTTTACAATAGGGGCTTCTCTACAGGCTTTTACTTTGGGTCTCCAGGTTTCGATAATTTTTCTTCTGGAAAAGATATGAATGCTTCCAGAAATAAACGTCTGGCTGTGGGAGTGGTTGTGAACTATTATCCAAAACAGATGGCTGCAGCAGTAAAACTTCTCGAAGAAGGGATAAAAATCGGAGACGAAATAATAATTGAGGGAAGCACAACATATTTGAAGCAGCAAGTGAAATCCCTGAAAAAGCAAGGTAAATACCTAACAACGGCTGAAAAAGGAGTCGAAGTAGGCCTTGCTGTAGAGGGCATAGTTAGAAGAAATGATCGTATCTTCATAATAAAATTAGAATAATATAACAGTATTTTTATTTAGATCTCTTCTATTAGAGATAGCAAATTGCAGAAAATAATCAGTATATAGAATCCTGGAAATAATCTCATCACTGCCACCATTATATATAAATAGTATTGTCATTTTAACCCTGTTTGATTGAAAAAAATTCATCTTATCAAAGGTTATCTATTAATAATCGTTTATTTGGATTGATAAACTAGTATAATTAAGAATTATTCTTGATTCAAATGCAACTGGCTACCTATATAAAACACTTATTCACGATAAAAAGTCAGCTAAAAAAGAATTTCCTGACTAAGAACATTATTCCTGTTCATCCAGAGCCATAAAGGTGGTACCTTGATAAGCGTCAACGAAATGGGATCATATGTCATGGAAGAAATGCTCGACTGGAGCGAAGACCTGAACACCGAAGTTACAAAACTCAAGAATGGGGCTACAATTATTGATTGCGGAGTTAAAGAAGATGGTGGATATGAAGCTGGGCTGTACCTGGCAAGACTCTGCCTGGCTGACCTTGCTGACCTACAATATACCACCTTTGATCTGAAAGGTCTCAAGTGGCCTGCCATTCAGATAGCAACTGACAATTCGGTGATTGCCTGTATGGCTTCCCAGTACGCAGGATGGAAGATATCTGTAGGAGACTATTTAGGAATAGTTTCGGGTCCTGCGCGCGCACTTGCGTTAAAACCCAGAGAACTTTATGAAGAAATAAGATATGAAGATGACTTCCAAACTGCAGTTCTGTTCATAGAATCCAACAAGCTACCTGACGAAAGAGTTGTCGAGTACATTGCAAAACACTGCAACGTGGACCCTGAAAACGTGATGATTGCAGTTGCACCTACAGCCTCTATTGCTGGTTCTGTCCAAATCTCGGCCCGTGTCTTGGAAACTGGAATCCGCAAATTTAAGTCAATAGGCTTTAACATCAATTGCATTAAGAGCGGATATGGCGTTGCACCCATTGCTCCAGTCGTAGGAAACGATGTTCAATGTATGGGTTCAACCAATGACTGTGTGATTTACGGCGGCGAAACAAACTATACATTGTGCTTTAACGGAGAACTGGCTGAACTTGAAGAATTCGTACAGAAGGTACCTTCCATAAATTCCCACCATTTCGGAAAACCATTTTATCAGACATTCAAAGAAGCAAGGTTTGACTTTTTGAAGATTAATGAAGATATTTTTGCGCCTGCTAGACTTAATGTAAACGACCTTAATAGTAAAAAAACAGTCTCTAGCGGCGGAATTTACCCGGAAATATTGTTTCAATCTTTTGGAATAAAACAGATATAAAATCATTTGCCTTGTTTTAAATGTAGATTACTCTCTTTTTTTCATTCTTTTTTGTTACCATTTACTTCCTATGCTATAGGAAGCTCTATAATTAGGTATTCAGATTCACCTCTAATTTTTATCCCGTGGGAATCTTGCCCAAATATTTCTCGCTAATTTCTTTATTTAACCTAGATAGTTTGTTGCAGATTCAAGCGAACTGGTAGAAGATATTGCAGCATGAAATTAAATATTAAAAACCTCTTGATAGTTATAGTTTGTATCATCGAGTAAAATTATTATATCAATGATACTACAGAATTCAGAAGATAGAGCAATAAACTATTAGTATTTACACAATAAGTTGGATTATCTTTTCCATAAAGAAATCCTATAAATCTACGATTTCAAAAAATTGCTTACAGATGCATTATAAACTACCAATCAATAATTGAGGTTAATCCAAATCCTACATAATCAATGACTTAATCACATTAAATAATTTTTATACCTCACTTGAATAGAAGCTGAAACCCACTTTATGCAGATGTACACAAGAATGTCATCTATTTTCTCAATTTGAAATTAGCTTGAAAATTAATCTAGCTTTCAATGAATAACACTTGTCAAATAAAGCAAACAAATTCTACACATGCGTACACCAGCAAGATCCCGGATGAAAAAATTTGGCAAAGGTTTAGGTGATTATTGAGACAAAAATTTCCAAAAGGGTATGATAATTTATTTATTAACCTAAATTATCTCCCTTCTCTTTCTTTCCTGTACTTGCACATGGCTTTGACAAAGCCATTGAAAGGAGGAGACGGCCTTCCTGGTCTCGATCTGAACTCAGGATGGAACTGAGAAGCAAAGAAGAAACGTTTGCCAGGGATCTCAGCAATCTCCATTCTATTTTTGTTTTTGCCGGAAAATAAAATTCCAAAAGATTCCAGCTTGTCTACAAACTCTGGATTAACCTCGTATCTATGGCGATGGCGTTCGACAATGTAATTGCTTCCATAAAGCTTTGCGGCAGTAGAGCCTTCTTTGAGAAAAGCTTCGTAGTCACCTAGGCGCATAGTACCTCCCATCTCGGCAATACCTGTCTGTTCCGGAAGAATATCAATCACTGGATAGGGGGTGTCTTCATCAAACTCCGTACTGTTTGCTTTTCTCAGGTTAACCACATTTCTTGCAAACTCAATAACTGCAAGCTGCATTCCCAGGCAGATCCCAAGGAAAGGAATATTATTTTCCCTTGCAAATTTAATTGCCAGCATCTTTCCTTCAGTACCACGCTCGCCAAAACCACCAGGTATAAGAATTCCATCAAACAGGGGGAGCTTTTGAACCTCATCAGGATCCTCTTCCAAGGTTTCGGATTCAACCATCTTGACCTCAACCCTGCACCCACTATCAACGCCTCCATGCTTGACAGCTTCAAGGATGCTAAGGTAAGAATCTTCAAGGTTGGTGTATTTTCCGACAATTGCCAATTTGACCTCTTCTGTAGTGGACTTCATCCTTGTGACCATATCTCTCCATTCATAGTTCTCTACGTTAGACTCAAGCTTCAGGTGTTTCATAAGTTGGGTGGTTAGTCCCTGTTCTTCGATGAAAAGAGGTACTTCATAGATATCATTGGCATCATAAGCACTAATAACCAGTTCCTGAGGAACGTCACAAAAAAGGGCGATTTTTTCCTTGGCACTTTCCTGGAGAGGAGACTTCGACCTTGCAACGATCACTTCAGGGCTCAGGCCAAGCGCCCTGAGTTCCTTTACTGAATGTTGGGAAGGTTTTGTCTTCTGTTCACCCTGTAAGTCTTCCACTATCAGAGTTACATGAGTAAACACAATATTTTCAGGAGGCTCTTCCCTGTGCATCTGACGGACAGCCTCAAGGAAAGGCATGCTCTCAATATCCCCGACAGTACCTCCAATTTCTACAAGGCAGATATCAGCTCCACTCCTGGCTGCAACCTTTCGTATCCTGCTCTTAATCTCGTTTGTAACATGAGGGATGATCTGAACGGTTTTTCCGAGATAGTCCCCCCGTCTCTCTTTAGTAATTACTTCCTGGTAAATTTTACCTGTGGTGAGATTGTGGTCCCGGGTAAGTTCAGTGTCAAGGAAACGCTCGTAATTTCCTAGATCTAGGTCAACTTCACCTCCGTCCTTAAGCACAAAAACTTCCCCGTGCTGATAGGGACTCATGGTACCTGCGTCAATATTGATGTAAGGGTCGATCTTTATAGCCGTAACTTTATAACCTTTATTTTTAAGGTTCCTGCCGATGGATGCAATGGTAATGCCTTTTCCAAGCCCACTCATCACCCCACCGGTAACTACTATATACTTCATGGATAAGTTTCCTCGACAATTTTTTTAATAGACATTTTGAATCAAAAGGATAATCAAATTAACTTGAGCTAAAATAATAAGATAAATGGTTCTTCTGAAATATCTCATGGGATATTTCTGTAAAAACATAACACCAATATCCTCATGATATAAAAAACACTCTCTAATTTAACATGAAAGAAAACCATGTAATTGCTGTAAAACAAGCATTTTTAACATAACGATTATTTCAGCTTCAGGTCTTCCCCAAGAAAACTGTTTTGTCCAAATGCATGGACGCAAAAATGATATGAAAAGATTTCCAGTCAATTCAAGAATCAATTTCAGCAAGTTTGTCTCCTACTGACTGAAAACATTTTGAAAATTCTTAAAGAACAAAATAAGTAAGATTTCTCACGAATAAAATTTATTGTAAATGTATTTCAAACCTTCCAATACTCAAATGCAGAGAAGCTTGTAAAAATTCTCAGTGATTTCCCATCTACTCAAAATAAGTTGGATTCGTCAATTTTGACGTAACGTCTATTTCTATGGCTAATTGATGTGACAATCTGATTGATGTGATAATAAAAAAACAATCAATGGCTACAATTTAAAAAAAACCTCAAAAAATTTTCACAATTAGCACTGATAAAGATGGCTAATGATATTATTTTATCCAGAATAAATAGTTGCAAAAGATATTCGTGCATCCAAAAAAACTTCACAATAGCGGGGGATGGATTCGAACCATCGGTCTACGGGTTATGAGCCCGTCGGGATCTCCTGGCTACCCCACCCCGCTACAGGGTAATTATTAATGTCATCTTATCTGAGCAGTATCTGAAAATACCAGCTATCCATTAAATAGTTTTCGCTTGACGTTCTAGTTTCGAGGATGAATCTCAAATTAGCTCTTAAAATCCGTGATCTAATTTGACAATTGTTTTTTAAAAAAATCCTCCAAATGAATATTTACTTTTAAATTTTTTTGTGATTAAGTAAGCACCACTAACTGATATGCAATGAAGTTCAGAAGTGGTAGATATTCTACTCCCGATCTGATTCTAATTACTTCAGATTTTACTTTATCCTTAATATGTCTTTTCTCTTTTTGCATTCCACTATTTTTTTACAGAATTCTTTGAATGAATAATCTCTAATATTTTGATCTTTCAGATAATCATACCTGTACTATTTTCCCATTCTGGCACAGGAAACTGAGTTCATTTTTCATTTTCGCATTGATATCTCTTACCTTCTTCCACATTTTATTTACCCACTGGTCTATTATTTCAATCTCTTCTTCCTATTGTTTACGGCATTTGATGGAAACGAGATGACTTATTTTGCTTTAAGATGGCACCATATATACGCATGATTAAGTAACGAATCATAATCTACGTCGTTAGAATGTGATTATATATCAGCATTCTTTTTTTATAAAGCCTCTATGTATTTGATAAGTTCAAGAGAATCAGAGGCAAGACCATAAGTAGATGTCATGAAACAGGGTAGTTTCAATCAGTGTGATGCACATTTTAGCCATTTTACATTCATAACGAGGATTATAATCAGAATGGGTTCATATCTTGAAGCCCCACTGAAGTGAAATGTATCTGATTTTCCTGTTCTCATGAGGATTTGAGAATTTTTCCACCAAATAACATCATTATCTTATCCATTCCTTCATCTTCGAGCCTGTACTTCACAAAATGATGAAGGATTCTGCCTGAAAGAGGTATTATCCCCCTATTTTCATAAAAATAGATAATAAAATAGCTTATTCCTTTATCAAGGATGACAAAAATGGTTTGATCATACTAAAGTTTTCTGAAACATTTCACAACAAAGGGGATTATATACCTCGCAGCTTGTAGCAGTGGTGAAAACTTTCCCGATAACCCATTATTAATTGGCTTATGAACTATTAAGCTTGCAAAAAATCGATTGATCGATATCTATTTTTTATTAATATATGGGTTTTGGATTAATTGCAGTCAATTGCCAATGTAATTCATTTTAAATTTCAGAGATCTTAGGAAACATTAAAAAATTTTATTAATTTTGCAATATATTTTGTTAATATGTTATTCTCCTGTGCTTTCTACACCTACGACACTCAGGAATCTCTTGACCACTGATTCGTTAACCAACCTCAATAGTGTCTGTCTATCTTTTGTAGCGCTGAAAACTCCCAGAGGAATCTGGGCACCTGCTGCATTAGCATGCCCACCTGCATCTTCGCCAAAAGCTTGGCGCATAATTTCACCAAGGTTAACTCTAATATCATTGCTACGTCCTGAGATATAGATGCGGTCTTCACTGACTCCAAAAACGACCGTTGTGGAGATTCCTTCCAGACTCAAGAGGTAATCCGCAGCTTGCGGTAAAGTATCTCTATCCCTAATGTTTCCGACATTTGAGAGAAGGTAACTTCCAATAACCTGACGGTTTCTGATGGCTTCTCCAAGTACTTCTAGAGTTTCAATAGCCATTGAAGGCTGTTCTAGCTGGTCAAGGATTCCATGATTCGAAAGGGGATAGAGATATGAAGCAGCTGAGAGGTCTGCCGGATCTGTTTTTCGCTTGAAGTCCTGGGTATCAGTCCGAATCCCATATAGTAGAGCTGTTGACAAGGTTTTTGATATATTAATATTAAGCTGCTGGAGGTACTTTGTCATAATAGTTGCAGTTGCCCCAAAATTGGGCCGAATGTCTATGTACTCAGCCTTTACCTCAGTTTCTCCGGGTGGGTGATGGTCAATTACAATGCCCACATATGAATTGGGCGGAACCATGTTGTTAACACCAGGGATGGAACAGTCTATAAGGGCAATTTCATTAAAATTTTGAAGGTTATTATCTTCAATCTTGCCGAGGTCAATCCCTAAAAGGTTTACAAAAGCTTTGTTTTCCTGGTGTCCGATCCTGCCATGGTAGAGAATATTTGATTCTACACCAAGATTTTTTGCAATTTCTTTTAGTGCAAGCCCGCTGGAGATTGCATCCGGATCAGGGTTATCGTGAATTACAATCGCAAGTTTTTTATCCCGAATCCCTTTTAGCCACCTTGCAAGCCTGTTGCCCCTGTGAACGGACTCAGCCCTCTCAAGGGAACGAGAAAGGGAGCTTGCAATAAGTTTGGAAGGCATAAAAACATAATCCGCTCCGAGATTTTCCATCTTTTCCTTATTAATTATATCTGAAGCCCGGGAAAAGAGCTGGACATCAGGGTTGACTACAGTTTTAAAATTTTCAAGGCCCTTCCGATTTGCCTCGCTATTGGAAGTCAGGAAAAGTATGACTACAACATTTTTAAGATCAATCTTATTAACGAGCTCAGGATCTGAGATGTCACCTGCAATTGTTTCGAAGCCTTCCTCTCTGAGAGTTTCTACCTTGGCTTCATCTTTATCTACGATGATTACCATCTTATTGCTTTCCCTTAGCTCTTTTGCAAGTGCAAAACCAACACTTCCACTACCCAGAACTAAGTATCTGGGTTTGATTGAATTCTTAAGGTTGCTATCAACATCTTTTGGAAAATTAGACAAAATAATCCTCCCTGTCTCATGTAAATCCGGCCACTTGCAAAGGAAAGCAAATACTGATTAGAATCCTGCATGTTTGCGATTTTACTAAAGTCAGTGATTTTTTAATTTATTGCCATATTGGTCTTTTATTCTGATTTTATTGCTTACATTCTTTATTAATATAGTTACTTCTTATCATTTTCTTGCTCATATCAAACTGAGTTAAGTATAATAGAGCAAATTTTAATGAGAATTACTTAGCTTTATCTAAGGGATTAAATTAGTCTCTTGTGATTAACATGGTTTTCAGGATAATTAGTCTGTCAGGTATGTTACAGAGGATTTTGATAAACCCCTGAATTTCGTCATGTGCCTATAAATGGTATATTGGTAATTCATAAAAATAGAAGTTAATCGTAGTCCTCTATATAATATCGTAATGCAACGTATAATAGTTAATGATGTCAAATAAGATTTCCTCGGTTAAAATATAATGAATAATTTGCTTCAATTATCGTAGAGATATTTAATGATTTCTATAATAGTTCCTGAAATCAGGTAATTCAGATTTAAAGGGAATATTTGCTGAATGTTAAAAATAGAATCAAAAAGAATATATGAGTAATTATTATGAAGTGTATCAGTTCTTCGCAGATGAGGGCAATTGATATAAATTGCGAACACCTTGGCCTACTTCCTGTTCAGCTAATGGAAAATGCGGGGGCTATTATCGCGCAAAATATCAGGGAGAAGATGGAATGTGGGAAAGTACTTTTTGTCGCAGGCCTAGGAAATAACGGAGGAGATGCTTTTGTTGCCGCCAGACACCTTGCAGGCTTTTCAGGGTATACTACCAAATTAATTTTGCTGGGAAAGGCTCATGACATAAAAACCAGGGAATCCTGCCATAACTTTTCCCTGTTAAAGTTCAGCCGATTGCAAGTACTCGAAATCAAGGATTCAAGTCAGCTTACATCTGCAGCCTCTGATTGGTTTTCAGAAGCCGACTTGCTAGTAGACGCTATATTCGGAACAGGAGTGAAAAAAAGTTTGAAAGAACCAGAGTCAACAGCTGTTGACTTAATAAACGAGGAAGGAAAAGCGGGGAAAATAGTAATCTCTGTTGACATCCCTTCAGGTGTGGATCCTGATGGCTGTTATTTTGAAAAAGCCGTGCATGCGAAGCTTACAGTCACCTTTCACCGCATGAAAATAGGGCTTATAAGCGAGAAAGCAAAAGGATATACTGGTACTATAAAGATTGCAGATATAGGAATTTGTGCGGACGCCGAACAATATGTGGGCCCTGGAGACCTAACGATGCTGCGCAAGCGAAATTCTGAAGGGCACAAGGGAGATTCTGGAAAGATTCTTGTAGTAGGAGGCGGTCCTTACTCAGGAGCCCCGGCTCTTGCAGCTCTTGCAGCTTTGAGGGGGGGTGCAGACATTGTAACCGTAGCGATTCCTGAGCCTATATCAAAAATAATTGAATCCTATTCTCCGAACCTGATAGTCAGAAAACTATCTTCAAATTTGCTCTGCCTCGATGACCTTTCAATTCTTGCTGACCTTATTAATTCCCATGACATAGTTGTATTAGGTATGGGACTAGGAAAAGCCTCAGAAACCCTTGAAGCTATCCGAAAAATTCTACCATTCTGCAGGAAAGCCGTCGTAGATGCAGATGCTCTTTCAGCTCTTTCATGCTCTACTTTTGAGGCCCTTGCAGGCAAATGTGAATTGATAGTTACCCCACATGCTGGAGAATTCACCAGTTTGAGTGATATTGAAACTCCTGAAAACCAGGAGGGCTGTATCAAAGCTGTAAAGGAGTTTTCGGAGGAAAAAGGGATTGTAACACTCCTCAAAGGAAAAATAGACGTCATTTCAGATGGGAAGAAAACCCTCCTGAACAGAACAGGAAACGCGGGCATGACAGTAGGAGGTACAGGGGATGTCTTGGCAGGGCTAACTGGATCACTTTTTGCCAGGAATTCAGCATTTCTTGCTGCAGCCTGTGCGGCGTATATTAACGGAGCAGCTGGAGATCTAGCTTTTGAGAAAGCAGGAAATGGTCTGCTTGCAACGGACGTAATCGAAAATATTCCAGAAATAATTAAAGAGGAAAGATAGGGTAAGAGAGGTATCCTATAAACATTTTATATGGTAATAAAAGTATAAAATTGCAATCTAAATTTGACATTATAAATTTATGAATACTATGCGAAAATGTGACATAAATTCGGAGATAACAAAATGGTACAGGGAATTGGAAGGAAAATAGATATAAAGATTGAAAGAAATCGGATACGAATTACTATTTTTCACGGAGAAGATGAAGAAATTATAAAGCTCAACCTTGATGAAGCAGAAAAGCTTACAGAAGAAATCGGGAAGGTGCTCGAAGACTATTCAAAAAGAAAAAAAATCAGGATTGACTAAGGGGGACAGAACAAAATTTGGATTATCAAACTAAAACCTAAGGCCATAGATTAAAAAAATCTGATTTGATACGTTTAAACTTCTCATTGAGTAATGGCTGGGAAGAAAGTTATGGGTTAGGATAGTAGTGAGTGTATGAGATAAGTGAATGGAAGAAAAGTGGAGGAAAGATTTTAGCAAATTAATGAGCCAATTAAAATAAGCTTTTTAAAGGATGGAATCTATCAAGACGGGAGATTGAGGTATATATTTTGAAGATCGTAGGTGGACCAGCATCACAATTACTTGCCAGCCGCACTGCCAAAGCTTTAGGGACGGAACCAGTGCTCTGTGAGTTTAACCGTTTCCCTGACGGAGAACTTTACCTCCGAATCGCAGATGAGATAAAAGACGAGAATGTAACCATTATCCAGAGCACACCTACAGATTCAGATTTTGTATCCCTGCTCCAACTTATTAATGCCTGTAATGAGGCAAAAGAACTCAATGTTGTAATTCCTTACATGGGATACGCCAGACAGGATAAAAAATTCAAAACCGGAGAATCAATCAGTGCCCGCGCAATTGCCCGCTGCATCAATGCTGATCGTATATTTACAATAAATATCCATGCAAAGAATGTTCTTAGATATTTTCCATGTCCTGCCAAAAACCTTGATGCAGCTAAACTGCTTGGAAAGTATATTGCAGGCTTTGGTATGGAAAATCCGATTTTGGTGGCTCCTGATTCCGGAGCCAAAGGACTTGTTAAGAATGTTTCTTCTGACCAGGGTTTCGATTACGATCACCTGCATAAAACAAGACTTAGCGGAGACACTGTTATAATCAATACAAAAAATGTCGATGTAACAGGCAGGCACGTAGTCCTTGTAGATGATATGATCTCAACAGGTGGTACAATGGCTGAATCTATTAGAGTTCTTAGAGATCAGGGAGCGGTGGATGTATATATTGCCTGCGTGCATCCTGTTCTTGTAAGAAATGCAGCTTTAAGACTTTTTAATGCGGGCGTAAAAGATATAATTGCAACTGATACCCTCGAAAAAGCTGAGAGCATACTGAGCGTTGCACCTCTAATTGCAGATGCTCTGAAAAATATCTGAGGATACTATTTTAAGTTGTATTACCGTTAACTATTTTTTATGTTCTGTTATTCTTTAGTACTATGACCCTCCCAGAAATTTGCCCACTTGGTGATAACCAAACATGTAAAGGGCGAGAATGCCACCTTTTCTGCCTTGAGTGGAGAATGAAAGAACCCATATGCCTTATAGGCTACAGCACAACAAGTAAACTTAAGTCTGGAAAAGCTGACCGAAACAAAGATTCTTACGCTGAAGATACCTTCTGCAAGTTAAGTGGACGTCCAGTATACAACAGAAAAGACGTCTATAAAAAGGGAGATTGGATTCCTACTAGGCTTACAGAAAAATCAATGGAAAAACCTGGTAAAAGGAAAAATATATCTGAAAGGGGAGATTGGATTCCTACTAGGCTTGCAGAAAAATCAATGGAAAAACCTGCTGGATGGATCGAAGAAAAGTTTACCCCACAAAATTCCCAAAGAACAGTTGTCATAACCCCTTGCCCAAAAAATGAGAAAAACAATAATTTCAGGCCAAACGAAATGTATACTGCAATTGGAGCCGGGGAAGCTTCCATCAAACTTGAAGCCAGAATGAAAATAGAGTCATATAAAGGAAAAAAAAGTACATGTACTAAAACTCAGCCAGTAGTCCTGGAAAAGTTAAATTTGCCTGAAAAAGTAGTTTCAACAAATAAAGACACTACAATCTTCATATCCAGTGATACATACAAAAAAAAGGAGAATTCTCCTTCAAACAATGAAGAAAATACAAAAGAGCCTTGAAAATCGGGAAAAAAGAAGAAAGCTTGATGAAATCATGGCAATAGAATTTCCTGAAATTCATAATAAATAATCTTGGAGTTAACACCATATCAGGGCAGAAAGTGATAATTCAGAGATGTGGATCGGAGTTCATGAAAAAATATTACTTTCTCTTGAAGGTAATGTTGCTTTCTCCAATAACGGCATTTCTGCAGCTAACCTGCTGGATTTCATGACGAGACCGCTATTTTAAGTCTTAACCCTTTAGAGCTTTGATATTATAGAGGATTTCGATAAATCCCTGATTTTCACGAGATAATTATATACCACTCATAAGAATATGATGAAATGTAGAATTTATCGAAATCCTCTGTAATCAATGAGAACAAAAAAGAATAACGCTGAGATCAATTACACATCTGAGAGAGATTTTTGATATTGTGTACTTATCTTTTTTCAGATTGCTTAGCTTTCATTTTGCATGCTCCAGAAGAAAATAAAAAATGATATGTGGATTTAAAATGGATCGTCAGAAATACAAGAACGTATATAGTTCACTGTACGACTTTAAAGACGTTTTCCGCCTCTCGGAAGAATTTGAAGAGCCTGCAGGCATGCTAGCAACAATTTTGAATCAAAAAGTCGTGAAAATGACAAAATTTAAACACAGAAAGATCTATTCCAGAGAGCAGGAACTTTTTTTAATATGGAAGCAGGGTCTTTCAATTCTTGAACTTGCGGAATTTAATGATTTCCCTCCAACCCTTATGGCGTCTCTAATAATGAAAAATTGTGCTCTCCCCAGGAAAAATATCAGCTGGCTTTTCAAGAATATAGATTCCATCAAAAACCACCGCCTTAGAAAAGAGGTAAAAAAAGCCCTTGAGGCAGATTATTTCTTTTCCCCTCGCGCTCACGAGATGCAATGTAAAAAGGGTGAAATGGGAGAAGCAGTCATCAGAAAATGGCTGGATGACAGGGGAATTATCTATTTCACTGAAGAAGAAATTCGTTCTCAGGGAGATGGCAAGACACCAGACTTTGTCCTACCAAGTCCGATATGCATAGATCGGTTCATGGTCAGCTGGATTGAAAGCAAAGCTCTCTTCGGGGACGACCTCGAACACGAACATTATTCAAAAAAGCAGTTTAGAGAGTACGTCAATATTTTCGGAAAAGGAATGGTTGTTTATTGGTATGGTTACCTCGAAGATCTTCCTGCAGATAGCTTCCTGGTAAAAAATCATAACTTTTTTGAAGAATTCGAGACGGAAGTCGATCAGCTGTTTAACTACCTTGTGTACTGGTAAACAAGCTTACAAATAGTAAAGTCATTCTAGAGAGATTTATTCGGAACTTTTATGTAAGTTACCTTTTTCAGAGCCTAATAATAGAGGACATATTGGTAAGAGGGTCTTTTTCTACCTGAAAAATATGATCTGCTGAATCTATAAGGGATTCATCATGAGAGACTACTATTATCTGGCCAACCCCTATGTTGCGCATCATATCTATTAATTGTAAAAGCTGTCTTATATGCCCACGATCAAGGAACACCGTTGGTTCATCAAGGATCATTGGTGGTAGACCATCTGCCTGGTCTCCGCCAAAACCGAGGGAAAGGAGCCGGTAAATAGCACAGCGTAGAACAAGGTTAAATATAGCACGTTCACCGCCACTGAGAAGTTTAGGCTCAAGAGGAGTCCCATCTTTTCTATAAATTGTAAGATTATATTCAGTATCTAATTCTATGTGGGAATAAGCATTATTTGCATACATAAAACTGAACATCTCGTTTAAAAGAACGGAAAGAGTATCGATGTTTTTTGCTCTCATATCAGCCCTGACGAACATATAGATATTCTCAAGCTCCTCAGAATTACTATATATGGCTTTGAGATACAGAAGCCTATTTTCGATATCTTTTAGTTCATTTTTCAGTTCATTAAGGCGTTTTAAGTTATTTTCGACCATACCGATTTCTTTTAAAATTGAGTCTTTTGTGGCAGTCTTTAGCCCGATTTCTTCTGTGATATTTGCTTGGGCCTCCTCAAACTGAGCGCGCTTTAGCTGAAGATCTTCAAGGCCGTTTCTCTCCAGTTTTTCATCTAGATGTTTTATCTTTTCACTTCTTTCAAGGATATCTCGGTCAAAGAAACCGACCTTTTCGGTAAGATTACTTATCGAAGCCTCAAGTTCGGAGATTTTGTACTTTATCTTATCCATACGGAGTAGGTTTGTTTGAATTTTTTTTACCCGCGTTAGGAATTTTTCACTTTCCTGGTGATTTTTTTTTGCCCCTTCTTCTTTCTTCCGCAGATCTTCGAAATAGACTCCCAGGGATTTGAGCTTTTCCTTTTCAAGGATTTCCCTTTCTGAAAGCCCTCTTAACTTATCATTTAGTTCTTGAAGCCTCTGCTCGTAATTTTTGATTAGCGCAAAAGAAGTCCTGATTTTTCCATTCAGAACTTCAATTTCAGCGTTATTTTCAACAAGCTTTTTCTCAAAGGCTTTTGCATCCCTCAGAACATTCTCACTTTCATTGTGAGCTTTTTGAGACGCCTCCTCATGACACTTAAGGGCTTTAATATCATGGGAAAATTTTCCAATTTCAGCCTCAAGTTCCTGTTTTCGTGTATTAAGAGAATCCAGTTTAAGGGAATCTTCTATGATCCGGGATTTATGGATTTTCATCCTTTCTTCCAGATCCTGTCCCTTAACAATGAGCTTTTCGGTTTCCAGATCGTAATCTGAAATTCTTTTTTTCAGTTTCTTTGCATCTTTGAGACGGTTCAGTTTTTTTTCGATCTCAGCCTGCTGAACTTTGATCTCCATAAGCTCTACTGACATCTTTTCTTTTTTCTTTTCGGATTCCTCTGTCGCACAGGCAATACTAGACTCTTCAAGCTCTTGCCCGCATGTAGGACACTTTCCTTCGGAAAGCAACTGCGAATTTTTACGAAGAACTTTTTCAAGCTCTCGGATAGTTGCCTCAAGCTCTTTTTCCCGTCCATGATGTCTATTTTTATTTTCCAGCAGAAGCTCGCTGAAATCTTCCAGATCTTCGAGCTGTTCGCCGGTAAAACTGAGTTTGCTCAATTCTAAGAGAACTTCGGATTTCTGCTCATGAATTTCGATAACTTCTTTTGAGTTCTCCTTGAGTTCTTCTTCAAGAACTTCAACTTCTATCTTACCCTTCTGGACTACACTCCTATAGTTTTGCATTTCTTTTTCAAGTTCCAGGAGGTTTAAGTCCCTACTTTCGTTCTCTTTAAAAGCAAGGGTAAGCTTTGCAGAAATCTCACTTTTCTGGTCACGAAAAAAACTTTCTTTTTCTTCCAGTTCTTTTATTACTGAAGAAATTTCATTAGCTTCTTCAAAACCTGCCTTTCTTTTAAGCTTCCTATTTTCCTCTTCAGTTCTCCTTATTTTTGTTCTGTTCCCCTCTATTTCTCTGCTTGTAGCCTCAATATCCTTTCTGCATTGCAAATAAACGTCCTCAGTCTCAACCTTTTCTTTTTCAAGCTCTAGCAAGGTATGTTTGAGGGCATGTTCGTCTTTGAAGTGAAGAGCAAGTTCTTTTAAAATCTCATTTACCTTTTCCCTGGTAAGAAATTCCTCCTTTTCCTGTTGCACAACAAGAATCTCAATATCAAGGTCTTCAAATCCACATTCTATCTTGATGGTATTATTTTCCTCTCCCAGTTCGAGTAAAATCTGCCTTTGTTTATGGACCTCATCTGCAAATGTTTCCTTTTCTTGGAAACATACATCTTTTTTTTCCTGAAACTCACAGATAGACTGTTTTAAAACCTCAATTTCCTGTAGGTTTTCTGTGTACTCCACAATCATTAGGTCGTGCTTTTCTTTACGGGTAGTTGCAGCCTCTTTCATCTCATTTAAACTTTTTAAGGCAATATTGCTTTCCTTCTCCTTCTGCCTAAGCTCGTTCAGTACTACAACTGGTCCTGTACTTTCAATCCCTTCAATCTCAGCTTTTACACCTAATTGGCTGTTTTTAGTGTCCCTTTCAAGCCTTTTAACAGCTGTTTTTGCACTATTTGCCCTTTCCCTGTACTCTTCGAGCTTTCCTAGCTGCAGTAGGTCATCAATCATGAGCTGCCTATCTTTTGGCTTTGCATTAATAAGTACATCGATCTCCCCCTGTCGAATGTAAGCACAGTTCCTATATGCCTCCTCATCCATATTAAGGAGGGAACATACTTTCTCATAAGTCCGTATGGCCTGATCAACAATAATTTCCCCATCTTCATACAGTATGCATTTTGAACTTGAGGCATTCTCACTTTTAACCGAGTATCGGAAAACCTGATCAATAAGATACTCACGCCCTAAGTGCTCGAAGCCCAGACTAATTTTAGCATCCTCAGCCCCTTTAAAAATTATATCTGCAAGCACAAAATCCTTTGAAAGAATCTTACTACCAAAAAGTCCCATGAAGCAGGCTTCGAGCAAGCTTGATTTTCCACTTCCATTAACCCCAGAAATTACTGTCACTCCATCTTCAAAAGTGAAATCCAGCTTTTTGTAGCTCCGGATATTTTCAGCATGAAGATTTCTCAGCTTCACAAGTAATCACCAAGGTTATACTGTCGAGGTGCAGAAAGTTTTCCTTTTCCCTTTTTCTGCCCCAAATTTGCCTTTTTTCCGACTGCACCCAAAACTTTGATCGGCTTTACTTCGGACAGTACCTCTGTTTTGCCTTCTACATCCTTTCCAAAGCTAACTTCAACTTCGGAATCAGGCAAGATATCAACCTCTTTTTCAAGCTCTTTTCCACTGTCTTTCCAAAATGCCATCCTTTTTCCATGGCCTTCTGCCAAAATTTCGGAACTTTCCTGGAGGAAAGCAAATTTATATGCAGGTTCACATATAGATTCAGGTGCAGATTCAGATACAGATGAAGTCTCAGGCGCTGATCCGGAGCTCTCCAAACTCAATATAGATGATTCACTACTTTTTATCTCAGAACTTTTAATCCTGTATAAGGGCTTCAAAATTTCAGATTCTTCAGTAATTCCAGAGCTTTCAGTAGTATTAGAATTTCTAATAACTGCCACACCAAATTCAGTCTTCTCAGTTGGATTGAGATCCGCAATTATTTTAACTTTGTTATCATATACACATTCTTTTGCTTCTTTAGACTCAATAAATCTTACAGATTTGACAGAACTTTCTATTCGGAAATCCGGGTCTTTGAAATCAATGGCCTCAATCAACTTTGAAATTCGAATTTCAGTTTCTTCATCCACTCTTGACCTTGTGATGTTTGGGTTTCGGACAACTTCATCAACAATTAACCCGCCATCATTTAAGCTCATTCTCTTGATCTCCTCTGCAACTGCCTGATCAGGATCCGAAAATGTGACTTTCAAAACCTCTTTGGGTAAAGATTTTTTTATCCTCATATCTGTGACCTTTGTCACGAGGGCTCCTTTATTTAGAAGGTATTCTTCAATCTCACTGATGGACAGAAGCATCCTCGAATTCCCATAAATTTTCAAGAACACTACTGATTCGGGAAGCTCTTCAAGATGTTCATTTACTGCAGAAAAGATCTGTTCATAAGTATTCTCTTCCTCATTCAACTCTGCTATAATGAAAAGGAATTTGCGGGTAGGAATTGTGCGCCTACTAATCTCCAAACTTTCATCGGAAAGAGTGATGATGTTGTAAGAACGGGACTCTTCTTCAGAAGTGTTGTTTCTTTCTGTACTGCCGGAATACGTGACCCATGTATCTTCAACCTTAATTTTTTCATATTTGTGATAATCTCCAAGGAGAATTGCATCAATCTTGAACGGAAGCTTATTAAGCACTTCAACACAGTCCCATTCAGCATATGGAAAAGGCTGCATTATCTGGTGCATTACAAGTAATTTCTTGCAGTTTTCTGGCAGGGAAGAATCCGGAGCTTCAAACCCAGAATAGTCGAATAAAGGAATCTTTGACCTAGGGACACTATCGATTCCATATATTGCAATACCCCTTAAGAGGTGTGGTTTTTTACTAAGTCTTGCAGCAAGTTCCATTTTCTCCAAAATGTCTAGCCACTGCTTATTTTGCTTGCTCTCATGGTTCCCGACAATTCCAAAAAAAGGTATCTCAACAACTTTTAACTTAATCAGGATGTTGATAGTCTCCAGGAGGTCTTCAAGAGTAGGGTTCCTCGAATCAAAAAGGTCCCCTGCATGCACTACAGCATCGACCTGCATATCAATCGCATCATTTATTACAATTTCAAAAGCCTTAAAAAAGTCCTTTCTACGAACCTCACTGTAATATTGGATATATCCAAGATGCGTGTCCGCGGTGTGGAGTATTTTTATATCTCTGGCCATGGAGTTATCAGTCTCTGATCTTTATCCTATAAGGATTCCTATTTTAGTATTTAACTCATTTCCACAGGAAACAAACTTTACTCAAAAAAGAAAATCGAAGTTCCAATTCAGATCACGACTCCTTCTCATAAGCTTCATATGTGTAAATCAAAAATGAATTTTCAATATTCTGTGGGACTTTGCACTTAAACTCTCTTTTGCAGATTCCAGAATATTAGTCGAAGATGTTGCAGCATGAAGTAAAACATTAAAACTTTTTTGATAACTATAGTTTGTTTCATAAGGTAAAGTCGTGATATCAACGATACTACATAATTCAGAGGATACAAGAAGTGAAATACCTGTGTCTATTTTATAGTAGAGTCAATTTTCGTCTTCATAACCAACGATTTCATTACCTTCAATAATTTCTTTGATATTCTTCTGATTTGTAGAAATAATTTATGAATTGACGAGGTGTCAAACTATTTCAAGACCAGATATATTTAAATAATCGCAAGCACTCTAGAACCCCAGAAATTCATACACCATTTTCCAATCATGGAGTGTCTCTATGAAAGAATCGGAAATTCAAGTAGAATACAATGCAAATGATATTGAGGAAAAGTGGATGGAGAAATGGGATCTTTCCATGTACCACTTCAACTGGGGAGAGGACCCACGTCCCCAATATATTATCGATACCCCTCCCCCTTATCCTACAGGCAATTTCCATATTGGGAACGCGCTTAATTGGTGCTATATCGACTTTGTTGCTCGTTACAAAAGAATGCGGGGATACAATGTAATGTTCCCTGAGGGGTGGGACTGTCATGGCCTGCCAACGGAAGTAAAAGTTGAAGAAATTAATGGAATAACTAAAAACCAGGTCTCTCGTGCAGAATTTCGGAGAATGTGTAGGGAACTGACGGCAGAAAACATTGACAAGATGCGAAAAACAATGCTGCGGCTGGGTTTTTCTGTGGACTGGAGTAACGAATTCGTAACTATGGACCCTTCATATTTTGTAAAGACACAGAAATCCTTTGTCCGAATGTACAATGATGGATACATCTATCACGAAGAACATCCTGTTAACTGGTGCCCTCGCTGCGAAACTGCCATCGCGTTTGCAGAAGTAGAGTATGACACAAGACAAACTAAACTTAACTTTGTCCATTTCGACAAGGTCGACATTGCAACTACAAGGCCAGAACTGATGTCAGCCTGCGTTGCCATTGCAGTTAATCCTAAAGACAAGCGATACAAGGAATATGTCGGCCAGGAAATTAGAGTGCCTATTTTTAAGCAGAAAGTGACTTTGATTACTGATGAAGCTGTTGAGCCTGAACTAGGTACAGGTGCTGTGATGATCTGTACTTTTGGGGACAAACAGGATGTGCACTGGCGGGCAAAATACGGATTACCCCTTGTAAAAACTATCGACAAGCAAGGAAAGATGACAAAAGCTGCAGGCAAGTATGAAGGCTTGAGTACAACAGCATGCAGAGAAGCTATAATTTCCGACCTGAAGGCTGAAAGTTTCCTTTATGACCAGAAATCTCTGACGCAAAATGTTGGACTCTGCTGGCGTTGCGACACCCATATAGAAATCCTTTCCGAGCCCCAATGGTTCGTGAAGATCAAACATGAAAGCATTCTGAAAGCTGCAGAAGATATTAACTGGTGTCCAGAGTATATGAAAACCAGGCTGCAGAACTGGATAGGCACCATGGAATGGGACTGGTGCATTTCCAGGCAGAGGATTTTTGCAACTCCAATTCCGATATGGTATTGTAAGCATTGTGGAGAAGTCATGCTTGCAGAAGAGAGTTGGCTACCTATTGATCCAAATGAAGCATCTCCAAAGAAGGCCTGTACTTGTGGTTCAACCGAATTTCAACCCGAGATCGATGTCCTTGATACCTGGATGGATTCCTCGATTACTGCATTACATGTCACTGGCTGGGAAAGCGAGTATGAACTCCGCTTGCCTGCCCAGATCCGCCCACAAGGACATGACATCATCAGAACCTGGGCTTTTTATACAATACTGCGTAGCCTGGCTCTTGAAGGCAAGAAGCCTTGGGACTCTATAATGATAAATGGTATGGTACTTGGACCTGATGGCCATAAAATGAGCAAGTCCCTTGGAAACATCATTTCCCCCGAAGAAGTGATATCACAATACAGTGCCGATGCCTTTAGGCAGTGGGGAGCAGTTGGAGGTTCCACAGGCTCAGATATAATGTTCCGCTGGAAAGATGTAGTTTCAGCTTCTCGCTTTCTCCAGAAGATGTGGAGTATCTACCGCTTCTCGATGTCCCATTTAAATGATTTTGGGCCTGAAGACGCGGACAAATTCTCAATTGATTCCCTCCTTACAATTGACAGATGGCTCCTCAGCAAGCTTAACCGACTTGTGGATACCACCACTAAAGAGCTTGATGGATACAATTTTGATTCAACTTTCAAGGCCATTCGGAACTTTACTTGGGAAGTCCTTGCGGACAACTATCTAGAACTTGTAAAAGGCAGACTCTATGGTGACAAGGTCGAAGGCAGGAGAGCAGGTCAATATGTTCTCCATCAAACAATGAAAACTCTTTCATTCCTGCTTGCGCCTTTTGTACCTTTCTTTGCAGAAGAGCTGCATTCAAGATTTAGCGATGAAAGCGTCCATATACAGGCCTGGCCAACTATCGATAAAAGTCTCATCAGTGAAGAAGCTGAAGCTGCAGGAGAATTGATTAAGAGAATAACTAGTGAAGTTCGCAGGTATAAGTCAGATATAGGAATGGCCCTTAATGCTCCACTGAAGAAAATCGAGATATATAATGCAGATATCGATACAGGAGATATTTCAGGCGCTATGAACTCTGAAGTGGAATTGATGGTAGGTGCTCCTTCCTTTGAATATATGCCCATGGGTATTAAGATTAACATGGGTTTAATCGGGCCGCGCTTCAGAAATGATGCAAACAATGTTGTAAAAGCTCTAAAAAAAGTAGACCTTGCGACTATTGAGGCCCAGCAAGCCTTAGGAAAGATAACGATTACTGTAAATGGGCAACCAATTGAGATCGAATCTGAAGCCGTGATGGTAACAAAGGAAGTGATCTCAGAAGGTAGAGAAGTTGATACTCTAGAAATTAATGATGCAATTGTTGTAATTGTAAGGTAAGCATATGCTTACTTTTTTGTACTAATACTTTGACATAAAAGTGGCTTTGCACCTAAAGTACGTTTTGCACCTCAAATCTAATTTCTATACCTAAAGTCGAGCTAAAATAAGACTTTAGGTACAAAGCCTATGAAAGTACATAGGATATCCTCCCAATGTATGCTCACAATCTCTTTCCTCATAATTGCAATTATTCCACTAATAAAATTTATACATTTATTAACCAAGAATGTATCAGCCTCAATAATCTTCCTCTTTTGCATGTCTCCAATTTTATACCCTGTTTCATTTTCGTATATCTCCTAATTTGTAATCAATGCTATATAATCGTGGAAAATTTTCCGTTCTATGATACTAATTACCCTCACATGTCCAAGTCTAAAATTAAATCTTCAGCTATAATTTATGCTTCCACAAAATTAGAACAAACTTCCTTGCCAAAATAACTATGTAGTCAATGCTCAAATAATTAAAAGTGTTCCTGGAAAAAACTTTTAATTATTTGAGCATCTTATTTGAAGAATTTCATATTTGTTTTTAAAATAACCCCCTGAAATGGTTATGATAAACCATCCAGAACCCAAATAGAATGATAACCATTCCAGCTCCCTTTTTGAGTATTTCATCATACATTGATATGAGACGGAGTTTTGAGGAAGAAAAATGAGCTGAATATGCGAGCACGAGCATTGGCATTGAAAATCCAAGAGAATAAATTGAAAGGGTGAATGCGCCGTTTGAAGTGCTTCCTTCCAGAGCAACCATGGCCAGGATCGAACCAAGAATCGGTCCTATACAGGGGATCCAAAGTACTCCGAGGGAAAGCCCAAGCAAAAGACCCGAAATAGACCCTTCTTCATTCATATCTGCAAAAAGAGGGAACTTTGAAAAGGTATTGAATAGGCTCAGTTCAAAAAGTAATGAAAAACCCATTAGGAGGATCAGGAGCTCTGCCATAATCTTCAGTTGACCTATATGACTCTGGAAAGCTGCCCCAAAGATAGAAGTTACCACTCCCATTAAAATGAAGGCTATTGAGACTCCAAGTACTATTGCAAGAGGCCTTATTTTGCTTTTCCCGGCGGATGTTGCCAGTACAGCGGGCAGAAGTGGCAGAATGCACGGAGACAGGACACTGAGAATTCCCGCGCCAAATGCAGTCAGAGGGGGGATAGTTTCGTACATGATTCTTATCTATCTTAGGATGTTATTTTTTGGATAGTGTGTATTATACCCTGAATAATGGGTTTCACAGGTTTAAACTTCCGATATACATGCGGACTTCGAAGTTAGTCAATCAGCTACATTATTTTTTTATGTAGACTTGACTTTTGGATAGCTAGATCAAGAATTTTTTTGAATACTTCTTTGTCCCTGCCTCCGAGAATCCTGGACCTTAATCTATCATTGCTGACGGTCCCATCCTCTTGAATGTAAACATATTTTCCGTTTTCAATACCTACTATTACAGAAGAGTCGGGAATAGAGTTTATTACGAAATAGTTTGCAAATTCAAGGCTGTTGTCTGCATCCACAGACATTATCGTTGCTTTCCCATCATATTCTTTTGCCAGTTCACTAAGTATTGGCTTCATTTCCTGGCATGGTCCACACCAATCAGCTCCGATTTTTAAAAGAACTGGGCCTTTTTGAAGAGATTTGTTTATTTGCTCCAGTTGGGTTGCTTCGACAACAGGATTCTTTTCTGAAGTATTCTTGAGGCTCGTGGCGTTTTTCGGGACCTCTTCAGTACATCCAGCCGTAAAGAGCACAACTGTTAGTAGGGTTAACAATACAATAAACGTCTTCATATTCTCAGCGTTAAAATTTGTATTGTAATTCTTTGTCTCTTCTGTATTAATAATTTTCTATAGTTGTGTAATATTTGACTGATATAATTAATAATGCAGCTAGAATATCTACTTAATGAAAAACATAGGACAAAAATCAAATACCTCTGCCTCCATCAGTCTTGTAAAGATTAGTACTATTATTGTGTTACCAAATAAGAAATAGAATAAGTAAACAGAATATAAAATTAAAAATATAACAAACAAGTAACTCAACATAATTCCAATCATTTTCTGCAAGTGTACTCAAGAATGACATCTATTTTCTCAATATGGGAATAGCTTAAAAATAAATATAATTTTCAATGAATAATAATGAGTAAACAGATAACCAAATAATACTCCTGTCTGCATCTGCAGAATTTCGGATTCAATCAACTTTTGAATAATTTATTGAGTTAATATAACATTTTTTCGAATCTCTTAAGTTCTGAGAACATTTTCTGCAAATCAGAAGAATATTCACAATTATCAAAGTTAGTGGAGCCGTTGATAAAAGCAAAAAAAAATAACTCCACTTCTGGTATAGAAACAGTCATTTCACTGTACATATCACCTAAATTATTTAGTATCGTTGATGTATATAATTGACAGTATTCCAAATTTGCTTTAAATGCAAAGTTAAATTTTAATATATTGTATTAAAATGGGTTCTTCCTAAATGTGATTTTTTTTCCCAGAATTTCTTGATATTTGCTATTTTATCGAAATAAATGTAGGTATGAAATTTTTCAATAACATGCTCAAATAAACAAAAAAATAATACTTATCCTTAATTTTTTGAACATTGAATCTATCGTTATCTTGAGCAGGAAGTTTCTTCTAATTTTGGTTTCCAAGACCGTTTCAAAACTAATCAGTGAATTGCCATCTAGATCTTAAGAGGATTTTAATAATTCCTAAATTATTTTCTATTCATATAAGTAGTATATAAATGACTTTTGAAAATCATACGTTTTTGAAATCCTCCTAAGGATATTCACTTATTAATCCAGTGATAAGCATAAAATTAAAAATGTGTAAAAGTAAGTTAATAACTCAAGGCTAAAACCAATAAAAAGTTCCAAAAGTGATTCCATATATGTCCAAAAAAAACAACATAATAATAACGAATATGATAATATTTACTCATCCATAACAATATTTAGCTATGTTGCCTAGAAAACATGCACGCACAAAATTTAAGTTTCACAGTGGATTTATAAAATTTATAAGTTTTGGCACTCAGCTACGAGCTTTTCTACCAGTTTTTGCTGAATTGTAGTTTCCCTGTTCCCTCCACAAACCATACCCCGAACACCAATAATGTCAGGTCCTATTCTTTCAAGCGCTGGGAGGTCATCGAATTTCAGGGAACCAGCAATTGCATTTTCAAGTCCATATTCATGAGCAATGTCAGTGAACCTTTTAAGTCCTTTCTCATCCATGAATTCGAAAGTAGATTTCCCATCCTTGATTGCAGTATCTACCATGACTACATCTGCTCTAGCCTTTGCCGCAACTTCGGAGAGCAATAAGGGGGAAATCGAATTAATGCGTTTATAGTCTGAATATCCTGAGGCAACTACTTTCTTGGTTGAGTCATAGTCTTTCACAGCTCTTATTATATTTATAAGAAACTCGAGTGCTTGTTCTGGAGTCTGAATATCGTAAAGGCCAACCTTAATGTAGTCTGCTCCCGCAACCGCTGCTCCCAAAGCTGCAAGAGAAGCAGTTCCGGGTTTGTAATTAAAATCTCCTATTGTTGCGCTTATCGGCTGTCTTCCATTTACAGCTTCTTTTACATCTCTAATTATCCATGGAAAGTTGGCTCCAAGGGAACCTTCTATTGGGTTTTTGACATCCACAATATCAGCACCTCCTCTTGAAACTATAATGGCTTCCTCTTTATTGATTGGACTTACAAGCAGTTTCATAGAAATCCTCTAACAAAGCGTGGAATTAGAATCATTATAGTGAATATTTATTTTTGGAATGAAAGTACATGAGAGGGCATTTCAAGTACTCACACTGTCTTCTTTTCCCACAATTACGATTATTTCACTAATTATTTTTATACTTTTATCAACCAAGAATATCTCTGGTTTAACAAACTTATTCCTCTTTAATTTCTCCCTTTTAAGATTCTATTTCATCTTAGTACATCTCACAATTTGCTATAAGATACTATATAATTGTTGTAATTTTTCCTTTTTATGATACTAATTACCTTTATATGTCTAATTGATTTCGTTTTCTAGTTAAAACATGTCCTACAAAAAGTAATAGATACCTGAAATTAGCTAAAGCAGTTACAAAAATGAATAGAAAAAAGCAAATCAAGTTAAAGATCTCAAACACAAACTTTCCAAAACTATGTTTGAAAACACTAACGTTAAAACTATCATAGTAGATGACTTTAGTGTGCACAAATGACTCAATCTAAAATAAAATCCCCGATAATACAGAATTTCCGATGGATCGTGAATTTGAGAACAGATGAAGGAATTAATCAAAGGAAGCTCTTTCCTTGGAGGGTATCAACCCGATAGGGAGATATAGTTAATTTTGTAAATAATTGGTTAAAGATATAATTGGAGAGATGTTTGCATTTATTGCCTCGTGAACATCATTTATTTCATAGATATAATTATCCCTAAAAAGCTTAATGCTATTGCAATAATCGTTATAAAAAAAATTAAACTTGAACTTACATTTTCTAGTTGGTCGTTAGCCTTATGACCCATAATATTAAATATGCAATAACTTACTAAAAAAGTTTTCCGCCTGTATATTGAGGCTTCGTTATGCGCACAATGACAAAAAAATTAAAGATATTTATAAGTGTTATAGTCTATTCGCCATTTTGTTGATTTTGCTGTAAAATCACAGATCTCAGAAATCTATGAGAGAGGAAATAACAAATTTTAAGAATCCGATCGGGCAAAAATATTTTAAATATTTAAGGAGATTTAGATCAACCTTCCCATTTCTTCATATTCTCATAGATGGTATATATGAATTGTAATAATCAAAAGTTTATTGAAATATTCAATGATCTTCTCATTTCTTTTCGTAAATAAAATTCAGAATACATCGAAAATTAGCTATAATCTGTCGAATATTATTAGATCTATATTTGTTTGCAGGCTCTTTAAACTTCATTTTCGGAGGTGTTGTCTTAGTATGCAATTTTCAATTTTTGAAGCGCTTCCACCTCTTTAAAGATGGTTGGCAGGTAGCAAGCTCGGAAAAAGCCAGTAGATTTTCCTTCCTTACAAATATATCCTTCCTCTTCTCTTTCGTTTTCCTTCTAGATCTTTGCACTTATGTCAAGCATTCTTCTTTAATGTTTATCTAAACATTCTTTTTATTGATTCATGGAATTCAGTAGTGACCACAAACTTAATTTCTTCTTTTTGGATGTTAACAATAGAGTAAATACATTTGCACCCCATTATTTTATAGGCATTTAGTCTTCAAAAAGCTGGTTTAGACATTCCTGAGTTTGCCAGATATATTCTAAAGGATCCCAGCATATGGATCCTGAAAATGTTTTTTAGCAGGCTATTTCATCTAAAATTTCACATAAAATAAAGTTATAACACAGCATCATTGCGATAATATTTTTAAAAATTACATATACAAACTTATTTAAAAATTTTACTTAGAAGTATCTCAAAAAAGAAACTGAAAAATATGTTTGTCATGTGTCTGTGAATTATTGAAAATCTTATACACTAGATTCTAGCTACATTTTCTCAAAAATCAGAGATATACTCGTTTTTTAGATTTGATTAATAATTCAAGGAAACTAACTAAAATTATGATTTGTGAATATACAAGAAAAGAGGAGATAAACTTTCAGCATGAACAATTCACAGGAACATAACCAATGATTCAATCTGAAAAAATTCTGAGATTTTGGTCTCCTTAATGAAGAACAAATAAGTTGTGTAATGAAAATATATATGAAAAATATAATGTTGGAAGCAAAAATAAATAATATAGAAAAAATGATTTAGCTAAAAAAAAGTTATAGCTAAAATTTTAAATTCCCAGTAAATGATAAAAAAGCAAAAGAATTTAACAAAATAATAGAGGATTCAGATAAACTTCTAATTTCACGAGTAATATACATCATTTATAAACATACTACTAAATATGAGAGTTATCGAAGTCCTCAACAATAATTGAATTTTTATGTCACCAGATTTCTTTACTTGGCTCTTTAAAATTGTTAGAATAATTGGTTCTATTGCTACTTTGCCACATTTACTTTTTACATCACTTGGAAGTAAATGTGATCAGATATCTAAAATTAATGTGGTAGTCAACTTAAAGTTAACTGATTCCTTAATAGATATGGGTGTTTCGTGCCTCATTAGATGGTTGATATTTTCATCCTAGCAATACACTTTGTTCAAATTCACTCTTTTTCGAGAACCTGCATACAGGGAACCAAAAACTAAACCATGCAGAACAGAAAAAATTAAATATGTAACTTATCTGGATAAAAATTAACTGATTATTAATGTACAACCTATAAATGTATTAATATTAAGATTTACACAGTTGAACTAAAAACCCGATCTTATTAAACCTATATTAGTCTAAAATTTGAGGTTGAACTTCAACGTCTATTTTACTTAATATTATACTTACATTGCACAAGTCCTATAATTAAAAAAAATCTTTAAATTCAAGTATCACATGAATTAGACTTTTACGGTTTCGCTCGGATATTCCAGAAAGTTTCCTTAAAAAACAATTCATTTGCTTCCTTAATGATAAAGCCAGCTTCTTTTATGTTCCTCAACGTATATCGAGTGGTTCCGTTGCAAAAACTTCAACAAAATATGTAAATCTATAAGTGATTAATAAAAATCAAAACATTCAAGGAAAATGTACTAACATTATAAAACTATACCAAATAATTGATTAATGTATTTGACTTCATTAAGAACAGAGTAATTTAAATCGATTACTTGTCCTTTTTTGATCATATTTATAGCTTCAATTCCTTTTAAAGTCTTATTAGCAGATCGAAAAGACTGAAATCCTAACATTGGATTAACGATTCTCTTTATAGATCTGTGATCTTGTTCTATAATGTTATTCAAATACTTGATTTGTCGAATGCCTATGTTTTTAGTTAGTATTTTATCAATTTTTAGTTTATCTATAGCAGGTGGATAAGCTGGATTCTTATCAACGGTTATTAATCTTGGAATTTGATTATGATTAGAACTCAAAGCTTTCTTAAAGAATCTCTTCGCTGCCTTTCTATCTCGTTTTGAACTTAACATGAAATCAATTGTATCTCCATTTGAGTCAACTGCTCGATAAAAATATTTCCATTTACCTTTTACTTTTATATAAGTTTCATCAACTCTCCACGAATTATTTGTTGGTCTTAAATGTCTTCTTATCTTCTTTTTTATTTCAGGGGAATATTGATGTACCCATCTCATGATTGTTGTATGGTCGACTTTTACTCCCCTTTCTGCCATCATTTCCTTTAAATTTCTATAACTTAATGCATATTTTAAGTACCATCTTACATTCAATAAGATAATTTCCCCTTCATAATGCTTCCATTTAAAGGAATTAGATAGCATGTTACTATCTTTGGTTTTCTTTTTATTCTATTGTATCATTAGAAAGGATTTTTTGCAACGGAACCCCTTTTTTTGTTTGGTTGACTTCTTGCTTTCCCATTAAATAAGCACTTCCTATTTATTTTAGAACCTTATTATGTTGTAAATCTTATTTTCTTTTTAGGTACTGATGATGTATTTACCTAGAAATAGTTATTTTTATCAGCTTTGTTACTTTAAATTAATGATATGTAAAAAAGTTTCTAAACGAAAAATAATGCAACATTAAATATTTCACATTCAAAGAGCAATTAAATATTAATAATTATTTTTAAAGCATATACATTGAGATATCAATTTTGTAAGCTCACTAATTGGTTATGGATCCTGTTTTTGTGGGGATTATCCATACTTCCCGGCATCACTGATAAGCATTGCATTCATCCCAAGACTTTGAGGTGGATAAATATCATTTTCCGGCGTATCACCAATAGAGAGCACTTCCCAAGCCTCAAGTCCAAGTCTATCAAGAGCCATCTTGAAGAGTCTGAGGTCGGGTTTCTTGATATAATAATCAGGAGACATAATTGTGAAATTGAAGCGATCGTATAAGCTAAAAAAGTGAAGTTCCTGTTCAGTAAAAACTCTCTGGGCGTTCGAAACAATGCACTTAGGTACATTTTGGTATTTATCAAGTAAACGCAGACTTGGGGGTAGACATTCAGTTTTCTTAAGGACGCAGTTCTGAAAGCTTTAGCAGTTTCAATTCCAAGCCAATATGGATCTATCTTTTTAAAAGCATAATCGGCACAAATCTATTAGATGCATTTGTTTCATCAATAATTGCATAGCGTAGGCATATTTTATTTTATCTGATAGTTCTAAGTTCCTTTCAAAGGGGCGAAAAATAAATTGGAGGGCAAGTGGATAGCTTTGATGATAGTTTGTGGGAGTTTAGGTGGTTTTTTCTTAGTTCTTGACTCGGAAAGATAGATATCTATCTACCTGTAAGTTGGTTAAGAACATAAACTTCCCTGAGAAACGTTATTTACTAACGGATTAATATTTTAAGTTATCTTTGTACTATAAAATTGAATTATGTAATTCGAAACTTGTTTCTATATGACAAATTTATATTATTTGCTTTATATATATATATATATATATATATTATCGTAAAAAAGTATTATTAAACAATGACATTATTAACTATTTGAAATATGTATCTTTGAAATTGATGAAATTTATTGTTTTGAGCTTGATGCAATAGGTGCTACTGGTAACTTTTTTCTCTAATTTTTTTCTTAGAGTATTCCGCTCATAAGTTCATGTGTGTCCACTCATCAGCTCATAATACTGTTGAGTAGGTTCTGCCCAGTTCATATTTTTTGCTAGGAGAAAAGCTTCCATACACAGAAGTTTATACTTTATCCTATCATCTATGAAATTTTGCGTAAAGTAACTAAGTGCGAGGGCATAATCAAGGACTGTTTCATAATAGGAAAGATCGATGTTGTCTACGATTATTATACCCCCCAATCCTTCCACTAGAGGTTCGATGGCATTTATAGCATCACTGAAGCCACATATCCGGCTGATCACGCTTTGGAGTCCCCTATTTTCTGGCTTCAAGTCTGGTAAGTAGGAAAGGATCATAACGCGAGGGAAAGATGCCTGCACAGCAGCCGGCCATGAAATCCCCAACTTCCATACCGCGTCCCCCATCGGATATTGAGAGAATCTGGGGATATAGAACCGCTGCAACTGAACCCTTTCCACGTACCATTTTCGAAAAATCTAGCCTTTTTTCTCCGATCATCTGCTGAATCCTTATTTCGTTTCCTACAAGCACTTCTTTTGGTAGGTTGACAGGAAAACCTTCCGGTAGGTTTTTCTTGGGGCCTTCTGCGGTAACAAGAAAACATATCACCTTAATTCCTTCTTCCATATGCCCTTCTAGAATGCTATTCTGTATTATATGATCCAGAGCAACAAGAGAATCGAGGAGTTCAGGATATCCTTTGTTTTCCACTTCTATGCGGGAGATCGTAAAAATAGGAATGATCTTCTCGGGTTTTATCCTTTCCCCTCCATGATATTTGTACAGATTTTCGGAAAGAAATTTTTGAATCTGTTCAAGACCACGTTCTTTCAGATTCCAATCTATTTTATCGGATCGTATATTAATCCCGTTTCGGATCACAATTCCCTTAAACCCATAATAAAGCTTTGCTTCCTGCTTGGTAGACTCACTTGCTGTGGTAATAGCATCTGCATATGAGGCAAGGGCTTCGAGGGCAGCCAGGTTTTCCGGCACTCTAGGAGCCCATGTACTGTCATAAGTCCTTATTTTTTGAAGAGAATTATATCCTGCAGCTCTTCCGGGGAGTGTAGCGTGCAGAGTTGCAACAGTACTTACCGGAACTTCAAGTTTCTTAAGCCTGGCTGCAGCATAAAATACTCCAAATTCATGGCAGTGAAGGGAAACACGAGGGTAGGAACTAAAATTCAGATTTGAGGATGGATCCTTTTTCCATTTTTCATAAGTTCCCATGGACAAGTTTACGAGAAGACGGGCAAGTTCGGAAATTGCATAGGAAAGAGAAAGATAATGAGTGTATTCCAATCCATTTGACATGCTCTCATATTTCAAGGAATCTAACCCAAAGAGTTCATAGGCTTCAGCTTTGATCCTGTTTTCGAGTGTCATCTCCCTTCCATTGTATGTTGTGAGTATTTTTCCGAAATCACAAGTTTGAAACTGCAGATAACATATTCTCGTTTTTCCTATCCGTTTTTCTCCTGTAAAAACTTTGATACCTGACTTTTCAAGTAATTCTAAGCTTTTTTGAAGCTCTCCATCATTATTAAGGTGACTAAATTCCTCAATATTTGTAATCCTGTTTAGTTCTCTATTCCAGTCTGCACCTCTATGTCCATAATAAGGCCCAACAACAAGTATTTCATTCTATCTTTTAATTCCAATGTCCCAGAATTGAATAGAGTCGCAAATGTAAGTGCTTCTCCATCAATGACGTTCCAGATTCCGCCCATTTTGTTCGATTTAGGGCCCGCTTCTTCTCCGGTGACCATGAAAAAATGCTTTGCCAAGTCATTAATCCTCCTGTTTTTGCCAGTTAGTTCTGTATTTATATTTTTAATTCGCTTGTGTATATTATAAACTTATCAATCTAAAAAAAGAAATAAAAAAATTATGCTTAATACATCTGGTAGAAAGTTGAATTCTTGAAACTGTGACACTATGAAGTTCTTAATCCCAGTCGAATACCCCCAAAATTGCTGAGGGGGATCGAAAATTCCCTGATAACAGTTAATTAAATAACTTATTTATCTGTTAGGCTACCTTTGCAACAAAAAAATGAAACTACGTCATGCAACTTATTGTGTCTATAAAAATATGATCTCACGTAATTTTGGTGTAAAGTATCGTAAGAAATTTCTTTTAGACAATGAAATCACCAACGATTTGAAATCTATATATTCTGAAATCGGCAAAAAATACTTTTTTGAGTTTGATGCCCATCATGTGCATATTTTCGTGGGTGTTGAATCAATATAATTTCCGTCAAGGGTGTTGCAAATTGTCAAAAGTGTTATAGCAAGGAAAATCTTTAAAGAATACTATGAGATTAAGAAACAGATATGTGATGATGAAGTTTGAATTGAGGGTAGTTACATACTGAACCAGTATTGAAGTTGATGCTTCAGTCCAATGGGCTGAAGACCCAGTAATTTCGAGCTTTGTACTATAAATTCTTCAATCTTTCCTAAATCCCTTTTAGCTCAATTGATAACCTTTATTTCCTCTTAGCGTGCTTGCTGACAAAAGTATGAATTATTTCTACCTTCAATATTCCTGACTACCTAAATTCCATCGCGTATTTTTTATTCGAATGAGTTATGAATTTAGTTCCCTTATTAATACTCTGATTATGTCGGTTTATTTTGATCTTAAATATTCATTGCTTTTTGTATTTTATTTATGCTCAGAAGGAACCATTTAAAATTTTTACTAGATCTATATCAAATTTAAAAAATTTAATTTTTTTTAGAGTATGTCGTGAGTCAAGGTATCTCTATTCAGTTGGTCTATATTATTTTTAGAATATCCATACTGTTTACATGCCCTTTTCCCCCAAGCGGTGAGTTTATAGCTGAGATTCTTTAATGCATGAAAAACGCAAGCTTTCTCAGTAATGGAAATTTGATTATGGAAACATCAAACATGTAATTATGGATTATCATTATGTGTCACCTAGGTTATTCTTTAAAGAGCCCTATAAGTTGCTTGCAACTCTTTTTTAGGGATGAACTTATACTAAATTATAAAGTAATGAAAATTATTAAAAATGAGAAACATCACATGATTAATATTCAAATATTGTTTGCCTTTATAAATTTTTATATACGAATAATTTTTGTTCACATACATTTTTTCTTTGCAAAAATTAGAAATAGTCTAGATTGATATTATATTTATAGTTTATATCTAATTATATCTAATTATATATAATTACATTGAGAGAGCAGATGATAAGAAAGAATTGCCTGGGAAATATTTTTTAGTAAATTCCATTGCTTATAAAGAATTTCGATAAACCTCCGATTTCAGCAAATTGTAAATATAAGTATATAAATGACCAACAAAAAAGTGGGGTTTATCTCATTTTTCTATATAATATATTTATGGAATTAGGATAAGGGACAAATCCCCCTAAACTTTCTTATCATTTTTTAATTTGCATTCAAATATCGAGTTTTCACGGAGAATCAAATCTTCAATAAAACTCAAGATTCAAGCTTTCTTGCACCATTCAATAGATTCTCTTTGAAGGATTGTGGCAATTTTCAAAATCGAGTGATTTTGTAATTCTCTGTTCATCACTAGATTTTAGCATTGTGTCTCTCATAGGCAACGAAGATAAAAACGAATCATTTTATCTTAGGACTCATGCATTTGAACTGAAAAATCAATAGCATTAAATGTCCTAAATTTATTATAAAAATCTAAGGCTATAATGGAGGGCTAAAATTTAATTCTATAAGTTGGAGAGATCAAATGAATCGGAAATTGCGAGTATTATTTATAGGAACCTATGTTCCAAAAGAATGTGGGATTGCTACATTTACTTCTGATCTTTTAAATTCGGTTTCTGTAGGAAAGGATGACATTCATTGTGAAGTCATTGCTTTGATAGATCCTCCTGAAAATTATAATTATTCAGAAGAAGTTGTTTTTCAAATTGAAAAGAACAAGCTCGAAGATTACTACCGAGCTGCAGATTTTATAAATCATTCCGATGCAGACATTATCTGTCTTCAACACGAATTCGGTCTTTTTGGGGGGACGCAGGAGATTACATTTTCGCTCTCTTATCAGGAATAAGCAAGCCTGTAATAACAACGATGCATACTGTGATCCGGGAGCCTGAATTTGATGAGTATCGAGTATCCACTGAAAAGCTCGCAAGGTATTCTGATAAACTCGTTGTAATGAGCCAGACTGCAGTCAACATACTAAAAGATAGTTATGGAGTTTCTAAAGACAAAATCCAGGTTATCTTCCATGGGATGCCGGACTATCCGTTTAGCAATTGTGATAAGTATAAAAAGATACTGAATCTCAAAGGGTCTCCACTTATCCTCACTTTCGGCTTGCTGAGCCAAAACAAAGGTATCGAAAGTTTGCTCAAAGCCCTTCCTGATGTTATAACTCAATATCCTGGCCTTGTTTACCTTATTCTGGGCGCCACGCATCCTATGATCAAAAAGAAAGATGGGGAAGCATACAGGCAATATCTTAAGAGTATTATTTCCGAACTTGAGATTGAGAATAATGTAGTATTCCATGATAAGTTTGTTGAAAAAGAAGAACTCTGCAATTATATTCTTGCAAGTGATATTTATGCATCTCCCTATCTTTCCAGAGAACAAATAGTAAGCGGGACTCTGACCTATGCCATAGGCATGGGAAAAGCAATCGTCTCCACTCCTTATTGGTATGCTGAGGAAATGCTTTCCGATAATCGCGGGTTGCTTGTAGATTTTGGAGACACTGAAGGCTTTAAAAAAGCTCTCTCATATTTAATTGAAAATCCAGAAAAATTTAATATTATGCGTCAAAATGCATACAATTTTGGCAGAAAAATGACATGGAAAAATGTTGGTAAAGAATACACTACTGTCTTCCATGAAACTTTAAATAACTACACTACCTATCCAAAAATACTAAACATAGTTAATTTCCTTCCGAATAAGTTGTTTGAAGTAAAAGCTGACCACCTTACGCTATTAACTGATAACTGGGGGATTGTACAGAACAAAGATATTGATGGATCGGCTCTATATCATGGGTACAACACTAATTATGGGTTCAGAAGGCTTTCCAGTGATTCAAAAAAAGGTAATTTTAACTTGGAATAAAAATCAGAAATATAGGGATCCGAAAGGACTTAATCGATTTGACTGAGAAATCAATAAGCTTAAAAACCTCAAACTATCAAAATAGTGAATTTGATCACACTGTCTTATGTGCTTGATTTTAATTCTCTTATTATTGTTTTCCTATTATTTTTAATTGGAATATAACGGGAAAATAGCGGGAATAATTGGGAACTATTAGGAATATAAGTAAAGGAAGACATACTTGCAATAAGAAGTGTACATGAACGAACAATTATAAAGCCTATAATATCTCATTTTCACGATTATAATGAGGATGCACACTTCTTCAAATATAGGTATCCTATCTTATACTCGTTAATATAAACAAGCGATAAGCCACTGATAGGCTCAAGGTAAAGTTTTATTCTTTAGAAAAAGCATAATTTTATAACCTGAAAATTTCACAAATAATAAAAATAATTACCATATTTATTTGTTTTTTGACTGCAAAAAATCTTATGCGGGACTATCTTTTGTTTAGAAATTGTTTTTTATAAAATTAATTTGAAATAACTACGAAGATAATTGTATATTGTACCACAATACCACATAGTGTGCGGCCTTAAAAGAGTGGTAAATAGGGTTCCGTTGCAAAAAATTCAAAAAAATATGTAAATCTATAGGTAATGAATAAAAATCAGAATATTCAAAGAAAATGCACTAACATTATAAAACTATACCAAACAATTGATTAATGTATTTGACTTCATTAAGAACAGATTAATTTAGATCATTTACTTGTCCTTTTTTGATCATATTCATAGCTTCAATTCCTTTTAAAGTCTTATTAGCAGATTGGAAAGACTGAAATCCTAACATTGGATTAACGATTCGCTTTATAAATCTATGATCTTGTTCTATAATGTTATTCAAATACTTGATTTGTCTAATGCCTACGTTTTTAGGTAGTATTTTATCATTTTTCAGTTTACCTATAGCAGGTGGATAAGCTGGATTCTTATCAACTGTTATTACTCTTGGAATTTGATTATGATTAGAACTCAAAGCTTTCTTAAAAAATCTCTTCGCTGCATTTCGATTTCGTTTTGCACTTAACATGAAATCAATTGTATCTCCATTTGAGTCAACTGCTCGGTAAAGATATTTCCATTTACCTTTTATTTTGATATAGGTTTCATCAACTTTCCACGAATAGTTTGTTAGTCTCAAGTGTCTTCTTATCTTCTTTTCTATTTAAGGGGAATATTGATGTACCCATCTCATTATAGTACTGTGATCAACTTGAATTCCTCTTTCTATCATCATTTCCTTTAAATTTCTATAGCTCAATGGATATTTTAAGTACCATCTTACATTCAATAGGATAATTTCTCCTTCATAATGCTTCCATTTAAAGGAATTAGATACCATATTACTATCTTTGGTTTTCTTTTTATTCTATTGTATCATTAGAAAGGATTTTTGCAACGGAACCGAAAATGCAGTAACTGTGAACTTTAATTGCTATTACTAGCAGTTATATAGGCTGGCTTTGTAAGTGTATCTTTACCGTTTGGCCCCCATACTGTCAATGTAACATCATAAACTCCAGGTTTGCCAAAAGTATGGACAGTTGTTACATTTGCAGTGCTATGAGTAATAGCTCCTGTTCCTACATTCTTAAACTGCCATTGCCAATTAGTGATGTTCCCGGTAACGCTACCATTAAAATATATATGTAAAGGTACATTCCCACTTGTATTGCTAGCAGAAAAGTCATTAACTTTTACATCGCCTGTCGCGAAAGCTGCTGGCATTAAGATTACAAATAATAAAACCATTGGTAAAAGATATTTTTTCATCTTGAATTCTCCTCTGGATAACTATATAAACCCGATATTGTCCAAATCAGTGTTTCTTGTTTCTGATTCACCTAATCGATAGATGCAATTAAAGACAGATGCAATTAAAAAAAATCATAGTCAAAATGTATATTTTCTACTTTCTCCGAATTGCCTGGTCGATAATTTGAAGATGAATCATAATTAAAATACGATAGTTAATATATAAAGTTTCTGATAGAAATCGAAAAAAGATGTTTTATTAAACAAATTAACTGATTGAAATTATAAATTTATCAAAACTTCAAATGAATGGATCCTTAAAGAAATATAGTTTTCTGCAGATGTCCAACAAATTTGTTCACTTTTTAAAAATATAAGAGGATTCCGATTTACCCTAATTTGTTCTCTTCGCGGGAATTTTGTCCAAATCTTTCTCACTAATTTTTGTATTTGACCCATTTTTTTTTGGATCCTTATTCTTTAATTCTAAAGATATCTTTCGCCATTCTTAAAATATTCCTTTTATTTTCAATGAAATCAAATGATAGAGATAATAACAAGAAGTTGTACAAAAAAATTCCTTAGATTTACTCTTTGAACAGTCGTTACAAGAACTATTCCTCCTTTGAATATTTCATTAGTTCCGGCATAAACTCGTTTCCATGAAGCTTTTTTGGGCTGATATTCTCGTTTTTTAATATATCAGTCATTGTCAGAGGATGTTCATTTACTGCTCTTTTCATAGTTTAATCATTGAATTTGCTCCCAAGTATACTCTGTCTCTGTAACCCATTTCATTTTATTAGGGCAAATTTACTCTCGAATCATGAAGTGATTCAATTGTTGTATTGGATCTCCTGAACAGCTCATAATCCCTATTTTACACAAATAGAATTTATATATAAAATGTTATTTACCCCCCTTTTGCCCAGGTTCCAGCTCTGTTTCTCCTTGTTTTTGCTTCGTTCCCTCTAGGTTTATCATGTTTGCATGTCCAGGATCTGATTGGATAAATAATAACCAAGCTGCAGTATTGTCTGGTATGTGGTCAGGAAAACCAAGAAATTTTCTAAAAGAAATTCGCTTGATACATTTTTCTCAAATTCAAAATCAAGGACTATTACATCACTTTAAAACAAGAATTTTAAACATAAGAATTATGTCAGCTTCAGATCTGCCTCAGAAAATTGTTTTGTTAAACTTATGGACTCAAAAAGGTTCCGTTGCAAAAAATCTGGCTTTCTTGCAAAATAAGAAAAAACCTTCACAATTAGGAAAGTTAATCATTTTCATTAGAAAGAAAATGGCACAGAAAGGTGAAAATTATAGTGTCAAAATGCAGAAATATTATTTTTGCACCACAACCGATTCACATGCTTATTTTGAAATTTTTGCAACGAAATCTAGGAAGGTAATCAATATGATAAGCACCATCAAACGCGGGATTCAGCTCCTCTGTTGCGAGGTTAGATGGTTTCGGTCTCGCGCAGGGTAAGCGGACTCTGCAACACGTAGCGTGCGATTTCATCCTTGCGCAGAAAAGCCACATCCGACCGACTTTTCGCGTAGCGCAGAAAGTCGTCCCACATGCGCACTATCAGCGGTTCGCCGCAGATACGGTCGTGAGCGCTGACAGACATCATGCGGCGGCGTGTGCCGGCTTCGTCGTAGAGTTGGTCGAAGTCCAGCTTGATCTGGTCGAGGAATTTTGCTGGAGAGTAGTTGCGATCCTCGATTAGTAGGATATCATTGTTATGCAGCGTGTAGGGAATGACGACGAAGTCCTTGCCATTCACTTGCTCGATGAACGGTTCGTCGCTGCTGACATCGTCGATATGGTAGACGTAGCCCAATTCCTGCAGCAGCGACAGTGTGTTAGGGCTGCGCCTCAACCAGTTACAGTTGTAGCCGATTGGTCGCTGACCGGTGACTGTTTCGACCATGCTGGCTGCCTGGGCGAGGAATGTTCTTTCTTCCTCGCGACTCATTGCATATTGTGAACTCCAGTGTGGACCATGTCCAGCAGCCTCATGGCCACGATCGACAATCTCCTTGGCCAGATCCGGATGATGCCGGGCCGCTTCGCCGATCATATGCGAAGTGACTTTGATGCCGTGGCGATCCCACAGGTCGAGCATGCGCGGAATACCCTCGCGATAGCCGTAAGCAAACCAGGTGTTGGTTGCTGCATTCGATGGAACGCTGGGGGGAAATCGACTTTTGGGAAGGGGCTGTCTGTACCTTTGGATGGCTGTCCGTTAGCTTCAAATTGCATGGAGATGGAAACAACCAGTCGGACCCCCTCTGGTCAAAACCGACCTTGGCCTTGGTCATCCTTAGTCCCAATCTCTTGATAGAATTCGGGTTGTGGTGCAAAAAATCTAGCTTTGTTACAAAATCAGTGAAACATTCACAATTAGGAAAGTTAATCATTTTCATTAGAAAGAAAATTACACCTAAAGGTGAAAATTATAGTGTCAAATTGCAGAACTATTATTTTTGCAACGGAACCCAAAATTAATTCCATCATCAGATCAATACGAATAAAAAAAATAATTATGGTAGCAAACTAATGAAATATCATTCCTGCAACCGAACCCTATGCTTTGAGACATGTCATCTATAGACCAGGGACGGATAATCCGTGTATCCTTTCGCGCCACCAACGTAGAATGTATCCAATTCTGGCTCATTCAGCGGTGCATTCTGCCTAAAACGTTCTGGAAGGCCCGGATTAGCCAGAAACGGTATTCCAAAGGCTATCATGTCGGCTTCTCTTCTGGCAATAGCCTCGTTCCCGCTGTGTAGGTCATAGCCGCCGTTCAGTATTAACGTCCTTTCGAAGATCCTACGCAGACTAGGACCAAACCGTGCCTCTGGTGGTACGAACTCCATTCTACCTCCTATGGGCTCAATTATATGAAGGTAGCCTAGGCCAGTTTTGCTCAATTCTTTGGTGAAATCGGAAAAGGTCTCCTGTGGATTGGCATCCGACATAGAATGGTCGCTATTATGCGGGGAGATACGGTAGCCTACATGGTCACCACCCCATACCTCGATGACAGCTTTCGTGACCTCAAGAGGCAAACGGGCCCGGCTCTCAAGGTTGCCACCGTACTTATCGGTTAGATTGTTGGACCCGCTCCGCAAGAATTGGTCCAGCAGGTAGCCGTTAGCACCATGGATTTCTACACCATCGAAGCCGGCGTCTTTGGCGTTCTCCGCAGCCTGCCGAAACTGCCTGATGATGTTCGGTACCTCATCTCTATCCAGGGCCCTAGGCATTGAAATTTGTTTTTTCCCAGCGGGTGTATGGACAAAGCCTTCAACAGGTAGCGCTGATGGTGCGACAGGAAGAGCGCCAGCCAAGAAGTCTGGATGGGAAACTCGCCCTACATGCCATAGTTGGATGAAAATCCTACCTCCAGCCTTGTGAACTGGAACCGTCACCTTCTTCCAGCCAGCAACTTGTGCTGCAGAGTATATGCCTGGCGTATGCATGACGCCCACACCCCGAGGGCTGACCTGTGAGCCCTCGGTGATAATCATGCCAGCCGAGACTCTCTGCACATAATAAGTGGCCATCAGTGAGACCGGGATGTCAGCATAACCTGTCCTACTGCGGGTCATCGGTGCCATAATTATGCGGTTTGGCAACGTGAAATCGCCCATCTGATACTGTGAAAAAAGATCCAGGTATCCTGCCATGATTATCATCTCGTTAAGCTAGGATAGCGTTAAGCTAGGATAGTTGCCTGTTCAAGCTTCTCCGGCTAGTAGAGAAACACTGTAGTTTTCTAAAAATGTACTTCATTTTGCATGCAATCGTCTAAAGTATACCATTAACTTAACATCTAATTTGTGTGATTCGAAATCTCAAGTACAAGATTCTAAGTTTGGGTGCTTAAAGTATTAAGTAATTGTTTTCTACTTCAATCGAATAAACCTTTATGAAGAGATGAAAAATTTAATGAAGACCATACAGATTGATTATGCTCGTGATGGGTTATTTTCTCATGAAATGAAAAAGTCATGGAAAACGAAAATATTAATGAAGATATACTACTTTCGAGAGTAGATGAATGTCCTACATAAGAACAGGTCCACGTTCTCCGACTTTTTGATCATACCCCCAAAGAGATTCCAAAACCAGTAGTAACTTTTGAAGGTTTATTTTCATCCATTTATATATCACATCTGCCTTATTGGTCATGCGTAGTTTATCAATGATTAATGATCATTTTCAACTCTGAATTTCTTCCTTCGTAGATTCTATAGACATTTCAGTACACTACTTTATTTTGAGTTTTGGGATCCGATTAACAAATGAATAAAATTATAGTTAAGCAACTATAGATTTTTTCTTAAATCACTACATCACTCGATTTTAACTTCATCACTCGATTTTAACTTCAGTTAATTTTTCTAAGGGTAATTTATAAGGTACTGTGACGTTAAGCATGCCATTTGAGTATTTAGCAACTGCTTTTTCCGAGTCTACTGGGCAACAGAGCACATAACTGTCCCAATACCTAATTCCTTCTTTCTTAGCATCTACATAAAAAACGTCTTCAGCAATCTTGAAAGAAATATCTTTCTTTTCGACTCCTGGAAGGACTACTTCAATTATCAAGTTTTCACATTTCTCATCAGGATATGTACATATAGCCGGTGATCTATTGAATACCATTATATTACCCCAAAATATTAGTACATTTAGTATATTTAATCTGTAATTGCAATAAATTACTTTTGATGCTCAGATAAACAATTTATTGTAACTATAATGCTTATTACTTTCATATATTATTTTAAATTAATTATACGAAAAATAGTTTTTAAATAAAAATTATGTTGCACTAAAATATTTTAAGCATAATAGAAAAATTATAAATTTCAAATTGTTTTTCGATTGTGAAAAATATCACCCAGTATTGTTTTTCGTTTAGAAATTATTTTTTGTATAATTAATTTAAAATAATTACGTTGATGATTATGCATTGTAGTATTGCATCTACTACCAACAGACCTGAAAGAGTGTAATGTAAAGAGCAGGGAATTAAAAGCCATGGTGGGCTACTTGGGAGATGTTGGCCATATTTCGAATTAATATATTATTGGGCTTATATTTTCGGAATAACTGTAACTGAACCTACAGTAGGGACAACTCTTCCAAGCTTCTTCCAATTGTTAACATGCTTGATTTTGCAGAAAATAATCTTTCATAAAAATCTAAAATTTTTGAAAATAATAAAGTGGTATAGAGCAAATCAAAATTTACAGATTTCAAGATGCATTGTTTTAATAACGGAGTTGACTTTAAAATTGGATCTATTAATAGGGGTTCTGTTGCAAAAAATCTGGCTACTTTACAAAACCAGTGAAAAACATCACAAATGAGATATTTATATGCTCTAAACAGATCAATAATGATACAAAAAAACAATAAGTCTAGCCCCAAAAGGCAGTAAAATTATTTTTGCAACAGAACCTGTAAATCCATTATATTCAGCAGATAATGTGGTTATAATTCATTCATTTCTTTATTCTTCTTCACATCCCCCACATATTTCTTCCCCATATACGAATCTTCCGTCTGTTTCAGCGATTATTTTTCTTACCCCATTTTCATCTATTCTATAATTTTCCTTATTGGATGCAAGTGTATTGTTTAATGCCTTAATGTATAGTGTTAAGAAGATATCAGCTTCCTCAAAATCATCCAAATTCTGTACAAAAGTAAGTATATCACTCGCTGTTTTTTGTTCCAATGCTTTTTTCGTTAATTTTGTCACTTTTTCGATTGTAACATTAGGTTCTGCTTCCTTAATTATTTTCTCTTTACTTCTTGACTTTAATATATCATCATCGTTGCCCATTTCTTTTTCTCCCTTTTCTTTTCCTAATGTACTCTCCCCTGCTACAAATTTCATTTTTTGGCCTAAAAGCTATCTAAAAAATTGGGTAAATCCTGCGAAGTTTGAAAAATTTTGATTACCTTGTCATATGCTTATTTTTGATTCAAATTATACATTATACCAAATCAACACATTAAAAAGATTTGATGGATTAGTGGAAGAGCTGGCTCTACCGTTACCCTATACAGTCACTTTGAATATTATACTCCAGTAGTATATTTAATTCAAAATAAGACCGACATCTTCCACATAATTCAATTTTTCCATTTCTGATTTTTTTTTCGATCAACTCGTTATGTCGTATTGTGGTACAGTATACAATTATCTTTGTAATTATTTTAAATTAATTCTATGAAAAATAGTTTATAACCAAAAAATAATCCCGTATAATATTTTTTACAATTAAAAAACAATTAAATATTAATAATGTTTTTTATTAGCTCGCGAGTCTAATCAAATCAATAATTTTTAAATACACAGATTTTGTGGCTAAAATCTCTTCATCTTTGAAATTCCACAAAAAATAAAAAATGTATTGATTTATTTCTCATGGAGCTTCTGGTACTTCTAGAACATATGGAACCGAGGGAACACTTGGAATTAATTCACCTATTTGTTTCCTGTTATCAAGTTATCATTTATACCGATGAATATTGAGACTGTTGATTTTAATACTGGTTTCTATTTTGGTCCAAATATTTGAATTATCTTAACCCTAAGATGCACATGCATTGTATGAAGATTTCCATATCAGCAAAACGATTAATCCTATTTTTTGGTGAAAGAACTTTCCAATGTAGTAATTTCATCCTATTTAGTTGATACAGAACTAAATTTTTGTGATAAGGGAAAGAAAAAGAAATAGAGCCAATAAAAATTTGCAGAACTTTAGGTACAATGCCCAATTGTTTTGTGATCAGCTCAACAAATTAATTAAATGAGCTGCCAAAAATCTGTCCTGGAAATTATAGCTTAACCAACTATCAATACTTTATTACACTACATTTGGATAATTAATTGTCCAAAATATAGGGTCAATTACAACTGGATACCTTGCATTTACCCATTTTATGATACCGCTTTGCATATTATAGACTCTTTTGTAACCTGACTGTACCAACATTTGACTTGCAACAGAACTTCTGTTTCTACTAAAGCAGTAAACAAGTATTTTTGCATCTTTGTTTATTCAATTTTCCATATTTTAAAACCTATAGATTCTTAGTTATGCCCATGAGTTATTGTAATAGATTATATAGCAGATTACTATGAACCCATAAATTAGTTCTATACTATGGATAATATATAAATTGTTTATTAAAAAATCGGTTTATTGAAATTCTTATCGATCTACACTTTAAAGCAATATTTTTAAAATGGCATAATCTTATGCACAATGTTTATCTTAAAATCTCGAAATTTCCTAGTTCCATTTGAAATAAGAAAGGGTTACTGCTCTATGACTCCTGAAGCTTATGGGACTCATAGAAAATCTAGGGCTCCTGAACATTTGGAACTAATTAAACTAAACTACAATCATACTTAGAATACCTAGAACATTATGAAAAAATATGTAAAGTAGTAAAACTAACACTATTTGGGGGACAGAAAAATAGTTTTCCCAGAATGGGGTAAATACTGTTGATGTGTGCATCGTCAGCAGTAACATCAATATCTAATTTATTATGAAGTTAGAGTCCTATAATAATCTATTTTTTCAAAGTTCGAACCCATACCACCTGCTCCGTCATACTGCAAATGAGCATGTATTAGATATCCGTTTACTAGAAATACTATTTTTTTTCTTTAAAAGACACTATATTTTAATTATGCAGAGTTTTTGGGTCTAAATCTATGTATCGTAGATTCTGAGGTTCCGTTGCAAAAAATTCAAAAAAATATGTAAATCTATAAGTAATAAATAAAAATCAAAATATTCAAGGAAATGTACTAACATTATAAAACTATACCAAACAATTTATTAATGTATTTGATTTCATTAAGAATAGAGTAATTTAGATTATTGACTTGTTTTTTTTGATCATATTCATAGCTTCAATTCCTTTTAAAGTCTTATTAGCAGATTGAAAAGACTGAAATCCTAACATTGGATTAACGATTCGCTTTATAGATCTATGATCTTGTTCTATAATGTTATTCAAATACTTGATTTGTCTAATGCCTACGTTTTTAGGTAGTATTTTATCATTTTTCAGTTTACCTATAGCAGGTGGATAAGCTGGATTCTTATCAACTGTTATTACTCTTGGAATTTGGTTATGATTAGAACTCAAAGCTTTCTTAAAGAATCTTTTTGCTGCTTTTCTATCTCGTTTTGCACTTAACATGAAATCAATTGTATCTCCATTTGAGTCAACTGCTCAGTAAAAATATTTCCATTTACCTTTTATTTTGATATAGGTTTCATCAACTTTCCACGAATAGTTTGTTAGTTTTAAATGTCTTCTTATCTTTTTTTCTATCTCAGGGAAATATTGATGCACCCATCTCATTATAGTACTGTGATCAACTTGAATTCCTCTTTCTATCATCATTTCCTTTAAATTTCTATAGCTCAATGGATATTTTAAGTACCATCTTAAATTTAATAGGATAATTTCTCCTTCATAATGCTTCCATTTAAAGGAATTAGATAGCATATTACTATCTTTGGTTTTCTTTTTATTCTATTGTATCATTAGAAAGGATTTTTGCAACGGAACCATATATTATGTGCCTAATTATTCAGTAACCGCACATGCAAAGTGCACATACTCAAGATGTCCATCCGGGCGTTCTTGTAAGTAGCGTTCTTCGATGTCTGCTGGGCTCAAATTTTCGTGAAGACGGAATCCTAAAGCTGTGAGATCTTCAGCTAAGCTTGCTGGATTGAAGCCATCGTGTTTCATTTGTTCACCTATTTTTTGCAAAAAGTCCAATGTTTTTTGCCTTTGTGGAGACAATTTTTCAGGAACAAATGCATCGGTATCAAAATAATCGAAAGCTACAGTGCTGCTAGCAGAGGTAACCTCAGAAATGGAACGTAGTGTTGCAAACACCTCTTCTTGGGTCAAATAAGGGGTGACACCAAACCAGCTAAAGAAGCTTTTAACATTTGGGTCATAAGATGATGACCGAGTTAGTGCCGTTACTAAACTTTCCTTTGTGAAATCTATAGGAATGAAGTGTAATTTTGCTGGATGTTTCCACCCTAACTCTGTAAGTCTATTAAGCTTAAATTCTTGTGTGGCAGGGTGGTCAATCTCAAATACTTCCAATTCTTCCAACATCTCAGGGCGGCGAAACGCAAATGTATCCATTCCTGCCCCAAGAATTATATACTGCTTTACTCCCTGTCTGACAGTCTTCTCGAGAGTTTCTTCCGTATATCTTGCACGGCTTATTATATTATTAATCGCTTGCATAAAGTGTGTCGAAGCAGTAATCTGGTCGTAGAGCGAAGTAGCATGCTTAGAATCATTTAATTCTTTATTCAAATTCAAATAAAATTCAACCAAATGTTGTTCAATTGTCAATCTTTTTTCCTCTGGTATCAAATCATAGGCTAGAAAGTCATCAAAAATTTTTGGAGTATCGTGCATGGCATGATAAGCACGCATGTAGGCTACCATCATTGCAGTAAAGCTAGCTTGGTTATCTTTCATCTGACAATCCCTTTTTTACTATGGCGTCACTTATAAATTAGAATGTTATCATATTAAAAAATATATCCATGGAGGATTTATATACTTGAGATACAAAATCAAGCGTAATAGATACTTTTGTTTCAATTTATGTTTTAAATAATTAAATATTTACGGCTATCTATTTTTCAGCTTAGCTGCGTGAGTCGTAAGTGTATAATTAGATGCACACAATAATAAGTTATCATCTACTCGTATATGATTATTTGGAAAATTTTAGCCAACTTTAAAAGATGCTCTCAAAAAATAACATTTTTCATGTTATTTTTTTGGAAAAATAGTTTAAAATCTTCGGTTATCATCTTGACTGGGGCCTCGGGAAATAGGGTTGGAAAATCTCATTGGGAGCAAAAAAGTCAAAAATTGAGAAAGCTTTCTAAAATATATTTTTAAATAACCACGACATTATCATAAAAAACGATGTATAAAAGCGATTATTTTGTTGAGAACGTTGCAGAAAGTGGGCATCGATTATATTTGGTTGAAATACAATCTATTGTAAACGTATTGCTTTTGTTCATTTTTCTGTAAATCTATGAATGTTAAATTGTGGCTTTTAAATTAGAATTTTAATTTAAAAACTTCTCTTTTTCACCAACTTTATACGTTACCAATTTTTCTCCGAGAATATCACATAAATAACCTAAAATTGGTACTGTTATGGGGAAAAATAATATTATATATATATATCTTAATTCTAAAAGATTGCAATAATTACTAAAGTATTTCATCAAAAAATAAGATAGAACTTTGAATTATATGAGAAATACTACGACTTGAAGCGCGATCATACTTTATGAAATATATTTATATATATCTTCCAATTTTCAAAACCCATAAATATTAACAAGTAGTAATTTATAACATATAAGTTATTACTTACTGTATAATTTGGGTGAAATTTGTACGTATGACAGAAACAAACAAAAATATTTAGACTAGTTTTTAAAGGTGTTCTTCAGTGAAAGTAACAATTCCAATTTGACAAAGGTTACTAATTTGTATAGTATCTCTCAAAAATTGCATCGTATTGGCACAGGATTCATTTTGGAATAAAAATATAAAAAATTAAAAAATGCAAAATTGAACTTTTAGTAATATGAAAAAATCAGGAGCATAAAGCTCATTTAAGTAGTATAAAAAGTATACTTCTATTAAATTTTGGTACCAACAGTAAACTTAGAAACGATATTCCAAATAACATTCATATTTAATGCAATTGAATTTAACTGTTTACCTAATATTATGGGATTGCCATGATAGAAAAAACTCATCAAATCTGGAAACATGAAAATGGAATGGGCAAGAGATCATATGCAAGTACTTGCTATTTTAAGGGGTAAATTTGAGAAAGAAAAACCCCTAAAATGGTTGAAGGGGGGATGGCTCTTCACGTAGAAGCAAAAACCGCAGTCCTTGTAGAAACCATAGCTTCAGACGGTGCAAAGGTATTCATCACTGGTTTACAATTCCCTTAGGACCCAGAATGATGTGGCTCAGGTTCTTGATACCCTTGAGAACATAGACTGTTTTGCAAAATATGATTGCTGCAACAGCGAGTATTACGAAGCTATTGATAGAGTCCTTGACTTTAAACCTGACATCATAGTCGATGATGGAGTATATCTTCTTATATTTAAGCTTCACACAGAAAAGAAGGAGCCTTGGAAATGCCTTTAATTGCAGTAAATGATGCCATGACTAAATATCTTTTCGACAATCGATATGGTACAGGAAAGTCAGCCTGGGGTGGAATTAATAGGACCACGAATCTCCTGGTTTCAGGCAAAAACGTTATTTTAGCAGGTTGTAGTTGGTGCAGGCGCAGAGTTGCAATGCGAGCTGCAGGCCTCGGAGGGGGTGTAATAGTTACTGAAATAGATCCTATTAGAGCTTTAGAAGCTAGAATAGATAGATACAGAGTCATGAAAATGGTAGAAGCTGCAAAGTTAGGGGATATCTTTGTTACTACCACCGGAAACCGCGATATCCTTACAACTGAACATTTCCAGGTATGAAGAATATCAATTCTTGTGAACTCCGGGCATTTCAATGTGGAAATAGATATGGAAATCCTCTCTGCTCTTGCAAAGTCGGTTCGAACCGTTAGGCAAAATATTCGGGAATAATAACAGACGTATCAATGTTATAGGTGAAGGAAAAATAGTCAATTTGGCTGCGGGTGACGGACACTCTGCTGCGGTCATGGATATGAGCTTTACAAATCAAGCTCTATATTGTACGCTATATTGCTGAGAACAAACTCCATAACGGGGGTGCTTAAAGTACCTCATGTACTAGATATGTATATGTATGTAGCAAAGATGAACTTGAGTCCATTGACATAAGCATTGATGAACTTACGTCGGTACATGAGTGTTACATGAGCAGTTGTGATTGTGGGACCTAGTTTAGGAACAAAAAAGTATAAATATTTTTAGTAATTTTCCGGTGCATTTTATGCAGTAACTATGGATATATTTCTATCTCTGAAACGTGAAAATGTATGATGCACTTCAATTCTAAAATAAAGGCAATTATTCAGCCTGGATAAAAAAATGTTAATCGTCATCTTTATTAAGATTCAGTTGGCTAATTTTAGTGAGCTAATTTTCTTTAATTGTTGGGCAATGGTCATTTAATCTATGCATATTAAAATGAAGTCAACAGATCTAGTTTTGGTAGACTGGATAGTTACAAATAAAGTAAAATAATATTTTAAAATACTCTAATAATAAAATTATTGTTAACTTTATAAAAAGTTGATCCAAATGACTCGAAATATTAAAGTGGAAGAGCTCTTACAAACCCCTATCGAGAAACAACTAATAGAGCTTGTAGAACGCAAAGGGATCGGGCATCCTGACAGCATATCAGACGGATTGGCCGAAGCCGTAAGCCACGCTCTATGCCAGGAATACATCAGCAAATGTGGGGCGGTACTCCACCACAACACCGATGAAACTCAGATTGTAGCTGGAAGGTCATGTCCAAGATTCGGGGGTGGGGAAATACTGCAACCAATATATATTTTACTGGTGGGCAGAGCCACAAAAGAGTTCGAAGGTGTCGAACTTGCTACTGAGGCTGTAGCCATTCAAGCTGGCAGGAGATATCTTAAGAATACTCTTGTGAATCTTGACCTTGATCGAGATATAGTTATGGACTGCAAACTTGGAACAGGGTCCTCAGACCTGCGTGATGTATTCATAAGAGATAGGGTCCCGGCTGCAAATGATACTTCTTTCGGTGTTGGCCATGCTCCTTTTTCTGAGCTTGAACATCTTGTCTACAATACAGAAAGACAACTTCTCACAGACCTGAAATCACGCATTCCTGGCATCGGGGAGGATATGAAGGTCATGGGATCGAGGGATGGGGAAGGTATAACCCTTACAATATGCAGTGGCATGATTGGAAAATATATCGACGATTTGAACAGTTATATGAGTATCACTGACGAGATGAAGGATTATGTAGGGGAACTTGCAACTCGTTACACTGAACGAGATGTGAAAGTCTTCATTAACGCAGGAGATGATTTGGAAAAAGGCAACGTCTTCCTTACAGTTACTGGAACTTCAGCTGAAATGGGAGATGATGGTTCCGTTGGGCGCGGAAATCGCTGTAATGGCTTGATAACACCAAACAGGCCTATGAGTATGGAAGCCACGAGCGGGAAGAATCCGATCAACCATGTAGGGAAAATCTACAACCTTCTATCGACTCAGATCTCCCGTGATATTGTAAAAAAAGTGTCAGATGTACAGGAAGTCTATGTTAGACTGCTTTCCCAAATAGGAAAACCCATTGACAAGCCACTTGTGGCAAGCGCTCAGATTATTCCTAAAGAAGGTACCTCTTTTGAAAAGGTTAAAGCGGAAGCTGAAGTTGTAATCGATGATTGGTTTTCAGATGTGACGAAGATCACTGAAATGGTGATCAAAGGCGATTTGAGTACTTTCTAAACAAGGTAAATTATTGTAGGGAAAAACTCTCGGGCTCTTTTCATACGGAGCTTTATGTTTACAATAATCACAGGTGTGTAGTTTGGTGACGAGGGAAAATACAAAATTGTCGACCTGATCGCAAAAGATTACGACATTGTTACCCGTCTTCAGGGAGGAAACAACACTGGTCATACGGTCCAGGAAGGAGACAATATCTACAAACTATACCTTCTCCCTTCAGTATTCTGCTTAATGCCAGAGTCCTGATTGGGCCTGGAGTTACCCTAAATTAGGAGGTTCTAGCTGAAGAAATCATGATATTTGAGAAGCATGGTATAGAGATAGATGCCAGAAAACTCGGCATAGATGCTAAAATCAGTATAATTATGCTCTACTTATATCTAATTGGGTGGGTCAAGAGAATCGTCTAGGAAACAGAAAATAGGGGCTACAAAACGTGGACCGGCTACGCACACATAGATAAAATAGCACGGGACGAGATCCGCATGGCTGAGCTTATAGACAGTAAACGTTTTTTAACAAGACTTCAGGAACTTGCCCCATAAAAGAAAAGAGAAATCGCAGAAATGGGGGTAGATCCGAAGATAGTTATGGACTCTACTCTCATAGAAAGATATATTGGACTTGGCAGGCAGTTTGCAACTTATATCACAGATGTTTCAATGAAAATAAACGAGGCTCTTGATGAAGGAAAGCATGTAATGGCTGAAGCTGCTCAGTGTACTCATCTAGATTATCATACATGGAACCAAAAAATTCGTAACCTCTTCCTCTACAGTCGAAGGCTCTGCCTGTGCCAACCTTTGGAGTAGGCCTTACAAGAGTGGACAATGTGATAGCTATAGTGAAAGCTTATATTACAAGAGTAGGGGTAGGCCCACTACTTACAGAGTTTACAGGGGAACTAGGAGAAAGGATACAGAAAACTGGGTACGAATTCGGAACAACTACCGGTAGGAACAGAAGATGCGGGTGGTTTGAACTACCTCTCATGAAAAAAGCAATCGCTCTCAATGGGTATACGAAAATTTCCCTGACTAAAATGGACGTATTTGCAATGAATGACTAATTGCAAAGTCATTTTAAAGTTAGCAGATTCCTTAACAGAGTACAAATGAAATTCAGAAAAATAGACCCCTGAAACAGGAGGATACTACATGGACCGAGTAATTTCCATCGTTGGGCATACTGCTCTTGATTACATCGTAACTGTTGAAAAAATGGCAGGAAAAAACGAATCTTCTCCTATCATTGATTACGAAGAATACCCTGGTGGAGGAGCTGCCAACATTGCAATTGCCATCGCAAGACTGGGAGGAAAAAGCCAACTAATTTCTCCTGTGGGTACGGATTTTGCAAGTTCAGGATATGAAAAACTTTTAATAGATTCACACGTTGATATCTCCCGCCTCTACAGGCTTGAAGACCGAAAAATTTCCAAGGCGTTTATTTTTACGGATAGAGAGGACAACCAAACAACTTATTTCTACTGGGGAGCTTCTTCAAAATTCAAAGAACTTGAACCCATACCTGTGGATTTTGTCCATTTAGCAACTGCAGATTCCGTCTACAACGCAAAAATCGCACAACTAGCCGATTTCGTATCTTTTGACCCGGGCCAGGACATTGTTACATATTCAAAAGAGAAACTTGAACTCATTCTTGCTTACACTAATATCCTCTTTGCTAACAGACATGAAATCAAGAGAATCTTGGAGATTACCGGAAAAAGCTTCTCTGAACTCAAAGCCAGGATTGACATCATCGTAGTTACATGTGATGCTAAGGGCAGCAGAATTTACACATGTAAAGAGGAATTCTCAATTCCAGTGATTTCTGTTGAAGTCGTGGACCCAACAGGGGCAGGAGATGCTTACAGAGCAGGGTTCTTGCTAGCTTTTACTAGAGGATACTCTCTGCCAACATGCGGAAAAGTTGGATCAACTGTAGCTTCTTTTGTCGTACAGACACGGGGCTGTCAGACGGGGCTTCAAATATGGGGAGAAATGAAAATTCGTTACGAAGTCAATTTTGGAAAGCTGGAGAAGGGGACTGAGGTTTTAAATATCGGAGTTCACGGTTGAAAAATTAAAAAGTACATCGTACATCATTTGTACTTGATTAAGGAATCTGTTAACTTTAAAATAACTACTATAATTATCCATTCATCGAAATTTACATTTTATAGGTTTATAGAAAACATACAAAAGTGACATATTAGTATAGAGGATTCGATAAACCTCTAAATCTCGTCCGATGCTTATAAATTGTATATAATCGGCTTGTGGAAACCAAAGTTTATCTATATTCTCACTAGGTTGAGGATAGCCAAACATATTTTAGAAATCTACGGATAATGAACAGAAAAAATCGAATCAAATACAGAAATTAGCGGGAAAGATTCAAACAGAATTCTCACGAAGAAAATAGGAATTCTCAAAATGATTAAAAAACGCAATCCTTACGATATATTCGAGAAAATCGCCAGTATCATTGGCTTTGTAACATGTAGGAGTGAAGCAAAAGCAAAGCTTAGACTATTAATCAGGAACTTAATAGGGTTCCGTTGCAAAAATTTCAAAATTATCACGTAAATCTATAAGTAATTAATAAAAATCAAAATATTCAAGGAAAGTGTACTAACATTATAAAACTATACCAAACAAGTGACTAATGTATTTGACTTCATTGGGAACAGAGTAATTTAGATTATACTGTTGCAAAAATAATTTTACTGCCTTTTTAGGTTATAACTATTGCTTTTTGTATCATTATTGACCTGTTTATGGCATATAAATATCTTATTTGTGATGTTTCTTACTTGTTTTGTAAAATAGCCAGATTTTTTGCAACGGAACCATAAACTATGTATAAGCAAGCTCTCAAGCCATTCAATTTCGAAGTTTAGTAATTGAAAATTCTTTTGTAAAGAATTATCAAAATTTCACCATGGTTCATCTTTACATGCTTCTAAACCACTGATTTTTCAGGAATCAGGTATATACTTTCATAAGTTTAGGATGAAATATATGGGTTTATAAAAATTCCCTACGAATTATTAAAAGTTGTTAATTTATGGTAATCATTCATTCCTATATTTGGTTAGAAATATATATTCATAATTATACTTTCTCTATAAATTATATAGTTTGGATATAAATAATCTGATAATATAATTGAAAATAATTTCTATCGGCAAATGAGCTGACTTTATTATTAAGTAATATATCAGTCTTTAAGAACTAAAGCTGAACTAGCTGATTACAATATTCGTTTGTGAACCGGTTGGTGAAATACTAGTTAGTTAAATAATATTTCCACAGTATATCTGCCGATGTGAAATGTATTGAAAAAGTAACAGTTTGAAAAGTATGTCCCTAAAATATGTATCATAATAGTTGCATCACATAAAAAGTGTATTAAATTAAATGGGAGTGTAAACAAATGTTGAAACTTGGAATGAAAAAGGTACTTGCAGTTTTGCTGTCAGTCCTTTTTGTAGTATCGTTGACTGCAGCAGCAGCGAGTTCAGAACGTGAAGGTCATCATGGTCATGGTCACGGTGGTTTTGGCGGCTGGGGCGGATGTGACGACTTTGGCGCCTGGGGCGGCGGCTGGGCCGAATATGCCGGCTGCGGTGGCGGCTGGGGCTGGGGCTGGCCGGTTGGCTTGGGCTGGCCGGTTTGTGGCGGCTATGGTGGCTGCGGTGGCTGTGGACTGGGGCCGGGTGGCTGGGCCGGATATAGTGGCTATGGCGGCTGTGGCGGCTGCTGAGCTGAGGATGTGGTGACTGGAGTGGCTATGGCTTGGTATGTGCCAATACCCTGGCTACGGACAAATGCCTTGCTAAAGACCGGACCTATGCTGCTGTAATGGTTCCTGCGATGGTAATCAGGATGGTGGCGATAACCAAGGCGACGCTGCCTATGGCGGTTAATTAGTATGAGCTTGGCGATATCTACACATCAAAAAAAGTGCGCTAAATGATATCTTCTTTGAAAGATGAATATGCGATGGTTTTATAGCAAAAACAGTGTATTAGATTGTTACATTTTAGCATAATAGCCATCGCTACTAAACTCAATAGGCAAGTTTCAGTGAGCTGATTTTCTTCAATTATTAGCTGTTGATTATGCCTTTTCTATTTTCATCAGTTAGTAATCAGAGATATCTATGATGTCAAAATCGATATCAATTAAATATTTTTGGTAGACTGAATAGTTACCGTATTTGCTCTGCAAATCGAGATTATATAGACGATAATAAAAATAGCAAACATCAAGCTATCTCAAAACTAAACTCAAGTATGCAACTGAGATTATATATCTTACTAACAGGTCTATTAATACTCAAATTTTGAAATAAATGTCTATATGATTTAAAGTTAACACTGTCTATTACCCGATTGTAGGGATAGTTCGTGTTTTGAGATAGATTATATTTTCTGAGTAGTTACTTTAGGAGTAACAATCTGGGTCGGAGCCTCGAAAGACAAGATAAGCCTTTAACCTAGCAGGATAATATTTAAATATGAAAGCTTCGAAGCATCTTAAACGCTACTTTAAGGTGCAGAGAAATGAAATGCCTGCTCTCTTTAAAATAACAGAATAAATTCAAGTTCAGTTCGAACCTAGCATGCAGCTTGAAGAACTCAAGGAAATTCATAAGAAAGGCATCGAAGAATACTGAAAGCTTCGTGAGAAGCTTGAGCTTGAAGCTATTAATGCCCTTGCTCACAAAAATGCCTCGGATAGGTTACTACTGCTTACTGAGATTTTCCTGAAACACCCAAAAGCTAACCCGTCTCTTCTCGATCTAAAAGTTGCAATAGTGGACAGGATTCTGGAGAACTGCAACTGCTGCGGCTGGAGTTGTGGAGTTAATAGAAAGATAGGGGAAAAAGGATTCTGCAGGCTGACAGATCTTTCTAATTATGCATCCGAATTTTTGTACATGGGAGAAGAGCCAGAACTTATACCTTCTCACACCATCTTTTTTACGGGCTGTACTTTTGCCTGCGTCTACTGCCAGAACTGGGATATCTCCCCCTGTCCTGAAGCAGGAACCCTAATTGAACCCAGGAAAATTGCAAGGCTAATTGACCTCAGAAGAATGCACGGAGCAAGGAATGTAAACTTTGTAACTCCTACCCCACACGCACATACTGTCCTGAAAATAATCAGGGAAATCTTTGTAAACACGCCTGTCATCTGGAACTCAAATATGTACCATTCTACTGACATTGCAAAAATTCTCGAAGGAATTGTGGACATCTACCTTGGAGATTTCAAATATGGAAACAACTTATGCGCCCAGAAATATTCACAAATAAAAAGGTACCTTGAAGTCATGCAACCTAACTTCGAATTCGCATATGAAACTGCAGAAGTCCTCATTCGCCATCTGGTCCTCCCTGGCCACCTGGAATGTTGCACAAGCCAGATCACAGAATGGATCGCAAAAAAGACCCCGCATGTACGGCTCAACCTGATGTTTCAGTATCACCCCTGCTATCAAGCATTTGAGTACCTCGAATTGAGACGGCAACTGACTCCGGAAGAAAAGACTAAAGCGATCTATATAGTTAGAGAGACATGGATTGAGGATTTATTGATCTAATTATTGAATGCAGATATACGAGTTACTGTTCTGACATTTAAAAAATATTTCGTAGTATAATACATCAGGTTCCGTTGCAAAAATCCTTTCTAATGATACAATAGAATAAAAAGAAAACCAAAGATAGTAATATGCTATCTAATTCCTTTAAATGGAAGCATTATGAAGGAGAAATTATTTTATTGAATGTAAGATGGTACTTAAAATATCCATTGAGCTATAGAAATTTAAAGGAAATGATGATAGAAAGAGGAATTCAAGTTGATCACAGTACTATAATGAGATGGGTACATCAATATTCCCCTGAACTAGAAAAGAAGATAAGAAGACATTTAAGACTAACAAACTATTCGTGGAAAGTTGATGAAACCTATATCAAAATAAAAGGTAAATGGAAATATCTTTACCGAGCAGTTGACTCAAATGGAGATACAATTGATTTCATGTTAAGTGCAAAACGAAATCGAAATGCAGCGAAGAGATTTTTTAAGAAAGCTTTGAGTTCTAATCATAATCAAATTCCAAGAGTAATAACTGTTTATAAGAATCCAGCTTATCCACTTGCTATATGTAAACTGAAAAATGATAAAATACTACCTAAAAACGTAGATATTCGACAAATCAAGTATTTGAATAACATTATAGAACAAGATCATAGATTTATAAAGCGAATCGTTAATCCAATGTTAGGATTTCAGTCTTTTCAATCTGCTAATAAGACTTTAAAAGGAATTGAAGCTATGAATATGATCAAAAAAGGACAAGTAAATGATCTAAATTACTCTGTTCTTAGTGAAGTCAAATACATTAATCAATTGTTTGGTATAGTTTTATAATGTTAGTGCATTTTCTTTGAATATTCTGATTTTTATTCATTACCTATAGATTTACATATTTTTTTGAATTTTTTGCAACGGAACCCTCTTTTTACCATACCTTTTCCTTTGCATCACTAACAAAAACGAAAGATTTACTGTTTATGTTACTCTTGTCGAAAAGAACAAAACAAAAGTTGAATACATCTATTTTGTTCTAATATGTTTGAAAATATCTGCTGAAGACCAAGGAGCATTTAAAAGGAAATGGCTTTAATGATTGGTTATTAGTTTGACAATGCCAAATTTCCAGTATCCAGAATAATCTTTCCATCTTTAGAAGGAATTTCTCCAGCATATAGTTTTATGCAGTTGATGAAGGGATGTTCTATCCGGTTTCATTTTATTATCAAAAGTTTTATTAAAGGCAAATGCATAATCTAACATCTCAATATTGAGATGCATCTCAAAATTAAGACTAGTAGGGTGCTGATAGTGCATGATATCGAATATCTGAAAAAACTTGCCCTTATAGGAGCAGTAAATAAAACAATTAAAGTATCTTCGAGTGAGTTTCAAAAGCACACTGTAGCAAGTTCCAAAACTGCAGCAAGAAAACTAAAGCAGTTGGAAGAAGAAGGGCTGATCGAGAGGAAGATCGTTCCTGGTGGCCAGTTAATAAAGCTGACAGGAAAAGGAATTGAAATTCTTAAGAATGAATGTCGGGAGTACAACAGTATCTTTTCTCCAGAATCCGATAGCTTGGAGCTTGAGGGAAACATTCTCACAGGACTCGGCGAGGGCCAGTATTATGTAAATATACCTGGATACAGAAAGCAATTTGAAGAAAAATTGTGTTTCTCACCTTTTCCTGGAACTCTTAATATAAAAATTTCCGGAAATAGTTTGACTGTGCTAAATCGATTACTTGAACTGCCGGCTGTCCAGATAGAAGGCTTCCATGATGGAAAACGCACTTTTGGGGGTGGAAGATGTTATCCGGTTAGTGTAAGGGGTATCGAGGCTGCTGTTGTAGCTCCTGAAAGAACACATTACCCTTCAGATTTGATTGAGATCATTGCACCGGTGAAATTACGAGATACTCTTAGCTTGAAAGACGGAGACAGCGTTGTGATACAGATTAAAAAAGAGGGTATGGAGAGCAAAATATGAGCGAAAACATGGTATATGAGTGCCTTAAATACAAAAATCAGAATATCAATAAGGCCCTAAATGCCCTACGTGCCGGGGAAATGATCCAGATTTATGATTCGGACTCAAGGGAAGGCGAAACAGATCTAGTAATTCCTGCAAAAGTGGTAACCTACAAAGACGTGAAATGGATGCGAAAAGATGCTGGTGGCCTTATCTGTGTTGCAATAGATCCTTTGGTTGCAAAACAGTTAAAATTACCGTTCATGGCGGACCTCATTAGCGAAGCCAGCAAAACCAGTGATTTTCTTGGAAAAGTTGTGGAAAAAAAAGGAGACCTTGATTATGATTCTCGTTCTTCTTTTTCTCTCTGGGTCAACCATAGAGATACCAGAACTGGGATTCCTGATGATGAAAGGGCTCTTACGATCCGAAAAATCGGAGAAATTACAGAAAAAAACGTTTCTGGAGACCGGACTCATTTTGGGGACTATTTCAGAACCCCAGGGCATGTAGCACTTCTGAAAGCTGCTGAGGGACTCTTGAATGAACGTAACGGGCAAACCGAACTTTCAATCGCTCTTGCTCGTATGGCTGGAATTACTCCCGCAATGGTGGTTTGCGAGATGCTGGATGACAACAATGGTAAGGCCCTTTCCAAAGAAAAGGCAAAAGAATATGGCAAAGATAATGGACTTATATTCCTCGAAGGGCAGGAAATAATTGAAGCTTATGTGACCTGGACATGTTCATGAATAAGAATCACTTTCTTGTCCCTCAATCTTCAGCTTTTATTCAACAACATTTTTTTTATGTTGTTTATTTGTTTATTTCGTACCCTTTATTCATCCAGTACTATTCATTGGAAAATCTCTATTTTAATTTAATAGATACTTCTGATTAATAACTGGAGGGAAAAAATCAAACTTTCAGTTTCTCACCCCTTTGCAGGCGATTGGTTATGTTCACACCAAAGCTCTGGATATAAAGGAATTATTCAAAATCAAATATTTTGGGGAATTTAGATAACCTCTGATTTCTATGGATCATAGATACAACATTTATAAGCATATGGGATAACTAAAAATTTTATTGAAATCCTTATAATTTTATATACACAATAGTTTTGCATGAAGCAATTCCATTAAGTGCAAAGGTAGCTTAAAATATATATCAGTTGGTTAACAAAATTTTTAGGGGGAGTTCCTATCTACGCAGCATTCTACAGGGTATTGAATAATTAATTCTGAAGCCTATACGAATACCAGCAGTTGAATATTTTATCCAGGAAATACTGATGGATTCGTAGGTCATCGGTTAATTCCGGATGAAATGCAAGAGCCAATACATTTTTCTGTTCTGCCATAATTATCAGATCGTCGAGATGTGAAAACACACTTACTCCAGGCCCACAGTTAACTATTCCAGGAGCTCTGATAAATACGCCTTTAAAAGGAGAATCGAGAATTTCAACTTTAAGTTCCGTTTCAAAAGAATCCCTCTGCCTCCCAAAAGCATTCCGGTTGACTTTAATATCCATAATCCCGAGCAATTCCTGGCTAGTCTTTTCCACCTGTTCGTCTCCTTCTTTTGCGAGCAGAATCAACCCTGCACAGGTACCAAGAACTGGAACTCCCCTCGCAGCCACGTCCTTTATCTCTTCAGCAATTCCCTCGCGGGCCAGTAGCCTACAAAGAGTTGTACTCTCCCCACCGGGAATCACAATCCCATTACATTCAGGGACAATACCCTTATGCTTTATTTTAATTATCTCTGCAGCTCTCCCTCTTTGCACAAGGGCTCTCTTTAAAGCATCAATATGCTCAGAAACCGCTCCTTGGATAGCGATTACACCTATCTTCATGAGAAGCACCATTTTCTAAAAATTAACTTTTTATTTGTTGGATTTAAAATTCTGAAAAATTAAGTACAGTTAATCCGGGAAAAACAATATAATTAACTATATTCACTACGATTCAATGAGCAAATTTCGGTGGGCTGATTTTATTTAACTTTAGGCTATTGATTATATTTCGCATTTTTCAATCAGTTGAAACTCAGGAGTATCTATTGCACCAAAATCGATTTTTCCAAACGATTTTTGATGGAGTAGATATTTAAAAAGTCAAATCAATTTATTCTCACAGGCTTGTAAGAAAGATGTATTTGCATAGATTTAAATTTTTAGTCCTTTTGAGTGAAACGAAAAGGGAAAAAGTACCTATCGAAAAGCAATTCAAAATTTTCACCAACCTCGTTCCTGAAGAGCTTCTTCTATGGGGATCATATCAGCGCTGATGCCCTTCATTCCGGAACCAATACCTTTTGATATCTCAGCAAGTTTTGTAGGGTTATCATAGTTATTTACGCCTTCAACAATTGCTTTTGCCATCTTTTCAGGATTTTCGGCTTTGAAAATGCCTGAACCCACAAAGACTCCATCAGCTCCAAGGCACATCATAAGAGCTGCATCTGCAGGGGTTGCAATTCCACCAGCTGCAAAATTAACCACAGACAAGCGCTGCATTTTTGCGGTTTCGATCACGAGTTCTATCGGAGCCTCAATCTCCCTGGCAACCAAAATCAATTCTTCCCTTGTTTTACCAGAAAGTGCACGGATTTCGCCCATTATCTGTTTCATGTGCTTCACTGCTTGACTGACATCACCTGTTCCGGCTTCTCCCTTGGTCCGGATCATGGCTGCACCTTCATTAATTCTTCGGAGGGCTTCCCCGAGGTTTCTAGCTCCGCAGACAAAAGGCACTGTAAACTGTGTCTTGTCTATATGGAAGGAGGTATCTGCTGGGGTTAGTACTTCGGATTCGTCTACCATGTCAACACCAAGTGCCTCCAGGATTTCAGCTTCTACAAAATGACCTATTCTGGCTTTTGCCATTACAGGGATGGTAACAGTATCAATGATTTGTTGAATTATCTCAGGATTTGCCATTCGGGCGACTCCGCCAGCTTTCCTGATATCCGCAGGAACAGCCTGAAGGGCCATAACAGCAACTGCCCCAGCTTCTTCTGCGATTTTGGCTTGTTCAAGGGTTGTTACATCCATGATCACACCCCCTTTCTGCATCCTTGCAAAGCCCCGCTTGATAAGTTCTGTCCCATGTCTTAATTTTTCAAAATCCATGAATATCATCCTCTTGTTTTTATCTTATTTATGAGATACACCGTGGAAAATGCTTCCACGAGTTTAAAGGCCATAAAGTTTTTTTCCATTAATTACAACAAAAGACTAAGGTTTCAGTTTGCTGTTTTTCCAGTGGATTGTGAATACTCTCAATGGTTAAAAGCATTATTTAAGTTATTTCTTAATTAAAAAATATAGAATAAACTAACTTATAAAAATTTAAAACGTTTCTTTTCGGAAAAATAATGCATTCATTAATGCATTTATTTACAGTACCTCGAATTTACTGTAAATTTGGGATCAAATTTTTGCATACTTTATAAAATTTGATTCCTTTGATAATAAATTTTCTGCGCGATAATTTATTGAGATTTGTAATTTTACAAAAAAATTAACGTAGTTTTTTTCTCACAACCTGTTATATTGATCTACTTGTTTAATACAATACATTGCAAAGCCTTAGTGGGAGTTGTACTATATGCATACATGTTACTTTTCGAGCCTCATAATCACTATTTTCAGCACTCAGATCTTATGATATATTTATGATATATTATACTACCTTCTTATTTTTGAAGCTTAAAGTTTTCCCTTGATTCTGGTTAAATAGGATGAGGACTCTGCTTAGAAGGCGTCATATAGAGGATTCGGATTTACCTTTGGTTTTTTCCTTCGCAGGAATTCTGTCCAAATCTTCCTCGCTAATTTCTGTATTTAATCCTATTTTTTCTTTTCTTGTTCATTATTCTTTGATTTTAAAGATATCTTCCACTATACTTAATAATACTCTTTTATTTTAAATGTAATCAACGATGGAGATTATACAAAAAGCGTACACAACATCTTCAAATTCATTATTTGAACAATAATAGCAAGAACTTTTCTTGGTTTGAATCTTTTTAGTTACGGAAAAAACTTGTTCCCTTGGAGCTTTTTTGAGCTAATTATCTTATTTCGTAATCATATAATTTATTTCCTTTTTCTTAGAGCCTGTTTTTCACAAAATGATGAAGATTTCCAACTGAGAAAGTTTTATCTGGCCATTTTCATCAAAAAAGTCGTAGAATAGATTTTTCCTCTGTTAAGGAAGAAATGGTTTTATCAAACTAAACTTTTCTGAATCATTTCATAACAAATAGTATTATCATACAAGAATACTTACTTAAAGTGCCACATCTTGTTGCTATAATAAGTACATTCTAAATGAATTGCAATATCGTCAATGTAAAGGGCTTCCTCAAGAAAAATCCCTTTTTAAAATTAAATATGATTTATTATTTTTAGGATTTTTCATTTATTTCAGTTGCAGAAAACGGAAACAGTGATGAATTGTTGTGATTCTAGAAAATATGAACAAATGTCTCAAATCAAAACTAAAGATAACTATAACTATTAGCGCAACTAAAAACGCGGAAGGTATCATTGTAGTCATAATAATCATTAAAAGCGGAAAATCATTTGTCTCAGGTTATTGGAAGTAAATTATAGATTTGGTCTGAACCATTTGTGTATCCCAAAAAAAGATCGCTTTTCTGGATTAAAATTATAAAATTTATTATATTTTTTATAGATCGGCACACTGGGACAAATATTCATTTCAGCCAAATACTCCACCTTTTACTAGAAACTGTATAGGTATTACATAAAAATAGCAGTATCTATGCATAAGAACTGTAACTAATATGAGAATCTCTTCTTCCTTCAAACCACTGATGTCATCCTTTAAAGATCATTTAAGGATTGCTCAAGATCGCTTTAAATACTTATGTACAAGCTCCGTATTTTTCAGTAACTTAAAACTCACGAATCCTCCTACTAAAATATTTGTATAATAAGTAAAAGCTCTCCATGCTGCCACTGCAATTCCGAGAATACTTACTGGCATAAAGGCTGAAAATATAGAAATTGCGGCAAATTCCGCTACTCCACTTGAACCCGGAGTCAAAGGTACAATTATAATTATAAGGAGCAATACCTGCGCTGCAATACAAAGTAGTATGGAAGGAGGCTGGTTTAGGCCAAGAAGAATTATTGGGAGAGAAGAAAAATCAACTATCCAATATATAATTGTATATATTATTCCATAGAATAAACCTACACGTCCTTCTGTACAGAAAATGTATATACTTTCGTGAAATTCATCAATTTCCTTATCAATTGACTTAGAGAATCTATATAGTTGTCCCCCGATTTTTTTACCACTAAAACGCTTAATAATCCACGCTACAAGATTGTTTATGGCAAATTTAACATAACGAGGTCTTAGTAACGCATAAAACATTATGATAAGACTAATTATTGAAATAAGTCCACCTAATACTACAACTACATTCATGCGTGGATCTGACAATATACCATTGAATAGGTATATAGAAAAAGGCGCAACCAACAACATTAATATAGCATCAAGTATGCGTTCACCCAAAATAACTGCAGTTGCCTTTCCAATTGGTACATGATCTTGCCTGAGTAGGTGAATCCTTAAAGGTTCCCCGCCTATAGAAGAAGGAGTCAGAGCTGCTACGAAGGTTCCTGAAACTACAATTTCAAAAGATCTGATGAGTCCTACTTTATGTCCGAGTGCAGAAGTCATTGATTTTATGCGTAAACCCCAGACAACGAAGGAAAATAAGTGAATCACAAGCGCAGCTAATATATATCCAGGTCGAATCTCCCTCACAACTTTAATTGTATTCGTATCCAGAGTGAAGATTAGAACGACTGCTATAGAAAATATACTAATCAAAATTGATCTTGTTAACCATTTGGTATATTTTTTCATGAAAGCACAATCCAGTATTAACCTGACTTGAGAGTTAAAGAAAAAGCGATTGCTTTTTTTATATTCCTTAGACCAAATAAAGCAAATAATGTTTCTTACAAGTTCCAGCAAAATATATTTCTTCCGATCTTAACATGCTCACAAGAGCTTTTTATAATTTCTTGAGTCTTGGATTATTGCAATCGCAGAATCCTGGAAATAATGATGAGTTTTTGCGATACAGGAGGATATGTAATAAGTCTCAATCTTAACTTGACACTGTCAAGTTGAACTTATTTTTGCATGCTTCACAAAACTATTTTCACCCATATGCAGACCATTTGAGAATTCCCACATTACCATCTTTGGTTAGTTTTCATGAGTTGTGGATTATTCTACTAAGAAGGAAACATTTCTTGCTTTTGAGGAAAATGTAAATAGTTCTTTGCTTAAAATTTTCAGTAACTCATGGCCAAGCCAAATTTCTAAAGCACCGATTTTTTTCAGTGGATTATAGTAATATTAGTATACATATGCTCCAATAATTGAAATCTTATACATTTGTTTGAATTTATTCTGGTAAGATAGTAAAGTAAGCATCAAAAGCATTCATAGATTTATACTATGGTACTAAAATTTCAGGTTGTAGTTATGTATTCTGCAATTCCACAGAGGATTTCTCTAAACTCCTTAATTTCGTCATATTCTTGTAAATAGTATGTAATATGACTCGTGAAAATCAGAAATTTCTCTAAATCCTCTATGATCTGCATTATTCTTGAAGGAGAATATTTTGGTTAACGACCAATGAAAAGATGTACATAATTGCAATCATTATTGATTGAATCAAACTCAAAATAGCATCTTTTAACAATTTCAAAGCACATATGCTTCAAATAGTGGATGTTAGCATTGTCTAAATGAAATTTTTTGATCTTCATGCAAAAAAATCAATTTTATACCTTATTTTATCGATAAAACGATTTCATAACGTAGTTCTATTTCATAGCTCAAAAGTTGCTTAAAATATAAATCATTTCTTTAATGGCAGTTTTCTGGGAATTTTCCAGATCCGCAGCAAGCTTCTGAATATTTGACCGGAATAATCAAGGATTCCATTATTTTTAATAATTTTTTTAAATTTGCTTTGATTTGTAGAAATAGGTTAGGAACTGACGAGATTCGGAAATATTGTGCCTTGAAGGTCTCCCTTAATTCCTTTATGAAATATTCTTGATCCATGTATAATAAGCCCTAGACTTCGATTCCGAAATTACCGAGATTACCCAAATTTCTTCTCAAACAGGAATTTTAGTATATTTGTCATTCTGGAAGCAGGCTCAGAACCTGGGAATAATGGGCCAGCAGATATTTTGCCCTAATTTTACAGGCAAGAGATCTTTATTTCCCAAGTATTTTTGGGGTATATATCTTTTGTTCGGTTTCAGTTTTCTAAGGAACCTTTGTTTCTACCGGACCGAGCCCGTTGGAAATCCATTGAGCATGAACTGCTACTACAAAGGCATCTCTAAGAAAAAAATATGGCTAAACGCATATATTTAACTACATCCTGACTGCTTCCCTGAAGTTTAAGCATATATTTAATCTATCAGGAACCTTGCTGTTGTATTTCTGCAAAAAAATTCTGGAAATTCCCTTTATTCACCCTAGTTTTACTATGTAAAGGTTAAAATTATATATAAAAATTCCAATCTCGTCAACATCTCCTTACACAATATCCTTTGACGTTGATAATTTCTGAAAAGTTTCCATGTTTGAGAATAGGTTACACCATTTAAGGTCCTTTGGGAGATCATTATTGAAATAAGTACTAAAAAGGGATCCTCAAAACAATTGATATAATATTAATGGAAGAGTTTGGCGAGTCTTCGCATGAGTTCATCGATATCCATGCTTGATGATTAATATTTGCAGTATAATAGCTGAGTTCTGGATTATATCACAAAGGCTAAACCATTCAAAAATGTATATCAGAGCACGCAGATCATTCTCTGCGATCAAGTGGACTGAGAAAAAAGATAATCTGAAAAAAGCAAGTTAATTAAAAAGTTATGGGGAAAAGATTAAGAAGCCAACGTACTAATTTGAAAAAAAATGCAATCGCTCTGTAGATGCAACTACTAGATTACTGAGCCATTTTGTAGATTTATTGAAAGCCTTATTAAGATATATTTAAATTTGATTCACCAATTTATTTAAAATTAGATTAATTAATTCTCTAACGGAAAAGCCAAGATCCGGATTCGAACCGGAATAAAATCGCTCTGCAGGCGATTGCGTAGCCACTCCGCCATCTTGGCATTTTTTATATATTTTTAGTATGATGCTCTGCATCCATGTAGATGAATTAAAGGAATTTCTGATATATAAATATTTAGGTTAAGATAACTATTGTCTAAATAATTAGAGAATTTTAAAATATAATCATTTATCTAACAGAAGGAGATATCGCAATTTGTAAGCAAAGCTTGGTAAGACAGCCTGCTACAATCATAGCCAATATAAATTTAGTGGGAAGAGTACATATCTAGCAGATTTCCCCATGATAACATTATGTACAAAACATGCTATCCATAATGTAGCGATATATCTAATAAATCTAGATGGTCAAACCGATCTGAGAATAAAGGAAAGTACCATCATAGAAGGAACATAAGATATGAATTTTAAAGTGTCTTCGCAACTTCCTGTACCTTAAGTACTCTATGAAAAATATAGCTAATTTTGCTAAACCTCCGATTTCAAAAATTGCTGAAACATTCTTTATATATAACCAGCCCAAAATTGGAATTTATTAAAATCCTCTATAGAGAATTTTAATAAACTTCTATGCATTCGACTATTTGGAGTTTAAGTCTCTCAACATTAATTTTTACTCATGAAAACTCTTAACTATTTTGCTTTTAAAGATGAATAAAAACGTCTTCATTCAGTTGGAAGCAAATTTGCTGAAACCTCAATCCTTAGGGAATTTCGATAACCTCCTAAGTATTTAAGTATTAAAAAGTTGTAATCTCTTAAACATAATTTATATTAATGAACAATTTTAATGATCTTGCTCTGAAAAATGAATGCAAGCTTCTTCAGTCAGTTGGAGACAAATTTGCTGAAATCTGTTCCTTAATTGATTGGAAATCTTTTCGTATCATTTTTGAGTTCATATATTTCAACAAAAGAGCTCCCTTAGGTAGATCTGAAGCTTAAATAATCGTTATGTTAAAAATGCTTTTTTTATAGCAATGGCATGATTTTTCAAACTTTGAATTTGAGAAACAATATATTAAATCAAATTTCTTTCAAAAATTTCCTGGTTTTCCTGAGCAAATGTTAGATAGTACCACAGTCTGGTTGTTCAGAAAAAGAATTGTTGATAACTGAAAAGAAGAAAAAATGTGGTGACAGTTATAAAGCTAGCTTGATTGCGTTTTTGAAAATAAAACAGGTGATGATTCAGAATGATACTTTTATTCATTCAGATCTTTGAAATACAAAAGGGATAGAGCTCGAGAAAATTAAGTAAAAACAGGGAGAAGCAGAGGATAAATTTAGGGAAAATTATAGTACGTCATACTTTATATATAAACTTCATAACATCACAGATAGAGATTATGAGCTGATCAGAACATTCAAAACAACAACCTCATCATTTTATGCTTCTCAGGTAGATTTATTTGAAAAAATTAAGTGATTTACAGGGACAGGGGATACTTTGGAGCAAAATCAAAAGTTATGATTTAAAAATGAAAATAGCAGAAAAAGAATATCTCGGGAGCTTTAATTACTTTTTTTCAACATTAGTAGACCACCAGTTACATATTTCCTCTCCACTTGTAATCCATGCTTTTTTGCTGGAAACGTATTTGAGGAATTTCTCATAATGCTTAAGATTCTCTTCCCCAATTAATGTATTGTTGTGCCATAGGACTGTAACCACACCATTATACTGCTCTACTTTATCGACAAGTCTTTTTATGAGTTCGCATGCCTTTTTGATATCAAGGCGCATATAATCTCGTAGCAAAGTTCGATCCATAATTATAAGAGGTATTTCGAGGATGTCTATTTGTTCTTCTGTATTTCGATTAAATGGCCTGAATGGGTGGCATACTCCATTCCTGAAGCCTGCACAGTCAGGGTACCCAAATGTTGTATCATACTTGAAGCCTGCTTTGCTCAACAATTCCCATGTATCAGGAACTTTAAACTTTAAATAATGATTTCTGTACCCTACAACCTGTTTTCCAAGGACCTTTTCAAGAATATGTTTTTTTCCAATTGTATCTTTTAAATTCTTGTAGGATTCATGTCCTCCATGAAGGCCGACTTCATACCCATTGTCAGATATAAAAGATAATTCGGTTTCAAGGTCTTCAATTTTGTAATTGAAGTCCTTCTCTCCAGGATGTAAGGCCAAAAAATAGAAGGTGGATTTTGCATTGTATTTTGCTTCCAACTTCATTATTTCTCTAAAGTTCCAATAAGGGTTCCACTTCTTGTTGATTCTGGAAAAGGGTGTTTTCATAGCATCCATTAATTTCCCTTTAGAAAATGCTTTAGCTGTTCCAGCTATCTGGTACAATCTTTCTGGATATACTACATCAATATCATGAGTCAGACAGACCGCAAATTTTTTCCCGTCTGGATACTCAGGGCACAAACCATTTTCTATCAGAAATCTGGATACTATGGGATCAAAAACATCTCTATGATTACTTAAATAGTATGGAAACCTATCATATTTATCAGAAAAAATCGAATTGTATTCTTCTTTTTTGGTAAAAAGATCCCAAAGTTCCTCTTTTGTTTTTAGTATTTCAATCATGGTTTTCCCCTCTTCCAGAATATGAAAAGCCGAACTAAGATCTCAAAGAAAAATATTTTATGCTAATACTACCACATGTTCGTTCTTATCACCTCTTCCAATCCCCTTATATACAAATCCCTTACTAATAAAATCATCCGGTTCAATTACATTTCTACCATCAACGACAATCGTATTCTCTTTGCCGGTAACTTTCTTTATCCAATCGGCCTTTAAATTAAAATATTCGCTGTGCTCTGCAAGGAACACAACAGCATCTGCGTCCATAACAACTTTTTTGAGGTCATCTGAAATCTCGATTCCGGGATAATTCATAACATATGGGTCATGAACCATTATTTTGGCTTCTGCTTTCAGGCAAAGATTCCTGTAAGGTTCTGAAGGAGTGTTTCTGGCATCGTCCGAGTCTCGGATAAAGGCCCAACCGAGTATAGCAATCTTTGCCCCTTTCATCCTCTTCCCAATTTTTTCAAGGGCTGCAGTAGTAAGGTTGTACATGTGCGTGGGCATGAAATCATTGATTTTTCTTGCAAGTATGTAGATTGAATCTGTATCTTCAGGGTAATCCAGATGCGAATTTCCCATCTTAACTCCTCTTTCTAGATGGTAAGTGTCCTTGGTAAGACAGTGGCCTCCGACACCGGCACCAGGCCAAAGGACAGCTCTTGTGATACTTTCTCCTTTTAAGCTGTCCACACCTTTCCTGACGTCATACACATTTATGCCCATGGCTTCACAATAAAGAGCAAGTTGGTTGATTGCTGCAATCTGGAGGTCGCGGAAAGTATTCTCTGCAGTTTTTGTGACCTCAGCTGCAGTTGCACTCATCGGAATTACTTTCCCTATAGTCAGCACAGGAGAATACAACTCAACTGCCCTTCTGGTACTAGTTTCATTGATGCCGCCAACTATTCTGTCATGTTCTCGGATATTTTTTAAAAGTCTCCCTACCATTACCCTTTCAGGAGCATGGGCAAGGGCAAAGTCTTCTCCTGCTTTTAGATCGGATTCGTCTTCAAGAATCTGTTTTGCTATACCTTCAGTTGTACCGGGGGTAATTGTTGACTCGAGTACTACAAGTATACCTGGCCTCAGATATTTTCCTACATTTCTAATGCCATCAAAAAGTGCGCAAAAATCGGGTTCTAGGTCTTTAGGATTTGCAAAAGGTGTCTGAATTGCAAGGGTGACCGCATCAAGTCCGGAGATTTTTGAGAAATCGTGAGTGCATTCTAGCTTGCCGGCTTTTACTACTCTGGCAAGAAGATCTTCAAGGTCCGGTTCCTCTCCTCTAAGAGGACATTCTCCTAGGTTGAGCATATCGATTTTATAACCTGAACTTTTTGAGTTGCGCTGAAAACCGAGGACTTTATTAAAACATGGAGCATCTGCAAAAAGAACCGCTGAGGGTATGCCTACATAGCCCATCCCTATAACTCCGATTTTTTTTATCTGGCCACGTTCTTTTAGAAGTAGTTCTAATTTATTCATAATTATCATTTCCTAAATTGTTTTTCAACTATTACCTGTTTCCAGAGGTTTTGGGATTTTGCTTTCTCAGGGCCTTTTACGATTATTTTCCTACTTCAATTAATCTTTCTTCTTGATAGGACCTTATAGCTGCCATTGCCACTTCAAGAGCATGTTTTCCGTCTTCTCCACAGGGATTTGGTTTTTTGCCTGTCGCAGCGCAGTCTATGAAATATTTGAGTTCATTTTTTAGGGGTTCGCTGTGTTCCACCTTGGCTTTTCTTATCCATTCGTTATCATGAAGTTGTACTGTTTGATTTATATAGTCCAAATATGCAACCCCCTTCACTCCTATTGCTGTGAGCTGTCTTACTTTATGTGGGGTCAGCCAGTTTGTTTCCACAACTCCTGCAAAGTTATGATCCATACGGAGGATAATTGAGGCATGGTCTTCAAATGAGTGGATGTTTGCACCTGCAATAGCATAAACACTATTTATTTTTTTGCCGTAAAGGTACGAGATGATGTCTATATCATGGACTCCTATATCCAAAATTACTCCCACATCTCTTATCCTCGGGTTATAGGGCCCGACTCTTTTTGTTGATATTGAAACTATCTTACCCAAGATTCCTGAGTTTATGATTTCTTTAAGCCTTATGACTGCGGGGTTAAAACGCTCAATATGTCCTATCATAAGGACTTTTCCGGCTTTTTTTGCGGCTTCGATCATCATCTCAGCATTTTCAGTTGTATCTGCAATCGGTTTTTCCACAAGGACCTGCATTCCTGCATCAAGGGCATCGAGTGCTACCTGCTTGTGCAGCTTTGTTGGCACAACTACACTTACAGCATCAAGTCCTTCAAGAAACATTTTCTTGTAATCTGTAAAGGCCTTTGTCTTGAATTGTGCCGCCATAAATTCGACACGCTTTTGGTCTATATCAGATATCCCAGCAAGTTTCACTCCCTCCATTTCACTGTAAATCCTTAAGTGGTTCTGTCCCATGGCACCCGTGCCTATTACTCCTACTCTTATCAAAATTCTCACTTCCGGTTTCTGAAATTGCAGTGGCTGGAAAACTACTCAATAGTTTGCATAAAATTCTTGGGATGCTTCGACTATCTTCTGTAAGTTGTCTCTGGATAATCCAGGGTGTACAGGAAGGGAGAGGACCTCCTCAACCGTTTTCTCTGAAACAGGCAGAGAGTCTTTATATCCAAGATCCCTGTAGAAGGGCTGTTTGTGAATGGGTATAGGATAATGGATTCCTGTATCGATTTCCTTTTTTTTCAGGAAAGCTGCTAACTGATCCCTATTTTTAGCCCTTATAGTGTACTGATGGAAAACATGACTGCAGCCTTCTTTTGTGACTGGAGTTACAAGCTCATATATTTCTTTGAGGCCGTCTGATAGAATTCCTGCGTTTACCTGTCTGTCTTTTGTAAATTTGTCCAGTCTTCCAAGCTGCACAATACCAATTGCAGCTGCAATATCAGTCATGCGAAGATTGAAACCTAGCATTTCATGCAGGTAGCGAACTTTTGAGCCATGTGTTCTGATCATTTTTGCTTTTTCTGCAATTTCTTTTTTGTCTGTTGTAAGCATCCCCCCCTCGCCAGTCGTCATATTCTTTGTCGGGTAAAAGCTGAACGCTCCTGTCCCAAAGCTTCCCACTCTTTTTCCAAGGCATTCGGCGCCATGGGATTGGCAGGCATCCTCGATTACAAAAAGCTTATTATCTTCGGCAATTTCCATTATGGCTTTCATTTCTGCAGGGTGTCCGTAAAGGTGTACTGGCATAATGGCCTTCGTTTTTGAAGTGATTTTTTCCTTGACTCTCTCGGGATCTATGTTAAATGTGTCTAGTTCGACGTCTACAAAAACAGGTTTTGCACCTGTGTAAAGGATACTGTTCGCAGTGGCAATAAAGCTGAAGGGACTTGTAATCACTTCATCTTCCTTTCCTATTCCATGGGCTAGAAGTGCAATATGCAGGGCTGCAGTGCCAGAGTTTACAGCCGCTGCATAATCACAGCCAGTGTACTCGGAAAAAGCAAGTTCGAATTCTTCTACTTTCGGGCCCTGTGCAATCATGCCTGAATTCATGACTTCTTTTACTGCGTCAATCTCTTCTTTACCCAGCAGAGGTTTAGCAATCGGGATCATTTTTGGACCTCTTTAATGTTACTATCATTTGCTCCTACTCAGTTTTAATTATTATACAGTTATATTTTGTTCAATTCACATAAATCCTTCGGAAGTTCCTGTATTCTGGCGGGCGCGCCAATAGCAAGTTTCCAGGAAGGTACGCTTTTTGTTACAAGTGCTCCTCCGGCAACCATCGCTCCTTCTCCAATTTCAACATCTGGAAGTAGGGTTGCATTTGCACCTATCGAAGCACCTTTTCTCAAAACAGGACCTTTTAACTCGTATTTTTTTCGGATGGGATATTTATCATTGGCGAGAACAGCACAGGGACCTATAAACACTCTGTCTTCGATAACAACATTGGTAGGAATATATACATTGCCTTGAATGCTGACATTGTTGCCGATATTCACATGGCCATCTATAATGACATTGGTTCCAATAAGAACATCATTTCCTATTTCAGTGTTTTCTCGAATCATCACATTATGTCCAGTTTTTAAGTTTTTCCCAGTGTTTACATTGGAAAATATCGTTGAGCCGATCCTTATAATAGAATTCTGGCCTATTGTACAGCCCGGGAAATCAAAATCTTCAATTTCTAGATTCTGTTTCAAGATCTCCATAAGGACCTTGTGTTCAGGGTATCCAAGAATCACATTTTCCAGTATTACCGTGTCTTTCCCGATTACAGAGGTGCCATATATTTTAGAAGAGCTGTGAATTTTAAATTTAGGCGAGTTCATTGTCCCTCTAGTTTTTCAATTTTTTTAATTGATTCGGAGAACTTTCTCCTACAGCATTAAATTTTTCTGTTCACTCTTTTCATAATTTTTGCTTCTTACATCCCCAATGATACTGATAATCTATATGTGGGTAGACCCAAATAATAAGGTTCATGTTTATTTTCCCGAAGCTCAGTCTCATTAATTTTCATAATTACCTTCATTTTTGGGTGAATACTCTTTGTAATTATTTAAACTATTTGGTTTATTCCCCTCTCTATCGTTTATCATATATTTTCGGATGAATTTCTTCAATCCCTATTTCCCATTACACCCATTATTGTGCAACACAGTTTCGAATCTTCATTTACAGAGAGCTTCGATAGATCTCTGATTTTCATGAGTCATTTGTCTGCAATTTGTAAGCGTCTGATGAAATTAAGGGGTTTTCTTGAAATACTCTACAGATACTATTGAAATGGGTATAACTTATATAAAAAATTAATAACATATGAAGATTCCATTACTAAAATGATATCATTATTTTCAGGCTATTTTTTGCAAGACTTGATATATTATTGTTATATAGGCCTTTCTGTTTGTTTGTATTTTTATTTTTGATTTAATACCTCTCTGTAATGTTTTTACTGTCTCGCATTATGTTTGTGATGTTTTTATTATCATAGTTCATTACCAGAATTAGAGTTAATTATTAAAATTTCTTTACTGTATGCCAAATTGAGGTAAACCATGGGAAATATGGGAGGATTCGAAAGGATCGCTTGAGTTTTTTTCCTTTCTCCCGGGTTTTCTGTGATTGTTGAAAACTTAATGAAAACGGATATTTCGACGGTATTAAGGATATTTCGGAATAACATCAATTAAATGAGGGAGAATCCCAAAAAAAAGAAATACGGGAAAATTATTTCAGTGTATTTCTGTTTTCCCCGCGATTTATAGAATTTCGCACAGCTTAGAACAAATAATTCAACTAAATCTTCATTTTTACTTAATAATTCCTGAAACTATTTGTTGGTTCCAGTTCTTTAAAGTCATAGTCTGTTTTTGCGGCTTATTTATAGTATGAGTCAAGATAGATGGCTTTTTTTAAATTAAAGATTGAATTATCCTTTTTGTTGATGAGAGAATAAATACATTCATGATTTTACTAAAGCATATGAATATGAGGATTTATTTCAATTGCTCTTTCAAATGTTTTCTAACTAATCTCACAAAGTGAGAACCAAAAAGACAATATAATATCAATGAGGACCCACAGCTAAATAATTTAAGATATTTTTACACAATACTTAATTATTTTTATAAGCATCTAGATCTATTTCATTCCAAATAATTATTTGTTGCCCGACTCATTGTGCAACAAGCTTTAAATGAATTTTTAAATAAATTATCCATAATAATCCAGTATCGATTGATTGTTGAGTTGACTATAGTGTCAGTAGCCCCTAAGTACGACAGAATTGCACCCATATATGAGCTAATAGATTTACCGCTCAAGCTTCTCATTTTCAAAAAATGGAGAAGAGAAGCACTTTCATGCCTTAATGGAAAAATTCTGGAAGTCGGAGTGGGAACTTGAAGAAATATGAAATACGGTTCCGTTGCAAAAATCCTTTCTAATTGATGCAATAGAATAAAAAGAAAACCAAAGATAGTAATATGCTATCTGATTCCTTTAAATGGAAGCATTATGAAGGAGAAATTATCTTATTGAATGTAAGATGGTACTTAAAATACCCACTGAGCTATAGAAACTTAAAGGAAATGATGATAGAAAGAGGAATTCAAGTTGATCACAGTACTATAATGAGATGGGTACATCAATATTCCCCTGAACTAGAAAAGAAGATAAGAAGACATTTAAGACTAACAAACTATTCGTGGAAAGTTGATGAAACCTATATCAAAATAAAAGGTAAATGGAAATATCTTTACCGAGCAGTTGACTCAAATGGAGATACAATTGATTTCATGTTAAGTGCAAAACGAAATCGAAATGCAGCGAAGAGATTTTTTAAGAAAGCTTTGAGTTCTAATCATAATCAAATTCCAAGAGTAATAACAGTTGATAAGAATCCAGCTTATCCACCTGCTATAGGTAAACTGAAAAATGATAAAATACTACCTAAAAACGTAGATATTCGACAAATCAAGTATTTGAATAACATTATAGAACAAGATCATAGATTTATAAAGCGAATCGTTAATCCAATGTTAGGATTTCAGTCTTTTCAATCTGCTAATAAGACTTTAAAAGGAATTGAAGCTATGAATATGATCAAAAAAGGACAAGTAAATGATCTAAATTACTCTGTTCTTAGTGAAGTCAAATACATTAATCAATTGTTTGGTATAGTTTTATAATGTTAGTGCATTTTCTTTGAATATTCTGATTTTTATTCATTACCTAAAGATTTACATATTTTTTTGAATTTTTTGCAACGGAACCTGATTTAAGGTATATGTTTCCAAAAACTACGTACTGGATAGTAACTGCCGTGCCCCAAGCACCCTTGATATTATGAATTTCCTGAAATTTCCTTGATACCTTAAAATTGACAAGTATAAATTCAGCTGCTAATACTGTCTTCCGCATTGATTTTTTATCCGGTAAAATTTAAAGTGGAAGCTCATAAGAAATACATTCATCAAAAAAGCACTTCTAAATACTAATGTTCAATTGGCTTTGCCATGGAAGATGGTGTCATAATGAAATAAAGACTTGACTAAAACTGATAAAGTATAATAAAGAAGGAAAAGACCTAAATCAAGTATAATTAATGATATTGTACATCAAATTTATTTGTTCTCTAAATAACATGATGTAACATCTCCTGGTTGAAGGTAGAACATCTCATTATTATCATCATACGAGATAACTTTTGCATAGCGTCCCCAATTGATAGCAGTCTCAATTTGATGTTTAGCTTCTTCAGAGTGAAATTGCAGTTCTAGTGCCATTTCAATTACATTTCTTTCTAGCTGGTGTTTATGGTCAGCTTGCAACATATCAAGCAACCACCTAAAAAGGGGTAAACGACAAATACGGGTAGCAAAAAGCGTCTTGCGAGCCAAAATGTCTGCATCTGCAAAAGTTTTACCAAGGGGGGTCAGGCTAATATCACCCTGTGCAATAATAGCAAAACCTAATAATTCTGCAGCTTCGATCAGGTGAAATAAACTTTTAGTATCTACCCTGAGTTCTCCAGCCAGGCGGTAAATATCTTCGCGGTTATTGGGGATCTTATCCAAATATTCTAGTAAGCCCGCCAAATCGTTAATTATTATATGAGGCAAGACACGCACATGGCCAGGCTCTCCAGGAGCTACCCCCATCTCTATATTCTCAGGCTGAGTCTGACCTGCAAGTATAGAATATACATTATCCACTAAAGCCAAGAAATCGAAATCTCTACGCTGGCGCGGATGTGGCAAATCCACTTTTAGATTTGCCACTATCCTTCCAGGGCTCTTTTCCATCACAACTATACGATCTGCCATAAAGACAGCTTCTTCTATATTATGCGTGACCATCAATATGGCCTGAGTAGGGATATTTCCCCTAAGCCATATCTCTAGTAAGTCGCCACGCAGGGCTTCTGCGCTCAGCACATCTAACGATGAGAATGGCTCATCCATACAAAGCAATTCAGGTTCTGTGGCCATAGCGCGGGCAAACCCGACCTTTTGACGCATACCACCTGATAATTCACGTGGATATGCATTCTCAAAACCACCCAGACCAACTAAACCCAGCAATTCTATTGCACGCGCCATTCGCTGTTTCAGTGGAATGCCTCGCGTTTTAAGCACAACTTCGATGTTCTGTTGTGCAGTTAACCAGGGAAACAGAGCAAATGTTTGAAAAACAATCGCAGAATGTGGATTAACTCCGAGCAGAGGTTTATTTCGGTAGAGTACCATGCCACTACTTGGTTGATGCAAACCTGTTACGATACGAAGCAGAGTGCTCTTACCACATCCAGATGGTCCTAATAAAGTAACAAATTCACCCTCATCAATAATCAAATTTAGATCTTCTATAGCTACAAAGTGTTGATTTTCGCTGCCATACACTTGGCTGATATTCTTAAGTTCCAAGATATGATCATTTGTTGGCATATATCTGGATCACTCCTTATCCTAATCAGTCAAAATGGTATTTTTCTTCAGCTATGTGATACATTCGACGCCATATAGCGACATTAATAATAACAACAGTTAGAATCATGGTAAGTGTTGCAGCCAGTAGCAAAGGATAATCTCCATTTGCTGTAGCCTCAGAAATAAGAGCACCTAAACCATTAATTGAAAAAGTTTTTCCCCCAAATTGTATATATTCTGCTATAATACTAGCGTTCCAGGCTCCACCTGCTGAAGTAATAGCTCCGGTGATTATGTAAGGAAATATAGAGGGCAAGATCAGAGTGCGCCAGCGAGTTAATCGATTCAGCTGTAACATTGTGGCAGCATCCTTCAAATCTTGTGGGATTGCAGTGGCACCAGCAATAATGTTGAAGAGAAGATACCATTGGGTGCCCAGCAGCATTAACAAAACAGCGGCCATATTAAGACCTCCTGGTAAGCTAATGAAGATAATTGCAATAATTGGAAATAAAGCTGTAGCCGGCACAGAGGCTATAACCTGCATCAATGGTTGTAATTTAGAGGTTAATTGTGCATTACTGCCAATAGCTACACCCACGGGCACCGTCCAAAGAAGAGACAGAATCAGAGCTGCCAGTACACGTAGCAACGTAGCTATCAGCCCAAATCCTATGAGCCCCCACTGGGCACTCGGCACTCTCAACAGCATCTGCCCAGTAAGATAAGTTCCGTAAAGTAACCCCAAAAAGCCTGCCAGTTCTAAAATGTACACAACCCATGTTAGATTAACTTTTTTCATTGTGGATTGTTCAGTCATAGGAAAACTATGGAGGATTTTTTTATCTATCTGCTCAATTGTTGGAGAGAATGTGCTTTGATTGAACCAGCGAATAATGTGTGAACTGTGAAGCACATCATAAAACCAAGATGTGTGTGATACCCTACCCTCAACTGTCTCCAGCTTAAATCGATCTGCCCATGTTAATAATGGTTGCCATACAAATTGGTCAAGAGCCACGATAACAAAAACAAGGGTGACAACTCCTAAAATTATAGATGCTGAATCTCCCTCATTTGCTGCTTCCTTAAGGTAGCTGCCTAATCCAGGCAGCCTGAAATCATGCTGACCTGCTGTGAATATCTCTGCAGCCATCAAGAAAAACCATCCTCCTGCCCAGCTCATCATACTATTCCATATCAAACTTATGGCAGCAAAGGGAAGTTCCAGAGTCTTAAAGCGCATCCAACCATTGAAGCGGAAAATACTGCTTGCTTCACGCAGCTCCATAGGTATGGTTTTAAGCGATTGATACCAGGCAAATGTCATGTTCCATACCTGACTTGTGAAAATCAAAATAATAGATGCTAGTTCTATTGCAAATCTCTGTGGCAGAAAAACACTGAGGCTCAATACGACTACTGGCAGAAATGAGAGGATGGGTACGCTTTGCAGTATATCAAGTAATGGTATTAATACACGCTCTGCACTGCGATTATAGGCGGCGATATATCCATAGACTGAGGTAAAAAGTATGGAAAGTATGTAAGCAATAACCATTCGTATGATGGACAGACTTGCATAAAAGGGAAGTGCGCTAGGATTAAGAGAAATAGTTGGTCCTTTAATTATTGCCGGAGCGGTGAGAGCCAAACGTATACCCACATAAATCAAGACGATTACAGTTGTCAATACCACCATATCACCCCAGGTAAAGGGATGCTGCAATGGTCGTCGAAGTGTGAACTTATGAAAATCTCGCTGCATGGATTATCTAAACGAATATTATTAATAACACCTTAATAGGACTTGTGCACTTAAGTCAATACAAATTTAAAATCATTTAAAATATAATTAGGTTAGTGTATAGTTTAAAAATGACTCAAATTATATCTCTAAACCTGCCTATTATTGCTGAGTCTATCTTGTTTAGCTACAGAAAAGCTACTCACAGTTACTTATTCATTTCAAAAGGTTACTGTTATGGTTTTGTGGGATGGGATTACATAAGTTGACACTAAGTAGTTTAAATATTTCTATATAGAGTATATGCCGAAAATATATATATATCACGTAATATTCAGCAAATATATTATGAGCCATAAATGCACTATGATTCCAGAAGATATCAAAAAGTCTCAAATTATAATATAATAACATATATAAAAAATAGTCAATGAAAACGTATATAACATCTTTAGCCCTTTACGACAGCGTAGACTCGAGATTTTAGGTAAATCCAAATTTTTTGCTGGTTGCTTATAAAGCACACATGAGAAATTTGTTGAAATCAAAGATTTATCGAAATTTTCGATAATCTGAGAGTATTAAAATTTAGGACTTATGCAATTGAACTAAAAACCAATAGCATTAAACCAACAGTGTGTCTATTTTGCTGTAAATCACAAATCTGAAGAATCTAATCAATAAAGTATACAAAAATTTAACTTTGAATTTAAAGCAAATTCGTAGCGCTGCAATTAAACCGTGAATTGTATGAAAAGCGAATTTGACCACGACGTCTAATGTATATGATTTCAACCATCCCGTACGTAAGTCCTAAAATTGCGAATACTATCTTTGTATGAAGTCTCCAATGGAGGTGAATAATCATGGAAGGTTCATGGTATTACTACAAATATCGCAGGTTTATAAAATGGTTGGGTTTATACTTGGCACTTGCTGGACCAGGTATAATTGTGATGGTAGCGGATAATGATGCAGGGGGTATCACAACCTATGCAGCAACAGGTGCCAAATTTGGCTTTAACTTAATCTGGCTCTTAGTACTACTTGGCCCAGTAGCATATGTTGTTCAGGAAATGACTGTGCGACTAGGCGCGGTCACCAAACGAGGACACGCAGAAGCTATATTCGATGCTTTTGGCTCGTTTTGGGGCTGGTTCTCATTAATAGATTTGGGCATTTTGGATTTTCTTACAATGGTAACTGAGTTTATAGGAATGACCGCTGCTTTAAAGATATTTGGCGTGCCGCCTATATTGACGATAATTGGTGTCTCCATCTTGATGATCTCCATATTTGTTCACGGGAGATACTGGACATGGGAAAAGATAGTACTACTTTTCTGCGTACTCAACCTGATCTATATTCCTGCGATTCTGCTTATTCACCCCAATTTTAGCGATGTCATCAAAGGTTTGATTCCAAGTATTCCTATCAGCGGTTTCACAGGCGATTTTTTCTTCTTTTTCATGGCGAATATAGGGACTACGATAGCCCCCTGGATGATATTCTTCCAGCAGAGTTCTGTAGTCGATAAGGGTATGACTGAGAAAGATATTTCCTTTGGAAAATTCGATACTGCAGTTGGTGCATTCTTTACAGTAGTAGTTGCAATTGCGTGTGTAATTATCACAGGCACGTTGCTCTTCAAGCCCGGTGGAGTAGATATAGAAAGTGCTGCTGAAGCCGCAATTGCGATCATGGGCAGCTCCCCACTCGTTGGTTCTGCTCTTGCCATAGGACTCTTCGATGCCGGACTTCTTGGTGCTATGTGTATATCATTGGCAAGTTCATGGGCTATGGGCGAGGTTTTTGGATGGGCCCATTCCATCAACAACAAAGTCTCAGAGGCGCCTATGTTCTATGCCTTTTATTTCCTGAGCTTGGTGTTTGCGGGTTTGGTTGTAATAACTCCAGGAGCTCCATTAGTGCTGATAACTCTTTTCGTGCAGGTGGTAGCTGTTACTCTTCTTCCTGCAGCTCTGGTTTTTCTGCTACTTCTGCTAAACAATGAAGAGATGATGGGGAAATATAAGAATACTTTAATGCAAAATGTATGGGGTTTTTTGATTGTATTTACTATAATTATTGTCTCTACGCTCTATGCCTTAAGTGTGATCTTCCCGGAGATGTTTAAATGAACGTGGATAACAAGGAAAACGGTCAGGAGAGATAAGTATGGTAGACTACGTTGATGACATATCTGAGAAGGGAAGGATCAGCTCTGTGGTGAGAAGATGGAGAAAAGCAATATACAATATAAACAAAAAATACAGCAAGCCACGATTGAAGATGACACCCTTGGTCAGGTTTTCGCTCCTGGCTCTAAGACTTTATCTAATAATGTTGGTGGTCATATTAAGTTATAAATTCTACACAATGGTGAGGTAAGCTGGAGGCAGATGTATGACAGATGAATCAAATAACAACAAACCCTGAAAGCATCCTCTTTTTGAGTGATGTGATGAATGCTAAAGTCCTCCTAAACGGCAAAAAAATAGGAAAGCTCTTGGAGACCTGATCATACTTGAAAAACATAAGGCTGCAGGGGTCACATACATCGTAATAAGTCGACCTTTTGGCTATCCTTCATTATTAGTACCATGGAATAATGTCAGTTCATTCAATGAAAAGGAAGTAACTATAGATATCGACGATGTAGAAAAGTTTGCCTACCAAATTCCCGAGGGATTTATCCTTCTAAAGGATTACATTCTGGATAAAAAGATTTTAGATCTAGAGGATACTGAGGTTGAAATTATCTACGATATCAAGATGGTTATGATTAAAAACAAACTCTATATCACTGATGTAGACCCCTCCAAAAATGCGCGTTATCGAAGGTTAGGTCTTGATAAATTTACTCATTTGATTCATAAGTATAGTGATAAAAGTGAGGACGAGCTTATTCCGTGGTCATACGTCCAAGCTTTACCCTCCAATATTGGAAGCTTTAAGGGAGATGTAAAGTTAAATATACTGAAAGAGAAGCTGAACGATCTGCCACCTGTGGATATTGTGAAAATTCTGGAGGATTTGGATCATGATCATAGGCTAACTGTTATCAATCAGCTCGAAGAAGAGCATGCATCTGATACTTTAGAGGAAATTGGCCCAAATATGCAAAGGGAGATCATTTCTTCTTTGAAAAAAGAGAAGGTTGCAGATTTGATTGATATGATGACTCCGGGTCAGGCAGCTGATGTACTGTCTGTCCTGACTTTGGAGGATCAAGAAGCGATAATGGAACTGATGGATGAAGAAAATCTCAATAAGATAATATCTATCCTTGAGAAGCGACAGGATACGATACTCAACCTCATAACTGAAAGATATCTAACAGCTCAGCCTGATGAAACAGTAGAGACTGTGAAGAATGCGTACCCCAAAAGAGCAAAGGGTAAAGATGAAATAATGTACATTCACGTAACCGATAAGGATAATAAGCTATTGGGTGTGATTGATGTAAAGGAGCTACTTCAGGCAGATAGTCAGGCACTTTTGGAGGACATCATGAATAAGAATGTAATAACCTTGGATAAAGAGAGTAGTATTGAAGAAGCCACGAAGATGTTCTTTAGATCTGGCTTCGGATCACTTCCTGTGACGGATAATGACAATAAAGTAGTTGGAGTTGTCAGTCAACGAGATATAGTGAAGCTAATACTTCACTTCTCGGAATGAAAGACGATTTTGTTAGAAATTACTCCAATTAATCACTGAAGATTTACAGCAATTGATATATAAGAATTTTAAGGGAATAAAAGAAAGTTTAGAAATTGGGTCCTGTTTTCTTTCTTCCAACTTTCTTGTCTCTTTTTCCCCTGTTGCTTTTAGCCATTTTCTTAGCTTCCATCATCTATAAGGTTCGCAGACATAGTTATTACAGTTAATAACGTAGGGAAACCCGAAATTATTGTATCGACATACACTTGCTGACACGGTGACATTCACTCACGAAATGGTTGCATGGACGAGTAGGAGAAATGACCACAAAACGAGAATAGACTGAAAATTTGTGAGGATTAACGATGACAAGAAAATGTTCCAGTGTTATGCTAAAAAATTAAATTGTCACGACATTAGGATAGAAATCTTAACCAGCTAACTGGCTACGATACATATACATAAATAATGTGAATAGCAAAAGGATGAATTAATATATTGTTGATAATTTATTACTAATAGTTTATCTGCATTGAGCTTTTGTTAACTGTGTTGTATTCAAGTTCTGTACAATTCCATTGAAAGGTACCAAATTTGTTAGAAAAATTTAGAAAAATTCAGCGAGCTTTTATTTATGCACTAATTCTAAATCTCGTAGTAGCATTTGCAAAACTTATTTATGGGACTCAAACCGGCGCTTTAAGCATGATTGCAGATGGCTACCATTCTCTTTTTGATGGGATCTCCAACATTGTAGGCTTGGCTGGAAATTTTATTGCATCTTACCCACCGGACAGAGATCATCCTTATGGACACCGAAAATATGAAACAATAGCCTCTGGTTTTATTGCATTAATGCTAATCTTTGTAAGCTTTGAAATTTTCCGAAACGCTATCGATCATTTCCGGATCCCAAACAAGCCCGAGGTTACTGCTGTGAGTTTCCTCATAGTATTTGGGACAATGTGTATTAATTATCTAGTTACAAGATATGAGTATAGACAGGGTCAATTTCTCAGAAGTCAGGTACTTATAGCAGATTCTATACATATGAAAAGTGATCTTTATACTTCTCTCTCGGTCATAGTAAGCCTGGCTGCTATCGAGTTAGGTTTTCCTATCATTGACTCTATAGTTTCTTTAATAATATCTTTTATAATTTTCAGGGCTGGGTACAAAATTATAAAAGAGGGCTCCAGATCCCTTCTAGATATGTCCAGGATTGAAGAGAAGGAAATACGGAAATTAATTATCAGAATGGATGGAGTAAATGATTGTCATAAAATTCGAACACGTGGAAGCATAGGAGATATAAAGGTCGATATGCACCTACTTGTTCAATCTGATATGTCTCTTAGAGATGCCCATATTATCTCTCACCAGGTCAGCAAAAAGCTGAGGGAAGAATATAAGGATATTTCTGATGTAATTGTACATATTGAGCCATCCTTACAACACTCCCGATAATCAGATAGCAAAAACAAGTTAAAACGCATGGTTGGAGTTTTTGGGCAAATATTTCGAATTACCAGATAAACAAATCCCATGTCCATGTCATAATTATTGAGATTTAGATCATTAAGCGCTTAATATTATTGTTTTTCAGTGCAACTAGGTAACAAATGAAATTCATATAGTTCCGTAGGAAATCAAACTGTGGAGCTGATTAATCATTGAAGGTTCATGGTATTACTACAAATATCGCCGATTTATAAAATGGCTAGGTTTATATTTGGCACTTGCTGGGCCAGGTATAATTGTGATGGTAGCGGACAATGATGCAGGTAGTATCACAACCTATACCGCAACAGGCGCTAAATTCGGCTTCAACTTAATCTGGCTTTTAGTACTACTTGGCCCGGTAGCATATGTTGTTCAGGAGATGACTGTGCGACTAGGTGCGGTCACCAAACGAGGACATGCAGAAGCTATATTCGATGCTTTTGGCTCGTTTTGGGGCTGGTTTTCGTTAATAGACATGGGCATTTTAAATTTTCTTACAATGGTAACTGAGTTCATAGGAATGACCGCTGCTTTAAAGATATTTGGCGTGCCGCCTATATTGACGATAATTGGTGTCTCCATCTTGATGATCTCCATATTTGTTCACGGGAGATACTGGACATGGGAAAAGATAGTACTCTTTTTCTGCGGACTCAACCTGATCTATATTCCTGCGATTCTGCTTATTCATCCCAATTTTAACGATGTCACTAAAGGTTTGATTCCAAGTATTCCTATCAACGGTTTCACAGGTGATTTTTTTTTCATTTTCATGGCGAATATAGGGACTATAATAGCTCCCTGGATGATATTCTTCCAGCAGAGTTCTGTAGTCGATAAGGGTATGACTGAGAAAGATATTCCCTTTGGAAAATTCGATACTGCAGTTGGTGCATTCTTTACAGTAGTAGTTGCAATTTTCTGCGTAATTCTTACAGGCATGTTGCTTTTCAAGCCCGGTGGAATAGATATAGAAAGTGCTGCTCAAGCTGCAATTGCGATCATGGACAGCTACCCACTAGTTGGTTCTGCTCTTGCCATCGGATTCTTCGATGCCGGACTTCTTGGAGCTATATGCATATCATTGGCAAGCTCATGGGCTATGGGCGAGGTTTTTGGATGGGCTCATTCCATCAACAACAAGGTTTCAGAAGCCCCTATGTTCTATGCCTTTTATTTCCTGAGCTTGATCTTTGCGGGCTTGGTTGTAACAACCCCAGGAGCTCCATTAGTGCTGATAACTCTTTTCGTGCAGGTTATAACTGTTGCTCTTCTTCCTGCAGCTCTGGTTTTTCTGCTGCTTCTGCTCAACAATGAAGAGATGATGGGGAAATATAAGAATACCTTAATGCAAAATATTTGGGGTTTTTTAATTGTATTCGTTATAATCATTGTCTCTACGCTCTATGCCTTAAGTGTGATCTTCCCGGAAAGATTTAAATGAGCGGAGAAAACATGGAAAACGATCAGGAGACTAGGAATATGATAGGCTATGTCGATGACACATCCGAGAAGGGAAGGAATAGTTATTTGGTAAAAGATGATGAAAAAAAAACCGTACAATATATCAGCAGGAAGTACAGCAAGCCACGATTGAAGATGACGCCTTTGGTCAGGTTTTTACTCATCGCCCGTAGACATCATTTAATAATATTGGAAGATTATATTAAGTTATAAATTCCATACTATGGTGAGGTAAGTGGGAGACAGGTGCATGAAAGACGAATCCACTAACATCCAACCTGAAAGAATCTTTTTTTTGAGTGAAGTGATGAAGACAAATGTCCTTCTCAATAGCGAAAAAATAGGAAAGCTCTTGGATCTTATCATAATTGAAAAAGATAAGGTGGCAGAGGTCACATATATTGTAGTAAGTCGATCTTTTGGTTATTCTTCATTGATGGTACCATGGAATAATGTGAGTGCATTCAGTGAAAAGGAGATAACTATAGATATTGACGATGTAGAAAGGTTCGCCTGCAAAATACCTGAAGGATTTATCCTTCTGAAAGATTTCATTTTGGATAAGAAGATTTTAGATCTAGAGGATACTGAGGTTGAGATAGTCTACGATATAAAAATGGTTATGAGAAAAAACAAACTCTATATAACTGACGTGGATCCATTTGAAGATGCGCGTTTCCGAAAGCTAGGTCTTGATAAATTTGCTAATTTTATTCACATGGAACGTGACAAAAGCAAGGATATACTTATCCCCTGGTCCTATGTTCAAGCTCTGCCCTCCAATATTGGAAGTTTTACTGGCGATGTTAAATTGAAGATATTAAAGGAGAAACTGAACGATTTACCACCTGTGGATATCGTGGGAATTTTGGAGGAATTGGATCACGAGCAGAGGCTGACTGTCATCAATCAGCTCGAAGAAGAGCATGCATCTGATATCTTAGAGGAAATTAATCCGAATATGCAAAGGGAGATTATCTCCTCTATGAAGAAGGAAAAGGTTGCGGATTTGATCGATAGAATGACGCCGGGCCAGGCAGCTGATGTACTGTCGGTGCTGATTTTGGAAGAACAAAAGGCGGTAATGAAGCTAATGGAAGAAGGAAATCTGGATAAGATAAAATCCATTCTTGAGAAGCGGCAGGATACTATACTCAACCTCATAACTGAGAGATATCTAACAGCTCGGCCTGATGAAACAGTAGAGACTGTGGAGAATGCGTATCCCAAAAGAGCAAAGGGCAAAGATGAAATAATGTACATCCACGTAACTGATAAGGATAATAAGTTATTGGGTGTGATTGATGTGAAGGAGCTTCTACAAGCGGATAATCAGGCGTTGTTGAAAGATATTATGAATAAGAATGTTATAACCTTGAAGAAAGAAAGCAGCATTCGAAAAGCCACAAAGATGTTCTCTAGATATGGCTTCAGATCACTTCCAGTGACAGATAATGATAATAAAATAGTTGGAGTTGTCAGTCAACGAGATATAGTGAAGCTAACACTTCACTTCTCGGAATGAAAGACGATTTTGTTAGAAATTACTCCAATTAATCACTGAAGATTTACAACAATTGATATAAATTATTTAAATTAGATTTCAGAGTTAATTATTTTTCGAAAATTAATATAACCGTTTTGACCATCCCTAAGTGGTTTACGTTACCTATAGATTTGGGTGATTGAATTATGGTTCGAGAACAATATTTAAGGCAACTGGATTTACTCAAAGAATCAGTAATTTCATTTGGAAAGATGGTTGAACTTATCTTCTGCGATTCTATAGATGCATTTATAGATTTGGATATCAAAGTCGCTAAAAGAGTGTTTGTCCTTGCTGCAAAAATGGATAAATATGAGGAAGGAATTGAGGTTTCTATTTCGGATCTGCTTGCGCTTCAACAGCCTATAGCTGGCGATCTTCGGCTAGTCATATCTGCTCTCAAGATTTCAGCAGAGCTCAAGAAGATTAGTGAACTATCAATCAATATTGCTCAGGTTCCCGGAAAAATCGAAGGTGAGCATGTAAGATATCTCATGGAAATTAAAAGAATGTCAGACATTGCAACATATATGCTTAAGAATTCCCTGAAGGCTTTTGAGAACCAAGACACTGAACTCGCAAAAGCGACGGCAGCTCGAGATGATGATATAGACCAGCTCTTTTACGTAATCTGGGTTGAATTAATAAAAATGATGGCAAAAGATACGAGCATCATTTCCAGGACTACATATTTACTTTTTCTGATTCGGTACATTGAAAAAATTGCTGATCACTGCTGTAATATCTGTGAGAGTGTAGTTTATCTTACTACGGCTGAGCGAATCAAATTAAACGGAATATATATTGAGACTATCTGATGCATTGTTAGTTATTCTTGGAATTATCGTGAAGGTCTTGCTAAAAATTGAATAAGGATTTAAGTTGCATTTTCCATTTTATAAACGCCATGATGAAGATTTCCAAACCTAGCAAAAAACATTAAATGATGTTTTATCCAACATTGGTACTAAGCTACTCAATCCACTCCTAGCAAATCTTCCACCTCAAATAAAAAGATTGATTCTCCTGCCTTCTAGCGACCTATTTCTGTTGCCCTTACATGCAATTCCTCTAGCTGATGGCCAGCCTCTCCCAACGTTACTGTATAAACTACGCCCTTCCATCCAGCTGCTGAGGGAAAAGCAAAATAAAGTTAGGATAGTTAAAGGAAAAGGTCTCTATGCAGTTATCAAACCGGAGGAAGATCCTGCTATGGTTTTTACAAGATGTGAAGACCAGGTCACATCCAAATTTTTCAATTCTAACCAAGTGGGTAATGGTGAAATTGGTACCAGAGAAACAGTCTTGAATAGGGTACCTGAAAAAGCATATTTTCATTTCTCCTGCCACGGCAACTATAACTGAAACGATCCACCACGTCTGGATTGTACATGGTCGGAGAGAAAAGATTAAGCTTAGAAGATCTCCAGAATGATGTAGTAGATATATCTTCAGCAAGATTAGTAACACTTTCTGCCTGTGAAACTGGAATTACCAATATTGTGAAAGGCAGTGCTGATGAGTTTGTTGGATTACCTGCAGGTTTTATGCTTGCAGTTTTTCCTTGCTTGGTCAGCAATCTTTGTTCGGTTCCAGATATTTTCACAGCCATACTTATGGAGCTATTCTACTCCAATCATATTGTTGGGGAAATGGATATTCCCCTGGCATTGCAGGAAGCTTAGCTCTGGATCAGATACCTTACTTCTGCCAAGTTGCAGATTGTGTTTAAAAATGCTACTGCTCGAGAGAATTGGAAGGCAAAAGCAAAGAGTTCATAGAACAGTACAGGGAAAGATATCTCGAAATGGCCAAAGAATCTCCAGAAGAGAAACCTCTCCATCATCCATATTATTGGGCAGCTTTTAAAAGTATTTTCCTAAATACTAGAATTCTTCAAATAATGATATTATAGTCACGGAAAAACATGGTGGTAGGGTGCATTTGTTGCTATTTAAGTGGGAAGATCGTTGGAGACAGTAATTCAATCTTCAGACTAATTTCATATAAGTTAATCCTTCTAATCTAATCTCCTTTCTTTTATCCGCAAGTATTAGACTGACTTTTCTTTAATATTACTTTCGCACTTGGAGTACAAACTCGAGTATGAGCAGTTTCATTAGAATTATTAAAATTTGGACAAATAACCAGTTTAATAGTTATATTCTTCGATTTAAGTGTATACATACCTATTTAAGTTTACAATTTTCTGGAATAGTAAGCAAAGTGGTAAATTGTCCGATGAGTGGATTTTTTTATGATAATTTCTGGGAAAATATTTACAAAATTTCATAGTCTGTATCTAACGGGGGATTGGAAATGAATATGGGCTGAGATGGTGCATTAGAAGTCGGTGGCGAGGTTTAAATTATGCAATTAATAGTTTATCATTAACTTATTGGAAATCACGCTTTAAATGAATTATAATAATTGATTTTTATAATTTATTACGATGCCTTAACGTATATTCAAAAGATCAAAGGTGAGATTAGAAGATGCCAATAGTGGCATAACACATAATTACCAATATATGTACTAAAATATATATATTGATAGATATAATATATTTCTATAAATTCTTGACAATTAACCGACAAAACGTTATAAAGGGATTTAATGAAAAATACTATGAGATCCCCATAACTATTTTTAAATTACTGACACGAGAGTCACTGTTAAATGCAAATTTAGAATTAATTGAACAACTTCAAAAAAGATTGAGGGCAAAACACTTCAGAGCTCAGGAAGGAGATAGTTTAAAGCTGGCCTATATCATAGTTTTCATTCAGGCATTACTGGTCCAAAATGCGATACTAAAAGATTTGGATATTGATGAATTTCAGAAGAGACTTGAAGCTCTGGAAAATTGTCAGGCACAGAATGGTTGTGCTCTTGCAAATACTCCCTTATTTACAGGAGTAGAATGAAATTATTATTCGGGAGCTCGATCGGAAAGTTGTATGCTGTATAATATGAAAGTTTAATTACCATTTATTCCAAGATTCCATTAATATTCTGGGAAGTCTAATGGAATTATAGCCAGATTAGGGAAAATACATTATTGAAAATGTGACGTGAAGATATGGTAACAGTATCAATGAAAAAAAGATTACAAGCTCTTGAAGCAAGGCAAAAAATAGGCAAGGAGTTACCTTGGGATTGTAAAAATCTGTTCTCATTTACCGGGAAGGGGATCTATATGCACATTTTGAATATTTTTTGACCATAAAGTGCAATATACCCCTCGGCCAGTTTATAGGCTTGTTACTGAAGATCAGATAAGTTTAAGCCCAAAGGCTCGCAAGTTCCTGTCTTTATCTGCAGAAGGGTAATATCGAGTAGTGGAGCTGAATATCCCATATATGACTGAAAATGAAGCAGAAAAGATTAGAATGAAAATTTTAGAAAAGATAGGATAATTCACATTTTAGACAGTCGTGTGTGTAATGCCATTGATTTTCCAATTCAGCCATGAAAGTTCTAATACATCATTAGCAGTGGGATTTACCCACCTAATATCGAAAATACTACACCACTTGTTTGTTTGGTGCACTTACGAACGCTCAACATCCAGAGAATCTCTTTGAGATGATATGTTAAGCATACTAGCAGGGATCATCACCTGGTAATTAGACACGTTTTGTAAGTCGGTTGGTACAACCTCAATTTGAGTGTATGTTCCCATATTTTTTGCGGTTGTTTTTGGTATGTGGCCTGTTTTATATCCCCAAACTTCATTAATTTCTCTTTTAACTCCGTGGCTTGTTGGGGAATCACCTTGTGACATCATCCATTGTTTTGGAGTGTAAAGATATTGTGTGTTTTGGATTGTCATAAGTGGTGCACGTGGAGTTATGAAATTTCCAACTGTCCATACACCATTTACCTTAGTTGCTCGAGTGTAATACGGTATAATTGAACATCTTCATGTGTTGCAGAAGATGCATCCCCGATTTTTAGAAGTGGTGAGCTTTGAACTGTGAAATTATCGGTGTAACTGTCTGCAGTTGCAATATGTAGATCGTCGTTGAACCTTTCGTTACTCATCAATGTGAACAATGCATACAGTGTTGACTTTCCTGGATAATTCATCGTATTCATATGCCAAGGTTGGTAGTTGCTGGATTGACCTACAACTTGCTTATTATCAAAATTTACACCATCAGTGGATGTATATCTGTATATTACATGCGGTTGAAGATCGATATCAACAATCCACATGTAATATGTTCGTGTGGCATTATCATACAGGACGGTTGGTGATACCCCATGAGCTGTGACATTTATTTCTGGAGAAACAGTGATACCGTCATACGTTTTAACTTTAGGGCTTTCTATGGTTGCATTACCGATGATATCCCCAATTACATAGTAGAGCATAAATTTTTCAGTATCAGGATTGTATATGAGATCAGGATTAGAACCATAGGGATCAAAACCATAGGGATCAGAACCATAGAGATCAAAACCATAGGCATTTGAATTATAATCAGATTCCATTTGCGTTCCTAGAGGATTTTTCACTCCTGGAGGTACATTCCAAATTAGTCCATCATCAGAATAGTACAAACATGCATTTTCATATGTACCGTTAGGAGTATGCATATGGTGTGATGAACATCCACCATTTGTGACCAAATACACCAGTCTCATTGAAATAGATAGATGGATGATTGTACTGGTTATACCCATATGGATCAGGTATAGATAAAGGAAGACGATTTTGAGTTACATTTAGCATATACATATTTGCGTTACCGGAAGCATCATAACTATATGCCAATGTATGTGAAATACCCTCTTCTATGTAATCGCTTAATCTGATTCCAGGAGTAGGCATACTAACATCCGAACTGTTTGAGTTTGCCCAAATCATTGCATTATATATTCCCTGGCTTTGGAATGATCCACCGCCATTAGCGAATCTGGTATGCTACCAATCTGTTCCCCTGATCCCACCTACGAGTGCGCCGGAACCAAAAGAAACATCAGAAAATGTACCCACATCATGAGTACCACCTGCTAATGTTTCATTGATCGCCAATTCAATGCCGCTTGTGAATGGTTTATTCAGCATAACATTTGCAGAAGATGTGTTACCAGAACCTGACAACACCAAATGTCCATTCTGCACATCTACTGTTGCGTTATTGCTTCCTTCTTTGTAAGCTGTCCATTTTGATGTATCTAAGCTGCCTGAGCTAAAGTTATCGTATGCCCACATGACTGCTTCCCCATTTGGTGAGTAGCCAGGATTGTTGTATACCTTAAAATTTTGGGGACTGCCACTCATGTTGACTTTGAGCCACAAATTATGCTGTGAATCAATGTAATACGGCTGTGAAGCAGGTTTCAAGGTCGGAGGTGTTGCAATTGTAGTCTCCGGCAATAAAATCATGCTGATAAATACAAAGAATACTTTATATTTCATTTCCATAATACTGCTATCCTTTGAAAGAAGGCAATTATGGGTCTCTAAAAAGGTGAAGATATTTACCTTTTAAAAAGACAAGCATATTTTTTTTCTAAGTGAATTGAGAAGCTCTTCGTCTAATTTCGCATCAGAGAGTGTTTTCACTTTAGATAGCTGTTCAATTGTTAATTTATAAGCTCCTTTAGGGTTAGTCTCTTCAAGGTTAGCTCCTTCCAAGTTAGCACCATCAAGGTTAGCACCATCAAAATAAGCCATAAAAATGTCACCAAACAATCGGTAAATAAATTCTATATGTGTATATCTATAGACTGGGAAAAGAAATCTGTAAGTCAATGCGAAAAAATATAAACATTCTCACAAAAAAACTGAAAGTTACTTTTTCTAAACTCGGTTCAGGAATTTTTTTAACTGTTTCCTATTATCAGTTAAAATTTCCTGACTTTTTAATATCTAGTTGATCCCAAAACATATTTTACTCTAAATAAGCTGATATCATAACTCTAAATTTTCTTCTCGAATCTTATATTCCGAATAATAGATCAAACCCGGATCGTAAAAATAATTCGGAAAGTTTTTAGGATTACGCGAAGAATGGTTTTGGAGGATGAGCTTGCTTGTAAGTATCTATTACTTATTGTGCTACCTATTAGATTGTGGGATGAAATAGGTTTTGGATTCAAATAAGAATTTACAAGCAAGTAAGCAATATCCCTTTTCCTTATAATACTATTTATATTTTTCCCAATACGAAACTTAAGTACTGAAGGTGTAAAACAAGTGCAAATAAATTATTGTTTAATGTTATATTTGGCCAACGAAGGCCTTCATTTTCCTAATACTTCAATCCAACTTCATTGGTCCAAATATTTTCATGTATTCTATCCAAAAAACACAACATACATCTAATTTATGTGTTGATTTACCGAATGTTATATATCAAAGAATGAGATACAGATTTTAATTATCACTTTATCGAAAAAGGATGTGGAAGTGGCATACGTGTGTACTTTTGGGAAAATTGAACTTAACTTCTAGAAAGGTATTTATACTCTATAGTCTCTAAGACTTCCGATTGCTGCCTTTGGGTAGTAAAATAAAATTTCGAACTAATACAACAGCTGTGAACTATGGTTTCGAACTAAAAACCTGTATTTGATTCATTAAAAGTTCAATAACCATCGAAAACAATAAAAAGAGAAAAATGCAAAAATAATTTTTCCATATCTATGTTTTTAGCGGTTCATGTTTAGGTTAAAGATTAGTAAAGAAATTTTGGTACTTGATCATAAAATGATAACACCAGATATACTTTCAGATGGTATAATGCTAATCCTTTTTTTGGTTCTCATAACTGGGGTTGCATTTCCTTTTAGCAGTTTCATTGTTCGTGTTTTTGACGGAAGTTTTTCCAGAGGAATCCTGGGAAGCTTTGAACGGGTAATATACAGATTAATAGATACTGATCCCGATAAAGAAGAAGGATGGCGGGGCTACACCAGAGATATGCTCATTTTCAATGGTATAGGTTTTGTAATTCTTCTTTTAATTCTTCTTTTTCAAGATTCTCTGCCTCTCAACCCACAAAAATTTGGGGCTTTTAATCTAAGTTTTGCCATCAACACTGCATCTAGTTTTATCACTAATACAAACTGGCAGGTCTACAGCGGTGAATCGGCTGCGAGTTATTTTACTCAGATGGCTGGACTTACAGTTCATAACTTCCTTTCCGCAGCTACAGGTATCTGCATAGCGATTGCAGTGATGCGGGGTATTACCCGCCAGTCGACCTATAAGATCGGCAACTTTTGGGTAGATATGATTCGTTGCACTCTCTACATCCTTTTGCCGATAGCTTTCATTTTTGCTCTTGTGCTTGTTTCCCAGGGCGTTATTCAGAATATTGATCCTTATGTAAACGTCACAGGGTATGGCCCGACAGGACCCCAGACAATCCCAATGGGACCAGTAGCTTCTCAGGAAGCAATAAAAATGTTCGGTACCAACGGAGGAGGATTTTTCAATGCAAACTCTGCACATCCCTATGAAAATCCAACACCTTTGACTAACATTATAGAGATTTTCCTTATGCTCATAATATCTGCAACTCTGCCTCTGGTCTTTGGAAGAATGGTCGGAAGTATGAGACAGGGGTGGGTTATCTACTCTATTATGTTAGTGTTGTTTTTATTGGGATTCTGTACACTCTACGCTGCAGAGCTAGCGGGCAATCCACTGATTAAAGAACTTGGCGTTTCCGGAATATCTATGGAAGGAAAAGAAGTCAGGTTTGGGCTATGGGGGTCCTCGCTTTTTGTCACATCTACTACGGCAACTTCCTGTGGTGCAGTTAACAGTATGCATGATTCGCTCACTCCACTAGGTGGTCTGGTGCCTATGTTCCTGATTCTTCTAGGTGAAGTCGTCTTCGGGGGGGTAGGATCTGGATTTTACACTATGATCGGATTTTTGGTGCTTTCGGTCTTCATTGCAGGACTCATGATTGGCCGCGTCCCTGAATACCTCGGGAAAAAAATAGAGGCATTAGAAATGAAGATGGCTGTCATAACCGTTCTTGTCCCTGGAATTCTTGTTCTCCTTTTTTCGGGTATTGCACTTGTTCTACCGAAAGTTGGAGATTTAATGGCAAATCCGGGTCCTCATGGACTTTCCGAAGTGGTATATGCCTTTGCATCCATGTCTAATAATAACGGTAGTGCCTTTGCTGGGCTTGACGCAACAAAGCCATTTTTCACACTTGGGGGTAGCATAGCAATGTTGATAGGCAGGTTTGTCCCTGCAATTGCCGTGCTAGCAATAGCAGGATCGATGGCGCAAAAGAAAAAAGTTCCATCAAGTTTAGGAACTCTTCCCACAGCTTCGGTTTCATTTGCTACTTGGACGATTCTAGTGATCCTGATCATCGGTGCTCTCACCTTCTTCCCACTATTCGCCACCGGCCCGATTATCGAACACCTGATTATGATGGGAGGGAATTAATAATGCCACGAACGCAATCTTCCCATGTAGGTGCCTTTGATTCGAAACTTATTCGTGAAGCGCTTATCAGTTCAGTGTTGAAACTGAACCTACGTCAGCAGATCGAAAACCCGGTAATGTTTACAGTAGAAATAGGAAGTATCCTAACCACGATGAGTTTTCTTATCAGCTTCTTCTCTGCTACCACTGAATCCTCTTTCTTCATTGGCTTTATTTCTCTCTGGCTTTGGCTGACCGTGCTCTTTTCTAACTTTGCGGAAGCTCTGTCTGAAGGCCGTGGTAAAGCCAGAGCAGCATCTCTCCGGCTGTCCAGAACAAGCGTTCCTGCTAGAAAGCTCACAACAGAATCTTTTGATAGTCCTTTCACTGAAGTGCCTTCCTCCGATCTCCAGAAAGGTGACCTTGTCCTTGTAAAGACAAACGAAGTAATCCCTGGAGACGGAGACGTAGTGAAGGGAGTTGCATTAGTTAATGAAGCAGCAATTACCGGGGAATCTGCACCTGTTGTGCGTGAATTTGGTGGTGACCGAAGTGCTGTAACCGGAGGAACTACAGTTATTGCCAATGAGATAATCATCAAAATTACCGCTGATCCTGGACATACTTTTCTGGACCGTATGATCTCCATGGTGGAGGGTGCAGAGAGACGGAAGACTCCTAATGAAATAGCTCTCGGAATACTACTCATTTCACTGACAGTTGTATTTCTCGCGGTTGTAGTCAGCATGTACTCCGCTTCTGCGTATAGCGCTTCTTCAAGTGGAAGAGGTTCCCCCGTAAGTTTCACAGTACTAATTGCACTTTTCGTATGTTTAGCACCCACAACCATTGCAGCCCTGCTCTCAGCAATCGGAATAGCCGGGATGGATCGTTTATTCCAGTTGAATGTCGTCGCTCTCTCAGGAAGGGCAATCGAAGCTGCAGGAGATGTAAATGTCCTACTGCTGGATAAAACAGGTACTATCACCTTAGGTAACCGACAGGCAACTGAGTTTTTGCCAGTAGATGGTCAATCAACTGATGACTTGATTGAAGCTGCTATGCTGTCCTCTTCTGCAGACGATACTCCCGAGGGCAAAAGCATTATTGATCTCATTCAAAAAAATATCGGAACAGTTCCAGTTTCTTCAGAGAATGTCACTTTCACGCCATTTTCGGCCGTTACCAGAGTCAGTAGTGCAAAATGCGGCGAGATAACATACCTAAAGGGTGCTTCCGATGCAATAAATAAGTTCGTTCTTGAGCGTGGGGGTACCATTCCGTCGGATTTGAAAGCGAAAGTAGACGGAATTGCGTCTAAAGGAGGTACACCGTTGGTTGTCGCTCGTAATGAAACAATTCTCGGTGTGATATTCCTCAAAGATATTTTAAAAACTGGTATTCGAGAGAGATTTGCAGATCTGCGCAAGATAGGAATAAAGACGATTATGATTACAGGAGATAATCCTCTTACTGCTGCTACTATCGCAGCAGAAGCCGGAGTAGATGATTATCTAGCAGAAGCAAAACCTGAAGATAAACTCTCGATGATCAAGGACTACCAGACAGAAGGCTACATGGTTGCCATGACAGGTGACGGAACAAATGATGCTCCTGCTCTTGCCCAAGCCGATGTAGCTGTGGCTATGAACAATGGCACACAGCCTGCAAGAGAAGCTTCAAACATCATTGATCTAGATAGCAATCCAACCAAACTGTTGGACATTGTCGAGATAGGTAAGCAAATTTTGATGACTCGCGGAGCTCTGACCACCTTTTCTATAGCTAACGATATCGCCAAATATTTTGCAATCATTCCCGCTGCTCTGGTAGGTATATATCCGAAGCTTGAGGTGCTGAATATCATGAGTCTTGCAACACCGCAGTCTGCCATTCTTTCTGCGGTCATATTTAATGCTGTGATTATTCCGATGCTTATACCACTTGCACTAGCTGGGATAAAGTTTAAGTCTATGTCGGCTTCGAAGCTTTTTGCCTACAACCTGACCATCTTTGGTTTTGGTGGGGTCATTGCCCCCTTTATAGGGATCAAGGTAATAGACCTGATATTGGCCGGTTTACTGCATATCTGAGGAGGTATTGATCATGAAATCTCTCAAAAAAGCCACGTTGCTATTTGGAGTATTATTTATAATCACAGGACTTGTCTATCCCCTTGCTGTGACGCTGGTATCACAGAGCGTATTCCCTTCCCAGGCTCATGGGAGCCTTATTATGGACAGTAACAAAACAATTATTGGTTCAAAGCTCATTGGTCAGAACTTTACTGTACCTCAATACTTCCAAAGCAGGCCTTCAGCTAGTGGAAGTGGATATGATCCAACTTCTTCCACAGGGTCTAACCTCGGCCCGACAAACCCTGCTCTCTTCGGATTGGTAGCCAATAGGACTAGTGCACTAAAGGAAGCAGGTGTTACTGACCTTATACCATCTGATCTGGTTATGGCTTCGGGAAGCGGACTTGATCCACACATAAGCCTGAAATCCGCACTTGTAGAGATACCTGCTGTGGCGAAGGCGCGCAACATTCCGGAAGAAGAACTCAAAAAACTTGTGCTTTCAGAATCTATCGATTCTCCATTCACTGGAACTTATGTTAATGTTCTTTCTCTCAACCAAGCGCTTGATAAGAAAGGGAGTACTTAAGAGGAAATTATGCTAATGGATCGTCGTGAAGAAGAAGAAGGAAGACCACTAGCTGAAGATTTGCTGTGCATTGCTCGTTATAATGAGCAAAAAGAGCATGAAGGAAAGTTGACAGTTTACTTGGGCTACTCTGCAGGTGTTGGAAAGACATACTCAATGCTTCAAGATGCACTTCAGCGGCTACGGGAAGGAAGAGATGTTGTTGTCGGCTATGTTGAGAGCCATGACCGACCTGAGACAAACGCACTGGTAAGTCATTTTGAGATCATTCCAACAGTCTCCATGGAACATCATGGCCTCTCTCTGAAGGAGTTAGATCCAGATTCAATCATTAGGCGTCATCCTCAAATAGTCCTGGTAGATGAGTTGGCCCATACCAACGCTCCAGCCAGTAAGCATTTGAAGAGGTACCAGGATGTCGAAGAGATCCTACAAGCAGGAATATCAGTTTATACAACCATTAATATCCAGCATATTGAGAGCCAGAACGATGCAGTTGCCCAAATCATTGACATCCGGGTTTCTGAAATCGTACCGGATGCTTTCTTTTCCAATGCCGATGAGATTCGGTTAATCGATATCACACCAGAAGAGCTAAATATTCGCCTCAAAGCAGGGAAAATCTATTTGAAAGGTATGGCTGAAGCTGCTATACAGAGTTTCTTCAGAACAGGTAATCTCCTTGCACTAAGGCAACTTGCATTGCGATATATGGCAGTATATACTGACCAGATGATGATTGGTTATATGAGGAGCCGAGCTATCAAGGGTCCATGGCCTGCCGTAGAAAGGCTTCTGGTGTGTATCCGTCCAGGTCCCACAGCTGAAGCCATGGTGAGGGCAGCATACAAGCTTGCAACGAGATTCGATGCTGACTTTATAGTATTTTCAGTAGATATCGGTGATGATAGGGCTTTATCTTCTATGGAACGTGTCTGGCTCAATCAAGCTCTAGAAACATCTCGACGACTGGGTGGCCGGATAGTTCGTTACCGTGGGAACGATATAGCTGACGAAATTGTACGCTATGCTCGGCGGAGCAATGTCAACATGATTATGCTTGGAAAACCCCACGGAATAGATGTGCTCTTTTCTCCGGTATATAGGGTCATAAGGAATTCGCATGGTATTGATATCCACCTTTACGAGCCAAAAGGAAACGGCTTGCACATACCTCTTCAGCGACGAATTCCACTATTTTTTACAGCTGAATATGCAATTAGCTTCATCCTAATTATAGCAGTAGTGAGCTTCAATTTTTTTCTTAAAGATCATATTGGACCTACGAACTTGCTGATTATTCAGATTTTGCCAGTCCTTGTATCTGCTTTTTTCTTCAGGCGCAGAGTAGCTATGTTTACAGCATTTGTGAGTATCTTACTTTTTGATTTTTTCTTTGTCAAGCCTTACTATTCAATTGGTATCGAAGACTTGCAATACTTCATCGCTTTTGTAGGATATGTCGCTATTGCTCTTATAATTAGCAGCCTTGCAACTCGGCTGCGTCATCTTCTACCCCAGATATGGAAGAGCGAAGCTCAAGTGGAAGCAACATCAGGCCTTTCCCGTGAACTTGTGGAAGCAAAAACACGGCAAGAAGTTTTAAAAATTCTCTCCGATCAAATGCACAAATTTGCACCAGGTACTTTTGCAATACTCGTATCCAGCTCCTCCGGTCTTCAAATCGAAGAAGGTGATGCTGACTACCCGCTCAAAGATAAAGAGAGTGAAATTGCTCGATGGGCTTATAACAATTGCCAGGCAGCTGGATATGGAACAGATAATCTTCCCGCAGGAAGAGGGCACTATATCCCACTCAAAACGCACAGGAGGATATTGGGTCTCATGGCATTTGCCTTTGAACAGCCTGAGATAGCTCTTACTCCAGAAAATAAAGAGATACTTGAAACAATGGCATTTCTTGGGGCTCTTGCACTTGAACGCGTCTGATAAAAGTGCGGACTTTATCTGAAGTAGAAAACTTTGCATGCAAGTGTTTTGTTCTTCAGCGAACCCCCTCTCCCTTCTGCTTCGTAGCGAGGAAGATGCTTCCTGGTTGAACCATTTCTTTTATAAGAATATGTTCCCAGCTTTATCCCTGCGTTCTGCAGGTGTCAGACGCATTTGAAGTACAAACCAATAACAGCAAATTAACAATTTTATGAAATTCAAATTTTAACTATGCCGGTTAAGATATTTGATTTTGCATCATAAGTGCGTATTATCCTATATTGATGTAAAAAACGAAATGGAAAAGGGGAATTAGAAATGAAAAGTGCAATTTTCAGGAAGATAATGGTTGCAACCGACGGTTCAGAATTGGTAAAACAAGCAGTTAAGTCAGCAGTTGAAATTGCAAAATTAAGTGAGGCAAAATTATATGCTGTACACGTTATCGCAATTGGGAGTTATTCAATAATTCATTCCTTAGATGAGAAATGGAAAAAGACAATGAAAAAGCAACTCATGATAAAGGGTGAGAAGGCAACAGCTTATGTCGAGAACGTTGGAAAAGCTGCAAATATTGATGTAGAATCTGTAATTATTGAAGGAAATCCTGCAAATGAGATTATAGATTTTGCAGAAAATAACGACATCGACCTTATCGTTATGGGCACACACGAAAAAACTGAACTCCAGAGATTCCTGGTCGGAAGTGTAGCCGAAAATGTGATTAGACACTCGAGAAAAGCAGTACTTATTATAAAAGGGGAATCTGCCGACTTATTATTAAGTTCATTGTTAAAATTCTCAGGTTCAAAGACGTTATGAGAATTAAACTAAAAGATGATAGCGTTGCTCCCCCAATCTTTTTGTAGCCTTCGGTATGATTTATTTGTATCACATCGAAACTATCAAACGTTTTAACTATTATTTTTAAGCATCATTTCTATTAAATTAACTCACTTCTGTGTCAAACCCCATCTTTTTGCTTCGCTAACACATTGTGAATAGACATTAACAGAGTTTAAAATCAGTATTGCTAAAAATTATTAATAATATTTAGATAGTCCTAAAAGGTGCTGAAACCTGGAATCTTATTATGCGAATACTCACAGAGGTAAAACAAGAGTAAAAACCACCATAAATGAGGCTCAAAGATTTTTGCCAGACTTTTCAATTTAGCTGTAGAACCTAATCCCAATTTAGCTGTAGAGCAATATTAATTAGCTACCCAGCAAAATATATTTCGCCCTGCAGCTAAAATTAATTAGCTGTGCAGCTAAATTCTAAAGTCTTATGATGTCTGTTTTACTACTTATATTTCTTTAGTATAACTCATTTCTTTCTTCTTAATATTTAGAAGTAATATTAAATGGGGTAAAGTATGCTAGTAAATTCTAAAGATAAAATAAAGGGGTCTTTCATATCTCAAATGCCTTCAGAATGGATTGTAAAGTTATCTTCCAATTCATTTGGGCATACATATAGGGTGGCTATGTATATCTGGCATTTAAAAGGGGTGAAGAAATCTAATGATTTAGTAGTCACCCAGAAGGGAATAAACTCATTTCTACCTATCCCTGATTGGGCTTTTCCGAAAGCATTGGACGAGTTAGAAAAATGTGGGATGATACAAACTGTAAGACAACGGGGTAAAAGTCCCACTGTAACTGTTGTATGTGACAATTGTTATGAAGAGTACCCCACTTTAAAAACATATGTCAAATAATCGAATAATGGCGCCTGAAGGGACGGTAAAAGCTTGAGAATGGTAGGAACTCAAAATACTATCTTTCCTTTTTATTGATATTGATATTGATATTGATATTGATATCAGTGATTCTGGGGGGGACCTGACCCTTATAGGCTCTTGATTTTTACATTTCAAGCATGAATTCTGGGAAACAATCTCATAGTAGGCGATCAAGCCAATTTACGATGAAGCTAGGGCAAATGTTCGCATACCAACAAAAAATGAATAATATCAGTCTAAATATCAGAAAGTTTACCGGTTCCTGGGCTTGATTTCAACCCCCTACAACGAGTTCATAATTAATCTAATGTTAATTACTCAACTTGCTGAAAAAAATGTCTTAAATCGCCCCACAATCGGTCGTTTTACTATATACTTCTCATAAATCTGTGGTGTTTAAGTATTTTGACTTTTTTTGAATATATTTTTATTTCACGACCTAAAAACTAAGGAATCTGAAGTTTAGGCGAAATTCTCTCTCAAAACCTGAATAACTATTTTTATTGAACAGCTTTTTATTAGTTTAACTGAATAAAAACGTATGAAAAATGTCTCGTGGTTACTTACCGTATCGTTGCAGCAAAATCATGGGCATTTCATTTATCTAAACAATGATTTAATCTGGGATTACTACAGAACCTTCTAATCGAAGTTCCATGAGATCACTACCCGAATCAATAAAATAGTTTACAGCGTTTGAGAATGGTTCATTGTCGATTTAACTGGTATAAGCCCCGTTTCTATACAGAACAAAACTAACTAAATATTAAAGTACAAGACTAACCAATATTAATTGTAAAGTAAAACGGTGAATTTATGGTACGCCCTACTAAGTTAATTCCTGGGCTGCAACAAAGAATCGGCGAGAATGTTGCTTTGGGACTCACATACTCTCTTGCTGCTGAAGCCGTTGGAATAACATACAAGACGCTAAATCTTTGGCCGAAAAGGGGGCAGACAGATAAATCTGAGAAATATAATTAGTTTTATCAATATATCCCAAAATGTAATGCGGACGGGGCTAAGAAACGTCTTGAACAGTTAAATGATGCAACTGCAGCTGGAAATTGCCAGGTTTGCATGTGGATACTGGAGCGACGTTTCCCTGATTGTTTTGGCAGGCGTGTGTACAGAAAAATGGATGTTGTATCAGAAAATAAAAACGAAAATATAGAGTTAACTATCAATGATACAGATGGAATTAGGAAAAAAATTCTAGAAAAATTTGATAAGTCCTTGCATGAGACTACACTACATCAAATACTGCCTTAAAATCAGTAACCGATCTCTCTTTTATATTTACGACTATAAGGTCGGATTTATTTGATCTGTTTATTTCACTTTACCGATCAGCCCCGCAGAAGTTCAAAAACTAACTTTCAGCGCATAAGAAAAACACTTTTAAGTTTTAATCTAGCTTTGTCTTTTAAAGAAGTCTCATAAAAAAGAAATTATTTTTCGAATTCAAGAAGACTACTCTTGGCATCCAAAAATTTCATCTTTGTTATTTTGAAAATAATATACGATATAATAATTATAAAATCACATTCTTACAATTCTTCTAAGCATAATTTTTAATGAGTTAATGATTATTATCTATTAGCTATATGATTCAAACTTCTCCATGGGCTTCTAATGAGCTCACAAAATTGGTGTGTATGTAATGCTCCTGTCTAAATACTTTCCAACATGCCATTAAGGACTTTTCGGATAGAATATAAGCTATAAGCATATTCACTTTTGAAGCAAGCTGAATCTTTCAAATGCATGGATTAGTTGAAGAATGGTGAAATTTTAATCTAGCATGGCTGTATTAGGTAAAAGAGAAAATTCCTTTGAGTTTTCGCTTATCTGGAGATAAAAATGAAACAGACTCTATAGTTTTGGCATCATAAACCGTAACCAGACTTAACCAGTTACATACTGTCAAACAGAAATTAATAATTCCGAGAGATATTGAATGGATATATTCTACTTGCTGTCTTGCAAAGTCACATAACAAATACATAATTATTATCTTACTGATGAAATATTATTTGATTTTTAAGTAATGATTAAAGAGAGTTGTAAACAATATAGGTAGTTATGGTAGTTGGTGATGAACAAAAAAAAGATGAAAATAATATTTTCTTACATGTAAATGAAAAAACAGAAGGCTAGGGGATGGAAGTAATGGTCTTGTATAACCCTGGTGAAAAAATTAAGGAAAAATGAATAAAGGTCAAAAATCGCCTGCGAAGCAAGCAATCTAATAAACCTAAATTCTCATATTTTCGGCTGTTCGCAGAACTCTCCTTGATTAAACTTGATCGGCATACGGCCGGATCCGTTAATGGGTTTGTTATGAACCTGAATAAGTTTATACCATTTCTTGAAAGCTTCTATGAATATGATAGCTGTAAGGAACATCAGTATGGCAGTCAGGAAGACCAATAGGTATAGTCCCTTAGGCATATAGTTTGTAACAATATTCAAATATCCAGCGCTGAAAGTAACAGGTATCATGAACAACCCTGGGACAGCTGTGATTAGAGCATACTTACCCTTGCCCATACCTAGTATCATAGTTGTGCCTATAATTAGTGCACATGCTGCCAGTAATTGATTAGACATACCAAATATTGGCCAGATAGTGGTTATGTTCCCAGTATAAAGCAGATATCCCCATGATGCAGTGAAAACCAAACTGGTTATAACAATGCCTGGAACCCATTTCTTCTCGCTGAATTTGGGAATTGCTTTACCCACCATCTCTTGCAGCAGGTATCTGCCAGCCCGAGTTCCAGTATCGACAGCAGTCAGAATAAACAGAGCTTCAAACATTATGGCAAAGTGGTACCAGTAGGCTATAAGCCCTTTCATGAAGGGAAGAGATGAAAAAATATAAGCCATTCCTACGGCCATAGATACCGCACCCCCGGTTCTTCCTAATAGATTTTCTCCCACAGAAATGGCAAGAAGCAGGGAGATGTACTGGTGTCATGCCTAGCGAAGCATAGGCCGGCCCTGAAGCATTTATGGCAAAGTAATCTTGTGGCAAAAGAACACAAGCTGCGATCAAGGCCATTATAGCTACGAAGCCTTCGACCATCATGGCGCCGTACCCAATAAAACGGATATCTTTTTCACTAGATATCATCTTGGGTGTAGTACCTGTGGCAATAATAGAATGAAAGCCAGATATGGCACCGCAGGCTATTGTAATAAACAAGAATGGGAAAACTGCCTGCGCCTGGTAACTGGTCCTCCACCATGCACATAACTGGTCATCGCAGGCATATTCATTTCAGGATGAACCACAAATATCTCTAGTGCAAGGACTAAAATAGTTCCAACTTTTAGATAGGTAGATAGATAGTCTCTTGGACAAAGTAACAGCCAAACTGGCAGTATCGAAGCGATGAAACCGTATATAGGAATTGATAATGCTAAAGAATTCTGAGAAAATGTGAGCATTGAAGCTAGCACAGGATTGGCAGCCACGTAAGGGCCGAAATATAATACCAAAGCTAGCAGAATTACACCTAAAACACTTCCCCCTTTCACATCTCCAGGCCTCAGAATATGAATGTAAAATCCCATAAGTAGAGCAATAGGTATGGTGCAAAAAACCGTGAATATACCCCAAGGGCTATTAAATAATGCATTAACAACAGATATAGATAATCCAGCAAGAGTCAATATTAAAATAAATAATACGGCGAAAGAAGCCACAGTACCAGCTTTACTTCCAATTTCTTCCTTAGCAATCAAGGGCAAACTTCGGCCCTGGTACCTCACCGATGCAAAGAGTGCTACCATATCATGGACCGCTCCTGCAACTACCGCTCCGATTATTATCCAAAGTGCTCCAGGTAGATATCCAAACTGTGCAGCAAGAACAGGCCCGATAAGGGGTCCAGCTGCGGCAATCGCTGCAAAGTGATGGCCAAATAGCACATATCTATCGGTTTCATGATAATCGTGTCCATCAGCCATAGTTTTTGCTGTTGTTTACTTGCTAGGATTAATTTCTAAAACTTTAGTCGCTATAAAAAGGCTATAATATCTGTAGGCAAATGCAAATACACTCAATGAAAAGAGCACAAGAATTAAAGCGTTCAAATATGTCCTTCCTTGCCTGTGATTGGAAATTAGCTTAATTTATAAATAGTCTCATATAGATCTCTCCCGGAATCTTAAACTGTTTGAAAGAAATGAGTGCCTCTTGTAACTAACGTCAAATTTTTAAATTATACATCTCCGAAACTAAACAGAGTCTAAGTCAATAAGGACACAGAAATCTTTTACAAAAAATACATTTGTATTAAATTATTAGGAAATCTCGATACACATCACAAATTTATTAACTTTTCCAATATTTCTCCGGGAATTTTCTATATTAAATAACTTAGAATCTAAATTTATGATAACTGAGTCAGAATCTAAAAGTTATATTCCTATATAAATAAGTTGTTGTTAATTATCTGGCTCAATAAGATGATTTTAATTGTCAAAAAAGTTGATCTTGTAGCTGCAGGAGTAGGGAATCCTGCAGCCTGTTGGAGAATCTATTGCAAGGTACCAGAATACCTATAGGATATAACAAAATTCGATTGAATATATATTTTTTGCATATATTCTAAATAGCACTAAATAAAATTAAATAATTCTGTTCTCATGAATTATAACATCTGAACGCCTTTTCATGCTCACAAATCACTGATTTCATCTCAGTTCCTATGACAGGCTTATAATCTATGTAAGGTGGAATACTCTGACCTACTCAAAAAACGCCTTAAATCGTCCCAAAATCAATCTTTTCCTACTTTATTCAATTAGCTTAGATGACTGGGCTGATATTAGATATCAAGAAGTGGATATTATGAGCTGCGGGGATACCTACAGCCCGATGGAAAGTCTACTACAAGGTGGGGAAACCTATACTTTATAACTCTATTTGATTTGTGATATATCTATTGCATATAGTCTAAATAGCACTAATTTGAACTAATTAATATTCAAACTACGTGATTCTTATCACATGAATTATAATATAGGGATCCTTATCAAGTTAGTCAATTGTAGGGTAGAATTTTACTCTTCTCAAAATCCTATAAAATATGCCATTAACTTTCACTATAAATATATTAAGTAAATAAGGAGACTAAGAGCAAAACAATAGATATTTCAAAAAACCAACTAACAATAAAGTATCAATCGTGTAGGGAAAATATTTATCTTAAAATTAATTTTTTATAAGCTTAGGCAATTTGGCTGATGTCGAATGTCAAAAAAGTTGATCTTGTAAACTGCAGGATGCCGGTGCCCGCAGTCCATGAGTAGGTTTAATTAAAGGTTGAGAGATCCTATAATTGTAACTATATTTGATTCAATATATAGTTTTTGCATATATACTAAATAGCAGTAGTTATAACTAAATAGTATAGAATAGGATTGAAATTCTAGCTAAAAATTTAAGCAAATATTTCATTAGACATAATTTTTACTATTGTAAAGTTATAAAATCATATGGAAAAATATCGTGTAGATACTTACCATGCAGCCAAATTTAAAACATGGGGAATGAAATTGGCCGAAAAACGACTTAACCTAAGCTCGCGAGTGAGACATTTATCAGAAGTCCTATGAATATTACTTTGGTAAAAAAACGTCTTAAAACGCCTGAAAATGGCCCATTTTTGATTAATCTAGTCAAAACCCCGCCTTAGTGCATAAAAGAACTAAAGAAACATTAAATACAAGACTTACTCATATTAACTATGTAAAATAAAAAGCTGTGTTATCATGCCACGTCCTACAAAGCTCACTCATGAAGTACAATAGAAAATCGGCGATGGTGTAGCTCTCGGATTGACTTTCTCGCTTGCTGTTGAAGCTGCAGGAATTACATATCAGACTTTCAATTCATGGTATCAAAAAGGCAAGACCGAGAAATCTGGAAAATATTATCAATTTGCACAACACATTCAAAAGCGAAATGCTGATGCCGCAAAAGATCCAGAAACAGCATCAAAAGATCCAGAAACAAAACAAGCTACATAAACATCAGCATATCCGAACTCATCTCATCTTCAAGCTCACAGACTTCTGGAGATGTGGTACATCTCCTATTTCTTAAGTGGATTGATTTAGTCAATATAAATAACGTTCCAAAATAACTTTACTTTTTGTTTTTCTCTAAAAACCTATCCGAAAAGTCAATAATGACATGTTGTAAAAAGTTACCATACATCTTCGATTAAGTGCTGAATAATGATCATGTCACGAAACGAAAAAAATGGATGAAAATGATGGTAAACCAGATACTTTAACAGCAACATTATATCTAATTATCTTTATAACATTCTGATATTTTATAATAAGATATTTTATAATATCCTAACATTTTGCACTTATGCACGCTCTACATCCAGAGACTCGCTCTGTGATGATATGTTAAGCATACTAGCAGGGATCATTACCTGGTAATTAGACACGTTTTGTAAATCGGTTGGCTTAACATCAATTTGAGTATATGTTCCCATATTTTTTGCGTTTATTTTTGGTGTGTGACCTGTTTTATATCCCCAAACTTCATTGATTTCTCTTTTGACTCCATGACTTTTTGGAGAATCGCCTTGTGATAGCATCCACTGTTTTGGGGTATAAAGATATTGTGTATTTTTGATTGTCATAAGTGGTGCGCGGGGAGTTGTAAACTCTCCAACTTTCCATACACCATTTTTCTCAGTTGCTTGAGTGTAAAACACAGTCCAAGCCCCTAGAGTATCTTGTGCAGGTATCCAGAGTCTTAAGAGCTTTCCATCATCGCTAAATATACCTGCACTACGGTATAATAGAGCATCTTTATGTGTTGCACATGATGAGTCCTTTAGTTTTAGAAGTGGTGAGCTTTGAATTGTGAAATTATCTGTGTAATTGTTTGCAGTAGCTAGATGCAGATTATTGGTGAATCCTTCTTTACTATACATTGTAAGTAATGCATATATTGTCGATTTACCTGGATAAGTCATCACATTAATATGCCAAGGATAATAGGAACTGGATTGACTCACAGCTTGTTTATTACCAAAATGTATACCATCAGTGGATGTATATCTATAGATTACATGTGGAGTAGGATCAATATCAACAATCCACATGTAATACGTTTTTGTGGCTTTATCATAGAGAACAGCGGGTGATACCCCATGAGCTGTGACATTTATTTCTGGTGAAACAGTAATACCATCATATATTTTGACTTTCGGGTCTTCTACGGTTTCATTACTCCTTACATCCCCAATTACATAGTAGCACATGAATTTTCCAGTATCAGGATTGTATATGAGATGAGAATCAGAGCCATAAGGATCAGAACCATGTGGATCAGAACCATATGGATCAGAACCATAGACATTTGAGTTATACTCAGATTTTATTGGCGTTCCTATAGGATTTCTCACTCCAGGTGGTATATGCCAAACTAATCCATCATCAGAATAGTACAAACATGCATTTTCATATATATCGTTAGAGTATGCATATGGTGTGACAAACATCCACCATTTGTGACCAAATACACCAGTCTCACTGAAATAGATAGATGGGTGATTGAACTGGTTATACCCATATGGATCAGGGATCGATAAAGGGAGACGATTTTGAGTTATATATAGCATGTACATATTTGCATTACCAGAAGCATCATAACTATATGCCAATGTATGTGGAATACCCTCTTCTACATAATCACTTAATCTGATTCCAGGAGTGGGCATACTAACATCCGAACTGTTTGAGTTTGCCCAAATCATCGCATTATATATTCCCTGGCTTTGGAATGAGCCCCCACCTGTAGCGAATCTTGTATGCCACCAATCTGTTCCCCTTATCCCACCTACGAGTGTACCTGCACCAAAAGAAGCATCAGTAAATGTGCCAACATCATGAGTACCCCCTGCTAATGTTTCATTGACTGCCAATTCAATGCCATTTGTAAATGGTTTATTAAGCACAACATTTGCAGAAGATGTGTTGCCAGAGCCTGACAATACTAAATGTCCATTCTGTATTTCTACTGTTGACCTATTGCTTCCTTCTTTGTAAGCTGTCCACTTTGATGTATTTAAGCTGCCTGAGCTAAAGTTATCGCATGTCCACATGACCGCATCCCCATTAGGGGAATAGCCAGGCGCATTGTACACATTGAAATGGTGTGCTCTGCCATTCATGTTAACTTTGAGCCACAAATTATGCTGTGGATCAATGTAATATGGCTGTGCCGTAGATTTCAAGGTCAGAGATGTTGCAAGTGCAGTCCCCGACAGTAAAATCACGCTGATTGATAAAAGGAATATTTTATACTTCATTTCCATAATAGATCGTCTTTTAAATATTATTTTGATATTTTACTAAAGCCTAGGCTGAATGCCAAAATACAAGATTTTTAAATGTAATATATATCAGTATAATTAGAGACTTTTAAATAATAAAGTCTTTGTATATATATAACTAAGTATGTTTAAAAAAAGACTACGGTGTTAAAAAGTACACACTTATTTTCATAACAGAAATATGATAGGACTTACGCAGTCTAAAAGATAAAAAGTGGAAGTTTAAAACAATTTAGAGTATTCTGTTATTTTCAATCCGTAGTATAAAATGTCACTGGAAAGATACACACCAGATACATATCTGTTACTCATGGAGCTTATGGGACTTTTAGAACATATGGAGCTACTGGAACACTTGGAACTAATTAACTAAACCAAAAGCATAAAGAGAAAACATCAGAAAAGAATAAGCTTTAAAGCATCAGGTTGATAATCCCACTAATTGCATAAATAATATTTTATTGTTATTAATTCCATTTTTGTAGATATTATCTCCATGGATAATAAAAAGGGGTTAGTCACTTAATTTCTAGGGCAATAACGATATTCTTTAAGGTATTCAACATTGTCCTTTTTCTTTTTGAGTCTTCTAGATTACTTACTATTTTGTCCTTCATTATAATTAATGGAAAGTCAATAGTTTTACTGACAAATATTTTGTTTTTTATTTTTCCATTTATTCATAGGCTTCAAAGTAAGAAATGTGCAACAACGAAGCAAAAAAGGTTGATTACATATTTTGAGTGTATTTCCACTTAGTTCTAAAGTTATAACTATTATGCAAATTTTACAGCAAACAGTATAGAACTATATATCTAATTAGAGTTATATATCTACTTAGAATTTTGATAAACCTATTATTTCTTTATTTGCTTATAAGCAGTACATAAATTACTCATGAGAATCAGTGGTTTATCAAAATTTTAAGCTCTGAATGCTTTAGGCAAGTTCGATGAAGCACTAAAAGCAGAAGACAAGGCAATTGAAATTGATCCTAAAAATTCAGCTGCTTGGAACAGCAAAGGAGCTGCTCTTGACAATTTAAAAAAATACGATGAAGCAATAATAGCATATGACAAAGCAATTGATATTAACCCACAGGATTCAGCTGCTTGGTACAATAAAGGGCAAGCTCAGAAGGAATTCGGTAACAACGATGAAGCAATAAAAGCATACGACAAAGTAATTGAAATCAACCCGCAGGATGCAGATACTTGGAGCTATAAAGCAGCCATTTTAGATAAATTAGGACAGCATGATGAAGCAATAAAAACATATGACAAAGCAATTGAATTTGCCAAATAGACTTAACATACTTAGCATAATTAATGCTAGCTTCCATAGAACTCAGAAATTTGGCACAATAAAGACACTTTATCTAAATAGATTAAAGAAATCGGGTTCCGTTGCAAAAAATCTGGCTTTCTTGCAAAATCAGAAAAAACCTTCACAATTAGGAAAGTTAATCATTTTCATTAGAAAGAAAATGATACACAAAGGTGAAAATTATAGTGTCAAAATGCAGAAATATTATTTTTGCAACGGAACCATTTATGTATCACTTATAAGCATATGACTAAATTTAGGAGTTTATCGAAATAATTTATTGATTTCATGATTATCTTTAGCAGAAAGTTTGTATTAATCCCAATTTTTAAAAATTATATAATACTAATATGTGAATTTCATTTAAGGCTTAAATATAACCTTGATCAAGTGCACCAAATTGCTTTTGAGACAACTGCATTACCAAATAGATTTGAGGATCTAAATTGTCAAAAATCGTAACTAAATTTTGTTGTTTAGACATTCACACAAATTTTTTCATTGCTGTTATCCCTCAGTATTAACACACCAGAACACAGATAAGATAAATCTTGAAGTCACTGCGCAATTTGCATTGAATGAAATGATCCATTCATCAAGTGCTTCCCAAAAATATCATAGAGAATTTTGTTCATATTTTAGGCTTCGCCACAAATTTGTACAAAAAAGAAAAGATACAAAAAATGAAGCCCATGATACTCTTTCCTTTGAAATGTGTCGTGGAAGTGATGTGTTGGCAGATATGTCTGCAAAAAATGGGCTAAAACCTTGAATGCGATTTTATCTAGGCCATTTAATTTCGGCGAGCAGAAAGCGTAAAAATTATTGGAAGTTTTTCTCATTTTTTCCAGGCTGAAGGCCTGCTTAGAATCGGTTTTACCACGTACTTCAAAGCCTAGGCTAAAACATTCGCCCTTTTGCTCATCAACAGATGCATAAAATTTACAATCTTGGCATGCAGGCATTCGGATTATTGCCTCCAGATATGTGAAGGTTTTCGGATCATTATTCCAAAATATTTGTTGGATACCACATCTAAGTGAGAAATTGTTTCTCTGTATGCACATAAATACGAAGACATGTCTATTAAATAATACCCGTTTGTAAATGAAAATTTTTTGGTGGATATTACGATCAGCAGACTACCTTTAGTATGGACTAATTTTTCTAAAATTTTGGGTCTAACTATGGTTCCGTTGCAAAAATCCTTTCTAATGATACAATAGAATAAAAAGAAAACCAAAGATAGTAATATGCTATCTAATTCCTTTAAATGGAAGCATTATGAAGGAGAAATTATCCTATTAAATTTAAGATGGTACTTAAAATATCCATTGAGCTATAGAAATTTAAAGGAAATGATGATAGAAAGAGGAATTCAAGTTGATCACAGTACTATAATGAGATGGGTGCATCAATATTTCCCTGAGATAGAAAAAAAGATCAGAAGACATTTAAGACTAACAAATGATTCATGGAGAGTTGATGAAACCTATATCAAAGTAAAAGGTAAATGGAAATATCTTTATCGAGCAGTTGATTCCAATGTAGATACAATTGATTTCATGTTAAGTTCAAAACGAGATAGAAAGGCAGCGAAGAGATTCTTTAAGAAAGCTTTAAGTTCTAATCATAATCAAATTCCAAGATTAATAACCGTTGATAAGAATTCAGCTTATCCACCTGCTATAGATAAACTAAAAATTGATAAAATACTACCTAAAAACGTAGGCATTCGACAAATCAAGTATTTGAATAACATTATAGAACAAGATCATAGATCTATAAAGCGAATCGTTAATCCAATATTAGGATTTCAGTCTTTTCGGTCTGCTAATAAAACTTTAAAAATAATTGAAACTATGAATATGATCAAAAAAGGACAAGTCAATAATTTAAATTACTCTGTTCTTAATGAAGTCAAATACATTAATCAATTGTTTGGTATAGTTTTATAATGTTAGTACATTTTCCTTGAATACTTTGATTTTTATTCATTACTTATAGATTTACATATTTTTTTGATTTTTTTGCAACGGAACCTTAATTTCAATAAAAAATTAAAAGTTTTTTTTCTTATGTATTAAAATTTAGTTTTTGAAATTCTACAGGATTAATTGTTAAAGTGAAATAAAAAGTCGAACATTTTCCTAGTTCCTATTTTACTCATATACCCCTACATGCCTTTCTATAATTCTTTTACAAATCGCAAGCCCTACCACATCCAGAATAATAGGAAGTAAGAAGTAAAATATGCTGTGCTATTCCTGTCTCCTGATTTATGATCTCACGTTACAATATGTTTCCTTGTTTTCGAAGATTGATGGAAAAATTCTCCAGATGAATCAAGTGGGTCTACATGTACAACTGCATTCGAGAGGTAACTTAGATCATGTATCATTTTCTGTCGTATCTCCACGGCAGTTGAATGCCCTTCTTCAACAGAAAACAGTGGGTCTACCGCAATATTCACTTCCGCGTGAAGCCTGTGCCTAAGCCAGCTTACTCGTATCTCAGTCACATCCCTTACATTTTCTACCTTACTAACGACCTGATGGATCTCGTCAACAATTCCTGGTTCCACACCATCAAGCATACGGTAGAATACTGATTTACCTGCTTCCCAGACTATTCACAAGATTACAATTGTAATAAGAAGTCCTATTAAAGGATCAGCAAGTGGATAACCTAACCAGATACCAAATGCCCCGAAAAGCACGGCAAGGCTAGAAAAACCGTCTTCCTGCGCATGGTAACCATCTACAACAAGAGCAGCGCTCCCGATTTCCCTCCCCACCCTAATCCTGAACTTTGCAACTAATTCGTTTCCCAAAAAACCAACAGCCTGTACGGTCGGAGACTCCTATAGTCGCAGTGAAGTTACGTGATTGTCACTAGCGAGTCGCCTCGTCAGCACTCTCGGTGAACACTAAACCAGTGCAGTCGTCAGCGCCTATCAGGTTGCACTCGGCTGACAGTCGAACGGTAGGCACTTGATTAATTATTCCCTGTGCTACACTGTTACCGGTCTGTTCGTCGGCGAAGGCTTGTAGAAGCCGTTAGGTTGAGTTTACTGTCGTAGTAATGCGTTTCATGATTTCTCTCTAACCAATTGAAAATGTGACATCTGATATCATAAGAGAATATATTCCGAAACGGTAGAGTAAGCCGAAAGAGGAAACTAATCATCTCTTAAAGCACCTAACTTAGTCACGTCAGATGAAAGTGACTTGGAATATAGGATTAAGAAATATAAAAATTTAGAGTCGAGTGTGTTGCTGGAAAAATAACGGGTGGAGCAGCTCTCTACACTTTGTAGGGTAAAGTTCGATGACTTATTTACGAGCTGCAGAATAATTCTCATCAGATCAGAGCTTGGTAGAACCCTCCCTTTTCCAGAACCCTTACTGGGAGGGATAAAAGTTCTGAGAGGTTGGCATCTGTTAGGATATCACCTTTTTTCCCATCTCTGAAGATTTTTCCCTCTCTTATGAGAACCACACGGTTTATTTCGGGAATAATGTCCTGAAGATTGTGAGTGACCAGGATCACGCTTTTTCCTGAACTTGCAATTTTCCTGATGCACTCGCGGAAGCTATAAAGAGCCTTTAGGTCAAGGCTGTTTGCTGGTTCATCTAAAACAAGGGCATAGGGATCATGCACCAGGGCTCTTCCTATCAGTATTCGTCTGGCTTCTCCGGTGGAGAGTTCGCATATAAGTCTGTTTTCCAGATGTAAAATTTCAAGGAATTCCAAAATTTCTCTGGCTCTGTTTTCCATTTCAGGAGTAACGTCATGATTATAATGAATTCCTATACTGCTGAAAAATCCAGAGAGTATTACATCCAAAACGTTAATCTGACGGCAGTATGTCTGCTGAAGATCTCCAGAGACTATTCCCAATAATTTTCTGAGCTCAAAAACATTCCAGATATCTTTGCCCATTATCTTTAGAACAAACTCGTCGGTTGATGCAAGAGGATGGTATTCCTTTGTAAAAGTCTTGATAAGAGAGGATTTTCCAGAGCCATTTGGCCCTATAATTGCAACATGTTCTCCCTGTTCAATAGAGATTGATACCGAATCGAGGATCTTTTTCCTACACTTGATAACAGTTACGTTTTTTAATTCAAGTAGGAAAGGAGAATTGTTCCTCCTTGAGTAGTGCATTTTCTGAACCATTTTTATCATCTATTCTAGAAGCTAGTCTAAGGTGATTCCAGTACTTCAAAAGATTTAGTTGATGTATAATTGCCAGTCATTTTATAAGCTTTTCTAGAGTCATAGCAATTAGATTTAGTACTTCGCCAAAATCTTATAACTATCTGAATTTTTGAGGTTATATAGCTCGTTTTCAGAATATATATCAGGTATGGGTAAAAAGGAATACTATGCTGCCATAGATACGTTGATAATTTTGTGATACATCATTGGCGTTAAAATGATATATATAACCACTAATTAGGGTGAAAAAAATTTAAATTAAGGGAGATATTTATGAGTTCCAAAGATGATCTTAGAGCTGCATTTACTGGCGAATCAATGGCAAACAGGACATACTTGGCCTTTGCGAAAAAAGCCGATGAAGAAGGGTATCATCAGATAGCTAAATTATTTAGAGCTGCTGCTGCTGCGGAAACTGTCCACGCTTTCAATCATTTCCAGCGTATGGGTGGGATTGGAACTACAATGGACAACTTGAAAGATGCCATTAACGGCGAAACATACGAATTTACAAAAATGTACCCCAAATTTATAGATGCGGCAAAGGAAGAAGGGGATAACAGGGCTCTCTGGAGCTTTGAGGTGGCAAATAAAGTAGAAAAGATCCATGCTGGATTATACGAAAAAGCCCTGGATGAAATTGGAAAGAATGAAGAAGTTGATTACTACGTCTGCAGTATCTGCGGATATACTAAGGAATGTGAACCTCATGGAAAATGTCCAATTTGTGGGGCACCTGTATCCAAATTCGAAAAACTTGGCTAAAAACCGCGATAAGACAATATTTCTGGTTCCGTTGCAAAAAATCCTTTCTAATGATACAATAGAATAAAAAAAACCAAAGATAGTAACATGCTATCTAATTCCTTTAAATGGAAGCATTATGAAGGGGAAATTATCTTATTGAATGTAAGATGGTACTTAAAATATGCATTAAGTTATAGAACTTTAAAGGAAATGATGGCAGAAAGGGGAGTAAAAGTCGACCATACAACAATCATGAGATGGGTACATCAATATTCTCCTGAAATCGAAAAGAAGATAAGAAGACATTTAAGACTAACAAACTATTCGTGGAGAGTTGACGAAACCTATATCAAAGTAAAAGGTAAATGGAAATATTTTTACCGAGCAGTTGACTCAAATGGAGATACAATTGCTTTCATGTTAAGTTCAAAACGAGATAGAAAAGCAGCAAAGAGATTCTTTAAGAAAGCTTTAAGTTCTAATCATAATCAAATTCCAAGATTAATAACCGTTGATAAGAATCCAGCTTATCCACCTGCTATAGATAAACTAAAAATTGATAAAATACTACCTAAAAACGTAGGCATTCGACAAATCAAGTATTTGAATAACATTATAGAACAAGATCACAGATCTATAAAGCGAATCGTTAATCCAATGTTAGGATTTCAGTCTTTTCGATCTGCTAATAAGACTTTAAAAGGAATTGAAGCTATAAATATGATCAAAAAGGACAAGTAATCGATCTAAATTACTCTGTTCTTAATGAAGTCAAATACATTAATCAATTATTTGATATAGTTTTATAATGTTAGTACATTTTCCTTGAATGTTTTGATTTTTATTAATCACTTATAGATTTACATATTTTGTTGAAGTTTTTGCAACGGAACCACAAATTCGTAGTATCAATACTTTGAACAACAAAATAAGCTTTCTGATTCCAAAAAAATGGAAATACTGAATCCAATATAGTATATTCAAAACCACTTCAAGGTGTCTTGAAAAAAACTGATTGTAGTTATCATTCTTTTTTTAGCCACATTAAAAATGGAGATTTGAAACATTCATTATTTTCAATTGTATTGTTTTAGTAGATTCTATAATAAGTATATTCATATAAAAATATTTAGGAGTTTCGTGTGAATATTGTACAAATAAGGGTTGATACGATTACCCATTCCTCTCAAATCTAAAGAAGTCGAAATTCGGCTTCGGTTCTTGAACAAACTAATTTCAGAGATGAGTTTAAAAATTTTAAGAAATTCATTCAATGATACACAAAAGGCATCACATAGACTAAAAACTTGGGAAACTGTACTCCTTAGGAAATGTTTTATTGAACAAATTGATAGTGGAAGCAAAATTTATAACAGGAGCTAAGTTGTTTGGGTTATGCTAATATGACAAAATTAAAACAAGTTTTTAAGCTAAATTATTTCAGGAAAAAGCACAAAGTAGTTAAAGAAATCAAAGTTCCTTATTTATCACTCTTCTCTGACTTTTTTGGCATAAAATATATATTGATGTAATCCTTATTCTTTAACAGGGATTCTTTTTAAAGAAAAGCGTTTCCAGAGTTTATTCTTTTCAGCTTTTGAAGAGAAAGGTATAAACAGAAGTTTTCTGGACTAAATTTTTTTATGAATCGTTTGCAGAGGATTTGGGTAAACCTCTGATTTTCATGAATTATTTATATAAATTGAGACGTTTATTGAAATCCTCTGCAATTCGAGGGGAATTACTTTTTATAATGTGTTCAGTTTTATGAAATGTTTTTTGTTGTGTGGAATATTCAATTACTCAAGAAACTTCTGTGTAATGTATATTTTGGTTCTGAAAAGGTACTTTAAAAGTTTCTACAATAAATAGCATGAGGACAATGTACTGATGACGATTTTAGATGAAGCCACAGCCGGAGTGAAACCCATTTATCTTGAGCCCATGAAGGAAAATAAGAAAAGAATTGTTAAAGATCTTTTGAAATATTTTGAAACAAATCAGAGAGGTTACATCAAGGTTCCCACTGGATGGGGAAAGACCTTTGTTTCGAAACACATCATGAAAACTTACTACGACGAAGGAAAGATTATGCTTTTCCTAGTCTCGAAAAACAACCCTCTTCTTAATCAAACCTATTATGATGGAAAGAAAAAACACCCTATTTTTCCCAATAGTGCAATCCTCTCTTCTGAGCATAAGGTAGATAAAAATGAACTTGCTGAAATTTTGAAATATCTAGGGAAAGAAAAAAGTGGAGGTTTTGTGCTTTTCGCCTCTTTGCAGACAATATTGGGAAAACAGGGTTCTGAAATCAAAGATCTAATTCTTGAATTTACAGACATTGCGATAGTGGATGAAATTCATAACTTCATCAACAACAAAGGGAACGATTTTCTCAATGAGTTTGGTGAACGGACAAAAATCTTGGGCATGACTGCGACTCCATTCCAGGGTATAGTCGGAAATGTCAAGTTCGTGGATGAAATTGCAGGGGATATGAGAGAGATTTACTCTAAAACGCTTCCTGAATGTATTATAGACGGAGAACTTGCACCCCTCAAATATACGATTGCAGAAAGTTCAGAAGACATTTTTGAGATTTTTGATTTCGAAAAAGGTTTGGATGAACTTGATAAGCAGGATCTTTTTCTTGACTGCAGCACTGTTGATAAGTTGAATAAAGTTATACGAAGAACACAGTTTGCAAAAGATGTTTACGATTTGATGGTAAAACAAAAAGCTTCAAAAACCCTTGTATTTTGTGCCCCTGTCCGGAAGCGGGTATATGGAGCTGGAGCATGTGGAAAAGAAATTAATGCTTTTCATGCAAAGCTTACTTCCTCGGTTTTCAATGGAGAGATTTCTGATGCAGAACTGAATCAGGGCTCTGCCCCTGTCCTGCCCGCAAGTTTTGAGAATTATACCCCCGAAGGGCAATTCAAAAATTCGGTATTTATAACTTCTGAATTGCCTAAAGAAACTCAAAATGACCTTATTGCAGCTTTCAAAGAGATCGGGAGACCTCCTTATATCCTCTGTGCTGTAGGTATGTTGATTGAAGGTTTTGACTTCCCGGGCCTAGAATCCCTTTTCCTGCTGCGTCCTACCCTGAGCATGCGTCTTTTTGAGCAACAGATCGGGAGGGTGACGAGGCTGTCCCCTGCATCAGGGAAGCAACATGGAAGAATTGTTGAAATTTCGGATAACATTGAATCTCTCTACCAGCGCTTTGGGGAAGGAATTTTTAATGGGGAAAAAGTAAATCAAATCCAGATGCTACAGCCTGAAATACGAATTGAAGAGCTATTTTCCGAGGGAGATGCAGCCAGGGCGATTGAAGAAGGAAAGATTAAGATCAACAAGGTAGAGCTTAGAGCACTCGGAAAAGGAAAAGATACACAGTTTAAGGAAATGCCAGTTAGACTTCCTCCAACCGTCCTTAGGGCGAAATATTTCTCACGCCTACTGACTCTAATAGAGGAAAAGAATATCGGAGCTTTTGAAAGGGAAAAACGAGAACTCATGCGTGATGCTCTGAGATTCAGGGTCAGGGAAGTCAAAGATGCTGAAGAATTATTGATTCTTACAGAACAGATTAATAAGCTCAAGCGGGAAGCATATGAAGACCGCAGATTAGGAGATGTCCCGAGGCGGCACAAACCTAAGGTCTTCGGGGAAGTTGAGTGGCTGCTGAAACTTCAGGCTTTAAATTCCCTTAAGTATGAAGGTAAACACCTTTCTATATCCGAAAAAAACCGGATATTGAATACCTTGGGTTTCGAATCAGATTTCAGGGAAATAGATATGTACAGACTTAAATGTCTTAAACTCGGTTCTGCACAGAAGACTATCCCGGATCTTGTAAAGGCCCTGGGGTTCGTAAGCCGTCTATCGTCTTCAAAAACATATCAGTTCATTGATAAGAGGAAGAAAGAGCAATGGAAACGAGAATTCCTGCCTGCAGTTTATTGGGGTTTCTGCTTTATTAATGACTCTTCAGAACTCAGAGAACTTTTTGAGTCTACAGAATGGGACAGGCGGGTTAAAAATATAATTAGGCAGAATTAATTTTTCATTTCAATCAAATACAGTGAAGCTTGTTTCGGGGATGGAAATCTCTCTTAGAACAGCTATTAATGAACTGATTTTTATTTTATACAATCTTTTTACTATAAGTAAAGGAGCTAATTCATGAGAAACATTGTGTATATAATATATGATGCCAAATAGTTTTTGTATGAAGTATTGTAAAAAATCTATTCTCGTTTTTAAATCATAAACCTAGTTTTATGGGTTAAAAGGGTAGTAAATAAGTTACTTGATTGATAAAAATCTTGATTTGAAGGCAAAAGGGAATTGTTACAAAAACAAAAAGGATTGTAACAGTACATTTCAAGTCAGATAGTGGTCATATCATATAGATTCACTAACAAAATAATTGAAACAAATGTATCCTTAGGGCTTACGTTGGTTAACTACCAAATAGTCGCATGAGAATCAAACTACCTAAAACATGCTGATTTTTACAAACTCGTTTGTGTTGAGTTTGGTCATCAGATGCATCAAATGAATGATTCTAATCCATTTATTTGTCATTTAAAGCTACATCTCTTATTTCTAAAAGTTCACACAATCTATTCAAAGCATATTTTTTTTCGTGTATCGTAACTTGTAATTTATTAACTTCCACTTCTAACTGCGCGATTTCTATTTTTAATTGTATTACCTGCTCTTTAATGAGCTCATTACTTTGCATCATATCAGCTCAGTCTAATGTCTTCATGTTCCTTAAATCATGATACTGGTTTTATATATAAATTAATGTGTTTTCAGTAGTTTCGAATCCTGTCAGTTACTAAACCATTTCTACGATAAGAAAAAAATCATAAAATTATTTAAGGTAATTAAGTCGTTGATTCTTGCAAAAAAATGACTCCATTTCTAGTACAGATACAACTAGTTAACTTATTGTATTTTTGGAATTATTTAACATAATTGATATGATAACTTCACATTATGAAGCAAATTATAGCTATCAAGAAGTTCTTACTATTTCATTTAATGCTTCACATATTTACAAATTATCTTGAATCTGCAACTAAATTTCCGAAATCAAAGATACAACAAATAAATTCCTTCAGGTTGATATACAAACATTCTGTAAATTTGCACAAATGCATTGGGAGTGGGATTGTCTCAAAGGCTAATTTTACATCCGTGATCAAAGTTAGATTTGAGGCTTGTTTTTGAATTTACACAGCTTTTTTCTTGTTTTTAAGGGTCTAAAAAAGGTGCATTCCCTTCAAGTCCTTTAGTGACTACGGAATCTAACTTTTCTTCCAACGCTTTGATTTGCTAAAAATTCAACAATTGAAGTTGCTCTTTACATTCAATCAGTGTGTTTTTTTAATTTCTATTAAAATATATTAATCCCTTTAGCTGATTGTTGTTTATAATTCTCTTCAAACATTAAGTTCTATCTGAAGATGAGCAGTATAATTCTATAACTGCTGAGGGTTCCCATTCACCATAAATTGTTATTCCTTTAAACTTGCAAGAATTTCCATAGCTTCTAATGCTTTAGATTTTCTTTATAGATAAGAAAGCTAAAATATGCATTTGTCATTGAAAGTTACATGAAGCAATATCCTTTTTTCTTGATTTTCGTTCTTTGATCCCCCAAAACTATCAAAAAACTCGATAATCCTTCCATAAGAGCTAAATTGGTAGCTTTTATAGTAGATTGCTGAGCCTATAATACTTGAATCATATTGGACTGTATATTTCACTGATTCTGGAAAAACACCTTTATTTAATCTTCTACATTAAGGAAAGATCTTCATCTGACTTCGATGTTCTGAAAAATAAGATTTGTAACTGAAATGTCAACAGTTTATCTTTTCTGATCAGCTTAGATTTCAATATTCTCAATAGAGTGGCTAAATTCTTCACAGTAGTTCAAAGAATTTTCGATTAGTCAATCAGAATCATTAAACATTTAAATAATTTTTTTAAATAACTTTGTTGATCTCAAGGTTTCTTGAGATCCTTTTTGTGGTGACTCGTTGGATTATTTATCTTAACAAGAACATCATTCAAAGGAGATTTGTTACTGTTATGATTGTTTTTATTCAAGCGAGATCCTAATAAGATTAATGAAAATGTCGATAAACCCTAAATTTTGTTATGTGCTTATAAATTGTATATAAATGACTCTTGAAAATCAGATGTTTACTGAAATCCTCTGATCTTTCAGTGGGTTATTTAATTTGAGATTCAAGACTTTCAATATAAGCAATAACTTTAGGATTTTGAGCACACAGAACAAGAATCTTTTCTTTTTCATCAGCAATAAAAAGAGTTCATTTTACATCCAATTTTTCTCCTTATGAGGAAAAATTGTGTGGTCACATATAAAGATACCTGAATAGTTATGTATATTTTTGCTGATTTTGACAATTATAGTAGCTTAATTGTGACAAAAATGGAGACTATTTTGTGGAATCAGTTATCAAATATTATATAATAATTAAATCTTGTCAAATCAATTTGAACTAAAAATAGGATTGATTTTCATTAGAAATTAGTGGATACTTTCAACCTAAGGTTAAAAGATTCAGTTGGCTCCATTTTCTATTTTAAAGACTAAGTTTCAGAGAAATTCTTATATAGAAGTGCTTGCATTAAGAATAGTAAAATTACGCACAAAAATAATGTGTTTAGTATAATATTTTTAGTAATATGATTAATAAAAATCCATATAAATTCATATCATTAAAAGGAGACTAAAGCTTGGCAGCACAACCGATCTTTATTTTAAGGGAAGGCAGCAAGAGAACCCATGGTTCCGATGCTCAGCACAACAATATTATGGCCGCAAAGGCAGTCGCTGAGGCAGTAAGGACCACTCTTGGGCCGAAGGGTATGGACAAGATGCTTGTAGACTCTCTAGGTGATGTGGTTATCACCAACGACGGAGCAACAATTCTCAAAGAAATGGACATCGAGCACCCAGGTGCAAAGATGATCGTTGAAGTGGCGAAGACCCAAGATGCTGAAGTAGGAGATGGAACCACCACAGCAGCTGTGCTCGCAGGAGAATTCTTGACAAAGGCAGAATACCTACTGGAAAGCGGTGTTCATCCCACAGTGATTGCAAGTGGTTATAGGCTTGCAGCAGATCAAGCTGCACGGATACTTGAAACCATTACTATTAGTGCATCCCCAGAAGATACTATAACTCTCGAAAAGCTTGCAGCCACAGCTATAACAGGTAAGGGCGCAGAGGCTAATAAGGAACACCTTTCCAGGCTTGCAGTTAAGGCAGTTAAGTCAGTTGTTGAGGCTAACGAGGATGGAAAGATCACTGTGGATATCGAGGACATCAAAATCGAAAAGAGGCCCGGGGGAAGTATTGGGGACTCCGAAATTATCGAAGGTGTGATCATTGATAAAGAACGCGTTCACACTGGAATGCCCGAAATAGTGGCAGATGCCAAAGTTCTGCTCTTGAGTGTGCCCATAGAACTCAAGAAAACCGAAACAAAAGCCGAAATAAAGATAACCACCCCTGACCAGATGCAGTTGTTCTTAGATCAGGAAGAATCCATGCTCAAGGAAATCGTGGAAAAGGTAATAAGGACAGGTGCAAAAGTGGTTTTCTGCCAGAAAGGCATTGATGATCTAGCCCAGTATTATCTCACAAAAGCGGGTATTTTCGCCATGCGTAGGGTCAAGAAGAGCGATATGGACAAGCTCTCGCGGGCAACAGGTGCAAAGATCATCACAAGCATGGACGAAATTGAAGAATCCGACCTTGGCTATGCCGGTTTTGTGGAAGAAAAAGACGTTACAGGTTCCAGGATGACTTTCGTTACAGGCTGCAAGGACAGCAAAACCACCTCAATTCTTCTTCGCGGCGGAACTGAACATGTAGTTGAGGGGATTGAGAGAGCTCTCGAAGACGCTCTCCGAGTTGTGGGTGTTGCTCTCGAAGACCAGAAGATAGTTGTGGGTGGAGGCTCACCTGAAATTGAACTGGCCCTCAGGCTCAAAGAATACTCAGCAACCCTTAAAGGCAGAGAACAGCTTGCTGTTATGAAGTTTGCAGAGTCACTCGAAATTATTCCTCAGACACTTGCCGAAAATGCAGGGCTTGACCCAATAGATATGCTTGTGGAAATGCGCTCCCAGCACGAGAAGGGGAATAAACGTGCAGGCCTTAATGTTTTTAGTGGTAAAATTGAGGACATGTTCGAAAACAATGTTCTTGAACCTCTCCGAATTAAGACGCAGGCAATTAATGCAGCCACAGAAGCTGCAATCATGATTCTCAGAATCGATGATGTAATAGCCTCATCAAGTAGTGGAAGAGCAGGTCCAAGCCCAGGCCCTGGTGGCGAAATGCCGGAAGACATGTAAAAAAAGGGTTAGAAATGTTAATCAAGGGTTTCTGGAGATCTTCCAATCTTTCATAACCTTTTTTATAGGTTATAAGTCGGTCCTGAACTCAGGTTATTTAACATAAAATCTTAATGTTGGTAATCCCTTAAACTCCATACATTACGATTTATTTTTTCGTCATTATTGGAGTTTTTTGTGACCATTTTTTGTTTTTAGATTCAATTTTTAATTTTAGAAAATTTTGAGTTTTCATAAATTTATATCATTTTTGGAAGAACTCAAAAGCCTTCAGGTAAATTTTGATGATTTTACTGAAAATTTATCTTCTTTTTTTAATGTGCTTTTTTGCTAACTATTTTTTAACTTAAATCATGTCCGTCCATAAATTAGAGATTTTCCAACGCTTCGCAGCGCACCAATTATTGGAATACAATTGAATTGTCGTTGATTATCGTTTACAATTGATTACAATTGATAAAAAGCTAATAAAGTCAGAATTTAGTGGTAAAAGAAAGAGGTTATTGTATGATTGGTCTTGGAGAAATTAACTTTTATGGGGCTAATCTTAAAATAATCAACCTTGAAAGAGCTAACCTTGAAAGAGCTCTTCTTGAGATAGCTAATTCTTTTATGGCAAATCTTGAAAAATCTAGCTTCGGCGGAGCTATCTTTGATGGAACAAACCTTGAAGGAGCTAACCTTACAGGAGCTTTCAATTTATCAATTGACCAGCTATCTAAAGTGAGAACGCTTTATAATGCAAAAATAGATGAAGAACTCCTTATACAACTGAAAGAGGAGTTTCCCTCCCTATTTAAATCACTAAAGCAGAAGTTTCCAGAATATCAGAGCAACCTTTTAGGAGCTAACGCACGCAACAATCTATAGAAAATATCGAAATCCCCTCTATTTTTAAAAAAATATTTTTAGGATAGCATGTTTTTATGCACAGTTTTTGTTGAAAAAGGGTTCAAAACAATGAAGAATGATATTCTGCCGCTTCCAATAGAAACTTTTCACTCAGAGATAAAAAGTATAATTCATTAAGTTAAGGACTAAAATAATGCAGAGGGAGGTGTATATTAACCAAATCTGTCGATATACGATAAAACTATTATTTTTACTGTCGTTAATGATACTTATTTTGGCCATCACCTCGAAAGCTTCAGAAGTTGGTTATCCAAGATTTTTAGATCACCCATGGGATCATTCCCCTATCACCGTATATATAGATAACAAAATTGTTCCTCTCCATTATAGTCTCACCTATTATTCAGATGTAAAAAAGCTCTGAATTACTGGGCAGGAGGTGGAAATGGAAAACTGAAATACATCCCTATCTTTGAGATTGTGGATTCAGAAGATGCTGATATCAGGATAAGATGGGATGCAAACTTGCAGAAAGATCAAGGTGCTCCTCAAGAAGTTGCAGGTGAAACAATCCGGCGTGGTGCCAATGGCCGATTTATATCCGTAGATATTATACTTGAAGTTGGAAATTCTCAGTGGATGGAATGGGTACCATATAGTGATACAGCAATGCTTGCCATTGCAGAACATGAATTAGGCCATGCCTTGGAGTTGGATCATAGCATTGATCCGCAGGATATTATGTATCCATCCAATGAGCAGATAGATAACACAAATCCTTTCTTGCAGAGTAAATACGGTTCTCTTTTACTTATTGCGTTTTACACAGCTATTGCGGTTATCGTCTTCATCTCTGCAAGCTGGCTACTTAACAGGAAAAAAAGATAAACACTTGAGGATGAATAGTTTGAGTAAGGATTGCTCGCCAATGTATCGATTTTTTGTAAAATCATAAAACTCGAGCGACTCTGTATAAATCGTCTATAAACTAGCTTCATTAGGTTCAATTTATCCAACATTCAGCAGATGTACACATATATAGAATTTGTTCGCCTATTTGCACAATATTATTCATTGAAGAAACCGGTAGTTAGAATCTGTGAAGATTTTTTTCACTCATTTATCCTTGATACCTCTCAATCTTTTAATTATTCATCAGCACAATAAGCGACTTTAAGGTTAACTTCATCTTCATTAGAAAGAGGTGCGCGTATTATTGTTGCTTTGAACTTTTTTAATTTATCTAGCGCATTATCTTCAGCCCATTTCGCGATTAAGATAAACAAAGCAAACATTCCTATCAAAATACCCCAAAATGCTCCGCCAATCATGCCTGTACCCACAAGATGTACTGCCTTCTTCATCTTTATTTTACCATCAGGCTTGCAAATTATCCCAAAATAGAGCAATATGCTCATTTTATCAGATTTTATCAATGACTCATCTCCAATACCAAAACCTACTTACTTGCAAGTGTCCAAAAGACCTTTCTTTTTACTTTTTCTATTTTCAGAGGGGTGTATAGCTCAACTTTAGCTTCTTCTATTTCTTATTTTGATTCTGCCTTCTTTTCTATTTAGGATATTCTTTTTGCTTCTATCTCTCCTGGCCTCTCTTTTTTTGTCTGCTCTAAAACTCTTGTCTGCCAGCAAGGCTTGTATCCGTAGCAAGTATAAATATTAGCTAACCGCTCACGAGTTAGAGGCCAGTCGTCCTTATCAAAGCCTTCGGTCTCTTTCAGGATTTTTTTTGCAACGTCAAAAAAGAAAGCTTGTTCATGTGGCCTCACTGAAAGAGCTTCACGGGGAACAGCAAACAGTTTATTTCCAAGACACAGGAATCTGCCAAAAGAGAGTACTGAATATGCTACTCTACCATTTTCTAGATCAATCATTATGTCTTCAATCTTTCCCAGATGTTCTCCATCCATATTGATGATTTTGCCCCCTTTTATCGTCCTTGCTGTCAAAAATAATGAATTATTTGCAATTACACCGTTTCAACTTCTGATACTAGCTCTATAAATATTAGGATTTACGCAATTGTGGGACAATATAAAGCATAGCTTCAGAGCGTGCTACAAACACCCTCTGTCCTCCAGTAACCTCTTCCGCATCAAACACGTCCACATTGACGGACATCATAGCATTCAATAAACCTACACACTTATTATAATCAATTCTGTAATGCACTATTTTCACCACTTTTTAGAGTTTGAATTTAGCTTTCAACAAGCCCGATAGTATCTTAGTAAAGACTTACACACACTGCTCGCATTATATCAATTTTCAGGGTGGGCTACAACTTCCTTTTTATCTTATCAATCACTTCAATATCAAAAACCTATATAGGGCAAACTCCACAGTAGGCAATAGCCTGCCCTACATATGTTGTACTCAATTATTGGATACATTTTCCCCATATTTCCAGATCTTCATGGACTAAAAGACCTCAAATTCCAATGTAGTTATAGGTTGGTATGTTACTATTCAAGTTTTCATTGAATTTTGATATCTACAATTCCTGTAGCTTTTCCATAAGGACTGACTCATACAGTAGTACATACTTAATTGGATTAAGAAATCTAGAACTTGTACACTTAAAGACCCAAAATCAAGCACAATATATATTTTGGTCAAATTCATTATTCAGACAGTTAAACTGCTAGTTACTAAAATTAATAAACTTTTAAGGACTGACTCATACAGTAGTACATACTTAATTGGATTAAGAAATCTAGAACTTGTACACTTAAAGACCCAAAATCAAGCACAATATATATTTTGGTCAAATTCATTATTCAGACAGTTAAACTGCTAGTTACTAAAATTAATAAACTTTAAACCTAAAACTGCCAAAATCTGTTCATTTTAAGCTACAATGTACAGTTATCCCCTTAGTTATTTTAAATTAATTATACAAAAAATAGTTTCTTGATAAAAGTTACTTCTGAATAAAATGTTTTAATCTTAAACAATAATTTAATATTGATTATGTAATTTTTATTATAGAGATCTCCACAAATTTAACATTGAACATTTTCTAAAGAAACAATGCAAATTGAGCTTAGATCAAATTCTAGATTTTAAAAACATGATGAAAAGTATTATCAACGCTTTATATTTTAAATAAAAATTTTTAAATGCAATGTCATACCCTTTGGTCATTGTACAAATATGAAAAATGATCTTTAAGAATATCCCAAGTGGCTAAAAGAAGCAGAGAATCTTAACTACGGATTTGGAATCCATATAAATCAAGTGCTATCAACTCTTAAGTAGATTACTCGAAGACCTGAAGCTACTGGACCTCATGATCCTTTGACCGAAGTAATGACGGATTGTCCTCGAATAGGAATAGGGCTTGCAATTTGTAAAAAAATTGCAAAAAGAAATGTAGGACGTATATGGGTAGAATCTTGAATAGGCAGAGGTCCAATTTTTTATTTAACTTTACTATCAACCTCACAGTCACAGGATTTCAAAAAATAAATTTTAACACATAAAAAATAATGTACCGATTTTCTGTAAAATTTGCTCTAGCCCTTTAATCTTCTTTCTGGAATACTTCTTCATAATTTATACTTCGTTCCTGTGCTCCAGTCGGAGACTCGATTTGATTCGTATCGAAGAATAAAAGTATTTACAGCACACGAAAATTTGACATCTAATTACAGCAAATTCACAACAATGCAGACTAAATTTTAAGATACTTCTATATTGAGGAAATATATGACATTTTTGTGTAGATCTGTGGGAAGTAGAACAAATGAACTATCAATCTCATTTTCATTATTTATCCACTACATGTAGATTATACCAATTGGTTTTACTACATGATTCAGTTAAATAAACTTTGTTTAATAATTTCTATGTTTATTTCAAATTAATTACATGAAAATTGCCTCTGAACAAAGCTACTCCTACTTAGAATGTATCAAAATAAAACAATATTTAAATATTAATTATATTTTTATCACACTAAGTGTTGTCTACGCCAAGTTCAGCAGCTACAGCATTAACTACAATAACGATACAGAACTCGTAATTTGTTACTTCAAGACTTTTAGTCTTTAAAATAAACATGAAAAGAGAGTATTCAGTACATTATTGCAACCCAGAGTAAATGATGAAGCAGACGCCAGAGCTCTGCTGAAAAAAAAGAAAATATCATTAGCAAATCAGATAAAATGAGGAAAATAACATGATATCGAAAAATCACGGAGAGCTGTTCCAAAGATGTGAGACCAATCCTACACTTACCTTTGAAGATTTGCCAGATCAGGCCCACTCAGTCTTTAACCCTGCAGACGCTTAGTTTTAATGGTATAAATTTATTACTGGTGCGTGTCGAAGATCACAGGAACTTTTCCCATTTTACGGGAGCCAGGAGTCAGAATGGAATTGATGGCTGGGTTGGGAGATTGACAGCAAACCAACCTTTGCTCCAGATCCTATAAACTACCCTGAATAGATATATGGAATTGAAGATGCACATATAACTTACATTGATGAGATAGAAAAATGGGCCGTAATATATGCGGTTATGGTACCAAAAATATGTCTTTGTTGCAAAATAAGTGTAAACCTTCACAATTAGGAAAGTTAATTATTCCCCTCACCGGGAAACTGGTACCCAAAGGCAAGAATTGTAGTATCAAACTGCGGAAATATCATTTTTGCACCACAACCTCATGGAGTACACCAGACGACATATAAAGCAAGTTATCGACTTGTATTGGCTCTTCTTGATCCTGAAGATCTCATGAAAGTGCTTCACATATCTGAAGAATGGGGTTTCGGGCCTCGTGAAATGTATGAACGTAGTGGATACGTTAATGATGTTGTTTTTCCTTGCGGATGGGCTTAGTGGATGATGAAATTTGCATTTATTATGGAAATGAGGATGTGTCAGTATCAATGGCCAGTGCGAAAATGAGAGATATCCTGGAATATATACATAAGTGCCCTGAGATACAATGCCCTGAAGAATACTGTAGATGGTTTGAAGAAAACAGGGATCTTTCTAATGATCCAAAAAAAGGTGATATTAGATTAAAGAGGACTTCAATAAACATCTATTTTTTAAGAATCATTTGTGTACCATTTATGATCACATGACGAAATTAATAGGTTTACTGAAATCCTCTATAGGCTTAGTTTTTCTATAGATTGTTGCGTGCGTTAGCTCCTAAAAGGTTGCTCTGATATTCTGGAAACTTCTGCTTTAGTGATTTAAATAGGGAGGGAAACTCCTCTTTCAGTTGTATAAGGAGTTCTTCATCTATTTTTGCATTATAAAGCGTTCTCACTTTAGATAGCTGGTCAATTGATAAATTGAAAGCTCCTGTAAGGTTAGCTCCTTCAAGGTTTGTTCCATCAAAGATAGCTCCGCCGAAGCTAGATTTTTCAAGATTTGCCATAAAAGAATTAGCTATCTCAAGAAGAGCTCTTTCAAGGTTAGCTCCTTCAAAATTCGCTCTTTGGAGATTAGCTCCTCTAAGGTTAGTCATAAAAAGGTTTGCTCCTTGGAGATTAGCTCCTGTAAGATTAGTTCTTTCAAGGTTAGCTCTTTCAAGGTTGATTATTTTAAGATTAGCCCCATAAAAGTTAATTTCTCCAAGACCAATCATACAATAACCTCTTTCTTTTACCACTAAATTCTGACTTTATTAGCTTTTTATCAATTGTAATCAATTGTAAACGATAATCAACGACAATTCAATTGTATTCCAATAATTGGTGCGCTGCGAAGCGTTGGAAAATCTCTAATTTATGGACGGACATGATTTAAGTTAAAAAATAGTTAGCAAAAAAGTGAATGTAAGCAATTTGTTGAGATCGGAAGTTTATCAAAATTCTCTATGATTACCCATATACTCTACATCCACTCTGCGTACTCACACATCCTATCGGTAATCTCTAACTTCCCAACTCTTTATCAGTTTCCTTTAAGATTTAAAGTATAATTATCTCTTTCTTTATTTTAAATTAATTATACAAAAAATAATTTCTGAATAAAAATTACTTTCCAATAAAATGTTTTAAAACCAAAACATATTTTTATATTAATTATGTTTTTATTAATTTCGGAGATCTTCACAAACTTAACATTGAGATTTTTTTTTCTAAAAATAATGCAGGTTAATCTTAGATGTGGCATGCATAATTTTCTGTAAAATCTGCTATACACTCTTTAATCTTCTTTTTTGATTAGCTACAATGTTTAAAGTATTTGAGTTTTATTTCAGATGCGCAATCCTGAGCCTACTATTGATAATCTTTCCCGCTAAAACACATATTATACTACTCCTTTAAAAAAATTAGATGGGTGTCAAACAGGGATCCCAGGCGATATATTTCAAAAGTTTGGATTTGATATGTTAGTACTTTTCACTTTGGAATGCTGGGTAGAAAGTTCAGGTTAGGCTGGTAGTTGTGTGTATGAGGTAAATGGGTAGGGTAAAAGTAGAGAAAAGATTTTAAGCGAAGTACTGAAATTACGTGGTCGTAGAAAACAAAAAACTATGATGTAGGGAAAGAATTTACAAAGAACATTATATACATATATTTTGGAGGAATGCCAACTTATCATTCGTATTTCGATAAATCTCTACATTTTTTCATATTATTCTAAATGGTATATCAATGACTTTTGGAAATTAGAGGGTTATCAAAAATCTCTATTGATGAACATCTTTTTGTTCAATTTTCGAAAAGTTTTCCCAAGGAAAAAATCGGACAGAAAGCTATCTTTCTGCCTTGGAAATTGATAGTTATCTCCTGAAACTTAGGTGGCGAAAAACTAAAGAAAATTTAGTTCATAGAGCCATTTTTAGAGATTAAATCAGTTAATAAAATTGTTATCTGGCTTCGTAGCATGAAATCTCCCTCGCATCTATCCTTATTGGTTTTCCCAGTTTATTTGAAATGACGCTTTTCACCCTTGCTATAGACCTGTATTCAAGTTGAATACGGACAGACATAGTTTCTCGTTCTTCAATATAAATATCGTTTGAGCTGAGAATAGAATGAACGGAGATTTGCTTCTGCATAACCCTTGCTATAAGACCTGGGGTCCCCTCTTTAATGTCCTGAAGGCTGGTAGATGTCAGAAGAACATCATCTCCCACATTAAGCTCAATTATTCCTAAAAAATTTAGAGGATTTCGGATCTCAAGAGTTCTGAGATTATGTTTTTTCAGGATATCGATTACAGAATCAGCAATTCCTGTTAATGCTATGTACTCCATGAGATCACCCGTACATTGGAAATTCCTTTTTTACTTCCCCTTTCTGCTCAGTTGTCTGGACATCTTCAGCAAGCTTCTGAAGTTCTATTTCTATGCGTTCAGCCTGTTCTACAAGCCTCTGAGTATCTATCGACAGCTCATAAAGCTCGTTTAAAACTTCAATAACAGCAGATGCAGCTCTTGGGTCCGGGTTCTGAGTTCTGGTAGCTCCCAGTAAACTAAGTGCAGGAATCCCACGCATCAGGCATTCAGTCATTACGCTGCCTGAAATCCCGGAAATAGTTCCCATCTGGAAAATCTCTACTTTACTCCTGATTTTTTCCAACATTTCCGGCATGGTGGCTGCTCCAAAGACTTTATGCCCTCCGTCCATAATAGCAATTCCCGCAATGGAAACTATTTCTTTTACATTAATAGACTGGGCCCAGTCCACAAGAGCATTACTGACATCGTAAGAGACTGAGTGACTGATAGGGATATCGGAAATTACGATGATCAGGTTCCGATCCTCTTTTTCGTAGATCCTTACGGGCATGTTTATAAGGCCCTCATATAGTACTGCAATAGAGGGGAAATATCTGGAGTCAATGGAACCAATGTATTCCATATTCAATTCTTCGATTATATGCTGGCTTGCTATATTCCCCACGAGTCCGATTCCTGGAAAGCCTTCAATTAACATCGGGTTTTTTGACTTTAAAGGTTTGGTACTAATCTTCACATCATTATTGTCATAATCCGTAGCTGACAAAAAAAATCACCTCTATAAAATGCGACCCCTATGATTATATCTGACCTAATCATAGATAAACAATTTTTTCAGCAGCCTGCTCTGCTTTGTTTTCTGCATTGACGTCAACAAAAAAAAATTATGCGATGAAACCGGATTTCCGAATTTCATAACTCTCTTTTTTATTAAAATAGACTCGTTTTAATATATATTTTTTCTCCTGAAAGATTTTTATTTATAATTAAAATATATTTTAAGTTAAATAAAATTTATTTCCTCGATGGGAACGCTCAGGAGGAGCTTAGTTTGTGTAATGGTTGTCAGGATGAGCATAGGTTAGAAAAGGAACCGCAAAAAAGAGTCCAAGCAGGATACAAAATACGAATGAACAGAAGAATATCATCGGAAAAATCTGTTTTCCATCGATACAGTGTAGGAGAGTCAAGTATGAAAGCAATTTTTGAGGTAGCATCAAGAAGACCATCATAGTTGGGAATATTCCATATTGTAGCAGCTAGCATGAGCGGAAAAATCGCTATATGAGTGACTGAGGATTTAAAGGGTAACGGAATTAAATTTATCTGGATAAGCTACCGTTATTGCCAGAAAGAAAAAGGCTAGTGGAAAATAGAAGGATAATATAATAAGAAATCTGAAGAGCCCGGAAAGTAATTTTCACTCAATCAGATATTTTTTACGAAATTGAATGCTCGGTCACAAAGAAGTTAGGAGATTATTCCATAGTGGAAATTATTCCTTATATTCAGATATCTCTTTGGAATAAACTTCGAAGTAGCTACAGATGTTGCAATTATGGCAGCTAAATAAGGAATATTCTTGTTTCTCATGACACGGTAATTATAGCTATAGGAGACATTTAATTGGGAACATATGTGGTCTTTGTAATCGGACCATCCCAGAGTAGTGATTTCTTCTTCCTACAGTTTCGGGAAAATCATTTCATGTCTTGAGCAAGAAAAGATTGAGGTAGGAAAAAATCCAGGAAAATTAGTTAGACACACGAATTCTAACTTAAAAATCCTTTTTTCCCAGTTTTTTAAAGCTTGGGAAAGTATATATAGAGGCTTTCGTTCACTTTTCTCGAGTTTATCTTCAGTCCCAAAGATAAATATATCTGGTGAGCATCTATAATACCGGCATGTCAGTAGTATTCAAAATTCTTGACAAGGACGCAGGTGGCAGAATAGGGAAGCTCAGGACTCTCCATGGAACTGTTGAGACACCTACAGTAATGCCTGTAATCAATCCGAATATCCAGCTAATTTCTCCGAGAGAAATGGGAAACTTTGGGGCGGAAATCCTGATTACTAATTCGTATATTATCTACCGAAAGGAAGAGCTGCGCAAAATTGCTCTTGAGAAAGGGCTGCATAGGCTCCTGGATTTTGACGGGCCCATTATGACAGACTCTGGTTCTTTCCAGCTTTCAGTATATGGTTCTGTTGAAGTAACAAATGAGGAGATTATTGGATTTCAGCAAAAGATAGGAAGCGATATTATTGTCCCTCTTGACATCCCAACACCCCCGGATGTTCACTATAAAAGGGCTGAAGAGGAGCTTGCTATCACATATGAACGCCTGGAAGTTGCCCGTAAGTTTATTCAGGGTGAACAGCTCCTTGCAGGGCCATTGCAGGGCTCAACCTACCTTGATCTAAGAAAAAAGGCTGCTTCCCAACTGAAAAACCTCAAATTTGAGGTATATTCTCTAGGAGCAATCGTTCCGCTCATGGAAGCATACCGTTATTCAGAACTAGTTGACTTAATTGCGATATCCAAAAAAAGTCTTTCTCCAGTCTCACCTGTACACCTTTTCGGGGCAGGGCATCCAATGATGTTCGCTCTCACAGTAGCACTTGGGTGCGATCTTTTTGATTCTGCAGCTTATGCTATTTATGCCAAGGACGGGCGCTATATTACTGTAAACGGAACTTATCATGTAGAAAAACTAAATTATTTACCCTGTTTCTGTCCGGTTTGTTCAAAATATACCGCACAAGAACTTAAAAAAGCAGATAATAGAGAAGAACTTTTGGGAAAACACAACCTCTACGCAACTTTTGCCGAAATCCAGCTTATTAAACAATGCATAAGGGACGGAAAACTGCTCGAACTTGTAGAGAAACGCTGCCGTTCTCATCCAAAGCTTCTTGAAGGACTGAAAAAACTCTATAAGCACTCACCCTGGCTTGAACAGTTGGATCCGGCCACAAAAGGAGTATATTTTTACTGTGGGCCAGAATCATCCTCGCGACCAGAAATCCTACGTTTTGGAAAACGGCTTGAAAGGTTTAGCTTTGAAGGCTCGGTACTTATTCGTACAGACCCTGTGAAAGGAGAAGCCAGCTACGATCAAATCCTTAATTTCAAAGCACCATTCGGGGCATTTCCTGTTGAAATGGAAGAAGTATATCCTTTCAATGCCGAGGTCCCAAAATTTCCTGACTACGAAGCCCTCAGCACAGCTCTTCTAAATACTCTTAAACTAATTGTCTTGAACCCGCACGCAGAGTTTACCTTTGTCTGCGAAAATGAGTTTAAGCATCCGCTATTTGAAGAAATAAGCAAAAATGCAAAACTGGTCTATAGGGAGGCTTTGGGGAAAAAATAATAAATGGGCTCTTTATAAGCTTTTTAACGACATTGAACATTCAACAATCTTTCAGACTTCCGAATATATTCTTTTGATTTCCTTATAACTCCTTCACTAGTTCTCATAAATAAAATGTTGTCTCTGAAAAAAGTAAAAAGAAAAACTTTTTGAGATGCGAACCTTTATAGGACTTATTGCAAGCAACTTTATAAATTAAAAAAAGCCTAAAGTATAATTATTCTGGTAAAAAGACTTCAATATCCATTAGAAAAAAAGAGGTGAAATAATTGTCTCTTACAGCAAGAATCGGGGAACTCAGTCCTTACCTTAGGCTTTTGAGGCCCGAACTCTACTACATGGATCTTACACTTCCATCTTCGAGTGCAATTCTGGCCTCTTATATAGCAACTGGAGGGCTTCCGAAACTTATTCCCTTCTTGATTGCAGTAATAGGCGGCTTTGCAGCGATTACCAGTTCATACGTTTTTAACGATTGCTGCGATATTGATATAGATATGATTAATCTGCCAGGCCGCCCTCTACCATCTTCCAGAATCTCAAAAAATTCGGCTCTTATTTATGTCTTCTTGCTGTTAGTAATAGCAGGCGCATCAGCCACTTATCTGAACCCTGAATCTCTCCTTATACTTTTTATTGCGGTCGGAATTATCACCATTTATTCGATCTTTGCAAAGAGACACACCTTTCTCAGCTTTTTGCCCGTGGGCATCTCCTATGGGCTTGTGCCTATAGGTATTTGGGTTGCCTTTGACCCTATAGGGCTGCTGAAAGGCGGCGACGGAGTAACTCTGCCCTTGCCAGCTCTTTTTTTCGGGCTCATGATGTGTGTTACAGACTGGGCTTTTACTCTTGGAGGTGTTTCCAGAGACTTGGAAGGGGACAGGATTAAGGGTGCCCCTACAATGCCAGTGACTTTTGGAATTCCTTTTACCGCCAGATTTGTTACTATCTGGTGGATTGTCGGAGTTATTGCATCAATGCTTATCGGCTGGTCTGCCCATCTTGGGCCTATATATTTTGTAGGTGCTTTTGCCTCAGGACTCTGGATGCTTGTCCAGTGTTTTGACTTTATCAGGCACCCTACCCCGGAGAGAGGAGGGGCAATCTTCCTTAAAGGCTCAAATTACAGAGCAATCATGTTCGGATCAATGATTCTGGATGTGGTGATGTGCATTTATGCGGGATCTTATATCTCCATTCTCTGGTGAAAAAATGTATGGGAACATGGATGCGGATATTATTGTGATTGGAGTATCTCCTGCAGGACTGATGGCTGCAAGGAACGCGTGTGAAAAAGGCTCTACAGTTCTTTTGCTAGAAAAAAAAGAAGATATTGGAAACCCTTCACATCCTGCAAATTCTTTTTTTAAGAGTATGTTCGATAAATGTGGAGAGACAGTAGATTCCTCTTATGTAATGCATTATCTCAAGGGCATGCAAATTATTTCTCCGGCGGGAAGGATATTAGAGGTTGAGACCCCTGGATATGCTATTGATAAAACAAAGTTCGACAGATTTTATGCGAAAGAAATTATCAAAATCGGCGTAGATCTTCAAAAAGGGATCGAAGCACAGAATATTCTCAGGGACGGGAAAACATTTTCTGTCAAAACCTCGGCCGGAATTTTTAAGTCAAAACTTGTTATTATCTCTGACGGCGTTAATTCGAAAATGGCATCCTTTATCGGGCTGAAAACGATGAAGCATCCGGGAGACATTGCTTGGGGAATTGAACTTGAAATTCGGGCTTCTGACATTGGTAAATCAAAAATGTTTGAATATTACGTAGGGAATCATGCGCCTGGATGGAAGACCACTTATTCTCCAAGGGGGGGAGACAATGCTTCAATTGGGGCATATGTGCGCAGATGTGGAAAGGATGCAACGCCTTACCTGAACTCTTGGATTGAAAAATTCAAAAAAATGAAAGGACTAATAGATTTTGAAATTGTAAGAAAATTTTCTGGCGGAGACCCTATAGTAACACTTCCAAATGAGTTTATTACTGATGGGATCATGGTCGTTGGCGGGGCAGCTGGTCAGTCTGGGATAGGCTATGCAATGAGAGCAGGCCAGATATGCGGAGATGTGGCTGCAGATGCTATAAGAAAGGGGGACATCTCAAGAAATTCCCTATTAGAGTACCGGAAGATTTGGGAAAAGGAATTTAAGGTAGAACACTACATCGGCCGCATAGGGCTTGAAACTCTGAGAAAAATGACAGATAGTGAAATTGATGAGATGGTAACTGTTTTTGAGAAGGAAAATCTCTCATTCATTCATGGAACTTCAGTTGAGCAGGCGATACAGATCTTTGCATTCATGTTGAAGAAAAAACCCTCTTCAATATTGAATTGCAGAGCACTTCTCAGAAACAAATGAACTTGGGATTTTAAAAGATCAATTTAAATAAAAAATAGGATTTGCACACATATCAGCATCAACTATCATATGTAGGATAAAATATGAAGTATGATTTTTATAAAAGCCCCTTTCTAAGAGTATCTATCAAAATAGACGAAGGGCGCATGAGGGTAATAACCAGCAGGCCAGCGTCCGTAATTATGCGAAAAAATATTGGGAAAATCCTCTCAATTTTTGAAGGAGAAAAACCTGCAAAAATAGATTCAGACAGGCTTATTTGTTCGACCTGGCTACCCCCTATTCCGAGCCTGGGTTTTGATCGCCTGGTTAAAAGCCAGCTTTTGTCCATTCTGGGCAAAATGGTTCCTGATCAGGTAACCATTTCCATAACTGAGGAATGTCCCAACAACTGTATCCACTGTGCTCTTCCTGATACGAAAAACCAGGCGAAACTTACACCTGAAGCAGTGAAATCTACAATTGATCAGGTTCTCGAGATGGGCACGACCTTCGTGATCTTTGACGGAGGCGAACCTCTTACATACCCTGGGTTAGAATACCTAATTAATCATGTAGACCCTGCAAAGGCCATCTGTGGAATGTTTACCTCTGGAGTTGGGCTGACTGAAGAGAGAGCAAGAAGCTTGAAAGAAGCAGGCCTTTATTCCCTTACTGTCAGTTTTGACAGTGCGTTTGAAGATAAGCACGATTATGTCAGGGGTAGAAAAGGGGTTTTCAGCAGTGCAGTTGAGGCAATTAAAAATGGACTTAAGGCAGATCTGCTCGTGAATATGTATGTGGTGCTTTCCAAGGATAACTTAAACGAGCTTGAACAAATATATACACTTGCTTCAGAGCTTGGAGTTCACGAACTCTCCTTGTACGAAATAGTTCCTACTGGGAGGTGGATGAATCATGCTTCTGAAATCATGAACCCGATAAATGTGAGAAAATTTGACAATTTTCTATCGACTGCTAGGGAAAAAGAAGGTCCAAGAGTTTTTGCTATCCCCCAGGTCATAAAGGCAACTGGATGTATGGCAGGCCGGAAATGGTTGCACATCACCCCCGAAGGGAACATCCTGCCCTGTGCTTGTATTCCGATTCCATATGGGAATGTCTATAGAGACAAAATAAAAGATATTTGGAAGAAAATCCGGGAGGATCCTGTATATAATGCAAAGTACTGTCTTATGAGGAACCCAGAATTCAGGGAAAAATATTTAAAAGTTTTGGAGTAGGTTTGGAACAAAAGTTCCAAATCGTACTTTCGTTTCATTTACTTAATAATTTTTCCTGAATTAAACATAAATGGCAAAAATCGAGTTTAAGAAGATTTAGATAATCTCTGTGTCTTCACGAGTCAATTAATGTACCATTTATGTGCATATGAAAATATTTATAGATTTATTGAAATCCGATGTAATAAACAGTATTTCTGAACGTTTTCAGTTATGAAACTAATTTTATAAATAAGATAAACATCAAAGAAATTATTTAAGATAATGAAATAGTTTATTATGATAATGAAAAATAACTTCACCAAAATTACTTAAAAATTTATAACTAAGTGATGTGATAATGATTTAACTTTCTAATTTTGCAAGAACTCCGAGGTGGTCTTCATAATAGGGTATCAGGTTCTTTACACAAATGATTTCGAATTTTGGTTCAAGTGTTTGCTCTAATTTTCGAAGCTCATTTGTAAATATTTTTTTAGGGTTTACTACAGTATCGATACTTCGTGCCTTGATAGAAAGCAGGAGATTCCCATCTCTTTTCAAAAAGCGAGAAGCATTTCTTGTAGCTATTTCGACCTGGTTGGGTTGTGCAACATCCTGGAAGATGAGATCCACAGGTTCAACCAGATGGGCATAACTATCCGGTTTCCTTGCATCAGCTAGGATTGGATAAATATTTTTCCGTCTAGATGCAAGTCCTATGAGATCTCTCATACTTCGCGGGGCGAACTCAACGGCATAGACTGCACCGTTTGAAACGATGTCAGATACATGACTGACAGTTGTGCCTGATGCTGCTCCAAGATAGATAACTTTAGAATCTTCTTTAATTGGTATGTTGAACTTCTTTAGGATCATGGCTCCCAGCTTGCTCCTGTGAGGGTCCCATATTCGGTACTCAACCCCTTCAAAAGTAATTAGTTTTTCTCCGTATACTACTTTACCAAAGTCAATATTCCGTGTAGCAAGATGCTTTTTGTCTTTCACAACCTCATAAATCCCATCATATAGTTTATTTATTTCAGGCATTTACTTCTTCCTTTTTTTGGTTTTTGTCTCATTTACTTGCGTTCTTTGAGGAGATTTTGGATTCGAAGCCTTGATCTGTCGGACCTTTGTTTCAAGTTTTTCTACAAGAGTGGGATCTTTTTCGCCTGAATAATAGTCGAGTCTCGCAGCAAGGGATAACTTTCCTGCAAGTGCTCTTGAGATTTTTCCCCTTACCCACCAGGGAGCAGTATTCACTAGATGATGACTGTAGATAATTCCATGTTTAGGAGATGGAGCTCGAGCTCGGAGGTGCTTGAAGAGAGCCTTGCTAGCTCCTATAACTTGAATGGTACTTGAAGGAAAAGCGGCAAGTTTTTCTAGGCTCCCTGCAATGCTTATTAATCTTGCCCCAAGAATTGGGCCTGCAATGAGTTTCAGGTTCGGTGAAAGAGATCCCATGCTATCTTCAATATAAGTTTCTATCTGTCTCTTTCTTTCATACAGGCTGTAGACGCTTTCTGCAAAGCCTTTAAGAAGCAGTTCATCTGCAGCTTCTAGTTCTGCACCCATGGAATTTATGGTCTTTGAATAAAGAGGATTTTCAGACTCTATATTCTTAGGTGAACCATAATATGCAACAAAAATGGCAAGAGCTTCTCCTCCAAGACCGCTTTCTGGGAAATAAATCCCATACCATTCGAAAAGTCTTTCCGATAGGGAATTTACATTTCCATTAATGTCATCCAGGGCTTCCACAGCCTGGATAATTCGCTGATCAGGGGTAAGAGCTCCTGATACTTGAAGTTTTGTAGTTTTTAGAGTTACTTCGTGTAAAAGGGAATAGTATTCTGAAGGAGAAGCTACAAACCTACAATCGATAGCTGCAGCTTTCAAATCAAATTTCACAGGCAGAAGATTTGGTATGTTTTCTCTTATGGCAAGGGAATGACATGCAAGCTCCTGGCTATCCTTTGAAAAAAGCTCGGATTCTATAATTTCTCCTGTTCTGCTTATCTCAAGAATTCCAAACCAGGTATTAATTTTCAAGCAGAACCCCCAAATATATCAGCGCCACGATTTTTAGCCTTTGTGAGCAATACTTTCCCACCAAGAGACTCATTAAGCATTCGCTGAGATTCTTTCTGAAGTTTTTTACCTTCTTCGATGCTGCCAACAATCCCGTAAACTACTGGCCCAAAAGAACTAATTCCTGAACCACTTGCTCCATTATCTCGCAGATACTCCATGATGTCCAGAACAGGCCGTTCCTGAAGTTCGACTTCACGCTTCTTAAAACCTGCAATCTGGAAGTGGTTTATCGCCCTGCCGAAGCTTTCCAGGTCTTCTTCCATTATTGCCGGTAGCATCTGAGTAAGGATTACATGGGAAATCTCCTGGACTTCCGCAAGCTGGATAGGGCAATATTTTTTGAAAATATCCACTTCTTCTGAGCCATGTACTCCTTTAGTATTGGGGATTGCAAGGACAATCGGCCAGTCCGGAAAATTTTTCCTGAAGAGCATAGGACCAGGAGGTACATGTGAGACAGCAGAAGGAGAAAATTCACGTTTATCCTTAAATTTATGGCCTCCATCCAGGATGATACCACCGTATTCAAAAGCAGCAACTCCTATCCCAGAAGTTCCGCCTCTACCCACAGCAACGGCGAGTTCCCGAATACTTTTTCCAAGTCCGTAAATTTTATTTAAAGCTGCCGCTGCCGATAGTGCAGCCTGAGTCCCAGAACCGAGACCTACATGGTCAGGAATACTGTCGTTAATATGGAGCTTAATACCTTTCCCAGCAGGCAGTAGAGAATCTGCCGCTTTTCTCAGTTTTCCTGATAGACCATAACCTCCAAAAATTTCAATATTATCAGCCTTATCTGCCAAAAGTTCCATGGATGGGTATTCCAGCGTAATTCCTACCCCCCCATCAACTCTGCCGAGCTCTGCATTGAGGTCTATTAGGGTAAGATGCAATCTGGAGGGAGACACTACTTTGATCATATTCACTTGTATCCTCATTACCTGTTCATAAAGATTCAGAGTTAGACTTCTAGGCAAACTTCCATTTAGGCTTCCGCGTAGACTTCCATTTTCGCTGAAGTATATCCTTCACAACCGAGTAAGTGAAAGATAAAGTATTCCAGTTAAATATAAATTTAATGAATGGAAGGATCAAAGAATGTATTTTTATACGTATTTCCAAATTTCCCTGAAAATCAAACATTTGATCCATGAATTCAGGTTTTATGGAAAAATTGCAATGCCTACAACGGCTGTATACAAATCCTGCGATAGCATGCAGAAATCCACAGAGAATACCAGTATCTGAAGGATCTGGGAGGCAAAAAGTCATGCAAGATTCCAGGCTTTTAATTTTTATTCCATTTAACAAATCAGAAAACAGACAAAATAATGGTTTTCTGAGAGAATTAAATGCTTTAAAGCTCCATTGAAACATTTCTTTGGTGGTCATCCCATTATTAGGCTCTGCCCCATATTCCTTTTTAATTCTTTCTTTTCCCCTTATTCTACCATTTGATTCTGTTTTTTCCCTATCCTCAGTTTTTTTTTTAATTTCAATTTTTCCTTTACCCTTACTAGTTACTGTTTTCTCTTCGAATTCTCTCTTTTTGATATCTCTCTTTTTTTCTGCTTGCACTTTACATTCTGTTTTTGGAATGTATTCTGCTATGTTTTCACTTTGTTCAAACCTTTTTTCATCCTTCCAAGTTTCCACTACTTTTTCCGCTTTTGACTCTTCAGGTTCCTCAATAGTTTTTTTGTTAGTTTGAGGCATTTCAATTAAGAAATTGTGTGAAAAAAACAACCATTTTACAGCAAATATGCTTCTTAATTCTTTAGTTTCCTTCAAACTTATGATTTTGAACTTGATAGTGAGGCCTATTGCTGTAAAAAGTATAAATATAATCAACAGAATAACCAAAATGAAGAGATAGATTATGAACGGCATACTACACAAATTCTGAGGAAAAGAATAGTTCTAAATGTCTTGAGAAACTTAGTTCTTTATTTTCATTTCTGAAAATTCCTCGAAAGAGTTTAATTTTCAAAGAAATTTACTGCGAGCAGCTATCTTTCTTAACTTGAGCTTCCGTATATTCTGCTGTTTCCTCCTCTCTATCTTTTTTTTCTTTGTTCTCCATTTCTCCCAGAGTTTCTTCTTTTTTATGCTTGCCTTTTCCTTTGAGCATGTCTATAATATCAGGCAACATATCTGGAAGGGCACTAAGGATTGATCCAGCGTCATTTTTCTCAGAGATACGGAAAATTCTAGCTTCTTCTTCGGAAATCATGATGAAGGCCACAGGTTCTATCTTCACTCCTGCACCCCCACCTCCTCCGTACCCCGATTCATTATCCTTCTTACCTTCTCCACCTCCGGCCCCGAAACCCATAGTAATTCTTGAAATGGGAACAATTGTTTTTCCAGCAGCAGTAATGGGTTCTCCAACAACAGTCTTAGTGGTCGCTATTTTCTCAAGTTCATCTGCAATTTCTCTGATAGTTGTTTCTACACCCATTCTTTAGATCCCCTTTTTGTTATATAGTTGTATTATGTAGTTTTATCTGTAGGGTAATAAAAATTTTCTATATTTTTTTTATTTTCAATATAACCTAATTGAATTTAAGTTAATTGTTATGAAGGATCTTATAGTTACTGTTTCAGATAATGCGAAGTTTTGTGTTTATCTCCTGATCATGTCCCTTCGCAATTGATAGGAAAGAGAAGGGAAATCACTAAACTAGCAAGAATCTTTAAACCACTTGACTCAAAAGGATATCCATCGAATACATTAGTTTTAGGTTATCTAGGTTCAGGGAAAACAGTAGTAACAAGGTTCTTGCTTCAAAAGTTGATAGAACGCTTAGAAAGTAAAAAAATAATGGATCATACCTTAAAATGGATTTACATTTCGTGTGAAATTCAGCATATGGAGAACAGTATTTTGTATGAAATGATTAAACAGGTCGATCCAGAAACTAAAATTCCAATGAAAGGGTTTTCTTTAGATTATTATTATTCTGTCTTATGGAAGGTCATCAAAGAGAATAACGTATCTCTTGTGGTAGTTTTATATGAAATCTACTATCTAAAAAAAACGATTTTCTCTACAATATTAGTCGAGCAGGAGAATCTAAATTTCTTAATAACGGTCACTTTATCTCAACTATAGGCATTTCGAATGATCTTCACTATGGCGAAAATTTAGATCCACGAGTAAAATCTTCTATGAATTTTAAGGATTTTATTTTTCCTTTATACGATACCTATCAAATACGAATTATTTTGTGTGACCGTGTTAAATTGGCATTTAATGAAGGATCTATTATTGAAGAAACTATTAATCTATGTGCTGCAATCTCAGCTAAATCACATGGAGATGCTAGGAAAGCAATTGAACTTTTAAGAGCCTCTGCGATATATGCTGAAGAAAATGGGTTTTCACAAGTTCTTCCAGAACACATAGATAAAGTGTTTGATATAGTTGATGCGGATAGATTTGAAAAGTATCGGTATAGATTCGAAGTGACTGTATTTGGGCATACAGTAGAGACAACTTTTCCAAGATACCTTTCTTTCTTTTTCTAAGTCGTCTAATTATTCTCTTATTTATAATAAATACAATCCTAATATATTTAACTGGATTCGTTTTCAAAATTGTAATACAGGATATCCAATGCTTTCAGATGTGGATACCCATCTGGAAATTCAACTGTTTTTTTATCATTTAATACTAAGTGCTTTTTTTCCCTGTTTTATGATGTTTGGTTGTATGGTGTTTATGTTTGCTCAAATTAGCTTTAGCTTTGTGGGTATTAGATTCTGAATTTTGTATTTCTGCTGTAGAAAGTCCACTGGTATATACATTAGGTATATTACCATACCCATCAGGTAAATTGCCATACATCGGGCTGCTAGACATTGGTCCAGGGATCATAGGAATTACAGTACCGCCATAACCACCATAGCCAGGTCCGCCATAGTTATCTCTGTCACCAATGTGCTCTTCATTATGCTCTTCTTTCTTGGTTGGCTGTTTATAATGAACTAGAGCAACTGTTAGTGGTGAACTTATTGGGTTGTTCTTGAATGATCCTTTTGCATATGCTGCATTAGTCACATGACCTGCATTAATGTCGGCATCTGTTATTTTGTAGGTAGTTGTTCCTGTACACTTGAACCTGGACTAAGGGATACCACTGTTTTGTATAGGTACTGTACCAGCATTGTCGTCTGCAACAGTTATCGGTGCTGAGATATCTACATTTCCTGAGTTAGTCACAGTGTAATGGTATGTGATAGTATGTTCTACAGTATCATAACTTGTTGGATCTGCAGATTTTACTATTGTCAGAGCTGCACTTGGGGTACTTGGATTTGTTGCATAATCTACACGAATTGGGCCCACTATCGAATTGAAAATCAGATCTCCATTTTTCAAATACTCCAGTGGACCTGAAAATACTGCGCTTCCGAAGTTCTTATCTCCGAAGAGTATGATGCACGGTTTTGCCTGTATTCCAATCAAGTCCGAGCACTTCCCAGCCATATGGCAATCTATAACCAGGGAAAAGAGTCATATTACCCGACTGGCTGTGATTTGGGGTCGCATTTGTCTTTACATCTGATCGTGCCCATACTGAAGACCATTGATGTGTTGATGTATTCCATTGAAAGCGCTCAACGCCATATGGTCCTGGATATGCAGGGCCCAAGAGCATGAATTGAAGCATTAGGTTTTGGCCTACAAGGTCAGAACTAATAGTTTTCGGTATCTGATTCGCCACAAAAGCTCCGTATCCATATACGACTACAGAAGATTCCGATTGTATCCATTCAGGAAGGGGTGAAAAACCGCAAGTTACTGGGATCTGCCCAGCGATGTGGTTGGATCCAGGGGGGATGTTGTCACGCCGAATACCACAAGGTTCATATGTTTGGCACCATCGGTTATGACCACAAGCTTATCCGGATCATTGCCTAAACCCATGAGAGTGGGTGTTGATCCTGTTCCATTCCCACTTTTGCCGATTGGAGGTTGTACCGAATGGGTGTACGGGCATAACCACGCACCATCAGCCACATTGTCAGAAAGAGTTGTACCGTTCCAGACGAGCTTGCGCATGATAGTATTGCTCGCCACATATATACTACTATTTTCATCTATCGCAATTGAGTTAGTGACAAATTCATCATCATCAAACTTGTAAAAAGACGCAGAAGAAGCATTGAGGTCACGATTGATAACAGCCACTCCATTGCTAAAGGTGATAACAATATGGCCATCGTAAGTCATAGAAAGGCCAGATACTCTTGTGTTAGCTTGATGGTTATTACCCTGAATCGCAGTAACTGCATCTTCTAGCACGTAGCGTTTGATTATGCCTTTAGGAGGTTATTTGGATCGCTTAAAGCAAATGCATAAACGCTACCATTGTAATTAGTATAGAGTACACTATCTTTATCGATTAACGAGTATATCCCATTCCACAAGCGATCTGGGTAATTTTCACCGAAAAGATTTTTCAATAAACTATCCATGGTTCCGTTGCAAAAATAATATTTCTGCATTTTGACACTATAATTTTCACCTTTGTGTATCATTTTCTTTCTAATGAAAATGATTAACTTTCCTAATTGTGAAGGTTTTTTCTGATTTTGCAAGAAAGCCAGATTTTTTGCAACGGAACCACATAAATAGCTCGTAAAAACCAGATGTTTATCGAAATCCTCAATAGTCAAAAAAATGGTGAGATGAAAAGTACTTTCATTTACTCGTGCTTTTTTAGAAAAATTTCATTTTAATTTCATAATCAATTCTTCATGAACAATTAGAACAGAAAAAATTAATATTATGTATTCTATCATTTATTTCCAATGTACAGGATAATCCGGATTCCTCCAGAAAAAGGGGAAGAAATAAGGAAAAAAGCAGTAGCTGGAAAATTTCTCGATACTGCCAGAAAAATCCAAAAAATCAAAACTGATGAAGGCAATTTTCTGGAAATCCCTCTTACAAATTCTGCAGATGAAATCGTAGAAGACTTTCCAGTCATTGAGCAGGAAAATCCAGTATTTTTTGAAAAGTCATACATCTGGAAAGAATTCCTCGAAAACCACTTTTCTGAATCCGAACTTGTGTATGTCCCATCAGGCTGGCAGATTCTCGGAGACATAATAATAGTCAGAATACCAGAAATACTTGAAGACAATAAATTGAGGATAGCTGAAGCTCTGCTTGCCAAGTGTCCAAGTTGCAAAAGCGTCGTAAGAGACTTTGGAATTGAAGGACAGTTTCGCCTGCCGAAAAGAGAACTTCTTCTCGGAAGCAGGACGGAAACATTGCATAAAGAACATGGCTGCTTCTTCAAGCAGGACGTAACAAAAGTGATGTATTCCAAAGGCAACCTTGAAGAGAGGAAAAGGATGAGTAGGAAGGGAAAAGGAGAGATCGTAGTAGACATGTTCGCAGGAATAGGATATTTTTCAATTCCCATGGCTGTCCATTCTAGGCCTAAAAAAATTACAGGAATTGAAATAAACCTTGAATCCTTTGCCTACCTAGAGGAAAATATCAAGCTAAATAGAGTAGAAAATATAATTGTCCCAATTTTTGGAGATTGCTCGAAGTTTACTCCCGAAGGAACAGCTGACCGCGTTCTTATGGGGTATGTAGGAAACACGGATTATTACCTGGGCCAGGCTATTAAAACCCTGAAGAGTAGTGGGGGTATTCTGCACTATCATGAAACGGTCCCAGAAAATCTAGCCAGAATCAGACCGCAAGAGAGGATCCGAAAAGCTGCAGAGTCCCTGGAAAAGAAAGTAGAAATTTTAGAGACTCGCAGGATAAAGAAGTATTCTCCTGGTATTCTGCATGTGGTTGTGGACGCTAGAGTATTCTAGTGAGACTTCTATATCCTAATCATGTTTAAAGTCGGATATTGTTACTATAATAAACTTGAAAATAAGAGTGATAACCAAATAGGAAGATCATATTCAAGATTCTTTGCTAAGATAAATACAGCTCAATTATGAGACTTTTTATTATTTTCTGATTTTTGAATTTATGAAATTGTCTTTACATTGTCAAATTTCCTTTCTGCACCTAGGAGTATCCAAAAAATTTAATTATTAATAACCTAAAAAACACTGCATTTATTGAATTAAATGCTCAAATAAATGAATAACTTCGCATCCTATTTATTTTGTATATTTACTTCACAATTACCTTGCCCAGAAGATTGTGTTTATTCTGGTTTTAAATCGGACCTAAAATAATCCGTGAATTGCCATCGAAGACTCAAATGTGACTTTGATCACGGATGCCAATTTTTTTTGAGTCAACTGCATTGGCCAAATAGATTTGAGGGTCTAAATTGTCAAAAATAGTAACTAAATTTTGTTGTTTAGACATTCACACACATTTTTTTATTTATACAAGCTTCAGTATATTTGGTGAAAAATAACAACAACTTTTCGAGCTAAATTATGATGGAATTTAGCCTTCAAAAAATTGTTCCCATCAGAAAAATTTGGTTTTATTGCATGTGAATTGACAAGTGATTTTTGGATTTATGAGGATTTCGATAAACTCCTCAATTTTGTCGTATGCATATAAAAGGTATATAATAAAATTCGTGAAAATCAGAGATTTATCGAAATCCCCTATGATCTTCTGCAACTGTATTTTTTAATCATCTACATAAAATTCAATATTATAAAGTTGTGCGGCATAAAATATATATACCTAACTAAATTACGTTATTATTATTTAGGAGTTTATTTTTGAGTTTATGTATCTATTGATTGAGCGCGGAGCACTAGATTTCGTTCTCTAGTAAACTTCAGCAAAAAATTTAGTATTAATTTTACTGGAATATTGTCTAATTCCTCAATTTCGTCTGTTACTAGTTTAATAATATACATTATAATTCTTGATTTTATTTTCTATGTTATTATGCAAGAACTGATTTTGCCGCATTAAAAACGTTATACATTATATAGAATTTCTATAAATTTCAATACTAAAATGTGTAGATGTTTCTCGAAATTCTCTAGAGACTTCAGTTATATATAATAACATAAATCATGTAATAGTGGGACCACATCATTAATCCAGTCCCTTTCTTCCAAAGATGTAGTTGGCGACCCGGAGGGCATCTATTTCCCCGGTTTCCTTTTCTGGAGAGTCACTTAATTTCACCACAGAAATACCATTAACTCTATGCAGTTTTATGACCATGTTGAGAGGAGGACTTTTCCTGAAGAAAACTGAGTTATTGGTAAGGCTTGTGCCTATCCCAAAACTACAGTTGATTTTGCCTTCACAATATTTTTTGATCTCGATTGCAGATTCCGAATCAAGAGCATCACTGAAAACGATTACTTTTCTTATAGGATCTATCCCAATTTTCCTATAATACTCTATCACCCTATCCACAAAATAGTAAGGGTCTCCACTATCATGTCTGACTCCATCGTAGATTTTTGATAACTTCGTGTCCATGTCCTTAAAAAATACATCCGAGCCGAAAGTATCTGTAAGGGCAATTCCGAGGTCTCCATTAAAGACATTTACCCAGTTTTCAAAAGCGAAGCGGTTTGCGTACCTGAGACCTACAATAGCAGAAGTACCCATAATCCACTCGTGGCTGACAGTACCTATTGCTTTCAAGCCATATTTCTTTGCGAAATACACATTACTCGTTCCTCCAAAAGTCTTTATCGGAATGAGAGTTTTAATTACATTTTCATGAAATTCAAAACTTCTACGCCTACGGGTCCCGAATTCTGAAAAAAAACAATTATTTTCTTCGAGAGCTTTTCCGATTTCAAGAATATTTTCTTTATAAGCTTCAATTACAGATTTATGTGCGCAGTTATTTTCTGAGTTTACCTTCCAATCCTTTTCAATGGTTACGAAATAAAGTTCCGAGATTGCAGCCATAAGGACCACCTCCCAGAGAATAGTGCTGTGCCAGGGCCCTTTTATCCGGATATCCAGATCTTTATCTTGCGTTAGGCCAATTTTCACCTCGTCAAACTTAAAACGAAAGTTTTTAAGGTATTCTAAGTACATGGATTTAAGATAAGGGCAGTACTCAGGGAGCCAGTAATATTCTTCTTCTGTTAGCTTCAACTTAGATATTTTCTCTTCTATGATTCTTTCGAGCTTTTCTACAAACTCTGTGGAAAAGCGCTGGGATCCCCGGTTGGTAAACCGATACTCAGCTTCCGCTTTAGGAAAAAATTCTAGTACTGCTAGCTGCATTGTGAATTTGTAAAGATCGTTATCGAGTATTGAATTTATCACTTTGGATCTCCCTGTGATTTTTTAGCTTGCCCCTTCAGCAAATCACTAGCTTATTTATTTAACAATTTTCTGCTTCGCAATATGAGCATGCTACATTTGTTAAAATTTATGACATCCTGATACATCAAGTTTTCTTCATTTTAGTTTTCACAGTAAAATTTGACATTTCTGAAACTTAGAAAAATGGATTTATCGCCAAGTGCATAAATCTCTTAACTTACCCTAAATTAAAAGTTCAACGAAAGAGAGCATTGAAGAAACTTAAGGACGCGGAAAAGATTATCCAATTCTTTCTTTCTTCCGGGGTTATACAATAATGGATGACTTAAATGTGGAATATTTACATCCGAAACAGTATATGGATTCCAAATTGATTACATATTTTTTATCATAACTTTAAGTCCACTAGGAATCTTATTTTTGTCCTCAATATTATATTTCTACATAAATATAAAGGGCTCTGCATTGAGTAAATATATATTTAATGATTCTTCTCTTATTACCCTTAAAAGGTTTCTACCATTTTGCGGATGAAATTTTCAATAATGTTCAATCAAAATACATTTTGTGGTTTTAATACGAGTTTTAGCTTTCTCCTTCTCAAAGTGCTTAGATATTTTTAGTCTCTTCTGATACATGTGCAATTTGATTTTTGGCAATTCATGATGTTTTTCCTTTGTACAGTTACTATGAATGCACTTAGATATTTAACCTATGAGGCCATATTTCGTGTGGATGCTCAATTTCTTTATGTTCCAAACATTAATCTCGATAATCCACCCATGAGATCTACTGGTACTATTTCTTTCGTATTAATCTCCTTTTTTTACTTCAGGCCTAATCTGATTTCAAAATTTGGAATACTACCATGTCCAATAATTGCTTAATAATAGTGAGCATAAAAATTTGTATTTATTTTCTTAAAATGCAGTGATATTAATCGTTTTATTAGATTTGATCAACAATTTATTGATATGATTCCAAATTTAAAAAAGTAAATTTTGAAGCTTTGCTAAGTTTCAATTACACTAATCTTTATAAGTATTTTATTGCTGTGTATGAAATTTGAATCCATGAATTCCTATGGCAATAAGCCAATATTCTTATATTTTTAGATACTACTAAAATTATAATATGGAAAATAAAAGAGTATACATTTAAGATAATTGATATCTACCATCTATCATTATATGAAGAAAATTTACTTTTGCTCGTAATGTTAGATCTTGCTACATGAAGTAAAGACTAGAAATTTAGAGACTTTTTAAGGTCCTTTTTAATCGCAAAAATTTATAATTGTTCCCCACATTCTGCGATTGGAATGAATAAAACCACCCGAAAGTAGTAAAAAGCCTCTTTTTGCACGAATGATGTTACATCCTGATGAATTTTATATCAAAAGCTGAGTTTTTAAGTGGAATCCTCAGAGTTATGGATGTAAAAAAATCCTTTTGCTGACTCTTAATAAAAATATCTCTCTTCCCTCAAATAAGGAGGAAGCCAGAATGATGATCGCAGGAATCGATGAAGCAGGAAAAGGACCTGTAATCGGACCCATGTGCATAGGAGGCATAAAAATAGAGAAATCTAAAGCTCATATCCTCAAGTTACTTGGGGTTGCTGACTCCAAGAAATTGACACCAAAAAAAAGAGAGCACCTTGCAGGCCTAATAAAAAAACATTCCGAAGGCTATGTTATACTTGAAGTCAGCCCCTTTCAGATAGACGAACTACGGAAGATAATGAGCATGAATGAAATAATGGTAGTTTGCTTTGCAAAAGTACTTGAACAGCTTAAGCCTGATCTCGTGTATGTTGATGCTGCTGATGTCAAAGCCGAACGTTTTGCTGAAAATCTTCGTAGGCAGTACGCAAAAAACAGTATAAATGATTCAACGAAAATTAATATAGTTTCCATGCACCAGGCAGATGTGTTATATCCCACAGTCTCAGCAGCCTCTATTATTGCAAAGGTGCGTAGGGATGAAATTATCAGAGAACTAAAAAAAGAGTGGAGTGCAGATTTCGGTAGCGGCTATCCCTCAGACCCGAAAACAATAGAATTTCTCTTTAAGTGGGGAAGACAACATTGTGGAGAGTTTCCCAGCATTGTCCGGCAGTCCTGGAAGACTGTAGAAAATATTAGAGAAAAGCTGAAAAACACGGAAATGAAGTGAAATAGTAGGAAATAATAGCAATTATCCAGCCTATCAGAAATCAGTTGAAATATATCTATTTTTGGTTCCGTTGCAAAAAATCTGGCTTTCTTGCAAAATCAGAAAAAACCTTCACAATTAGGAAAGTTAATCATTTTCATTAGAGAAAAATTGACACATAAAGGTGAAAATTATAGTGTCAAAATGTAGAAATATTCTTTTTGCAACGGAACCTATCCGTTTACTAGAAATACTATTTTTCTTTAAGCTAGACCCCTTTAAGGACACTATATCTTGGTTATGCAGAGTTTTTGTAGCAAAATCTCTGTATTTTTTCACTTTAATCCGAACTTGTGGGTGCACATTTATCTGAATTGGAGATAAGTAAGTAGGCTTTACTTAAATCACGGAATAATAATTCGCTTAAATGTTGCTTCATATTATATTGAAACTCCATTCAGGATTAGAGGAAATAAGAATGTATTAATAGAATAGTAATCAAAAAAGAAAATTCAAGGGTACATAGCAGATTTTGCGGAAAATTAGGTATTCTGCCAAATCAAGTGCATTAAATCCGGCGCCCTTATTAGTTGAAAGTTACTTAGGATGTCTGTCAGCTATTATGGCTTCATCAGATTTACCTAATTTCTCTAAAGTTGTACCTTTACCATCTCAAGAAGCGAGATCTTTGAATGGGTTCCGTTGCAAAAAGAATATTTCTACATTTTGACACTATAATTTTCACCTTTATGTGTCAATTTCTCTCTAATGAAAATGATTAACTTTCCTAATTGTGAATGTTTTTTCTGATTTTGCAAGGGAGCCAATTTTTTTGCAACGGAACCCCATTTTAGAATCACATGACAGAAGTTAGGAGCTATCAAAATACTTTTAAATAATTTTTTGTGATTCCTCTGATTTGTATAAATGATTTTTGGAACGAATATATTTGGAAACACTGGTTATATGAGAGGATTTTTATATCATATTGTAAATATGGCTCTTAAATTTGATAATCAACTCAAGGAGTTCTAACTACGCTTATAAGTTTCATTTCATCAAGTTCAGTCCCTTCTGGTGCGCTATCAATGATATCCACACCGGGGATCCCCGAAGGTGCGCCAGTGGCTACGTTAACTTTGCTTTTGCTGCTTTTGCTCAGAGATTTCCTTCCATTGTCAAAATACTGGGATAATATGGTAAAAGTTTCTTTGAATATGGGTATTATTCCACTATTATTTTCCTTTGGTGCTAGCATTGTTTTAAAGTTCGTAGAGCTATTTTAATGGCCATAATAGTTTATATTTTTCAAGGATGGTTCCCAAGTGTATGAGTTTTATTATATCTAATCTATTGATCATTTTATTTATTTGGTTGATGTTATTCCCGGAATACTCTAAATGCCGTTTTTAAGTCTTTTTTGTTTCGCATTTCAGTGAGATGGGAGCAGACTTGTTTCAATGAATGAAAACGTAAGCTTTCGTTGCATGAAGCTTAATTATTGAAACCCACTTTATGCAGATGTATACAGGAATGCTACCTATTTTCTTAATATGAAAGTAGCTTAAAAAGTAGTATAAATTTCAATGAATAATAGTGAACAAATCGGTACACAAATTTTAACAAGTGTACACCTACGGAATGTAGGTTGAAAACATCAATCAAATAATATATTGCGACCAAAAAATATATAGAATAGAATTCTAATGATTCTACATTTAATTGTATTAGGACCTTATGTGGTTGAACTAAATAATCAATAAGTATTGAAGGCTTCAAAATGTCTAAAAGTAAAGTTGTTTTCCATACCCCAATTGAAATTGTTTTTTACTTCCAGTGTTCAGTCCTTATACGTTATGTTTTGCAAACAAAATATTATATCTGACACTTATCGCAACATATTGTGATGAAATCTACTTTTTTCATAAAAACACTTTAATGGTCTATCAATAATAAGCTGAGCTTATCCAGAAAAGTTATACACTTGCTCTATTAATCTTATTTTTTATATAATGTACTTTTAGGTTCATTGCATGCGGTTAAGATTAGAAAACGAGTTCATTTGAACAAAGGGTATTCTAAGATGAAAATATTAACTAGTTGATGGGGTATAATCAAAGTACTTGATTCAACAAAAAACATAGAAAGTTATATATAACAAAATGCCATTTTCATTTTTTTCCTAAGCTCTTACTAAGCTCATACTTATTTCATGAAATTATAATAGGTTCTAAGAAAATCACATTCTTAAAGCTTAAACTAAATGCTACAGAAATAAAGATTTATAAAGCTTTTTTATTGAATTAAAAATCCATTTGAACTTATTATTTTTTTATAATCCTATAAAATTTTAGTGAAAAAAAAGTAAGTTTATATCTAAATGAATTAATTTCACACGCGAAATGTTAGTGGTTAGTGAAATCATTACACTTCGAACTTCCAAAATTGGACTAAGGTAAAAGTTCAATTAGTATTGAAAAAAAATGTGAATCAACAATTAAAACCACATCTAAAAATGGGAAATTACTTGAAAATCATTAAGTTAGTTTTTAGGAGGCGTTTAAACAGATGTTGAAGCAATCATATCGTAGTATGAAAAAGGTACTGGCTATTTTGTTTGCAGTCCTTTTTGTAGTATCGTTAACAGCAGTGACAGCTACTGCACATGGCCATGGCGGCAGCCATTGGGGTCATGGCTGGGGTGGCTATGGTGGCTGGGGACCGGGTTGGGGTTTGCCTGGACTTGGCTGCGGATTACCCATTTGTGGACCTGCCCCGGTAATTGCCAATGCACCTGTATATGAACCTGCTCCGGTAATTGCCAATGAACCTATTTATGAACCTGCTCCGGCACCTATCGAAGCACCTGCCCCGGCACCTGTCAAAAAATATGTCGAAAAAGTTGTCGAAGTACCTGTCACAAAACACGTTAAAAAAGTTGTTAAAGTGCCTGTCACAACATATGCCAAAAAGGTTATCGACGTACCTGTCAAAACAACTGTCAAAAAAGTTGTCAAAGAACCTGTTTGTGCACCTGCCCCGGTACCTTTTTATGCACCAGCCCTGGCACCTGTTTGTGCACCTGCTCCAGTAATTGTCCAGGCACCTGTTTGTGCACCTGCTCCAGTAATTGTCCAGGTACCTGTTTGTGCACCAGTTTGTTGAGTACCATAACTCTGAGTACCACTACACGGCATGAAATAGCACAAAAGCTAAAAAGAATTATAAAATAGTAGATTAAATGCAGATAAGAGTCTTACTACTTAAGTAAGCTTGTTCGATCCAGTAGACAAAAACGTCATTGACCTAAGAGTGAGACTCTTAATTTTTTTATTATTTATATCCATTTGACAGTATCTGTTTGAAAATACTATTTATTTTTTGGTTCAACACCTTATTTGAGACACAGATGTAGACTTTGCTTGCCTGTTTGTCCATTATTATTCGTTGAAATTTATATTATTTTTTAAGCTACTTTCATATTGAGAAAATAAATGGCAATTTATCTCTTCCTTTTCAGTTTCCTTTAAATTCCATTAACTATTTACTATTTCTTGATCAATGTGGCATGGAAAAAACAATTTGAAAAGCCCCTTTATGGGGACAAGGAGAGCCTGCGCTTTGCAACTCCTGAACCGGTTGCCCGCTATAGGGCACAGCGCTTGAAATGTAAAACTCTGGCCGACATTAGCTGCGGGATAGGGGGACAGACTGTTTTTTTTGCACAGCAGTGCGAGTTCGTTTATGCATTGGAAATAGACCCCCGAAAAATCGAGTATTCAAAGCAAAACTGTAAAATTTACGGAATTGACAATGTGAAATTCATCTGTGGAGATGCCCTTGATCCAAAAATAATAAAGCAAATCCCAGTAGTTGATGTTGTTTTTTCAGATCCTTTCCGCCCTGCGGAAGAAGATGAAAGGCATGTCTCAAGCTTAGAACCGGGAATTCCAAATGTGCTGTTTGCTTATATGAAAAAGACTAATAATTTTTCATTTGAAGTTCCTCCCCAAATATCACCTGATAGAATTCCTTTTGACTGTGAAAAGGAGTATATAGCTTTAGATGGCCAGCTCAACCGGCTGACCCTTTACTTTGGTGGGCTGAAAAAGTATGACCGGACAGCTGTGTCTCTTCCTTCAGGCGAAAGATTGGTCTCGAAAAACGGGTCGCTTCTACAAACAAGAGAAACGGAAAGGATGAAACTCTATGCCTATGAACCTGAACCCTCGGTTGTTGCAGCAGGTCTTCTGCCTGAACTGATGGAATCCATTATTCAGATTGCAGGGCCTATTATGGGGACTTTAGGGCTCTTTAAAGTTGACAAGAAGAGGCTTTTGCTTACATCTGATACTCTGGTAAAGCAATCTATGATCAAAAAATACTACCTCGTCTTAAAGGTTTGTCCTTTTGATCCAATTGAGATTAACAAATTTTTGAAATATAGAAATGTCGGTATTGTTGTGCTCAGGGCGGGATTAAATCCCAAAGACTACTGGAAAGTCCGAAAAGAGTTAGAAAAAGGTCTTGAAGGAATAAAGGCAGTCCACCTCTTTGTAAAAGACGGGACCGCAGTTCTTTGTGAATTGCTCTTTAGTGACTGAAAGAGTAACTGGAAAAAATTGATGAATGTGGAATCCAAAAATAAAAAAAAATCAAGATCAAGACCCAAAATTAAAACCCAAAGAACAGATAAGTAAATAAAATCGAGGGTTGAAAATCTGGCATCATTTTTATTATTTTTTCAATTTATCTTGATTAGCTCATTTTTGTGAGGTTTCTTTACACTTTTCTTTCACGAGCTCAAGTCCACGAGCAAGAACATCTTGGATTCTTGCAGAATCAGTCCCACCCCCCATAGCAAGGCTAGGTTTTCCACCTCCACCTCCACCAACTATTTTTGCCACTTCCCTGACAAGGTTATTGGCATTAATCCCCAATTTAAGAGCTTTATCTCCAACCGCTGCTACTATCTTGACTCCTTCAACGTCGCTGACAAGGAGAGCCACCACTTCTTCGTGCTTCAGGAATTCAGCGGCTATTTTTTGGAGCTCAAGGATATCGGCTCCGGGAACTAATTCCACAATAACCTTGAGGTCTACAACTTTCAGAGAATCTTCAAGCAGTTTAGAGGCTATGGAATGCCCAAGTTCTTCCTTGAGCCTTTCATTTTCTTTATTTAGGTCTTTCCATTCCCCAAAAAAGCGTTCAACACTTATGGGGAGGTGTTCAGGAGGCACGCTCAGGATTTTTGCAGAATCTGTCAGGAGAGATTCTATTTTTTGCATTGCGAGCACGGCTGCAGTTCCGGCTGCAAACTCTATTCTTTCCACACCATCCTGAATTCTTTCGCTTCTCAGTATCTTGATCGGGCCGATAAGCCCAGTGCTAAGGCAATGTGTACCGCCGCAGGCCTCTACATCATCTCCTACCTTTACAATCCTTATTTTCTCTCCTGTAGGCACTCCACCCTGATATAGCCCAAATCCATATCCTTGTTCAGCTTCAGTTCTTGTGATCCATTCCGTAACCACTCGCTTGTTTTCCATAACCATGTGGTTGGCTAGAAGCTCAATCTGCCTTAATTCTTCCGGAGAGATATGCTTGTAATGCGAAATGTCGAGCCTTGAACGATCTTCAAATTTCTGAGCACCTGTCTGCCAGATATGTTTTCCAAGAACTTTTCTGGCTACATCGTTTATGATGTGGGTTGCTGTATGGTGCCTTGAAAGGGCAATTCTTCGTTTTTCATCTACCTCCCCTGTGGCAATGTCTCCTTTCCTAATCTCAAGATGCCCATTTGAATTTTCCACGGTATGAATGATTACCCCATTGTAGTCCTGGGTATCCACTACCTGATAAACAGCATCTTCGACCGTGATTGTTCCGATATCTGAAAGTTGCCCTCCACCTTCGGCATAGAAGAAAGTGTTATCCAATACGATATGATTGTCAAATACATCCAGGACGACAGCTTCGAATTCTAGGCGTGTAGGTTCGTCATAGAAACGGCGTTCTGTTTTTGGGAGGTGCTTAAGTCTATCAGCAAAAGGAATAACTTCTGCTTCTGTTTCTGCTACCTTGTTATGCATTTCTCCAATAATAGAATAGAAGTTGTCGGGAAATTCTACTCTCACTCCTATTTCCGACGCTACTTCCTTTGCCATCTCTGGAGGGATTCCATGGGAATCGTAGAGTTCAGTTAAATGAGAAAGGGGAATCTTTTTCCCACTTTTTTTAATGTGAGATGCCAGTTTCTGGATAATCCTACGCCCCTTTGCCATAGTCGAAATGAATTTTTCCTCTTCCAATTTCAGTATTTCCTGCATGAACGGGAAGTTTTCTCTGAACTCAGGGTACTCAGGCATATTCTTTATGTGCATTTCTACAATTTCGGAGAGGGGGGTCATGATGCCAAGATCACTCATCATGCGCAAAGTTCTTCTGAGGACAAGACGGGCCAAGTATCCTGCCTTGGCATTTGAGGGGATAACCCCGTCTCCAAGCATGAAAGTCAGACAGCGTGTGTGATCAGTTATTGAATAGACCTTTTCTACAGGTTCCATGATCGCTGAGAGTTTATCCACTGTCATTCCGATGCTTGAAGCAACAGTTTTCCGAAGCTCCAACAGATTTGCTTTCTCACTGATGTCCATAGATCCTGAGAGCCGTGCATTCTGGGCCAGAATATTCGCATAACCAGAATCATCTAGTTCATGTTCAAGTCCGGCAAGACCCATTAGCTCTGTCACTATGGTCGGGAAAAGCGCATCATAGATTGTAGGGGAACCCTTTGAAGCCCAGACTAAACGTTCGAGTCCGTATCCTGTATCCACAATGTAATTGTCCATCTTTGAATAGGTCTCTCCTTTGATCAGGATATCTCCTTTTTTGTCGGTCTTCAAATCCATGAAAACAAGGGTAGCAAGCTCAAGTCCATTCACAATGACTTCCACACATGGCCCTGCATTGCCTCCACCTGCCCAGGGTTCTTCTTTGTAGGTTACAGCAAAGGGGTCTACTTTTAGTGAATTCAGGAGCTCGTCACAGAGTTCCATGGTGCGCTCCTTCCAGTAGATTTCATGATCTCTTTTATTGAAGGCATGATGAGCCATCATCTCAAAATTTGTAAGATGACGTCCACTCCTGCCTACAGAGTCTAGATCATTGAGGCGAATGCAGGGTTGAGAAATCGTGAGAGGGTTTGCAGGAGGGAGAACTTGTCCAGATGTTACGAACGGTTGGAAGTCTGCAATGGATGCAATGGTAAGATAAATGTCATCCCTCCAGCGTGCGATTACAGGATAGCGATCAATTCTCTTATGCCCTCTGGCCTGAAAGAAGGAGAGATAATACTCACGCATCTGTGATATCTCGAATTCCCTGGAAAATATAGGACTTCCTATAAAGGAATAAGGATCACAGGGTGCATCTCCACATGTATTTCGGTCAATGTCACGTGTCCAGAAGAACTTGCCGCATGTGTGGCACTGCTTCCGGATAAATCCGTTATTTTTAAAAAAATTAAGTTGATATTCATCTTCAAGCATAACAATCACTCAGGATGGTGGAGATTTGCTTTACCTTGTTGTATTATGGATGCAAAAGGAAGGCATAAATGTCCCAACTCAACAATTTTGAAGAATATTAAGGCTTTTAAATTGTGTATAATTATTCAATATGTTTAGCTATCAATTCTATTCAAAGTATAGAGGGGGAATTAAACTGGAATTGTGAAATGAATATAATTCATGTTCGAATTAACTCTTGAAACTCGAAATTGCTTCTGTAGCATAAGAATTTGTATAACATTAAGGAAGAATATAATAATGTTGCCTGAAGTATATACATAATTATGGATCTTAACCTATAGAGTCAATTTTATAGAAAAACCTTCTTCTTTATTTTAAAAGATAGAAAGTTATTGTAATTCACTTTTGTTTGGTTGATTTCATTTCAAAAATGCACTTAGTGTTATTGTTCTGTTTTTTTGTTCTGCGTTTCATTGGTGTTGGTTAGAGCAAATCTGCTTCAATGCATGAAAATGCAAACATTTGTTATACTGGAACTTAATAATGAAAAGATCCGTCATTTAATGAAGGACATCCTAAATAAAGAGTTTCTTAAAATATCCACTGTTTAGTGATAACGAATCTAAATTTAGAGGAATTCAATAAACTTCTGATTTTTCACGAGTCATATATACCATTTATGAGCATACTAAGAAATGTGGGGTTTATCGAAATTCTCTTATTCTATTTGAAGTAAATGGTAGGCTTTTTGTTATAAACTGTTTAATGATTGGATTTTATATTATTTTGCAGCTAACTGAATGCAGGCAGAATGGAACAAAATATCTCTGTCATTTTTCGGAGCTTTCCCAGAGAACCATTATTGATGGACTGATTTATTTGATTTGTGATAGATTTCTGATTTTCAAGAACCATCTATATACAATTTATATGAATGTGACAAAATTCTGGGATTTATCAAATAGTCTTGTATTTTGAGCTAAAGTTGTGCTATAACATGGAACTTTTCATGCGAGCTACTTGTCTATACAAAATGATCAGATTGTTTTTTTTGCATGAAATATCATAAAAAATTCTTCTAGATGATGAAATCCTAAACTATTTGAAATATGTATTCTTTGGAATTGGTAAAAGATACTTTTTTGAATTTAATTTAATCGATAATGATGGTGATGTATATCTTTTCGTTGATTCTGAACCAAAATATACTCCTTCAAGAGTGATGCAAATTACAAAAAGTATCAAAGCAAGAAAAATCTGTAGAGTACACTCTGAGCTTGAAAAAAATTGTCGTATAGCGAGCTCTGGAGTGAGAGAGGTTTCATTGGAATGGAGGTGATGTACAACTTTCGATTTAATTAAAAAACATCTTGAAAATAAAAAAACTCATGAAAAAGAGGAATAGTGCCAGCATATGAAAATATCTGATTTAGAACAAATTCTTTATAACCAGAGCAATAGCACGAACATACCCAGCTTACAAAGAAATACACCACGAACCTTTGATCATCCCAAATTAAGAAACAATGCTTCCAAAGCAATTGGATATTGTATAATTAAAAATAGTGTTGTCTAAAAAAAGTCTCGTTTTTGGTATTTTTGACCTTTAGATGTTGGTTGCAGATTTAAAAGAATTAAAATAACACTTTGCAGATGGAATAAAATATCATCAATTTTTCGGTCGCTATATTTTACTTGATCAGAAAATGGTTATATTACCGATACTACATAAAAATCATAGATCAGTACGATCGAGATTAAAACGGAAATGCAAACTTTTTTTCAAGAGTTTGCAAGGATTTCTCTGGATGCAATAGCAGAAAGAGTTTGTGAGGATATCCTACAAAAATATACTCACCTAGAGCTTCCAGAAATAACTTTTTGATCTCAAATATCCTTTTCAGGTAATCGCTGAAATTCTGTAGATTTCCCTATCAACTTATTAATCAAATCCATATCTTTGACCACCTTCAAACTTATGAAACCTCCTATTAAAATGTTCATGTAGTATGTTAAGGCCCTCCATGAAATCACTGTAACTCCAAGTATGGGAGCATCTACAAAAACAGAAAAAATAGTAGCTGCTCCTAATTCAGCAATTCCACTGCCTCCGGGAGTTGAGGGTACGATCATGACAACGACCAATAGTATCTGAGCTGCAAAGGCAATTAATATAGAAGGTGTCTTTGAAAGACCCATGAGAATCAGTACAAGCTGAAAAAATTCAACTGTCCAAAATAGGATGGTAAAAAACATGCCCCAAAAAAGCCCTTTTTTTCCTTCTGAAAGAAGTATCCAGAGACTTTCGTGGAAAATATCCATTTCCCTATCTATCTGCTCCATAAGATGAGCAATTTCATCATCTGTCCGTTTTCCTAAAAAAGGAGCAAATATTCTAATAACCCAGAGTATTATGTTTTTTACTTTTTTAGGCCTACATAGCCCATAAATAAAGAAAATAAGAGCAAAGAAGGCCAGACAACTAGCTGTTAATAATACTATATCGAACTTATAGTTAGAAAAAATGTCTCCCATTATGTAAAGTGCAAAAGGTAGAGAAGCAAAAATTAAAAAGGCGTCAAGTAGACGTTCTCCTATAATTATGGCTGTAGCACGGCCAAAAGGGATTTTGTTCAGGTACAACATATGGATCCTTAGGGGTTCTCCACCTACAGAAGAGGGAGTAATTCCAGCTGCAAAGACCCCGGAAAGAATTATCTCTACTATTTTTAGATACTTGACATCGTAACCCAAGGATTTGCATAGAGCTCGGGTCCGTGCTCCCCAGATAAAGTACGAAAAAATATGAAAAATAGCAGATGCCAGAATATATTCCAACTTGATCCTTCTCAGAGCTGCAATCGTTTCCGAGTCAAAAGTTAAGATAACAACCAGCGCAATTGATGCCGCACTGATAAACAGCGCTCCAATAAGCAATTTTTTGTACCTGTTCATTGCAATCTATTTGAATTTTCTTTTTTAGTAGATCTGCTATTCTATTTAAGGGATCTAATTTTAGAATATTTAACCAAGACAACAGGGAAAAGCATTATGCTTGATAAATCTTATACTATAAAATCTTTCAGACAAATTCAATATTTTCAAATTTCAGAAGTTCCGAAATCATTTCTACAAATCAGAATAAGAACAAAAAATTGCTGAAGGTAATGAAGTCGTTGATTAAAACAGTAGAAAAGAACCCCGCTTCTGGTATATACACAGCCAATTTACTGCCTTTGGCTCCTTAATTTTGTAACATCGTTGATATAGTGACTTTATTTGATGAAGCAAATTATAGCGACCGAAAAATTGATGATATTTTATTCCATCTGCAAAGTGTTATTTTAATTCTTTTAAATCTGCAACCAACATCTAAAGTTAAAAAATGCCAAAAATAAGAATTTTTTTAGCTAAATACTATTCTAAATAATATAAAATCTAATCCTACCGAAAATGCATATTCTTCATCCAAAAAAATAAACTATAAATGCTTTTGAGGTAATTGATCCTGAAACTAAGTTTCAAGACATTGCTATTGACTTTCATGATGTTCCATATTTATGGTGACATAGAAACTCCATATTTATAAAAAAGGTTAAATCTGAAGAATGAAATTTTCAGGAATATTCGTTCTAAACCTTGGATATAATTGACTTCTTTAAGCTAACAATTGATGTCATTGACATAAATGGATAATCAAAGAACATTTGAACCTCATGAAAGACTTCTTTGAAAAAAATTAAAACAATTGGAGTAAAAGTTTAAATTATATTTGGATAAGGAGTTTTTAGCAGGCAAGTTATCCAAAAAATTGACTAAGCCGAACTGGGATTTGCAAGTGCAACTAGTAAACAAAAGAATATCAAGGAAAATCTTGAAAAGTATAAAGAGAGAAAAAGGAAATACTTATATCGTGTTTGAAGTTTAAGGACTGAGGATCAACTTTCAATATTTGGAGCAATATCGTATCAGTATAGAGAATGCATCTTATTTGCAACAAACAAAATATTGGATCTAATAGACAAATTTGCCAAGCAAATACCTTATGAATACAGAAAAGGTAGGATATAGAAATGTGGTTCCGTTGCAAAAACTTCAAAAAAATATGTAAATCTATAAGTGATTAATAAAAATCAAAACATTCAAGGAAAATGTACTAACATTATAAAACTATACCAAATAATTGATTAATGTATTTGACTTCATTAAGAACAGAGTAATTTAAATCGATTACTTGTCCTTTTTGATCATATTTATAGCTTCAATTCCTTTTAAAGTCTTATTAGCAGATCGAAAAGACTGAAATCCTAACATTGGATTAACGATTCTCTTTATAGATCTGTGATCTTGTTCTATAATGTTATTCAAATACTTGATTTGTCGAATGCCTACGTTTTTAGGTAGTATTTTATCAATTTTTAGTTTATCTATAGCAGGTGGATAAGCTGGATTCTTATCAACGGTTATTAATCTTGGAATTTGATTATGATTAGAACTTAAAGCTTTCTTAAAGAATCTCTTTGCTGCTTTTCTATCTCGTTTTGAACTTAACATGAAATCAATTGTATCTCCATTTGAGTCAACTGCTCGGTAAAAATATTTCCATTTACCTTTTACTTTGATATAGGTTTCGTCAACTCTCCACGAATAATTTGTTAGTCTTAAATGTCTTCTTATCTTCTTTTCGATTTCAGGGGAATATTGATGTACCCATCTCATGATTGTTGTATGGTCGACTTTTACTCCCCTTTCTGCCATCATTTCCTTTAAATTTCTATAACTTAATGCATATTTTAAGTACCATCTTACATTCAATAAGATAATTTCCCCTTCATAATGCTTCCATTTAAAGGAATTAGATAGCATGTTACTATCTTTGGTTTTCTTTTTATTCTATTGTATCATTAGAAAGGATTTTTTGCAACGGAACCCTAAAAAGTATTGTGGAAAAAAACATCAAAAGTGAGTAGAATAATTTGAACCCTAACGACAGAAAAAAGGTAAGCTAAAAAGAAAAAAGAAATTAATTTATTATGATTAATGAGAATAGTTTAGTGGAAATAATATATAATTTCTACTTCAGAATTTTACAATATTGAATTTTTTAGGCCGACTACAAGAAAATGAAATTAAGATTAATTGATAGTTTTTGTCTTGTGAAACATTTGAGGAAAAATTGACAAAGAATAAGAGTAGTCATTCAGAACTGCATAAAATCGAAACTACTGATAATTATAATAAGGATGTATGGCTTAAAGACTAGAATCCCAGTAATAAAATGAATTACCAACTTCTACAAATAGACATCCAGATTATAGATATAATCATATCTTTAAGAAGTTAATACAAAAAAGAGATCATATAAATTGCTTAACATGTTTGTCTATTATTTGGATCTATCTGATTTATTTCTAGGACAAAGAACATACAAAAGGCTAATACATCTAATTTAGCTTATATTTGCTTCTTGTCATGATATACTGAGAGCTAAAGATTAAGAAAACAGGAAGACGGTGGCCCAGGATGCATAAAATACTGAATCTTGATGAATTAATTACAGCAAAGCAATTTGAAGAAGAAAAAAATGAAGAATGCGGTGATTTAGGTGCCGAAGAGTGGTACGATCTGATAATTCCCCCTGGCACGATTGTGTCTATTATCTACGATATCGTCGAAGAATTTGATCTTGAGCCTGTAACCAGAAAAATATTTATGGGGGTCGCAAACAGCGAAGAAAGGGAACTTTTGGCTCTCCGTGGCCCTCTTGAGAGGGTTCAGGCCGCTGAAAAGTTCCTTCACGAAGAAATGAAGGCATGGATTGAAAAACAGTAATCTTATTAAATCCGAACCAGTGGTCAGATTGACCAGAAATATCGAATTGAAATGGCAGCAAAAATAAAACACTTACTTCAGCAGAAATTTAAAACAGGTAGAAAAATCCAGATTATTCGGAACAGATACCTGTAATACCTTCTTTTGAGAAGTCAAAAACAGTTACTCTATCTGTTTTGTCATATATATCGAGTTTTGAGCCTTTTTCAATTTTTCCAATAACTACAGCTGTAAGTCCAGCTTCTTTAAAGACATTTATGCATTCTTTTGCGTTCTCATGGGATGCTGTAAACACGTAACCTGTTCCAGGATGCACTTTCAACCATTGTTCAAAGTCCACATTTGGCGGTCTTGGAATTTTTTTGAGATCTACTGAGGCACCAACACCGCTGGTCTCACAAAGCATTCCAAGTGTCCCTATAAGTCCAGGGTTGCTTATGTCTTTACCTGCAGTGGCAAATTTTTTCGTTCCTATTTCCTGGGTTACAAGGTAGGTTTTCCTGATTATTTCCGGTGCTTTGAAAGATGTCGTATCCCAACTGTAGGGAGAGTTAGGCCCTATTTTCCCATCCATATCATAGGCTGCAATCACAAGATCTCCATGATTTGCTGTATCGCTACGAATTACACAATCCCTTTTGACGATCCCTATAATAGCAACTGAAATAGAATTATACTGGGCATCAGGATGTACATGTCCTCCTACTATCGGAACTCCGAATTTTCTAACCCCTTCAGCTAGGCCTTCCATGAGCTCCCTGCAAGCTTTCGAAGAGTTTGAAGCAGCCACATCTACCATAGCAAGCGGCTTTCCACCCATTGCTGTAATATCGTTGATGTTCACTACCACAGATCCATAGCCTGCCCACCAGGGACTGGCATCCAGTAACCTCCCCCATATTCCATCGGCTGCAAAGAGGATGAAATCATCCCCTCCTATATCTATAACTGCTGCATCATCCCCGAAATCGACAACTGAGTTCTTATATTCAGGACGAACGGCTTCAAAGATTGAAACAATATCCTCAATCTGCTTTTTTCGGCAGACTCCTTCAAAATTTTTTAGCCTTTCGGCAAGTCTTTCCAGATTCAAAGTCATACTTCCTCTAATTTTTTTAATTTGAGTGATTAATATGGGTAATGAGCTATCCTTAAAACTCGCGATAATTTCCCAAACTTATAACCCATGACATATTAGCAATCATGTGAATTGAAGGTTAACAGTAATCAATTGCCAGCTAATGCTGATCAATATCAAATTTATAAGCCTAGCTTATAAAAATAGCTTCTTTTTGTCTTACAACAAGATGTTTGAGATATTTTGGTCAGTACCTATTAAGTCATCTTTTATCCCTTTTTTCTTTGTTCTGCATAAAATAAGCGACAAATTTTATAAAATTATCATGTATCTCACTTTCTGTAGATGTACACAAGAATATCATTTATTTTTTTATATGACAACAGATTAATAATTAATCTAACTTTCAATGAATGATATGGCCAAGTAGGTAAACAAATTCCACATGTTTATACATCTGTATATTGCCAGCTATCTATTAGATTAATTTGATATAATTATATATATATCTCTGTCTAATTAAAAATGAGTGGAACATAGTGAAATAAATAATAATATAATGTCTAATATAAAATTGGTTAAATTACGTTAAAATGTAATATAATTTTCTGTTTCGATTTACTCAAAAAGGTTTATGTATATTAAGTAGAAAGAAATTAAATAATTAATAAGACAGTTGTAAAATGACTGAATCTAAATCTTTCTAAGCCCTTTTTTCTTAAATCTGCCCTTAAGCATGCCAATATTGCCCAATCGGTCAAAGGCGATAGGTTGAGGATCTACTTCCGTATGAACTCTTGGTTCGAATTGCATCCCTCGCACTGAAAATTAGGGTAATAGGTATTAAGAAAAAATGCAATGCTACTGAGAAATATTCACAACAGTGATTTTTAAGGGTTTATGACGTCAACAAAATATTTGTTTTATTTTTATACTTCTTATTTGATAATAAGTTGAACTTTTGTACGAAACTGCAACAAATTAACAACTCCATTTTTTCCTATTATCATTATTATAGGTACTTTACTGCTATATGTGCCTATGAAAATACATGTTCTAAATATTATCACTGTTGTCTTTTATTATAATTAGTTAAGATGCATTGAAAATGTGGTTATAAGTTTTTTAAAGCTTTGGAAGATGAATATAGAAGAGAGTTTATGAGCAGTTTTTTACTGATGATAATGTTAAGTTAGCTATAGGAAAGCAGAGGTCAGATATAATTAATTTTTTAAGAGCTCATTTCGGTGTATTTGATATAATTGTCCTAATTTTCTTCTTGAGTTTTTTCCCGAGGCACCATCCAAAATTATTTTTATTTTTTATCGATTAACGAATTTTATGCACAACTTCGAATACCATACATAGCAATTTTACGGCATAATTTGTGGATATTCACATAAAAATAACAATCTTTAGGGTATCCGCATCTTAACTGAATACAAATGAACGTTTATTATATCTTACTTTCAGAGGTCGACATTTAAGTTTGGTACTTTTTGATGATCGTGTTTTTGAAATAATACTTGATGAGTATACGTAGTTTTTAAGATTACATATAGTCGAATATTAGTCTCTAGTACTAAACTTTAATGAAAAAAGGATTAAATATTTATATACCATGGGAATTGAGCCACACGTTAACTAGTTTTAAACCTACCATATAGTTAGTGAATGTTCAAAAACTGTTCAAGAAAAATATTCTAATTTTTAATATCGACCTGCTGAACGTAAGTTATTTCAAAGCTGGCCTGAATGCCCTGAAAATTCAGGGAAACCGACTAAAAACACCGGTTCAAGCCCTGAATTTTCTTACGTTTAACTCAAAAATGAACCTCAACTTCGCTCAAACCATTGTCAGACTCCTGGACAGAAACATCAAAAAAGGGAATATCTGAATCTGTAAACCGGGTTTCAAAGAAACTCAACAGGTAGTACTCCAGGAAAACGCCCCAGATAACATAAAAAAGCAGGGCTCCCAGGATCAAAAATAGTCCTATAATGATAAGGGGGATCAGGAGTATCAAAGTACGGAGTTACAATAAATGGGAATACTGAATCCTGTGAAGAACAAAGAAAGAGTTCCCTAAAAACAGCACAACTTGTAGAAAAATACTAGGAATAAATATTCTAACCCAGAGCGCGGATCTGCCAAACCAGTAAACTAAAACTTCCTGCCAGCTTTTTCTGAAATTTCCACAGACCATACGGAATGCCGAAAGAATCCCGGTTTTCCGGTAAATGAAAAGTGGAATTGCAAGGTTTAAAGAGAGAATTTATTGCAAGCCAGATCAGCACAATAACTATCAGCACAATAAACATGAAGGCCATCCAGGAAATTTGGGAGAAGATATTATCCGGTACATTTCTTACATTGGGCACGATATATACCAGACTCACCAGAATCATGACGGCTAAAAAGAAGGGGAGTACCCCATACCCAGGGCTAAACGCCTCAACATGAGGTAAAATGCCTTCCCTAGGAACCTTCGTGAGTAATTCCAGAATTTTACTTCGTTCCTTACCAGAGATTCTACAAAAACAATTTCCATAACATTGGAAACATAGATCAGGAAGTGAAAGAACAGGAATGGAAGGATCAAAACAGCACTCGAATTACTGTACTTCAAGAGAATCTTGTTTAATAACAGAAAGCCAATGGGTACTAGAAAAATGATGATTGCGATTTTTGCCCATTTCCAGAAATCAAAAGGCTCAAGAAGGGCTTTTCTTGTCCTTGAAAATGCTCTGTCTACTGCATCTAGCCCATACCATCTCATAATACTACTTGCTTTTACAGCCCGTTCTATCTCTGCCCGTTCATCATTAAAAACCTTGTTAGAAGATAGTATCGGTTTGATAAATCTGTCGTGTGTCGGTTCATACCAGTGCGCACCTGCCCGCACCTCTTTTCTAATAAGGTGCATGTTTTCAAGCACTTCAATGGCTGCATTGGGAATACCAGCAATGGACTCTAGATCCCGGTACACCATCCCCCGCGTTCCCATCGTCGTTATCAACACTCCACCGCACAATCTGCGCAGGCCCTCCTCATCAATGTATGCCTTCGCTGCAGCTGCCCTTATAGCCTCTTCGTAAAATCTTGAAGGTACCTCTTCTACTTGCCATAGGTTTCTAGGTGCTGAAACGTGATTTGCTTTTCATCGGGTGGTAACTCTTGCCAGAGGTTTTGGCATACCACCTGAAGCTGCACAGCTTCTATGAGCTCTCCTATTACCTCTTTGGTCTTGCCTGGCGTTGTCTCCAACTCGAACTTTCAGTAATCGTCTACAAGTTTATCTGCCACGCCTTCTGCAAAATAGCGATCAGCTTTTTCCACCAGCTCTCTGATTGCGTGCAGTGCAGCCTCACGGCGTAGGCGCTCAATGGGAAAATGCGCCCGCAATCTTTCGGGCAGAAGATCTGCATAAGGGTCTAGCTGAGCTATGAATTCCCCCCGTATAACAAAAACCACCCTTAAAAGAGGATCGGCTTCCAGAGCAGTGTTTACTTGCTCAAAGAATCCCTCTCTTGCTTTCCAGCGTTCTTGATACAAAGAGAATATTTCTTCAAACTGATCGAAGATAACGGCACTGTGTAAAGGCATACCAACTTCATCCGGCATATGCTCTCGTGAATTCAAAAAATCAACAAGTTTCATTTTAGCCAGGCGCTCAACATCATAATCACCTTTAGCCCAGCATGTGAGAGTATTAAAGACATATATGTTCGAAATCACGCCAATTTTTATATCTTTAACTCGCGCCACCGGGAGAACTTCAAACCGTTTTTCCTTCAGGCGAGGAGTAAGCCCTGCTTTGATAAGTGAAGTCTTGTCTGCACCCGACTGGGCATAGATTAGAACCAAACGATGTGCAATGACTAGGGACCCGAGACCTCGAGCTTCACGATCTCTTCCAAAAAAAAAATGGCATTCTCTATCTCTTCAAAAGGTCGAGGGCCCCCATAAGCCTGGAATTCAGGTCCCACGATTTAAAGCCTACAATCGTATTCTCAATTCTGCGGCAAATTCGCGGCGATCGTGCCAGTATACTTTGATATCAAGCTCCGCAAAATAGTGATCCTGATATTCCTGAGCTTTTTCTTTTTGGGCCTCTGAAACATTCCCTGGCACGAGTTGCACGGAATAGTGTTGTTTTTTACTACTTATTTCCAAGTATTCAGCAAGAATCCGGAAAAAACACGGAAATCCCAATCAGCTATCCTGTAGCCTAGAAAAAGAAGAGATGTGTCTGTAAATGCCTCCTGAATACGCAGCGGAAGCAGGTTTAGATCCCTCGAAATGGCAACAAAGAAGTCCAGAAGTCGTCCTCTGTTAGAACCAGCTACTTTGGTACTTCCTAGATGCCATGGAGGTGAAATACTAAAGGGTTTTCTGGAGTAGGATCGAAGTCTGATGACGTTTGTTCGTGTTTCTGGATGCTTTTATTCCACCGACAATATTCCTTGATTGGTTCTTTGCCACGGCTTTTAAGAGCTCGCACCATTAAGTCATCGTAATTTGTAGTAATATAAATTAGCAGTTGGAGATCGGCTAGCACTCGGTGAGGTTCATCAGGAATTTCAAAGTAACTTTGTGTGACTTCTTTTAATAGTTCATTGATTTTTTTACACATCACTTCCTTTGGAACCATAGCGTCTTTGTTCACAGCCACAAACTGAGCCACTCGTATCAAGTCATAACAGTCTTCCACTGGGTAGTCGTACTTTTTTGCCCATTCACTTGCAATCTGGGAACCAAAAGGAATATTTCCAGCACAAACCCCGGCTCCAAGAAAAGGAGTACAATTTTTATCCTTGATTCTCCCAAGAAGGAGGTCCCAATCTATCTCTTCCTGCTCATTTGCCATTATTAACATCTCCACCTGGTTGAATTTCCTTCTCAATTTTATTCATATTTATACTCCTCACTAACTTGTGGTTTTGACTCCCGCCCTTCACCTGCCTTTTTAAACACTGTTTCAGCTATATCCCGAAGTTTAAGCGAAGACTCTACTGAGAACAGGCCTACTAGGGCCGAAATAGCTACAAGGCCAAAAGTGCTTGGAGTCTGATCCGGACCACAGAGCCCGCCGAGGATTACAATATAAAAAATAAGCCTGAGCATTGCCCCAGCAACTGGTAAAAGAAAATATATAGGAAGCCCGCTCTAGACCAGTTCACGATTACCTACATACCAATAGAAAAATCGAAGAGCACGAACTAAACTCCCAAGAGCACCAGCTGATGCAACAAGGATGAACAGTTGTTCTTCATACATTAATGGATTTTGATCATGCATTAATGGATCTAGAAGTGAGAGAAAAGGACGATAGAGACTGTAAACGATTATTGCGGAGAGCGGAATGAGGTAAAAAATAATGGTCAAGATAATAACTTTAGGTCCTACAAATCTATAGCCTGCCCCCTGTACTGGATTTGATGGCATAATTAGAAGCTGTCTTAAAATTCAAGCAATTTCTCCAATTGGATAATGAGCAACGTTAACTTAAAATTTAGATCATAAATTTTCTGAAATTCATGTACAAATTGACCTTAAGGTATCACTTTACCCCATAAAACTTACCCACCCGAGGTATAAAATCAAGTATGACAAACATTAAATACTACCGTCTTTCGGTTCAAATGCATGATTTCTATCCCAATTACAGGATCAAGTTTAATTAAAATAACACTCTATGAAAGAAAAAGAGAGGGGAAGCAATTTGTTAAAATCGGAAGTTTATCAAAATTCTCTATGTATAATCTACATACTCACACACTCTACAGGTAATTCCTCACTCTCTAACTTTTTATCTGTTTGTATTAAGCTATAAAAGTAAATTATTATATAAAAGTAAATTATTTCCTCGTTATTTTAAATTAATTATAAAAAAAATAATTTCTGAATAAAAATTACTTCCTCATTAAATATTTTCAAATCAAAAAATAATTTTATATCAATTATGTTTTTAGTATTTACTGGGTTTTTGATTGATTGCATTCATTTGAATCTGGTACAAAATCTAGTTATTTTTGGATTTTTGGACTGAAACATTGAATTTGTAGGAGAAAATTGGGTCGTGTCAAAGATTTGTTGAAAATCGTAAACAAAGAATCTCTCTACATTTTCCCCTAAATGAAGGTATACTTGTCTTCTAGATTTGATCAATGACTCGTGGGCACGACCTAATCTTGATGCTTAATAAAATACTGGAGCACGACAAAAAACAAAGTAAAGCGAAAAAAGGGCGTACTTTCATAAAAGACAAAAGTTTCAAGGTATCTGAAGTTTATTTAAAAAAAACCTAAAAGAATTGAAGCACTACTAATGATCATGGTCCTAATTTTGATAGTTTATTCTGTGGTAGAATGGAAACTAAGAAAAAGACTAAAAGAATCAGCGGAAACAATATCATATCAAATTAAGAAACAAACTCAAAAATCAACATTGAAATGAGTTTCCATTCTGATGAGATAGATTACAGAAGTAAAAAAAATGAAGTGGACTCACAAGTGGTAATTCAAATTATAAGTATAAATGTAATTAAAAAAAATACTAAAGTTAATAGGGAAAATTATGAAAAATACTATTTTTGAGGAGATATCTGCAAAAAGTCGGTTCTACCTAAAAAATATATATCGAGCCTTAACCTATTTTTCGGCACATTCTTAGGTGTGCGTCCCCGATTACAACTCCAATCTCTGAGTGCAGGAAGGGCCCTATTGATGCCACTATGCCGGGGCCATCTGTGTTTTCCCGGCATACTATTGCATGTTCCAATAGTCCTAGGCGCTCTATTCCATAAATATCTCTACTATGACCGGTCTTTTTTATTGAGTATTTAATTTCCGAACGAGTTGCTCCATTAACTGTAACCCTATCAGTACTTGCTTTCTTCCATTTCCACCACAAATCAAGCTGTTTTTTGGTAAAACGGGTTTTAATTTCTTTTTTGATCTCAAAAACTTCGATTTCAACCGGAAGATTAGGTATCAGGCCGAATCTGGATGCAAGTTGTTTTGGTTTTCCGCTTCCCAGTGCTTTTAATTCTTCGGTTTCAACCCTGACATGTATGCCGATATTAACTAGAAAAGCATCTTCTAAAAAAGCTTGAAGAAATCCCGTATATTTCTTTCCACGTTCAGCTTTTACCGTAGGTGTCCCATACCTGGAAATTAGTAAGTTGGCAGATACTTCTTCATCCTCGCCTTCAAGAAACAATTCAACCCATTTTTCCAAAGTAGTTGAGATATTAACCTTTACTTCAAGATTTTTCAAATCATTCTCAATCAGGGTTTTCAGAAGGCCAGTCATCCGTTCCCGGCTTTTTCCATAAACATGCTGGAGTGTTACAACTTTGATCATTTTTTCCCTGCCGGTTACTTATATATATTTTTTGAAGATTTCTTAATTCTTTTTCTGGATTTTAAATAAATCGCAGAGATAGCTAGTACAATTACGGATAACTCATGGCAATTCCAAAGATATTTAAAAGTCTTTTTTTATGGAATTAGACAAGTCCAATTTTAACTCTTCAGGTAAGATTCAAGAAGTCTTTCACTTTCTTTCAGGGCTAATGTAACAGTTTCATTAATAGGACTTTCAGCCTTTGTAATTTGGTTATGGAGCTTTTTAATATCCCGGCTATAAGGGCCGAGTTTTCGGGATACTGCATCTTTGCTATCCCTCTGTTCTAATACACCCCTGTGGATGCTTTCGATCTTACTCTTGAGATTCTTTATTTTCTCAAGGATTGCAGCATTTATAGGGTTAAGTTCTTCGACATGTTCAAGTTTTTCTTTATCTTCTTCAATATTTTCTCTTTTGCTTTTATCTAAGTCTTCTTTTTCAAACTCTTCTTTCTGTACATTTTCTACAATGATCTCCTCTGAGAGTACATTCCTGAAATCTTTAAGGGCAGTTTCAACTCCCTTCCCATATTTAGTAAGTTCAACAAATTTTATTCGTCCATCGAATGTGAATTTTATGAGGCCGGACTGTTCCATTTTTGCTAAGATTCTCGTTGTATGGGCAAACGTGGAATCTATCTCTTTTGAAATAACCGAAGCATATGTCTTTTCCATCGAGCCTATAAATAACAGCGTAAGAGTGGGTTTTTCCTGTAAAAATAACTTTTCTACATTTTCATCGGGCATAATATCACATTGAAATTTATTAGTAAATTGTTTTTTGAATCTGAGCTAAGGCTTTTTACTATCATTTAATGGTTTATATATAATATTGTAACAATCTCAATCTTCAATTTTTTACCGAATTTATTACTTCCGGAGTTTGGAGGGTCACAAGTACTGTATTCTTTGAGTCAGAAATAAAGTGAACCTCCGTATTTATTTGTTTTAGTTTAATACTCTAAATCATCGCTCCTACGTAAAATGAGTTTGCTTTAGATACCATTGTCAGAGGTGGTGCCTACCCACCTCAGACCTGGAGATGATAGCTATTGGAATTAAACATTAGCTATGGGCAAATCACGTATTACATAGCGCTAGTGCTTAAGTATCGATACAATACATTATATAATAAGAAAATTGAAAAAGATTGGATATGGATACGATACCTAAATATTGATTATCCTGAAAGGTCTCGGATTATTTTTTTTATTTTGAAAATAGGTGCATCAGTCCTGAATGAAGTTCCGTTGAAGTGAATTCTGGAAGCTTTAAACTCATTGGCCTTAAGGGCTTCGATCAGAGTTTCTATTCCGGTTGCAGAAGCCTTTAGTCCTTTACAGATCACATGTTGATCATAGAACATAGGAATATCGAGTTCATCTCTACATAACATAATTAATTTTTTTGCTTTACTTTTTGTATTTAGAGGATATATTTCGATTTTTGAAATAACCTCATTACAGAAGCTAGGTTCTCTGAAAGGCCCAAGCCATAAAGGGCCTGCGATTTGTGTGAGAGCATTGCATGAAGGGCATTCTTTGTCAATGTACACTGCTAGCCCGTACACATGTCCTCTAAACCCGCACATCGGGCAGTGAATACTGAAACCCATCGACTTTAAAGTCCTATCAACCTGCTTTGTTCCGGGAGTAATTTCGAGGTAAGTGCGGACGTAGTGACGTGTCACATGTGAAAGAAGGGGAGACATACCTTTTTCATGTTTTGCAAGTTCTCTTGCACAAGCTCCCAGAAGGACTCGCAGACCCATCTCACTATGATACTCAGTGTTCAAAGGAACAGCAGCATATTTACGAATTCCTGAATTTAGGTGGGCCCCACACAGGGGAGCTGTATCTGTTGCCGTAACCGATAGCAGATTCTGTACTGATGCAGAAGCTGCATCCAAGAAGGGAGAAGGTGTGCCAAAAGGATCAATATCTACGATATGAAATTTTTTTTCATGAAGCAACAAGTTTGCATTCTTGCGAGTAGCCAGTGTTTTTCCCTCAAGCCCGTTAATTTTGATATTCTCCGTTATCATTTCAAAAGCTTCTTGGCTCCAGTCATTTAAGATCGCATGTATGCCCACTTCTCCTGCGATCCGAAGTCCTCTTATCCCTGACGCAGAAAATGCATCAACATAGCTAATTTTTTCCCTTATAATCATTTTTTTGGAAAGAAGCCTTTCCACAAATGCTGCTGTGGCTGCTACATTGATATCGCGATTAAGCTCCATCTCTGGATTATAAAAAACTGGAGCTGCAGAGGGGGGGAAGGTCGCATCCTTAGGCGGTATTGGGACTAAAACCTTTGTTGTACCTTCGACTATAATTTTACAGATCATTTGAAATTGCTATTCTTTTGATCTTATTTTACAGTGATGGTCATCTCCATTCTGGAATCTCTTTTCACATTGGATTTGTGGATTTAGACCTCTCCTAGAATGCCACATAGCCTAGATATTTTGCTTCTGCTATTTTTCTGAAAGCAGGCAGCATGACATCATTGCATAAAGGACTACAACGAAAAGGACGTTTCTTTTATCACGACCTTTCTCCCTTTTAGCGAATTATCCTTTTGTATTCTCAATCATATATGGGATTTTCATAAATACTAATAATGAGAATATTAATAATAATTAGAATATTAATAATAATACTCATAATGATATACTCATATAATCATTTTTCAATAATAAGGAACACAGTCTCTTAACGCGAGTAATTTCCTCTGGTTCGAATGCATCTAATATTGATATTTTGGAAGGTATGAAAGGATATAAAAGGACAAAATCACAAAATCTGTTTGAGAAATTAAGTACAAAATTTCCTGATTAATAATTAATACTATACATCTGCTTTTTTCAGATCTCAAAGCAAAGTGGCAGTTTTTGATCGATCACGGAGGTACGTATACTTATATCATAACCCGCAGCTCTGATTGAAAATTGATCACAAATAAGCTACTCTCTGAAAATTCATACAATTATAACAATGCAGCTATGCGCTGAGCACGCCAAATTTTTAGGTTGCATAAAAATGCACCTATGCCTTCAGAACTGATAGAGTCCATAAAGATAGTGAAAACGGTTTACACAAATGCTCTCATTTACTCATGATGATCATGTAAAGCTTTTCGCTGATCTCGAACCAAAATATTTCCCTTCAAGAGTGATTTAGATCATAAAAAGTATAATATGAAAAATAGTTAAAGAGTTTTCTAAGATTAAAAACACTTATGGATGATGAAATCCGGAGTTATGCAGGTTTCATTGAAACTAAGGATGATGTTACAACTTCGGATATAATTAAAAACTACGTTGACAATAAGGGAAATCATGAAGAAAAAGAATCAATATAAGAAAATAAAGATATTTAATTTTGAATAATTTACTTATATTAAAAGCTTTAGCATTAACAGGCTTTGCACTTAAAGTACGTTTTGCACCTAAAGTATTAATCTTGCACCTAAAGTCGAATTTCTGCACCTAAATATAGATATTAATAATTTATTAGAACAAATACAAGCAACGGATAAACTAAAGGCAATTTTTAGTTGAGCTTTGTACTTTGTCGAGCAAGGAATTTATCACATCATCATAGCTTAGTTGGGATGTATCTTTTTCATTTATTAATTTTATTTTATATTTATCTAATCGTTCATAAGTATTGATTTTTAATACTATATTTCTCTTAATAACTGGTTTTCTTTTCGGTACTATCTCCATAAAATATGATATGTGTTGAATGCATATAATGTTTTTTACGTGTTTTATATATGTACGATATTAAATATATACAAACATTTATATTCAGTGAATGCATTTAATGTATTAAATACATTAAATATATTATATATATGGAGATGAGTAAATTATCTGATAACGCCATCACACAAAATACAACCACCAAGGAAGATCGTGGCAAAGTAATTGCTAATCAAAGCAGTCAAATAAAACAGGTCAAAGAACACTTATTTAAGGTGCAGTCTCAATCCAAAAATAGATTCTATGATGTCCGAGAAACAGATTATGGAATGACTTGCACATGTCCTGATTTTATCAATCGTGGTGGAAGATGCAAACATATTATAGCTACTAAGTTTTACTTAGAAGTCCAAAAAGAGTCTCCAAATGACACAACAGCTGAAAAGATACATTTAACATATACTCAAGCGTGGAACGCTTATAATGCAGCTCAGAAAGCAGAAATGAAACTATCTGATGAATTACTGAAAGACTTAGTTGTGTCGATCCCTGAACCAGAGCAAACAATGGGAAGACCGCGCTTATCACTTCATGACTCAATTTTCTGTGCTATCCAAAAGGTTTATTCTCAATTATCTAGCCGTCGAGCATATAGTCTGTTCCAGAATGCAACTGAGAAAGGTCAAATAAAGCATACACCACATTTTAATGCACCTTCAAAACTCTTCAACAATCCGGACATTACTCAAATTTTGCATAAATTAGTCTTCTTATCTGCATTACCAGTAGCCGGATTAGAATCAGATTTTAGTGTAGACTCTACAGGATTTAGAACCACAACATTCAACGTATATAATGGGGTGAAGCATGGCCAGAACAATGAACATCAGTGGCTTAAAGCCCATATGTGCGTAGGTGTAAAGACTAACATAGTTACTTCTGTGAGCATAACGGATGGGAATTGCAATGACTCTCCACAATTTAGCTTATTGATTAACCAGACATCCGAAGGCTTCATGATCAGTGAAGTTTCCGCCGACTTAGCTTATTCATCCCGCAAAAATCTTGAAACGGTAAATAGTATTGGCGCAAAGCCATATATTCCTTTTAAGAAAAATGCGACTGGAAGGGCAGCTGGATCTGCTATGTGGAAGAAGATGTATCACTACTTTCAGCTTAACCGTGAAGAGTTCATGGAGCACTTTCATAAGAGAAGTAATATTGAATCTACAAATGCAGCTATTAAAAGAAAGTTCGGAGAGACCTTAAAATCTAAAAATAGAGTCGCTCAGGAAAATGAATTATTGGCAAAAGTAGCCGCATATAATTTGACGGTAGTGATCCATGAGATGTACGAAAATGGTATTAATCCAGAGTTTTTTTAATGAGCTTCGCTGCTATTCTTTTGCAAAAGTTTAAAAAGCATGACATCGTAAGCTTATTAAGAATTTAAAAGGAGGTTTTAACAAAAAATATATTCTATAATTTTGCCAATAAGTTGAGTCGGTAACTCTCAACTTATTCAAATCGATTTGTATATACACTAATTAGTTGATAAACCCATAAAAGGTCATATAGTATATACTAATGTGTTAGTATATAAAATATTAGCCTGTTTTACTAGATTATTAACTTTTAAGATTAGTGGATACTTTGTCGATTACAAGAATCGAAGATGATCATAAAATACTATGACGATCGACGATATCGATAGGAGTATTCAAAAATGGAATACCTTGAATATGTAGTTGGAGCTATCATAAATGTTATAATCCAATCAATTTTTGTTTGGATTAAAGCAAAAGTAAGTATCCAACTACAAAAAGTTTTGCAGGAGAATTAAATTCTCCGCTTGAGCTGGGTTTCCCATCTCAAACTTTTTTTAAAAAATAATATTGGCATTATTAATATATTTTAAAATTAATTAATCTAATTGAGAACTATCTCACATCAGAAAAATGCTCTAATTTTGAACTTGCACCTAAAGTCTGATTTCTGCACCTAAAGTCGAGCTAAAATGTGACTTTAGGTGCAAAGCCGCATTAACATACTATATTTATTTCAGTTGGGGGTGACATCGTAAATTTGATTTGGATCTATTATTCGAAGAATTTTATCTTTACTTTTAGGATATTATATATTCTAAAAACTCGTTAAACTTCCCCAGATTACACATTTTAAATCTCAAAACCATAAAGGAATTGTCATCAAATGTCAGGAAATTACGGAAAAGCTTACCTTATAGGCTCAGGTCCAGGTGACCCTGAGCTCCTAACCCTGAAAGCTCGCCGTCTGATTGACAACGCTGAAGTAATTATTTATGACCAGCTCCCTGGAAAAGTAATCTTGGACTCTATGCCTGCAAGTGCGGAAAAAATAGATGTTGGGAAATATGCTGGGAATCACACCATGTCTCAGACAGAGATAAATGAAGTGCTTGTGCAGAAAGCAAAGGAAGGAAAAATGGTTGTCCGGCTAAAGGGAGGAGATCCCTATATTTTTGGAAGAGGGGGAGAAGAAGCCGAAGTGCTTGTAACAGAAGGCATCGATTTTGAAGTCGTTCCAGGAATTACTTCCGCAATTGCAGTGCCTACTTATGCTGGAATTCCATTAACCCACCGGGAAAGCGCATCAATGGTCACTTTCATAACCGGACATGAAGATCCCACAAAGCCTGAGAGTGGGCTTGACTGGAAAACCCTAGCAAAGTTAAGAGGAACTATTGTAATCTTGATGGGTGTGAAAATGTTAGGCTGGAACGCAGACGAGTTAATTAAGCATGGTAAGGATCCTAAGACACCTGTTGCAGTTATTGAGAGAGGGACCAGGCCTGACCAAAGGGTGACTGTGGGGAAACTTGCAACAATTGCAGATCTTGCAAAGGAACGTAAAGTAAAGGCTCCTGCCATCATTATTGTGGGTGATGTGGTCAACCTGCATAAGGTTCTTGGAGAGCAACATACTAGAACTGAATTTTAATAGACTCGAGGGTATAGGGATATGACAGAAAAACAAAAAAATAAAAAAATACCGATCCTCGCAATCATGAGGCCGGAAAACTACAGGAAGAAGTCAGAGGCTATTGCTCGAAATTACAACTTTAGGTCAATCTATGCACCTATGATAAAGCTTGAAGGCATGAAAGATGAAGGTTTTGACCCCTTCGTACGAAGAGTTATAACCGAAACTTCTGACTATGTAATCTTTACAAGTGCAAATGGAATAAATTTTACTATGGAAAAGCTCTCTGAAAGCGAAAAAAACGACTTAATCACAGGATTGAAAAAAAATAGGGTAATAGCAATTGGCCCTAATACGGAAAAAGAACTCATAAAAATAGGAATTGATAATTCCTTTCTCCCAAGAAACTACAGCTCTGAAGGTATTTTGGAGGCTCTCTGCCTGGTGGTAAAAGGAAAAACAGTAGACATTGTGAGAAGCGCTTTTGGGACTAAGGTCTTAACAGAAGGACTTGAAGAATGCGGAGCCATGGTTTATGAGACTCATGTGTATACACTCAGCGTTCCTGAAGGAGCTATCCAGAAAAAGCTAATAAAACGCACTCTTGAAGGAGAAGTGGATGCCTTTGCTTTCACAAGCTCAATGATGGTAAAAGGCTTCATGAAGCATGCAGAGATGATGGGAGCAGGGGAAACCGTAAAAAAGGCTCTTAACAAGGCCGTTATAGGAGCTATAGGGATCCCAACAGGAAACACCCTGAAGCAGCATGGGGTCAACACAACAGTGATTCCAGAAGAGTTCACTTTCGAAGCACTACTAAAGGCAATGAAGAACCGATTCTAAGTTGTGAAGATAGACATGATAGGCATTTCAAAACTCTACTGCGGAACTGTGGAACCTTCTGATGCACTCCGCTATGGAAATGAGTCAAAGAGGCTTCCCTCTTACCTCCTACAGTTTTCAAAAGACAAAAAGCCTGTAGTGGTCTGGAACATGACCCGCCGCTGCAATCTGAAATGTATCCATTGTTATGCCCGGGCAAAGGACATAGAATTTGAAAACGAGCTTTCTACAGACGAAGGAAAGGCTCTTATCGATGACCTTGTGAATTTTGGAAGTCCAGTAATCCTTTTTTCCGGAGGGGAGCCAACTTTGCGAAAAGACCTCCCAGAACTCGCAGCCTATGCTCAAAAAAAAGGAATGAGGGCTGTGATTTCTACAAACGGAACGCTCATAGATGAAGAACTTGCAAATAAATTAAAGGCTATAGATCTTTCTTACGTGGGAGTCTCTCTGGACGGGATAAGGGAAACAAATGACAAGTTTCGGGGGATGAAAGGAGCATTTGACGCAGCTTTACGGGGCCTACACAATTGTCAGGACGAAGGCATAAAGGTGGGGCTACGTTTTACCATGAATAAGCAAAACTTCCAAGAAATTCCTGAAATCTTTAAACTTCTAAAAGAAGAAAAAATTCCTAGAATATGTTTTTACCACCTGGTTTATGCAGGTAGAGGCTCGAATATGGTAAGTGAAGACCTATCTCTCGAGGAGTCAAGGCAAGCAGTGGATATGATCCTCAAGAAAACAAAAGAACTTCACAAAAATGGTTTCCCTGCTGAAGTCCTTACTGTGGACAATCACTGTGATGGCCCCTATCTATATATGAAACTTCTCGAAGAAAATCCAAAAAGGGCTGCTGAGGTATTTGAACTTCTCTCAATGAACCAGGGGAACTCCTCAGGAATCCGGATTGGATGCGTGTCATGGGATGGTTCTGTGCATGCTGATCAGTTCTGGAGACACTATTCTTTTGGGAATGTCAGAGAACGCCCATTCAGCGAAATTTGGAATGATCGCATCGATGAGCTGATGACAGGGCTCAAGGACAGGAAACTCCTGATCAAAACTCATGGAGATCGATGTGCCAGATGTAAATGGTTTGATATATGCAATGGAAATTTAAGAGTGCGGGCAGAAGCCGTATATGGAGATGTATGGGCAGATGATCCTGCCTGTTACCTTACAAAAGAAGAGATCGGATATTATTAAGGCCCGAAATATATAGAGTTTTTAATTTGGAGCCAGGCTCCGAATAAAAGTTATTCCGAAAAAAAGTACTCATATATGTAATCGGTGTATTGAGGTTTACGTAATGGACCAATCTAGTAAGAATACAGAGAAAAGAAATCATATTCCTGGGATTGACAGGGGCAAAGTTGTAGTGTATAGTCTGAGCACCTGTATATGGTGCAAAAAGACAAAGAAATTACTTACTGACCTGGGTGTAGATTTCGAATATATATATGTAGACAAGCTTGATGTAGAAGAAAAAAATCAGATTATTCAGGAGGTCAGACGTTTTAATCCATCGATTTCTTTCCCGACAACTATTATAAATGGGAAAAAGGCAATATTAGGTTTTAAAGAAAAAGAAATTTGTGAAGCTTTTGGCTTTTAGAGGAGTAGTTGGGTTGAGGGAAAAAGAAGCTACAGAAGAAGGTATCACTGGAGAAGAAGTGGACAGGGTCTATAGACGTTTGAATAACGAGGTTGAAAAATCGGGTTATCATCTCAATCCTGACGTTGAGTTTACAAAGGATCTTGTGAAGGGACTGTTGGCCAATGAAAGACGTTATGGTTACTGGTCTTGCCCGTGCAGGCTTTCTGCTAATAACAAAGAAGAGGATCTAGATATAATCTGTCCCTGCTATTACAGAGATCCCGATCTAAACGATTACGGAACCTGTTACTGTGCACTTTATGTTTCAGAGAAAGTTATTCGAGGAGAAAGAAAATTGGAGCCCATTGTGGAAAGGCGTCCTTCTCACGAGCAGAGAGAGGCCGCAATAGCCGAAGAAATCAAGAGAACCGAGATGATAGAAAGTATGGAACTTTCAGGAAAGCTCTCAAAACCAGTATGGAGATGTAAGGTTTGTGGATATCTATGTGCTATGGATGAACCTCCAGAGGTCTGTCCGATCTGCAAAGCAAGAAAAGAAAGATTTGAACGATTTATGTAAATTCAAATTGATCCTTTTTGAGAACTATTAGCCCGGAAAAAACTATTAGTATCCATATTTACGAGGATTCAATGAGCAAATTTCTGTAGGCTGATTTTATCCAACTGTCGAATATTGATTATTTTCTTTATTTTCCAATCATTTTAGTACTCATAAGTACCTATTGCATCAAAAGTAGATACCTACCAACTTATTTTTGATAGGCTAAATAGTCCCCTCTGGTTTCCTTTTCTCAGCTATCTGAGAAATTCGCGCTTTATATGAGTTTTTAACATAGTCAAAACTGATCAACTGTTTTATTTTTTCTACAAATCATTCGTGATGACTTTATTAAAGCGTATTCTATTCCTGCAAAATGGTTCCGGTTTTCTGCAGTTCTTCGGAAGTTTCAGATATCGAAAAATACTTAAAGTTCGCTAATCTGTTTAACTGAATAGCTACATTTTAGAATAAAAATGTAGCTATTAGACAGGTTCTTATCGTTACGTTTTGTTCTCATGCAAGCTAACAAAGGAACAAACGCAAAATCTCGGGAAATAGTTATCATATGCAGGTTCACTTGTGTCTATAAGGCTCCCCGATAAATACAAAAAAATAATTCTTTATTACATAAAAGTATTGTCTGCAGAACAAAAAACGATTGATATTTGCGAAAAAAGTAAAGAGAATATCTTATGAAAGCTGGTTTAATCAGATGCATTCAAACAGAAGATATGTGCCCTGTACTGCTTGTTTTAAAGTGATGAAAGAAAAGAAACTAGCATTTGACTGGATTACAGAAGATATTGAAGTAATTGGTATCAATACGTGTGGTGGCTGCCTAGGTAAAAAAGCTGTAACAAGAGTGATAAAAATGATAAAACTGGGGTCTGACACAATCGTATTAGCCTCTTGCATATTTAAGGGTACACCTATAGGTTTCCCGTGTCCTTGCACAAGCAATGAAAGACTCCATCGTCAGGAAACTTGGTGATACCTTAAAAATTATTAATTACACACATTAATTTTGGCAATATACACAAAATTCTGTTAAATCGAATTATCTCTGTATTCTTTTTTCTTTTATTGCAAAAAAGTAGAATTCTGAGCCAATTGTTATGTCTCTATTGTTTTATTGATGCATAGTTTTTGAACCAAAATTTCTTAATTTCCTAAGTTCCACACGAAATAAGAAAAGGGTATTAATCTAGTGCTCATGGAGCTTCTGGGACTTATAAAGCATATGGAACTCATGGAACACCTGGAACTAATTAACCAAAAAGATAGCTTTATTGATCCGTGGGATTAGGATTAGTTAATCAGAGTTTATTCAGTTAGTATTATTACTATGTAATAAATATGTGAAAAGTATATATCCATTCGTGTTCAATCAATATATTAGGATTCAGAAATGCGCTATGGCCTAGATCCCAAAAAAGATGTCTTAGCTTGATTACGTGTCTGAGAGCGAAAAATCGTCAAGGAACTCTTTGATGTATATGTATCTTACCCACAACTTATAAGATCTATTTTTTATACGTAGCTGATGCTCATAGCGCGTCAGTTATGAACGTTGTCTTGTTAAGGATTGAGTTTATATCTCTAATGCATTCCTGTGAAGTCAGAGAGCTTAAAATTAAATCAATTTTGACAATTATGTAATGAGCAATCTTGACTTTAAATGGAGTAATCCTTATTATTTACATTTATTCACAGTACTTCTCAAAAATACAATAATTTATCGTTATTAACATTTGTTTATATAATAATAAGTAATGTTATCTTATAGGACATCTGAGATAACTTCGTTTATTTTTCCAATTAATGTTACCACCACTCTGTAATCTCAAAAAACCTATGCCCATTTACTTTTTTAACTTCTTCTTTTGAGTTCTTTCAAGTGTATAGCCAACTGATAGAGAAAGAATATACTGTTCAAGATTTGATCATGTTTTACTATGTTCATCTATTTTTTGATAACTCTATCATTCCGTAGCTTATGGGAATTTACAATTTTCGGTTCCGTTGCAAAAAATCCTTTCTAATGATACAATAGAATAAAAAGAAAACCAAAGATAGTAACATGCTATCTAATTCCTTTAAATGGAAGCATTATGAAGGGGAAATGGTTCCGTTGCAAAAACTTCAACAAAATATGTAAATCTATACGTGATTAATAAAAATCAAAACATTCAAGGAAAATGTACTAACATTATAAAGCTATACCAAACAAGTGATTAATGTATTTGACTTCATTAAGAACAGAGTAATTTAAATCGATTACTTGTCCTTTTTTGATCATATTTATAGCTTCAATTCCTTTTAAAGTCTTATTAGCAGATCGAAAAGACTGAAATCCTAACATTGGATTAACGATTCTCTTTATAGATCTGTGATCTTGTTCTATAATGTTATTCAAATACTTGATTTGTCGAATGCCTACGTTTTTAGGTAGTATTTTATCAATTTTTAGTTTATCTATAGCAGGTGGATAAGCTGGATTCTTATCAACGGTTATTAATCTTGGAATTTGATTATGATTAGAACTTAAAGCTTTCTTAAAGAATCTCTTCGCTGCCTTTCTATCTCGTTTTGAACTTAACATGAAATCAATTGTATCTCCATTTGAGTCAACTGCTCGGTAAAAATATTTCCATTTACCTTTTACTTTGATATAGGTTTCATCAACTCTCCACGAATCATTTGTTGGTCTTAAATGTCTTCTTATCTTCTTTTCTATTTCAGGGGAATATTGATGTACTCATCTCATGATTGTTGTATGGTCGACTTTTACTCCCCTTTCTGCCATCATTTCCTTTAAATTTCTATAACTTAATGCATATTTTAAGTACCATCTTACATTCAATAAGATAATTTCCCCTTCATAATGCTTCCATTTAAAGGAATTAGATAGCATGTTACTATCTTTGGTTTTTTTTATTCTATTGTATCATTAGAAAGGATTTTTTGCAACGGAACCCTATTCAGTTATTCAATTTTACCTTTCCAAGTAGCTCACTACGATTTTGTAAACAATAGTTAATCTGAAAAACCTATTGATATCTAAACATTTTCTCGCCTAAGAGAAAAACAAATTAAGAGTCTTAAGATATTAAAAATTCGGACCTTCAATCTGTGGGAATGTACGAGAATGATGGATCCTACCCCATTCATGGAGATAAATGATAAGTTCAGCTCGAATAACTTTCCCACATGATGCATGGACAACTTTGGGTAGAATTACGGGATCAATGACTTTGATTGGATTCTCTCCTATCTCATATATGCATAGTTTTTGTATCAAAATCTCCGCATCAGTGAAACCAAGAAATCCTGAAACATCTTGCTGAAAATGCCATGTACGATTTCTACCGCCCAATAAATCCAAGAGATTTATCAAAATTTAGTGATCTTCTCTTAATGTAGCATTATTCAATGAACTTCGGACTTAATATTTTCAGTACTCGGTTGTATTTACCGATCCTTTCAGCACAAATTCACAATAAGTAATGAAAAAATGTCTCGAATTTTGTTATCTTTTATGGGAAAATTTCTCCATTAAAACGTTGATCTTAAACTATCTCTCAGTCTATCAACTGCTCAACATCAAAAATTTTATAGAATTGGTGTTCAATTTTTAATTTAAAATCAAACTCATTGAATAGTTGCTACCGAAATATTTTGAGTACTTGGTCTTAAATTATTTTTTTCAACAATATCTATTTCAGTTTTCAAGTCCTGCCCTAATTTTACTTTTGAAAAATTGCCGCTGGTGGGAAATTCTATGATAAAAGTTGTTATTGTGTCGAGAGCAACAGTTCCATTCTCAACTTTTAATTAATGACATGTCCATCTGAACTCCTGTCTGTGGTGGCAAAATGAAGATGATACCCTGCAACATTAACATCATTCATATAATCCGGAGTTCTGAATCCTACCAGTGTGCCACTCACATTTTTAAACTCAAAAATAGTTTGATTGGACACTACATCCACAAGCTTGGGATATGGTTTGTTTTGCTTGGGTACACTTCGAGCTTTCAGGTATGAGAAGTTTCCATCAACTCTAATAGCATAAAAAAAATTTTCTGAAGGCAAGTTCAAATCCAGATAATGCTCAAGCTCTGTCATGTTCATAGGTTTTTCAAGACTGTAATTTTTATCTGCTTTAAAATTGGTGACTGTAGCAAATGGAGTGGTCATTTTGTCAGAAATTGGGTATGCAATTCCATCTGTTTTGAACTGATAATAATTACTATCAAGAGCCATCATTTCTCCATCAAGTCCATCAAGAGTTCCTAGACCAAAATCCCCGTGAGTTTTAAGTTTGCCAATAGGAAGAATCCCATCATAAACTCCTTGAAGAAGAGCATCGATTGTGGAAACCTGATAAAGAGTATTACTTCCAGACATTGAAGCCAAAGTTGAATTATCGTTGCTATTAATTTCTCTTGATAGCTGATTAGGGGTTTTCATGCATCCGGAAATTAGAACCAATGCTGAAATCACAAAATAAACTAAGTAGCCCTTGATTTTCATTTATATTCCTTGCATGTTTTGATAATAATTAATTACCATACAATCTAAAATTCAATATAATGTTAGATATAATTATGCTGATTCTCAGTTCAATCACATAAAACCTATTTGATCTATATTAATAATGCATAAGTTTTGTGCTAAAATCTTTGAATTTTCTAAGTTCCATACGAAATAAGAAAAGGTTACTGATTTATGACTCCTAGAGCCTATGAAACTCCTAGAACATCTGGAGCTCATGGAACACTTGGAACTAATTGACCCAAAAAACCATCATAAATAAAAAAACAAGAGAAAAATAAATATCTAGTGCTCTAACCAAAATTAAAAATGTGGATAAACTGAATCAGAAACCCAATTTTTTGAGATTACAGTCTCAATTAATAAATTTCTAAAAATTTATCCATTTCTTATTTTTTAATAGAATAAAACTTCTTTACATGTTTTAGTATACTGTTTATGTTTACATTATGAATATTAATGGAATAGAAGCTTCATCCCAAAAGATTGCTGTCATTTGTTGTCTTTGAGGCCCTTGATAGTCCAAAATCAAAGCAAACTAAAACCAAAAATGAAAAACATGAATATATTATCGAGAAATTTTATAGTGTTTAAGCCATAGAAAGATCAAAAGCATTCAATGTTTTAATTATCAGGCCGCTTAGAATGGATGTAACCAGTGCCATGACAACCAAAGCCACAAACAAGCGGTCATTGATCAGTCCCACATTCCTGGCAACAGTAGCTAATATCATCTCCATTGCTCCTCTTGAGTTCAAAGCAAAACCTATTACTGCAGACTGCCGCAATGGCATCTTGCTCACACGAAAGCCAAGCATCACACCGAGCACATTACCTATACATGCAACTAAAAGAACTATCAGCACAAGAATCGGGTCAAAAGATGCCACGAAATTAACCTGTAGACCAATTGAAACAAAGTAGAGTGGGGCAAAAAAATATATGACGAACTGATAGACTATCTCATGTGCCTCATCCCGTTTCTCTAGGATCTGGGAGAATGCAAGACTACCAAAAAAGCGCCAAAAACAGCATGTATCCCGATAGCTTCAGCACAAGCCGAAGTCAACAATATAAGGATTGTCATTATCCCAAGGAAGGCCCCTGGCCAGGGCATATGTGACTTGAGCCAGGTAAGAGCTATCTGAGCCAGAACCCGACCTATAGTGAGCATGAAAACAAACAGCAAAAGCACTAGAATGAAATTCATGTAAGGAGAAATATTAATGATACTATTAGACGCGAAATTGCTCAGAATAAAAGCAAATAAAGACCATCCTACCAGATCATTTACTGTTGCTGCCCCAATAATTATCATCCCCATATCTGTATTCAGCAAGTCTAGGTCCATGAGAGTTCTAGCAATAACCGGGAGAGCTGATATCGACAATGCTGTTCCCATAAACATCGCGAAAAAAATGTTTCGCCCTTAAAATACCCCTCCCACATATTCGAAAACATGAAGATGATACCGAAGCCAAGTGTAAACGGTAGCAATATGCCCATTAAGATAACCCATGCTATGCGAATGCCGCTGTTCCTAACGAGCTTCAGGTTCATTTGCAGACCTGCAATGAATAAAAAGAAAAGGATGCAAATTTGGATTAGTGCATCTCTGCCCTCAAAAATAGCACCAGATGCTGGAAATAACCATCGATAAGTACTTGGACTAAGCCATCCAAAAACCGTCGGACCGAGAATGATGCCGCCAAAAAGCTCGCCCAGGACCGCAGGAAAACGAAGACTACTCATTACATGACCGCACAAGAGTGCTATGAAAAGCATCACAGAGATCTCAAGGAAAAATATTACCATATCTATTGGTGCCATACTGAATTATCCTCATTACTTAAATTATAAAAGAATATGTCCAAGATTGACCTGTAGCACTCGAAAATGCTAATTAAGTAAACTTTGTTACATCCATCAGTTTGTCTAAAAAACACAGGAATTGTCCATAAAAAGCTGCTTATAGAAATGAATTTTGGGCAAAACAAACAATTTTTATTAGATTATTCGTGAGAGGTCTTGGAGAGATATCCTAATTCTAGAATAGATTTTCTGCAGATCTTTCCTCAAAAATAGTATTTTTCACAATTTTTTCCCATCAATCTTATTATCTTATTTTTAATTTAATTTAATTTAATTTAATTTAGGTCAGTAATTTGGATTATCACATTTGAGTCAATTTTCATTTTTCGTCCTATGATCTCGCTCATCTAAATTTTCACAGATATACACAAAAATGCCATCTTTTTTTAGTATATGGCAGTAGCTTAAAATTAATCTAGCGTGCATAGATAATAGTGAACAAATAAGCAAACAAATTCTATATGTTTGTACATTTGCGATGTCGTTTGCATTTAAGTGACTCAGCTATAGCAAATTTGTTCTGCGCATGAAATCGCAAGCATTCATTTAACTGGAAACTTAATTATAAAAACATCAAGCGCTTAATGACGGAAGGTCAAGTTTTAGGATTATAAGTAATCTCCAAAACTTCGCAGATATTCTTTGCATAGCTCACATCCAGCTTTTATTTTGTATTTTCTGTGCCGTTCAAAGCCGTTTTATAATATCTTGCGTTCAATTCATTTCCACGAAACTTTTTCACAATCAGTCCTAAGGTAACTGTTTTCTCAACATCTGTACTTGTGGCAATGAGAAATAACTCTTCTCTCACAGCATCTTCACCTCAAATTTAAGCTCTTGAATCATTCTCATATCATCACTAATGATGATTCCTGAAGTTGTCAGCATATCTCCGGATATAGCAGCATTAGCACCTGAAATAAAGAGGGACCTGCCTTTATCTGCTAGAAGGTTTCTGCCCCCCGCCAATCGAATAGCAGCATCTGGTAAGATAAAGCGAAAGATTGCCACTGTTTTACGCACTTCATCAGCTGTCAGCACAGGGAGTTTCCCATAGGGTGTTTCGGGGATTGGACTTAAAATATTAACAGGGACAGATTTGATACCTAATCCTCGAATATCCAAAGCCATATCAATGCGATCTTCCATTGTTTCGCCAAGTCCTATAATGCCACCGCTGCATACTTCAAGTCCTGCTTTTTGTGCTGCTTTTATAGTATTTATTTTATCGTCATAGGTATGAGTTGTGCAGATGTTAGGAAAATTTCTGCGTGAAGTTTCCAAATTGTTATGATATCTTTGTACTCCAACATTTTTCAGTTTTAATAACTTTTCTATAGACAATAACCCATGGGATGCACATAAAGAAATATCACAATTTTTTCTGATTTTACTGTAACTGTTACAAACGCTTTCTAGTTCATCCTCAACCAGATTCTTCCCTGATGTCACCACAGAATATCTCAAAATACCTTTGTCACGGTTGTAAATTGCTTCTTTCAATAAGTTTTTACAGTCCAAAAGAGGATGTTCCTCTATGGAAACCTGATAATGAGCTGACTGTGCACAAAATTTGCAGTCCTCCGAACATTTCCCATTCTTTCCATTAATAATTGTACAAATGTCAAAGGCATTGCCACAGAAATGTTGACGCAATTCGTTGGAAGCTGTGCTCAATTGATCTAAATCAGCACTAATCAATTGCATCGCATCTTCTTTATTAATTTGAAATCCATTTAATATTTTGTTTTTTATTTGTTGTATCATAAAACATTAACCTACTTTAAGGACCAGGTTCCAAAGTGAATATAATATTCTTCGAATAACAAGCACAAACAAATAAAAATATATAACTCACTCCAGAATTTTAGAATTTCGTTTGATCAATGACTCAGAGATGCGACCTTATTTCATCGTTTTGTTTTCTTACCATATTGTATGCATCAGCTACTGCAAATATCCAGATACCAAAAAATGTGAAAAATCCAATAATGAGAGCCATCAGGCAAAAGCTAAAACCCAATGCAGCAATTATTGCAAGTCCTCGAAATATATCACCTGCATAGACCTGGCCGAGCCCTGGAATTATGCAAGATAATAAAGCTGCAAGAATAGGACTTTTTCTTTTATTTTTTATTTTTTCTATGTTATGTTCAGGGCGTATTTCTTCCATCTTATGAATCTCTGCATCTGTATCACATGTTCTACAATATGCTTTTTCCATCGTACTTACTCCATTAAGATAATTATCTTCATTTAATAGCATATTGACTAAATTATGCCCAACAACATTCAGTTCTTTCAATTATTTTGGGGCGCTACTATGCATTATAACATTTCACTCTGCAAGAATGAGATATGGGTTGATCATGAATTTCAACTTGATTAGAGTGTGGTGGGCAAAAGGTACCGGATTTTTGCTTTCCATCAGGGGAAACGGTTATTGAAAGATTAGATAGAGGATGCCCTTTACTCCTAATTTCTAGCTCCTTATACCAACCAAAAGTAGCCCTTTTCACTTCAATATCTCGCTCTTTTAAAGAACTCTCAAGGCCAGTTAAAATTTCAACTGCAGTTTCCGGGTTGCCTAAATCGTTTGTAAAATGGGCATACGATAAATCATAACTTTTTTTGTTTTTATCATTTCGAGGCGCCTGATAACTTCTAGAGTGGCATTTTCAACAATATTATGTGGATTGTCCTCATCGATTTTCTCAGCACAGCAGAAAAGAACGACACATTCTTCCATATAATCTTTTTTTACAGCTATTGGCTCTGCTACTTTTGTTTTAGTCTTGATATAGTACCGTACATAATCAACGTGGACAAAAATAATTCTAATTTTGAGCCCTCCTTCCGAGTTAACTGAACTTTCCGATAAGAGCACTTATGCTATCACTTGTAACCATACCTATTATGTGATTTTCTATGTCGATGACTGGAAGTGCAGAAATTGAATAATTTTCCATTATTGACGATGCAGTATCAATTTTATCGTCTCCATGCACGTATCTGACATCACGTGTAATTATCTCATTCAATTCAGTTATTTTATAGGCAACTGCTTTTGTAATATCCCAGGAAGTGACAATACCTTCAAGTTTTCCATCTTCTGATACGACAGGTAGATGGTTTACTTTCTTTTTTACCATGAGTATTGATGCATTTTCTATTGTCTCATCTCTGGAAACTGAATACAGATTCTGATTCATGACGTCACTTACAAGAATCTGTGATAGGAAACTTCTTATTAGATAATTCATCTGTCCTCCTTCAAGCAAGAAGGCATCATGACCATATTGAGACCTGATTTCTTCGTATTTTGCATCAACCCCATTTGCTGTAAGAGCAGATACGATTTCTTGGGCTTGATAAGGAGGATAGAGCCAATCTGAAGTTATGGAAATTACAAGGTACTTTGCAGTAACTCCAGCAAAGCCTTCTACTAGGGACCCATTTTTTGAAAGGTCAAAGAAATCCACACATTTTGTAATATAGAGATATGAATTAGCGTCAAAACGCTTTGTAAAGGTGTCTCCCTGATGATTCAGGTAGCTTCCTACTTGAAAATTTGGTGAGCGATCTATACCTTCTTCATCCTGCTGAACTCTTCCAAACTTCTTTTGCATCGAAGCATCGCTTAGGTAAGTTATATGGCCTACCATGCGTGCAAGTGCAAGTCCTTGTACAGGTATTTCTTTCCCGTAATAATTTCCTCTGTTCCATTTCGGGTCATCAGTTATTGCTTTCCTTCCGATTGCTCCGAATGCAATTTGTTGTGGGGTTGAGGATGCAGTGGTAGCTATTGAAATAGCCTTTTTTACCATTTCAGGGTAGCTCACTGTCCATTGAAGCACCTGCATCCCGCCCATTGAACCGCCTGCAACTGCATAAAGTTGTCTTATTCCTAGATATTCGACCAGTTTCTTCTGGGCATTAACAATATCTGCTATAGTAATTACAGGAAATGAGATGCCATAGGGCTCCCCTGTTTCAGGATCTATGGAAGAAGGACCTGTGGATCCCTTACAGCCCCCCAATATATTTGAACAAATGATGCAGTATTTCTCTGTATCAAATCCTTTGTTTGGGCCAATTACTATGTTCCACCAGCCTGGCTTTTTATCTCCCTTATGAAACCCTGCAGCATGGGCATCACCTGTTAAAGCGTGGCAGATTAAGATGACATTGCTCTTATCAACATTCATCTTTCCATAAATTTCGTATTCTATACTGACATTGGAAATAGTTTTCCCACTCTCCAGACTTAAAATTCCAGGAATTTTGTAGTTCATTAAACGAACTATTCCTAAATTTTGGCCTTTTTTTCCCGAAAAGAAATTTTTAAAGGAGGGAACCTTGACCGAAATTTCCATGTTCATACCTCTGGAAGTGCATGTTCTATATTGAACTTTATGTTTTCAGTATCATTCAGACCCATGGGCAAAGTTCCTCTAAAAATATTTTATAGATATTCAAGACTACATAGGGCTTCCAACGTTCCTTGCATCCTGATATCTTGTACCATCCTTCTATTCTATCCCTTTTTCAGCTTTCTTTCGAATAAGAAGCGGAACCTAACTCACTTAATTCCGAGTTGCGCTGGGAGTATAGTCACTCTGCCGTTCTGGTATACATTCGATTATCACATACATTCACAATTGTGACAGCATTATCGCATTTGTGATACGAGTATAAATATTTATTTCTTAATACGAGAAAAGGAGAGTATGGGCGAGAGTACTTTAAGAAAATATTCAGTGAGTAGTTGAAGAATTAATTCGCCCGGCTTTCCTTAAAATTAAATCAGGAAGTACTTTTCTCCAGATTATAGCAAAAGGCCTTCTCTGAAGCAGGACATCTTTTTTATTATAGAATTTTCTTTTCAAATTTTTAACTATTTCTTTTTCTGTTTCGATTATAAATCCCTTAGAACATGATCTTTTTATATTTGTTATAATTTCAGATGCTAAGAACGCGGTCTGCAAGTTTAATAATTTCAGACTTGCACTCAATACGTACAAAAAATTTTATGCTGTGATGCTTTTTGTTGGTGTGAAGGGATACAAATTTTTCTAGATTTTTATCTGGAATGAAAATACTCTACCAGTTTTCAATAAAATCTACTACATTTATTGGGTGCAGACTTGTGTAGATACAAGATTCCGCTTTTACTATGACTGAGTTATTAACATAGCATATGACAATTACTTTTAGATGTTTTCCTTCTCAAATTTTAAAATACTTTGCAGTTATGATTCTTTCACTGGTAGCCTAAATTCTGAATAGATAAAATAATTATTATTTTAATAAAAATAATTGGTGTCGAGTCTGCCATTAAATGAACGCCTGCAAAAACTATAAACCCAACTTTTGAGATCACTGCTACTTTATAGGGGAAAGAAAATCTGCAACAAAATCCTCAATGCTCTGAACTTTATTATGTGTGTAAAAATGTACAAAGATTATTGTATTCGTTTATTTGCTAAGTTTTTTATTTCTTCTGCAATTTTCCAGTTTTCCATAATAATCTTGTTCATCAAACAGCAGGAGTAAAAATAAAGAAATCAGTTTTTAATTATCATCCTTTCCCATTAATTCCGCATACCGGACAATTATCTGTTTTGTTAACATTTAGTTCGCTAAAAGAGCATGAAAAACCGTCCCATAACAAGAGACGATTTTCCAGAAGCTTTCCCTGGCCTGTTATATATTTAATCGCTTCATTTGCCTGAATCGCACCAATTACTCCTGGGGTTGTTCCAAGTACCGGAAATACTTCTTTTTTGAATGAGCTAGGGAATAAACAGCAAAGACATGGTGTTTTTCCTGGGATTACTGTTGTCACTTGGCCCCTGTACCCTGATACTGCGCCGTGAATAAGGGGTATTTTTCGTTCAACTGAAAGCTTATTCAAAGAATGTCTAGTCTCAAAATTGTCAAGCGCATCTATGATCAGGTCACAAAGAGGGACTATTGAGCTTACATTTTCATCAGTTATTTTTTCCTTGATCGTATCCACTTTTATTTCAGGATTTAGAGAAATAAGTTTTTCTTTCGCAGATTCTACCTTATCTCTTCCAATGTCTCTTTCATGGTGGAGAAACTGTCTATTCAGATTGCTGGAATCTACTATATCAAAATCTGCAATTATTATTTCCCCGATACCTGCAACCGCGAGGTAAGTTGAGATCGGAGACCCTAACCCCCCTGTTCCAGCAACAAATACTCTTGCCTTGCTTAATTTTTCCTGGCCTTCTACTCCAAAAAGCATTATTTGCCGGATATATTTTCCAGTTATATTTTTATCCATTCTTCTTCTCCAAAATTTGGATCCTTGATATTTTTAAAGTAAATAGTAACTATTCTAAGCGGATAAATAAACATCAATAGCCACCTTTTTTAAGATTTAATTGGGATACTTTTCTGAAATAATTTGCATCAATTGTTGGCTTTTAATCACGCTTTTTAGCATGGCTAGTAATAGCATTTGTCTGCTACATAAAAATCAATATCAATAAGTTGATTTTTAGTAGGCTGAATAGTTATAACAAATCATTCTATTCAGGACTCAAGTCCTTTTTTTCTGAGATAGTCGTTAATAGCTTCATGGACTGCTTCTTCTGCAAGCATTGAACAGTGCATTTTTGTCGGTGGGAGCCCATCAAGCGCTTCTGCAACTGCTTTATTTGAAAGATTCCAAGCTTCTTCCAGAGTTCTTCCTTTGATTAGTTTGGTTGCCATACTGCTTGATGCGATTGCAGCCACGCATCCAAACGTCTGGAACTTCACGTCTGCAATCCGATCTCCGTCTATTTTGAGGAATATCTTCATTAAATCTCCGCATTTTGCGTTTCCAACCTCACCTATTCCATCACTGTTCTCAATACTTCCCATATTTCTGGGATTTAAAAAATGGTCCATCACTTTAGCGCTGTAATCCATGAGCCATCCTCTATCAATATTTTCCAATCTTCAAATTATTCAAAAAACTTCTTCTAACTCAAAATTTCTTAGCAATTCTCCATCTTATTTTGTTTCCCTCATTCGTTTTCTTAAAGAGTCCTATATTCCTGAGGCGTCAATGGTGACATATTTCTTAGCTTCTGCACTATTTCAGGAAGAATCTCAAGTACCCTATCCACATCTTCTGGGGTATTCATCATTCCAAGACTCAATCTCAAAGAACCGCGAATTATCTCATGCGTGACTCCACAAGCTGTAAGCACATGCGAGGTTTCGATAGAAGAAGAGTTACAAGCGCTTCCTGCAGATGCAAAAATTCCTTTCGCATTTAACATAAGCAGAAGAGATTCCCCTTCTATGTATGCAAAAGTTACATTTATGTTGTTTGCAAGCCTTTGTGTGGGATGCCCATTAAGATGGGTTTTCGGAATCTTAATAAGACCTTTAATCAGGCTCTCTCTCATTTCAAGCAAGATTTTGTTTGATTCTTCAATCTCACCTGTTGCAAGCTCTATAACCTTCCCAATACCTACAATAGCTGAGACATTTTCGGTTCCAGCCCTTCGTTTTCTTTCCTGATTCCCACCATGAATAAGCGTTTCTGTTTTTGTTCCTGTTTTTATGTAGAGTACTCCGCATCCCTTAGGTCCTTGGAATTTATGTCCTGAAAGGGATAGAAGGTCAATATTCATTTTATTGACATCTATAGGGATATGGCCTACTGCCTGAACCGCATCGGTATGGAAATATATTCTGTTTTCTCTTGCAATTTTTCCGATTTCTTCTACAGGTTGAATTGTCCCAATTTCGTTATTCGCAAACATTATGGAAATGAGTATCGTATCGTCCCTAATTGCGTTCTTAAGTTCCTCAGGAGATACTACTCCATATTTATCCACAGGGAGATATGTTACCTCAAATTCCTGTCCTTCTAGCCATTCACATGCGTGCAGGACTGAATGATGTTCTATCGAGGAGGTGATGATATGTTTTCCTTTATTCCTGTTTGCAAAGGCTATCCCCTTTATTGCCCAGTTATTGGATTCGGTCCCTCCTGATGTAAAATAAACTTCATATTCTTCAGCACCTATAGCTTTTGCAACCTTTTTTCTTGCGTTTTCGATTGCATGTTTAGAGGTTTTCCCCAGATCATGAATTGAAGAAGGGTTTCCGAAATTTTCTGTCATGTAAAGTATCATACTTTCGACAACTTCTTTTCTTACAGGAGTTGTAGCAGAGTTGTCCATGTAAATTTTCACGTTCTCAACTGTCACACCTACACCTTCACAATTGTTAATAATCATAAAGATTATCACTATTTAATTTTTATCGTGTGATACATTAGGATAAATTAGACAAATTTTTAAAAACTAGCTGTTTGTATAGAAATCATCAATTTGTAGCTCAATCCCAGTACAATTATTTTTTACAATGAAAGTAATATATAGGGATATACAATATACTAATTCACAATTGTGATTCAGTAAGTATGATGGTGATTATGGAAACTCCATGTCAGAAGGCTGTATGGGATCTTGTCCCTGCAATAAGAGCCAGTCTTGCAATAGAACTTGTAAATAAAGGACAGTCACAGGCAACTTCTGCAAAGTTGCTGGGGATTGCGCCGTCAGCAGTTTCCCAGTATATCTTGGGAAAAAGAGGGTACAGGATCGAATTTGAGGGCGAAACGAAGGAATTGATCGAAAAGCTTGCACAGGACTTGATTGACAACAAAGTCGACGACTTTGTGGCAAGGATATGTCAGATCTGCGTAAATGCAAGAGGAATTGAAAGTAACTGTAAAAGCAGTTTTGGTCTCGAAGATTTAGGTAAGAAAGAAATAAAACTTGAAAAATAAAAGCTTATTTAAGTTGAATACACCGCAGCTTGCTACTGGGATGGAAACATATTTAGATTGGGCTATGTAGAAATCCTTAATTTGATGCAAATTATTTCTACAATCTTTTTGTGTATGTCATACACTATGAATGGTTCCGTTGCAAAAAATTCAAAAAAATATGTGAATTTATAAGTAATGAATAAAAGTCAAAATATTCAAGGAAAATGTACCAACATTATAAAACTATACCAAACAATTGATTAATATATTTAACTTCATTAAGAACAGAGTAATTTAGATTATTGACTTGTCCTTTTTTGACCACATTCATAGCTTCAATTCCTTTTAAGGTTTTATTAGCAGATTGAAAAGACTGAAATCCTAACATTGGAGCAATTATCCGCTTTATATATCGATGATCTTGTTCTATAATGTTATTCAAATACTTGATTTGTCGAATGCCTACGTTTTTAGGTAGTATTTTATCATTTTTCAGTTTATCTATAGCAGGTGGATAAGCTGGATTCTTATCAACGGTTATTACTCTTGGAATTTGATTATGATTTGAACTTAAAGCTTTCTTAAAGAATCTATTCGCTGCTTTTCTATTTCGTTTTTAACTTAACATGAAATCAATTGTATCTCCATTTGAGTCAACTGCTCGATAAAGATATTTCCATTTACCTTTTATTTTGATATAGGTTTCATCAACTCTCCCCGAATCATTTGTTGGTCTTAAATGTCTTCTTATCTTCTTTTCTATTTCAGGAGAATATTGATGGACCCGTCTCATTATAGTACTGTGATCAACTTGAATTCCTCTTTCTATCATCATTCCCTTTAAATTTCTATAGCTCAGTGGGTATTTTAAGTACCATCTTACATTCAATAGGATAATTTCTCCTTCATAATGCTTCCATTTAAAGGAATCAGATAGCATATTACTATCTTTGGTTTTCTTTTTATTCTATTGTATCATTAGAAAGAATTTTTTTTGCGACGGAACCTTAAAAGGAATTGAAGCTATGAATGTGGTCAAAAAAGGACAAGTCAATAATCTAAATTACTCTGTTCTTAATGAAGTTAAATATATTAATCAATTGTTTGGTATAGTTTTATAATGTTGGTACATTTTCCTTGAATATTTTGACTTTTATTCATTACTTATAAATTCACATATTTTTTTGAATTTTTTGCAACGGAACCGCTTTCAGTAGCTTTGCCGTTTTATTAGCATGTTCTGTGATGGAATTAATACTTTGAATAGCTTGTTTCATCTCAGAGTCTCCGGCTTCAATATCTCCTTTTTTATAAGATTCGATTCCATGATAATTATAAACGGCTGCATTTTTGGCTTGTATCATTTGTAGTCGATATTCATCTTTTGCACTTTGTAAATCAGGCGATACACTGTATAAATCACTATCATTTATAGCTTTCTGGCTATCTTTATATAAAGTATTTGCATATGTAGAGACTGACGTGAAATCGTTGTTAGCTGATGTAAAATTGTTGTTCATTAACGCAGTACCTAGGAATTTCATGTCATTAGCTACAACAAGTGAATTTGATAGATACGTTGCTAACCATTGAGAATCTTGGTAGTTTGTTGTTGCATTGATTGGTACTTGGATCAAGGCAGGAATATAAGCTTTTAATAGTTTTTCCGTTTTATTAGCATGTTTTGTGACTAAATAAAGACTATGAACAGCTTGTTCCATATACGAGTTTCCGGCTTCAATATCTCCTTTATTATAAGCTTCGATTCCATGATAAATATAAACTGCTGCACTTTTGGCCTGTACCATTTGTAGTCGATATTCATCTTTTGCGCTTTGTAAATCAGGTGATACACTGTATAAATCACTATCATTTATAGCTTTCTGGCTATTTATGTCTAAAGTATTTGCACATGTAGAGACTGACGTGAACTCGTTGTTAGCTGATGTAAAATTGTTGTTTATTAATGCAGTACCTAGGTATTTCATATCATTAGTTACAACAAGTGAATTTGATAGATACATTGCCAACCATTGAGAATCTTGGTAGTTTGTTGTTGCATTGATTGGTATAGGAGCCAGTGTGGGAACTGGCATTGTAACTTCGGTTGGTGCTTTTGCATAACACACAGCGATTGGGATAGTTGCCAAAATCAAAAAACAAAAAATTATCGTTAAAATATTCAGTATCTTTTTTGTCTTCTCAAATGCGTGTTTTCCCATTAATTATATACCTATTTTTGCTCAATTTTTATGTGCTGATGATGTACATGCTTATTGGTGTGTTATTTTTGTCACCGTCATTATTTTAAATTAATGATACGAAAAAAAGTTTCTAAACGAAAAATAATGCTGCATTAAATATTTCACATTCAAAGAGCAATTAAATATTAATAATTATTTTTTATTATTTCCAAACTTGTTAGAACCTAACATTATGCTTTTCCTAAAGAAGCAAAATAAATTAAGATTATACGCTCTTTGCTATTTTAAGTGGAAAATTTATACTTTCAATTTCTAAATTGATGTGCAATACGTATAATCTTACCAAAAATATATTGTGGGGAAATCAAATTTCGATTCGATGTTAATTTCTTGAAGTAATCACTTTTCAACTGAATAATTATTTTTAATAGTTTCTAATTAAAAATTACTTTCCCAAAGATTATTTTAAAATAAACAACTATCTAATACTAAAAATATTTTTATTGTTTTCGGAAATCTTTTACTATTTTCTGTGATTGCCAAAATTTATCGTTAATTTAACTCGCAATTAACTACAATCAATTTAAGATCTAAAAAAACGCGAAAAAACTTTTATTTTCTAGTTTATGCATATTTTTTGCTATAAAACCTATGCATCAATGAAGACAAGAAAACATAAATTTTATCAAACAATCATTAGCTATTCATCCGGTTTCGTTTTGCACTTAACATGAAATCAATTGTATCTCCATTTGAGTCAACTGCTCGGTAAAAATATTTCAATTTACCTTTTACTTTGATATAGGTTTCAGGGCTCTGGTGCAAAAAATATGGCTTTCTTGCAAAATCAGAAAATATCTTTACAATTCGGAAAGTTAATCATTTTCATTAGAAAAAAATGACACATAAAGGCGGAAATTATAGTGTCAAAATGCAAAAATATTATTTTGCAACGGAACCTTCCAATACACTATGCGAATCTTATTTTCTTTTTTGCAATTGATAGAGCGGCTGCAGTTGAGAACAAGCGGATTCCTATATGCGCTGAAATAATCGAGTTTACAAGTACATAGGTAAAAAAATAAAAGAATTCAGAGTTTTCGCCAATTTTATACTCTTAGGTACAAAAGCTCCTTGATAACTATATATCTAACATAAGCTAAATTCACAATTGTGAATATTTTGTAAATCGCTTTATATTGCGATATAAATGCTAGCTCAGAATTGCAAAATTTCAGGCGCTTTGTAATGCTTAAGATAAGATGTAGAGATTTCGATCAAACCTCTAAATTTTGTCATACCCTTACAAATTGTATAGAAATAGTGTACAAATTATATACAGGTGACTCGTGTAAATTAGAGCTTTATTGAAATCCTCTGTAATTATGCTCGATAAAGGTTTCAAGTGAAAAAATATGTATTACTGGCAATTTTTGATATATTTTTGAATGAATTAAATTACATGAATTTAGAGAAGACAGCAGGAGAAGGTAATTGCATGGGAAAAATATACTCCGACATAACATGGACAATAGGTAACACACCGCTTGTTAGGTTAAATCATATGACAGAAGATCTGTATGCTGATGTGGTAGTCAAACTGGAGTCTTTTAACCCACTGGGAAGTGTAAAGGATAGAATTGGATTGGCAATGATCGAAGGAGCTGAACGCGAAGGAAAGATCAAAAATGGTACTATCATAATTGAGCCAACTAGCGGTAATACGGGTATAGCACTTGCAAGCGTATGTGCTGCCCGTGGCTATAAATTGATACTGGTCATGCCTGAGAAAATGACTATCGAAAGGAGAAAGCTACTGAAGGCGCTGGGAGCAGAACTCGTCCTGACACCCGGAAGCGAAGGAATGAAAGGAGCAGTCCGTAGAGCAGAACAAATGGCTGCAGAAGATCCTATGCTTTATTTTATACCTCAGCAATTTCAGAACCTTGAAAACCCGGAAATCCACAGCCGGACGACTGCCGAGGAAATATGGAAAGATACTGATGGCAAGGTGGATGCTATTGTAGCAGGCGTGGGAACAGGGGGAACCATTACAGGTGTTGCCAGCATCATCAAAAAACGGAAACCTACTTTCAAGGTAGTTGCAGTCGAACCCGCAGAGTCTCCAGTTCTCAGCGGAGGAAAACCCGGACCCCATAGAATACAAGGCATCGGTGCAGGGTTCATTCCTGATGTACTCCGGCTTGACCTGGTTGATGAGATAATTAAGGTAGATGGAGACGATGCCGCTGTTACTGCCAAAAGATTAGCAAGAGAAGAAGGTATCCTTGCAGGCATATCTTCAGGTGCAGCTACATATGCGGCATTGCAAGTTGCTTACAGGGTGGAAATGATCGGGAAAATGATTGTTGTAATCTTACCGGATACTGGAGAGCGTTATCTGAGTACCGATCTGTTTGATTGATCTATTTGAAATTGACATTGGAGGTTCTAAATGGGAATCAGGGAAGATGTAAGGACAGTTTTTGAAAAAGATCCTGCAGCAAGGTCTACTCTGGAAGTACTTTGCTGTTATCCAGGACTGCATGCTGTCTGGTTTCATCGATTATCTCACTTTCTCTGGGAAAAACATTTCTTTTTTTTTGCTCGTTTGCTATCCCATATCTCCAGGACACTTACAGGAATTGAGATTCACCCTGGAGCAAAACTCGGAAAGCGGGTATTTATTGATCATGGGTCTGGCGTAGTAATTGGTGAAACTGCTGAAGTAGGTGATGACGTCCTCATATACATGGGAGTTGTACTTGGAGGAACAGCCCTTGAGAGGATAAAACGCCATCCTACTGTTGAGAAAGACGTTGTTCTTGGTTCAGGTTCGATTGTACTTGGACCAATTACTATTGGAAGAGGTGCTAAAGTAGGTGCAGGCTCGGTTGTAATTCGATCAGTCCCACCCGAAGCTACTGTTGTGGGGGTCCCTGCCAGAATTGCAGAGCCACAGCCAGCGGTATCTGCAGGGCAACTGGATCACAATAAGTTACCTGACCCCATGCTGTCTTTAGTAAGCCAAATGCTTGACAGGTTGAGCAGGCTAGAAGAACAGGCTCATGCACAAAAATATGCACCTTTGCACAGGACATTTTTACAAAAAACCGTTCCTAAAAAAGATGAACAAATTTATTCCCAGCTGAAACAAGTAATCGATCCAGAGGTTGGTATAGATATTGTCAAGATGGGGATGGTCAAAGAAGTAATTGTGGATGGAGCAAATGTAGACGTAAACCTTGTATTGACAACAAATATTTGCCCTATGGCAGAATACCTCAAGGACCAAGTAAAGCGAAAAGTTCTGAACGTGGGCGGAATAGAAAAAGTTAGTGTCAATATCCTTGATGAACCTTGGAACTGGAATCGATTCAAAGAACAAGTACAAGATCAACAGTCCACCTGAAAATATCAGTCTAGGAGTATTACGTTCCATACTGGAATATATAGAAGATTTCGATAAACTTCTTAATTTCATTACATGCTTATAAATAGCATATAAATGACTTGTGAAAATCGGTGAGTTATCGAAATTTTTAATATAATCGGTGGGAGGTTCTGTTCTGATTTTGCTATGGAAATCAGACAGATCCAGGGCAGAAAGAGTTATATGATGCTTAATAAATTTATTCTAAATCACTAATTTATACCAACGAAAATGATGAGACCTCTCTAAAAGAGTCCAAGTTCTATCAAGCAGAGTGTTCAGGATGGTATGATCAAACACATTCATGATTCTTACCCCTGTTCATGTTGGTGTAGATGTTTCTGTTTTGACTTTGGACAACGTTCAACAATAACAAAATCTGATCGTTTCCCATACTTATGGCGGGATTAGTGGTGGTACTTTGGAGGCAACAATAGAAATATTGGCTATCAGAAATTTTCTTACCATTTCAGAGGAAAATCTTCTTCAACAAGTAACAGTTGTCTGGGAAAAGCCCACTTAATGTATTAATCCAGAACTTATTACCTTATAAGAGCATTGAGTCTACAGACAGCCATTATTTATACGGACCTTAATATCCTATCCAAAAAATCCTATATATATGTGTATTCCCTGTTCTAGTGTAAAAGGTTGAAACTGCACATTAGCGTGATATTGTCGATTGTATTCGTTAATCAAAGTCATGACTGATCATGAATCAGACTTGTTGCGGCATTATCCACATGATGGAGATATTGAGGTGTCTGGAAATCAACGACATAATTTTCAATTTTCATAGCACTTCATCCATACTGCCGCTTCTATATCCTTTAAGATCGAGAGTGACATAAGAAAAACCGCATTCTTGCAATAACTCCCCGATTCTATGTCGAATGTTTATTGCTTTCTCGAATTCTTCAGGTATCAACTCGATTCGTGCAATTTTACCATGCAGACGTACACGCAAATTGGAAAAACCCAGATCGTGCATTATATTCTCCGCGTTTTCCACCATTTCCAGCTTCTCGAGCGTGATTTCGTCACCGTATGGAATTCGCGATGCAAGGCATGAAGATGAAGGTTTGTTCCAAAAATCAAAACCACATTCCTTAGCTATTTGCCTTATTTCAGTTTTTTGAATTTCTAGAGAAAGAAAGGGATGAATGATCTTTTCTTCATTACTTGCTTGAAGCCCTGGACGGTATTCATCAAGATCTGAAGCATTGATTCCATCTGCTATATTTGAAATTCCCAGCTTTTCAGTTTGTTCCCGTAAAATCCTTGCAGATTGTTTTTTGCAAATGTAGCAACGATTGGGGCTATTTTTCCTGAATTCTTCATTTTCCATTATGGAAAAAGGCAATATGCTGTAGGATAAACCGAATTTACATGCGATTTCAATTGCATCATTAACTGCTCTTCTTGGGACTATAGGCGCATCAAAAAGTATACACTTGGCTCTCTCGTGGAGTGCCTTTTGCGCAAATATTGCAAGTAAAGTGCTGTCTATACCCCCAGAATATGAAATGAGTAAGCAATCAAATCCTGAAAGCTCTTTGAGCAATGCATCGTGTATACTTCCTTTGTCCATGAATGAATACCGACCTTTTGATTTTCACAGTTCTCTTCTGCAAGTTCCAAAAACTTTATATTTCATAACATCATTCACAATTGTGAATATACTGAAAAGACATTATTGGTAAAATACATTTTGTCCCCAAACAAAGGCTTAGGGTCATCCAAGAGTATGATGTAGTAAAGCAAATGTAATGTTGATAGTGATGCTATGAAGATTCGAATAAAAACCTTTGCTCAGATTAAGGACATTCTTGGAGCGGACAGTTTTCTTGAATATCCAGATGGTACCTCAATGAGAAAGCTCCTCAAATCATTTCGCCAAAAAGTCGGTGATTCCGAAGATCAACTTTTTTCCAGGGAAGGAGAACTGCACAGCAATTTAGTTTTGATGATGAACGGTACACGAATTTATAAAGAAGATATTGGGTTCCGTTGCAAAAAATCCTTTCTAATGATACAATAGAATAAAAAGAAAACCAAAGATAGTAACATGCTATCTAATTCCTTTAAATGGAAGCATTATGAAGGGGAAATTATCTTATTGAATGTAAGATGGTACTTAAAATATGCATTAAGTTATAGAAATTTAAAGGAAATGATGATAGAAAGGGGAATTCAAGTTGATCACAGTACTATAATGAGATGGGTACATCAATATTCTCCTGAAATCGAAAAGAAGATAAGAAGACATTTAAGACTAACAAACTATTCATGGAGAGTTGACGAAACCTATATCAAAGTAAAAGGTAAATGGAAATATTTTTACCGAGCAGTTGACTCAAATGGAGATACAATTGATTTCATGTTAAGTTCAAAACGAGATAGAAAAGCAGCAAAGAGATTCTTTAAGAAAGCTTTAAGTTCTAATCATAATCAAATTCCAAGATTAATAACCGTTGATAAGAATCCAGCTTATCCACCTGCTATAGATAAACTAAAAATTGATAAAATACTACCTAAAAACGTAGGCATTCGACAAATCAAGTATTTGAATAACATTATAGAACAAGATCACAGATCTATAAAGAGAATCGTTAATCCAATGTTAGGATTTCAGTCTTTTCGATCTGCTAATAAGACTTTAAAAGGAATTGAAGCTATAAATATGATCAAAAAAGGACAAGTAATCGATTTAAATTACTCTGTTCTTAATGAAGTCAAATACATTAATCAATTATTTGGTATAGTTTTATAATGTTAGTACATTTTCCTTGAATGTTTTGATTTTTATTAATCACTTATAGATTTACATATTTTGTTGAAGTTTTTGCAACGGAACCTTATATAGTCTATCTCATGGATTATAACCTCGGGAAACCTTTGTACACCAGAAAATAAACTTATAAACCATCTTTTCGAAAGTCATGAAAAGTTAGAGATCTTTTTCTTTTCTGTGTGGCCCTACGTCTAAAAAATTAAATAACATATCATATTACATATATTATATCATTTTAAATAAATATCCTTTATTGTAACAATATCATGAGCTGACCTACCGTACGAAAATGAATCATTGATTGTGTGACTCTCAAACTGACTTATGCTCTTGTGTCAGCATCGGTGATAGATTTTTGCAGGCTTTCAAAATGAGATTTTTCACTTCATTTCATTAGCTTTGGTGAGCCGGCTGATCTTAGATGCAAAAACGGTGATCTTTTGAGCTGTGGGCGAAGGGGATGCCTACAGCTCGATCGAATATCTAATTGAATATACGGGGAAATTTATTAAATATAATCAAATTTAATTGATTATATACTTTTGTATATATATAGTTCTAACTTAAGCTAATTAGTATTAACATTACGTGGGCCTTATCTCATGAATTATAGCATAGGGGAATTTATCCATGCCAGTCAAAAAAACTTCATCTCAGCCCCCTACAAAAGGTATATAATTTATTCAATGAAGGATAAATCCTAACCTACTCAAAAAACGGCCTTAAATCGTCCACAACCGATTCTCTTCTATTTTATTAAATTAGCTTAGGTGACCGGTGTTAATATAAAATGTCAAAAAAGTTGATCTTGTAAACTGCAGGGGGTCATGGGGGCCACAGCGGCATGAGCATGATGGGTACCACAACGGTATTAATTGGTGGAGTCCAGAATATCGTTAGCGCCTTGAAAAGTAGCTGCAAAGTAATTGATAGCTTTCTCGTAGCTTTAGAGTATTAATCAATAAACTCCATTGGTTTAGCCGGTTGTTTATAGTGCCTATATAAATCATTTATTGAGCTAGAAGTTTTATTGAAATTCTACCCATTTTTGCCCTTAAATGCACAGGTTTTGGGATTAAATCTACGAATTTTCTAAATGCCATCAGTAATAAGAAAACATTGTTGGTCTCTGACTCATGGAACTTCTGGAACTCATAGAGAATATGGAACTCATGGAACACTTGGAACTAATCAACCTAAACAACCATCGTAAATAGAAAAATAAGAAAATAATAATCACATAGACAACGCAAAGAGATTATCACTAACAATAAAAAATAATTCATAGAGCAAAAAATTATTTATAAAACAACAAAAAAATTATAGAAAATTCCGATAAATTATAATTTTATTCTAGTTGTTTATAAAGTTTATATAGTAGCTTGTTTTAACCAAATATAAATCGGAATTCACTCTATTCAATATATCTTTTATAATATAATATTAACTAGCTAGCAGTAAGGATAAGCTATGCCCACGGGACAACCACCGCAGCCATAGAAACTATAGCCATTGCAGGCGCCATAGCCACCCAAACTGCCCCAGCCGCCATAGCCCCAGCCTCCGCAGCCGCCATAGCCCATACCACAGCCACCAAATCCTCCATAGCCACCAAAGCCAAAGCCGTCACCAAAGCCAAAGCCGTGGCCACGGTCACCATGTCCTCTATGATGGTCCCCACGATCTGCACTCGCTGCCACTGTAGTCAACGATACTACAAAAAGGACTGACAGCAAAACTGCAAGTACTTTTTTAATTACAAGTTCCAACATTTGTTTACACTCCCATTTAATTTAATTTGATACAATGTAAATCGGCTTAGGACTTACGTAGTTGAACAGCAAAAAAATAGCTGTTAAATGCGTAAGTTCTAAAATTTCAATAACCTACCGAATTTTATCACATGTGTATAACTGGTTTACATACAACTAGTGAAAAATCGGAAGTTTATCAAAACTTTCTCTATTTCATAGCACATGTCTACTCAACGCCAAATCTCAGTGATGAAACGTAAAAATCACTAGATTTTGGAACAGAGTAGTGTATGACAAAAGGAAGTGATTTTGAATTGTATCGTCAATATATTATTATTCAATGAATATCAAATATCGAGAAATAGAAATACAGACTAAGAGTTCCTTATATTTAATTATTTTTAAAAATATTTATTAACTCATCATACTATTTGTCGTATGTTAAAATCAACTTTTTCCCGATCAGACTGAATCATTAATAATGCTGTTTCTTGGATTTAGTTTTAAATATGGACAGCTTTATTATACACGGTTTTTTTTGTGTGAAAATCTGTGTATTATACTCGTTTTTCAGCCAATATCATTAGATATTTTTATCTAATTGTGTAGAAATACATAGTTTTTATTAAAAAATATGTTATTATCACTAAACTTTTTCCAAATATGCGATCAAAAACCCCATGGCCCACATAGTCCACCTAAAAACTTTAGCGCCACCAGGTCCATTTTGTGGAAACTAATTTACTAATTTATCATTGCCAAAGAATTAGAACCTTACCTTGAATCTCGTCATAGTCGATCCTATGTTTATATTTGCAACTATAAATACTGAATTTATTTATTTATTTAGATATTTTTTTTTTGAACGAGTAATCGATTTTCAGATTTATTTTGTTTAGATAAACTATTTGATTGTACTAAGCTTTTAAATCCTGCGAGTTAATTTCAAGTGCTTTGTCAAACGCGTTTTTTGCTTCATCGGGCTTTCCTGATAGATTTAAAGCCAGTCATTTATTGCTCCAAGCATTTTCATTCTGCGGGTTAATTTCAATCGCTTTCTCATAAGCTTTTAATGCTTCATCAAATTTGTTTAAGCTATATAGAGCATCTCCTTTTTTTTAATTTATGTAGAGCAAGTCTTTTAGAAATCCACGCGAATGAATCCTTTGGGTTAATTTCAATCGCTCTGTCATATACTTTTATTGCTTCATCAGATGTATTTAATTTAGATAGAGCAAGTCCTTTATTGAACCAACTTACTGAATTCTGCGGGTTGTCTGATGTAGCAGTAGCACTTTCTAGTGTAAGAATAAGAATTATAACAGTTGTCAATGCAAATTGATTAAGGGTGACTTTTGTCATGCTTTTCTCCACATTTTTCCATGTTCATTTGTATTGATATAACTAGTTGTTTCAGTTCATTAGTTGTCAAGAATGCATACTGCAAGTTTTAAGCTTGATAATCTTCTGGAAAAGTTCCACTGAGGCATTAGTTATCCTTTACAAATTTATCCACTCGGTAGATGATATAGTAATTACCTTGAAGAATATATCTCTACATTATATTATATTGTTGAGAATATTGATATGGATAATTTGAAACCAATCCAATATGCAATTTCGTTCCTTTTGTAATAGCGTAATTGACTTTTTTATCAGGGAAAAGAGCTTGAAAATAAGAAAGTTGTCAAGAAATTATCCACAAAAGCAATATGATCGTGAACATGATTTTCAGATGAAAATGTAAGATATACGTAAGAGGTTTTTTTGATCGATTGCGGTCAATGCCAGTAGAATTAATGGTAAAATTTAGCGAGCCCAGAATGCATTGAAAAATCTAATAAATTAAGAAAGAATTATTGTTAGTATAATTGTTGACTCTACATCCTATTTTTTTAGTAAAATACAAGGATAGAGAGTTAATTATATCTCAAATCCGTTCTATATTCGTCGGACGTTTATGTGTTTAGTGGTAAATGGTTGAGTTTTTATATGTTAAAGCAGATCGCTCCAGTATATTAAAATTTTAAACAAAAAGTCGTAGAGAAGTCATTAAGAGTGTCTTAGAGAATATTAACCGGATAAAAATTGGCGAGTAATTCTACTGGTGTTCTACTAGTATTCTATGTATAATTACATAATATGATTGATAAGAGTATTAATTAGAACTAATAAAATAATATGATAATCATATGTTGTCGAAGATGCTCACAAAATTCCAAAGTTTATGAAGAACTATGTGCATATCGTGGCCAAAAAACTGTCAACAAATTTACTCATCTTTCGGATGACAAAGTTATAATGATCAAAATGATTAACGAAGAAAGTATCCATCTTCACAATGCTTTTGGAGGAATGGTTTCCCTTATTTGAGAAACGAGGCCAGAAATTGCCTAGGTTAGATATGGAAAAGTATTAATTGGAGAATTATGAGTAATTATATGAGGGTTAAATAATTTAAGTAAACTCCTTTATAAAATCATGAGGTAATAATGATGTGTAGTGTTGGAGATGCGTTTGATATCGATATGGAAGAAAAATTGCCGGTTAAAGATTATGTATGCAAGGACTGTGGGAATAAATTCAAAGGTATTGGCAAGAATGTGAAGTGTCCTTCCTGCCAGTCCAAAAATGTAACAGAATCCAATTAATCAACTGTATTTTTTTAGATACTTATTTTTAACATGACGAAATCGACCTCTTCTAAAGACATTTCACTGAAGGAAAGTGAAATGCTTCTTCTGCGTGGCACTGCAGGAACTGTGGCTATTGTAAAAGTAGGTTCCTGTGAACAGTTCTTTCTGGAAACTGATAACGAAGAAATTGTACTTGGACTGGAACCCCATGATCTAATTGTTGCTTCTGCGCTTTCAGTGGATGAGAATACTGAGAAAGGGCTTAAGTGCGTTCTCTTCATGATTCGGGAAATCAGGTCACCATTAATAGTCCTTCCGAAGAACCATCCTGCATCAGCAAGGCTTCCAATCGTAGTGTCTGCTGGTAAAAAGACTGTTCTAAGCTGCAATATCACACCTGGCACGCACCCGAATCAAGACATACTATGCGGTTCAAATGAATTTGATAGTCTTGAGGTAACAGGAACACTAGAAGGTGTCCAAATTAGAAATATGCCACAGTGTGAGGTATTAAGGGTTAACTTTGATCTCTGACCAACAATTTCTTTAGGAATAAAAAAATAATGGAGGAAACGATTCAGGTCTGATTGTAAAGATTACAATATTTCCTTCTTCGGAGGAAAAATCACATGTTAAATAAAGTTTTTGATCGTCTGTCGTTATAAGGCTGATGTTTTGAAACACCTGAATGTCAGCAATTCCTCTAAAATCCACTCTAATTCCGTAGTTCCGATTTCTCTTGTAAATGTATTTTTACATTTAAAGCCTTTTTCATCATGGTATGTTAATACTATATGTTCTCTACAGAAATTGAAATGTGTGCAATAGAGAATCATTCGACTTACTAAACAATTTATCTTCTTCGAGAATCCTATTAGCTTCCTTGAAACTTTATTGTAGTCTTGCCTGAATGTTAGATTTTGCCTTTTGAGTAAACTTGTTAATATCTCAGATTCTGAATGCATATCACAAATTCTGTAAGATATACCGGGATGAAGGGTCAATAGTTATGCTGAAAAAGTTTTTACCTTGTCTTCACTGATGTAGAGGTTTTTTACTGCATAATATATGCATTTTATCAATTTCAATCGAAATAAAAGGAAGTTTTTACTTAAAGTTTTTGAAAATAGATAGATATCATTAAAATCAGCGCAGCAGCAAAAAGCCAAAACATTTCTATTTAAAACACTGCGATTTTATTACTTGAAGAGTAGAAAGTCTATAAAATTAACTTTAAAATCTGAAAAATGGCGCTATTTTACCAGAAAATGTTGCTGTCATATCGAATTAAGTTTTTGAGTTGTAATTAAAAAAAATACCATGAGAGTGTATTTATCAAAATTTGTATATAATATCTGCTTATAATACAAATCCAATAATCAACGGTTAAGAAATTTTCTTGCACGAAGACTATCAATTATGTTGCAGAAGTTGCTTCATATTTTAGTTTCTTTGATTAAAATCGATACTTTTCCCAGTAGAAGGAATTGGCTGTCCTAATAATCAATTTATAAAACATTAGATAGCAAGTTATGTGCAGTTATCGGTTAATAGAACTAAATCAGACGTCTCAGATCTCTCTTCCAAAGTAAAAAGGCAAGTTATAGCTTCTTTACGCAATGATTATTCTATCATCACTGGAATAAGATTTATTAACTGATAACTTCACATAATAAAATATGCTATTTAATATAGAGAAGATCAATTACACTCAGTCTTCTTTGAAACTGTTTGAAAAATCCGGTTTCGATATCAAAAAAGAAATGGAGTTTTGATATGGACGAGAATATCGACGAACTTGAGGATTATTTTTGCAAAAAAGTAGAACCTACTGAAGGCGAAGCTATCAAACTAGAACATGTAATGATGGAAAAAGTTTCTATAAATCCTGCACGAAGAAAGCTTCTTAGAATAATTGGGATCTTTGGGAAGGATGAAAAGAAGTTGAAGGAAGATTCAGGATTAAACGATTTCTTCTTTAAGTTTCATATGGATTTCCTGCTCAAAGAAGGATTCCTTAAATTCGAAGACGGAATGTATCGCCTTACAGATACTGGAATTGCAATGCACGACTCTGTATGTTGAATGGATATTTTGGTATTATTCTGTCATTTGGTTGATGCTATTTTTGAAAATATCCATAATATTGTATCCCAGCTTAATTCTGTTCCACATTTAATTGAGGTTAGCTAGAGCTATCAACTTTAGTGCATGAAAATTCAAACATTCGCTACACTGGGAATTTGATCATGAAAAACATCAACCTTAATAGTACTACATTTAATTATTTTTTAGGCTTTTTGATTGATTGCAATCAGTTAAAAATGTAATTTGTGGCGTATTTTTGCGATTCAGAATACATTAAAAAGTCCCTTACTTTTTCTTTAATTACCTTTTTCTGAGACCCGATTTAACTCATTTCCACAACTATGTTTTACTTTTTCAATTCTTACATTATGCTTTTCGAGGCAGAAAACCCTTGAAACCACATCAAGAAACTCTTCGTTTCCGAGTTCTGCGGCCTGGCGCAGGACTTTGGTAGGCTCGGCCAAAATTTTGTTCACAATTGAATGAGTAAGATCATCAAGAACCTCGGTTTCAATCTCTCCGATAGTATGATAGGCGCAAAGTTTGTTTACTGCTTTTTGCCTTTCCCTTATTCTAACATCATAAACCTGCCTATAAAGATCAGCAAGAAGACGGTCGGCTCTCTGGCGTTTATACTGGAGATTTAGAAGTTTGATCTCTTCCTGAATTATAGCCTCGGCTTTTTTAGCTTCCTTTTTTCGCATTTTAAGAGTCTTCTCGCTGATGACCCTGAGATTGTCTATATTGCACAGTTCGACGTTCTCAAGTTCAACAACAGACTCCTCTATATCCCTAGGATTTGCTATGTCGATAAGGAGGAGTTTGCGGCTTCTGTTCTCTATAGCTTTTTCAACAATTTCCCTAGTAAGGATGTAATGTGGAGCGCTAGTACCACTGATTACAACATCAGCATCTATAAGGTAAGTTTTGACATCATCAAGTCTTACTGCATGCCCTCCAAGTTCATACGCAATTTCTTCAGCTTTCTTGAATGTGCGGTTAGCAATGTATATTGCTTCAATATCTTTTTCTGCCAGGGCCTTTGCAACAAGAATTCCGATTTCCCCTGCACCTATTACGAGCACGGATTTTCCTGTAAGCCCTTCGAGAATCTCCTCTGCCAGATCCACAGCAGCAGAACCTATGGAAACCGAACCTTTGTTGATTTTGGTTTCATTCCGAATTCGTTTTCCAACCTGAATAGCCTTTTCAAAAGCAGTATCCATTATTTTCCCAGTAGTCCCCGCTTTTTTGGAATAGGCATAGAGGTCCTTCATCTGGCCAAGGATTTGGTCCTCCCCTACGATCATTGATTCAAGGCCTCCGGCGAGTCTTAAAAGGTGTTCCAGGGATTCCTCGTGCCCGTAGAAATCGATGATATGGGTGGAAGCTCCCATTTTCTTTGCAAAAGAAAAAAGTACACTGCTGCTTTTGGGGGAAACAACGTAGATTTCAACACGGTTACAGGTTTTCAAGACAACACACTCATGAACAAACTCATGCCTGTACAGATTATGGAGCATACTGTCCAAATCACCGTGCCAGGCTGACTCCATTTCCTCAACTTTTGCTTTTTTATGGGATATAATCATACTTGAGATTTCGGTCACAGAGAGCCTCCAGATAGGATAAAATACAGGAAATAAAATATTTACATAAGAAGTGGTAAATTAAACTTTATCCAGGAATCTTTAGCCTTTTTCATCAAAGAAATTTTTATTTGTAAAATGATTATATTCATGAACATTTTATCTGCAGAATAATTTATTTATGAATATTCTATTGTGTAAAATAATTTATGCACATTCTATTTGCAGAATATAATTAATTTATGCACATTTCTATTTGTAGAGTAATGATTTTCTATAAAAAGTCCTGCATTTACTACCAATATCTACTTGTCGGAATCTTCTAGACAATGAGAAATCATATCGTATGCCGCTTCAGCTGCTTTTTCATAAGATTCATTAAATCCTTTCCAAACATTCTCGCTTTCCAAAATATTCCAGAGGATTTCTTTCCTTTTTTTTTGCTCTGTTATATGCTTTTTGAGATAGCTCCTGAGTTCGTTCTGAAGCTGGATCATATCGAAATATGCAGGAGTTATCAGGCTTTCTATCTGTTTGCGGGTATATTTGGAGACTGCAGGGCTGTGTCCAAGAGTAGAAATCCCTATTATAAGGTCTCCTCTTTTTATGACTGAAGGGATTACGACACTACCTAAAGCATTTACCTGATTTATCAAAATATCGCTTTCAAGTGCTATATCAGTGATTTTTTGGTTAAGTTTCAAATTGTTAGTTGCAGGAATGGCGATTAAGGCCCCAGAAATGATTTTTCGGAGTTCAAAATCTGAAGCTGTTAAAATGTCAAGTCTGACCAGTCTAACTTGTCCCGAAGCTTCAAGTTCCTGCAATCGCTGGGAGAATTCAATACTTACAATAAGAGTGTCTGCACATCCACAGAAAAGTTCAGCTTTACGTTCCCCAACGGAGCCTCCTCCAAAGATGACAATCTTTCTGCCAGAAAGATCAATCATGAGAGGAAGAAAATTGTTCTTTTTAGCCAATTTCAAAAACCTCCTGAGAAAATATTTAAAGATATTACTTCACAGCTTGACACCTGTTTTCTTAAACTCCCGCTCACTGAACAATAGAGTATATTCCTTAATTCCGGTAGCTTCTGAAATCCTAGAAGCTAATTTTTCACAATCTTCATGAGTGTACGAATGAACCATAGTGAACAGATTATACGGCCAATCAGGATAGCGCGGGCGCTCATAGCAGTGAGTAACTTCAGGAAATTCAGCCATTATTGCCCCTACCTTTTCTATTTGCTCGTTGGGAACGTTCCAGACACACATAGCATTGGATGTGATTCCTATTGCTCGATGGCCTATCGAAGCTGCAAAACGTCGAATTTTCCCAGCTTTCTGAAGATTTTTAAGCCTATCTACAACTTCCTGCTCATTTGTTCCAAGTTCAGCAGCAAGATGCCTGAATGGAGAATGAATTAGTGGAATCCCATCCTGCACAAGTTTGAGCATTTCTACATCCGTTTTATCCATCTTTTTTCACCTGATATCAAATTTTACATTTATTTTGAAAAGACGCTTTGTAGGGAGGTTTAATAGTGGGCAGCCTGTTTTTTCTCGAATATCGGAAATGATATCTTCAAGTCTATCTTTATCAGGAGCAGAAAGTGTAAACCAGAGATTATACTTTGCAGCACTTCGGAGGTAATTATGGGAAACTTCAGGGTACTCATTAATGAAATTCGCAACTTCTTCAATCCGAGTTTCGGATACCTGCAGAGCCACAAGAGTGCCTACTCCTCCCATATTTCTAGTGCTGAGGATAGGTCCTATACGTCTTACAGCTCCTTTCATATTGAGTTTGCGCAGCCTTTCAAGAATCTCGGTTTCAGAAAGATTTAGCATTTTACCTAACTCTTCAAAAGGCTCGACTTCTAAGGGAACCTCCTGCTGGATCAGGTTCAGAATTCTCTTATCTGTCTCATCAATTTCAAATTCAGGAATTTCCTCGCCATGAGGTTCCATTTTAAAGTTGAAATCGATCTTTTTTTGCTGGAGCCGACTATTACAATCTTCAAGTTCAATCATTCAGATCACTTATTTTTTCCAGGACTATAAACACAGTAGGGCTCTTCATCGAGATAATCACCTGTAGCAGCATATGCTCTTGCTCTGCAGCCAGAACATACTGTTTTATATTCACATATACCACATTTACCCTTCAGTTCTTCTGGGTCCCTTAGTTTTCTGAAGACCTCCGAATTTTTCCAGATATCTCTGAAAGGTTGCTTCCTGATATTGCCAGCAAGTACTGGGAAGTAGCCGCAGGGGTAGATATCACCTACGCTGGATACGAAACAGAAACTTGTCCCTCCAAGGCAACCTTTTGTCATTGCTTCGTAACCGTGAGTATTCACCGATATTTCGATCCCTTCCTTTTTTGCCCGCTGACGCATAACCCTAAAATAATGGGGAGCACAGGTTGCTTTCAACAGAATTTTGGACTCTTTCTGCATATCATAGAGCCAGTGCAGAATACTTTCGTAATCTTCGGGGGAGACTTCATCGGATTCTTCGCCTCTTCCTGTGGGCACAAGGAAAAATACATGATATGCAACTGCACCTAGCTTTTTTGCAAGCTCAAAGGTCCTGGGAATTTCTTCAAGGTTGCGACCTGAAATCGTTGTGTTGATCTGGAAAGGAAAATCTGCTTTCCTAAGGACTTCAATACCAGCAAGCGTTTTTTCAAAAGCTCCGGGCCTGCCTCGAAATTCATCATGAGATATTGCAGCTGCTCCATCGATACTGATGCTGAGACGCTGAACCCCAGATTCTTTTAATTTCCTCACAATTTCAGGAGTAAGAAGAGTGCCGTTTGTTGCAAGCACGATGCGAAATCCAGAATCTGTACCGTATAGTGCGATCTCAAAAACGTCAGGTCTGGTGAGAGGCTCGCCTCCGCTCAGGATAAGAATTGGTTTTCCAAGTCCTGAAACTTCATCAATGAAATGTTTAGCTTCATCAGTTGTGAGCTCACCTGCTGGAACTGAAGAAGTGGAAGCTCCCCTGCAGTGTATGCAGTTAAGGTTACAACCTGCAGTCAGTTCCCATGCAATAAGCTTTGGTGCATTTGTCATGGTAATCATAGATTAATGGTTTATGTTAATAGCAGTCAAGGTTTAATGATATTTGCAAATTAACGATATTAGGAAGTAATAATCAGATATGGGGATGAATTGGGTGGAATTTAATTTTACCGAAAGTTAGTGAAATTGAAACTTGAAAAGTCATATTAATAAAGTAATATTAATATTCTGTCATTTCAGATGGATACTTTTTAAAAAGAATATCATTAAGTCTGCATCCGACTAGAAGACCGAAGACTGTATTCCAGTTGAATTCCCATCAAATTGCTGCGGGGATGGAAACTTTCCACAGAGCCTTTATTAACGGACGGATTTATGTTTTAGGCTACGTTAGTACTATAAAAATGAAACTGCATTATGTAAACCATTATGTTTATAAAATAGGATATCATATTTTTTTTGATGAAATATCATGAAAAATTTCTATTATGCAATGATATAATCAACCATTTGAAATATACATTATTTTGAGTTAGTAAAAAGTACTGTTTTAAGTTTTATGCAATTGTATTGATGGTGATGTATATCTTCTCGTTGGTGATGAACCAATATAGTTTTCTTTCAATAGTGATGCAGATAACCTAGGATTTCTTTATTTACTTCCATGGTTCCTGTAGTCTCATCTTCACCAGGCAGTGTTTCGATGAGGGTATATGAATCAGAAAGTTTAGCTGCAAAGTCGATACCCTTTATCGTGATATTCAAGCCGTTTGTAAAAAACGGAAATCTATCCGATGCTATATTAATCGAAAGTTTCTGAAGCTTTCCAGACTCAGAATTGAGAAACTTTTGCCAGTTGGTGCCAAATTCGTGTCGGGAACTGATCAAAAGATATAATCCACTTCGGTTTTCCACCAAAGCAAAATCCTTGAGATTCTTTTTACGGTTTTTATTGCGCTGTCCTAAGGTCTTCTCCTCCATCCCTAGCCGTGTACTGCATGTGTATAATAACATCGCTGATAGTGTTGTAATCAAACTGCGAATATACAGGATTCATTTGTAGTTTCCATGAGCTAATAGCATCTGTACACTCAAAAGACGAGTAGCGTTCGTCTTCAAATCTCAGCTCGAATATTCCCTGTCATTCCGTGCACTACTCTTTACAATAGTTCTGATACCGGCCTGATCATTGACGAAACTTCCCTGATTCTTGTTATCGGTATAGAACGCATATTCATTTGTATCGAATTTGGTACGCATGTGATTGTCTTGCAAAATCATAGAATAATTATCTGATTATTATTTTACTGGAATAATATTATTTAATTTTCAAGTAATATTAAATGACACCCATAAACAATACAGGTATTTATTGTAGTTATTTATATACCATTTATAAGTATATGACAAAATTTAGGGTTTATCAAATATTCTCTTACTTCTGTTGAAATCTAGTATTCTGTTATCCCTTATGCACCAATCAAGTGGTTGAAAGAAATTTTTTGTTCAATACGATATTTTTCAGATCTTTGCATGAATACAACTTTTTTTATAAATGTGATCAATTTAAGTGAAAACTATAATAGTAGGTGACTCTCTTCTAAAGATAGAAATAGAAAGACATCAAAGAAGTGAAACTACCTTTACTCAAAAATTCAGCAAACCCAGATTTCAGTTTAATAATTCATTTTAATAATTTCAGGTCGTGTTCATGAGTTGTTGAAAATCATAAACATTAGACTCTATATACATTCTCCAAAAAATGGGGGAAATACTCGTTTTTCAGATCTAATCACTGATTCAATGCCACGCCCTAATTCTAGTAGGAATTAAATTTTTTCTTTTAATTTATAGATTACAAGATTGAATGTTTTCAGTCAAATAGGTGAGAATTCATGATATCTGAGCTAACGTTTGAGAAGTCCAGAAAGATGTATGAGAAAGCAAAGCTCCTTATTCCTGGTGGGGTAAGCAGTCCTGTGCGCGCAATTAAGCCTTATCCTTTCTATACAGCTTCAGCTGATGGTTCCAAAATAAGGGACATTGACGGTAACGAGTACATTGATTACTGTATGGCTTATGGCCCTTTGATACTTGGGCATAATCATCCTCTAATAAAGGAAACCATTAAATCTCAGTTCGATAAAGGCTGGCTTTATGGGACTCCCATAGAGCTTGAAGTAACACTGGCAGAGAAGATTATAGGGTATTATCCAAGTATTGATATGCTTCGTTTTGTTTCTACAGGGACCGAAGCAACTATGAGTGCCCTTCGCCTTGCCCGCGGCTTTACAGGCAGAAACAAATTTGTTAAAATAGAAGGTGGATTCCACGGTGCCCATGATGCGGTTCTTGTAAAAGCAGGTTCTGGAGCTACAACCATGGGCGAGCCTGATTCCCTTGGCATCCCTGCAGGTTTCACGAAATATACCCTCCAGGCTCCTTACAACGATATTGAAGCAATGGCTGGCCTCGTAGAAAAGAATAAGGACGATATGGCTGCAGTTATAATTGAACCCATTCTTGGGAATGTGGGTCCTGTTCTACCTATGAATGGATACCTTGAGGAACTCAGGAAACTCACCCTGGAAAATGACGTACTTCTTATTTTCGATGAGGTTATTACAGGGTTCAGGCTCGCAATGGGAGGGGCACAGGAATACTTCGGCGTCATTCCGGATATAACCACTATGGGAAAGATCATAGGTGGAGGCTTGCCTATAGGGGTTTTTGGAGGCCGGCGAGAAATTATGGAAATGATTTCCCCATCCGGGGCTATCTACCAGGCAGGAACTTTCAGTGGAAGCCCATGTTCGATGGCTGCTGGTATTGCCATGCTTGATTATCTTAAACAGGAAAATATTCATGAGAAACTAAATTCAAAAGGCAATTATCTAAGGGATTCTCTCTCAAAAATTGTTGAAGATTTAGGTCTTGATTATAATGTATGTGGGCTTTCTTCCATGTTCAAGATTTTCTTCGGAGCAGAACCTCATAACTACCAAGAAGTTTTGAAGTGTGATAAGGAAGGCTACCTTGCTTTCTTCCATAGGATGCTTGAAAGTGGAATTTTCCTCCCTCCCTCTCAGTTCGAGACTAATTTCATCTCTGCAGCTCATAGTGAAGAAGATATCGAAAACACCCTCGAAGTATACGCTGAAAATCTCTTAATAGATTCGCATCTTTGAAAAAGAGGATTCTAAATGATCATAGGTACGCGGGGCAGCAAGCTTGCGCTTGCACAGGCCGAAAAAGTTGCCCACCTTTTGAAAGACTTGGGGTTTGAAACCAGCTTGAAGATTATACATACTAGCGGAGATCTATTTACTGACCGTCCTTTGCACGCCGTATCAAGTGGATTTGGGGCTTTTGTCAGGGAGCTGGATGATGTTATTCTGGCAGAAAAAATCGACATAGCTGTCCATTCCATGAAGGATATCCCTACTGTTCGCCCAGATTTACTCTCAACGGCTGCAGTTATGAAGCGTGATACACCATTTGATATTCTTCTCACTTATGATGGGACTACACTTGATGAACTATCCGAGCAATCTATTATAGGGACCAGTTCTCTGAGAAGGGCTGCTCAAATAAAGCGCTACAGGCCTGACCTTATCATCCAGGACTTAAGGGGCAATATTGATACAAGGCTCAGGAAGCTCAGGGAAGGACAATACGACGGTATACTGCTTGCAAAAGCCGGGCTTGAACGCTTGGGTTGGGGGGTTGAAGGGGAAATTCTTTCCCCTGAACTCTTCTGCCCCTCCCCTAACCAGGGTACGGTTGCAGTAGTCACAAAGGCAGGCACTGAAGCTGAAATTGCCGTTTCTAAACTTGATCATCCAGAAAGCAGGATTGTTACTGAAATCGAGCGTATCCTGATTTCAGAACTTGGGGGGGGCTGTACTACTCCCTTAGGCTCCTATGCCGAAATTGCACCTTATGGAAAACAAATCAGTGTCCGAGCTGAGGTTCTCTCCCTAGACGGACAGGAAACTATTAGAATAGATGATTTTATCCCTATGTTCGGAGGTATTGAAAAAGCCAAGGAACTTGGACAAAGCCTTGTGAAGATGGGCGGCAGGAAACTGGCTGAAGAAGCCCTCCTGCAGATTTCAAGAGATTCGTACAACTTTGGCGATTCATGCGACTAAAGATATAACCTGCAAGATCAGAAAAGGAATTATAATGTATACTCTTACTGGACTTAAAATGAAAAATCCGACCATTCTTGCAGCTGGCATTCTTGGCACAACCGGAGCATCTCTGTGCAGGGTTGCACTTGAAGGAGGAGCAGATGCGGTTGTGACAAAATCAATAGGTTCTATGCCTAAAAAAGGGCATTCAAATCCGACCATTGTCCAGCTTGATGGTGGTTTTTTGAATGCTATGGGACTCCCAAATCCTTCCTATTCGGACTTCCTGCAGGAACTCAAAATTGCAAAAAAGTATTCAGGGGTTCCGGTAATTGCAAGCATCTTCGGCGGAACTGTAGTTGAATTTATGGAAGTTGCAGAAGGTTTGCTCCCTGGCAAACCCGATGCCTTTGAACTTAATGTGAGCTGCCCTCATTCAGAGGGATATGGGGCTGCTGTTGGCTCGAACGCATGCCTTGTAGAAGCAATCACAGCTGCAGTGAAAGATATAGTGAACGTACCTGTTTGGGTTAAGCTTACTCCCAATGTTTCTGATATTACGTGTGTAGGGACTGCAGCTGAATCTGGGGGTGCGGATGCTGTTGTCGCAATAAACACTTTAAAAGGAATGGCTATTGATATCGAATCAGGGTATCCTATTCTTGGGAATCGTTCAGGCGGGCTCTCAGGAAAGGCTGTCAAGCCTATAGCTGTCAAATGTATCTATGACCTGTACACTACTCTCAAAATTCCTATCATAGGAGTAGGAGGGGTTTCTTGCTGGCAGGATGCTGTAGAAATGATGATGGCAGGTGCAGCAGCAGTACAGGTTGGATCTGCAGTGTACGAAAGGATTGATATATTCTATGAAATTAATAAAGGGATCAAAACTTTTCTGCAAAGGAAAAATTATTCGGATGTAAAAGAATTAATAGGACTTTCTCATGAGATGGTCTGATGCTTCCTCTTAATGCTACAATACTACAAATAACTGAAGAATCTCCTTTTGTCAGGACATTTTTCTTTGATCTTCATTTCGAAACTATGAAACCAGGCCAGTTCATAATGGTTTGGGTAAGGGGCATAGACGAGGTACCCATGGGGCTCTCTAGGATAAACTCTATAACTGTTCTGAAAGTGGGGGAGACAACCTCAAAACTTTTTGAGCTGAAGGAAGGGGATTCTTTTGGACTTAGGGGGCCTTTCGGGAGAGGCTTTTCTCTTCCTTCTAAGAACGAAAAAATTCTGATTATTGCAGGTGGTGTCGGAGCTGCTCCTCTTTCTCCTTTCGCAGAAGCAGCTTATGCCGCTGGCTCTGAGGTGCATACGATCCTTGGAGCCAGAAGTGCAGATGAACTGATTTTTGAAAAACGTTTTTTAAAAGTAGGAAAGGTTTATATTTCGACGGATGACGGCTCAAAAGGTACAAAGGGATTTGTGACCGATGTTTTCAAGGAGCTCGATTTGTCGGTTTATGACAAGATTTTGATTTGTGGCAAGGAATTAATGATGGTTTCTGTCTTCAGGCTTATTAAGGATAGAAAAGTTCTTGAAAAAACGGAATTTAGCCTCCAACGTTATTTCAAATGTGGCATCGGAATCTGTGGATCATGCTGCATAGACAGGTCAGGGTCCAGGGTTTGCAAGGAAGGGCCGGTTTTTTCAGGCGTGCAGCTCCTGGACTCTGAATTTGGAAGATATGACAGGGATGCCAGTGGCCGAAGGGTTAAAATTTAAGTTTCGATATATCCCTTAAAAAGGAGAGCAGGCTAAAAAATTTTAAAAAGTAGGAGAATTCAAGGATATGATTGGAAAGTTCAGATTAGGAGATGAGATCTTTTATGGAGAAATAGACAATGGACGCGTATACCCTAAAGGAGATATTCACATAGGGATCTACGAACTTTCGGAGCTTCGTGTTCTACCTCCTGCATCACCGTCGAAAATTGTATGTGTTGGCCTTAATTACCTGGATCATGCCAGAGAGCTTTCCATGGAAATACCGAAAAATCCGGTCCTCTTTTTAAAGCCGCCGTCGTCAGTTATCGGGCATGAAGACAAGATCATTTATCCGGCATCCAGTTCAAGAATAGATTATGAGGCAGAGCTTGCAGTTGTTATCGGTAAGCGTTGCAAAAATATATCAGCTTCAAAGGCTGAGGACGTAATTGCGGGGTATACCTGTTTTAACGATGTTACTGCGCGGGATCTCCAGCAGAAGGATGGACAGTGGACAAGGGCAAAAAGTTTTGATACCTTTGCAGCATTCGGGCCTTACTTGGCGTCTCCAGAGGAACTGGATATTAAGGATGCAAAAATTGCCTGCAGGGTAAATGGAGAACTCAAACAGGAGTCCAGTACCTCAAATCTTATTTTTGACATTCCTTACCTCATTGAATTCATAAGTGAAATAATGACCTTTGAGGTAGGAGATATAATTACCACAGGGACGCCTTCAGGCGTTGGAGAACTGCAGCGGATGGATACTGTGGAAGTGGAAATCCAGGGAATCGGAATACTTAGAAACGAGGTTTTATGATGCTGCTTGAGAATATCGGAGCTGAACTTGACCTTACCGAACGTCACCTTCTGGTGCTCAAAAGAGTGATCGAAGAAGCTCCGATCGGAATTCTGAAACTTGCAGAAATTACCGGAATGCAGAACCATAAAGTGCGCTACTCTCTCAGGGTCCTTGAACAAGCTAATCTTATAAAGCCCTCAGCCCAGGGCGCAGTACCAGGGGATGCTGTCCAGAGGTTCCTACAGGAGTTTGAATGTGAGCTTGATAAAATCAATAGCAAGGTTTCACGCATCCTGGAAATCGAAGCTTCCATTCAAAAATAGGCTCTTACTTGCATAACACACTTCAAAAAAAGGGAATTTTACTTGTATATGTTGTGGGATTTGAGTTTTCGGTGATTTTTTATAATTTTATTCACATTTTTTCCGCAATTATTGAATTCAACTTATGAAATTGTCTCATGGAATATTTACTTCTTCGTTAGTTTAACTCAATTAAATTTGACCTACATTTTTATCTAATTCAATCAACGTTTACTTTGGAGAAACTCCTATGACCTTAAGTCCTGAAGACCTTGAAACAATAGAAAAATACGCCTTGCAAAATGCTGTAAAATATGGGCAAGCTCCACAGCTCAAATCTGTGATGGGCAAGTTAATGGGTGAGTTCCCTCAACTCCGATCCGATCCCAGTGCAATGTCTGAAGCTCTTGAAGGCATCATTTCCAAAATCGTAAAAGAAAATCCTGAAGCCTGGAAATCCAGACTTTTTAAAATTGCACCTGAACTGATAGAAGCCCTGAGTGTGAAGAAAGATCCTTATAAAGGCTTAAAACCTCTGGAAGGAGCCGAAATAGGCAAGGTAGTAATGCGTTTTGCCCCAAATCCCAATGGACCAGCAACCCTGGGCAGCGCAAGAGGCATGGTAGTTAATTCCGAATATGTGAAGATGTATAAAGGGAAATTCATTCTACGTTTCGATGATACTGATCCTGACATAAAAAGGCCGATGCTTGAAGCATATGAATGGTATCTTGACGATTTCAGGTGGCTCGGGGTTGTACCTAATCAGGTGATCTATACTTCTGACCATTTCCCACTCTATTATGATTATGCGAGAAAGCTTATTGAAATGAGCAAAGCCTATGTCTGTTTTTGTAAAGGAGAATATTTTAAAGAATTGAAGAATGCCAAAAAAGCCTGTCCGCATAGGGAAGTGGGCCTTGAAGAAAATCTAAGGCACTGGGAGAAAATGCTTGCTGGAGAGTATGAAGACCACCAGGCTGTTCTACGAATAAAAACTGATATCGAACACAAGGATCCTGCTTTGCGAGATTGGGGAGCATTCAGGATAAGAAAGATGGCCCACCCAAGATCTGTGATCGGAAATAAATACTGTGTCTGGCCACTTCTGGATTTTGCAGGAGCTATAGAAGATCACGAACTAGGTATGACCCATATCATCCGGGGAAAAGACCTTATGGACAGCGAAAAAAGGCAGAGCTATATCTACAAATACTTTGGCTGGAAATATCCAAGAACAACTCATTGGGGGAGGGTTAAAATCTATGAGTTCGGCAAATTCAGTACTAGTAGCCTCCGAAAAGCTATTGAAAACGGAGAATACAGTAGTTGGGATGATCCCAGATTGCCCACAATCCGGGCATTTCGCAGGCGAGGAATAAAGGCTGAAGCCCTTAAAAAGTTCATGATAGATATGGGGGTCGGAACTACTGATGTAAGTCTAAGTATGGAGTCTCTATATGCCGAAAACCGTAAAATAGTGGATGCAATTGCAAATCGCTATTTCTTTGTTTGGGATCCCATGGAGTTGGAAATTACAGATTCAGAACCTACAGTTGCAAAACTTCCGCTTCACCCCACTGACTATGCAAGAGGTATAAGGGAAATTTCTGTAAGGAATAAGGTGTTTGTCTGCAGAGAAGATGTCGAAAAGCTGAAAGTGGGTTATGTTCTTCGCTTAAAGGATTTCTGCAATATCGAAATTACTTCTCTTGTTCCTCTTCAAGCAAGACATTCAGCAGTTTCCCTCGAAGCTCATCAAAAATCGAAGGGAAAAATCATCCATTGGGTTCCAATTGATGGAATATCGGTGAAAGTACGCGGTCCCTATGGTGATATAGAAGGGACTGGAGAGCATGGTATTGCAGCCGAACTTGACAAAATCGTACAATTCGAACGCTTTGGTTTCTGCAGGGTCGATTCTGTAGACAAAGAAAAAGTTGAGGTATACTTTGCCCACAAATAATTTTGAAGAAGAAATTTGTTACAAAAATATTCAATTTTTTATATTTACTTCAAGTTTTAGTTTTTATTTTTCTTTTTAGTTTTATTTTGTCATGCTAATCAGTTCTTGATCAAAGTTTGATAAAATTAAATTAATTTTTCAAAATTTAACAAGAATCATAACAAAAAATTGATGCTGAAAATAAACATGTTTGGAAACTTGCAGGAATAAACGTTCATTCAGGAAGACTGGACAGTTTTGAGGCTAGTATCAACAAATTTAGTGTAGTTATTCGATTTTCGATATTATGTGTGCCTTCGTTTTTTGTGGGAAAATATCTAGATCTTTTAGAGCACAACGTTTATAAAAATGTGAGAGAATGCATAACTTAGAGGATTTATACAGAGCAGAAAGTAAATAAAAAAATAGTAAATATCATTTGGATTAAATTAAGAATTTCTACATAGCCAAAAAAACTTTTTTACATGTCAAAACTCGAGATTTATGAGCTATTTTTGATAGTTTATACAATTCAATTTGTTTGGGCAATGGAACGGACTAAGAGGCTAATTTGGTGTCCTTGATTACAGTCACATTTGAACTTTCAATGGCATTTCATGGATTATTTTTGAGCGTTTTTGAAAGAAAACAAAATTTGTAAAACCTTCCGACCTGAGTTAATAATGAATCAATCGTCAAAAAAGGTAAGATGAGACGTATTTTCATTTATTTGTGTCTGATATCTGAAGAATTTTATTTTTTTAGAGAATTCTTACATTGATATATTTTTTATATTATAGAGGATTTTGATAAAACCCTAATTTTCATGAGTCATTTATATACCATTCATTTATATAACTAAATTTAGTGGTTTATCAAAATCATCTTCAATTTTTAGTATTTCAAGATGGCAGCTCATGGATGTTTCGTACGCAACATCTTGGTAATGTTTCGAGGATTAGTTAACAAAATTTTTGTTGACTGCTATACTTACAACGGCGCGAAAAATATCTTAGCTCGTAAGTAAATCAATGATCTTGATATTCACATTAATCTCTTAGAAATTGTAATACAGAGTCAATACATTTAATGAACTTAATTCCATTTTGTGACCATGCCTAAATTTATATAACAGCACAATAAAAACGTTTTCACCGTGATAATGATATATGAAGGCTTCTTTACGGGGAAATGAAAACTAGCAAAGTGCTTAAGTTAGGTATTCATAAATTATGGTAGTGAGCCTAATGAAAATATTGGATTAAGGTGAAAATATAAGAAAAAAATTGTCCGGTAAAAATTGTCAAAGTTGTCTGAATTCAAGTGAATATTGTTGTAGTATATATAAAAATAAGTTTAGTATGGCAATGTCAAGGTAAATATGGGGTAAAAATATTGTAAAGTCTATTTAGGTTTTATTCTCATAAATTTCTATGTTGAGAGAATCGTAGATCTTGTATGCAGGATAACTGCTCCGAGTAAATCCGATAGAAACTGGCATTTCTTCATATTTTCGTTTATCTAGGTCCAAAGACTTCGAAAAGGTGGTTACCACAAGATAGAAAGGTTCATTTCTATTTGGATCTTTTAAGGGGAAATCCACTTTTGAGTCACTTTTGAGTGTATAAATTGGAAACCTTTGCCAGGCCTCCGCAAACTCAGCTGATCTATACAGATTACTATTAAAGTTTCCTGTCAAGGAATTAATTTCTTCTTTTTCTCCAAATGACATTATGTATGGATAGTTTTCTTTTACCTCGGAAAACCAGTGGAATCCTTCCATCTCGTTTTGTGAAATTGCTTCAGAAATTCCGCCAATATAAGGTGAGCTGAAGCAATTGAAGAATCCTAACGTCCAAAGAAGGCCGAGAATCAGGACTACTGAACCAAGGCCAAAGGTGTATCCTTTCCTGAGAAAAATAACGTAGAGAGAATACCCCAGCAAAGGAATCTGGGCAAAAATGATGAAATTCAAGTTTACAAATTTATCCAGAGGATAAGGAATAAAGGGGTTAAAAAGGAAGGCAAGTTCCAGTAAAAAGGTGAATATATAAAGAATCAAAAAGCGGGGATATCTGTGGACGAAATGATGACAAAATCTTTTTCGATTCTGCCACACAATTATTGAATTGATAAAAATGAGGATTAGTGGGATGTAGTACTTGGCATAATAGAGATTGAAAAGATGTATGAGTTTATAAAAATTGTTAGCTGTTTCCGGTATATTAGGAAAGCCGTCAGTTATTAGTGCCTCAGTGCGCCAGACAAGAGTTGGAAGAAAAATATCAATAAATTGAGAAGCGTATCTTGCATAGAGTAGGAAACCTCCAAAAATTAATGACAGGAAGATAAATAAATGGGTTTTTTTTCCTCCAGAATGGGGTAATTTAATGGAAAAGAAATTAAAATTCAGGACTTTACAGAGAAAATTGGACTTTAACGTTTTTAGCGAAAAGGCTAGAGATAATACAAAAAAAGAAATATATATAAAAATAAATGGATGTGCCAATGGAATCAAAAGTATCATCAACAAAGAACAAATATAAATGGCTCCATTTTTACCAGAAAGTGCATTCCTCAGCATAAAGAGGTAAAGAGGCATAAGGCAAAAGCACAGGTAGTAAGCAGATGTTGAAACCTGGAAATGCCCAAAATAAGGAATAGTCGATGAAATAAATGCTACTGAGACCAATTTTTCCCGGTTCATGAATATTCGATAAAAAAGGAACATTCCGGTGATGAACATAATTGAAAAAAAAACAGGCAAAAAATAAGAAAGTATCCACTTCTCCAATCCTGTGATCAGAGCTAAGGCTGAAATAAAAAGGGGACCAGTTGGAGAAAGATTTGAAAAACCAAAAAGTTCATTTTTTCCTACAAGGCCCATATATATAAACTCATCGCCTCTGCTTGGCGAAACATAGCCAAGAATGTAAGGGATAATCAGTACAATAATGTGAACAAGCAAAAGTATAATAACTGCACTGATTTTTCTGTATGCTATCAGTAAAACGCAGGCTGAAAGATAGCAAAAGAGCAAAGTTAAATAAAAATGAAAAGGAAGCTGCTTATATATGTTAATTACATACCCTTCAGACGGGATCCCCCTGATAGTATAAGTACTGTAAACCAGTAGTAGCAGAGAAATCGAGGCTACAATATTTAATATGTTATTAGTTATTTTAGACAATAGGTCTCCCGTCCTTTATGAAAGTTATATATTCCATTTTTTTTGTACCCATCTATGGAACTATAATATAATTATCCCTGATGCAGCAAGTTTTAGTCCAATTGAGTTTTATTTTCACAAGAATCCTAAGAGATCATAAACTTTAATCTTCAAGATGCCCATTTTTGTTATCTCTTCATCTTATTTTTTGATCGTGTACATTATTTGTTGAAAATCATAAATACAATACTCTCTCTAAATTATCAAAAAGTTTGAAATATGCTCATTTTTCATACTTGATCAATTAATCCAGAACAAGATTTATTTTTATATTCTCCAATCAGCTTAACGTTACTGTTAAAAAAATTCATTATTCATATATATATATATGGTTCTTACTTTTTCTTTCATTATCCCGATGCTACTAAATAAGTATTATCAGAAGAATCTAATATTCTTTGCTTAATCTATTTATGTAAATAACATCAAATATAGCTTAGAGCTGTCAATTATATCCAAAGTGCAGAACGAATATTCCCAATTCTTCGGTTTTAATCCACTTTATACATGGATAATCTCTGGTAACCATAATATGGAAACATCCTGAAAGTAAACAGTAGTGTCTTGAGCCTTTGTTTTTAGAAGATGTCATCTTAAAAACGTCATCTTTTATTCTTTTAAATTAAAAGATAATGTTATCAATAGAATTTGATTTTATGTATTTAAACAATAGTCTCATCCTGAGAAATTTTTATGTTTTGTACTTTTGATCTTAGATCGTTGGTTGTAGATTTAAGAGAATTGGTAGAATATATTGCAGCGTTAAGTGAATCATAAATAATTTATTGATAGTGTAGTTTGCTTCATCAAATAAAGTTATATTTATCAATGATACTACATAATTTATGAGACACAGGCGGTAAACAGGCTGGAGCTATGACAGAAGTGGAGTTATGTTTCGTTGTGATTATCAATAATTTCTCATCTATTTGTTATAATTTTCTAATTTTTAGAAATTGTTTCGAGACTGATGAAATTCGGAAATGCAGAGTGAATCTTCGCTACAAAAAATATGGAATAAGCCATCATTTTACTTGTTTTGTCAAAACTTAAACTATTTATAAATAAACAGATTGTAGATGCATAATGCTAATATTTTCGATGTTAAAAATGGGTATAAAGAATAAGATTTTAAAAAGAGTCCCTAAGCAAAAAAGTATGTGGATTTCCCGAAAGAATAAAAGAGAAAATAATTATGATATCATATTTGTACTGAATAACTCAAAAATATATCATGCAGCCATTAGGTTTAAAAAAAGGCAGAAATTTGGATATGATGTTAGTATTTCTGCTACCTTATTCGCCTGATCCATATCCAATTGAATTTCTCTGAAAAGTGTAAAAAAGAAATTCAGAAATAATAAATTAAGATACTTTCGATAAGCCTCAATTTTTGGCTATTGTCCATAGATCCGATCTGAGCAATTTGTTGGATGGTAGATTTATCTAAATTTTCTTAAATCAATTACTAGATTTAAAGAGTTAATTGGTTATTACTGTACAGAATTAGCTAAATCAAAATACTTTGCTAAAAATTGGCTAATAATATTTGATGAAAGAATGAGAGTGTAATTAATTGCTGACTTGACTACACAATATTTAGCTGGAATAAAATTATGAGAGCAGTGGTAAAAATAGGGGGAAGTCTCATCAAAGAAGCTCCCAAACTTGTGGATAGATTGATACAAGAATTTAATTCCGAAAATACGACTGCTTTCGAACGAAGGCAATCTTATAGGCGCTTATCCATTTCCATTCTCATTATACCCGGAGGTGGAATATTTGCTGATGCCGTGAGGTCAGCTAACAGAATTTTTTCTTTTGGGGCAGATGCTGCTCACTGGATGGCTATACTTGGGATGGAGCAGTATGCTTACTACCTGCAGGATAAAAGCAGCGTTGTGTCTACATACTCAATAGCAGATATACCCAAAGGAGTGTCTATTCTTTTTCCTTACAGGCTCCTCAAAACCGAAGACCCCTTTCCTCATACTTGGGATGTGACCTCTGACACCATTGCTGCATGGGTTGCAAGGAAAGTGGACGCAATGCTCTTGAAGGCTACGAATGTAGATGGAATATTTCAAGAAGGAAAGCTGATTAGGGAGATTTCTGCTACTGATTTTGAGGAAAGTTGCGTAAGCTGCATTGACCCTGCCTTACCACCATTTCTGCAGAAAAACAGGATGGAGTGCTTTATTGTAAATGGAAAATATCCCGAAAGAGTTATTCAGGCTTTGTACGGAAAGCCTGTATTTGGTACGGCTATAAAGGGGAATATTTAAATTGTATATCGCATATGATAGGGGAGAAGCAAAGCGTATCCAAAAAGCATCATTTAAATTATGATCATTAAACTCGCTGAAGTTGATAAAGGTTTCAGGAGCATAAATCAATTCTAAAGCAACTTATTGACTGGTAACTCGTTGCAAAGTTGCTACATGAAATAACTTTTAAGGAGAAAAAAAATGTCATCACAGAAAGTTGAGTACTGTACTTCATGTGGAATTCGTCTTGTTGAAAAGGGCTACGTAAAATTCCCTTGTCCTCAGTGTGGAGTAGAGATCGGAAGATGTGGAAGTTGTAGGCAGCAGGGCAACGTATACACCTGTCCCAAGTGTGGATACAAGGCTCCATGATTTAAGGCAAGTCCTAAAGAATGTAGATACGCGAATAAAAAAATCAAAAATGAACTTGATCAATAGATTTTGCTAAAAGATGAGAGGCATCAGAATGGGTGAAGTTGCAGCAAAAATGAAAATAATGCCTGAAAGTGTTGATACTAACCTTGTAGAGTTAAAAGAAAAAATCAAAGGTGCAATCCCAGCAGGTACTGACCTTCATGGAGATATTATTGAAGAACCTATCGCTTTCGGGTTGAAGGCTCTTATCGTCACTTTAATTGTTAATGATGAAGAAGGTGGAACCGAAGCTGTAGAAGAGGCTTTCGCAAAAGTCCCAGGCGTCGAAAACATCCAGGTTCTGGAACTCTATCGCTTCTAAACAAAAAAAACCGGCCAATATTCCCGGATAAGTCATTTTTATATAATTCCTTTCCTTAAAGGGCTCGTAGATCAGGGGAAGATCGTTACGTTCGCAACGTAAAGGCCGCGGGTTCAAATCCCGTCGAGTCCATTTGAAAATTTTTAATGGTCCTAACAAACACTACCTTTGTACTTTATGTACACTTGTTCACAAAGTGTTATCTGGATCTAAAAAATTCGCTTAATATCAAAATTTTGGTGGTGAGTACATACACCGCTCCAAATAAAGTGGTAAGTTCGCGCCCCTACTCTGGTTACAAAAAAGACCTTTTTAATCAAATATTTCCATTTACTTATATGATTTTTTTTCTTCCTAGTTTCCCTGATTCTCAATATAGCTTTTAGTGCCATTTGAAGTTGTACAACCATAAATAGTTCGAATACGATTTTCCTCACTCCAAAGCTTATCATCCGATATCTTTTTAAATTACATGGATTCTTCAAAGATTCTATCGCTGTGATATTTTGTATAACCTACATCAATCTTGATAGATAATATTTTGGTTCAGCACAAACGAAAAGATATACGTGATTACCATTACCAGTTGTATCAAACTCAAGATAGTATCTTTACTAATTCCAATGTAGATATTTTTTTTAAACAATTAATGATATCACTGACGAAGATAGTCTTTTACAATACTTCTTAAAAAAACATGTGGTTTCATATTTTTATAGACACAACGATTTCCATCACATGGTTCTATTTATAAAATTCAAAGGTAGATCGAAATATAAATCAATTAGTTAATTAAGGTTCTATGGGAGGTTTTCCATCCTCTCAGCACGCTGTGGGATATTCTACTGAAATGAAGTTTGAAGTGTCTCTACTCATTTTTGTCGTAAGAACTAATGGTCACCTTAGCAGCACTATTAGTAAAATATAGGCTAAATTATCATTAATTAATATAATTGTAAAAACCATATAAGTTATTACATATTTTATGGGACAATTAGATATTTTAAAAATGCAAAATATACCTCAAACAAATTATGTACTCCGTATTTCAAGCGCATATTCCTAAGTCTACAAATCTGTCATTTCAGATGATTATGTGTTGAAATTCCAGCATTTAGTTCATTTGTTGAAGTTTTATGGTATCATTTTATATCAACGGAAGCTTATGTGCCTGAAAAAGCGGAAATTTTGATGAGTAGTTATCAGGTTGATAGAAATAGTTCGAAATTTAGTTATGGTTTTTAAATTTCATCATGTAGAATGGAGGAAACTATGAAAACTTATAATATTCCAGAGATTTCCAATAATGTTTTCAGTGTTGGGGCAAAAGACTGGACCCGCAGGATGTTTGATGCTTTAATTCCTCTGCCAGATGGCACGAGCTACAACTCATACCTCGTGAAAGGTGAACAGAAAACAGCTCTAATAGATACAGTAAATCCGGGTTTTGAAGAGGAACTCGAAGCAAAAATCAATATGACCTCAGATCTGGAAAAGCTTGATTACTTGATTATGAATCATGCAGAACCTGATCACAGCAATGCGATCAGATTTATCTTAGAAAAAGCTCCAAATGCCTTATTTATCACAACCGAAAAAGGAGTAAATATGGCCAGGCTCTATCATGAGCTGCCTGAAGCCCGGATCAAAGTAGTTGCTGGAGGAGACAACCTTGATTTGGGTGGAAAGACTCTCCATTTCATAGAGGCGCCCTGGCTTCATTGGCCTGAGACGATGTTTACATACCTAGCTGAAGATAAAATTCTTTTCCCGTGCGATTTTTTCGGAGCCCACACAGCCCAGGGAATCTATGATGAAGATATCGAAGATCTTATTCCTTTTGCAAAACGCTATTATGGGGAAATAATTATGCCTTTCAGGAAAATGGGGGTAAAAGCTCTTGAAAAAATAAAGAATCTTGATATAAAAATTATTGCTCCGAGCCATGGACCGATTTATACAAATCCAAGCCGTATTATGGACCCGTATGTTAAATGGACCGCAGGAGAAACAGAGAATAAAGCCATTATCGTCTATGTGAGTATGTGGGGATCTACTCGAGATATGGTTCGGACAATTGTAGAGACCCTTCTTAAAGAAGGGGTAGATGTTAAAATGTATGATCTTGCAGCCTCAGATATTGGAGATGTTGCAAGGGAGCTAGTTGATTCCCGTGCTATTATTATTGGAGCGCCTACAGTTCTAGGAGGTATGCATCCGCTTGCCCTTTACGGTACTTACCTAATAAAAGCTCTCAATCCACCGGCAAAGTATGGTGTTGTACTCGGGTCCTTTGGATGGGGAGGAGGGGCGGTCAAACAGGCCGAAGAGATTCTGATCCCTTCAAAAATGGAGGTTGTGGGAAACTACCAAGTGAAAGGTAGAGCCAGCGATGAAGATTTAAAAAAGGTTGAGAAAATAGGTCGAGAGCTGGCTCAGAAAATGAAGACATAACTTGGAGAATTACTTCATTAAGAAGTTAAAAATAATAGGTTCTTCCTTTGGATCCTTTCAGTCTAGTCAGAGACATTTAATCTGGCTGATAAGTTTCAAGAGAATTTCTAAAAAATCCGATATCTAATTGAGTGGTTATAAAGAGGATTTCGATAAATCCCGTATTTCGTAGTATTCTTATAAATGGGGTATAATTTACTCTTGAAAATCAGAGTTTTATCGATATCCTCTTAAATATTTTCTTGGCTTTATTATAGGCCCTGGCTGGCTCAAATCTGTTAATCTTCGGGCATTTAATGTATTTGATCAACCCTTTGGACAATCGACTATTTGCGGATCGCTCTTTCATTTTTATCTTTGGAATCGTGAAATTTGATTTATACTTGTTACAATTTCATATCCTCTTTCCAGTTCCTGATCTTAATTTAGTTTTCTCACAATTTTAGGTTTGGTGGCTGGATCACAGATTCTATCATACTCTGCGCTTTTAGTTTTCATCTCATTAAGCCCCAAGCTGTTAACTGCTTTTTGATACCTCTTATCTCATCGTCAGAAAAAGCGAGCCCCTGATAATGGCGCATTGAAGTAAGTGAATCGTGTCCCTGGCGCAAACACACAGTGGATTCAATAACTCCAGCGGCGATCATCCATGACTCTATAGTTTTCCGTGTAGTTTTAGCTGAAAACCCATATGGATTGATGCCTGCATTCATAGCCCATCTTTGGATATTCTTGTTCCATGTAGGCTCTAGAGGCGGTCTTTTCCCCTCCCAAAAATCTCTGAGAATGTAGTTAAACATGCTAGGTAGTGGATGGATAGTTCTTTCAAGCTGTCTTCTTTTATGTTTCCTCTGAGCTCCTTCAGGTAGGTGGATTATATTCCGCTTATCATTATACCATTCTCTGTGGTCGTAAAGCCTAAGCATCTCAGCATACCGCATACCTGTGATTAAAAGAATGTCTAGTACTGCTTTGTGGGAGTCTTTCGGGATTAGAGCTTTTAAGGTTTCGTAATCCTTCGGTGTCAAGATCCTAATATCCCTCACGTACAGGTGTAGTGCCTCTGGATCTTTTATGTATCCTGACATTTTGTATTTTTCCATAAGGAATCTCCAATAAAGTATATACACAGATTATATTTTAACATATGTATTCTGATGGCAATGTAGAAATGACTCGAAATGTTCCAAGAATTCAAGAGAATTAGCAGGTTTAATTTAAAAGCCTGTGTCCTTTTTGCATTATTTTACAGCTATCGTACTGGAGTATGAAACAGCGATTTTCACGGAATCGTATCTGTGTGATAATACTAGATCACATGAGAAGCATGAAGTAGAATACTATCATAGCTGGAAGAATAAAATTAAAGAGTGATATATAGTGAAGTATACTAATTCATAGTGCGAGTCGGAAAATCACTACACTTAATATTCGAATTTGTGCATAAAGTTAGTTAACCGATGACAAACGTGATGAGTTTAATTATCAAATTTGATTTCTCGCCTATGGTCCGGTATTGAAGGGTTCAGTATAAATTTCAAGCGTTTTTTCGTACTTTTGATTTGCTTCTTCGATGCTGCCCATTTCAGAAAGCATGACACTGAATTTGTAGAGTGTCTCTCAGGATAATTTATATTAAGAGATTTAAACTCTCTAATGCTTCAATGCACAGAGTTTATCCAAATTATTTCTAAACTAATTTCTGATGTTCCTCCGACAAAAATTCCATGATTATATCTATATCTTTTAATAGTATAATTTAATAATTATCCTTGTTTATTTTCCTTCTTTTCTTTCTGTTCGATTAGTTCCAAGTAAATAATTTTCGTGGCTCTTGCGAGCTTTTCGATGTATTGTAAATTAAAGATAACGTTTAAATATAATAAATACAAAGACTAACAGACTATGCAAACCTTATGCAGACAGTTGCTACGGTTATCACTCTGTATTTACTGTTATTTCCATTTTATAACATGATAATTTTAGGAGTAACATTAGTTATTAGTTTTTGACCTATATATAGGAGGAATAGACTATTAGCATTGAAATGGCATACTATTCTGGGCTCTCAGAAACAGTCAAGATGACGTTTGTTCAGATAATGATATTCAGCACAATAGCTATTGTGATTTTCTTATATGGTATGATAAGTAACCTACAGAAATGGGGGTCCGGAGTAACAGGTTATGCCCTTGAACCTCAGGTAGGGCAGAAGGGGAGTGCTATCAGGTTCTTAAAAACATGGTGGAGACAGGTCACTGAAGTGACTCATCATGGACATGGAAAGCCTATCTTAGAGGTTCTAATTCTTGATATCCTCTTCCAGAGAAGAATTCTTAAAAGGAGTCCTTTTCGTTGGTTCATGCATTTCTGTATTTTTGCAGGCTGGATGAGCCTCTTTTCTCTGTCAGGGATGATGTTTACAGTCGAAATGACCGAAAAATTAGGAATCGTGCTGCCATTCACACCTGCTGAATTTAGAGATATTCTATCTTTCCCAAACTACGTTTTCGGGTACATCCTGCTTATAGGAGTCCTCATTGCAATATTGAGAAGACTTTTTGTTACAGAAGTCAGGCAAGTTTCCATAATGTATGATTGGCTTCTTCTCGCAGGAGTTTTCATAATCACGATCACTGGTTTTATTGCAGATGGTATTAGGAACGACATTATCTGGGGCTTTGGACTTAATCCAGCATCAGCTCCGCCTGCAGCTCTATTCCATTCCGTGATTTCCCTGCTCTTCTGCATTGCATACGTTCCATATAGTAAATACATTCATGTAATCGCTACACCACTTGCAATTCTTGCAAACAAAGGAGGCGAATAAAAAAATGGCAAAACGTACCCCTTCAATTGATACGAAGAATCTTACCGCAGTTCAACTTATGGAGCTAGACTCCTGCACACGCTGTGGTGAATGTGTTAAATGGTGTCCAACTTATGCTGCCACCGATGGGAAACCGGGCTTAGCTCCCAGAGACAAGATCCTACGCTGGAGGCAGTATATGAACAAATCATATGGAATCAGAGCAAAGCTCTTTGGTCCGCAAGAAATCCCCCAGTCGGAACTTGAGGAGTTTAAAGATGATGTTCACAGCTGTACAACCTGCGGTATATGTGGTACTGTCTGTGAATCAGGCATCAACACAGTAGAACTTTGGGAAGCCCTGAGGGCAAACCTTGTCAAGAAAGGTATTGGCCCGTACGGAAAGCAGAATATGTTCCCGAAACTTATTGGTCAGTACCATAACCCTTACCTGCTTGACCAGAAAGACAGACTTGCCTGGGTTCCTGATGATGTGAAAATTGAAGACAAATCAGACATTGTCTATTTCACTGGCTGTACTGCAGGGTACAAGCAGCTCACTCTGGCCTTTGCTACCTCACGTGTGCTTAATAAGTTAGGCATTGAGTTTGCTATGCTTGGGGAAGATGAATGGTGCTGTGGTTCTGCTCTAATCAGGACAGGCCAGGCACATGTCAATGATATGATGCCTCTTCAAGTTGCAAAACACAATGTAGAAGCCATCATGAAAAAGGGTGCTAAAAAAGTCCTCTTCGCATGTTCAGGCTGTTTCCGTGCTGCAAAAGTAGACTGGCCAAGACTTCTCGGCAAAGAACTGCCTTTTGAGGTTGTTCATATCACTGAGTTCCTTGCAGACCTGATAAAGCAGGGAAAAATTAAATGGGAAAAGTCTATTGATAAGACAATTACTTACCATGATCCCTGTCACCTGGGTCGCCATGTAGGCGTATATGATGCGCCTAGATATGTGCTTACTCACATTCCGGGCGTTAAGTTCGTTGAAATGGAACGGATCAAAGAATTTCAGCGTTGTTGTGGAGCCGGTGGTGGCGTAAAGGCTGGTATCCCTGATCTTGCAGATGGTGTTGCACAGTCCAGAGTTAAGGATGCTCTCGAAACCAAAGCAGATATCCTGTCAAGTGCATGTCCATTTTGTAAGAGAAACTTGATGGATGGCCGTGACTCTATGAAAGCTGACATCGATGTTGAAGATGTCATTGAGCTGGTTGCACAGGCTTTAGGTCTGAAACTGGATTAAACGAAAGAATGCGAAGGCTGGATCTCCAGCCCTTACTTTTAGTGAATAGTTTTGGCTTATTTTCATGCTTCTGGTGCAGGAGGTCAAGACTATTTTACCCCGTAGATAAAGATAATGTGAACTCTCACTTTTTTGTTCTCGTTTAACTCTTTAAAACATAACTTCTTTGAAAATGAGTTTTTTTTGCTCCCATGATCAAAGGTGGTGGCATCCACCTCTTACCGGGATATGATACTCATTAGAATTAAACAGCTTTAGCCAGTTCTACGGTCAGATTATCTATCACATAGTGTGGGTGCCGAATTATAGATGTAGTGTAGATATTTATCGAAATTCTCTAAAATGAATAAATTAAAAAAGATTGCATCTAGATCTGTATCACTATTTGCGATGAAGCAGGTTAAAAAATTCATGTTATAGAAATGTAAAAAGATCACGTTAACTTATTCGTGGAATTCCATCAAGCAACTCTCGATCAGATGCAATTCAATAATTGAAAGGAGGGAGTTTCTACAGACATTTTAAGCTTTATCCTAAGCTGGAAAAAATGTATTTTTAGAGAATCACGTAAAAGGTTTTATCTATTCATCGGAAGTTTGACATCTTGTCCAATAACACACTATATTCAGAAATCGTAAAGCAAGACGAAATAAAAGTTTACTTCATAAAAATTAAATAAATCAAGTCTGAAAATAATATAACATTTTTTAATTTCAGTAAATTTAGTGAATTAACTAAAATGTCTCCTAATTTTTATAGTTACATGACTCTAAATAATTTGACATATATCCCTAATTTGCCAGCTTGATCTTTATGTTGAAAGGAAATTTTCATATTTTGGAGAAATGAATAAATTTAGTCTAGGCAATTAATTTTTGAATGTTGCCACATAAATTTTGACTAAAATATAGTGTTTCATCCAAATTAATATCATACTATCAAACTAAGGTTATATAGTAAAGCTTAAATAGCGATACTTTCGTCCCCTTGAATATGGAGATTCCTTACGAATTTCTTGGAAAAATATTCATATACTTCATATTCTTTGCTCTTACAGGTATAGGAATTGCTCTGCTTTTAGGAGCTTACTCGTTTAAAAACCACAAAATCATTTTTCCGGGATTCGTGCTGTTCACACTTTATCTTTTCTATTCTCCTGCAAAATGGCTCTGTAAAGTTTTTCGGATCAGGGATACACTTGTTGATGATATACTCATTGATATCCGAAATGCTGTTATGTTTGATGATTTTTTGCATACAAAAGGTACGAGGATCTTGCTTCTTCCACAATGTTTGCGGCATCCCAGCTGCAAGGCCAGGTGTGATCCCGTTTTTGGATATGAGTGCAAACATTGTGGGTTATGTGATATCTCAAAACTCTGCGATGCCGCTTATAGATGTAACTTTCGGGTTTTTGTGGTTCCAGGAGGAAGTTTCGTCAAAAAAATTTTTAATGAGTATATGCCTGAAGCTTGTCTGGGGGTTGCCTGTTATAACGAGCTTGCTGAAAACATGCAAGCTGTATCTTTTGTTTCTGTTCAGGGTGTTCTTCTTCGCAAAGATGGATGCTTCAATACTGAAGCTAATGTTGAAGAGATTATTCAAAAAATGGAGATGTGCAATGTATAGCACTATTGGTAAGGTACTTTTCTTTTTTATAATAATATCCTTTATTCTCTCGAGCATTGCTCTGGTCGTCAGCAAACAAAGTCTTAAAAGAAGCGTTTATTTAGCAGGTTTTTTTGCAAATATACTCGATTTTTTTTATTTGCCTCTCAGGCAACTTTTCCTTAAGTTTTCAGATACGCGCATTCTAGACAAATGGATGGCATCTTTGAAAAATAGGGCATATAAATCTGCTTTTGCAAAAACCAAAAAAAGGGTTCTTCTGGCTCCCCATTGTATGCGGAATCTCGACTGCATAGCCCACACCACACAGACAGGAATCCAGTGTAACTACTGTGGCAAATGTGTTTATACCAATTTGAAGAAAGACTCCGAGAAATATGGATATAAATTATTTATTCTTACAGGTTCTTCCTACATCAAAAATATTCTTAAAATTGAAGCTGCTGATGGTGTCCTTCTAATCGCCTGTGATTATGAAATCAATAAAGTTATGCGTGCTCTCAAAGGTAGAAAAATTGTAAGCTACGGTATTTCTATGGAAAGGGACGGCTGCTTCGGGACAGAAGTGAATTATCAGAAGGTTCTAAATATTTTTGAAACTTTTAAGAACTAAGGGCTCTTTACAAAATAACTCAGGTAAAACATAACTATTTTAATGTATGACTTAATTATCATAGATGACGCTCCTTCCGGAGCCTCGGCTGAGAGGAGGGCAGGAAAACTTGGCCTGAATACACTATTGTTTGAGAAAGAAGAATTTCCTAGATACAAACCCTGTGATGGAAAGCTTTCAGAACATTCTATTTCTAATCTCGACTTCGACCTCCCTCCCAAAATTATTGAGCGGGAAATAACAGGAGCAAAGTTATTTTTCAAGGAACAGTTTATCAAAGCTAAAGAAAAGCATCGATTATCTGTTCTTATTTCCAGGAACGGATTTGATACTTTTCTTTTTGAAAAGGCAAAAGAAACTGGAATTGAAGTCCATACAAAGGAGAAAGTTCTTTGCTGCGAGGAAATGGTCACTCATATTGAAGTAAAGACTAAAAAGAAGTATACCATGCAAAATTTGTGGTCGTTGTCGAAGGAGCCTAGGGGGTAGTCAAAAAATGCGTGAGACCTGAATATATCAGTAGGAATATGGGATGCGTGTAGTTACAGAATTATCTGCTAAAGAAAACGAAATTAAAGAGCGTCTGGATAATAATTTAGAACTTTATTTTGGGATCGCTGGAGGTGGCTATGGCCAGATTTTTCCACACAAAATCTATTATTCTGTTGGAATTAGCGGGGTTGCCAAGTATTTCTCATATCCTACAAAATCCATCCTTGACTTCCTAAGGAAAAATGATTTTTTCGGCAAGTATGAAATTCATGGCCATAGGATCCTAAGAGGTATAATTAAAAGAAGAGCTACTGGCTCTAGATGTCTCATCGTTAGGGAAACTGCCGGATTTGTAGATACTTTTTCAGGTGAAAAATTAACAGATGCCATTATACCAAGGCAATTTGCGTCTGAAGTGATCGCAGGAATTTGCCTGTGTTGTGGAAATCTCAAAGATCTAGGCATATATAAGTCTCTCTGCAAGATAGAGTTAGGGAATCACCTTAAGTACTCGCTGATTTTTTCCAAGATAATTCATTGTTTTTCAGACCGAAAATTCAAAATTTTTACTTTCAATGAAAAAATGGTTGATAAGTACTTCGAGGTTGTAGATTTCAGGCTTAATTATAAGGATTCTCTACAGTGGTGTCTTCTAAACTTTAAACTCATGTAATTAAGTAGGTGTTTCAAGATGTATGATCTTATTATAGTAGGAGGAGGACCCTCAGGAGCATCTGCCGGAAGGATAGCTGGAAAACAGGGACTTTCCACTCTTCTGCTTGAAAAAGAACATTTTCCGAGGTACAAATCTTGTGGGGGTGCTCTTTCGTCATATGGTTTATCTTGCCTAGATTTCAGTCTTCCTGAGTATGTGGTTGAGAGATATATTTCAAAGGTAAAGATTCATTTTAGTGACGGTTTTGTAGAGGCAGAGAAGGAAGGCAACTTAGCTTTATTAATTTCCAGAACGGTTTTTGACTATTTTCTGTTAGAAAAAGCTAAAGAAACTGGAATTGAGGTTCATACCGGAGAAAGGGTTCTAGATTGTATTGAAGGAAAAGATTTTGTTGAGGTAAGGACCACGGCCAACACCTATCTTGGGAAATTTGTTCTGATTGCAGAAGGCTCAGATGGATCTCTTAAATACAAAGTTAGATCAAAAGATAAAAGAACAGAATACTGTCTTGGTCTTGTGTCAGAAATAACTGATGAGGATGAGGCAATACAGAGTCAGTGCCCAGGCACTCTAGATATTCATTTCGGGATTGTCCAGGGAGGATATGGCTGGATTTTTCCTCATGCAGGATACTATTCTGTAGGAGTCATGGGAATAGCTCAATATTTTAAAAATCCGAAAAGAGTAATGCTGGATTTTATGGAGGAAAATGGTTTTACTGGCAATTTTCCTATTCGTTCCCATATTATCCCGGTAGGTGGAATAGCAAGAAAAACAATAAATTCAAGACTTCTTCTTAGCGGTGATGCTGCGGGGTTTGTAGAAGCTTTTTCAGGAGAAGGCATAGCCTATGCTATTAGATCCGGACAACTTGCTGCGGAGACCATTGCAGGAATTATTATGTATGGCAGGAAGTTAAATTACATCCAAAAATACGAATCAAGATGTAGGCGGGAGTTTGGGAACTACCTTGCCAGTTCTCTTAAGTTGGAGAAGGTAATGCATCATTTTCCAGAAATCTCTTTCAAATTGGCCGTTAGCAACAGGGAAATTCTTGAAAAATATCTGGATGAAGTAGTGATCAATAGAAATTATAAAGGTTATGTCCAGTGGTTATTGCTTAATTTTTTCTGGCTGAACATGCCTCCAAAATAAAATCCCTAAAACTAAAAGAAATGGCTTTTCTCTGTTTTTGTGGGTTGAGAACAATTGTTCAGTTGAAGATGACTACACAAAATAGATGATATCGAGCTTGAATGTGGTATTCCACAAACTAATGTTTTCAAATATTATATGTATTGCACCCACAATCAAGGAAATGACTATTAAGAGTCTCGATCAACCTCTGATTTTCACTAGTCATTTACATGCAATTTATAAGCATATGACTTAATTAATGAGTTTATCGAAACCCTCATAAATTATGCAGCGTACACAATTTTCTTTGAAATCACAAATCTCAATAAGTTCTAAAGTAGATATATTTCACAATCCGAAGAATCTAATTATAAGCAGTACACCAAAATTTGACTTTGAATTTATAGTTAAAGCGGACACCACAATATATTGCCTACTCGAAATAGCGAGAGCCAATAAATGATGGGAAAGCAATGAATTCTAAGGTTAATTAGAACATAATAAATAATTTAGGATAATTTTATGCGAGTGAGGCTCATAAGCTCCCTTCTGTTCCTGCAAAAATTTTCTGCCACCCATCAGTGTAGGAAAAGGTCCTTGAGGACTCTTGCAGTGACGGCATTCAGCTATGCGTTTCCAAATAAAACCGGGAGATTCCGAACTGCTCTTTATTCCCGATTTTCAACTTGCACCCACGAGGATTCGCCGTTTCATCCACTTTCCCTGAGACCTCAACGTATGTATCATCGCATTTTCAGGGCATGGTTCTCGTTTCTGTGCCAGAGCCTGGGCTCTCGCCCGACATCCTTTACAGATGTTCGTGTGTTCGGAGTGGTGGGGAGACTTTCCTCAGACCAGAAGGCCCGTCAGCCGTCCAGCCACTCTCGCATGTTAATTATCAATTGGCATTGATATTTATAGGTATATATATCTTTTTGGGAACATGCATTTCCAAAGTTGATAAGCAGGATATTTTTACAATAATGTTGTGATATTTTGATTCTATTACCAGGTCAGCTTATGAAGTTACATAAGTTCCTTGTACTTGATATAAACTTATGAATTTGAATGCATCAAAATATTAATATATATGTATTATTGTCCGTAAGTTATAGATGGATTTTTCCATTTTTCAAGGATTGTCGAAAGAAAATTATCATTACTTTTTGATATCTGATAATGAATATTATTTTTTGTCAGTTTTCAGGTTTATTTTTAAGAGGTAAAACATGAGTGATTGTCTGTTCGATTTGCATATTGACTATGTTCGTTTTAAAAATCCTATCGCACTAGCTTCAATGGCAGGGATCGTAGATAGCGGTTTTGCTAATAAGTATGCAAGTAATGCAGGTCTGGTAGTTCTTGGAGCTTTCAATCTGGATAAAGTTTCAATTACTATTGCATCAGATCTAGTGGCTATGGGTAGAAAAGAGTTCATCTCCGATGAACCCATGGCACTTATAAAAAAGGAAATTCGTGCAACCATGTCCGAAAGTGCAGTCGCGGTAAATGTCAGAAGTACTAAACTCGAACCCCTTATCGAAGCTGCAAAACTCATAAAAGAAGAGGAAGCAATCCTTGAGTTAAATGCCCATTGCAGGCAACCAGAAATGCTAGATGTAGGAATCGGAGAAGCTCTTCTCCATGATTTTCCACGACTTTCTACTTGGATCAAGGCGATAAAGGAGACTGGAGTCGTACTTTCAGTAAAAGTGAGGTCAAATGTTGTTAATGACATCGAGCTCGTAAGGCTCATAGAGAAGTCAGGTGCTGACATAATACACTCTGATGCCAGCCTAGATGGTTTTGGGGCTGACCTTGATGCGATCAGTAATTACAGGGATGCTACAAGGCTCTTCCTGATAGGTAATAACTCGATCACTGATTTTGAGGGAGCAAAGGATATGTTTTCCCGCGGTGCTGACATGGTATCTGTTGCTAGGGGAGTCGTGCAGAATCCTAAACTTATAAGGGAGCTAGTAGAAAGCGTTAGTTCCTATCAGCGATCCATTGGCTGGTATAATGCTCCTAAGCATGTTTGCAGTGACGGTGACTTCAGAGCTCTGGCTTTTTGTTGCCTTCCTGTTAAACCCTGCCCTGTGCACGAAAAATTCCGAAAATTAGGTTATACAGCAGAAGAATTTACCAAGACGAAGTTTGACTTTGCGAAGGGAACTATGCTGGAGTTTGGAGGAGATACCTGCTTCGGAAGCCTCGTTTGGTGTTGTAAAATCACCAAGCCATGCTGGCTCCGGGATGGTGCGTTAAACACAATTGGTCTCTCTGATGTAGAGTACATGAAACTTAAAAAGCAACTGGCTGAATACTTACTCGATAACGCCAGGATCCCTGTAAATGAGTCTCATTAATAATGATTTTTCCTGTCCCATGCCTAAAGGGGCGGGGGACCCACAGATCATAAATTTTATTGCTCGTTGTGCTCAGCTTGCTATGCTACTGGAGGTCTCTGCTTCTCCCAAGCCAGGTAATGTAGATAGGGAACATAATTATCCTGATACTTGTTTTGAGCATTTTATAGCTTCTTCAGTGAGTGTTTATCCTGCAATTGAAATGGCTGCAAGAAGCAAGAGTGGAATAGGGGCACTTTTCAGAAGTGCAGTTTGTGAGAGTTCTGCCTGGCAACAGGGGGGCAATACTCATTTTGGAGCTTTTCTATTACTGATTCCCCTTTCAATGGCTGCGGGAGAATTATTACATTCATGCGGGAAAGTCCGTTGTAAGCTTTCACCAGAAGAATTTGAAAATCTTGCTTCACGTGCACATTTTTTTGTCAGGGCAACAGACTGTGAGGATGCGGTCGAATTTTATAGGGCATTCAATATGGCAGGAGTCAGGGTAAACAGTGTGGATGAATTTAGCCTTGGAGATTCCGAATCAACTGTCAAACTCAGGGGACAAAAAGTTACGCTTTATGAGCTCATGGGGATGGCCGAAAGATATGATATGATTGCAGGTGAATGGGTGTCAGGATTCGGTTGCTGCCTTGAAGGAGCAAATAGTATAACAAAGTTCATGCAATCCCGAAATTCAAGAGTAGAATACTCGGTTTTGAATTGTTCACACTCAGATATCAACGAAGCTATAGTATATGCCTTTTTGAAATTGCTTTCCAAGCACAGGGATACTTTTATCCAGACTAAATTTGATAAAGTTACTGCAGATTACGTCTCATCCAGGGCATGTGAAATTCTACTGGCCTATGAAAAGCCTTCAGATAATAGGATCATAGACTTTGCATCTATACTTCCTGCAGTAAAGGAATTTGACCTCGAACTTCTTAAAAAGAGAATCAATCCAGGTTCAACAGCTGACATCGTTATTGCCGGAATTTTCATTGCTCTTTTGGGAGGACTGCGCTTTTGACCAAACTTTCCTCTGACTATACAAAGTATGGAAGTAACTTTTCCACTGTAGATATTTCCGCATTCGGGATCCTGGAAGGGATTTCCGAAACAATTGTAAGCACAGGTCTGAAATGTCCTAATGCTGCACCAATCGGAATAATCGTGAAAGATGGGAGATATTATGTCAGACTTTTCAGAGGCAGCCATACTTGGGCAAACGTTCTTAAAGAAGGATATATGGCAGCAAACGTAATTTACAATCCTCTCCTTTTTGTACGTTCAACTTTTTTCGACCTTGAACTTTTCGAGTTTGACTATGTGACTACTCATAAGCTCAATTTTCCTATCCTGAAAGAAGCTGCAGCTTGGATCATTTTCAAATGCATTAATATTATGAACACAGATCAGATCCTGGTAGCAGATCTTATTCCCATGGATACAGGTCTTAATGATGTGAAAAAAAAAAATATTCTGGTTCCAAACAGAGGATTCAATGCAGTGCTTGAGGCCACTGTTCATGCAACCCGCTACCAGCTCTCAGGTGACAAAAAATACCTTGAATTGATCCAGCATTATGGAAATTTAGCTTCCAAGTGTGGGGGTGAAAATGAGAAAAAGGCAATGAAATTGATTCATGAAGTGCTGGAGTGCTGACTTTTTTATGGCTGACATCTGCTTTACACAATTGCTAATAGGTTCTTTTTTTCAGTTTATCTCAAATCTGTTTTTAGAAAATTATTATCCTTCTATTAAATAATTTATTTTCACGAATTCTAAGCGGATCTATGCGGTATTAAAAGTGCCGGTAATTTTCTGGGCTACAGTTACTGGTCTCAAATAAATCTGGAACTAAATTAAATCTGGACTACTGATCAGGTAAAGTTATCATATCAACGATACTCCCCAATCCAGAAGATAAGAAAGTAAACTGGCTGTGTCTATACCGAAAGTTGAGTCATTGTTCTTGTCATAATCTATGAATTCATTATTTTGAATATTTTTTCGACACTTTTATAATTTAGAGTAATTGTTTCGAAACTGACAAAATTCGTAAATAGTAAACCTCTTAATTTAATTTAAATCGTTCTCGGTTTTTATTTTCAATTCACTGGTTATGTGGGAGAAGTATAGTTCCAGTTAATTAATAGTTTTAGTTTATTGATGAGTATCAATACTTCCAGAAAAAACATAAATATCAACAAAAATCATGAAGTAAAAGTTAAATTTTTTTAATCTGGCTTGTTTATAGCCAGCACTTCAAAATTCTGCGAAAAAATTGGTGCAAAACTGATTTATCGATCTGTCCTTTTAGAAAATCAATCCCAAAAATCCCTAGATACCAAGGTTATCAATGGGATGAATTTATATAGAAGTACAAACATGTAAACTGCGATTCTAATTCAAGAGCTATTCCAAACTCACATTAATGGAGGAGTAAATAGTGGCAGGACAGCCAATATTCATTTTAAAAGAAGGAAGTAAGCGAACTAGAGGCAGGGATGCCCAAAGTAACAACATAATGGCTGCAAAGGCAGTAGCTGAAGCGGTCAGAACAACCCTAGGCCCCAAGGGTATGGACAAAATGCTCGTTGATTCAATGGGAGATGTGGTCATTACAAATGATGGAGCAACCATTCTCAAAGAAATGGACATCGAACACCCCGCAGCAAAGATGGTAGTAGAGGTAGCTAAAACCCAGGATGAACAAGTCGGAGACGGTACTACCAGTGCCGCTGTAGTCGCAGGTGAACTCTTGAAGAAAGCTGAAGACTTAATCGAGCAGGAAATCCATCCGACGATTATTGCATCAGGGTACAGGCTTGCAGCCGAAAAAGCCGTGGAAGTTCTTAATTCCTTGGCAATGCCAGTAATACTTTCTGACCGAAACCTGCTAATCAGCATCTCTGAAACTGCAATGACTGGAAAGGCTGCAGAGTTCTCCAAAAAGCTTCTCTCTAAAATTTCAGTTGATGCTGTCACAAGCATTGTTGACACAGACACAAACGGAAAGAACATTATTGATAAAGAAAATATCAATGTTGTTAAGAAGGTCGGTGGCAAGGTGGAAGACTCCGAACTTATTCAGGGCATGATCATTGATAAGGAAAGAATCCACCCCAATATGCCTCAAAAGGTTAAGGATGCAAAGATCATGCTCCTTAATACCGCAATCGAACTCAAGGACACTGAAGTAGATGCGGAAATATCTATAACCTCTCCTGACCAGCTTCAGTCTTTCCTCGACCAGGAAGAGCAGATGTTAAAAAAAATGATTCAGAAGGTTATCGATAGCAAGACAACTGTTGTCTTTTGTCAGAAGGGGATTGAAGATCTTGGCCAGCACTACCTTGCAAAGGCAGGAATTTTTGCTGTTCGAAGGGTTAAAAAAAGCGATATGGAAAAGCTTGCAAGAGCAACAGGTGGCAAACTCATTACTAACCTAGATGAGGTCGCTCCTGAAGACCTTGGATATGCAGGACTCGTAGAGGAGAAGAAGGTTGGAGGCGACCACATGACCTTTGTCACAGGTTGCCACAACCCAAAGGCTGTAAGCATCCTGCTGCGTGGTGGCACAGAACATGTGGTTGAAAGTATAAACAGTGCTCTTGAAGATGCACTTCGTGTGGTGGCAGTTGCAATTGAGGATGGCAAGCTCGTTGCAGGCGGCGGCTCTCCTGAAGTTGAAGTTGCATTAAGGCTCCAGGAATATGCAGCAACCCTTGAAGGCAGAGAACAGCTTGCAGTAAAGGCCTATGCTGAAGCTCTCGAAGTTATCCCAAGAACTCTTGCAGAAAATGCCGGACTCGATCCCATTGACATGCTCATGGAGCTTCGTTCCCAACATGAAAAGGGAGTTAAAACCGCAGGGCTTAACGTTTTCGAAGGTAAGGTTGTTGACATGTGGGAAGACTTTGTAGTTGAACCTCTCAGAGTCAAGACCCAGGTAATTAATGCCGCCACCGAGTCTGCAGTTATGATCCTAAGGATCGACGATGTCATAGCTTCTACTCGTACAGCACCTGGCCCAGAAGAAGGAATGGGGGGAATGCCTCCGGGAATGGGGGGAATGCCTCCGGGAATGGGGGGAATGCCTCCAGGAATGATGTAATTCCTAAAATAAATCCCAAGATTAATTCGGGCTAATTAGGAAAAGGCACAGCTTTCAAGCTGTGCCTTTTAACATTATCATCAAAAAATTAAAGTCTGGAGAATAATTTTTCTAGCTTCTCACCAAAAATCCATGTAAATCTCTTTTTTCAAGATTTTCATATATTTATGAGAATTAGAAATATATATTCAGCTCTTTTCGAGGCAGTTAATTATATCCTCAGTCTCATACTTTGTTTTTATGATCCGGGTTCTGCCTCTCTGACCCTTACCAGAAAAATCCGCATCCACGTAGTTAAGCACCTGGAGCCTGTTAACAATTCCGTAAAAACGAGTATATCCTAGATGCAGCAGTTCATGGAAGGACTTGTAGAGCTCACCGGCCTGAATCTCTCCTGTTCTTGCTATTAACTCGAGTAAACGTTTTTCAGGATATGACAGGAGACTTATGCCCCTGCAAAGATGGAGCAGTTTTGATGCTTCATATGCTTTTTCTACATCTTCAGGGGAAATCATACGGTTTCCCCTGCGTTCGGCATTAAAACCGGAACGCTTAAGAAGATCTATTCCAATTCTGAGGTCTCCTGTCTTTTCCACATACGAGACAACAAGTTTCAGTAATTCATCAGAAATTACCTTTGGGTAGAATCCATACTTTATCCTGTTCTTAAGAATATCATAAATTTCCGCATTCTCGTACTTCGGGAAAGATATCTCTTCTGGCAAAAAAATTGAATTCACCCTGGAATCTATACAATATAGGTCAGAAGTATCATTCACAATTCCGGTTACACCTATTTTAACCCCAGGATACTGTTCATGAGCCCTCAATAGGGAATACATAACTTCATTGGTGTGCCCTCCTTCATAGCAAAGATAATTGAGGTCATCAAGAGCAACAAGCAAAATCTTTTCTGAAGAAATAAGGAAATTAACAACATTTTCAAAGATTTTCCGAAATGCAATTCCAGAATTAGGCGGTGAAATCCCATAAATTTTCCTGTAAATTCTCGAGATTACTGCAAAGCGTGTGGAATCAATCTGGCAATTAACTTTTACAACAACCACATTGGGGGCGTAGACATCGACTTCTTTAAAAATTTTCATAATCGCGCTGGTCTTTCCTGTGCCAGGAGGGCCTACAAGCAAACAATTCAAAGGACGCATGCTGCGCAGAGCTGGCCTAAGAGCGAACTTGAGTGCATCCAATTGTGAATCTCTATGAGGGAAATATTCGGGTAGATAGTCAGGCTCAAGCACGGAAAGGTCTTTAAATAATGTTTCATCCCAGAGTAAGATTTCATTATCGGTCAAGGGAACTTGCTCCATCTGTATACTGCTGAATGGTGTTGAAAGGAATTTAGCTGTAAAATCATATTTTCTGAAGCGGAACTTAAAATGTGACAGAGATAAGTGGTAAGATAAGTTCTGCATTTTGAATGAGAATCTATTTGAATATTGAAGTCAGGATCTAATAAGATAAATCAATTTTGTGATAAATATATATAATGCTCTTTTTAAATTTTTAATAGATATATTTTACTGCATTTTAGCTTTTTTGAATTTAACATTCCATATATTTCAGTCGTGCTAAATTAGCTGGTTGAGGCATATCTTAGAATAAACTTTGATCAACTGTATTATTTTTCCAATAATTACCTGCGTATCCCACAATAAAAACTCGTATTTGCGATTGTGCTCCCCGCTGCAAGCAACTGGGTATGTTCACGCCACCGTCCTGGACATGAAGAGATTATTCAAAATCAAATACTTTCATTCGCTTATATGATTTTTTTTCTTATTAATTTCCCTGATTTCAATATTGTTTTTAATGAAATTGAAAGTCTTACCATCACCTAAGGTTCCAATATACCCTCCTTTACTCCACAATTCACTACCAAATATTTTTTTTGATTTTAGAGTATTATTAAACATTTTTCTTGCTGTCATATTTTTTATAATTTGCTTCACTCTTGGAGGAGAATCTTTTGGTTCAGCACAAACGAACAGATGTAGATGATCATCATCAATATCTATTGCATCAAACTCAAACACAGTATTTTGTACCAATTTTAAGGCATACTAATTTGAAATAATTGATGATTTATTTTCTAAGAAAATTTTCCCCCGATAATTAATGCAAAAAACATATGAGATCTTGTTCTACATATACCATATTTTGCATGAATTAGTTCCCTTTTATAGTGGAAAAGTAGCTTAAAATACAAATAATTTAGTGAAGAACGGTTTTGTTAAGTATAATGGATTAAAAAATGATCCGAAAATATTTTCAATCGATTAAGGGATCAATTTCATCAAATTTGTCCATTATTAATTGAAGAAGTTCCTACTGTTTTTTAAGAGCAAAATTAGTGAAATTTTGGATGAATTAAAATTAATGCTAAGAGACTTAAACTCTTTAATACTGAAATTTAGAGACGTTTATTAAAATTAGTTATACTGTGTGATACTATATCATTATTTTTCTAATTGGTATATAGTATAGTAAAGAGTATACTCGTCTAGTACAAGTTTAGATCAGCTTTTTTATATCATAAAAAGAAAATAGACTGCTCAGAATATCAGAGAGAATTCTCCCGTTGTTATTTCCTAAAATTTCAAGAATTTTGTAAAGAACTCTTTCATTGAATATTTCAAGATTTAGGTGTAGATCATTTTTTATTAATTCAAAGATTTTCCAACTTCTTCGATGCTAAAATTACCTGTGAGCTTATGGTTCAACAAAATTATCAATAAGTTATTGAGACACAAAACTTTTCTTTATACTTGCTAAAGTTTCACAAAAATTAATTTCTTCATGAAAAGATTGAACAGCAAGAATAGATATGATAGGAAAAAATATATTTTTTCAGAAATTATGGGAGATGTTCTCCGTTTTATTTTTGTATGCATTTGACAGAATCTCACATAAGAAAATACTTATTTTTACCCACTTGTCAAGGCTCGGATAAACATTGCTTTTAATCAAAAAGCTCCATTATATACCTTCAACATTAGTCTCTTTTTTGTTCTGACTCGTCTTCAAAAGTTATGTAGATGATATTCCTCAGCTTCTAAATTGATCAATATTTTATAACTTTTTTATAAAAAAACGATGCAATTTCTGAATATTTATAAATATGGTATAATGGGCCAGGAAAAACGTGTATATGATTCTAAAACAAGAAAAAAGCTTAAAAAATCGCTATAGGAGTTGGATAACTTTTAAATACTCCTAAAAGTTTTCCGTAAAAACCTTAATCTAAAAAAGGATATATTATACTGGGAAAAAATTTAAACCTATTTTAAATAATCCAAAAAAATTGAAATCGATGGATTAACACCTATGGGGAGAAGAAATAGAAATTACGAAGAGAAGCTAATAACTTCGGACCGTGCAGAGGAACTTATAGAAGAGGGCTGGAGGCGAGCAGACCTGCACGTGCATACTACCTGCTCCTTTGATGTGCTTCCTGCAAAGAATCTGCATCCAGAGAGTCTTTATGAGAAGGCCCTTGGGATGGGAATGGATTACATTATATTTACAGACCACGATACCATAGGGGCATACGAGATTCTTGGATGGGATCGGGAAAAGCTTGTTTCAGGAGTTGAAATGAGTGTTGCTGACCCGAAATTTGCAGGACACGAGCTGCATGTCAACGTTTTTGAGCTTGATAGGGAGGATTTCTTCGAGCTTCGAGAAATCGCCGAAGTAGAACGAGATTTGAAAAGTTTTGTTAGATACCTCAAGAATCGAAGATTGCCTTTTATGTATAATCATCCTTTCTGGTTCGACTTTCATCAGGAACCTAAACCATCTGCAGTACTAAGGCTGGCAAAGTTTTTTCCTGTACTTGAGTATAACATGCATGAGCTAAAGACGAAAAATGAACTTACAATTTCTCTTGCTGAAAGATTCAACAAAGGCATTGCTGCGACAACAGACACTCATTCAGGAAAGCTCGGACAGGTTTACACTCTTGCAAAGGGTGATAATTTTGGAGAGTTCTTCAAAAATATCAAAAATGGGAAAAGTTACATAGTTACCGAAGACCTTACGAGGGAACTTCTGATCGATGAGATGAATACATGGATAGATCTGATTTTTGAAAAAAGTCAGAGAAGTATGGGTATAAAAAGTTACCTTACAGGGATAAAATCTCTGGATGCAATGGTGAGGATATCAAGGAGCTCTCTTTTAAACTGCTACCCGATACTTAACAGGACAGCTATGAACTTACTCTATATGATCTCAAATACCGGGCTTCCGGCTTCTTTTTATCTGTATTCTAAAGAAAATTTTGTAAAGGAAATTTTCAAACAAATCGAAATAGGAAAGCAAAAATAAGTCGTTAAAAAATGAAACTTGAGATAAAAGGGTAGAAAAAAGGTAATTACTCAGGTAATCTTGGTAAGTGAATACACAATTTTTCTTCAGAAAGAGGATAAATGCATGTAAAATGGATTATTATTATTGCTGATGGAGCAGGAATAAATTTTTGTCCTTTGTGCTTCAAGACTTAAAATTATTGCGTTAATGTGTCGATTTTTCTGTAAAGTTACTAATATCATGAAATTTTGTATAGAAATATTAGACACACTGTTTAAACTGGAAAATAGCTAATTTTATCCATAAAACATAACTTTTATTCCTTATAAGTTGACCTTAGAGTGCTTTATAAGTCTTGCAGCTATAGTGATTCACAAATACATAAGTTTTGACACAAAATATATACATCAGTAAAAACGATGAATTCTGTTTTTTGTTGTGAAAACAAAAGGTACAGAGTTGTCCAGAATTAATCGACTAAACATTTAAGTATGCTGGCCAGTTTGAATATGAATCTAATGCGATGTGCTCATATCACAAATTTTGCTTCATCTAAGAGTTTGTAAGAGATGCTGTGATGGGGAGTGTTCTACAATATAGTAGCATATCCTTCGAAGGAGGGATGCTATTTCTAATAGCAGATCATATCTAATTAAAGTTTAAGAAGCATATAAATTTAGATGTTCGTCAGTACATCGAAAGTTCTGTAAAATTTGATTGATTCTTTATCCTTTCTTTTCGCGATAAAAAAGAATTCATTGGTTTAACTAATGTATAGGTTTTAAGACAAAAAACACATGTATTTACCTGGATTACTAAAGCTGTAAGACTTTTAAGACTCTCCAAAACGGACTGATTACGAACAAGAGCTACCTTTTATAATGCCATGAGGGTAAAATTTTTTATAGACTCCGTAGCCTTTGTATATCTAAACTTTTATCTGGTCTGTATAGATATTTTTTTTCCAGTGATTACTCCATAGGGACAACTACTTCTTGTAGAACAGTTTTTAAATACCTTCAATTCTACATTTCGCAGATATCCACAAATGTGCACAGAGATCCAAAGATGTGTGCTAATGTACGCAGATATATAACTTGTTTGTCCATTTGGCCACTCTTATTCATTAAAAGTTAGATCAAATAAGCTACTGTCATATTGAAAATATATGGCATTCTTATATGCATATCTGGGGAACGAATTTTAAAAGATAAAGCTTGTTTTTCTCTTTCGGAGAGTTTCTGTGATTTTGGGAAACTTTCCAGCTGGATGTATTTCTGACATTTTTCCTTCAAAATCTGTTTGCTTGAAGATTTCGATGATACTCAAGTTTTGTGAACTCAAAACCTTTATCAAAAAAATTTCATTCTCTTTCAGCATTATTCACAGTCCACGAATTTTTCCTAAATATTTAGAGCTTGTAAATTTGATCCGTTAAATATGGGAAATTATTCATCGCTTTTGACATCAACATTACTTTTTTGTATAACTCGTGATGAGTAGAATTTTACCGGATTGGGAGAATATTTCATCGCATACTGAGTGCATTTCTCAAAATGGTCACAACTTTTGCAATCTTCCCAGAGAAAAATTTTTTCAGAATTTTCTATTTTCACAAAATCAAGTTTTTCAAAAAATCTAGGAACAGTTGTCCTCGCATAAAAATCGAATGAATTATTCTCTATATTTTTCAGAAGACGTTTCACCAACTTTGTTCCGATGCCCTTTCCCCGAAAGTTCGGATGGACTGCAATGGAATGAATCTCCATAATATTTTCCCCACGAAGTTTAGTTTTTATAAGGGAAATACATCCTGTAATTTTTCCATCTATCTCATACAGCAAGAAATCTTCTGGCTCAAGATCTTCCATGTCAAGAAAGTAAGTGGATAAAAGCTTCTCAATCGTCTGGGTATCTGATTTTTTGGCTTTCCGGATGAGAATATTTGTCATATATTTTCGTTATTGGTTTTTATGGCTTATCATATTTTCTTCAATACTCTCATTATCTTTTTATCACTTATGCTCATTTTATTTGCTTTTTCGGTTCCCTCGATTTTAGTCCCTTTTATCTTTTATCTATAAATCATTTTTTGTTCTGTATATAGGATTCTTCCGTCTTCACAATACTAATAACTTAGGACTCAAAATTTACGTAATTAAAAACTAAACATTTACATGGATTACTTTTTTTGTCGGTATTCTTATTTTCATGTAAAATTTCAACGCTTAAATAGTTATGAGAACGGAAATAACATGTTGAAAATCCTAAAAACATATAGTATGTGAAAATTTAACTATGAATTTATGGCAAATTCGTGAGATTGCCTTGTTTTCTTTTTTCTGGGAAGCATCTTCTAACTCCTTCTTAATTAGAGGCTATCTGAAAAGTCCTGCTGATCTGAATGTTATCAATGCGCACGCTAAATGTAGGATAGCAAGGTAATTTTCAATTTTCTTTTCCCATCTTATAAGGAGTCTTTTGAATCTATTCAGCTAAGAATGTGTCCTTTCTACAACCCATCTTCTTGCCCTAAAACCAGGTATGCCTCTTCTTATGTTTTCTTCTCCACAACTTTTGATATGCGCAGTATAACCATATTCTTCAACCAATTTTCTGATATCGGTGAAATCATAACCCTTATCCATGCATATATTCTGAATTATGTCTTCTGGAGAAGGTCTTTCAAAGAATATGGCGTCTAAAGTCCTTTTTACAAGCTTTTTATCGTGACGATTGGCTCCATCAAAGACAACAGAAAGTGATATGCCTTTACCATCAGTTAAAACAATCCTTTTTGTACCTTTTTTGCCACGATCAGTAGGATTGGCTCCTGTTCCAGCTCCACCTAATGGTGCTTTTGTCATAGCACCATCAATTGATTATCATTCCCATTCTAATCCTTTTTCGAAATCATACTCAACAAGACCAGCCAGCCACATGCTCTCAAATAAGCCTGATAGTTGCCATTCCTGAAATCGATCATGTACAGTGCTTGAAGCTCCATAAAATCGGGGCAATGCTTTCCATTGGCAAACAGTAAAAAGGAGATAGAAAATGCCACTCATTATTTTCCTATCACCCTTTCTAGGTCTTCAAGACTTCTTTTTTGGCTGAGGTACAGGTAGTAAAGGTTCTATTTTTGTCCAATAATCTTCAGAAAGTTCGTAGTTCTGAACAATTTTCCGTTTTGTCATTACCACACATGATCTTAAATTGAAAGTAGATTATTTTTCGGATAGGCTCTTAATCATATTCGTGCGAAATTCAGAAGAATTAATGCTTTTGAGCATAAGATTGTATATCTTCTTTAGCCGGATTCTCTATAATATTTCGATAAACATCAGATTTCAATAAATCTCTTATTTTCACGGGTCATTTTGTATATAACCTCTAATTATATGACAAAATTTAGGAGTTTATTGAAATCCGATGTAGTTATCCAACCCGGTAAAACAAATAATCACTCATCTATTATAAATTAGTGAGTGAGTTTACTGAAGCTCATTTTCTGTAATTGCTAACTATTAAGTTGTGTTTATCAGTTTTGTATAAATTACAATTACACATATTTGAAAAATTAAAAACCACATTTTTAGGTATAGTTATGATACACTGATAAATCCCCTCCTTTCAAAAATTAGTTGAGAACTTAAAGTTGATAGGTCACAAAAATAAATAAAAATAGATAAATAAATAAGTTCACTTGAATTAGCAAAACGAACCGTAAGATGCTGAATCCCAATTATATAGGTACAACTCGGTTAACATACGCGTGGAATCGGATCTCCGGAAGGCATATCTACATAGCGCATGCCACCGAAACGGTTCTTCAGGATTACTTCTCCTTTGTTTTCTGCAGTAACTTCCCCTATAATAGCGGCATTTCTGCCGTAAGGGTGCCGCCTAAGAATTGAGAGAACCTCTTCTTCGAAGCCGGACTTTATCCCAATTATTGCTTTTCCTTCATTTGCAACTTCGAGAGGATCCAGACCCAGCATCTCGCAGGCCGCGGAAACTGCAGGCTTGAATGGGATCCAGTCTTCTTCAATAAGGATACCTGTTCTGGATTTTGTTGCCATTTCGTTCAAGGAGTTTGCAAGCCCGCCACGCGTTGGATCTTTCATTGCCGTGACAACAGGCTCTCCTTCTAGTGTTCTAAGCTTCAAAATAGGCTTTATAAGATCCCATAAGGGAGCCGAATCTGAGACCAGGTCGGTATCGAAGTCAAAACCTCCCCTGTGGACTATAAGAGAAATCCCATGGTCTCCAACAGTGCCTGTGACTAGGACTCTGTCTCCTGGGCTGAGCCCCGAATCTCTTACAGGGCTATCAGTAATACCCAGACCTGCAGTGTTCAAGATAATAGAATCAAGTGCTGTTTTCTCGACCGTCTTTGTATCTCCAGTTATTATAGGCACGCCAACTTCTGAAGCAGTTTCATCCATTGTTTTGATTATCTCTTCAAATTTCTGGAGTGAAAAGCCTTCAGGAACTACGACAGCACAGGTAAGAGCAAGTGGTTTTGCTCCCATAACAGTGAGGTCATTGATTGTGCCTGCAACTGCAAGTCTCCCTATATTAGTATCTGGGAAAAAGGAAGGTGTTATCACATAACTGTCAGTAGTCAGGACGAGTTCGGATGCGGGATTGAAATTCTCAAGCCTGACAGTGGACCCATCATCAAGGTTTTCGAGCCCAACAGAACCTGCACTTTTGTTGTGGAAGTTTTTAAGGATTATATCTTTTATCAGTGCCTGCATGATCTCTCCGCCTGCACCATGCTCAAGAGAAATGGTATCGGGTTTCATATACGTCTCCTTTTTCCCGCTTTTTGCTCTCCTAATATATCTTATTTCTCCGCATTTTTCTTGAAGCTAAGCTCGATAAAGCTAATCCAGGTTTCCAGACTTTTAAAGTCGTGTTTCGAAGTCAGGATAACAGGAACATCAGGATTTAAGGAAAGAATATCCTCTTGCATTTTCTTTGTATTACAGTCAACTGCATATGCAATATCAACTTTATTTATGATTGCAAGGTCTGCAGTCTTAAAGATCATCGGATGCTTGAGGATGATATCATCTCCCTCTGTTACACTTACGATTACTATCCTGAGGTGCTCTCCTAGTTTGAAGTCCACAGGGCAGATTAAATTGCCTACGTTTTCAATTAAAAGGATATCAGTGTTTTCAAGGTCTATTTCATTAAGGGCCTTTTCCAATAGCTTTGCATCCAGATGGCACTCTTTCCCAGTATTTACAGGAATTGTCGGTACCCCGAGTTCCCTAAAACGGGAAGCGTCCATTTCCGCGATTACATCTCCTGCAATTACAGCTATTTTATACTTCCCTTTAAGATGTTTAATTGCCTCCTCAATTAGAGTTGTTTTTCCAGATCCTATTGCTCCCATGACATTGACTGAAAAGATATGATGTTTGTCAAGATTTTGTCTATTTTTTCCAGCAATTTTATCGTTTGCTTTGAAAACGTCGTATTCCATATGGATTACATGCATTAACATAATATATCACTTCAAGGCTTATTTTTACCTGTCTTCAGCTAAATCTTCGTCTTTTGTTTCGATCTCAATGCTTTTAATTATCAATTCTCTTCCGCCTATAATATGGGCCAGTTTTCCACAAATTGGACATTCCATAGCTGCTGTATAAGCAAGAAGCTCGCTTTTGAGTTCGCTGCTTTCTCGGATCTGTGATTTGCTCACAGTTCCCTCATATCCACACTCACATTCAAGCGAAGGTGGTATCATTTCTACACTGAAATCTGCATCTTCTGCAATGCTTCCCTCTGCAATGGCTTTGAAGCAGAAACTCAGTTGTTCAGGATTATTGTGTGTTAACCTTCCAATCTGGAGAGTCACTTGCTTAACTTTCGTTGCTCTGTGAGATGTAGCTGAATTAATTACTTGTTCAAAGATCTCACAAGCAATTGAAAGTTCATGCAAGTTCACTACCCCCTACCCTCAAATATTTTAACCAGTTATAACACATTCCCTCTTGGCTGATCATACATGGCCCAGCGGGGCTGCGTGGAGTGCATGTTTGTCCGAAGTTAGGACATTGGGGAGGTTTTGCTTTCCCTGTGAGGATAGCTGCGCAAATACAACACTTTTTGCCTTTTATTTCTGCTTTTTTTCGAATATCCTTAACTAAAGAGGCATAGATATCTATGTACTTCTTTGCTGCATCTTTTTCTTCAAACTTTTTCCTGAGTACCAGCCCTGAATTCTCTATTCTCCCGATACCTCTCCATTCAGAATCCGAAGTTTCGAATACTTTGCCCATCATTTCTAAAGCTACCAGGTTTCCGTCCTGTTTTACAACTCTTGAGTAGCCGTTGTCCACCCTTGAGAATCCTTCCTCTACCTGTATTTGTAACATGTTTATCCCAAGGAGAATATCTCTGACCTCAAAACCGCTAATAACAACAGGAAAACCCTTCTTTGCAAGAGGTTCAAAGGGTTTTGTGCCTATAATTGTCGCTACATGCCCTGGAGCAATAAAGGCATCAACTTCTGTACCATTGGCCAGGAGCTCTATTGCGGGAGGCGTCCTCTTCTGAGAGGTGAGGAGGCTAAAGTTATCGGGGGTATTTCTCAAAAGGGAAGCAGCATTTGCAGGAACTGTGGTTTCGAAGCCTATCCCCAAAAAGACTATTTCGAGTTCTGGCTTTTTTTCTGCAAGGGCAACAGCATCGTCAATGCTATAGACCATCCTTACATCTGTCCCTTCAGATTTTGAATCCAGCAAACTTTCTGAAGAACCCGGGACTCTCATCATATCTCCGAAGGTGACAACAGTCATTCCGCTTCTCGCAAGGGCGATTGCAATATCTATGTCTTCTCCCGGAGTGACACAGACCGGGCATCCAGGGCCGCTAATAACTTCAATACTTTTTGGAAGCACGCTTCTAAGCCCATTTTTTGCAATAGTCCTCTCGTGCGTTCCACATACATGCATTATGCGAAGCGATATCTTTGAATTCCCAATTCTTTCCAGGAGTTTTTTTTCAAGTTTAGTAATAGCTGATATTGAAGGAGAATTTCCGTTTTCCATTTTAATCAGTATCCCTTCTTCATTGAGATTCATTTTCAAAGGTATCTATATCTTCAAGACCTGCGATCTGCTTGAGAAGGTGCATCGTTTCTTCACTTTCTTCTTCCGATATTTCAGATATTGCGTATCCCACATGGACGAGGACATGTTTCCCGAGCATGGCTTCGCTTGCACCTCCCATTAGATCCATATTTACGTTTCTACAGATTCCACCCATGTTGACAATGGCAGTGTTTTCATTTACTATATGCGTAATTTTTCCAGGAATAGCTATACACATGTTACCTCTACTGTTTTCTTTCAAAATATGGTTAAATTATGCCGTTTAACTGTTCTAGATTAGTTTTTAGTATTCGAGTTATTTTTTTACGGAAATTTTATTGTAGCAAGATTTATTATAGCAAGAAATATGTTTGGGGTTTAAAATCAGCAAAAAGCCTTTAAAATTTTATTCTCATTACTGAATAAACAGGCTTCATCCCCATTCCCGGTCTTTATTTAAGCCTTAACTTCTGTAATTAGTTATTTTATTACCCTTGCGCTAGATATAATTATGGTTAATATCCACTTTTGTTCTTTTGATCGCTGTTTTTAAATAGTCATTTTTTACTTTTACTATTGCCTCGAATAAAAGAGTACAGGTTCAATGATTAAAACTAGATTCTGGATTTTTGAAGTAAATCAAGAAATAAATTGTTTTTCGCAATTCTATAGTTCTATATTATATCTTTTGTGTTTTTTCACTTCTCCTGAATAATTTAAAAATGTTTTTTGAGCCTATAAGTTGATTTGAAGGTGGTTTACAACTGTTAAAATTTCTTTTCAATCTAAATTTGGAACAGATTGATTTTTAATATGTAACCCAATTAATAGAGGATTTCGATAAACCCATAAATTTCGCTATATGTTTATAAATAGTGTATAAATGATTCATGAAAATCAAAAGTTTATCGATGATCCTCTCAAGTTTGATTTGCTCAACATCTTCATTTAAAAAAAGGCTTCTCAATATTTTGTTGAAATTTCCTCTCCAAAATCTCTATGCAAAATCAATGCGAAATGAAGTAATAGTTTAAGTATCATCGTACTTGTTTGTGATCATATTTTTTTATAATTTGTATGCATGCTATCTTAATAAAATTAAATTATGATATGTATATTTGCACCTATATAATCTATATTCTTATATATATACATATCCATATATTAATTCTATTTTGGTAGCCTTCAGGTTTCATATTTATCCTTTAATTCTAAATTATTTTTCTATCCAAATCACTAGATCCTCTAATTTTTTACTATAAATTGGTAACTATTCATCCTTTAAAGAAAAAAATACCTATAGCTTTCTTTACTAAGGTCCGATGAACAAATTTTGATGGATTGATTTTATAGGACAAAGCCTAAAATTAAAGGGTTTTCAGCCCAATGGATGCAGTGTCAACTTCAACACTGGTTCTGTATATAATTTCTGGCTGCTGCTTTGTTAATATTGCCGATAGAAAATGCGAGATATCCGTCACTCAATAGTGTATGTTTTTTTCCAATAGTATTTTTTTCAAATACTCTTTTTGAGTTTTCTATATCCTAATTGCTGTCTCTTGCTTCAATTTTCGAATGATCGCAAGAATACTGACTTTTGGCTAGTTCTTAATGAGTAGATTGATATGTCTTTGTTGTTTTCATTTCTATTAATTTCAAAATCGTCTTCCTTTTCAATGTCATGAATTATCTGTTTGAGTTCTTCACCAATCTATTCTAGTATCTTTTTTCGATACTTGCACACAAAGATAATGTTATGTATTAACAAAAATCTCTATGATTTTATGTTCAGATCCATTTTTTAACAATATTATATACATCCCTATATACATGGATTCTGTTAAATTGTATGGAGTATTTAACGATGAAATCATTCAGGTTTGGCTTTATCCAACAATTGATCGATCCAACAAACTCCACAATCCATTTTTAGGAGAAGTCAATTCTCATTCATTTCAGAGTATGACTAAACAGGTAGAATCTGCATTCATTAGATTTTCAAAGAAAAAAATGATTTTCCTAAATTCAAATCAAAGAAGAATCAATTAATCATTCATGATACCATGACACTACAATGTGGATTTTGAAAACAATACTCTTAAGCTTCCTAAGATTGGAGAAATCGAAGCAGTTCTTCACAAAATATTTGAATGCGAATTAAAAATCGCTACGATTTCGAAGTCTTTTACAAGAAAGATAGCAGCGTTTTAATGGAAGATGGGAAAAACTTTCAGTTAAACAAGTGTTTTCTGAATCTAAGCCTATTGGTGTAGACTTGGGATAAAAGATTTCGTTGTGATATCAACTGTAAAAAAGGTTGTAAACCTAAGTACTTGAAAAAAATCTTTGAAGAAAGTCAAAGTACTCCAAAAAAGAGTTAGCAGAAAACAGAACGGTTCTAAAAACAGATAAAAAGCAAAACAAAAACTTGTTATACTTCACGAGGAAAAACATATAGGAAAAATGATTTTCAACAAAAACTATCTTTTAAACTTGTTAACTAGAACTAAGCAATAGCTGTTGAAACTCTGAGTTAAAGGCATGATTAAAAATCATCATTTAGCACAGGCTATATGTGATTCGGCGTGCATTATTATTTGCGACAAAATTGGAATATAGATCAGAATGCTCATGAAAAATCGTTCTTATGCATAGGTAAATTTGAACCATACCTAAGATCTGTCATTTTTATGGATATCATAATTCTGAGCTGATACTAAAAGATATAGAATGAGATATAGAATGGAAATGTCCTGATTACAAAACAATAACAATAAAGAGACATTAATACTGCAATTAATATCAAAAAATTCGCGCTCATTGATTTAAGTCTAATTGGAATCTGAAACTCTTTAATGCTGTGGGTGTGCTTGGGAACTTGTTCTCATAAGAGGACGGAATGGGCCAAGAAGCCACTAGTTTTTAGATGAGTGGTAATTCACATATATTCGGAATCTACTTTTTCCTATTAATGTATTAAATATTGTTAAAATCAAAAAAACTTATATACTATTCCCTCATTGAAAACATTAGCGATAGGTTTATGTTCGCATTTATATAATTATAGTAAATATTTAATTTGTATTTCTTTTAAATGTATGAATTTTGTTAAAACCAAGATGTGGTAGAGATGAGTACTGGAATAAAAAATCTTGTTCAAACACTGGATAGTGTTGACTTCTTAAAAATGGATCGACGCACTTTCATGAAAGCTGTGGGCTTTCTCGGAGCAAGTACATTCCTCAGCAGTTACCAAACTGAGATCGTAAACGCTCTTGAATTTGCAGAAACAAAGATTGTTTGGCTCCATGGTGCCGAATGCACTGGATGCTCAGAATCCCTCTTGAATGCAGCAAATCCTGACATTTTACAGGCACTCACTAAGCTCAATGTCAATCTTGCTTACCATGAAACTCTTCTTGCCCAGCAGGGGATATGGGTAGATAATAAGCTTGCAAACACTTCTGAACTTAACTCAGAGATTCTCCTTGACGATCTTATCAAAGAAGGAAACTATATTTTAGTTGTTGAGGGCGCTATTCCAATGGGACCTAATGGTTCAGGTCGCTACCTTGTTCTTGGGAACAAGCCTTTCAAGGATATCGTTGGAGAAGCTGCAAAGAATGCCAACGCCATTCTTGCGGTCGGAGCTTGTGCATGTTGGGGAGGAATTACCTCTGCAAACAGTGCTATTGTCCATGAGACGGATTATAGAGGAACAGCTTTCTTAAAGACTGATGCTTCAAAAGGCATTCTTAGTGAACTTAACATCGATAAACCTGTAATCAATATTGCTGGTTGTCCTCCTCACCCTGATTGGATCCTCCTTACATTAGGCGCTGTAATCCTTGGAAAGATCAGAGTTCCTGATGATCTTCCGGTAATTCTGGACCAGTACCACAGGCCAAAGGTCTTCTATCCTCCAGACCATGTTGTCCATGACAACTGCCCTCGTCGTGGATACTATGACCAGGGACTATTCGAAGATCAGGCAGGTGGGCCATATTGTCTGTGGAAATTGGGATGTAAAGCCCCATATGCTCATGGAGACTGTGCAATTCGCAAATGGAACAATTCATTGAGCGTGTGTACCCAGGCAGGGCCCTGCAGTGCTTGCGTAGAACCTGGCTGGCCGGACTCTTCAAGACCCCTGTATGTAGAATCTGAAGGCAAGGGAGTGCTTCTAGGAGAGAATGTCGGTACTATAGCCAAAGTCGCGATTGGCGCCGCTGCAGTTGCTGCAGGCGTACATGCTGTAAGAAGAATGAAAGGAGAGTGAGTAAAAAATGGTAAATGTTACAATTGATCCCTTAACAAGAATTGAAGGCCATCAACGCATATCCACTGAAGTAGGTGCTGATGGTGTTATTACAGATGCTCAGAGTTCCAGTTTGATGTTTAGAGGTTTTGAACGCATACTACAAAATCAGGATCCAAGGGACGCAGCAATTCTCGTCCAAAGAATATGTGGTGTTTGTCCTCTATCTCATTCCTTGACAGCTACAAATGCCCTTGACAATCTTTATGGTGTGGCTGAACATGTTCCAAAAGATGCTCTTGTCACAAGGAACATTTTTCAGGCTCTAAACACTATTGCAAGCCATGCGACTCATATATATGTGCTTTGGGGTCCGGACCTTGCGAACCCTGCGTACAGAAATGTCCTTGCAACACTCAAAGATACCGGAAACGCGATCTGGAAAGAAATGGTCGGAAGATTTGCTCCAATTAGCTACAAAATAGACGGCGTACCGATTCCTGCGGGAACCTCTTACCTGGCAGCAATACCTGAAAAGAAACGCTTACAGGAAGCTATTGCAATCATAGGCGGCAGAATGCCAGGCCCTGTCACTCCATACCCAGGAGGATATTTCTATAAGCCAACAGTTGCAGATGTTGTAAAGATTTCCTCTTACTATCTGCAGGTTATGGACTTTGTATCAAAGTACACCCTCCAAGTGCCCTTCGACACCTGGATTGAAAATACCTACAAGGCAAGCTCACCTACTAAAGCTGTAAACTTTGTGGTTGAGCACCTCCAGGGCCTTATTAATAAATCACTTAGTACAAATGACTTTTCCAGAGCAGCAGGGTGGGGAGATGTTGAATTCTATGCAGCTTTCGGCTCTGAATTAGTAGGAGAAAATCTCCTTCACCTTCCTACAAGCCTTAAACACGACAGAATAGGTGGGTACGGCGATCCCTCAAAGATCAACTTCCTTTCATATGGTGGATTCTACAAGCCCGAAAACGGAGACGGATACGACCCGAACAGCCCTGCAGGAAATAGATTCATGACCTCAGGTATCGTAACAGGAAAACTCGAACATAAAAACTTTGATCCAAGTAAGATTACGGAAAGCATTGCTCACTCTTTCTATGAAAACAACGACAACCTCCCTCCTTCAAAAGGTGAAACAGTTCCATTTACAGATCCGGGAAAAATAGTCTATAACCAGGGTCCGAATAGCAGATACAGCTGGGATAAAGCCCCAAGATATGACGGAATTCCTTGTGAAGTCGGTCCTCTTGCACGTATGCTTGCAATAAAAGAGCCATTGGTAACTGGACTAGCCCTTGCTTTTCATGATAAAGGTTACTCTGCAGCAAATGTCTATACAAGAATGCTAGCTCGTATGCAGGAAACTGCTATTATCGCAAATGAGCTCCTAAAGTGGGTGACAGTTGACTTTGACCCGAACGGTAAGATCGCAGTACCTTTAGACCTTTCTAAAGGTAACGATTCCCATGGTATGGGCGTGTGGGAAGCTCCACGTGGAGCTCTTGGACACTGGGTATCCACTGACAGCAAGGGAAAGGTTGTCAACTATCAGTGCGTAGTTCCAGGTACCTGGAATATGTCCCCGAGAGATGCAACAGGTACCCCTGGTCCTCTTGAACAATCCCTCGTCGGATCAAAAATCAATGCCGTTGGAAACATTCTTGGTGTCGATTATGCCAATCCTGTTGGAATTTTCCATATAGGTAGATCCTATGACCCTTGCATTTCATGTGCAGTTCATACAATTGACCTGACAGGGAAAAACGCTCCAAGGACCTTGAGAATATTGTAAGAAGATGAAGAATATTATAATAAGGAGATGATCCCTAATGAAAGCTAATGGCAACCCAACAATTGTTGAGCGCTATAGCCTCCTTGATAGAGTGGTACACATAGTTCATGCCGCTGCAATGCTGACGCTCATTATCACCGGGTTAAAGATCTATTTTGGCTGGAGCTTTATGAGTTTCCATACAGCTCGCGCTCTCCATATGTTCGCAGTTCCTTTCTTGCTCGTGGTGAATTGGTTCCTTATTCCTGTTTCCATTGTTCTTGCAACTGGTGGCGGGATTAAGGAAAAATTTTCACATTTTTTGGACCATTATGTTTTCGGTCCCAGAGATGCATCACGCATGGCAGGAATAATTGGTAATTTCTTTGGGAAGGGCAAATATCCAGCATTTACCATATATGATGAAGCATCGGGACACTATAAGACTAAGCTCCACCCACTAATGAAAATCTTGATTGTGCTGGAAGGTGTGGCCATAGTCATAATTGCTGTTTCAGGTATCGTTCTGTACAGTCAGAGCTGGTCACTAGTTGGCTTCCCTATAGCTTCCTGGATCCTGTCTGCAGGAGGCCTGATTGCACCTTCTTTCGGATTGAGTTCCCTTGAGTTTCTGAGGGTTCTTCATCTGCTGATGACTTACTGGTTTGTCTTCGAACTGGTAGTGCATGTTGGTATTCTGGAGTTTGATCCAAATATTTGGAAGTACTACAAAGCTATCTTCTGGTCAGGAAAAGAAGACCTTAAAGATACTCACTACGTAGAAGTTGTCAAAACTCCCAACAATCTTGTTGATAAAGGACGCCGAAACCATTAATTTGAAAGTCATTTAAAAAAATGTAGAAAGGTAATATAGACATGTCCACTCTGTATAAGCCTTAGTAAGATGAAGAATATGTCTATATTACATGCTCCGGTCCGTGTCTTAGGGTGCGGAAGCCTATTAATGGGAAATGATGGTATTGGTCTGAAGGTCATTGAGACTCTTCAAAAAACGGAACTTAAAAATAGCGAAGGCATTGATATCGTAGATGCAGGTGTATGTGGGCTCGACCTTCTTAATATTTTTGACGGAGCTCGAAAGATCATTTTAGTGGATGCAATTCTTGCGGACAGTCCTGTAGGTTCTGTACACCGTATAGAGGGTAAAGACCTTATCAAAAAAGACACTGAGCCTTGTAACCTGGTCTCAGTTCACGATCTTACAATTACAGATGTATTACGTATTGGGAATGAGATCCAGCTTCTTCCAGAAATTATAGTCATTGGGATCGAAATAGGAGCCAGGGTAACTGAAGCTACGTTAGAGATAAGCCCTGAAGTTATCAAAGGTGTCGATGAAGCTATAAAGCTAATAATAAAAGAGATTGGTTGCCCACTTTAGGGGATTTAGACTTGATTATATTTTTTCTCTTCAGGAGCTTTTAAAATCTTTTCTTCCAATTTAATATAGATTTATGTGGGGCACCCGCTGCAAGTAAATGTGTATGCTATTGCTCGGGATATGAATAAAATTATTCAAAATAAGATTTTTTTTAATTTGTTTATATGCTTTTTTTCTTCTTGGTTATCATGATTTTCTACATATTTTTTAATTACATCGGAAGTGTACCAAAAGTTCTGTAAAATATAGTAGGATGTAGAATCTTGGTAAGGCTGACAAAACATGTGTTTTTATGACATCTTTGATGCATAGTTTTTGACTAAAATCTCTGAATTTCCAAAGTTCCATATAGAATAAGAAACTATTTCTGATCTATTACTCATGGACTTATGGGACTCGCAGAAAACTTGGAACTAATTATCTTAGGCCACGATCAGAAATAGAAAAATTAGAAAAAAGATAATTATATAGTTTCTAAACAAAACTAAAGTGGATTTCAGAAAGTTAACTCTCTGGTAGAAACTGATTTCTTTTTCGGCGAATTTTATTCTTCAGCAAAGACTGCATGCAGTTTGGCCTCTTCTTCCTTGGCTAGGTTGATAGCAATAATTTCAAACTTGGATTGTTTCATAGCTTCTACTATCCTATCCTCAACGGCATCGCTAGTCATCAGAAAAAGAGTTGAAGTTCCTTCAGTCATTTTTTACGGATCGATATTATGAAATCTTCATTAATACCCAGGTAGATCATGGAACCGGCAAATGCACCTATTGTGGCCCCGGCGACCAGGCCAAATAAAGGAATAAAGGAAATCAGGCAAATGCTTTGGTTTTGGTTTTTTCCCAATAGGCCAGGTGGCTATTGCTGCATCGTGCAATTTAATCAATTACTCCTTTCTGAAACCCGCGATCAATTCAAATTATTTTCTGCACCATCATCGGTGTCAAACTTCAGAAATTTTAAAGTTGCCCTTATTCGATCTCCTTTTCTGCTTTGGAACTCTTAATTTTTGTTGAAATGTAACCAAATTCCTAAATTATTTTTAATCAATTTTGTAAAAATAGGTTTGGAATAAAAGTTACTACTGAACAAAATATTTTAATTTTGAACAACAATTTGATATTAATGATGTTTTTATTATTTCCAGATAATTTCCTAAATTTAGCATAGAGTTCTTTCTAAGAAGCAACATATGTTTATTTCATATCAAATTCAGGTCGTGTTCTTGGGTCATGGAACAAATCTGAATTTACCAATTTCCTAATTTATGAAATTTACTGTTTCAATCAATGTAATGAAGCCCGATAATCCTAATGATTCCCATGTTAAAGATTTTTTAATGTTTAGTTAACAGGCGGGAAGATACTGATTACTGTAGCAAATGACGGAATTAATGCTTTGAACAATCAAGTTCGATAAGTAGAGATTATTTGGAAGGAATATACAGTTCAATCGTTGGAAAGCTCAAATTAATGATATGAAAATTTTAAAAAAGAATATAGTCAAATGTATTGAAGTTATGAAAATTTTATAAAATCGATATGGACTAAGTGGGCTATATTGTGTATCGCGATTATTAATATAGGATAACCACATCTAACGCAGTGGTTATCCTATATTAATAATCGTGAAAATGAAATCACATTTAGTATTAAGACTTGTGAACAGAAAAGCAAATTGAGCTGGAAAAATAATTTGTTTAAATTCAAATGACTCTGCGTTTCTCTATACTTTTAAGCTTGTGAGTTAGGTTTTAATAGTGAAAAATATTATAATGGAAAATTGACGTTGAGAATATGCATATTTGTTGTGGCATAAATTATGCATTTTACCAAATAGAGCGCATTAAAAAAGATTGGATGGAAACTTGGAAGAGTTGTCTGTACTGTCTCTTCAGATCCAGTTACTTCGAATATATATCACAAGTCATAAATTTAATTCGAAATAAGACAACGTTAATTCGAAATAAGACAACGTCCTCCAAGCTATTCTACTCTGCTTTTTAGTCCTACTGTAGCTGTGACTTTTCACTCTTATTGATCTGTTCGTTCTGTGATACCAGTGATACGATACGATACAATACATAATTATCTTCGAAGTTATTTTAAATTAATTATATGAAAAATAGTTTCTAAATAAAACATAATCTTGCATAGAAAAATAGTTTCTAAACAAAAAATAACTTCGCATAAAATTTTTTGCAATCAAAAAACAAATAAATATTAAGAATTGTTGTTGCTATTTGTGGAGTCATCAGAATCTAACATTATCTTTTCCTAGAGCATTAATCACGTTGGTGTCATAACTTCTTTACTGGATAATTAATTTTAATTCACACAAAATAGCGAAGAACCAGATTATTGTCTATGTATCTGTAAACTTGATCACTTCGTATATTATAGGAAATTCCAATAAATGCAAAAAAAATATTAAAAACACATAGGTAAAATCAATAAATTCACTTGCGATCTATTTTGCTATGATTATAAGGTAGATCACCCACATCTGAAGCAGTGGGCATTCGGCATTATAATCGTGAAAATTAGACAAAAGTTAAGTATCATACTGTAAACAGGAATTGATCAGTCTGTTAGAAGATAGAGTTAAAGAGGAGGGGAAAATAAGCTTTAAAGTATTGGGTTGATTATCTTGCTAACTGTATACTCAATATTATATTGTTGTTAACTTCCTGTTAATAGATGGATTCTCTAGATGTAGTTTTAAAAAATTGGTCACCTAATTCCGAGGCCAATAATGACATTCTTTAAGGTCATCAATATGTCCCATTTCTTTTTTGAGTCTTCTGCGGTACTTATTATTTTGTCCTTCATTATAATTAATGATAAGTAATGCAGAAGACTCAAAAAAGAAATGGGACATATTGATGACCTTAAAGAATGTCATTATTGGCCTCGGAATTAGGTGACCAATTTTTTAAAACTACATCTAGAGAATCCATCTATTAACAGGAAGTTAACAACAATATAATATTGAGTATACAGTTAGCAAGATAATCAACCCAATACTTTAAAGCTTATTTTCCCCTCCTCTTTAACTCTATCTTCTAACAGACTGATCAATTCCTGTTTTTCATCGGGAAGAAAAAGATATAGAATCAACCGCACTTCATAAAATTTTTAATACATAGCTAAAATTATATAACTATTTTTTCATTGTTTTCTGTTTATGATCGTGGTATAAGCTAATTAGTTCCAAGTGTTCCATGAACTCCATATGTTTTAGGAGTCCCATAAACTCCATTAGTAACAGATCTTCAATGTTTTTTTATTCTGGATGTAACTTCGAAAATTCAGAGCTTTTAACACAAAAACTATGCATTTATGGGAATTTGATCTATTCATATTTATATGATTATAATAAAATTCAATCCGGTTTTTCAAAAAGGGCAGGGAGGACAGATCCACTTCTAATATAAAAGATCAGACCACAGAAATTTCATAAATTAGTTTAAGTTAGTACTAAGTAGTATATATGCAACAATATGTAAAAGATATAGAATACTTTAAATCTAGTTATAATTCATAGGTATTCCCGTACCTTGCAGTTGACTTGCCGGCAGGTTGAGGTATCAGATCAACTGCAGCCAAGAAAATCAACTTTTTAACACATAAGATCAGCTGTATCACATTAACTGATAAACAGAAAATAGTTAGTCGCAAGCAAGGCCATTATTATGTTAAAAAGCCAAAAAGTTATTATATAATTTAATGATGCAAAAAATAAATTAAATTTAATAGACAATGATTATTCTATTAGTATTTTTATTTATAGTTTTATTGAAGTGTCATCCATGGTGATTGTGAAAGTAGCGCCAGTAAAGTGTTATGTTAGGTGGTAATAAAATTTCTGGCGCCAACTTTTAAAGTTTACTATACTATTTCAAATCCGTTATCCAATTTCTGACAAACCAACCAGACGTCATATAACAATTAATTAATTTATACTTAACCTGCATCAAAATATACTTAATATATTTCTGTACTTCAGAATACTTTTTTGCATTTACTGGGATGTAATTGGTCAAATACGATATATTTTTGTATAAAATGCAATGATCAAGTTATCGAAAACATAGACAAAAAAACTCAAAAATGATACTGAAAGATTTTCAAGGAATTAAGGAATCGATTTCAGCAAATTTAGTTCCAACTGGCTGAAAATATTTACATTCTTCTTTAAGAGCAAAATAAGTAAAATTTTTCATGAGTAAAAATTATTGTTAAAGACTTAAGCTTTCCAATGTCAAATGGATAGAGTTTATCGAAATTCTCAAATGACTCGTGAAAATCAGAGATTTATTTTAATCCTCAATAGTCACTCGGAACTACATCAAATCGAAATTACTGCCTCTCCTGATCCTTTTTTGGTTTTTCAATCTTTGGACCTTTAAACCCAGTTTTTTGGAGAGTAACTATGGATGCTTATGCCTCGATTTTCAAAAAAAACACTGTTCCAATTGCACATATAAGGACTGACAGTGAACCTATTGCTAACAGATCGTTGTAGATGCCAAAAGTGCTTACTCCGCCCAATGATCCTCTGAGGCCGTCTACGCCATAGGTAAGTGGATCGAGTCTACTTATTAAATAAATTGAATCCGGCAAATCTTTGAGGGAAAAGAAAGCACCTGATAGGAAAAAGATGGGCATAATCACGAAGTTCAATATCATTTGGAAGCCTTGCATATCTTCCATTTTGGAGGCTATTGTAAGACCAAGGCCTGAAAAGAATATAGCTATCAGGAACATGAAAATTAGCCCCATCCAAAGGCTACCTAGATTGGGAATCCTGAACCCAAACAAATAGGTTATGCTTAGCATTATTAGGCCCTGAATCATTGATATGATTGCTCCTCCAAATGTTTTACCGATCATGATTTCTGTCCTAGATATCGGAGCTACCAGGGTCTCTTTAAGAAAACCGAATTTTCTGTCCCATATTATCTCAAGGCCCGAAAAAACAGCTGTAAAGAGAATTGCCATGGTGATAATTCCCGGAGCTATAAAGTCAATGTAGTTTGCCCCTTCATTAGCTCTGGTATACATTGGACCAAATCCGAATCCGAATGCTACCATGAAAAGTAGAGGCTGGCCAAGAGAACCTATTAATCTAGCCTTGGAGCGCCAATAATGCTTGAACTGCCTCAGGCAGAGTATATAGACAATTTCGATCATTATCTCATCCTCCCCAAGCCACGCATCATTTTTTGTTTATTTGCTCCATTATTATCATCGCGAATATCCCTACCTGTCAACTTAAGGAATGCCTCCTCTAATAATTCGGTTTTGGTTCGTTTTTTAATTTCCTCAACTGTGCCAGATTCTATAATTTTACCGTGATCAATGATTGCGACATTGTTTGCAATTGCTTCAGCTTCTTCCATGTAATGCGTTGTTAGAAAAACCGTTATTTTTTGTTCTTCGTTCAATTTTCTGATGTGGCTCCATATAGCGTTTCTAGTCTGGGGGTCAAGACCCACAGTGGGCTCATCTAGGAAAAGAATTTTAGGGTAATGGACAAATGACCGCGCAATCTCTAGCCTACGCTTCATCCCCCCTGAATACTTTTTGACATATTCGCTCCATCTATCACAGAGTCCAACAATAGCAAGAGCTTTCTGAATCCTTTCTGCTCTTTCTTTTTTAGGTACTTTGTAGATAACTGCATGGTAGACCATGTTTTCGTAGGCTGTAAGATCTTCATCAAGACTATTATCTTGGAAGACGATCCCAAAAGATTCACGAGCCTTACTTTGTTCTTTGAGCACATCGAAACCATTGATGCTTATTTCTCCGAATGTGGGTTTCAGGACTGTTGTGAGCATTTTTATTGTCGTGGATTTGCCTGCGCCGTTTGGACCTAGAAAAGCGAATATCGAACCTTTTTCAACATTAAAGCTGATGTCATCTACAGCGGTGAAATCGTCAAATTTTTTAGTAAGGGATTGGACTACAAGTATATTTTGCATGATTGATCCTTGTGTTTTTTCAATTAAAAAAATATTAAATTTAGACAATTTTTATATTAAAAGTTTCTTATGATACACAGATTTACAGGAAGAATTCTACACAATGTTCTAAAAGAAAGATTTCCCATAATTGGGGCCTGGTACAATATTTATAAATTTGTCCCATTTTCAGCACTTGCAAACATTCAAAGGTACTATATTCTTCAGGACTTAACCTGTTAGACTGAAAAATCACAGCTCTAAAACCTAGCCGGCTTTAATATAGATTTTAAATCATGATGTATATTATGCTTAATTTTGTTTCTTAAGTGCGTAAGTCCTTATTGCTGCTTGGAGCTCATTTTAAATAATATTTTAGAGGATTTCTATAAAACCCCATATTTCGTCCTATGCCTATAAATTGTATATACATAATTCAAAAAAGTCAGAGGTTTATCGAAATCCTCTTTAATTTTTATCTTTGGAATGTGTGTTCATTAGAGTCTAGCTGCATTCAATGCAATCTTCCTAACGACCTCAGTAGCTGATGAAAATTCATCTGAATCAAAACCCTTAAGCAAAAATGCATTTATCTCAAATTCTATTCTAACCATCTCCGGCTTCAATTTTCTGCCAATTTCTGTAAGATATAGCCTTTTGATTCGTTTGTCTTCCGGATCGATTTTACGGTAAACAATACCTTCTTCCAGTCTCAATATAGATTTGGCAATCATCGTTTTATTAAATCCTTTTGATTGTGCAAGGCTATCCTGGCTACGGTCTTCCTGATCATACAGTGACATCAGAATAGCGAAATGTCCCCATCCAATGTGATACTGACCAAGTTCTCTAGCAAAATACTTATGGATAGAGCGGTAAATGAAAGATATCAGCGCTGTAATTATGTTGATATCCTCAATCCATTGGATCGTTACTTCCTCATTTATCATTTACACTCGTAACAAATCATTATCTTCAAGCCTGTTGAAAACTAGTTGAATGGTATACTATTTATAACAAGTGAATCGCATTAAATTAGTTATATGTAAACTGTGATGCGAAGGAATAGTATTAAGATTATTAATTGATGAGAAAAATTCATTTTTTACTTTTTATTTTATCTCTTTTATCACTTTTTTCTTATCACATAGATTCAGGGGCTGCGATTCCAAGAGTATCAAGGGAATTTGCAAGCACAATCCTTGCACAGTCTACAAGGGCTAGTCTTGCACCCTTGACTTTTTCATCTTCGGCAGAAATGACCGGAATAAAATGATAGAACTGATTAAAAGCATCGGCGAGTTCGCGAGCATAGATTGCGAGAACATGAGGTTTGAGTTCTAGAGCCCCAAGATCTATTATATGGTCAAACATTGCCATTTTTTTGATTAGATTTATTTCGCTATCCTCAACAAGTAGGGAGGGATCTATTTCTAAGGAAAATTTCCAGGTAGCATCCTCTTTTGCTTTTTCGAGGATACTGCAGGCTCTGGCATAGGAATATTGGATATAAGGAGCTCCCTGCTTCTCAAAGTCCAGAGCCGTTTTCCAGTTGAAAACGGTAGATTTTTCTGGGGAGACCTTGACTATATCGTATCTCACTGCACCTATTCCGACCATTTCTGAGACCTCCTTCTTGAAATCATCAGATGTTTCCGGACGGCGCGTATTTACCTGTTTGAGGGCAGCTTCAATGACCCTGCCAAAAAGGTCATCAGCACTTATGAACTGGCCACTGCGTGTGCTCATTGAGCCTTCAGGGAGAGATACAAACTCGAAGATCACAATCTCAGGTTCCTCTATTCCGATTGCATTCAGTGTAGCTCTGAGTTGGCCAGATATCAGTTTGTGATCTGCCCCAAGTACATCAATTACACGGTCTGCTTGCTCCATTTTCCATTCGTGATAAGCAAGGTCTCTTGTAGTGTAAAGAGAAGTTCCATTTGAGCGCTGTATTACGAGGGTTTTCTCAAACCCGTAGTCAGAAAGGTTTACCACAACGGCTCCGTTGTCAATTTTTGTCCTTCCAGTAGCCTTGATCCGCTCGATGATACCTTTTACTGCTCCGGATTTAAGGAAACGAGATTCATTGACGAACTTATCATGAACTACGTTTAACCGAAGAAGAGTCTCCTTGATTCCGTCAATTGCTAGGGCAACTGCCTTATCAAAGCGTTCTATGGTCTTGACGTCTCCAGCTTCCACATTTTTCATAAGGACATCTATTTCAGTTACATATTCTGAATTTTTATTCAATTCGGTGTTTGCCTTAATATATATGTCAGCAATAGCAGCATCTGGTTTTTTGGAACGGTCAAGCTCAAAGTGTTCACATGCCCAGGAGACCACAGCAATCTGGCGTCCCATATCATTGACATAGTACTGCACTTCCACATTGTACCCTGCGCGCTTGAGAATGCGAGCAAGAGTATCTCCAATAATTGAATTACGGATGTGTCCCACGTGCAATGGGCCGTTAGGGTTTGCTGAGGTATGTTCAAGGATAATTGTATTTTTTTGGGCTCCACAACCGAATTTTTCTTTCTCTTCCAGGATTGTGGCGATAGTCCTATTCAAGTAATGTCTTCCTCCATGGAAATTAATATAAGGACCCGAGGAATCTACTTTGTCTATATACGAACCAGCAGGAATTTTAATTGCCGAACCAATGCGTGATGCTATGTATGTGGGATTTTGTCTGTGAAGGCTTGCCAGCCTGAAGGCAGCTCTGCTTGCAAGGTCGGCATGAGAAGAAGTTTCAAAATAAAGTTCGGAATCCTTAACATCAAATCCGATTTTTTGGATAGCATCTTTTAAAATTGATACAGCCTGAGCTTTGAGTTCCATGAACAAGATAAATCACCTTTAACAACTATGAAAATAATATAACAACATTAATTTAGAGATTTTTTAATATCCTCTGGAATATTAAAAATTCACCATTAATTAATTGGCAATTGACTGCAATCAATCAAAACCCAGAAAATAATGAAAAAATTATTTATTTACTAAATTTTGATCCACTGATCTAAGGGCAGTTCCATTAAAAAGTATTGGGTAAAAAGGTGCTTGATATGGGGGACAGGCCGCATTAGCGAAATCAGACCCCTGTATTGTACCTCAGGATTGCAGCAATGCCTCCAAAAGCATTCATGAGCTGTGAACCTTCGTCAAAGTCTGTAGACACGAAAGTAACCTTTGCATTGCTTTTGTCAGCAAGCGCTGATAGTTCATCAACTATATCAGTTACATCTGTTACATCAATGGAAGAACCGCACTCTGGGCAGTTTCCGGCTGTAGGAGCAGATTCACCTGGTTTCCAGCGCCTCGTCCATTTATTCTCGTATCCACATACGCTGCATTTCGTGGTCACCCTTTCAGCCCGTAGATCTTCGGAGAGTAAGAGCATTTCAACAGCATTAATCTCGAGGTTTGCCCGAACCTGAGTTTCCCCATAAGCTACTTTTCCTGAGTCAGAAATAAGTTCTTTGAAAAAGGCCTTGACAGCATTTTTTTGCCCCATAAGCTCAAGATCCTGGAGCTTTTCCCCTGCAGCATTCAACAGTTCGGGAAGTCCGGATTCATCTGTGTAAGATATGTCAAATAGTCCGATGATTTTCCTCTGGAGCTCATGGTGCAGAAACTCCCCTGCGTAAAACTCTTCTTTTGTCGGAGAAGGCCCACCTATAAGGACGCCTTTCAAATCCTTATGGTCAATGGAAAGGAATATTTCACTTGCAGCAGCGCCTATTTTTTTATAAAAATCATGGATAGCAATGAGCCTGAGCTGCTGAAAACGGTGGGCACTCTGCCCTCCTTTCCTCTGCTTCCCCGGAACCGTGGAAGTAAGATGGCGGAAGGCTTGTATTCGCTTACCAACCAGCAATCCTACAGTAGCTTCCCTGCGATCCAGAACCAAAAGCCCAAAGGTATTTTTGTCCTTGAGCATATCTTCAAGAGGCTCGAGGTAAAAGGTGGAATTGCAGTGATATTTGTAAGCTATAATTGGTTCCGGAGGAATTATCACCTCACTTTCCATGTTGGTTTTGTTGGCCCCAATGTCCACAGCCCCTGTAAAGTATACTATACCATTTTCAGGCACTTTGTCAAGATATTTCAGCCTTGATAAAAGAGATTCTATGGCTCCCTGTACATTCGTCCTGGTAAGCTTGGACTTAATGTTTGCAGCTTGTCCATGCTCTTCTTTCAACTGGTTTGTAACATCAAAAATTTGTTTGTCTAGAGGAATATAAAGAGTAATCAGCTCAGTACTTCTTCCTTTCTTATCCCTGAGACTTTCAAGCTTCTTCTTAAATTCATACTTTTGATGTGCGGATTGTTCAGTCATTTCGAAAATTCTCCAATAGGCAAGTGATTAAATTCTGGTATTTCCTGCAAATTTGATTTTAAATCTGTTATCTAATCGATGCAGTCATATTTGAATCGAAATTTGAGATTATAATATTTGAGAAATATTTGAGATTATCAATCTAAGAAATTGTATGAGATTATCAATTTGATTTCGTAATAAATTTAGTTATTCAGTTTACAATTCATTTAGCTTTTCGGTTAACTTGGCAATAGTGAACTGAAAATTTGATAAAGAAAAATCAAACAGTAAATATCCGTCTCAACTTAAAAGTATAATCTAAAAATTGCTCAGACACGAAGAACCTGAAAGTAAGAATAGATCTGCCAGATAAATAGGCGCCTCTAAAATTTTGATACGCAGTTAACTCCCTTTATACTGTGCAAACCTATCCCATTTCGTATTCTGTTGATCGAACTAAATATGAGACATGATTTTACTTAAATTGTACCTAATTGGCTTAAAATTGAATTAATCCCTAATGAAGGCATATCCCAATTGAAACTTAAGTTTAAATTTGATTCTATCACTAGACTGAAATAATATATTCATATAAAGACAAAAGCTTCATATACACTTATTTTTACTTCAAAGTTGTTGGTTTATTAAGATAAACGCTGTACTTTATTAATTTGATTGATTTCCAAAATGCACTTAGTGCAGTTTTCTGGTAGTTCTCGACCCGCACCCATTGCTGTGAGCTAGACAAGATGTGCTTCAGTACATGAAAACACAAATTTCGTTACAATGGAAATTTAATTATGAAAACATCAATTACTAATGATGGGCTACCTGATAAAAATAAAGCTAACTGGAATGGGAAAAATTGAGCGTTATTTTAAATTGACCATTTAGGTTTTAGTTTTATTTGACGATCTTTTCAAAGTGGGATTTTACCATCCTTTGAAAGTAGTACAACCCGGCTAATCTCAGATTCATCTGCTATTTCATACCCCAGGCATTTTGCAAGTTCTTTTGAGAACTCTAAGACCTCAACATGAGTGGGCATGGAAGAGCGGTCAAGACGAAGCCGTGAAAAGCCCAGATGCATATAAGCTTTTACTTCGACAAAGTCAGGAGAACCTTTTTTTATCAGCTCGGCATAATGCTCGGATCTAAACATGTTTTTTCCCTTGACCAGCGTTGTACGGATGACTGTCCGTGATTTTTTTCCCCCTAGTATGGACAGAGATTCGTTGATTCTGTCCCAGAGCGCAGCTGATTTGGGCTTACATATCTTCAGATAAGTTTCCATGTCAGGAGCATCAAGACTCATATAAAGCTGGGAAGGAAAAACTTTTGTAAGCATTTCAGGATTTGTTCCATTCGTGACTAAAAAAACTGTGAAGCCCATTTTTTTGTATTCTTCGATAAGCTCTGGCAGGTAAGGATAAATGGTCGGCTCTCCAGAAAGGGAAATGGCGACATTATTCGGCTCATTGCTCTCAATCCAACGTTCCTTAATTGCGATCTGAGAACCGCCAAAACCCGTGATCAACTTGTGCTGGCAGGCAATGCTTTCTTCTACAATCTTTTTGGGAGAATCCCATTCACCAGGCGTAGGAACAGAAATCTCAGTGGGTCGCCAGCAAAAGAGGCACCTCTGGTTGCACATAAGAGTAGGAGTCATCTGAAGGCAGCGGTGAGATTGTACTCCATAAAATTTGGATTTATAGCAGAAACCTTGACCGTTCATAGCGTGTCTAAGCCAGAGACAGGTCTTAACTGCTGAGTGGCAGCCTGCGAGGGCATAGCCCTGTTTTTTCAGAAGGGTATTTAAATCAGAGGGCTCAACTGGCAAAGAAGTATACTCTTTATTCCAGTTTTCTTTCTGAACAATCGATAAATCTTCTTCGAAGTCCTCCTTCTTTTCTTCCTGAGGCATTTGCAGCATATTAAATCTTAGTTGTATATATAAAGATCGGGCAGTATTTTTAGATAAATTTGTGGTCTATAAGAATTATTTGAACTGTCTATCTGCGCAAATTCAGTCATTGAAGTTAAGATTTTTCAGGCCAGATTCAGTCAAAATTAAGAATTTTATAGGTAAAATCCGCGAGATCCACAATTGGGACTCTTGCAGGTACTGGCGTGAGGTTTACATGTTTCTGAAACTCTGTCTGACCCTGCCAGGTTCCGGAATTAACAAGAAGGATATTTTTATAGCGCTGGACTCCGAGGGTATGGACGTGGCCAGTGTGGATGATATCCGGCACATGGTCGATAACGAAATAATCCATTTTTTCCGGAGATATGGAAACCCTGCTCCCATAAGTCGGAGCAAGGTGCCTGCGCTTCACCATTTCAAGAACGGCCATGGCGGGTTCCTGATAGGAGATCCCCGAAATGCTTGCTACGAGGTCATCAATTGATCTTCCGTGGTAGATGAGGATGCGAGTACCATCCAGATCAACAAGAGAAGGGTTACCAACGAAAATAACATTTTGAGGGAAATAGGCCTGAACTATTTCAGGAAGCGCAGGCTGAGGTTCTGCCTGGCGAACAGCATCATGATTACCGGGACTTATTATCACACGTATATGCTCCGGAATTTCCTTTAAGTACTCTGCAGCTTTCATGTACTGCTCATAGATATCCATAATGTCCAGTTCTAATTCCTGATCAGGATAAATCCCTATCCCATCAACAAGATCTCCTGCAACAATAAGATAACGGATACTGGCGGCAAGTTCCCGCATGACTTCTGATTCAGACTCTCCTTTCAAAAAGTCAAGAAAATCCAGCCAAGCGTCTTCAAGAAACTGGGAACTTCCTATATGCACATCAGATATCATCACTATTTTCCCTTGACTTCGGGTTCTTTGTTGAACGCCATTGGGTACATCTGGCTGAATGAGTTTTGTGGCAAACATCAGGTTTCCGGCGCTCTTTACCAAACCCGTTACTCCTATGACCTCATCAAGCAGGACTCGTGAGGCCAGTTCAAAAAGTTCTTTATCAGTATTTCGAATGAGAACTGAGAAGGAGCCGGTTGGATCTTCAAGAGATAATATTTTGTGGCCGTTATTTGTGCTACTGATGTCAGAAACCATCCCGATTATAGATATTTCTTCAGAATCCCAGTCCCCTTCACGACGAAGGCTTCTTCTTCGTCTTAAACTTTCTATAGGACGCGCACTTATTCTACTCCGTATAATCGCTGAAAGCCTGCTGTATCTATTCCTGAAGTATTGAACAAACTGCATATATTCTCCAACACATGTTGAATCCCCTGATATATCGGAAATTACGGTCACAGGATTCCTGCCGGGAAAACTTCTGTGCACTTTGTCACTGGGACTAGACGAGAAGCCCTTTCCGAAAACAGATAAAGATGGATTTTCCCTGGAAACTCGGTTTGAAGGGGACGAAGGTAGAGAATTCCCCTCTCCGAAAAAAGATGAAGTTGATCTGTCTCCAGCTTGTGAAGATGGCAAGGAAAAGGCCAATTCAGGATCAGTTCTCAATGAAGAAATCGAGCTTGAAGCAATGTAAGAACTCGATGCCTCCTCTGATGAAATATTATCTGATTTGAGATCTGGAATTGGTTTATAAGTTATATCTGGTACTGAAATTGAATCTGGAAGCGGATTTGGGTAGAGGCTCGGCACAGAGTCGTTGACTGGAGAAGGGATCCCCGTCTCTGAGGAAACATCATCTAATTTAGGGGAAAGTTTGCTAGATACTGAAAGAAATTCTCCTGCTTTTAAAGAAGAAATTGGTATTTCATCATAGTTTGGCTTTTCGGTTGAATTTTCGAAACCAGGATTTTTTTTATTTTCTGCATGAATTAGCTTTGAAGCTCTGTCATGAGCAACAAAACTTTCAAGATCTATATGCTCGGCCCCTATGACAACAACAAAGTCATTTACAGTTGAAAGGACATATTTTAGTAGGCATTCTGGCGAGTTGCTGGATTTAATGAGTTCAACGGCTTCAGGGCTTATCTGGTACTCTTTTTCTATAACTGCCTTTATAATCTCGCTCTTGTCCATACTTCCAACCTAACATTCCTAGACTGACACAAATCTTTCCAAACCGAAATAAACTTTTCTAAACCTTTTGGATCTGATTTATCATAAGGTTCATTTGGCTCCAAATTTAAAAGATCTCAAGCAAAAGACATGTTTAAAATATAAAAGTTAATAAGATACAAAATATATGCTTAACAGATACTAAATTAATGTGTTAAAATTAATTTATGAAATGAAATTGTAATTCTAAAAAATTTTATATTCCCCATGTAACACTTATACCTTTTGATTCCTGCCTACTATAAAAGATATCTGCCTCTTTTTAAGTAAATGACTATACAAATATGATAACTGGATGAATAGATTTAACAGACATTCTGCAGATATACACAGGTATATATTTTGTTTTCCTATTTGCCAACTAATAATATTGAAAGTTAAATTAATTTTTAAACAACTGTCATATTTAGAAAACGAATGCCATTATTGTGTAAATCTATGAAAATTGGGATTTAAAATTAGTCTCTTATAAAAACAAATAATAGGCAAAAATACTGGAAAAAGACTTAATTATTTTTAATAAGTCAGACTAACAGAAAGAGCTATATTTAACTCTGAGGTTATATTGTAGCCTGAAATAATTTAAGGAATAATAATAGAGGATTCCGATAAAACTCTGATTTTCATGAATTACTTATATACCATTTTATAAGCATATGAAGAAATTAGTGGGTTTATAAAAATTTTCTATAAAGCCTGGCGTATATACCCAATAACTTAATGAATAACATTTTTGTCAGACAAAGACTAATAGAATTAATGGGCGCGAAAAAAAGTGAAATTAAAGGAATAAAGACTGAGTATGAGCAAAATTAATGAGGAAAATAGTACCCAGGAAGATGATAATTCCTGGGTTTCACTTGGAAAGGACTTGCTGTTGGTTGTAGCTGTACTGATTACTTTTATGTTCCTTTCCAAGTTGGTATTTGGTCTCTGGACTCCTATGGTTGCTGTAGAGTCAGAGAGTATGGATCCGCATATACAGATCGGAGATATTGTTTTTATGAAAAGTATTGATCGAGTGAACATTATCACGAATGAAGAAGGAAAAAAATCGGGATATGAATCTTTTAAAAATTATGGAGATGTGATTCTTTATCGTCCTAATGGCACTGAAGATGTAACCCCAATAATTCATAGAGCCATGTACAGGGTAAAAGCTGGAGAGCCAATGTGGGAAGGCGGGCCTCTTGCTCAGTATTCTGGTTATATCACCAAAGGAGATAATGTTATAACTAACCAGTACTTTGACCAGCAAGGAGATATAAGTGGGCTTGTAAAAGACAAGTGGATTATAGGGACTGCACAGTATAGGATTCCTTATCTAGGATATATCAGGCTATTATTCTCATAACCAATTGAACTATAATTTTCAATTTATTTTTTTTAAATCCTTACTCTACAAATGTACACAGATGTATGATTTGTTAGCCTATTTGTTCACTTTCAATGAATAATAGTGGGCAAATTGGTGAACAAATTGTACATTTACGGAATGGAGGATGCTACTTAACTTGACGATTTTTACCCCACGTATACTTTTTCTGGGTTTATCTTTTCGACTTTTTTCTTATCAAACTTTTCAATTATTCTATTATCACTTGTATTCTGTTTCATTGGAGCTAGATACTTAATATTCTCTTTTTGAGGAAGTTGAATATTGTTTTCTGAATTAGTTCCATTGTCAAAAATTATTCAAGAACCGTTTTTGAGTTCATTTTCACCTGATCATAAAATTGTCAGAAAAATGCTGCAAGTCAAGAACATTGCCTCCATTAACTGTAACTTCATGATATGTTTATGGTTTCCTTGAGTTTAATAAATTAGACTGTTATCCATAATCCATCATGTCTCTGATCACTACTATATCCATACTTGCCAAGTTTGGATTTAGTGCTTTGAAGAACTATACTTGCTCAGTCCAAAGTTAAATCTTTTTTTTGAATCGTCAACTGAAAAATATTGTTCAGAATATCAGGGAGGATTTCTCTTTCGTTACTCTTCAAGATTTCAAGAGTTCTGTAAAGGACCTTTTCATGAAATTTTTTGAGGTCGGAGATGTCGATAATTTTTCCCTTATTTAACCATTTGCCAGCTTCTCTGATGCGAAAATTATTGGTGAGCTTATATATCACCAAGACTATCAATAATTTATTGATAACCAAATCCTTTCTGTTATGCTTGCTAAAATATCACAAAAATTAAGTTTTCATAAAAAATTGAATCGCAAGAGTCGATTTAATAGGAACGCATATATTCTTGATAGAAATTGAAGGGGATTTTTTTGTGTTTGTATTCATTGGACAGAATAACATAAAAAGACATTAATTTTTGACTAAACTTTCAAAATTAGCATTTTGTCTCCGCTTTCACAATCTCTTGATTCGATTATTTTATTTCTCTTTTGCTTCTTAAGGCCTTTATAGATTATCCATTTTAGTTTCCGATTTTAGGGCTTTCATATATAAATTCTGATATTTTTCAAATAATTGTGCGAAATCTATTTGAGTTTTAACAAATCACAGTAGATCTAATTCATAAAATGGCTTTAAAAAAAAGTAATTTGAATTGTATAAAAATGACGCTTAATAAATTAAAAATTGGTCAGCTTGAAACTTCTGGAAACCTTTTTCTTGCACCCATGGCAGGAGTTACAAATTTAGCTTTCAGGTTGCTATGCCGGCAGCATGGAGCTGACATAACATACACCGAAATGATCAACTCAGATGCCTTGCTCAGCAAAAATCGGAAATCTCTTCTTAAAGGACTGAGCTCACTTTATGACCGGCCTTTTGGAGTTCAGCTTGTTGGGAGTTCAACTGAAAAGCTGCGGGAAGCTGCCATCTTTGTTGAAAGTGAGTTTAGGCCTGAAGTCATCGATATCAATATGGGCTGCCCCGTACAATGCATTATAGGAGCAGGGTGCGGTTCAGCTCTTCTCAAATCTCCAGAGCTTGTTTCTGAAATAGTCTCAGAGTTAACATATGCCCTGAAAACACCTGTAACTGTAAAGATCAGGATTTTGGAAAGAGATGAAAAGACCCTTGAGATTGCGCAACTTATCGAAAATGCAGGAGCTCTTGCCATAACGGTGCATGGCAGGGAGGCAAAGCAGATGTACTCCGGAAGCTCGGATCTTGTAGCTATCAAGGCAGTCAAACGCGAACTTTCAATTCCAGTGATTGCAAACGGTGACATAAAGGACGAAGAGTCTGCAGAAAATACTATTGAGTTTACAGGCTGTGATGGGCTTATGATAGGGCGGGCTGCAATGGGAAATCCGTTCATATTCAGGAGAATTAGATATTATCTGGAAACCGGAGAAAAGCTGGAACTAGACAAGCAGGCCCGACAGCTTGAAGATTTTGAATTATATATCACCCTACTTGAAGAACATAATCTGTTATCTTCTCAAAATCTGAGGATGCATGCTCACTGGTTTACAAAAGGATTACATAATTCACGAAATATTAGGGAAAAGATTAATGGTCTAAAAGATGGAAAGGCCATATTTGATCTGGTAAGGAGCTCCTGTCAGGAAAAAGATTAAAAAATAATTTTTTAAAAAAATAAGATTCGTTTATAATCAAACCCATTTAAAACATAATTATTGGTACAAGTTAAATTTGAAGAGTTTGAAGATAAATACATTCAGAATATAATCTAAAATGGAGAAATATAGACACATTTATCTAATCCCACCGAAAACCTAATAATAACTTACATTATTATCCATGAGCTATTGGGCACTGAAGGCATGGATATATAATTATGAATATATTGATTTTATTGATTGTTGTAATAAGTTATATGAATAGTTCCAGATCGATGTTTGGAGATTTTTTAATATTTTCTTAGATCACCAAAACTTACTATTAATTCCACTACAAATTGACTAGAGAGAATTTAGATAAACTCCAAAACTTTGTCATATGGTTTATAAATAGTATATATGACTCTTGAAATTCATCGGTTTATCGAAATTCTCTACAATCAGTCAAAAAAGGAACAGAAACGGATTGAACGTCTAACTGTTAACAATCTATGTTTTAAAGCCTTGTGATCAGTAGTGAATATCGCAGTGGTGCCTGAATAAATCGTCTAATGTTTAAATTTTTTCTGACGAATCAATAGACATAATGACATCTAGATAAGCGATTCAAGAAGGAGAATCCATATGAAGGAAATTAGAATACATGGTCGAGGAGGTCAAGGTTCTGTCACCGCGGCTGAGCTGCTTTCCGTCGCAGCTTTTAAAGATGGAAAATTTAGCCAGGCTTTTCCTGCTTTTGGGGTAGAGCGCAGAGGCGCTCCTGTACAAGCATTTACCAGGATCAGTAACAATCCAATCAGGCTCAGAAGCCAGATATATACCCCTGATTATGTTATTGTTCAGGATGTAACCCTCCTTGAAACTGTTGACGTTGCAAACGGGATAAAAGATGATGGAGTAATTATTGTCAACACTACAGAAAAACCGGAAAGTTTGAAAATTAATACAAATGCTAGAGTTATGACTGCGGACGCTACAAAGGTGGCAATGGATATCATAGGTCGTCCCATAGTAAACACTGTTCTCCTTGGAGCTTTTGCGGGCGCAACTGAAGAAATTAAAGTGGAATCTATCTATCATGCGATAAAGGCTCGTTTTCCAGGAAAAATTGGAGAAAAGAATGCAGAGGCGATTCAAAAAGCTTACGAGCTCATTAAGGTGAGAGTATGACTATTGAAGCTAGTCAAGACAGCACAATATGTCCTGAAATTTTAAAAAATGATCATGAAACGAGAGAATCGAAAATCACATGCTGCAGTGTCTGTAAACCTGGTTCGACCCTTAAAAACAAAACAGGAGGCTGGAGGAATTTTCGTCCTATTTATAATTATGACAAATGTACCAAGTGCGGAATCTGCGAGATCGTATGCCCTGACATGTCAGTCAAACCTAGGGAAGACGGCTTTTTCGAGCACGATTACGATTATTGCAAAGGCTGCGGTATCTGCGCAAATGAGTGCCCTGAAGATGCAATCGAGATGATTTTGGAGGAGAAATAATGATCAACCCGGCTGATAAAGAGAAAATGGTAGTCGTGGAAGGTTCTTATGCTGTGGCTCATTCCGCAAAAATCTGTCATCCAAACGTAATCTCAGCTTATCCAATCACCCCCCAAACCCATATTGTTGAAAATCTGGCTCAATTCATAGCAGATGGTGAGATTCCCAACTGTGAATATTTAAATGTTGAATCAGAATTCTCGGCAATTTCTTCGCTTATAGGAGCAGCAGCAGTAGGCGCAAGAACCTATTCAGCTACCACTTCTCAGGGACTCTTACTAATGCATGAGGCACTTTTTAACGCTTCAGGCATGAGGTTTCCAATTATAATGACAGTTACAAACAGGGCTGTTAGTGCTCCTATAAATATATGGAATGACCATCAGGATGCGATTGCCCAAAGAGATACCGGCTGGATTCAGCTTTATGTAGAAGATGTGCAGGAAGCATCTGATACCCTACCTCAAATCTATAAGATTGCAGAGGATCATGAAATCATGTTACCAGGAATGGTCTGCATGGATGGTTTTATTCTATCGCATGTTTATGAGCCCGTTGTATTGCTTGAACAGAATCTTGTTGATAATTTCCTCCCGCCTTTCCATCCCGAAAATGTGCTTGACCCGGAAGATCCTAAGACTTTTGGAGCCTTTGCAACGCCTGATACTTACGAAGAATTCAGATACTTACAGGAACAGGCAATGCGGAAAGCTCTTCCGAAGATTGAAGCCGTGGCGAAGGAGTTTGAGGAAGTTTTCGGCAGGTTTCACGGTGGGCTTGTTGATGGATACATGATTGAGGATGCTGAAATTGTTATCATGGGTATGGGCTCTGTTCTTGGGACTGTTAAAGATGTTGTGGATCAGTACAGGGCAAAAGGAGAAAAGATTGGTGTTTTAAAAGTCAGATCTTTCAGGCCCTTCCCGAAGGAGCAGATTCTTGAGTCAATTCAGAATGCGAATGCAGTTGTTGTGCTTGATAAGAATATATCTATAGGAACAAACGAAGGAGCCCTGTTTACCGAAACCAAATCCTGCCTCTATAATAGCAAAGTCCGCATACCGCTCGTGGGCTATACTCTGGGTCATGGAGGCCGTGACATTCGTATAGAAAGCATTGTAAAAGTTATTGAAGGAACCAAGGCAGCTGCAAAATCTGGAATCATGGTTGAAAGCCAATTCCTGGACCTTAAGGAGGAGTTACTATGACTAAAGTTGCACCAAAAATGTATCTTTCTTCGGGGCATAGCGGTTGTGCAGGCTGCTGTGATGCCTTTGTTGCAAAATTCACACTTATGGGCGCAGGTCCGAATTGTATTGTAGTTAATCCTACCGGCTGCCTTGAAGTTATGTCAACACCTTTCCCGCTGTCATCTTGGAAGGTCCCCTGGATTCACTCTCTCTTTGAAAATGGAGGCGCAGTGGCATCAGGTGTAGAAGCTGCCTTAAAAGCCCTTGGTAAAAAAAACGACATCAAGGTTATCGCGATCGGAGGCGATGGCTCTACGATGGACATCGGAATCGGTGCCATTTCAGGTGCTTTTGAGCGGGGTCATGATTTCACTTATATATGCATGGACAACGAAGCCTACATGAACACTGGAATCCAACGCAGCAGTGGAACCCCGTACGATGCTAGTACCACAACAAGCCCAGCTGGAAAATTCTCCTTTGGAAACCCGCGGCCAAAAAAAAATATGCCCGCCATTATTGCAGCTCACGGCTCTCCGTATGTAGCCACAACCTCAATAGGCTTCCCAAGAGACATGATCCGGAAGGTAAAAAAAGCTACAGAAATCGTAGGCCCTACATATATCCATTCCCACTCCCCATGTACTACAGGCTGGGGCTTTGACACTTCAAAGACCTTGGAGATTGCCAAACTCGCAGTAGAAACCGGTCTCTGGCCGATGTATGATATGGAATACGGAGAAATAATGCAGGTCAGGAGGATCAAGGATCCCAGGCCAGTCGATGAATACCTAAGAACTCAAAAAAGATTCAAACACCTCTTCACCATGGAAGGAGGTGAAGAAGAAATCCAGAAAATCCAGGACACTGCAGACTGGAATATAAAACACTATGGTCTTAAGTGAAAACTGAATTTTCACTTTTTTTTATTCAAATCGAATACCTTTAGCTTTCAATGGGAATGCAAACTTCCCCGAAAACCTTTGTCAACTAACTGATTCATATTTTTATCTACTTTTGAACTCTAAAATGTAATTACGGAATTCAAACTATTGTGTTTATAAAAATAAGGAGAATTCTGTTAAACCTCTCTAATTTTCACTAGTAACTTATATATAACTTATAATCATGTGATCAAATTTAGGAGCTTCTCGAAATCCTCTAAGATATCATATTGTTTTTATTTGCATGAATATCGTGAGAAATTTCATTTAGGCAATGATAGAATCAACGATTTTGAAATATATTCGCTTTAAAATGGTAAGAGATATTGTTTTTAGTTTGATGTAATCTCTATTGGTGATGATCATTTACATCTTTTCATTGGTGCTGAACTAAACTATTTTTTTTCAATAGTGATGCAGATTATAAAAGGTACCACAGCAAGAAAAGTTGTTGAAGAATACTCTGAAATTTAAAAACAGTTGTATTTGATCGACTTAAGAGTAATTGAGATTACATTGGAACTGCGGTTGATGGCACAACTTCCGATGTAATTAAAAGGTATGTTCAAAACAAGGGAATGCAGAACGAAAACAAAGCATACTTAGCAAATAAAAACAATTGATTGTGAACAATTTCTATATAACCAGCGTGGTAATATGAACATACAACGTTTTTTCAAAATGAGTGCAGCACCACAACTTTTATTTAATCCAAAATAATATAAATTTAATAAATTCTTATTCTCGTATTTCTGACCTTAGATCGTTGGTTGTAGACTCAAGAGAATTTGTAGAGGCTGTAACAGCATGAAATAAAAATTAAAAACTTCTTGATATCCATAGTTTACTTAATCAGATAAATTAATTTATCAAAGATACTACCTAATTTAAAAAATATAGGAAATAAACTGGTTGTGTCTATACCAAAAGTGGAGTTATTTTCCGTTGTTTTAATTAACCACTTCATTGCTTTAAATAATTTTATTGGATATTTTTCTGATTTGTAGAAATGATTTCGGAACTATGAGATTATTAATACTGTAGCATTCCTAATTCATTTAAATTATTTTATAAAATAGATTACTTCTTGAATTCAGTATAACCGCACTTTCCACAGGCAAGGCGGTTTTTGTGTTCGGCAAGGAATACACCTGGTCCACATCTTGGACAGAATTGCTTGAGTCTGGTTACTGAATCGCCCTGGACTTTATAGTATTTTTTAACTGGCATGTGTATACACCTCTATCAAGGTTTTAGGCCTCTTTCCCCTCAGTTTCTTCTAAGGGAGCTTGTTTTCTCTTCAAGATGTATTCCAGTTCTACTTCTTTCATGCGATTTGCATTTTCGTAGAGTTTGGCATAGCCCTTACTTTCCTGCATTCCGTATTCTGTTTTGATTCTCTGGATTACTAGCATTTCAAGGGGTGCATTCAATATTGCAGCAAGTTTATTCCTGACATCATTTCTGGAAGGAGTCGAACCTTCATATTTCACTATGAAATTCAGTTCCCTTCTGTTTAAAAGTGCATTTTTTTTGTCTTTAAGGATCTTTATGTCCATCTAAGATTCTCCGTATTTTATCCAATTCGTAATTCTGATTATCGCTGATGAGTTTTTCAAATAGAGTCCTTATCTCCCTTTTCTTTTCCTCAGTGACCTTCACAAAAACTACGCCTTCATCAGGTTGGCCGTACAGAACCACAGCTCCCAGGGGAGCCAACAAGATTACAGGAAGGGTGGCCAGATCTTCTTCTCCTTTTACGAAAATCCTTATAGGCTTTTCGGAGGTAAAAGCTTCACAAAGGGTTTTAATTAATTCATCTGTAATAATCCCTGCTGGATTCTCCACAGAAACTTCTTCATAGACGTTGTCCATGTTCCGAGTCGAAACATGTCTAGCAACAGGTTTCCTTTTGGTGCGATTGTCCACAATACAGATGTCCGGAAAAATCCCAGCTTCTAGTAAGTGGAAGGTAGTAACATCCCCTACGGATATAAGTTTTGTGGAGCTTGCAAGCTCCCCTACAAACTTCTCTATGGTATCGCTGCCATTCCCTGCATAAAGTTTACCGAAAGGTTTTTTCATAAGAGGGCGAAGTTCTCTAGGCAGTTCTATTTGAATTCTCAAATCAGCGCACCTTCAAGGCAAATCTATCTGGGATATCTACCCCAAGTTTTTTTGCGATTTTTGAGCGCTCAGCGTCCAGAATAATTAAAAGCCCACTCCATCCTTCTGCCAGATCTGAAGTCCCGCAGATAGGGCAATTTTGTCCTTCCAAGACCCTCATGCAGTGACGACAAACTTTTTCTGTCATTAAAAATCCTCTTTTTTGTTTCTTTTCATGCAGTCCCTTCATTTAGAACTTCATGAAGCTGTTTCTTTTTGTTGGCTTCTTCGAGCCACTGAAGTTTTCCAAGAGCAGTCTGACGCATGGTAAGTCCTATTTTGCTCTCTTTTGGCTCTCTTTCGTTGATGCTTACTGCAACAACCCTGGCTCTCACATGATCTCCCTCAGCGATTGACTTGCTTCCATTTTTGGTTACAAGCCTCGCGTTTTTGGAATCGTATGAAAAAAAATCATCCGTAATTTGGCTGACGTGAAGCAATCCGTCCATTGGCCCCATGCCTACGAAAACTCCGAAACCGACGGCTTCCACAACTTCACCTTCAATTATTTCCTGGAGCTCAGGTACAAACATGACGGCTTCGAACGTCACATCATAATATACTGCCCCGTCTCCTACGAGTATATGCCCTTCTCCAATTTCGGTGATCTTGCAAATAGCTACGAGGGAACCAAGTTTTTTGTCGACTTGTCCCTCCAGTTTTTCCCTTAAAGCGTTTTTAATAGTTGACATCACTTCTTCCCCAAGCAAGGTAGGAGGGATGCGAACAGTATCAACTAGTGTCATCATTTTATACATATGTTAATCACCTTTAAACACAATCAATTACAATACTACCTTAAAAAAAATGGTGGCTCTTTATACGATGTCCAGCTTGTTTTTCTGACGCATGGAAACAGTCTGTATCCTATTATCTGCAAGCCTTCGCTTCAATTCTCTATCGTTTGTCAGAACAGCGGCTCCCATATTCTTTGCTAGCCTTAGAATCACATCATCTGCAGACCCTGTAGCAACTATTCGCTCGCATCTCCCCATCATGGACCTGGCGACTTTTGCGGCTGTTCTGTCCGAACCTTTTTCCCGCTTTATCAGTCTTTCTATCTCGAATATTACAGCTTCGGGCACACAAAATTCGTTAAACCCCAGCCTATTAAGTTCTTCGAAAATATCTACTCCGAATTGGATTGGGACCATGAATCCATTAGTGTCAATTATGATTTTCAACTTTTAATTACCCCTACTCCAATGAGCCGCCAGCGAGAATCAATTCTCCTGCTAATAGCAACCCGTGCCCCAATGGCTGCACTTATCGGACGTTTAAGTGCTACTTGTGCTTCATTTTTCCTAGCACTTGTGACTACTCCTACAGTCGTTGCGGTTCCTATGTTGAGCATAAGGGGTTCGCTGGTCTTAATTTCATTGATTTTTTCTTCTCTTGTAACTCCAACAACCCTCTCAAGCAAGTGTAATTCCATAACAAACTGGTGTCTAGTATCTGGAAGTGTACCTGGTGCGCCTGCAATCTGTCCTGTTAAAGAATCACCTTTCGTAAGGGTAGGATCAAGATAAGTTCCAACAGCCAGAAGACCTCCTGGAGTTGCTTCTTCTACTTTTTTTGCTCCTGCATAGATAGATGAAACAACTGTTAAGATGGGAATCCATCTGGTACTTCCTTCGGTTGTAACCTTAATTCCAGGCCTTATCTCGAGTTCGTCCCCAGGATGAAGTACACCATCTGTCAAGGTGCCTCCAATGACTCCTCCATAAATTTCGTCGATTGAAGCCCCCGGCTTGTTGATGTCAAAAGACCGCGCAATCAGCATGCTTGCAGGCTTATCCATTTTGTGGACAGGAGTCGGAATTTGGGTTTTTAGAGCGTCGATCAGGACATCAATGTTGATATTCTGTTGAGCAGAGATAGGTATTATAGGTGCTTTTTCGGCCACCGTTCCTTTGACAAACTCCTTTATCTGATTGTAGTGCTCCATAAGACGTTCTTTGGATACAAGATCAATTTTATTTTGCACTATTACGATATTTTCAATCCCTATTATATCCAGGGCCATCAAATGTTCCTTTGTCTGTGGCTGTGGGCAATCTTCATTTGCAGCAATTACCAGCACTGCACCATCCATAATTGCAGCTCCTGAGAGCATGGTTGCCATCAGGGTTTCGTGTCCTGGAGCATCTACAAAAGACACTGTCCGATGTTCTACCGTTTTTTCACCGCAGTTAGGACAAGTCTTTTCCACAGTGTAACAATAAGGCTCAAGGCATTTAGGACACTTCATAAATGGTGAGTCTGCATACCCCAGCCTGATAGAAATTCCTCTTTTTACTTCTTCACTATGCGTATCTGTCCAGACGCCTGATAAGGCTTTAACAAGCGTGGTTTTTCCATGGTCGACATGTCCTACCATGCCGATATTAACACAGGGCTGACTCAAGTTGTAATTTCCTCCAGTAAAATGAAGCTAATCCGATATAAGACAGGTATTTGATCTGAAATATGTGCCATAAGAATTTTACATTGTTTTTTTAAGAGGGTCCGCAAATCCCAAATCTAAACTCATCTGGCCTGCAATTTATAGAGAATTTAGATAAACCCCTGAATTTGGTCATTGATCACAAATGGTAAATAAATAACTCGTGAAACTCAGAGGGTTATCAAAATCCTATATAGTATAATTGTATTTTAAACCGGGATTTTCGCTGGATGTTGGCTTAAAAATTAACTTGGAATCCATTTCTGATCCGTGGGTAGATTCTGAATTTTCATAATCGAAAATTCGGGCAAGTTATTTCATTATATTTTTTTCGCGACATGAATTTTGCAGATTCAGACGATAATTCTAAAGTTTATAATATGCTGCATAATTATATATCTACTAATGCCGGAAAGCCTTTATATATTTATGTGACTATCATTTCGAGTTTCTCGAGTTCCAGAGCACGCCTGATCTCAAAGGCTAATCTTCTTCCCGTACTCATTGGTCTCCTCCAGAGTGAGTTACCGTAAGAATGCCCAACTGACATGTGCACATTTGTTCCACCTCCCACTCTTGGGGCTACATCGTAAATATAGAAATTCAGGTCCTTGTCCACACAGGTTTGCAGACAGAAAGGTCCTATAATTCCTGGAGCATAATGTTCCTGGGTAGCCATTACATACTTTTCTCCCATTTCAAACACTTTTTCGAGAAGAGACTCCCGAAGTGTTGCAGAGTTGTGCCCGCATACCGTGTATTCAGGAGTTAGCTGATGTTTGACTAGGGAAATTTGTTGCGGGGCAGGAAGCCTTACATGTCCGTCAAGGCTTGTCTCAAAGCGCCAGTCAACGCCAAGAAGTTCCAGATTGCTCATTTCAGGCTCTATTGGAGAGTAAAAAAAGTCAAGGTTAAATACAGGGCCTATGATATACCGCTCTATTCTGGCTTTTTCAAGTGCTTCCCGTTTAATGATCCCCTGCTTAAGGAGGGTTTTGGATTTATCCAGGTATTCCTCGTAGTTTGAAGCAGTAAAAAACCCTCTTTCCTGTGTTTTTACTGCATGTGGAAGCTTAACTATTACCAATTCGTTAATATCCTTAGGTGACTCTATTTTTTCTGGGAAGGGTAAACCTGCTTTTTCCAGAATCCAGTAATAACTACGCAGCTCATTACGTTCTTCGCTCCGAAGGAGATTTCGGCTTCCTACAAGAGGTACCCTGAAGTTCTCCTCTATCTCATCTATATTACAGTAAGAGGTGAAAGATCTGTTGGGAACAAAGAGTACATTCTCTTCAACCAGTTTTTTTTGGTTTTCGGGCAGAAGGATCTCATCATACTTATTAAAAACAATTGTCTCGTCAATGATTCCCCGTTTTAATTTCCCATGAGAGTCTCTCTGGGATCTAAAATATTTGCTGTAGGTCTTTTCCCTACCAGCTTGGCATACTTCAAGAGTTCTGAATTCCTCTTCAATTGCCCCGTCGCAGATATCGAGTCCTGAGTGAGATGCTATAGTTCCTATTTTTATCTTATCAGCATATGTATAGTAACCTTCAACAATTTCCTTAATCTCTTTCCTGTCAATCATGTATCTAATCCTCAGCTTTGGAAATTTCTTCCAATGGATGATGATGAGCATTTCTCAAACTTAATACTCTAGTGGAAATTTCTCGACTTGCATATTCTAGTAATTACTGCGAAGTTTATCAAATAGAAGTTCGAAGAGATTTATTTTCAATTAACAGCTGATAGTATCTGTGAATTGTAAAAAATCACAAACCATAAGACACTCTAGATATTTTTTCAATAGGATTATATTTATACTCGTTTTCCAGATTTTATCAATAACTCATGAAAATTCCCTTACAGCTTTACCCATTAAAACTCTTTCTAATAGCAGTAATCATTTATATAATAGGGGGTAGGCCAGAATAAATACTCTGATCCTTTCCAGTGATATCCATACCCTTCAAGGCTCTTTAAATAATACTTAGGATGCGAGGCGTAATAAAAGTTTCAATAATTGCTGCAATGAAAAGGAAGGGCATGATCAAGCTGAAATAGAACTTGAGCCCGTTCTTAATTTCCTCTCTGACCTCGGTCGGTCTGCCTATAAGAGAGAGAAACACATGGTGCCCAAGCCGAAGCCCTATGCTTGCAGATAGGAAGACCGTAGGCAGCTCTACTACTCCGTGAGGGAGAAGAGCAAGGAGAATAAAGACAAAGCCCTTTTGCTGACCTACCAGGTACGAGATCATTCCAACAAAATATCCATTTGAAGCGATAAATAGTATGGGGAAAATTCCTACAGCTATCCCGAGTATCAGGGAAACTAGGCTCACAAAGGTATTATTAAGGAAGATCGTGATCAATATGTAGATGGGGCTCAGTGTCAGGAGTGGCGCGAAGCGAGAACTAAACTCTTTCATCAGGTTATCGGCCATATGAGGGAAACTTGCTGCTGAAGCATAACCCATGAGTAAAGATCCGAAAAATACAACGATTATAATAACCAGATACGGCCATAGCATGGTCATGTATCCAATAAACTCGTCTTTTTTTGAGTTGTTTCTGCCAACTTGAAAGGTATTTGCTTCCGTTTTAGCGGTATAAGAATCTTTTTTTTCCCCAACATATCTTCTATTTTCCATCCTTTCGTCCAGGGTTTCGATTTGTACTACTTCCCCTTCACTACGCATGCCATAATCTTCTTCTCTTCCCATACTTATTCTCACCAGAAATATTTGTATCTTTTAATCTTAAATTAAAACACATGTATCAGTATATCCAATTTAATATCAGATTCCCAGTATCATTCTGATTTCATTCCGGGTCGAAGGAGAAAACCCACGGATAAAAAAAATCATTATGATTAACGTTTTCATGGGTGAATATTACTATTATCTTCAAAGTGAACGTCAATCAAATAAAAAATTTCTATGCGGATAATAAACTTCAATGGATACATAACCAATACTGTGTCAGTTAACTGGATGAAGTATTGAGTTACTACATCTTTTTCATAGTATCCTAATGTATCTACTCCTATATACGTCGAGGAATCATCCATCTTATGCCTAGCAGGATGTAGAGATTAAAGAGGGGCTATAAATATCGAAGATTTGAAAACTATAGATAACCAGGTAATGGAAGATGTCAATCCTATTTGTGCTCCTAGTATAAATAAGGAGATTTGAGTGGCCACAACTCTCTAGAAGTGCATCAAGAGAATAGGGTCTTCAAAAAAATTATAATAGTTCTATGTCTACAAACATGAGATATAAATCCTTTCCCAACTTTGCTTTCTCCGGCTGATTGAGAGCTAGAGCAGTCTATAGTTATTGCATAGACCATGAAGTAAATGTGGAATTTATAAACATATGTGCCAATGGTTGCTGAGAAATACCTGTCGGAAAATCTTTAAGATTATTTCAATAAATATCTGACTTTCACGAATTATTTATATGTCTCTTATATACATATGACAAAATTTAGGAGTTTATCAGGTCCTCTTAAAAATATAGGGATAAAAGCCTCCAAATATGAAAGGCAGTACAGAAACAATAAAGCTAGATATGATTTCCACCTCCAGATTCTCGACAAACCTGAAAATCCATAATACGCAATCCTCAATAATATTGGCCAAATAAACTTGTTTATAGGATTATATCCTTCATGAGTCCTTATGCGAGTCGAGATAATAGGTACTAATATTATCTTATTAAAAAACTCATATATCACTCATTCAAAGTGGCAATATCCTAATACATTTGAGGATCTCGATAAACCTCTGATTTTTACTAATCATTTATATGTTGTTTATAAGAATATGATAAAATCTAGGGGTTTATCTAAATTTTCTATAATCTATGTAATTGTGAGTCTTAAATCACACATCTAGGAGTAATCCTATAGAATAATAGCTAAATTAATTATGCATCATGTTCTTAATTATTGATCAATTTTAAAAACTGGTATATTTCTTGTATTTGAGGGAAGTATAAATAAAGTACATCTCCCCCTCTCCAGGTTTTCAGTAACTAATGGCCCACATTTTATTCTGAATAAAAGTATTTTGAAAAAATTAATCTTGAATAGTGTACTAGATTCAAGTAAATCATGAATTCGGTTGATGAATTAAATCAACATATTAAGGTAAGTACCTGAAATTAGGTGTCCGCTAATAATAGAGAATCTGTTGTATAGAGTAGTAATTTTTAGAACGAATTTAATGATTTCTTTAATTTTGTCATATCTTATAAATTGTATATATTTTATTCGTGAAAATTGGAGGTTTATCAAAATCCTCTAGATTAAGCTGCCTGTAATAAAGATTGATATATATTAACATCCCAGTAAGCAAACGATCTTCGTGATTTGTGACTTATGACATATATGCGGGCTTATAAAACCCAATTTGTCATTTATTATGATCAAATACTGATGTAGGTATGAAATTGACCTTCAAAAAAAATAGCTCGAAATTAATGCAGCTTCCCAGAGATGTACTCGTCGGACACGGGGTGATTGAGGATGTTGGGTATGTATGCAGAGACCTGAAATTGACAGGAAATGCACTAATAGTAACCGGCAGCACTACATGGGGCATTGCAGGCAAGAAAGTTTGTGATGAACTTCGAAGTACTGGAAGCAATGCAGAGACAGTTCGAACTTGTAGAACTACTATGGAAGAAGTTGACAAGGTTATAGAAAGAGCTCTTGAAACAGAAGCAAATTTTCTTCTTGGAGTCGGAAGTGGCAGATCTATAGATCTTGCAAAACTCGCATCAACCAAGCTAGATCTACCCTTCATCAGTATTCCAACTGCAGCTTCTCACGATGGCATTGCGTCTTCCCATGCCTCAATTGTGGATAATGGAAAAAATACTTCAATAAAAGCGAAGGCTCCAATTGCGGTCATTGCAGATACTGAAATCATTTCTGCAGCTCCATTCAATTTCCTTGCAGCTGGTTGTGGAGATATAATCTCAAATTATACGGCAGTTCTAGACTGGGAACTCGCAAGCAGACTCCTTAACGAGTACTTTGGAGAATATGCCGCAGCTCTCGCCCGCATGGCTGCTCGGGTAATTATAGAGTCTGCAGACTCTATCAAGCCAGAGCATGAGATTTCTGCAAGGCTTGTAGTAAAGGCTCTGGTCTCTAACGGGGTTGCAATGAGTATTGCAGGCTCTTCAAGACCTGCATCAGGATCGGAACATATGTTCAGTCATTCCCTAGATAGGATAGTCCCAAAACCAGCGCTTCACGGAGAACAGTGTGGTGTCGGCACAATCATGATGATGTACCTTCACGGAGGTAACTGGCAGGAAATCAGGGAAGCCTTAAAAAAGATAGGTGCTCCCATAAATGCAGAAGAATTGGGCATAGAAGACAGATATATAGTCGAAGCCCTGTTACATGCACATAAGATCCGCCCTGAGCGGTACACAATTCTCGGGAAAGGGCTGACCCCCTCGGCTGCTGAAAAAGTTGCAAGAATCACAAAGGTCATAAATTGAAAAGCTGTTCTTATCCAATCGAAGCAGAAAATCAGTGTATGTTTAAAATACATTAATTTAAGGCTGGATGAATAGTCTATTTAAAGCTTAAGGAAAATCATTCCCTTCTAAAGTGTATTAGATTAATCCATAGTCATTTATTTTTAATCTATATCTCATTTCAAATCGATTCAAATAATTGGATTTTACTTATTTAGGGATAAGCTCCAGGCATCCCTCAAAAACTGGCACAGGCCATAAAAATTGAATGGAAGAGTATTATGACAGAGAGCAATACTAAAATTACACTTATCGGATCACGGCTTGCAAGGGAAGGGCTGGAATTCATATTCAAAGGTGAAATGCCTGAATGCAAAAAATGTCGGCTAAAGAACACCTGCCTTAACCTTGAACCTGGACGTAGGTACAGGATAGAAAGAGTAAGAAGCAACGATATCCATGAATGTTTCCTGCATGATAACGGGGTACTTGCTGTGGACGTGAGCAGGGCTCCTATATTGACTACAATAGAATCAAGAAAAGCAGTCGACGGAGCAAAAATTGGTTATGAGATTCCAAAATGCGATAAGAAGGAGTGCAGCATGTATGCGATATGTCATCCTGAAGGACTTTCAAGAGGAGACAAATGTAAAATTGTAGAGGTGCTTGAAAGCCTTGACTCTAAGTGTGAAACCGGCTATTCTCTTAAAAAAGTGAAATTAGCCTGGTAAATGTAGATGGACACACTTTAGTAATAGTAGGATTGATTACTTATTAATAATAAATAAAAAGGTTGAAGCGGTGTTATAAGTGCCTGAACAGGAAATGAACCAGGTCCCCTATGAATTCTACACCCAAAAGCGCTGGGAAAACTGGCTCGGACGGGCAAAAGAGAGCGGTTTCCAGATAAAGGAAACGGAAGACGAAGCCGGAAAAGAAAGTGCCATATTTGTGAATATGGTCGATGATGTTATCCTAGCTTGCCTAAAATTGACTGCTCGCTTTGAAAAAGGTATTGTCTTAAGAGAACAAGCTCTACAAATTCTGAAGGAAATCAGGGACATAGTACTTTCCGAGGTAGAACCAATTTCCGAAGATATCGATCTTATGATTGACTCGATCCAGACCTCTCTTATGGGGACGCTTGTCGCTTTTGAATGTTATATTATGGGTGACTATGAAGAAGGAGCAAATATCGAGGAACTGGTAAAAGCAGCCGTTGAGGCTGAAGCCTCCGACAACCTTGAACTTGCTCTTGATTATACTGCACAATGTGGTGCACTTGTGCTCAAAGGGAAAAGCTTGCCCGAAAATGTTATGGCTGAACTTCCTTATGGTATTGTTGCGGAATGGCTTGATGGCATTGATTCTATCTCGGCCGCAATGGTAGGAAGCGACAGTTACAAGGAATTTGATGCAGGGGACGAAGAGGATATTACATAATTAATTTTTTATAAACAATGGATTATTTTCAACTTTTCCCAGTAAGTTACATAAACTAAATATTATAATCCTACTTCAAATTTCGGTATCCGGCTCCGTTGCAAGCAATGGATTTAGTAGCTCACTTGCTCTGGATATGTGGAAATTATTCAAAATAAAATATTCTCATTTACTTAATATACTTCTTTTTCTTTCTGCTTGCCCTAGTTTTGAACGTCATTTTTAGGTACATCTGAAGTTATAGCATCACTTACGGTTTCAATGTGACATCAATCGCTCCAAAGCCTATCAAATACAACTGCTTTTTAATCTCATAGTATTCTTTAACAACTTTTCTTGCTATGGTACTTTTTATAATCTGCATCACTATTGAAAGAGAATCTTTTAGTTCAGCACCAATGAAAAGATGTAAATGATCATCATCAGTAGAGATTACATCGAACTCAAAAAGATATCTCTTACCATTTTAAAGCGAATATATTTCAAAATCGTTGATTATATCATTGCCTAAATGAAGTTTTTCACGATAATTCATGCAAAAAAAACAATATGATATCTCGAGGATTTCGAGAAACCATTAATTTTGTCCTATTCTTAGAATTTGTATATATATGACTCGTTAAAATCGAAGTTTATCAAAATTTTCTATATTGTATCGACAGTTAGGCACCAATGCTATGTTATAGGTGATCTGACTGTAGCTATGATAAAGTTTTTTAATTTCAATGTGTATCACTACTGGTTAGAGGTATTTGAAACCACTTCTGACATGGTGACAAAAATAAACTCATTTTACAAATAAGCCGATGATTTTGAGGGTTAAACAAAAATAAAAAGATTCAAGGGGTCCCTTCAGCCCTTAACAAAGGCCGTTGGATTAGTGACTCTAAGCATTCCATAAGTATTAAATTATTTAGGCAAAGAATACTTGCCCCCTTCGGAAAATGCCTATTTTAAAGGATTGAAATAATGAGAGTAAAGCTGGAAACCTTTATATATGGATAGATATTTTTTGACAGAGAGTTCTCTCAAAAAAAGATGAGGGAAGGCTAGAATATGTAATCGAAGCTAAATCCAAAAATAGGATTAAGGAATTCTTGAAAAGCACATTGAGGTAACTGAAAATACTTTTAATGTATGTGAATATAAGTTTGAGGATGGCGAACCAATTTTCAATATTGTTGCAATGTTGGATCAGTGCAAAAATACATCTTTTTTGCAACAAATAAAAAAGTGGATCAAATAAACAACTTTGCCAATCAAATATCATACTATTATAGCCTACCTAAAATAAGTTTGTTGTATCTATTTTGATGCAATAGGCACTTCTGAGTATTAATTGATGGGGAAAGAAAACATAATCAATAGACTATAGTTATTTAAAATCAGCTCACTGAAATCGACTCATTGAATCTTAGTAAAAATGGTCAATGACACTGTTTTTCCGAAGTGAAATATTTGCAAAGTTAAATCAATTTTTAATCTACTGTCATATTGAGAAAATAAGTGGAATTCTTGTGACATCTACAGGAAGTGGGATTGTCCATAGATATTCACATAATATTAGGAACAGAGTATTGATGCTTGCTTCAGACAAACTCATACTCCTATCCTTCTAAGACACCGAAATTTAATGCTATAGGCTAGTTATTTTTTATAAAAATCTTCATTTATATCAGGGAGATTTTGAAAAGTTGCGTTAGAGAAAGTCAAATTTCTTTCCTAACTCAATAACCAACTCTTATGCAATTACTCAGCTGAAACCTTAAAAAGAGTAGATTTACCTTAGCAGAGTAAAGAAATACTTTTAAGCTCTTTTTTTGGAGAGAGGATGTGCTAACTGCTTTCTCTTATATGACTTCGGGAGAAAGAAAAGATTTCTTCCAGAATTACCACAAATTTATTTTCAAAAAAAATTGATTCATTAGTTTATTGTAGAGGATTTTGAGAAACCTCCGATTTTCATGAGTCATCCATATACTATTTGTAAGCATATGATGAAATTTAGGGGTTTTTCGAAATCCTCTGTATTTTAAATCATAAATATTCGGTTTGACTTTCAGATTGTGAGGTGAGTTGCTGAATACTATACGCATATGAGTCTCTGTATATTTTCCAAACAAGGGCGAGCTCATTTTTTTCTGAGTTGATTACATACTCATCCCCACTACTAAATAGGAGCTTATTCACTTACAAGTATCTAGAAGCCCCTTCTTTTTACCGCCCCTTTCTTTTTCAGAGGGGTGTATGGGCTCTACTTTAGTTTCTTCTTCTTTCTTTGGTTCTTCCTTCTTTTTTTCTGTCATAGATTCAACTCCTCAATCAGCTTTCAGCTTTGGAAAAAAATTCTTTTATTTTAGATTTCAATCTCATTTTCAAGAATCTAGTTAATCTTCAAAGGATTCCCATTTTTAAGGTCTTATTTAAATTGCTTTTGACAATTCCCTTTTTCGCTGGGACTTAAATAAGGACCCTCTGATCCTTTCATAGCTAGCAAATTATACTTTTTTGATGCCTAATTTGTAATATATAAATCTTTGAGCACCAACTAGCCAATTCTTAGTGTTAGTAATCTCTCTCTTCTGTCCCTCCTCTATATCAATCCAATATCCACATTAAACGGATTAAATTGGATTGCGAATTTGTCTTAATTTAGAGACTTTTAGTATCTTCTGGGATAATCGAAAATGATAATTATTTCCAAAATTAAATGACTCTAATCAATCGAAAGCCCAGAAAATAATAAAGTATCTATATTAAGTATGCTTACTTGATTTATTAAATTTTTGTGATAATTAAAATGAAATAAAATATACTTCTTAATTATTCAGCTTGAGAAAAAGCATTATTATCCATCTTATTTAACTTATTATGGCCAAGTGTTTTCAAAATCAGTCTCTTTAATTGTTGATTATTGATTTTGTTTTATATTTTTGAATGGATTGACAATTGCACATTTTTTAAACTAAATGAAATATTACTAGACTGATTTTGGGTAGCTAAATAACTAATAAGCTTCTTTTTAAGTCAGAAGTTTGAATATGAGACTTTTGAACATCTTTTGGAATTGTCTAAATTAAATTTGTTTCGGTTTTCAGTAACTGTAATCAGTCTTAACTGTATAAAATGATCTTAAATATTTAGCCTACCAATTATTCTATTTTTATTTTGACGCAATAGATACTTCTAAAGCCTACTACCGCATTTTGAGATTTTTTTATGGCCTCAAAATTTCTCTTATCTAAACATTTCTTTTACGAACATTTGGTGAAAGGTTTTTTATCATCTTAATTGACTGTCTTCCCTAAATAAATTCCTTACCGACTAAGATATCGTTTTTCCCAAAAATATCTATAAGCACACCGTTTCGATTAAACATTTCAGAGGAAAGAATAGTATGAGCTTCAGTTATTATACATGCCATTTTTTCGTCCTGTTTTTCGTGAAGCCAAATGCATGAACGAAATATGCTATGATATTTTGCAAAAACTTTTGATAGCTGGGTTATATTATTAAGTGTAAGTTGCGAAATTAATTTTGAATCTATTTTATTTTTCTTTTTAGGAACAAAATGTTTTCAGATTTCATTTATTTCCAATTATAAAACGTAGATGCTATATGGAAGGAGCAATAAATAAAAATTTAATAAATCACTTGTTGATTCACATGCAAAGGCATAACATTTTTCAGATATTCTCCAACCTTTAAAAGCTAAAATTCCAATATCACCTCCATCGAAACATTTTATTATTTTTCACCTAATATACCTGAAGAGGTAGCAATGAAAAAATGTTTATGAATGTCTGAACCACGAGATTTGTTTACTATTTTTGACAATTTAGGTCACTTAATCTATTTATTCTGGAATTGCCTAAAAGATCAATTTAATATCCGTAATCAAAGTCACATTTGAGGCTTCATGGTCATTCACTTCTTAGTTTTCAGGCAGTTGTGAAAAACAGAATTTGAATAATCTTCCTGCCCAAGGTAATGATGAAATTAATAGTCAAAAAAGTAAAGTGGAATATATTTTCCGCTGTTTGTGCCTATTATTTGAAGAATTTCATGTTCGTTTTTAAGCTACTGCCATATTAAGAAAATGGATGGCATTTTTGTGTGTACTTGTGGGAAGTTGATTATATATTATGTTAATATATATTTGCGGATGAAAGATACAGCTATTTTGGACATCATCGTTTAAGAAGGTGAAAATAAGTAGTGATGGTCTTGAGATCATCCAGCCTGAGCTAGTGAAGTGCTAAAATCTGAAAAACGAGTATATTTTTCACCTTTTGAAATAACGTAAATACAGTCTAATATTCACCATTTTCAATAATTTATGAACAAAGACCCCATTTATTGCCCATGAAAATAATTAACTATTTTCAATATATTCTATTATCTTTTATATTAATGAGCTGATACTAAAACTGGTAGTCTATCAATGATTAGGCGACGCTTACCCAAAAAAGTCACATACTCTACCTCTGCATTCAATTTTCTATGAGGTGTCGTCTTTGGCTTCCAACATGCAGATTAGGTTAGAAATCGAGTAACTGTTTACAAAATAAATTCTTAGATGAAAGTATCAACTAGCTTATTGGACAAGATCCTCTTCACCAAAAACTCAAAATTTGCTTTTAGAATCTTGCATTGTAAGTGACTAATAGAGGTTTTAATTATGACAGAGATCCTAATAATTCTTAGCGATTGAAGCAGAATGTCTTTTTGGATAAACTCAATAATATTGCTTCTGGCAGATTCCACATTAAAATTGGTCACAACGGCAAAAGAATCTAGATTCAATAGTCAAAAAGACTCTTCTGACCTTTTCTTTTCAGAAGAGAACTTATCCGAACTCCCACACGTCGGAACTTGACGTGGCTTTCCAAAAGTAACTCACTCATGATTTCGTGGGTCATTTCGACAAGGACTTCTTTGGAATGGACGTGGTGATTTAATGTGCGGCTTTTAGTATGAAAACGTATTTATTTGTTAGAATGTATAAAAACTGGTTAGATGACGAATTACACAGACTTGAAGAACGATCCTGTTATAATACAGTGGATAGACATTATTAGAAAGAAACCTAAGACAGTGGATAACTACCTAATCGGTTTCAATCAGTATATTCAATTTACTGGCTTAACACCAGATGAATTATTGACTGAAGCGGAAGATGAAGCTTCAAAGCAAATAATTATGAGAAGGCGTAAAATTCTTACTCGATTACTTGGTTTCAGGAAATACTTGGAAAACAATTTTGCGCCCACTTCAGTCAGGAACTATATTAACTGTGTAGTCAGTTTTTACAAAGCTTTCTATGTAGAAGTCCCAAAGTTACAAGGTAACAATGTTGTTGAGCCTAAGAAGGAAAACACAAAACAAATTTTGAAAGATGATATCTGTGACGTGCTCAAAGTCGCTGACGTGCTAGAAAAAGCTATTGTTCTCACTGGTATTTCAAGTGGACTAGCCGCCGCTGACATATGCAATTTGAGAATAAGCGATTTCAAGGGAAATTACGACCCTGAAACAGGAATTACTACACTGAAATTGAGAAGGACTAAAACAGGAGTTCTGTTCTGCACATTTTTAACACCAGAAGCCTCTAATGCAGTTAATTATTATATCAAGTTCAGAAACAGGGCTCCGAAGAAAGGAATGAACCCCGTACGCAGGACTCAGTTAGAAAAACAACTTGTAACTAGAGATGAGGGTTATCTCTTCGTTCTCAGGAATATTTCAGATAAATACCTCGAAATGCCTTGTGGAACAGATGAACAATGGCAAGCAAAGGAAGACGTACGTAAGTATACTGATGATTCGTTCAATAGATTGTATGCTCGGCTCTCTGAGAAGTGCGGAAAAGAAAATCCCAATGGATGGGCAATAGTAAGAAGCCACAACATGAGAAAGTATTTCAACTCCGCACTTATCAACGCAGGATTTGATTTTTATTTTGTTGATCATATGCTTGGACACAAAGCTAACTCAACAGATAGGACCTACTTCTGGCACGATGCAGATCAATTAAAAGAACGATTCAAAACTTGTGTGCCTTATCTCACAATACAAAAAGAGACTGACATAAGCGAAAGCCAGGAATATCTCAGGATTAAGCAGGAAAACCAAATATTACAGGCTGAGACAGCACGGCATGTCGTAGAGCGTTCTGAACTGCAGGAATTAAGGACAGAAATCGAGAAAATGAAGCCGATAGATTCCGAATTAGAACGCCTACTCGAAAAGAAAATGGAGGAAATGGTAGAAACGAGACTTAACGAACTGTTAGCTAAAATAACTTAAAAAATAACTTTTTAATATAGGATTTGTGCACCCAAACTGAAAACCAGAAATAGACAGAATTAAACTGTCAAAATCTTAATTCTAGTAGACTATCCTGTTATTATATCCCCGGTTTATCGGAGTATAATAAACTAGGTAATCTCCTCCATGGTCTTTGAATTCTCGTTCTATCTTTTCAAGTTTGGGGTTCTTGATGGGAATTAATTTTTTCCCTTTAAGAAACTCAGGTGCAAGTTTAGTATGCATATAATAGTTTCTTAAATGTGCAATTTCTGCATCTGATATTTCGTTCTTTTTTTGTGTTAAGTATTTTATAGCTTCTCTATTTGATTGTCCTTTTATTATATCCATGGAAACGCATGCTTCGAATGCTATGTTGATGGATAAAGTTATTGCAAATATCGATAGCGAGTTATCTGGATGATGCTCATAGTCCCAATCCGTTAGGTATATTATGTTATTTTCTGACAGCTCAGAAAGTTGTTTAATATCTATCATTAATTTATTCTTGTCATTGGTCAGAAAAAGTCTGAAGAATTCAGGGGACAATTGTAATTTTTTCTCAAAATCTCTTTTTGTGTTTTCAAAAAGTTTATCTCCTGAATTTTCTTCCCAATCCTTCTTAAGTGAATCAGAAAGTGGATCAGAAAATGAATACATGGCGTGGATAAATAGTTCCCTAGACTCTATAGACCAGCCTTCATTTCCATTTCCCCCAAAGGTGCTATAATATTCACTATCATTTGAACCATAAATTATATCCGAATAATGAGATAATATATTTTTGGAAATGGAAGCGTTTTTTTGCATTTTTGGCATCAAGCGAGGATACTCTTCCAGTATCAGTTTCAGATTCTGAATGTTTAGGGTAGTTGAATATAATGTTGGAGGGATTCCCAGTTTCCCGGATTTTACCTTTTCACCTTCAATGTATCCATTTTCTACAAGATCTTGTAAATCGTTCCTAATTGTACTGTAACCTGCAATGCCTTTTTTATTAACATAGTTTAGCTCACATGCTAATTGTCCAGTCGTTTTTGGGGATTCTAATAAACTACCTATAATTAGTTCTTTATTAGTTTCTGTTTTCATATTTTATAGGTAGCTCAAACGTTTATTAAGATATATTGGTAACCGGCATATTAATAGTAGGTGAATTGTACAAATTTACCTATATATAGGTATTTTGATATTTATTACCTATAAAAAATAAATATATATGATTAATTTCATCTTCTAATTTGCATTACAACATTAATTAAGAGGTAAATATGTTCAAATTTGGAAAAAGAAACGTAATCAAACAAAGTGGAAGCTACATGATTTCGCTTCAAATGCAGTGGATGAAATCAATGGGTTTAGACGTGAAAACTGTAGTTGTAGAGATGGACAGCGAAAAAAGACTGAGAATCATAGCTGGCGATACCCTACAAGATACGGCAGCTCTTAACCCTATACAAGGTGGTGAATACCAATGAATCCTGTATCAGAAGATGATAAGAATTTTTCCATAAACATCGAACTGAATCAGCACATGCCAAAAGCGTTTCAAACTATGCTCAAAATTGAGCAAATGGCTCAGGATCGTCTCCAGCAAATAAAAAACTCTGTTGAACGTGGAGAAACAACTCTTCAAGCTATAAAACGAGAGAGGGGATTGCTTTGATACTAAAAACCGAATTTGATATTCTTGGTTTTCAAAAAAGGTATACGAGCCTAGAAAGATGGGTTGAAAAGTCAAAAATCATACTAACCAAAAGTGTTGATGAAAGTGCTTTGAAAATACCGCAGCGTCCAAGCAATCGGAAATTTCGCAAAACACCCCTACAGATGCCTACTTTCATCGCTAGTGACCTACAAGAACAGATCGACCCAGAAATGAGAAGTGATGCATCATGAATAATATGGTCTACACAATAAATATAATTTTCGTTTTCAGCTCTGCAACCAACGGTTGCATGTACAACCTAGCGACCTTTTATTTAACATTGGGGGATTTAAATGGCTTTTAATTTTTAGGCTCTCCGAGTCACTGAAGCTACCCCCATCATTGTGAAACGTGCAGTAACTTCAATTCCTGTCAAGAAACCTAAACCTGGTGTGGAATTTTTCAGGATCAGGCCTGAATCCGAATGGAAGTTTCCTACCTACATTTTAGATTTGGGTGGCAGCAGTGGTGAAGAAGGAAAATACCTTCTCAATCGAGCTCTATACCCTGAGGTGGTCGAGACTAAAAAGTTAAAACTTGTCACAATTTATACGGGCATTACCTACGGGTCGGGTGAAATATTTCTCTCAGAAATCGACCAACCTGACGCAGAGGGGAAGGATCATGAGTATAACCCGTACCAGAAGGTTAGCTTACAAAAAGGCAGAAACTCATTGGGTAAAGCTTCAAACAAATGACTCAATTGGGGTTTACGATACGGTTTTCGCAATGAGTAAACTTCCGGATCCGGAATGGCCTGAGGAACCGGAAAACATAATAAAAGCTATGGAGATAGCTTTCAAGGACAAAACCATCGAAGACCATAATCATCCCATTTTTGACCACGTCTACATTGTGGACTTCGAATTTATCGCAAAACCTAGCGAACATCCCTTACCTGTCTGTGTTGTTTTCCATGAGATAAATTCTGGCGAAACTAAAAGACTGTGGCTTTTTGAAGAAAGCAATCCACAGCCGCCCTACTCAATAGGTGAAAATGACTTGTTTGTTGCCCATATGAGCTCAGCGGAGTGGGGATGCCACCTGGTCTTAAACTGGCCCTTACCATTCAATGTGATTGATACGTTCGTAGAGTACAGATGCTTTTCTAATCATTCTTATGAAAGAAGAGGTGCAAACTTACTGGATGCGTGTAAAGCTTTTGGAATAGAGACTATTAGTAAAGTGGAGAAAGATGCTGCAAGAGATCGTGTTTTAGCTGGCGCTCCTTACTCGGAAGAAGATCAAGAATACATTATGAGTTATTGCGAATCTGACGTGCTTGAAACAGTAGAGTTATTCAAACGGACGATTACAGTCCCTGATTTCGACGTACCCACTTCGCTCTTTCGAGGAGAGTATATGAAATATGTGGCAGAAATCGAATATTATGGTATACCAATTGATGCCGATTTACTTAACGAGTTACAAGAAAATTGGGAAAAAATAAAATTCAAATTGATAAAAAATATCGACAAATTTGGAATTTACGAAGGAACCAGTTTTAAGGTCAATAATTTCGAAAGATTTATACAAGTCAATAATTGGATGTGGCCAAGAACCGAGACAGGTCTGCCAAAAACCGATAAGGAAACTTTCAAGGAAATGGCGGAAATCCATCCTGAAATCGGGCCTTTGAAAGAATTAAAAGCTCTCATCGGCGGGTTAAACTTCAAGTCTATTATAGCTGGTTCAGATGACAGAAGTCGAACCTTAATCTCTCCTTTCTGGACTAAGACCGGTAGAAATGCCCCTAAGGATGACGAAGAGAAAAAAAATAGAGGAGAATTAAGAGTTAGGTTTATGTTTGGGCTTCCTGCTAGTCTGAGAAGTCTCATAACACCGACTGAGGGGAAAGTACTTGCGTATATTGATTATGCACAGCAAGAGTTCTTTATTGCAGCAGTTCTCTCTAATGATCCTAATATGATTGAAGCATATCAGAGTGGGGATCCATATCTGGCTTTTGCGAAATTAGCAGGTGCAGTTCCAGCAGACGCTACAAAAGAAACGCATGGCAGTATGAGACAGCTCTTTAAATCGTGTGTACTTGGTGTTCAGTATGGCCTGGGTGCAGAATCACTTGGGGTTAAAATTGATAAGCCTACACCTTATGCCAAGGAACTGCTTAGTCACCATAAAAGAGTCTTCAAGAATTATTGGCGCTGGGTAGATATGATCTGGACTCAAGCCTGCTTAATGAAAAGGATTGAAACCTGTTATAAATGGAAAATGATTGTTTCGGGCTCCAGCAATAAGGAAATGTTGACCGTCCGAAATTTCCCAATTCAAGCCACTGGGGCTGAAATTCTGAGAGTCGCATGCATCCTTCTTTCGGAGAATAAAATTAAAATTGTTGCTCCAGTTCACGATGCGTTGATGATTGAGTGCGATGAAAAAGGGGCAGACAAAGAGATAGAGGAAGCAAGAAAGCTGATGTCTGATGCATCCGAACTTGTTTTAGGTGCTGGTAACAGACTGAAAACGGATGTCGATATTGTCCGCTATCCTTACAGGTATATAGACGAGAAAGGTGCCGAAACTTGGGAGCTTATTATGCGGATACTCACAGAAGTAAAGCAAGAGTAAAAATCATAATAAATGGGGCTCAAAAATCTTTGGCAGACTATTCCATTTAGCTATAAAGCCAAATTCCAATTTAGCTGTAGAGCAAGATTAATTAGCTGCACAGCAAAATATATTTCGCCCTACAGCTAAAATTAATTAGCTGTACAGCTAAATTCTAAAGTCTTATGATATCGGTTTTACTACTTATATTTCTTTTATATATCTTCTTTATTTATTCTTAATATTTAAAAATAGTATTATAATGGGGTAAGATGATGTTGGTAAATTCTAAAGATAAAATAAAAGGTTCTTTCATAGCTCAAATGCCTTCAGAATGGATTGTGAAGTTACCATCCAATTCAGTGGGGCATACATACAGGATGGCTATGTATATTTGGCATTTAAAAGGGGTGAAGAAATCTAATGATTTAGTAGTCACTTTAAAAGGTATAAATTCATTTTTACCTATCCCGGATTGGGCTTTTCCGAAAGCATTGGACGATTTAGAAAATTGTGGGATGATCAAAACTATAAGACAACGGGGTAAAAGTCCCATTGTAACTGTTTTATGTGATAATTTTTATGAAGGATATCCCACTTTAAAAATACACGTGTTAACAACCGAATAACGATTCCAGGTAATAAAATTAAATTATATGGATGTATATACATTAAATATCATGTTAGATAAAGCCCAACTTTATAAAGCAATATCTATCTAATATCCTTCGAAGTGCCAAGAGACGGCAAAAGGTGCCATAAATTTTTATTAATTGACTTGATAGCCAAAATTGCAACCATAATGTTATTAATTTTAAAATCAAAATTTATTTAGACATTATCGTGATCAGGCTAACCTTAGATACCAAAAACGTTGATCTCGTGAACTGCAGTGTTATGTAATTTATGCGAAATCCTATCTAAAAATGGAAGTAAATATAATATATATGTAATTTATATTATTTAAAAGTAATGAAAATATATGAAAAATGTCTCGTGGGTACTCACCGTGCCATGGCAGTAAAATCATGGGGATTTGATTTGTCCAAACAATGGCCTTATTCTGGGGATAGTAGGGAGACTTTTAGTGAGAGTCCTATTAATTAATTAGCATAGTCAAACATATCGAACACCACTCTAATAGTTCTTTTTGAATAATCCAGCCTAAAGCCCATCTAATACGGAACAAAACTAACTTAATATTAAATACAAGATCCACTTATATCAATTATTTAAAATAAAAAACGGTGCGACCATGGCGAGACCTTGTAAATTAACTCCTGAACTACAAAATAAAATCGGTGATAATGTTTCTTTGGGACTCACATATTCTCTTGCTGCCGAAGCTGCAGGAATCACGTATAAAACTTTCAATTATTATATGAATAGGGGTAAGATAGAGAAATCTGGAAAATATTTTGAGTTTTATACATTTATCCAACAGCGGAATGCTGATGCCGCAAAAGCACTTTTGGAACGCCTAAACTTAGCGGCAAAAGCTGGAGACACTCGGATATGTCTTTGGATACTCGAGAGACGCTTTTCGGCAGACTTTGGAAGAAGGGTCTATAGGAAAATTAATTCAGTTTCAGACAACAAAAATGAGAATGTTGAGATAATAGTTAAAGACACAGATGAAATTAGAAAAGAAATTCTAGAGAAGTTTGTTTGAGCTAAATAAAGTCACAAATTACTGATTGTCTAAACGTTTTTATCCGAATTAGACCTATTTTCACGAATATACTTTATTTTTCATTTTATATGCTGGCTTAATTGTAGCCTAACTAAGCAAAATATCCACCCACCTTCTTTTTTCTGCACTGGCCAGAAGCAGCTTAATGTTTTGCCTGCTATTTGCCTGGGTTAAACTTTGAATATCATCTTGATATTTTGAAACTAATTTATAGTATGCAAATTATAAAAATATATCCTTATAATCCATCTAAAGCATAATTTTTAGCAAGTCTGTAATCTTCTATTAGCGCGGTGATTTAAACTTCACCATGGGCTTCTAATGAGTTCATAACATTTACGTATATTTTCCGCTACCTGTCTGGATACTTTACAACATGCCATTAATGACTTTATGGACAGTCTTTAAGTTTTATCATTTCACATTTTTGAACCGCTATTTTTGTTTAGCTACGATTCTCATATAAATAACGTTATTTATCTATATATATATATATATATATAGATAAACAATACAAAATACTAACTATAACATAAATAGTTTCTAACGTTTGTTAATTAACAACGGTTTCCGGGGAAGTTTCCATCCCTGCAGCAAGCTGCTTGGTATTCGAATGAGAATAAAGATGGTAATTTTAGTTTTGGTATTAGAAATTTGGGACTTAAAAAAGAGCAAGTACTTTTATTAAACTGTCAAACTCGGGTTTGAATCATAAATTCAATACAAGACAAATCAAGTACTTTTTTCAGGAATAACAGAATTACTGATGTTGTTTTTTGTAATGATTTACCTATGCCCCTAGAATAGTATGTTATAACCAAAAAATTGATAACACTAAGTGATAAAAAACTATTTATATAACTAAATAGGTAATAGGTTTCTGTATTCCTTTAAATTTGTCACTAATTATTTAGAAATAAACATACCAAATGCACACGAACTATACTCTGGGGGTCATAAAAAGAAGTGAGCAACGGAAGACAAATATCGCTATTTCTGTTCAGAAGCTATTGATTGTTTCAAATATGGTGTTCAAAAGAGTATGATGTTTAAATAAATAAATGATGAGTTTTCGGATAAACTCTAAAAAAATATAGGAAGCAGAACAATGACAAGAAAAATTGCATTTTATGGTAAAGGTGGTATTGGAAAATCCACCACTCAACAAAATACTGCAGCTGCTATGGCATATTTTCATGGCAAAAAAGTTTTTATTCATGGTTGTGACCCAAAAGCGGACTGTACTCGCTTGGTACTTGGCGGCGTCCCCCAGACCACAATAATGGACACGCTAAGGGAACTTGGGGAAGAGGCCGTAACAACTGAGAATGTAGTTAATACCGGTTTCGGAGGAATCAAATGCGTTGAATCAGGTGGGCCAGAACCCGGTGTTGGTTGTGCAGGTAGAGGAGTTATCACCGCGATCAATCTCATGGAGGAATTGGGAGCTTATTCTGAGGATCTAGATTTTGTTCATTTTGACGTATTGGGTGACGTTGTCTGTGGTGGTTTTGCAATGCCGATTCGTGAAGGAAAAGCTCAAGAGGTGTACATAGTCGCTTCTGGAGAGATGATGGCAACTTATGCAGCAAACAATATCTGTCGCGGCTTGCTTAAGTATGCAGAACAAAGTGGTGTCAGATTGGGAGGAATTATTTGTAATAGCCGCAAAGTCGATAATGAGATGGAAATGATGGAAGAATTTGCTTCCGCGCTCGGAACACAACTGCTATATTTTGTGCCACGAGACAACATTGTTCAAAAAGCGGAGTTCAATAAAAAGACGGTAGTGGAGTTCGACCCAGAATGCAATCAAGCGCATGAATATGGAGCACTCGCCAAGAAAATTCTTGAGAATGATATGTTCGTGATCCCGAAACCATTAAGCATGGATCAGCTGGAGACAATGGTAGCAAGATATGGTCTTATGGATTAATTTCATTGGCATGCCGAATGAAAATGATTAGTGTCATAGTACATTCTGACTGGATTGAAGATGTAATTTAAAATTTCATTGTTACACACAAAATTTAGTTTACCGCCGAATGAAGTTTCGTGTTATAAATTTTGTTTGGCGAAAAAGGAGGCATCATATGAAAATGATCAGAGCTATATTACGTCCTGAAACCACTGATGAAGTTATTGAAGAGCTTGCAGAGGCTGGCTTTTTATCACTAACAAAAATAAATGTATTTGGCCGTGGGAAACAGAAGGGGATCACAGTAGGAACGACACATTATGATGAACTTTCTAAAACTATGATTATGCTAGTTGTAGAAGATCAGTCTGTTGAAGAAGTTGTTAAACTTATCAAATGCAAAGCATACACAGGTAATTACGGAGATGGTAAAATTTTTGTGACTCCCGTTGACAATGCGATCACGATACGGACCGGAGCTGTGGGTCTTTAAGAGGGTACAATTATGAAAGAAATAATTGCAATCATACGTCCAAAAAAAATTGTACCTACAAAGGAAGCCCTTGATAAACTTGGTGTCCCGAGTGTAACTGCAACTTCAGTACTTGGACGAGGTAAGCAACGAGGTATTGCAACCGAACTCGATATAGATATTGATCCTGATGTTTTGGCTCAAGGCCTAATGGATGGAATGAAATATATGGAATATATTCCCAAACGCCTTCTGTCCATAATTACCCGCAATGAAGATGTTGATACGATTGTTGAAACAATTATCAAAGTTAACCAAACCGGAGAGATAGGCGATGGGAGGATTTTCATCTGCCCAATCGATAATGCCATTCGAGTACGGACAGATGAACAGGGAGATAGCGCTGTTCTGTAATGGAAAAAGAACACTGGGGAACGAATACATGCCATATCACACATTTAAATGTAGCGAGTGTATTCCTGAAAGGGCTATGCATGCTGTTATAAAGGGGCCAGGGGAGGATTTGACGTCTTGCCTTCCCCTCGGATACCTCAACACAATTCCTGGGACAATTTCGGAACGCGGTTGCGCGTTTTGTGGCGCAAAGCACGTTATAGGTGCACCCATGAAAGATGTCATTCATCTATGTCATGGACCAGTAGGATGTACCTATGATACCTGGCACACAAAACGCTATATCAGCGATAATGACAACTTCCAGCTTAAATATGCTTGGGCGACGGATATGAAGGAAAAGCATGTTGTGTTCGGCGCTGAAAAACTGCTCAAGCAGAACATTATTGATTGCTTCAAGGCATTTCCCAATATCAAAAGGATGAGCATCTACCAAACCTGCGCTTCAGCGCTTATCGGGGACGATATGAACGCAGTCGCGAAGAAAGTGATGGAGGAAATGCCAGATGTAGATATTTTTGTCTGCAATGCACCAGGGTTCGGAGGGCCGAGTCAGTCAGGAGGGCATCACAAAATAAATATCGCTTGGATAGATCAAAAGGTCGGAACGTTTGAACCGGAAATTACAAGCAAATACGTCATCAACTACGTCGGCGATTATAATATACAGGGCGATGTGGAAATCATGCTGGACTATTTCCAGAGAATGGGCATACAGGTTCTTTCCACTTTTACAGGTAATGGATCCTACGATGATCTAAGAGGTATGCACCGCGCACACCTAAACGTACTTGAATGTGCACGTTCCGCCGAGTACATCTGCAACGAACTCAAAAAAAGATATGGGATTCCACGTCTTGATATCGATGGTTTTGGTTTCGAACCGCTATCTGCATCGCTCATGAAAGTCGCCATGTTCTTCGGACTCGAAAAGGAAGCAAAAGCTATTATTGATGAAGAAACTGCTAGATGGAGACCGGAACTCAACTGGTACGAGAAACGCTTGAAAGGGAAAAAAGTATGTCTCTGGCCTGGAGGCTCAAAACTCTGGCACTGGGTGCATGTAATTGAGGAAGAAATGGGGGTCAAAGTCGTCTCAGTGTATTCAAAATTCGGCCATCAGGGAGACTTGGAAAAAGGTGTTGCACGGTGTAGCGAAGGTGCATTAGCAATCGATGATCCCAACGAACTAGAAGGTCTAGAAGCTATGGAGATGTTGAAACCAGATATAATCCTCACTGGTGTTAGGCCAGGAGAGGTAGTAAAAAAGGCTCGGATTCCGTATCTTAACATACACGCATATCACAACGGGCCCTATAAAGGATTTGAAGGATGGGTCAGGCTTGCACGTGATATATACAACGCTATCTATTCGCCGATTCATCAGCTTTCCGGCCTGGACATCAGCAAGGATGAAATACCTACAGATAAAGGATTTTTGACACGACGGATGATTTCTGATGTGAATATAATTGAGGATGAGACAACTCCAAGCTCGGAACAACCGTATACAGGTGAATATGATATTGTTTCAAAATTACGTGGAAAGATATATCCAAGCTCACAAAAGCAAGAAAATGAACATCTTATAGGCGTGGTGTAGGGGGAATATAATGGAAAATCTTATGAAAGACAGGATCGAGCAACTCGTAGATTATATTATGAAATGGTGTCTGTGGCAGTTTCATTCCCGTGCCTGGGACAGAGAGAATCAGAATGAGGGGATCCTTACAAAAACCATGCAGCTATTGTGTGAGGAATCCATCGAACTCGAAACTCCAACTGACAGATGCTATTGGGTAGATGCTGTGCTTTTAGCTAAGGGTTTCAAAAGTACGTATCCATGGCTGGCCATGATGGAAAAAAAGGATATCAAACTGCTCATGAAGGGACTCAAAGATCGTATAGACTACTTGACAATTACGGGGTCACTGAATAAAGAACTTAGTAACCCACTCTATTAAAGAAGGGGAAATTATGTCTTGTGAAATTAAACAACGAGAGCGTGGCGGCGTTATCAATCCAATATTAACATGTCAGCCTTGTGGAGCGCAGTATGCCAGCATAGGAATTAAAGATTGTATCGCAATAGTTCATGGAGGACAAGGCTGCGTTATGTTCGTCCGCATGCTGTTCGCACAACATTTCAAGGATAGCTTCGAGATCGCGTCTTCCTCTGTTCACGAGGATGGAGCAGTGTTCGGTGCTCTCAAACGCGTCGAAGAAGCGGTAGATGTGCTTTTAATGCGGTATCCGCATGTGAAAGTCGTGCCAATCATCACTACATGTTCGACGGAAATCATCGGCGATGATATCGATGGTCTCATAAGAAAGCTCAAAAAGGGACTTTTGAAAGAAAAATATGCCGATAGGGAAGTCTATCTTATTCCGATCCATGCACCTAGTTTTAAGGGAAGTATGGTGAGTGGATACGATGTCGCAGTGCAGGATCTAGTAAGTGCGTTTGCAAAAAAAGACAAACCCAACGGAAAACTCAATCTGATTACTGGATGGGTCAATCCAGGAGACGTAACAGCGCTCAAGCATCTTCTGTCGGAAATGGATGTGGATGCGACAGTTCTTTTCGAAATCGAAAGCTTCGATTCCCCTCTGATGCCAGACAAAAGTGGAGTCTCTCATGGCAGCACTACGATCGAAGAGTTGATTGGAACAGCGGATGCACTGGGAACAATTGCCCTGAACAAATACGAAGGTGGAAAAGCCGCCAAATTTCTGGGGAAAAAATTCAACGTTCCGGCGATAATAGGGCCCACTCCTATTGGCATCCGCAACACGGATACCTTCCTGCAGAATGTAAAAAAAATGACTGGAAAACCAATTCCCGAATCACTAGTTCGTGAAAGAGGAATTGCAATCGATGCGCTGACAGATCTGACTCACATGTTTTTCGCCGACAAGAGAGTTGCTATCTACGGAAACCCAGATCTGGTTATTGGTCTGGCTGAATTTTGCCTCGATCTGGAGATGAAGCCCATGATTCTTCTTCTCGGCGACGATAATCAGGCATATCAAAACGATCCACGTATCAAGGCATTTAAGGAAAAAGTCGATTTCGACATGCAGATCATTATGAATGCAGATCTATGGGAACTGGAAAGCCGGATTAAGAACAAGGAAGTTGAACTTGATCTCATCTTGGGCCATTCCAAGGGTCGATGGACAGCCATCGACAACAATATTCCCATGGTACGCGTAGGTTTTCCCACCTTCGACCGTGCAGGACTGTACCGCCATCCTGTTGTCGGATATGCGGGAGCGATGTGGCTCGCGGAACAGATGGCAAACACGCTATTCACCGACATGGAGTACAAGAGGAATAAGGAATGGTTACTGAATGTATGGTAAGGAATATTCAATAAATGAGGATTCTGAGAATCAAATGTTGTAAGACTTAGCTGGGATTTTATTAGATTCTGCCAGTTCCTGATTGGAATCACATTCTGGCAAAATCCCTCCGAAAAAGACGCAAATCAAATTTTCTCTGGCATACCCGGATGCAAGCAGTGGGATCTATTCGGACTGCCTCAACAATATATTCTTATGACTGTGAAATTAATCCCACGCAGCTTATGTAAATCTAATAGATAGTTCCGATGGCGAGAAAATATTTTAATCTTGCCCGAAATCTTCGTGAATTGCAACACGAAAGGAGGATGTGTCTTGAAAATTTCAGTTGTAGAAAGCAATGACCAAAAAACGAGTTCAATATTTGAACCGGGATTCATTGTAACATATGAAGAAGATGGTGGGGAATGGAAAGTCCTGAACAGATTTGAAAATAAAGTTTGCAGCGCAAAGAGTATTGCTGCAGTACGCATGGCTGTGGAGGATACCATAAAGCAGCTTGATAATGTAAAAATAGTGGTTGCAAGTGAAATACCAGGAATAGCGTCCGGTATTTTTGAAGTAGCAGGCTTTGCAATATTCCTTGTAGAAAAAAGTGGGTTTGATGTTCTCGATTCAGTCAAAAAAGAAATGAGGGAGATAATTGAGAAGCAGCAGGGGAAACCCAGCAAATTCGATATCATGCAATTTTTGGAACCTGGTACGAATAAAGGTGATTTTTGTCTTAATATGGAAAAAATCCTTTCAAAGAATCCGCAACTAACTTCAAAGAAAATTCTGTTACCCTATCTGAAAAATGGAGAATTCAACCGTCTGGATGTCATTTGCAGTCATATTTCAAAGTGGTTTACTACAAATTTAAGAGTCTTAGGGTTTGAATATGAAACTGTGAATTCATTGCCGAATGAAAAGACCGTTAAAATAGTGCATGTGCAAACTCTGTGAAAGGCGGCGATTATTTGGAAACAGCAAGTACAAATTATGGTGTTTTAAAGGGTATCGCTTCCGCAGAATACCATAAAAACGGAATAATCAAACGCTGCATTCTAAAACAAAAAAATGCTATAAGCATTCCTTGTGGCATCTTTATCCCGCAATATAAGGATGATGGAAAAAGGAAAAAGCTCATGAAATCTATGACCTTTTATGAAAGTGGGAACATTGCAAGTATGGTTTTGCAGGATCCTTTGAGTGTAAATACAAGGCTTGGGAGCCTTCCAGCAGAGATGATTACTTTTTATGAAAGCGGGACAGTAAAACGTATTTTCCCTGTATTTGGGAGCATCAGCGCTTTTTGGACGGAAGATGACGAATATAATATTTCTCCAGAATTACAGATCAATCTACCGTTCGATGTCTTTAAAGGTAAGGTTATAAACATAACACTATATGAAACCGGAGAACTTAAAAGCATTACATTATGGCCTAAAGATACAATTCTTATTAAAACGCATGCAGGAGAAATTCAGACACGGATTGGGGTCTGCCTGTACCCGGATGGGAAAATAAAATCAGTCGAGCCTTATAGCGCTTTGAACGTTAATACGCCAATAGGCAAGGTACTTGCTTTTGACCCTGACGCTCTAGGCATTGACGGTGAAAGCAATTCTCTTGTTTTCTCAGAAAATGGAAGCGTGAAATCTCTTATAACTTCCATGGTGAAGCTAACAGTATTTTGTCGTGACGGCAAAGAAATAGTCCATAAACCGTCATTTAAGAGAAGCTATTATTTTGACGACAAGCTGGCAGTTGTACCAATGAAGATCAGTTTTTTCGACGGATGTGTTTGCTTCAGCAAACGAAAAAGTGAAAAGTCGGATGCGGAATACAAAATTTCAGAATGCTCTTTCAGAATTGATGATTTTGTCACTAAGGATTGCCATAATACTTGTGACGAATGTTACTGCTGATATTATAATGTCGAATTTATGGTTTTGAATGCAGAATATTGATTAGACGGTTTTATACCTTTGCTTTTAGCAATTATCGTTGGAACTATATTTATATTAAGCCGAAAAACGAATGTATACATGAGCTAGGGTGTTTGCCTGATATATTTGGCGAATATGCCTGTCTTACAAGACCGGAGTTCAAGGCCGAAAGGAATAAAGCCATAATTTTTACGACGTTACCGAGATTTACGGTTTAATAGAAACAATTTATTGGAAGCCAACTATTCGCTGGTTAATTGATAAAAACTGTGTTTTAAGACAGAACACATAAAAAGTGATTAAAAAACTCGTTCTTTCATTTTAGACTTTCCACGTCTGTTATGTTTATCGGTCATGAAAAGTACCTTTTGTCTTCTATCATATTTCATCCAACAGTCATCACTAGTACTGTTTCAAACAGTCCTGCCAACAAACCTAGAACAGCTTTCACTATCAGTTGTTGCTAATGTCGAGTATACAATAAAAAGGTGCGTTGGATGAACATTTTTCTAAAGCGACTTTGTTTCATGTAACTACAGCATACGGTTACCGCGTTTCTATGTTCAACAGTTTATCGGATCCCACTGAGTTTTCTTTAGCTGTCATTTCCTGTGGCGTTATCCGAAAAACTGAAACTGCATTCCCATCAAGTGAAGAGCGATATTTCTCAATCAAAGTGCTAGTTAAAGGATTACTGTAGTACTTTGGCATATATTTCTCAACCAATTTTTGGAGAGTCTCGCTAGCCTCCTCAGGATCAGTCACCTTTTCAGCCTTTCCAAAAAGCATTACGCTCATGTATGCCGTATCTGCGTGGCAAGGCATCGGATCGGTCACAGTACCATATTCCTCATATATCGTGAAACAAACGAACGGATTCTGAGAAAGAATATTTTCCTTTTTGCCCGAACCCATGCCATGAAAGTAAACAGAACCGTTGTACCATACATAATTCACCGGAATAGCGTATGGAAAAATATCACTTGTCATTCCAAGCACGCCGGTTCTTACCCGCAAAAGAAAGCTTTCGATTTTCTTCCGATCTGTGCAATTTCTCTGAGTATAGCGAACCTGATCCATCAAAGAACACCTTTCCTCTACATTTTATCGAATTCCCACTTTGTATATCTAAAAATAATTTTTATTAAATTTTATCTCCAAAGCCAAATACTGAGTTCCTTTTTAAGATCCAATCATTTTTTCTAAATTATCTAGTAATTTGAACATTAATAACCTTGAATCAGCAAGAAGTGTATCTTTACTTAGCATTTCTTTTTCTTTCTGGATATATTTTCCATCTACCAGTTCATCACTGCAATTTTCAATCGCGTTTCTGATTGTTTCGTTGCTCATTTCAAGATGAAATTGGAGCCCAATTACTCTATCATTATAAATAAACCCTTGATTTTCACAGGCTTCACTTAAAAAAAGTCTCTTTGCATCTTCAGGCAAATTAAAAGTGTCTCCATGCCAGTGAAAAGCAATGATTTTTTCAGGAATATTTTCCAAAAAGGAAATCTTGGATCTTGCTTGTTTGAGTGTAAACACTGGAAACCATCCAATTTCCGTATAATTGTTTTTAAATACCTCAGCTTTTAGGACATCAGCAACAAGCTGAGCTCCCAGGCAGATCCCGAGTAATGCTTTTCCTACATAGATAGTTTCTTCGATAAACTTTTTTTCTTCAATCAGCCATGGATATTTTTCATACTCATAAATATTCATCGGTCCACCCATAATTATGAGAAGATCGAAGTTATCCATACTGGGAAAGCTCTCATCTGCGTATAAATGTGTACTCGATAAAGAGTGCCCCTTTTTTTCGCTCCATTGAGCGATAGTTCCAAGAGTTTCAAATTCAACATGCTGAATGTAATGGATTTTCATGTGTTGTTCATTCCATTTAATAAATTTTTGAATTAATATTCTACTAATATAGTATCAACTTTAAACTATTAGGGAAAATAGCTATTCGAAAGCTGGTGGTGTCGTGAATTTGCTGTAAACTCGAAGTCAAATTTTTTTGTACTGTAGGTAGTTGGGTTCTTCCAGTGAGAGATTTTTCTACTCAACAAATTATTAAAATTTATATAATTCGGTGCTTATGCTGCTGTTTTACAATTAAATTGCATAAGTTAAATACTTTTTAAAGCTTCATGAATAAAATATGGAGCTTCTATTGGGTTAATTCCATTTTCTCTTAATTCCTCTCTTGGTTTCCTTCCGATTCTTGCACAGAGTACCACTTCACAGTCTTTAATCAAATAAATTATCCTGCACAAAACCGTCATCTTTACTTTCGTAATTTGCCGAGCCACATAAAGGTGTAGTCTCTCTAACTTCTGTGAATTGAATTTCACCGCCATCAACCTCAAATATCAAAAAGCGAGATGCATTTCCGAAATGCTGATTGATAACCTTGCCATCACTTGAAACGACAGCGACTTTCATTTATTTCATCTCTTTCCTAATCCTAACTATAACTCGAGTTCAAAATCTTGTGATAAAAAGAATTAAGACTTCCGCAATTGAGCCGAGAATCATGAGCATAAAAGCTTTAACTAACTGAATTTCAATTTAAACTATGAAGCTTGCTATGCTGAATTTTGCTTCTCAGATACGTAAGTCTCATCTTTTATCAAGATTGAGGAACAAAACCATATGTACTAAGTATGTCTTGTCCATCTTTCCCGATCACGAAATCAATGAACTTCTGAGCTTTTTCTTTGTGCGTAGAAGAAGAAACTACAGCTATTGGATAGTTGATGGGGGTACTGACAGGCACACTTGTGACTATTTTTATAGTCCCAGGTTGTGCAGTCTTTGCATCGGTTATATATACAAAACCTGCATCAACATCTCCTCTTTCCACGTATACAAATACTTGTTTGACATCTTCAGCAAGTACAGCTTTATTTTTTAGCTGACTCCACAAACCAGCGTCAGTCAGTGCAAGGAGCGAGTATTCACCTACTGGAACAGTACCAGGGTTTCCAATACTTATTTTTTGAACATTAGGATTAGCTAGATCTTTTATGTTCGTTATATTAAGAGTACTGCTTTTAGGGACAATAAGCACAAGTGAATTATGAGCAAAGTCTTTTCGTGAACTGTTTACAATAAGTGATTTATTGCTAAGTATATTCATTTGATTCTCATCAGCTGAGGCAAAAACATCGACGGGTGCACCCCCTTCTACTTGCATGCGTAGGTTACCTGAACTTCCAAAGTTGAGATTTATATTCGTTCCAGGATTCTCCTTTTTAAACTTGGAAGCAATGTTCGTGAAAGCTTCCGTAAGACTAGCAGCTCCAGAAACTGTTATAGTTTCAGGTACAGCTGTAGCTGAAGTTACTTCTGTAACTGGAGTTCCGGTTGTATTTGGAGATTCACTTTTATCACCAACGCATCCTACTGCAAGGAACACACTTAATAATACTAGCAGAAGAAGCAATTTTTTTCTCATAATTTCCCTCTATATTAATTCAGATTTTGCATTTATATTAAGACGCAATTATTTATCTAGATTTCATAGTAGATATATAATAACTAGATGTCTTCTCGCTGCAATGGGTCTATTAGGATTATTTCTGTGTCCATAATCCACCAATTTATATATCTGAAAATGCTTTTTATTACTTCGTCGACGACTTCATCTTTCACAAACATCATGATCAGTTTTTTAAGAGCCTATCATAATACATATCATCAGCAGTAATCCACTTTTACTTTCCTCTGCCGAAGATATTTTCCCAGAGATAATACCAAGCTTCTCCCAGTCCGGCAATTACTTATTCCATCCAGTCAGAACTTACTATGACCTAAATCATTTTTATTTGGCATGCCAATGAAATTAATCCATAAGACTATATCTTGCTACCATTTCCCAATTGGTCTATGCTTAATGTTTTTTAAAATCACGAAATATATCATTGGGGAATACAGTAACCTATTACCTATTTAATTATATATATAATTTGCTACATCCATATTATAAAATATCCAGTTAAATAATGCATAATTCAAGAGATAAAGTTTCGAAATTGATAGCCTCTTTACAGGCTATCATTAGAGCCAATTATACTCGTAATAAAGCATCATTCCCCTTCGGTTCTTCCTATAGTGAGCTTCTAATGCAGTAAGAAAAGCTGAATTTTAGCCTAATTGGATCCCTATCTCAACTAGCTCTTCTAAAAAGCTTTTATATAAGGGCACCCGATTTTCACAACATTTTATTAGGTGTTTTGTCCATCTTACAATGATGTCTGCCTCAAGTTCTGAAACAGATAACCTTGAAAAGCGGATAGTCCTGCACGTTGATATGGATTCTTTTTTTGCATCAGTAGAAGTACGAGAGCATCCTGATTTGAGAGGGAAGGCTCTGTGTGTTGTTATGGGGTTTGATCCAACACTTCGAAGGGGCGTTGTAAGCACATGTTCATACGAAGCAAGGAAATATGGAGTATATTCCGCAATGCCTGTAAGCAAGGCTCATAAATTGTGTCCCGATTGCACTTTTTTACCTGTGAATATGGAGTTGTATAAAACGGCATCATCCAATGTGATGTCTATTTTGCGAGGATTTTCTGAAAAATTTGAACAAGTAAGCATAGATGAAGCCTACCTTGTGCCATTTAATATTAGTGATTTTGACGATGCTATTCTTTGCGCACACAAGATTAAGGATGAAATTAAGCAACAAGAAGGAATTACATGTTCAGTTGGTATTAGTCCAAATAAATTGGTAGCCAAAATAGCATCTGGCTTTCAAAAACCCGATGGGTTAACAGTTGTTAGACCTGAAAATGTCAGAGACTTCCTTTTTCCACTACCAGTATCTGTAATTCCTTACATTGGTAAAAAAACAACTGAAGCACTAAAAGAGATTGGAATAAACAAGGTAGAAGAACTTGCTAACTTCAAAGTTCAGGTGCTTTCTGAAAAGTTCGGTAAAATGGGCATTCTAATGAAACAACGCGCCAAAGGCATTGATTTTGAAGATGTTGAAGAGAGAGAAGGGGTAAAGTCCATAAGCAGGCACATAACTTTTGATGAAGATGTTGACGATCCTGATAAAATTGCAAAAAGTGTAGATATGCTTGCTGGTAGTGTGCATGAGAACTTAAAGAAAAATAACTGTCTGTTTAAGACTGTAACCATCATAGTCCGTTTAATTAACTATTCTACTCTCACACGTGCGAAGTCTGTACCGGTTTGGACTTCTGATATAAATGTAATTAAAAATACAGCAATGGAATTAATTGAGGAATTCAACGACAAGAAGTTACGGCTTGTGGGTGTAGGTGTTACCAAACTAAGGGCAAGAGACAACAAGCAGACTCTTATAGTTGATTATTAATCAGATTATCATATTCATTTTACCTTACAATGATCTAGGCTATATAGCGATTCAAATCAAAAGCTTTAAATTGGAATATTTAAAATAAAATACATTCTAACAATTTTGTTTAAATGTTAGTATACATTCGAAAGTTTGAATTTATGACCATAACGGTTACAGTCCTGAAGGAGAGTTCCACTGAATCTATTTTGGAGGTTAAATCCTCAACTAGTTTATCAAGTAACTGAAAAATAAGCTGAATGTCAAGAGTATCTTCAGATAAAGTTGAAATTCGGCTTATCTGTTCGGAACCATCTCTGTCTTTCAGTGGAGAATCATCGATTCCTGCTGCAGCTTTTTTGAGCCAGATTCCTCGGTTTTTTCCGAATGTGGAAATCAGGTGTGTAGCATCATGCTCTGCAAGATCCTTTATCATAACAACACCCATTTTCTGCAGTTTCCCTGCAGTTACGTCACCAATTCCCCAGAGTTTGGACACTTTAAGAGGCAATAGGAAACTCTCAAGCTCATTGGGACTCACAACAGTGATTCCATCAGGTTTTTTTATAGAGGAGGTCATCTTGGCAATAAGCTTATTTGGTCCGATACCTACTGAACATGTCAGATTTTCTTTTTCCTTGATTTCATTTTTGATCAGCATGCCGATTTCAAAAGCGCGGCTAAAGTCCCCACCTATTTTTTCAGTAATTTCCAAGAATGCCTCATCAATGCTTATTTGCTCAAAGGTATCCCTATCCTCTCTGATATCAACATGACTTCGAAGAATTTCCATGACCCTGTTCGAAACCGTGTGTAAAACTCCTTCCTAACAGGCAGGAAGACAGCTTTGGGATTCAGCTTTTTTGCTTTCGAACAAGGAATACCCGATATGATCCCATATTCCCGTGCGACATAGTTACAGGCGCTGACAGCTCCACTTAGCTCGTTTCGTCCTGAGAACATGCAGACTACTATGGCTTTTCCTCTAAGTTCCGGATTTTCCCGCTCCTCTATAGCTGCAAAAAAATAATCCATGTCTACATGGAGAATAACACGTTGCATCGTAGTAAAATAGGCGGGAAGATTTGTATAATTATCTCTTAAGTTTAAAATACAAGAGATTACAAGAAGTAGAATTTAATTTAAATACCACGATTAAATTTAAATGTCACTTTAGGATAGATGCAATAAATATATCCAAAAAAATTCATTGAGTTGAACGAAATAAGCTCTCTGAAATATACTAATTTGACTATATCAACTTTCTCATTGCTTCAGTATTTTCGAATATCTTCAGTTCAGAAACTAGTTCTACAAATCAGAAACACCTCCCAAAAACAATTTGAGGTAATAAAGTCTTTGAATATGACAAAGCAATTAAAATTGATCCGTAGGATTCAATAGCTTTATACAATAAAGGAACTTTATCTAAATAGATTAAATAAATTCGATTTGTAGGTCAAATAGTTGCTAAGTTTCATTTATTTTCATCATTCGTGAGATAAATAGCAACTTTTTGGTTCATTACTATAACATATGTTTTAATAAAAATTATTTATTCTCTTCACAGGCAGGTTAAAATGTCCTAAAATTTCGGCTGAAAAATAAGATAATACATAGACTTTCGCACAAAAGAACTGTGCATGTTGGAGCTTAAAATATTTTATGTTGGAATAATTTTTTTTCCGAGACTATTTTTCGCATAATTAATTTAAAATACTGAAGGTCTAAATTACATATGCTAATCTATAGCTAATAGATCACAGCGAACAAGTTGCTGATACAAGTGAATAACTTTAATTTTTGAGAAGGATAACATGGGACTAATGAGTGAGTTTAAAGAATTTCTTTTTGAATACAAAGTAGTCCCACTTGCGATTGCTTTAATCATGGGTATAGCCTCCACAGCTTTCATAAAGTCTTTTGTTGATAACATAGTCATGCCAAGTATTACACCTTTTATTCCGGGTGGAGCTTGGCGGACTGCAACATTTGGAATAGGGCCTATATTAATAAGTTGGGGTGCTTTTCTAGGAGATTTGATAAACTTTATTATCATCGCATTCGTGGTTTTTATCATAGCAAAAAAGTATTTAAAGGAAGAAAAAGTGGAAAAAAAATAACCAAGAAATTTATGATGCCTTCAATTATTTAACTCAATCAAATAATACAGCTTATTGTGGATGAGAATTTCTCAATAATTAGTATCAACCTATAGATTTATTTTTCAAAGGACTTACACGATTAAATGATAAATCTATAGAGTTGAAACTTCAAGTGTTCAAAAAGTAAATTTAATCACAATTCACATTATATCAAAATCCCTTTCTTGAAGGGGTAAGTCTTAAAATTTTGAAAATATATCTTATTCGTTGTCTATGTTTTTGTAAGTCTGATTATTCCGTAGTTCATAAGAATATACAAGTTTTCACCGATTTATGCCTCATTAAATACAAAAAAAGTATTAAAAAAGCATAGTGAAGTTGAATGAATTTTATTGATATCGGTTTTAATTTAAATTAATTTGAGAAAAATATTTTATAAAAACCGTTTTTTAATTACATATTAATATACTCTTTTGATGCCCATTAACAATTTCGGTTTTATTTAATTGCCCCCGAAAGCCCTGCTTTTTTGAAAGATCCAATTAAGTCATCAACTTAATAAATAATTTTACAAAAGCTAGCCGATTTTCCCATTATCATTGAATGAAGACCTAGCCTTGAGGCCATCAGTAGCCTATCCCTTGTTCAGAGTTACAATTTAAGAAAGAGAATCCACATTTGAGCCTAAGATGATAATTAACTTATTAATTGTTGGACGGTTTTCAAAACCAAATTAGAGCAAACTTCTTGTCCAAAATAACGATGTAATCAATGTTCAAAAAAGAATCATATGGTGTATACTTTCATTTTATTCGAGCCTATTATTCGAAGAATTCATATTTGTTTTTTAAGCTCCAACCATATTGAGAAAAGAATGACATTCTTGTGTACACCCGTAGAAAGTGGATTATATAATTAAAAACAGTATATTTCAAATGAATTTTCATTTTAGTACTCTTAACTCTGGATAGTTGGTTGCAAATTCAAGAGAATTGGTAGAAGAAGTTGCAACATTAAATAAAATCTTGAAAAAAGCCCTTAATGATATAATTTGCTTCATCAGGTCAAGTGATTATATCAACGACGCTACATAATTCAGATGAGAGTCTTCGAAAATCTTCTGATTACCATGCTAAACTAATAGACTTACTAGGAGATAAACTATCAAGCTACCTATATGTGACCTTCAAAGGCAAACTAATTTCCTGCTGGGTAAAGAACTAAGAAGCACGGTAGCCATTCCAAGAGCTGTTCCTCGCCACCTAAGGGAAAAAGTAGCTGAAGTTATAATCTCAGAGATTATCTTTGGCCAAGCTTATGAAATAAAAGATCCTAACAGATTTATCGTGGTTTTCGGATCCTTTTATCCGATCTTCTTCGCCCTGAAAAATTCAAAATCTTGGTCCAAACTCCAAAAAATAGCAAAAAGAAGTAGAGGAGCCGGGATTGCAGGTTTGAAAATTCTTCTTCCCTTGGTATATGATATAATGGAACTTTTTTTAGAGCCTTCAAACAGAGTTTCAAGAGGAAAATACATCAAAGAATTCGAAGATGGAATGGATGCTATCCTGACAGAGTTTGAAAAGAGTTTGAAAGAAACTCTCATTATGTGGGGAAACAACTCACCTGATGAAGACAAAAAATATCAAGAAATCAGGAATTTTGCAGATCTTGCCTTTCAGGAATCTGTCCTTGAATTTATGCAGAAGAACAATCATTGGGTATTTCTGGAAGGAATAATGGAGGGAATTTACAAGATATTGAATGAATTTATCATGGAAATGGAAGAAAACCTGGATCTTTTTGATACTCTTGCGCTCCTTTTTCCCGGACGAAATTGGAACTATTCTATAAAAGAACTCCAAAAAGAACCTTTTTACCTGCAGTTTAAAACACTGAAAAGCTATTCAACCTTTTTCGAAAAAAATCCTGATCTGATAAAAATTGTAAATTTCATCGGCAGGCAGGAATTCAACCCACCAAGTGATCACATAAGCCTATCTATCTTCGGGAAAAATAGGATACAGACCGTGAATTTCTCAGATTCTATCAACAACATCCTCCCCATGGAAGCCATAAAGCTTCTGAACCCCTCCCTGAAGCGAAAGTTCTATGCGGATATGCTTGAAGGAAAACTTCTGAGCTACCAGTTATTTGGAAAACACTATACAAGCCCCCCAAGTATAAAGCCCAAAGGTCCTATGATTGTTCTTGTGGATACTTCTGGATCCATGCACGGCGCTCCTCAGACCCTGGCAAAGTCTGTGGTGCTGGCTATGGCAAAGCTAATGCTCTCTCAACAGAGGGACATGAAAGTCATTTTTTTTGCATCGACCAACCAACACCTGGAAATAGAACTAAGCAGCAGAAAAAAGATGTCTGAGAAATTTCTGAATTTCTTACTTTATACGTTCGGTGGGGGAACGGATTTCAACACTGCGCTTGCATCAGGCCTTAAATCACTCAAGGAAAATGACTTTCAGGTTGCGGATCTGGTTTTCATTACCGATGGAAAGTCAGAGATATCTGACAAACTGTTACTTACAAGCTGGGAAGAGACAAAAAGGAAATATAAAGCAAAAGTTTACTCGCTGATTATAGGCGCCAGTGGAGCAGGCGGGCTTTCTAATATTTCGGACTATATTTATCTTGTAGATATTGAACTGGCCTCCGAAGTCACTGCCAGGGTTGTGAGACTGACGGAATACAAATAAGAAAATCGATATCCTAAAAGGTATGCTCTTAATTAACGTTATATATAAAACTGTAACTATGCAGCTTACATAAAAAAATCAGTTGTTTGATATCTTTTTGGATACAATAGATATCCTTGACACTAATTGATAAAAAATGAGAAATAAGATCAATAGCCAACAATTAAATCAAATAAATTCACCGAAATTTGCTCATTGAATATTAGTAGAGATAGATATTGATATTTTTTGCCCAAGTTGAATAGCCATAAGAAATTATGATACTGACACTTTGTTCAAGAGGGCCTTCAAATAATATCAATCAAATATGACACGAAGACTATCTTTTGAGTAGGTGGATAAACTAAAGACTGGCTTGAACTTATATTTTATTCTATTAGATAGGAGAAACAGATGCTGTAAATCTTTATTTTTTGTAGTGATATAAAAGGAGATGTGTGAATAAAATCATTTGTCGACGTTATAGTCTGTCCAACTATTAATTATTTTTCACAAAGCTGAATATTTGTCCACACGAAGGATCATTTGTGCACTAACAACTGATTCATAGCCTTATAATTTTAGAGTTTTTATTCCAATCGAATACCCTACAGTTTGCCGCTGGGATGGGAACTTTCTCGATAACATTTATAATGAATTGATTTATATTTTATGCTACCTTTGCACTATGAAATGGAACTACGTTATCAAAACAATTCTAAAAAAAATAGTATTTTCACAATTTTTCCCATCAAATTTATTCTTGTTTTAAATATTCTTTTGCTGTGAGATATTTTATAATTTTCATCACTCTTGAAGGAGTATATTTTGGTTCAGAATCAACTAAAAGATGTGTATCACCATCATTATCGATTAAATTAAACTCAAAAAAGTGTCTTTTACCAATTCCAAAGCATACATATTTTAAATAGTTTAGGATTTCATTACCTATAATAAATTTTTTATGATATTTCATGCAAAAAAAACAATCTGATCATTTTTATAGACAAGTAGCTCGCATGAAAAGTTCCATATTATAGCACAACTTTAGCTCAAAATACAAGACTATTTGACAAATACCCTAATTTTGTCATATGCTTATAAATAATACGTAAATGATTCGTGAAAATCAAAAACTATCAAAAATCTCATAGACCAGTTAGTAAAATAACAGTTATTTGGGAGTTTTCGTCTCCGCAGCTAGCTGCGGGGTATTCGACTAAGAGGCTATTCGAAAAGTCCTGCTGATCTGAATGTTATCAATGCGCACGCTAAATGTAGGATAGCAAGGTAATTTTCAATTTTCTTTTCCCATCTTATAAGGAGTCTTCTGAATCTATTCAGCCAAGAATGTGTCCTTTCTACAACCCATCTTCTTGCCCTAAAACCAGGTGTCTCTTCTTATGTTTTCTTCTCCACGACTTTTGATATGCGCAGTATAACCATATTCTTCAACCAATTTTCTGATATCGTTGAAATCATAACCCTTATCCAGCATATATTCTGAATTATGTCTTCTGGAGAAGGTCTTTCAAAGAATATGGCGTCTAAAGTCCTTTTTACAAGCTTTTTATCGTGACGATTGGCTCCATCAACGACAACAGAAAGTGGTATGCCTTTACCACCAGTTAAAATACTCCTTTTTGTACCTTTTTTGCCACGATCAGTAGGATTGGCTCTTGTTCCAGTTCCACCTAATGGTGCTTTTGTCATAGCACCATCAATTGATTATCATTCCCATTCTAATCCTTTTTCGAAATCATACTCAACAAGACCAGCCATCCACATGCTCTCAAATAAGCCTGATAGTTGCCATTCCTGAAATCGATCATGTACAGTGCTTGGAGCTCCATAAAATCGGGGCAATGCTTTCCATTGGCAAACAGTAAAAAGGAGATAGAAAATGCCACTCATTATTTTCCTATCACCCTTTCTAGGTCTTCAAGACTTCTTTTTTGGCTTAGGTACATGTAGTAAAGGTTCTATTCTTCCCCAATAATCTTTAGAAAATTTGTAGTCCTGAACAATTTTCCGTTTTGTCATTACCACACATGATCTTAAATTGAAAGTAGATTATTTTTCGAATAGGCTCTAAATTCTTCAAGCACCACCACCACAAAAACAAGACTATGAATAACGGAAGAGGTAGAGATATGGCTATAAAAACCGAAACAAGCAAAGCCATGAATCAGAAGTAAATAGCTGAAGCAGAAATACTATTAAAAAATCAATCAAATTCTCTAAAATGTTTTTGGTGATATTCGGTGATATTCACATAAATGACTTACGAAACATATTTTTTTGTGCAGCCATAGGTATCACAAAGTGCAACGACAAATTATGCGTAAAGCAATAAAAAATTATTTAGAAATGATTTCGACAAATCTCAATTTTTAGCTAGGTGTTTATACGGTATATCTAAGAAACTTGTTGAAACTGGATGTTTATCGAAATTAGTCATATTTTAGTATGTCATTAATTTGAAAAATATAAAGTAAATGAAATAGATGTTGAAATAACAAGTTAGTAGAATGAAAAAGGTACTGTCTATTTTGTTGGTAGTAATTTTGGCTGTATCTGTTACTGCAGTAGTAGCCGATGCAGAGCGGTGAACATGGTGACCGTGGTGAACATCGCGTTTTTGGCCGTGGTGGACATGGTAGCGGCTGGGGCTGGGGCTGGGGCAACGACCATTCGCATCACTATTGGTGGCACGGTCAGTACTACCCTGATTGTGATCGGGTGCGGGACCCGTACTATCAACAATGGGTATGGAATTGTTAATGATAATGATGAAGAATAACTAATGATAGAAACTGTGTAAATTAAAAATCGTAACTAAAATGTAGATATGGATTTTACTGCTTATTTAATCTTACATCACATTCTACAAAAAGGTCACGAAGGATACTTCATTAATATAAAAATAAAACAACTAAAAGTTGGGTGCTGAGCCAATGACTATGTTAACAAAGTTATGCTTCCATTTTTTTTGCATTGATGCACAGTTTTTCTAAAGTGAAATCTATGCTTCATTGTTTTTAGATGGCTATGTTCTACCTTACATCACAGCTTTTTTTAGCTTATTTAGTAATGTAGTTAAAAGATTTTTCCAAAATTGCTGTTTCGCAAGTTAAAGTGTTATTTTTCTTATGTAATAATTTAAAATTTTTAAAATGATGACAACTAAAAGTAATGTAGTAATTATTTTAATTAATTAGTAGATATATTTTATCAGTAGAAAAGTTTACTTTGTAGATTGAAGTATTATCCATCAGTATTTTTTTAGTTATTCTTTATCATTAATATCTAAACAAATTTCAGGAGACTTAGAATGGAAAAAACAACATATGATAACGCAAGTCAAAGTCATACAATCCTAACGTTTTTAGGAATCACTACACTGGTGCTTTTAATGCTAGTGAGTATAGCAGGTGCGGCGCAATCTACAAATGTTTGGGCCCATAAAGGGAGCGAGCTAATGAGCTCAGAAAAGTACAATGAAGCCATAAAAGCATATGACAAGGCAATTGAAATTAACCCGCAGGATTCAGATGTTTGGTGCAAAAAAGGAAACATTCTAAACAAATTAGGGAAATATAACGGAGCAATAAAAGCCTATGAGAAAGCAATTGAAATCGACCCGCAGAATTCGAATGCTTGGAACAATAAAGGAGTAACTTTAGCGAAATTAGGTGATTTCGATGAAGCAGTAAAAGCATATGACAAAGCGATTGAAACTAACCCGAAAAATGCAGTTGCTTGGAACAACAAAGGAGATGTTCTAGGCCAATTAAATCAACCCGGTAAAGCAATAACAGTATATGACAAAGCAATTGAAATTAACCCGCAGGATTCAGAAGCTTGGTACAATAAAGCAGTTACTCTAAATAGATTAAATAAATCCGATGAAGCAATAAAAGCGTATGATAAAGTAATTGAAATTAACCCGCAGAATTCAAAAGCTTGGTACAATAAAGGAGTTATTCTTGATTATTTAAACAAGTATGATGAAGCAATACTAACATATGACAAAGCAAGTGAAATTAATCCACAAAATTCCGCAGTTTGGTACAATAAAGCAATTATTTTAAGTAAATTAGGTGATTCCGATGAAGCAATGAAAGCATATGCTAAAGCAATTGAAATTAACCCGTCGGAATCAGAAGCTTGGAGTATGATGAAGCAATAACAGCATATGACAAAGCAATTGAAATACTCGCAGGATTCAATAGCTCGGTACTATAAGGCAGTTAATCTGACTCGACTAACTAAATCCGATTTATAAGTTAATTAGTTACCAATTTTCATTTATTGTTATCCTTTGCGAGATAAATATAACAACTTTTTGGCTTTTAATAGCACATATATTTTAATAAAAAATATGTATTATCTACTGTTCCATTGCAAAAAATCTGGCTATTTTACAAAACGAGTGAAAAAAATCACAATTAGGATATTTATATGCCATAGACAGATCAATAATGATACAAAAAGCAATAGTTATAGCCTAAAAAGGCCCTAAAATTATTTTTGCAACAGAACCAATTTTGAAATGCCACCAAGCATTATCCCTTGATACTCACATAAATTACATGCTTTAAAGTCCAAAATTAAATTTTATTCCTTCTTTTTTATCCAGTTTCCTTTAGAGCTTTTTTCGTAGATTTTCTTAACTGCACTCCATGCAACCTTGTGTGAAACTTCTTCCCTCGATTCATTCTTTCTCTTTTTGGATGGTTCTTTATATTGTTCCCATGCATTATTGAAAGCTTCCCGGTAAATGTCTTGTCCTTTTTAGGGTAGGTTTTCCTTAACAGTCTCGGGTAATTCAGAATTGCTGTTATATGGCATCGATTTCCCTCTTATAAATATGGGAAACCATTTTTTAAAAACATTTTTATGACTAATTTATTCTTTAAGTCTAATTTCAGCGAAGATAAGAGACAGTCAAGTATTAGAGAGAATTTTCGGTTCTGTTGCAAAAATAATTTTATGGCCTTTTTGGGCTATAACTATTGCTTTTTGTATCATTATTGATCTGTCTATGGCATATAAATATCCTAATTGTGATTTTTTTCACTCGTTTTGTAAAATAGCCAGATTTTTTGCAACGGAACCATTTGAAGCATCGTTCGTTTTCAATTATTTGGTTAATATTCATTGTTGGGTTTAGAATGTATGAAACTGATGAATTCTACTCTAAATAGTTTAGTAGGAAACACGGAGAGTAGGGATATAGCGAAATGTTGGTTTCAAAAAATACATTTTAATAAAAGCTGTGTAAAATCTCTCCATAATTTGAGATTTTCCTGTATGATTTTGCAAAAAAGGTAGATTATACATAGGTTTAATCACAAAAAAACTGTGTATAAATAACAATTTAAAATCAGAAGTTTTGTAAATAAAAATATTGACTATGGACTCCGTTTTGTGATGAAGTAAAGTGATACAGAGTCAATTAAAATTTAAATATTTTTAGATACATTGTAATAAGGATACCTATAACCCAAAACTCACAAATCCAAGATTATAGAGAAACCTTACTCGGCTTTGTAGAAATCCTTAATTTGATACAGATTATTTCTACAATTTTTTTGTTTATGTTGTATGCTATTAGTTTAATTTTAATTTCCTTTACTTGGTTTCTGAACTTCTTTGCCCTAATTGTTTCTCCTAATTTCCTTTTGACTACCGAAAATATGGTTTCTGCTATATTCCTTTGATTATATTTAATGTTGTCAAATACCAAGTTCAATTGTTGTCTATATTTTCCCCAAATTTTCTTCCTTTTTCTCTTTCTTAAAGGTATAATTGAGTCTGCTTTTTTATTATAGGAATTAATTATTAATGCTTTTGCAGTTAATTGATCTCATATGGCCGAGAAAAGAATTGATGAATCTTCACTCAAAAACAAAGGTTTTCTGCCGCAGAGACAGGAAAATATGTTTCCAATGCGGCTTAAAGTTGTGGGTGGAAGGGTGGACGCCAAAAAACTAAGGGCAATTACGGATGCTGCAGAGAAATATGGTTCTGGTTACGTCCATTTAACTTCAAGACAGCAGATTGAAATTCCTTTTGTCAAACTTGGAGATGCTGAAAAAGCGAGTTATGAACTTGAAATGCAGGGGATTTTCGGAGGTTCTTCTGGGAAAAAAGTAAGGGCAATTGTTGCTTGTCATGGAAACAGTGTCTGTAAATATGGGTTAATTGACTGCCAGAGACTGGCTTACAAGATCGACGAGAAATATTTCGGAGAACCCGTCCCTAAGAAACTCAAGATTGCAATCACAGGCTGCCTTTCTGTATGTGTAAAACCTCAAGATAATGATTTTGGAATTATGGGTGCTACGAAACCCAAAATTCTTGAAGAGAATTGTGTTGGCTGTGGGAGCTGTGAAAAAGCTTGTAAAATGGAAGCAATAACAATCACGGAAGAGAAAGTCAGGATAGACAGATAAAAGTGCGTTCTTTGCGGAGCCTGTATTGTAGCTTGCAGGAAAGATGTATTAAGAGCGGAAAAAACCGGATATACGATTTTTGTTGGAGGCAGTATGGGACGTAAACCAAGGCACGGAATAAAAATTATTGAACTTATTAGTGAGGAGCAGCTATTTTCAATTCTGGAAAAAACTATTGATTATTACAGAAAAGAAAGCCTTGATGGAGAAAGATTAGGAGAACTTTTTGACAGGCTTGGAATTGAAAAATATCGGGATGAGATTATTCCCTAAAATTACCGAAAAAGTCATAACAGCCTATAGGGGTAGAACAAGCTGCACGTGTACAACAACTTATAGGCGTAACTACAAATATGCTGATGGAGCTAAAGAGTACTAATGGTCACAATGATCAGCTCGAAATTTACCAGGATAGTTATCATCAAAAGACAGGGATTCGACGGGAAATTACATTTTGGGTTCCACAGAGTAGACAAAACAATTTATTTGAACCAGATATCTGGAATAAAACTAAAAGAACCTAAGATTATGATGGAATATATACAGTTTATACATCCAGGAAACATCGAACGTACAAAGGACGGTTCTGTTGTAAAAAATTCAAAAAAATATGTAAATCTATAAGTAATGAATAAAAATCAAAATATTAAAGGAAAATGTACTAACATTATGAAACTATACCAAACAATTGATTAATGTATTTGACTTCATTAAGAACAGAGTAATTTAAATCGATTACTTGTCCTTTTTTGATCATATTCATAGCTTCAATTCCTTTTAAAGTTTTATTAGCAGATCGAAAAGACTGAAATTCTAACATTGAATGAACTATTCGCTTTATAGATCTGTGATCTTGTTCTATAATGTTATTCAAATACTTGATTTGTCGAATACCTATGTTTTTAGGTAGTATTTTATCCTTTTTCAGTTTACCTATAGCAGGTGGATAAGCTGGATTCTTATAAACAGTTATTACCTTTGGAATTTGATTATGATTAGAACTCAAAGCTTTCTTAAAGAATCTCTTTGCTGCTTTTCTATCTCGTTTTGAACTTAACATGAAATCAATTGTATCGCCATTTGAGTCAACTGCTCGATAAAAATATTTCCATTTACCTTTTACTTTGATATAGGTTTCATTGACTCTCCACGAATAGTTTGTTGGTCTTAAATGTCTTCTGATCTTCTTTTTTATTTCAGGGGAATATTGATGTACTCATCTCATTATAGTACTGTGATCACTTGAATTCCTCTTTCTATCATCATTCCCTTTAAATTTCTATAGCTCAATGGGTATTTTAAGTACATCTTACATTTAATAAGATAATTTCTCCTTCATAATGCTTCTATTTAAAGGAATTAGATAGCATATTACTATCTTTGGTTTTCTTTTTTATTCTATTGTATCATTAGAAAGGATTTTGCAACGGAACCCTAAATTGGGACATTCAACTAATTAGTACAATTCCAGTTATAAAAATTTAGAACTGTGAGTTATATGATTTACTCGCAAAAGAATAATGATGTTGACTTATTTTAGTGATCATTCTGCTTTAATATGTTAAAAGTAGCTTTTATAAACTGCATGAAGAGGGGGTGCCTACAGCCTAATAAATCGGTTTAAGCGACCTTTGACAACTCGTTTTTAGACACATAATATGTCTTTTTTGCAAATATACTATATAATGATAATCTAAACTATGTGTAGAATCCACATAATCTGATTCTCTGAATTATGATGACAACTTTTCAGGATTTATCTATTTAGGCTTGGGATTTAGCTAATTAGTTCCAGATGTTCTATAAACTCCATATATTCTATAAGCTCCCCAAGCTCCATATGCAACAGATCTTCAATGTTTTCTTATTCTGAATGGAACTTAGGAAATTCAGAGATTTTAGTATAAAATCTATGCATAATAGAGTTGTCCATATTCACATCTTGATCCAGAAAAACAGTATTAATAACTATTCAGCCTAGGTAAAACAACGTCCATAGCCATAATCATCTAGACCCAATTGAAGAATTTTAATGGATTTATTTTATTTAATTGTGGGGTCGCATCCTTTTATGTGGTTTTTGATATGGAAAAGTAAAGAGACTTAAATTTGAAAATCCTATCTAAATAAAATTATAATCTACAAAGTAAATAATTATTAAAATATAGGTCTAAATAGAGTTATTTTGTGCTTACATCTAGTTGTAAGTATTAATAAGTGTACATATTAATATAAATATATATAAAATTATATTTTTAGTCGTCTTCGCCCATTTTTCGTCTGTATTTATATTACGAAAAAATGATTCCATTTGTTATATATATTCAAAAATATAATATCATTTACTATCTTCTCCTTTTTTTTCTTTAGTATTTATATTACGAATAATGGATTCAAGCTATATGTAAAACATATCTAAAGGTGCTTATTTACTTGCTTTAGTGTCTGGATTTCGGAAGGTACACATATTGATATGCTATGGGATAATGGGGTTGATATTGTGCCTATTTAAAAGAGAGTAGATGGAAGGAAAAAATGCCGGTTTATATGCTAATAAAAATCAAAGTCTTGGACAATGAACTGTATACAAATATGCTGAGAAAGTTCCCGAAATCGTAAAAAAACATGGAGGCAGGTATCTGGTTCGGGGAGGAAAGGTTATTCCAATGTTTGGAAACTGGAATCCCGAAAGACTGGTCCTGATCGAGTTCGAAACCGAAGAACAGTTACTAAATTGCTTTAATTCGGTGGAGTACCTGAAGATTGCACCCTTTAGAGAGAATTCTACGATTACAAAATCAGTAATAGTAAATGGATAGTTGCCAATCAAATAATTTTAACTGAAATTTCTAAAACATGTCACTCTAAACAACCTTATTTGTGTTTGATTTCCATACTCAAGAACGCCAGCAATAAAACCAAACTCTATAAACAAAAAATTTAATTTGGATTTCTTTTGAACTCATATAATTGATAGAATAAATGACTGTCATAAAACCGAATAATTGGAAGCATAGACGATCGCAAGGTCTATAAGCACCTGCTTGTTCAATCTGACATGGCTCTTAGAGCTACCCCTATTGATCCCCCAGGTGGTTAGCAAAAAGCCAAGGGGGAAAAAATATTTTTAATGTGATTGTATATATTGAGCGGTTCTCTGATAATAAGAATAACATATTTTTAGATTCATGTTTTTAGGATAGAATAGTTTATGGACAGATTGTCGTTTGTATTAACATCTATCTATTTTTAGATTTTTCAGCCGAAGTGAAAGGATAATTTTACCTGAGCATTTAGGAAATACACAGTTTTTATTAAAATGGATGTTATATTTTAAAGCCAAAAAGTTGCTACATTTATCTCACGAAGGATAAAAAATAAATGAGAATTAATATAACTATTCAACCTACAAATCAGATTTATTTAATTTATTATAGATAAAGTTCCTTTACTATCCCATGCTATGAATCCTATTGGTTAAGTTCAATTGCTTTGTCATACGCTTTTATGGCTTCATCTGACTTGCCTAATTTCCCTAGAGCAGCGCCCTTATTGATCCAAGCATTTGAATCCTGTGGGTTAATTTCAATTGCTTTGTCATATGCTTTTATGGCTTCATCTAAATTGCCTAATTTTCTTAGAGTGGCGCCTTTCTGGAACCAAGCATTTGAATCCTGTGGGTTAATCTTAATCGCTTTGTCGTATGCTGCTATGGCTTCATTGAACCGGCTTAATTTTCCTAGAGCGGCGCCTTTCTGGAACCAAGCATTTGAATCCTGTGGGTTGATTTTAATCGCGTTGTCGTATGCTGTTATGGCTTCATCGTACCTGCCTAAGTTGCTTAGAGCTTTTCCTTTATTGTTCCAAGCATATGAAAACTTCGGGTTAGTTTCAAGTGCTTTGTCAAATGCTATTATGGCTTCACCATACTTACCTAAATCATCTAAAGCATTTCCTTTATTGTACCAAGCATTTGAATACTGCGGGTTAATTTCAATAGTTTTGTCATATGCTTTTATACCTTCATCGAACTTGCTTAATTGACATAGAGTATTTCCTTTATTGTACCAGGCATCTGCATACTGTGGGTTAATTTCAATTGCTTTGTCATAAGCTTTTATGGCTTCATCTAACTTACCTAATTTGCTTAGAGCAAGTCCTTTTCCGTTCCAAGCTTCAAAATACTGTGAGTTAATTTCAAGTGCTTCGTCATATGCTTTTATAGCTTCGTCTAATTTACCTAATTTTTTTAAAGCAACTCCTTTATCGTACAAATTTATTGAGTGATTCGGAGAGTTGATTTGATCTGCAAATTGCGCAGCATTTGCGATACTCACTAACATTAAAACCGCCAGTGCAATGATTCCTAAAAACGTTAGGATTGTATGACTTTGACTTGCTGGATCGTATTTAACTTTTTTCATTTCCAGTCTCCGGATATTTGTTTATATATTAATGATGAAAAATAACTAAACAATTACACATGGGTTAATACTTCGCGCTATAAATTAAACATTTCTACTTTAAAATTATATTTTTTAACTTCTAAAACTGATTTTGATGTTCTTTTTTATAGAACTTATCATAACTTTTAAAGCTCCATCAGTATAATAATAATTTAAATTGTGAAGTAACTATTCACTAAAAAATTGATCTGAATTCAGATCCAAGGCGAAAAAAGCTACATTGTAAAGTAGAACATAACTATCACAAACAATGAACAGGGAAAAGTCGTCGACTAAATTTTCGGGACCTTAAACCGGCTAGATTTGAGCTTCTCTGCTGAAAGATATTGATAATGCCAAAAAAATGGATCAGAAGTTCTCGGCTACGATGTAGCTTCATTATGTCGCCCAATGATCTAACTGGCCAAACAATTGTACTGTAGTGTTACATTCCAGTACGGCAGTCCTTACGTGGATAAGGAATTCCTAACCTCGTATATAATTGAAAAATAATACTTGATTGTAGATTATTTTGGATCCCAAATCAGCAAGATGATCTTTTCAGGTTGTGTCAAAACTTAACTATGTGCTATAATTGAGATTTTGAATCTACACTTTAAACAAGATATTGTAATAAGATTCATTTTTTTAGATAACTGAAAATTTAATTCACTTGATTTATCAATTCAGCTGTGTAAGTCGTAAATGGCTTTTCGCTATTTTGAGTAGTATTATATATTTTCGTTCTTTTTAATTGAGCATTCTTTCCCTATTGAGAAAGCTTTTCCAAGATTACACCCTATGCCATAATAGCTTCTGTTCCCGGTCCCATATACAACAGGTCTGATTTTCTCAATGTCAGGGTTCCCATTTTCGTCAAGTATGGATTCTTCTGCCTTTATATCCATAATCTCTCCTACAAATAGGGTGTGAAGCCCAATTTCAATGGTATGAAGTAGTTTACATTCAATGACAACTGGGAACTCTCCTACGTAAGGAGCAGGGACAAGCTCACTTCTTATGGGGGTAAGGCATGCTAACTCAAATTTATTTTCATCCCTCCCACTTGCGATGCCAAAGTAATCGGCCTCCATTAAATGTTTTTCAGAGGGGATATTCACAGTAAATGCCTTGTTTTCCACGATACCGGCATAGCTATAGGTTGCTTTTCGTAGAGATATGCTGATACATGGAGGAGTCGAACAGCAAATTCCGGCCCATGCTACAGTCATTGCATTTGGCTTTCCATTCATGTCATAAGTTCCCACAACCCAAGTTGGTGTCGGAAATGCAAGTGTTTTTGCACCAATTGATTTCTTCATAGTTTTAATGTTCTTTTCGATAATACAAAAGGTTTTTCAAGATGAACTTTGAAATATCCTGTTTATCTTTCATCTTCGTTATTTTCCCCATATTTTTGCTATTATAATCTTCACAATAAAAATCAGCACTTTATCAAATGAAGAAAATGCATTGAATTTCGACATAATTTCTTTCTGCTCTGTTGATTTCTACTATCTTTCTATACTAAGTTACACAACGCATATTTTGCAATGAAATCGATGTCTTTTTTCAGTTTTAAGGCAAAAATAGAAGAAGCAAAAATGAGAAGTCAAAAATTTTCAAAATGGTATCTATTTCAGTGAAAGTGAATTAAAAAATCTGCAAGTATGAGTTAATTTGACAATCCCAAGGGAAATCGATACAATTTTAAAAACTAAATCCTGAGAACAGAAGATATCTTTCTAAGATAGTAACTTTTATTGTAGTTTAAAACAATTAATTGTTTATGAATATTCTAGAGAGAAAAGACCTTCAAGGAGCTAACCTCCAAGGAGCTAACCTCCAAAGAGCTGACCTCATAGAAGCTAAACTTGAAGGGGCTAACCTTATGGGGGCTAACCTTTTGGGCTAACCTTAAAAGAGCTAACCTTGAAGGAACTCACCTTGAAGGAGCACGCCTTGAAGGAGCTAACCTTAAATGGACTTACCTTATAGGAGTTAACTTGAAAGAAGCTAAACTTAAAGGAGCTTGCCATTTATCACTTAACCAATTTTCTAAAGTGAAAACACTTCATAGTGCAAAATTAGACACAAAATTCCTCATGCGATTAAAAGAAAAGTATCCTGCTATTTTCGAAATACCTTATTACGATGAATGAACGAATATTCTCAAAAATGTTCCAAGAATATGTTTTTTTCCCTTTATATAAACCTAGAAATATATGTTTAAGAGAGTTCAAAATAAGTTAATCATCAATTATTCCTAATTGGTCCTTTCATTTGATTATCCAGGGCACAAATTTCAAATGTGTTTATTTTTTGTTAAAGTGCATGACTCATTCTTATAATTATTAAATTGCGATATATTTATTAAAAAATACATATATCATTGGTACATAAATGTTCACTGAATGAGAAAATTACTGTGTAAATAGATAGTAAAGTCTATAAAATGTTCTACATATGTAAAAAATTTCATATATTAAATGAATTTCACTGGATAGAGGAACATGAGAACTATAGACTGGTCTACAGTCTTTAAGGCTTGAAATTGTCAAAAGTTTAAAATCTGATGACGATTACTGAGTACCAATCTAAGAGCTCTGTTGTTTTTCAAGGATTTTATAGTTTAAGTGTATATTCTCCATTTGTGTAATAAATAATGCTAAATGGTACAACTGGGTATGTAAATATGACTCAACGTGATCTAAAGCTTCTTGAGACCCTAAATGATGTACCAAATGTAGGAGACTGTTTGGGATGTATGTGGATACTGGAACGGTGCTTTTTTGAAGACTACGGGAGAAGAGAATGTCGAAAAATGAATGTAGTTTCAGAGAATAAAAAAGATCACTTTGGGGTTGTTGTCAAGGTTGCTAGGTTTAAAGAAGAGCAAAAGTAGTTAATTGTTTAAATATTCTCCACAAAACTCAATTTATTTTTACTAGAAGATCTACCCCATATATACAAGAAGGACTAATTTGCTGGTATTGATAATGTTTTTGATAACGGATATTATTTCGATTATATTGTTTTTGGTCGTACTTTTCTTCGTATTATTGCTAAGTTTAGGGGTTTGGTTGGCAATTTTCTTGATTACCTTATTGATACTGCTAATCTTTTTGTTTAAATCATTTTTCGGGATATTGTAATTTGTGCGACTTCGGGAAAACATTATTCCTTATATTCATCGGTGAACGATTCCTTATCGAAAAAAATGTTATGGATAAATGGAGTGGGGATTGTTGATCAAATCTGACAAAAGAGATCCAAGAGCAATAACATCATACTAACGTTACGCTATTGTGCAAAAAGTTGGGCTAAAACACCTTTAAACGGTTTTTAATTCATTAAAGCAGTTGTTCTTAATAACTGTTACATGGGTCAGTAATATATAGTCGTGATCTCTACATGTTATTTCTTGATATCTTCATCTATTGGAAGTAGATACATAGATGCTTAATTTACCAAAATTTCCACCATGGTTTTTTAGCTTTAAGTGTTTCTATTGTTTTTTGATTGATGAATGTTTGAACTTGTATCATATAAATTTTATGAGTTTCTTTGAGGTCCTCTTTATACAGGTCTGCCTTATTAAGTTAGTCTTTAGGGTTCATTGTATGCCTGTAACTCTTTGTATCTAGCGCGGAGCTGAGCAATTTCTAAAGGATCTGGTCTAAGAGCCTATTCGAAAAATAATCTACTTTCAATTTAAGATCATGTGTGGTAATGAGAAAACGGAAAATTGTTCAGGACTACAAACTTTCTAAAGATTATTGGGGAAGAATATAACCTTTACTACCTGTACCTAAGCCAAAAAAGAAGTCTTGAAGACCTAGAAAGGGTGATAGGAAAATAATGAGTGGCATTTTCTATCTCCTTTTTACTGTTTGCCAATGGAAAGCATTGCCCCGATTTTATGGAGCTCCAAGCACTGTACATTATCGATTTCAGGAATGGCAACTATCAGGCTTATTTGAGAGCATGTGGCTGGCTGGTCTTGTTGAGTCTGATTTCGAAAAAGGATTAGAATGGGAATGATAATCAATTGATGGTGCTATGACAAAAGCACCATTAGTGGAGCTGGAACAGGAGCCAATCCTACTGATCGTGGCAAAAAAGGTACAAAAAGGAGTATTTTAACTGATGGTAAAGGCATACCACTTTCTGTTGTCGTTGATGGAGCCAATCGTCACGATAAAAAGCTTGTAAAAAGGACTTTAGACGCCATATTCTTTGAAAGACCTTCTGCAGAAGACATAATTCAGAATATATGCATGGATAAGGGTTATGATTTCAACGATATCAGAAAATTGGTTGAAGAATATGGTTATACTGCGCATATCAAAAGTCGTGGAGAAGAAAACATAAGAAGAGACACCTGGTTTTAGGGCAAGATGATGGGTTGTAGAAAGGACACATTCTTGGCTGAATAGATTCAGAAGACTCCTTATAAGATGGGAAAAGAAAATTGAAAATTACCTTGCTATCCTACATTTAGCGTGCGCATTGATAACATTAAGATCAGCAGGACTTTTCGAATAGCCTCTAAGTTCAAGAGTATACTTAAACTTTCAATCTAGTTTTTTAGGTTCTTATTTTCGATTTCCAATTGTTTATTCTTGGTCTCCGATTATCTCCGGTTATTTCCGTTTATTCTCTAAAGTAGTAGCTCTAAATTTTTTGTAACTGCAATGGCCAGGCTTGCATAGCCAGCTTTTTAAATTTCATCATATAAAGCAGCTGTAATTCAAGTACTTGTTTTTTTCCTTATTTTAGACATGCCAGATAAAAAAGGAGATAAATTATAAGATGTCTCCTTTTTTGTCACCATGCTATTTCCTAGATGTCTCCAATGTACTCAGATCGTCTCCGGAAACTCTGAAAATAGGAAGATAATTTTTTAGCATTCAAAAGACGATATATTTTTGTTGTACATATAATTACACTAGAAAACCGAGATTTTGCTAGAAAAATTGGTTTTAATAGCCTTATTTTGACAGTATAAATTCTATTTAGTGTGAAATCGTCTTTTTTCGTCAAAAACCATTTGACAGAATACTAACATTTCATCAAAATTCTTCTAATTTGCTGTTTTTTCAGCTCCATAAACACACAAAAATGAAAGTGTAGATATTTGTTCCCATTTTAACATTTTTGATATATATTTTATTATACAGTATTTAGATTTAATCTGTTAGCTATTCATCTGTTGAATTCAATACCAAAAATTTGATCAAAAATTAAGAAAATAATCATCCAGAGAGATAGAATAGTCTGTCAAATAGAATTCTAAAAATGGGTAAAAAATTTATTGACCATAATGATTAATTCTTCATTTTTATCAGATATGAAAATATTTTTCCAACATAAAAATAAACTGGCAAATTAGGGTTATAGAAGAATTATCTCGAATTAATTCAGATTAAAAATCGATAACAAGAATATTTATTTAATTTTACGATATGTTTATTGCAATTTTTTACATATATTAGGCGATAAATAGGGGGATACATGTATATTTCTATAACATATGGAATATTTGAGTTATCAAAAATATAGGTTTGAAATAAAAATTACTTAGATATTTTTAACTTTTTACGTAATTGCTTTTTAAAATTCTGTAAAAATATTCATTTTTAAAAGTCAGTAATTATATTCACTTATGTGAATTCGGTAAAACATTTATCTATTTTTTATGAATATGCCCTGATGAATACAGTAATATAATTAAACTTCCTAAAAAGCCCGGAAAAAAATCCATGATATTTATAGAACTTGCAACTGTATAAGTTTTAAGAAAAGTATAATGCAATTAATTTTTTTGTGAAATCATTCTTATTTATAATAGAAACCTTATTATTATATAGTTGATTTTTTCGTGATTATGTATATTTATAGTGCAACAAATAATTATGTTTCCATTTATTGAAATAGTTATACTCCAATTTCACTGGGGTGGAAACAAAAAAAACTGATACAAGTCACTAAGTACATGTTGGAAATAACATCAAACAAATAGATTATTGAAAATGGCATTTATGTAAAAACTGCTAAACAAGAAGTTGAAAATGAGAAATCTATTCGTTCTGCTGTCTGGTAAGCCAGGAAATAGCAGCTGCTAATGACTCAAATGGTGTTTTAAAGTTGCAGTACTTTATTGACATCAAATTAAAAAAGTGATGGTGTAAAAAGCGAATAAAGTTATGAACTGCACTTCAAGATTTCGGAGGGGAGATTGCATGAATAATTCTGTGCCTAGGATATTAAAAATTCCGATACTAGCGATGTATTATGATGATAAACGCGAAAATTTGACCCTAGAAGTTGAACTTCCCGATGTAAGGAATGAAAATATAACCCTTGTAATGCATGAAAACAGTTTTTATCTGAAGGCTTTCAGTAAAACCGTGGAATATCTGGGAGCTTTTTTCCTTGATGGACCAGTAGATCCCGAAAAGGCTATTGCTGTGAATAATAAGGGAATGCTCACAATTCGGGTTCCCTATAAAGAAAGTTTTATGTGCGCAAGAAATATTCCGATTGAGTAGTAAAGAACTCCTTATTAGAAAAAGTTTTGAAAAATTTAATATTATATTCGATCAGCTTTTATTTTTGTCTGAATCGATGTATTTAGTTTTTATGATATTTTTTGTTAATGAAAAAATATATGTAGAGAAGATCTCTCAGAGGAATCAAAGGCATGTATAAGCAAGAGGTCAAAATACAATCTCAGCCTTTATATTGGTATTAATTTATGCAGGAGGTTATTTTAAAAAATGGATAAATTAGCATTTTCGTTGCTCTATAACTCATCTTAACTATGGGCCTATAACTCATCTTAACTACAAATCTAAGGGTTCCCAAAGATGTAGAAAAAGAACCTGTCCAAAAATGGAGTAACTTCATTAGTTTCAAGTGATGAAAATTTAATGCACTTGATTTATCGATTCAGCAGTTTAAGTCTTAATAGTTCTTCACTATTTAAAATGGGTAATAGAGTACTTTCTATTGTGGATGTAATAGCTGTAATATTTGAAAACCTCTGCTTCGAAAATAAAGTTTAAGATTGCTTTTTCTTGTTTAGTTTTGTACCTTTAGGACTAAGCAATTATTTTCGACTCACTCAAAAGAGCAAAGAGCAATTATAAAAGTCTCAAATATTGTGAGAGCTTAGTCTCTAGAGAACTCCTTTCAATTGTAATTGAGATAATAATGATATCTCTGTGCGTAAAAAAATTTAGGTTTTGTGCAACTGAGGATGTGATCTAGACATGAGTAAGGAAACACCTAATCAAAAAAATATTATATTTGATCAAATAATAATTGAGAGAAGGTCTCATAGGCGATTCTGGCAAGAATTCCCTTCAAAAAAAGATATATTGAGCATTATTGACGCTGGTCTTCATGCTCCATTTGCAGCTGCGAGTAGCACTAAGGATTATTTTCGAAGATTTTTCATCCTAAAAATGGGTTCAAAAAGTATGACAACTGCCGCGGCCCTTATCTTTGAAGAGGTTTCAACAATGCTTTCCAAACTTGAACTTGCTATGGAGAATGACCCGCATCTCCGTGAACAAGCAATTGGTTTTACAAACCGGCTGGATAATATAAAGAAAATTGGGAAAGTTCCAGGTGTTGGCACAGCTCCCTACTTCATCATAATAGCTGAGAAAAAGGGTTTTCTTAGAGTAGAACAGCAATCACTTGCACACTGTTTGGAAAATATGTGGTTAAAGGCTACAGCTCTTGATCTCGGATTCCAGTTGGTTTCTGCGACAGCTCAACTGGCTGACAATTCATCATTCTGTGCAATGCTAGGAATTAATCCGGGTGAATGGGCACTGAATGGATGCGCAGTTGGTTATTCAGCCGAAGAACTTTCACCTTCTCTACTCTTTCTTCGGTATATGAGGTCACGAGCTGGTTGGAATAAAGAACTTAATTTAACGCTGCTGTCTCATCCTAAAGATGAAGTACGTTTCGAGCAGTACTCTCGTTTTCTTAGAAATCTTCGAGTCTGCTTTGGCATATTTCCTTAATTTACGGGACTAAAATTAAGTTTTCGTTTATCCTCTGTAGTCCTCAATATCCTTAGTTTGACATTATGGCATTTAGTATAAAACCTTGTTTTTTTAGTCAAAAATCATTTACTCGACAATTAATGATTAAAGAGACACTAGTGACTTTTCTACTTCTTTACTCTTGAGTACGGAAGATGTTTACAAGTAGGAGGTTCAAATAATGTAATTAAGAAACAAGAGTTGTTTTTAGAAATATAAGGTATGCTCTGCCAGGTAAATGCTGGTATGTATTGATCGATATATTCGGATAAATTTGTTTTCAAACCCGAAGATGTTGAAATGAATATCCTGGAAGTATGTTTACCTAAAATAGCTCTTCATTTAGAGCCTTCATCGAGGTTTATAGGAGCTCTTCAGGATTACTTAATTGACGTTTGCATTTATAAAAATGGAGCAATTATTGAATATCAGGTGGAATATGTTCAAAAACCGTAAAGATGCAGGAGAAAAACTTGCCAAGTCTCTTGAAAAGTACAAGGCAGAAAACCCTCTCATTCTTGCTATTCCGCGTGGGGGCGTGGAAGTAGGATTACAGGTTGCAAGGAATCTTAAAGTAGATTTTTCCCTCATCATTGCAAGGAAAATGCCTTTTCCGGATAACCCTGAAGCTGGTTTTGGGGCAATAGCAGAGGACGGAAGCACTTTCATCTTTGAAAATGCATATTACTGGCTATCAGGAGTAAATATTGAGAAAATTAAACAGCAGCAAATTGCAGAGATCGATAGGCGTATAAAGACTCTTAGAGGAGGAAATTCCTTGCCTGATATGAAAGGAAGAACCGTGATACTTATCGATGACGGCATTGCAATGGGTTCTACAATGAGAGCAGCCATTGAACTCTGTAAAAAGAGGGGAACTAGAAAAATTGTGGTCGCAGTACCTGTAGCTGGGAGAGAGGTGGCTGAAGAGATCGGTAATAAAGTCGATGAACTCGTAGTGCTTGAAATTCCTCGATACTTCAGGGCTGTCGCGGAGTCTTATGAGAAATGGTATGATGTCACGGATGAGGAAGTTCTCGACCTGCTAAGAGAAGATGTAAGATAAAAAAGCTGACAAGTCATAATTTGGATGTACTCGAAGCCTGATAGAAGCTATTTTTGAGTTAACTATAGGACTTATGCAGTTAAACTGAAGATCTATAGCTTTAAATCTTCAACTGCCTAAATTGTGAATTTGACCACAATATCTATTTGGCTTGATTTTTTACTTCACTTGCATAATGTTTGCAATTTTAATACTAAATAGTCTCATTTTAATACTTTTTTTGCTTTTACTGGGATGCCATCGGTTATATGGCCAATATCCTATATCTTGTTAATGATTGGGTAAGCGAACGACTTTAATAAAACAAAAAGGATAGAAAGATCATTTTTAATCTATTAGTCGATTTTTTTACACAACTAATAAATCAATATATGTCAACATTTTTATAACACATGATGAAATACTAATTATTCTTTTTTTGTACAGATGGGAACAAGTTAATTTTTGTAACTACGGGTATATTTGATTAGATTGTCGCCTTACTATTCATCAAAACGTCATGATAATTTTGTGATTTTAGGCATATATTTAGTTGCAAAAGATTCCCTGCTTATTAAATTCCAAATTTTACGATAAATAGTATAAATAAATTTTTAAATATTATACTTTGATGATAGAATAATTCCTTCCATAATGGCAACATTGGGAGAAGAGAATTTAGCCTACAAATAGGAATCGAGATGAATTGAGATTATAATCACTTTAACATTAACAGATTACTTCATTAATTACAAATGGATATTATTTATAAATTTTAAATTTAATATTAGTTATTTATTATATCTACTTATTGTGGTATATAACAATAGTAGGATAGCATTCCCAATGTGACAAAAGAATTTCTAACAAATCTGACTCAAACACACCAAATGAACTAAGTTTTTGTGTTCTATCCCTCAAACTTGGATACGAGTTGATGAACAAAAGCCTGAGAAGATCTGGTATTGATACTATTGGAGATGTGCCTTGGGGAACGCATATCTGCCAATTTTATGATTCAAAAGAAGATTTGACGGAGATTCTGGTTCCTTATTTCAAAACAGGATTGGAAAACAATGAGTTATGCCTCTGGATCACTGCACAACCTCTTGAAGCTGAGGAAGCAAAAGAAATTTTAAGAGGAGCTGTATCTGATTTTGATTCTTATTTGGCTAAAGGGCAAATAGAAATTATCTCTTACACTTGCTTGCACGTAGCTAGGCACATTTACGATTCGGAAAGGATCATAAATTACTGGATCGAAAAACTCAATAATGCTCTTGAAAATGGCTACAGCGGGCTGAGGTTAAGTGGGAATGTTTCTTGGGTGGAAAAAAGGGATTGGGGTTATTTTGTTGATTATATTGGAAAATTGGATGATATTATCGGTAAATACAGAATGATAGCTTTGGGCTCATACCTTGTCGACAAGTATAGCACAATCGATATTGTTGAAGTGGTCTCCAACCATCAATTTTCTTTGAGCAAAAAGGAAGGAAAATGGGAGAAGATAATTAATTTCGGGAGACAAAAAGCTGAGGAAGCAGTTATTCACGCCACAAAGGATTGGAAATATACCTTTGATGCTGTGCCAGATCTGATAGCCATATTAGATACTGAATTTCGAATTGTTCGTGCAAACAATGCCATGGCAGCAAGTTTGGGGATGACACCAGAACAGTGCATTGGATTGACTTGCTATAGGATTGTACATGGAACGGATGAGCCTCCCTTTTTTTGTCCGCACAGGCAGTTGCTTAATGATTGCCTTGAACACACTGTGGAGATTTGTGAGGATTTTCTCGGTGGTTATTTTATAGTAAGTGCCTCTCCACTTTATGATTCTGAGGGAAAACTCACAGGTTGTATTCATGTCGCCCGTAATATCAACGAGCGCAGAAGAGTTGAAATGGAGCTTCGCCGGAATGAGAAACAAATCAAGATGAAATTGGGAAATATTCTCTCACCTGCTAGGAAGATAGAAAATCTGGTGCTTGCTGATATAATTGATATCCAGGTTATTCAGTCTCTCATGAATGATTTCTATAAGCTTGCTAACATGCCTATAGGCATAAACGACCTCAAAGGCAATGTTCTGGTAAGCGCTGGATGGCAGGGATATCTGCACTAAATTCCATAGGGTTCATCCACAAGCTTTCAAGTACTGCGTAGAAAGTGATACAAAACTAGTCTCGGTCGCTACCCCTAGAGAACTTAAGATGTACAAGTGTAAGAACGATATGTGGGATATAGTAACTCCTATCATGTCGGATGACCAGCATGTCGGCTATATCTTCTCAGGACAGTTTTTTTTTGATGATGAGCCTCTGGACTATGAATTTTTTAGATCCCAAGCTAGAAAATACGGCTTCAATGAAGTAGAATACATGGCAGCGCTTAATAAAGTTCTCCGGTTGAGTAGAAAAATTGTGGAAACGGGTATGTCCTTCCTCATGGCATTTGCCAATACACTCTCACAACTAAGCTATAGCAATTTCAAGCTGGCTCAGTTGCTTGTGGAACGAGATCTCTTGGTGAGTGCGCTGAAAGAGAGCGAAAAAAGGGAATGCGCTCGCTTGGGGGAATTAACAGCAGTATTGGATGCAGTGCCCGCCGCAGTATTGATAGCGCACGATCCCAAGGCGCTTTATATAACTGGGAACAAGCTTTCCTATGAATTGTTTCATATTTCGAATGATGTCCACGAATTTAAATCTGCACCGGAAGGGGGAGGGACTGAGGAGGTTAGCTTTTCCAAGAATATAGCGGATAACCAGTCTGTGCAGATGCCCTTGAGGATGGCGGCTACAGGCACAGAGGTACATGACTACGAGTTCGACATGGTCTATCCTCATGGTGAGCTGCGACATTTGTTGGGTAATGCTAGATCCTTGCGTGGACGAGCAGGGTAACCCGCGCGGTTCTGTTGCTGCATTCATAGACATCACCGAGCGCAAAGAAACAGAGGAAATTTTAAAAACAGCACGTGATAATTTAGAAAAACTAGTTGAAATGCAAACAAACCAGCTCGAGAAAGCTTATAACTAGTTAAAGGAAAGTGAAAGTAGGCGTGCTGAAGCCCAAAAAATGTCTCATATTGGGAGTTGGGAGTGGGATATTGTAACTGATAAAGCACATTGGTCTGATGAATTGCGTCGTATTTTTAGACGTGGTTCGCGAGAATTAGATCCATCTTACATTGAATATTTAAGTTATGTGCATCCCAAAGATCGAGACTATGTGGATAATGCCTTTAAGGAAGCTATAAATGGGGAACCTTATAGCATTGATCATAGGATTATCTTAGATAATGGGGAAGAACGCACAGTCCATATACAAGCCGAATCTATTTTTGATGAAAAAAAGATCCCCATTGGAATAAAGGGAATAGTTCAGGATATTACTGAACGTAAAAAAGCTGAAGAGAAAATTCAGAGATTAGCGAATATTGTGGAATCGTCAAATGATGCCATCATTACTTTATCCCTTGATGGTATTATTACTAGCTGGAATAAGGGTGCAGAGCGGATTTATGGTTATTCATCTGAAGAAATTTTAGGAAAAGGCGTAGCGATACTCGCACCAGCTGATCTCAAAGGTGAAACAAAAAAGTTAGTTGAAAAGGTTAAGCTGGGAGAAAAAATCCAGCACTACATAACTTCAAGGTTAAGAAAAGGTAATAAGTTAATATATGTTTCAATAGTTCTTTCTCCGGTTTTTGATGCATCTAGAGAGCTTGTGGCTATCTCAGCTATTTCTAGAGATATTACTCAGAAAATTGATGCCGAAAAATCTGTATTAAAAGCTGAAATAACTAGAAAGCAAGAACTCCATCACAGAATCAAAAATAATTTGCAAGTGATTTCTTCCCTACTAGATCTTCAGGCTGAGAAGTTTAAAAATCGAGAGTATATTAAAGATTCGGAAGTTTTGGAAGCTTTCAGAGAAAGCAGAGATAGAGTTATATCTATGGCTCTGATCCACGAGGAACTATATAAAGGCAAAAAATTAGAGACGCTGGATTTTTCGACATACATTCGAGAATTGGTTGAAAAACTTTTCCAGACTTACAGACTAAATGACAAAAACATTCATCTGCACATGGATCTGGAAGAAAATGCACTCTTAAATATTGATGATGCTGTTCCTTTTGGAATAATTGTCAATGAACTGGTTTCAAACTCTCTTAAACATGCATTTTCAGGGAGGGGGGAAGGGAAAATTTATATCAAACTATGTAGGGGAGAAGACGGAGAATTCATAAATAGCAGAGAAGAAAGCAAATATAAAGGCTTTAAGAGTAATAGTTTCATGTTGAAAGTTTCAGATGATGGGATAGGTATACCTAAAAGTATCGATTTAGAAAATCCCAACAGTCTTGGTATGCAGTTGGTAACCATCCTAGTAGATCAATTAGATGGAGAACTTAAGCTGAAAAGGGGTAATGGGACGGAATTTACTATTAGGTTCATACTAACAGAAAAAGAAAAAAGCATCATCTAATATAGGTTAGATAGTTCTTTGTATTTAAATCTCTGAATTTCCTAAGTTCCATTCGAAATAAGAAAAGGTTACTGATCTACGACTTCTGGAGCTTATGGGACTCATAGAGCAAAATGGGTATCATGGAACATTTGGAATTAATTAACCTACTTGTTTCCTTTTATTCAGTCTTCATTTATATCAATGAGTATTGAGACTACTAGTCTTAATACTGGTTTCTAGTTAGGTGATACCAAAACCACTCTGCTTCTTAAATATGATATTTTCTTTCCATATTGTATAATTTCTGTAAAACTTAGGATGTGTAAAATAGAAGTAACACTCTAAAAATTTAAATATCTAATAATATATACTAATTAATATATATGTATATATCCAATCATTAATATTAATTCTGAATTTATATAGTTATATTAAAAATCACATACTAATGACTTAATGTCGATAAATGAGTGAAAGATAAACACTATTTGGAAGGCCAATCACAATTTTGTCAATAGTATATTTTTTCAATTTAACTGCATAAGTCCTAACCGATTAAAATTGTATCTAAATTAATAAAATGGAGTGACACGAATGTTGAAACAATCATCCAGTAGAATAAAAAAGTACGGCTAGTTTGCTGGTAGCTTTTTGTAGTATCAGTAACAGCTGTAGCAGTAAGCCAGAACCTGTTGTGGTAAAAGCTGCAAAAGGAGTGGCAATGGATACTGAAAATGGATAGACGATAGCTGCGAAAGGAGAAGTAGTAGATACTGAAAATGGACAAATGATAGCTACGAAAGGAATGGCCATAGGTAATGCAAATGGAGGAATAAAAACTGCGAAAGGAGTGGCTGTTAATAAAGAAACTGGAGAGATAAAAGCTGCGAAAGGAATGGTCATTAATAGAGAAATTGGTGTTGATCAGGCTGATATATAGATGATTATGAAGTTTCTTGGAGATGAATAGCTAAACTGATACATATATGACCATAGCTAGCTGAAGCGGCAAAGTTACAGCAAATAGCTTGCATAATGAAAGTGCCTTCGGGTTTGAAAATAGATTTCTCCGAATTTATTAATCAATAGATGCAAGTATTCACTACTACTACCTGACCATTACTACTCAACATGTGACTGGATATGGAACCATTACACGAACTAGTGGATATGAACTTGTTAACCGGGAAGTATATACACCTATAATATATTTGAGTTTGTGGGGGCTAGCATACTTTTCCCCATGTCCATCGAATGAGAAACTTACTTTGGGCCGATCAGTGTCCTATCCTTTGGTTATATTTAAAGCATAAGATTGGATACCGACATCTGAATTCACGTGCCTGAGTAAATAGTTAGATATATTTCCTCACCCGGAGATAATAATGAAATCAATCCTATAGTTTTGTTATCAGAAACCGTAACCAGACTGTAATCAGTACATGCGGTCAAACAGAAATTCAGAACTCAGAGATATATTGAATAGGTAGATGTTACTTGCAGTCTTGCAAAGTCACAAAATAATACATATATATTATTTTACTCGATACATACTATTATATTTTCAAGTAAAAATAAACAAAAGCTGTAAACAGTATAGATATTTATTTTAGTTCATATTAAACTGAAAAGTGGATTAATTTAGAGAATTTAGATAAATCTTTAAAGGACTATCCTTAGTGATTATGCTGATAATTATACAGTATTTGGCAAAGTTGGTGTTGTGATTCTTAAATTAGGTGACTTCTAATTTCTTCTCTATCTCACAAACGACATTAGCATGGAAGTGTCTTTAATCGTTAGTACTTAAGTACTTGGATCTACAACATCATATAGTCTACTTTCAGCAGATAACTTGTTTTTTCGCAATACTTTATTGACAGCGTTTTTGCAGAAATATATATATATGAAACACATTGTTCTTTTTGAGTTTATTTCCCAAATACTCGTACTAAATTCAAAACTCATAAAGCTTACATCTCTTTTAGTCTCTTAATTCTCTCATCAATGGGTGGATGTGTGGCAAATAGAGAATTTGCATTCTTAAAAAGTAATGGGTTAGTAAAATAAAGATGCGAAACAGCCCCATTCACCTTTGTATTGACATTATTATCCTTAATCTTCTCAAGTGCAGAAGCAAGTCCCATAGGATTACGCGTAAGGTACGCTCCACTTGAATCAGCAAGATACTCTCTCTGTCGTGAAACTGCAAGCTGAATCAATTGTGTGAAAATCGGCGCAAGTATAGCAAGTATAATACCAATCACTAAATATATGACATTTCCATCTCTTCTGTCTCTGTTGCCTCCGCCAGAGAACCACATGCTTCTAAGGAAAATCTGTGAAGCAATCACAACAATACCTACAAGTACTGCAACCATAGAAGCGAATCTGATATCATAATTCTTGATATGCGACATCTCATGTGCAACTACGCCCTCAAGCTCCTCTCTGTTCATGGTCTTAAGAAGTGCAGATGTTACAGCAAGAACAGCATGCTCAGGATCCCTCCCAGTAGCAAAAGCATTTAGGTTAACTTCGTCATTAATAATCACAAAACGTGGTGCAGGGATTCCTGCTGCAATAGCGAGTCCCTCAACCACATTCGAGAGATGCGCATTTTCAAGTGGCGTGGGCTCACGAGTCTTTGTAATCGAAAGTACAATCTTATCTGAATACCAGTAAGAAGCAATTGTACCAAGCGTAGAAAGAATCACAGCGATGATGATAAAGAGAAAAACAAGCGAAGGGTCATAAACCTGCGCAAACAGATAAAATAAAATAACAAGGGCAGCGCTTACAATCCCTACAAGGATGATCGAATCTCTTTTATTCGCTGCTATTTGCTCTTCCATAGTTCTCAAAAGATATCACCTTAAAATAAATAGAAAAAACACGTTATCTTAAAACTGAACCTTGACAGGCTCTCTTTCAGCGGTCGCAATCTCAAGATAAGTCCTTATCTTCTTACCAAGTATTCCGGCGAAAATTGAGCCCGGTAAAGTAGTCACAAGATTGTTGAATACAAGCACACTGTCATTATAGTGTTGCCTTGAATAAGCAACTTTATTCTCAATTCCAGTAAGTTCTTCCTGAAGCATAAGGAAATTCTGATTTGCCTTAAGTTCTGGATAATTCTCAGCTATTGCAAAAAGCGACTTAAGAGTCCCAGCAAGCATATTTCCAGCTTGATCCTTTTCTTCAATTGTCTTTGCTCCTATCATCCTTGCTCTTGCATCAGACACATCCTCAAAAATTGATTTTTCATGCGCTGCATAACCCTTCACAGTCTCAACAAGGTTTGGCACAAGGTCAGCCCTTTTTTTCAGCTGAACATCAATCTGAGCCCAGGAATTATCTATTGTGTTGGAAAGCACATTAAGTCTGTTGAAATAATACACAAAGACTAGCACAAGTAACAACAGGACGCCTAAAACGATATACTCACTCATATAAAGCCTCACAATATACATAGAATCTACTATAATACTACATCCAACTTTCGACAGGAAACTTATTTTTTTTCGTAACATTTTTAGTTAATCGTGTTTTTGCTGAAAAGAATATTGAGAATTTCGATAAACTCCTATGAATTTGAACATTAAAGGTTTTAAATCTCTTGACAATAATTTCTACTTATGAAAACTCTGATCGGGTCAAATACAGAAATTCGTGGGAAAGATTTAAAAATGATTTTTGCGAAGAAAAAAATCAGAGGTAAATCAAAATCCTCTATAATTTTTCTGACTCAAGAATACTAATCTTGGCATCTAAAAATCTCATCTTTGATATTTTGAAAATACTTTTAGGGATGAAAATAAATTATAAAAATGAGTTCTTATAATTAGTTTAAAGCATAATTTGTAATAAATTAATTAATAAATCAACTCTATGATTTAAGCTTCATACTGGTCATCTAATAAGCTCGCAGAGTTTATTTTTATTTCGCGCTCTCTGTCTGAATACTTCCCAACATGCTATTAATGACTTTTCGGATAGGCTCTAAGCTATATAAATATTCACTTTTGAAGCAAGCTGAATCTCTTTCAAATGCATGGACAAGTTAAAGAATGGTGAAACTTTAATCAACCATGGCTTATATTAGGGAAAAGCGAAGATTCCTTTGAGTTTTCGCTCACTAAACTCGTTAACTAGTGCTCAAATATCTAGAAGTATAACGAAAAATTTAATCATTTTCCAGCTTTTCGGGTATTCTCTGAACTACTGATAAACACTCTATATGTAAAGAATATTAAATGTTTGAGGTACTCAATTTTAGAGTCTTACTTAATCAAGGATGCACAAAAAAATATAATCGCATCAAATAAAAGATTTGATTTATAGATGCAGGCTCAAGCATAAGATTATTAGTACTCAGAGCTGGTCATCTGGTCAGCAGTTAGTATCAAGCAATCTTAAAAAATGACCTATTCTGTAATTTGTGAATAGATTTCTTTAACCCTTCCAATCTGACCATTTGTTAATTGGACTTTTATTCCATGCTGATGATTTGAAGAATTGGTCAAAATTCGCTTCACAATGCCTTGAGTTATTTTACCACTCCTCTGGTCTTTTTTTAAGACAATCCCAACATTCATTCCTTCTTTAATGTTTGCTCTAGTACTACTGCTGTTCATGGGAGAAGGTAAGTTTTGAAATATATCAACTTTGCTGTTGAGCGCCCCGCTTCAAGTAACTGGGTATGTTCTTGCACAGTAATGTATAATATATGAATTATTCAAAATCAAGTATCCTTATTCGGTTATATGCTTGTTTTTCCTTGCTTCCCTTATTTTCAACATAAATTTTGATAACATCGGAAGTTGTTTCATCTTCAAGTTTTCCAATGTATCCCCCACCTCGCTATAGTTCGCCACAACGAAGCTACTTTTTAATCTAGGGGTGTTCTGCAAAAATCTGCCTCGCTCCAATGCTTTTTATGTTCTGCATAATTTTTGAAGGATAAAATTTTTGTTAAGCACCAACGAAAAGATGAATATGATCACCATCAGTATAAACTGCATCAAATTCAAAACAACACCGTTCATAAATTCCAAATCTTACGTTTTTCAAAAAGTTGATTATTTATGTGGCTAAAAGAAAGTGTATACAGTATTATGATACAAAAAAAACTATATCGTGCTTTATTTTATGTATACAATGATTCACATTCATCAGTTTCATTTACATCTAAAGTAGCTAAAAATATAAAGTCGTTATTTAGCAACTGTTCTCGTGGAAATTTCTGCTTTTAAGAAATATGTGGGGTTATTAGACTGGAATGAGCCTTTATTTTTCAAGTTCTCTAATGTATTATCGAGCCCTTCTGGCCCAAAACTGCTATTGTAGTCACTTCTAATCTTTCTTGCTTTTATGTGAATTTTAAATATCCTCGCTAAAAGTCGTCTATTTTATTGTCGATCAATTAGAGCAAGTTTTTCGATCAATTCCTTCGTCTCGCTCTTATATTCGATCTTGTCACATCTTTTTCTCAAGATATACTGGGAAACTGCCGATGGAGCAATCTCCAGCAACTTTGCAGAAGTTGCCTGTAATTTTCCTTTATTTACAAGTTTGATTGCAAGATTATCTCTTATTTCGGGAACAATATCCGATACATACTTCTGACATGGAGGGGGAGTTCAAAAAAAAGTAATTTATTTAGTCCTGTACTGCCCTGAAAAATCATTTACATGACTGAGATAAATGTGTAGCTCAGAAAAAGTGACATCCTGGCCCATAAAGTTCACGTTACTTTTTGGGGACTCGAAGGGTACAAACTTTAAATCAACATCATTTTACAAATAAAATTCAGAAATGCAATAGATATCCTTCTAACATAGTAATATTTATTATAGTCCACAGTATATAACAGACAAATAAAATTTAGGTCTTATCCATCAGTCATTGATCAAAGATGAAAAAAGAATAACTTTCCCATTTTTAGGAAATTTGAAGGGCTTTGTGTTCCAATTTCAATAACTCAAAGACACGCTCAAAGTTTAGATTCAAAGAAAGTAGGTATCGTATGTCTGATTTCAAAGAAACTAGCTTAGGAATTATCGGTGATTCTACGAAGGTGGCTAAACAAAAAACTAATTACTATCCAGAAATAAATTATTTGAGAGGTTTTGCAATATTATCTGCGATTAGTGTTCACGTTTCTGGTAATTTTGCAGAAATGACTCATATTAATTTATTAACAGTACTGTATATGGCAATTAATGCTCTTTCTTGTGTTGCAGTTCCAGCTTTTGTATTTATTTCTGGGTTTGTATTATATAATAGTTACAATGTAAACTTTCAAATCGGACATTTCTATTTAAAGAGATTTAAATACATTCTACCTCCATATTTTATCTTTTCTATCTTATATAGTATTTATGATTCCAAAATCCATCATTTAATGATAATAAATAAACCACTTAATTTGAATTTATCAGATTTTGTAATTAAGCTTCTTACAGGCGGAGCTTATTACCATTTATGGTTTTTTGCTCTGATAATTCAACTATATATTCTCTATCCTTTAATAGTAAAAATATATATTTATTTTGAAAATAAAAATTGGGTTTCATTATTTCTATTATTAGCATTTATATTCGGGATAGCATACGACATTCTTTTGAAGAATCATATTTTATTTTCAACAAATATTAAGTTTATTAGTTATTTATTTTATTTTATATTTGGTATGTTCATGAGAAGTAACTATGAATTCATTAAAATGAAATCATTTTCAAAAAATAATTATTTGTGTATATTTATTTTTCTGTTACTCGGGACATTTTTAACTATTGTGGATTCTGCAAAAGAGCACTTTTTTTACAGCTTATTTAGTTTTGGTCCCGGGTATGAACAAATTTGGAAAGTATTTGACATTATTGTTTCACGATTATATTTTACCATAATTTTCATAGGTTTGTTATATATTTCAATATTTTTATTTAAGTCAAATCGCTTACAAATTTTCGACAAATTAGGCTCATATTCATTCCAAATTTATTTAGTACATGCAATACTATTAAACTTGATTGTTCTATTGTTATCTAAAATTGGATTTACTTGGAATAACTTGTTATTCTATCCATGTGTATTTGTTTTGACATTGATTTTGAGTCTATTTTCAGTGAAAACTTTTGAACAAATCCCATATGGTAAATATATATTTGGTAAAACTAGTTGAGTAGCTCAAATTATGTACGTTCCTCAAAATACTATGAAGCATTAAATCGGATAAATAAATAAATTTTAGAAAAATCATATTTTGTGCACAAAACGGTTGAATTATTTAAAACTGTAGTTTGAAGTAATTGTGATTATCTTTGCTGTCTATGAAATTGCAGACTTTATTTTTCCTTTGATCGAAGGAAGGAGCTTAAAATTTTCGTTTTACTTCTTTGTGATTCCTTCATCCAATACTTAATCTGCTTTATATCTCTAAGATTAATTCAATTTATTGGCTTCAACAGGTATTATTTTTTAAAAATATTGGATATTCATAAATAGGAAATTAAATATTTTTCAACATATGCAGTATAGCTATCATTTAATGTATAAATGTACTCAGGTTTAATTTAGACATAGTCATCATTTGTAGGAAACACTGAAAACTAAAAACTTAAATTGTTAAAAATAAGCAATCTTTGGAGTAGTTATGTCAACTTTTAAAATTATTTTAACTTTTCAAAATAGATATCAAATTTTTTTATTTATTCATATGCTTTATTGAGTAGATACCTTATTATGGTATCGGATGATTTACTTTTATTGCTAAACTGTGGGTTTCCTATTAGAGATGAAGAATATTCATATCTTCAATTTTGAATTTCAAAGCGTATAAGCTTAATAAGACTCAGTTGCTAAATATATAAATACAGTGGGCACTATTAATATTTTATGGAGGGCATAAATGGGAAATGGGCTTGAAGAAGTCGAGAGAGATTACATAGAATTCAGAAAAGAAATTGAAGAGGGAAAACACAGAAAGAGTGAAAAACTGCATATTCAAAATTCAGATAATGTAAGAGATCAATGAATAAAATAGATGGGCAAAGAAAAACCCTTCCAATGTTTTTTCCTTACGTAGATTTCGACGGCGTTTTATCAAAAGTTATGATATCCTTAATATAGCTATGTGTCTTTTCTCATTCAGCTCTTTAAGTCTTTGAATGGACTTTCTATGAAGTTTTGATTTCTTATGTATATTTTAACCTGTAATATTCTTAAATTATTGTATCGGAAACTTAGTTTATATTCCATTTTTGCATAGCTTTCTCCCAAATCTTCCTACATTTTATTGATCAATGATCTATTCTCTCAATTCCTCCTGTCAAATTGGATTAGGGCTCTAGCGTTATACCCTGTAAGAAAGATAGTTTTTAGCTCATGAAAAGTAGATTCTAGTGCTATTATTACCGTATTTTGTATTTAGTTAAAGTCGCAGGATAAACTTTTAGAACTGTATATTAAAGAAATAGATAATTATAAATTGGCCACAAATCAGGTTTTGCTTGTTCCCTTACAAATTATCGAATTTACTATGAACGATCCTTAGGTATGATTTATGTACCATATTGCTATTGAGGATTTGATAGAAATCTGATTTTCACGAGTCATTTATATATCAATTCTAAGAATATGATAAATAGATGAGTTTGTCGAAATCATCTATTATCTATGGGGGTGGTATGAATACCTGATATAAACATATTTGAATCAATGTTTATTTCATATGATTTGCAAAGAGCAGCTTTGGTTTTTGCGATAATTGGATTCATTGCTATGATAATGAGACTAGGTACATTAAAGAAATATAAATTGAAAATACATGATGTAATATTCACACTTGCTTATTTATTAGTAATTTTATCTCTACCACCCATGATAAATTCTGCGTACTTTGCCATAATTTTTCACAGAATTTCTCCTTTGATTTTAATCCATGGCTTAATAGGAATTGTGGTTTTAGTTATGGGATTTGTATTTGTAATAAATAAAGGAAACTGGGAAATCAACAGAGAATGGAAAAATAAAAAAAATATGCAAATTCTTGAAGCTTTGTGGTTTATAAACTTTATGTTAGGCACTTATTTATTAGCTGGTTTGCTCAATCACTAGGTTGCTGTTAACATAACTACATTAAAAAGAACAATTAAAAGGCAGATTGAGATTCCACTATGACCACGAAAATATTCAGATACAAATTCATTGAACAAACGAATCGAAGAATGAAGCAAAAGTCTATTTTCTTTGAAGATATTGAAAATTTTGATAAATTTGTATTTGAGTGCGAAAAGTAAAATCTTTTGTAACGGTCATTAGCCAAAGATTCTATAGTTTACTGTACTTGTTTTCCACATGTATTCCATTTGTATTTATTAGTTCAGTAATGCGATTTTTATTATACGGAAAGATTGTATGCCTGGAAAACTAAATTAGAACCCAAATCGTGTTGCATAACTGTTACAACTTAGGGCCTGTGCCACAGGCGCTATTACCAAAAAAGTTAGTTGCCACAAAGTTATTACATTAAGATATCTCAGAGAAATAGAGATCAGAATCACCAATATTTTGAATTTATGCACCTTTATGGCACTGTTTTGTCTAAAAGATTAATCTCATTGACGTATTTTCTAATCGACAAGAAAAAAGTACTACTTAGTTGATGTTACTCAAACTTGAAAGTTCATTCGCCAAAAAGACTTGGCATTTGAACAGAAAAATGGTAACATTAAACTGTTAAACATATAAATGCGAATTTGAACTATGATGTCTAATGTAGTTGATTTTGTGCATAGAGTGCTGAGTCTTAATATGAATGAGCTCATTGTTACATTTTTTCAGGTCCGAGTTCATTATATTTGTTTCTTAAAATCTTTTCCTCAATTTTTTTATATGTTTTTTATTCCTTTTATGGAATCTATTTCTTCAGCTATATTTTCAAGTTCATCAAAAATACTTTCCGAGTCTTTTCGCATTTTTCTTACTGCAGCTTTTAAGCTACCACCCCGCAGATAGAGCAGACGTTTTTTCCTGTAAAGTAGGCCAGAATCGATGAGATTCCTTATATGATGGTTTACCCTTGATATCGTTATATTAAGGTCGTCAGCAAGATCTTTCGATGATGCTACTTTGTCATTAGAAAGTTTATCAACCAGGCTAAAAATTATTTTAGTAGCAGTTTTTTCGATATCTCGGCCAGAAGAGAAGCCAAAGCTGTCGCAAAACCATATGAGATACTCCTCAAAACTTTTTATATGTGGTTTTTCAATATTTCTTAGAATAATCTCTCGAACCATTTGGGTAATATTCTGGAGTTTAAAATATATATATATATATTTTCTTTGAATTTGTAGATATCATTCCTATTTTTTAATTATTATATCATTTTTCTCGGCAATTTTTAAATATAAGTTTGGTATTATAAGCAAATAGTGGGATTATCCCATGGCTCAATATATTCATTAATTCCATATTGACTTTAAATGATCATCAATGTTCAACTAATATAGGATTGTGTCCTTGAGTCATTGATCAAATTTGATAAATGAGTATTCTCCCATCTTTTGGAAAATGTAGAGAATCCTTTGTTTATGAAATTTAACAATTCATTGAACGGCCTAATAAATAACCACTTGACAATAAGGAGGAACTAAATAGTGATTATCAAACCTATTGGTGAACGAGTGTTGCTTAAACATCTGAAGAAAGCAGAAGTGACAAAAGGAGGAATTTATATCCCTGACTCTGCACAGAAGGAAAAAAAAGAAGGAATTATTATAGCTGTGGGGACCTTTGAAGATGGGAAGGAGCTACCTCTAATGAAAGATGATCATGTATTTTACGGGGGATACCAATCCGATGATATTGAACTAGATGACGAAAAATATGTTTTTGTGGACTTTAAGGATATACTTGCAACAGTTGTGGATAATAAATGTTGAACAAAGTATACTCTGAAGAATGTAATGAATTCGGATATACTCGAATTAACTAAAGAAAACATTTGATCTCAATCAAGGTGAATTGGTATGGCTTCAAAAAAAATAATGTTTGACGAAAGTGCCAGGAAGGCGCTTCTAAATGGTGTCGATAAAGTTGCGAACACCGTTAAAATAACTCTTGGACCCAAAGGTCGCTATGTGGTGCTGGACAAAACTACAAAACCTGTGGTTACAAATGATGGGGTAACCATTGCAAAAGAAATAGAGCTTCACGATAAGTTCGAAAATATGGGAGCTAAACTTGTCAAAGAAGTTGCTTCCAAAACCCAGGATAACACTGGAGATGGAACAACTACCGCAACCCTCCTTGCTCAATGCATGATTCGAGAAGGCCTGAAAAATATCAGTGCTGGTGCAAATCCCTTAGATGTCAAGAAAGGCATTGAGATTGCAACAGAAAAGGTTGTGAACTATCTCAAAAATAAGAGCGTTGAGGTAAAAGGCAAAGAGAAAATCGTACAGGTAGCTACCATTTCTGCAAATAACGATGATGAAATTGGTAATTTGATATCCGATGCCATGGAAAAAGTTGGCTATAACGGGGTAATCACTGTTGAAGATTCCAAGACGATGGATACAAGCTTGGAGGTTGTAGAAGGAATGCAATTCGATCGCGGCTTCGTTTCACCATATATGGCAACTGACACGGAAAAAATGATCTGCGAGTATGATGATCCTTATATCCTGATTACGGACAAAAAAATAAGCAGCATGAAACAGATTGTTCCTGTGCTCGAAAAAGTTGCCTCAGAGGGCCGCACTCTCCTGATAATTGCCGAAGATGTCGATGGGGATGCTCAGGCAGCTCTTATATTAAACATAATCCGCGGAGCACTGAAGGTCTGTGCTGTCAAAGCTCCTGGTTTTGGAAATGAGAGAAAAGAGATGCTTGAAGATATTGCTGTGCTGACTGGAGGACAGGTAATTAGTGAGGAGAAAGGTTTGAAACTTGAGGAATTAGATTACCACATGCTCGGAAGTACCAGGAAAGTCACAGTTGATAATCATAAAACCATTATTGTAGAAGGTAGGGGCGACAAAACAAAGATCAATGAACGGGTCAAAATCATCGAAGCCCAGATTAATATAGAAGAGTCTGATTACAGAAAGACAGAGCTCAAAAAGCGTCAGGCAAAGTTGAGAGGCGGCGTAGCAGTAATCAAAGTTGGAGCTGCAACTGAAACTGAGCTAAAAGAGAAAAGGATGAGGATTGATGATGCTCTAAATGCTACAAAAGCTGCAGTTGAAGAAGGAGTAGTTACAGGGGGCGGAGTAAGCCTTTTCTGTGCAGCTGGTACTCTAGATTCTCTGAAACTTGAGGATGATAGACAGGTAGGCATAAATATTATTAAGAGGGCTATCGAAGAGCCTATGCGTCAGATTGCTATAAATGCAGGCAAGGAAGGTGCTGAAGTTGTGGCAACTATTAGGGCTACATCCAGCGAGCTATTCGGGTACAATGCAAAGAAAGATATATTTGAAGATCTTTTCGAAGCAGGTGTAATCGACCCGACAAAAGTAGTCAGAAGTGCTCTCCAAAATGCTGCTTCAATTGCAGGAATGTTACTTACAACTGAAGCACTTGTTACAGACTTTGATGAAGAAAAGGATGAAAGGGCATCTACAATAATAATCTAATTATATTTTTGCTATCTTTATAAAGGGTATAGCTAGCGGTGCTTATTTTAATGCCGCAAAAATACCCTCTATGACGTCAAAAAACTTTCTATTGTTGTAAAAATTTAGGCTTTAAAAATTTAGGCTTTAATTCTATGGAAGATTTTGTTAATTATATTTTTCTATTTTAATTTGATCAGCCTGATATTTTTTGCCCACTGCCTGATCATTGAGGCCCTAAACATATTTCTCTTTGAGAATGTCATAAACGATTTGAAATGCAACCGTAACTGAGCAAGGTGGAGGTCATGACGAAGCATAATTCCTTATTAAAATCATTGACTGGGTAATTAAAATTTTCCTTGGGTCTCATTGTCACATATGTGCCCATTGGGATCAAGAGCATGAGGGTGAAACATGCCCTTATTGATATTGTTCCAGGCTTTTAGTATCACTATGTCGGACTGTTCCGTTGAAAATGAGCATATCTCGCGAGTAGCCTTGCCATCCTTCTTCTTTATCAGGATCAGTATCTATTAATCTGTATATTACCCGTTCAAAGTATCCCAGGATTCCTCTGGACAAACTTCCGTCAAAAACATGAACAATGGGAAACTGCTGAAAGGAAATGTCACCATGGTAACGAGAACCAAAAAAGAATCAGCATTACACTATCTGAGAGTATATATGGTGTTGTCATTTTGAATCAAGTACCTAAATTTATTTACTAATCTTTAACCAAAATATGAACTGCTGGAAACAGAATATGGAAAACTATTAATTGTATTTTCTTTCGTCTGGATTTTCTGTGGTTATTGAACCTTGAATAAAGAAAGTAAAACGTTTGGTTTATAAACCATAGCTTATAGCTATTGCATTAGTTTGAAATTTATTCTATGCTCTATAGACAGCAATCGGAAAGCGTACTGTGATTACATGATACATACTTTGTTCTCCATTAAATATCATTTTCCAAAAAGTACATAGATTATGCCATATAATTGCTAATAAGATTATATTTTAAAAACGCAGCTACCCCTTTGATAGAAATGTTGAGCAAATCGTCAAATAAATTATTTGTCCATGTACACTTTTGAATATAGAATACATGAAAATATTAGGACTAACGCAATTGAACTGAAATATCAGGGAAATTAAGCCCTTAACTACCCAAATATAAACTTAAACAATAGTCTATTTCACTTGTTGTGAACATCCAGTGCTTAAGTTCTAAATATAACCAATCACAAAGCTCAAAATTTGCTTTTTTTGGAAGATTTCAATAAATTCTTAAATTGAGTAAATCGCCAATCAATGTACATAATTAATTCGTGAAAGTCAAATGTTTATCTAAATCATCTTTAATTACCCTCTTTTAACCCAAGTTATTCTGGCGCATTAACATGTCGGATTTTGGTACTATGAATAAAACTTGCATAGAGTTTAATTGTAAACCGTAAATGTTCTATGAACTAAATTATTTTGGGCTTAGGAGGATGAAAGCCAGGATAGGAAAGCTAGGTGGAAAAAGATTTAGCTTTAGTTAGATGCAAATCACAAATGACAAATATATAGTTTACCGTGAATATCTAAGTGATATGCGTGCAGAATACTGCTTTTCACTGTTTTGTGTGGTTTGAAAATAATTTCTCATTTAAAGTAACTAAACTAAAGAGAAATTACCGATTCAGAATGTTATTTTTCACACAAAATGTTTTCAAGTATTATACGGGTTATATCACATTTAAGGAGGTGATTTTGAATCGTCCAGTCTAAATAATAAAGAGCTTTGTTTAGTTTGATTAGAATCCCCGCAAAATCCTTTGGCTGACACAGAATGAGATATAAATGACATAATCACATATTTATTTAAAGATCTTGATATTCTTTACAAATTTCGTCCAGGAAGCTACTTTTGGGAAAAGGTCCAATATTCAGAAGAATATAGATACAATAACAAGGAAAAGGGTTATTTTTTGCTTGTAATTATTTTCTTATTTGAATTCAAAACCTATTTCATCCCACAATCTAATAGGCAATACAATAAGTAATAAATACTGCCAAGCAAGCTAATCCTCCTTAGATATTCTTCACACGATCTTAAAAATTTCCAAATTGTATTTATGATCCAAATTTGATCGATTATTTGAAATATAAGATTTGATGAGTAAATTTGGAGTTATGAAATCAGCTCATTTTGAATGAAATAAGTTTTGGAATCAACTAGATACAATGAATTCAATAAACTTTAACTGTTAATCGGAGATAGTTAAAAAACTCCCTGAATCAAACTTATAAAAAGTAACTGTAATACAGTTTTTTATGAGAGTTCTCTGGTGAAGATCCATATAGGTTAACTACAAAAATAACCGAAAGCAATAAAATTAAGCCAATTGATTAAGATTATTTGATTGTCGATATTATTATTTTTGCTTTAAACCATAAAACGTAAGTCCTATTACTTGGAGGGCATCAGTTCAACAGGTGAGGGATGAAAGCTTTCAACTTTTTAACTGTTAGTCTTTTTTAAATACGAAAATTTATTTATATAGATAGTTATCTCATTATATAGATCACTATGCAATATAATCCTGATCATAAAAGCCATTCAGTGTACTCACTCCATTATCATTTCGTACAGTGTATAAAATATCGGAGAAAGGTATTTTGTAATTCATTACTAATTGACTTCTTAAAAAAAAAATTCATAATATAAGTAAAACGTATGATGTTGAGGTACTTAACATAGAATGTGGCAAAGATCATTTTCATATGATTTTCACTTCAAAACCAACATTAGATATTCCAAAATATATCAATACTTTAAAAACTATAACTTCAAGAGAAATAAGAAAAGAATTCCCTGGAATTAAATTACTATTATGGGAAGATACCTTCTGGTCAAGATCATATTTCATAGCTACAACAGGTCAAGTGACTTTAGATACTTTAAAAAAATACGTAGATAGTCAAAATGAATCTAACTGTGAACTTTAAAATACATCCAACTGGAGAACAAAAGGTGTTTTATGGGGTACATCAAATCAATGTAGATACCTCCATAATCCTTGTTCCCACTGATAGAAAAGAGCCAGTGAAATCTCAAAAAAGTGTAAAATAAATTGAGCAACAGATAAAACTTCCTAGATCCAAAAAAAATAATTCTGAACTCAAAAGGGTATATTCTACGGTACTTCAATAGGTTCTTAAAAAACTTGATGCTAATTCTAAATCCTTTTTTGCTCTTTAGAAAATTGTTATAAGAACGTCAGATCCCCAAAGTTTCAAAGTAAAGAATATTCATAACTATTTCTTATAATTAAAGTGGATTCCATATGTTAGGATATATTTCTTTTTCTCATAAGGCAAATGATACTAAATTGACCTTTGATCTGGAAAAATAAAAAATGATCAATGGCCAACAATTGAAGAAAATAAACCAAAGAAAATTGCTCATTGAAACTTGGTAAAGATGACTATTGACATTTGTTTGGTCAATATAACTATTTTTCATTAGTTTCATTTATTATTAATTTTCATTTATAAATTACTAAATAAAAATTAGTACATATATTTCTCAATATATTATATTACAAGACGAGGAATACACTGATATTAGTATACAATAACTGGAATTTGAATATATATAGTAGATTAACTATACATATTTATATTCGTCTTTTAATCCAATTGTAAAATTTTCCATTTTTGGGATGAATCTACGTAGTATATCTATCACTTGGAAGCGGGATGGAAAATTGACTATCATGAGATTGTATTCACTTACATTCTACTTATTTCTAGTAACATTAAACTGCATATAAATTTGGGGAATGTTTTTAATGGGAAAACAAATATTTGACAGAGCAAAAACAATACTGAGTGTTTTATTGGTAGCTTTTTTTTAGCATCCATGATGACTACAGTAAGTTCAGCTAGTAACTGTAATGGGAAATGGGGATTTAATACAGATATTTTAAACGGAAATTGTAATGGAAATGCAAATCATGATTCTGTTAATGGAAACAACGACGGAAACAATAATTTAGGTTCTCGAAATGGGAACAATGACGGAAACAATAATTTAGGTTCCAGAAACGGGAATAATGACGGAAACAATAATTTAGGTTCTGGAAACGGGAACAATAACGGAAACATGAACTTCGGAAACGACTATTGGAACATAGAAAACTACACTAAGAACACAGAAAACGTCAACTTCAACATCGGTAACGTCAACATCGGCAACTATAACTTCAACAACGATAATTTAAGCAACAATAACTTAGCCTTCAATAACGGCAACAACCGTGACTTTAATAGTGGTAACAGAAATGGGATCTAAATGTACCCTTTGGAGAATTTCGATAAACCTCTGATTTTTACGAGTCATTTGTATATAATTCATAATGATGTGATGAAATCATAGGGGTTTCTCAATATTTTTTAATTGTTGTTCATATTTTTGATAGTTCTATTACTCCATGGTTTTATTGCAATGTATAAGTTTCTACTGATGCCCTCCAGTTGAATTCTCAATGGCTGTGTTTCCTATAGTAGTTTTTTTCATGAAATTGAATTCTAATAGTTGTATTTCGATGATATAATTCCCTATTGTGTATTCCCAACAATTTCAATAGGAACACTAAACTTGTTTTCGCCCCGTCAGTGTAAAAAAATGGATTTAGTGCCTTTTGCTGAGATTGATGCCATTAATTCTACAGTAAAAGCATCGGTTTTTTTATTTATCAGAGTTTTTGATTATTTTTCAATCCCCCATTACAATTTTCTACAAGTATAATGTTCTGATCTTCAGACTTGCTGTTGTGAAGTTAGATTTCATAGATGGTCATGCTGACATTGTTATTGACCTGCTCAAAATCTGTCATGTCCTTTTGCCGATGATATCGGATGAATTGTCTATAGTCACTTTCATTTTTTTGCCTATATCCCCTATAAAGTGAAGCTGCCCTTCTGAACCGGGCTAATAGACCCTTACAATTTCTCCATGAAGAGGTATTATAAGGTATTCTGCCTTTGAGTTATCGATGTTAAGGACAGCATGTATCTGATCACCCTTCGAGATATCAAAACTAACTTCCTTTTGCACAGGCACTGATCCACAGAAAAAAAAGAGATATGTTTTACCTGATTATTTATGAGGGTTACTGGCTTTTCTAGGGTATAGAGGTGGTACTCAAATAGAGGCATTTCGGAAATACCTTTAGAAGAGACCATAACTCGTAGATACTACGGGGATCTCCTATCACCAGTATTAGCCTTTTATTATCAAAGAAACTGCTTTATTGCTAATCCTGACCGAAGATCTGAGATCTGCATTTGTAGAATTGGCATTCGTTTGTATGATCTAATTTGCACTCCAACTCAGACTTCCAGTCATATAAGAATTAATAAGGTCCCGTTTTCCGAAAGTTGGTGTTTAAATATTCCAAACAAGTGTTGGTTTTGTAGGGAGCCCCAAAGAATCTGGAAATTCCATTTTTATGGCAGCCAGATCCACAACGCTTCACTCATCTCTTTTAAGAACAACACCATTTTCGTAGTGTATGAGCAGTTTTCCATTATAGTTTGTGCCTGCAAAGTCAGTTTCAGGAATTCTCTTTTCCAAGTATTTGTTAAGGATATTCGAGCTACTAAAAAGATCGTATTCATATTGTTGTTCTAGCACAACAGTTTTATTATTTGTGGGATCTTCCCCCCAGACTGAGGTAGAATAAATGCTATAGGTCACATTTGTATAGTCAAAACTACTGATTCCATTCTTAAAATAAACCCCTATTTTTTATTTCACGAGATCCAGACCCTCTTTATAGACTGTAACTTCAGTGTGACCAGTTATTTTTTTCTATTTGCGATAAATTCTTTGGCCGTATCTGTGTTGCTGATCCTAGTTTCAGTGATCGTGAGTTCGGTAATTTGTGCAGTAGCTGTCGGTGACGTAGATGAAACAAAAAGCAAAAATAAAATCCGAGCTGCTGATGGTAAATTTTTCGAAGTAAAATCACCTAGATCTGATAATTATTGGAATCCTAAGATTGACATAGCTAAATCAAGAAGAGATCATTTTATTGGTGTTAAAAAAGCTTCTACAAAAAATAAGAGATACCTGAGAGTAGCTAAACCAGTTACAAAAATGAGTTGAAAGACAGCAAATTAAGTTAAAGATTTGCAACACAAACTTTCCAAAACTATGATTGAAAACACTAAAGCTAATACTATTATACTATGACCTTAGTGTGCACAAATGGCTCAACCTAAAGTAAAAGACGGTAAAAAGGAAAAGAAAACCAAACAAAAGAAAGGTCAAAATCATTCGATTGAGGCTCTAGGTAAAGTATGTAGATTTGTTCAATTCATGACCGATAAGCAAAACTTGTAGGTAAAAGTGTAATCAGAATTGACGAAAAACACACAACTAAACTTTGTTTTGTGGAAAACTACATGATGTGCCTTTTTGAAGCGTGTTATGATTTGTGATTGCGGGAACAATATTATTAGGGATCGAAATGATTCTATCAATATTATGTTATGTTTCCTATCACAAAATGCCTTCTGGACGGGCTATCAACAATTTGTTGATAATCTTCGATAATACATAATTCCTAATGGATATCAAATTTGAGGACAGATGAAGGAATTACTCAAAGGAAGTCCCTTCCTTGGAGGGTATCACCCGACAGGGTGGATAGGTTACAAGTATAACTAACTCTTGAGTTAATAAGACATTTTGACGAGCTCTAATCGGAGAGGATACAGAATCAATCAGATATTACATAACTGTAGGTACGCTGACAAAAAGGTTTTTGTTGGAGTTGATGGTTGCAGTGCGGGTTGGTTTGCAGTTTTCCTGGCTACAGAAGCCGAAAAAAACTATGAGTGGGAAATAGGACTTTTTCCAAAATTTCAGTTTCTTATTGATTTTTTGATAAATAAATATGAACAAATAGACCCCCTCATTCTTATCGACATCCCTATTGGCTTGAAAAACGGAGTCCATGGTGAACGACTTTCCGACCTTGGAGCACGCAGAATTTTAAAAGCCAGAAAATCCAGTATATTTCCAATACCCTGTAGAGAAGCTGTATATGTGGGGAGCTATAAAAAAGCATGCGAAGTTAACGAAAAGATTACAGGAAAACGCATCTCAAAACAAGCCTGGAATATAGTCCCTAAAATCCGAGATGTGGATAGTTTTCTTGTTGAAAACAAAATTATTCAGAAAAAAATAAAAGAAGTGGGGCCTGAAGTATGTTTCCAGATATTTAAAGGTTTTCCAATGAAATATTCTAAAAAAAATCACGATGGTTTTCTTGAGCGGAAAGAAACACTCAAAAACATCTACTTGTTTACAGACAAAATTATCGAAGCTGCACTTTTAGAATACAGGCGAAAGGAAGTTGCAAAAGATGATATTCTAGATGCACTTGTAGCAGCAATTACAGCAAAAATGGGGTATAGATACGGATTCGAATTTGTGCCTCGAGAACCTGAGACAGACATTAATGGCCTGAAAATCCAGATGGTTTACTGTATCCCTAATGTGATAGATTCTACTAATTATTAAGCATTTTCTTCCAAAAAACGTATTTCATTGGAACAAAATCTTTTGGAAAAACGAAAACTGCCATAAATCAAAAAACAAGATAGAACTTTGAATCGTATGAAAAAAGAAAAGTATAAAGCTCTTTTGTACATTCTAAAATATAGTTTTCTGTCAAATTACTTTCATTATTTGATTGATCTTATCCCCAAAATATCCTTAATGCTGTCCCTATTCGTGTTCTGTCCCATACTTCAGTGGGCTAAAGCAAAATTTCAAATAAACCAAAGTGGGCAAAAGTAAACTGCTGTTGACATTTTTTAAGTACCCTCAGCTTTCATTCATAAGGATTTCTATAAACCTCTAAATTTCATCATATATATACAAATGGTATATATATGACTCATGGAAATCAAAGGTTTATCGAAATACTCTCATATATATATCATACATTTGCTGTATTGATAATGACTTTCGGATTATTTACGTATCTTAATAAACGATAAAGTACAATAAATAGCTTGGAGGGAATAACTATGCATAAAGGTATGAAAATAGTGGGTTGTATCTTAGCAATAATAGGACTTGCTTGTGTTATGAAACACATCATGCATTACAAAGAGAATTGCTGTTTGTGTGGTTGGCATAAAATAAAAGTAGAAGACAAAAAATCAACTGGTGCAACTGTATCACATAAAATAGAAGTACAGGACTAAAAACCAACTGATTTAACTGTATATATACTTAATGTTATAATTGGAGAAACATAACTAACACGCCTGTGTGTTGGTTGTGACTGTGGGAAATATTTCAACAAAAGTCTTCAGTTTGATCAGCTTATGCTTATCGTAGTAACTGAGTCTCATATCTCTTATAACACACTTCACTTGACCAGTCACTTCCTCTTATCTCAGAATCAACAAACGATAATGACTGATAATGCTGAAAAGAAGTAATTGTATCATGACCTTAACGTAAGTTAACTAGCACTCAAATAAGACTAAGAGGCTATCTGAAGAGTCCTGCTGATCTGAATGTTATCAATGCGCATACTAAATGTAGGATAGCAAGGTAATTTTCAATTTTCTTTTCCCATCTTATAAGAAGTCTTCTGAATCTATTTAGCTAAGAATGTGTCCTTTCTACAACTCACCTTCTTGCCCTAAAACCAGGTATGTCTCTTCTTATATTTTCTTCTCCACGACTTTTGATATGCGCAGTATAACCATATTCTTCAACCAATTTTCTGATATCGGTGAAATCATAACCTTTATCCATGCTTATATTCTGAATTATGTCTTCTGGAGAAGGTCTTTCAAAGAATATGGCGTCTAAAGTCCTTTTTACAAGCTTTTTATCGTGACGATTGGCTCCATCAACGACAACAGAAAGTGATATGTCTTTACCATCAGTTAAAACACTCCTTTTTGTACCTTTTTTGCCGCGATCAGTAGGATTGGCTCCTGTTCCAGCCCCATCTAATGGTGCTTTTGTCATAGCACCATCAATTGATTGTCATTCCCATTCTAATCCTTTTTCGAAATCATACTCAACAAGACCAGCCATCCACATGCTCTCAAATAAGCCTGATAGTTGCCATTCCTAAAATCGATCATGTACAGTGCTTGCAGCTCCATAAAATCGTGGCAATGCTTTCCATTGGCAACTAGTAACAAGGAGATAGAAAATGCCACTCATTATTTTCCTATAACCCTTTCTAGGTCTTCCAGACTTCTTTTTTGGCTTAGGTATAGGTAGTAAAGGTTCTATTTTTTTCCAATAATCTTCAGAAATTTCGTAGTCCTGAACAATTTTCCGTTTTGTCATTACCACACATGATCTTAAATTGGAAGCATATTATTTTTCGGATAGGCTCTAAGTGGCTTCTTGGTTCATTCCTTTCTTTTTTGAGAACAAGTTTCCAAGTACATTTCCCGCATTCCATGGGTGTCGGATGAGTGAAAACGCATCAATCAGTGATAAAAAAGTAAAATTCATTGAGTTAAAGACTACAATTAAACATTCTGAAGTAAATTTTGCTCATTTTACCACATCATATCCAGCGTTCTTCCATGCAGTCATACCTCCAAGGATATTGTATACTTTACAATAACCATTCTTTTTCAAAATTGGAGCCGCTAAACTAGCACTCCGAGCAGTGCCACAATAAACAATTATAGGCCAATCTTTTGGAATTTCATCCCGTTTCTCCTCCAAATAACCAACGTAGATGTGTTTAGCTCCATTTATATGTCCTTTATCCCATTTTCTCTTGTCTCTCACATCAAGAATTACTATTTTCTCTCCTTTATCCAATTTGCCTTTCAAATCATGAACGGATATGAGATTAAAATTATATATCGCTAGAGTTTTAATATATCAGGCTGCAATTCCACCGTCTAGTATACCTACAATATTATCATAACCCAATCTAATGAAATATCTCAATGAGTTTCAAGCTGCTTTTTTTCTTCCAGAACTAGAAGTATGGGTTTATCATAAGGAAGCACCCAACCGGCAAAGGAAGGTACACCTCCTAGCCAGATACTGTATTTTATATGTACTTCACTAAAAGAATAGGGCATGCTTGTATCCACAACTAAGTTCCTTTTTCTACCTCTTCTTTGAATTTTTCTGGCGAAAGAAACTCTGGAGTTGGAAAGCTTTGCAATAGAGGAGTCTCTCGCAGGTTATACGGCTCCATTTTCTTAAAGTAAGGATGAAATTCAAGATGCTCTTCAACTTATATTTTAGAAACTACTTCTTCTCAGTTTTTTGAAGAGATTAGGAAGACACAAGAACGCCTGAATTTGTTTTTGGAGACTTAATGCCTAGGTGAAAATGTATTTACTTCTGCAGTTGACATCAAGGACGAAGAAAATAAGCTTGTGGTAACTACCGACCTTCCAGGAATCAATAAAGAGAATATTGAGATAAACCTTAAAGAAGACATGCTTGAGATAAGTGCAAAGACCGGGGAGGAAAAAGAAACAGAAGAGGAAGGATATATTCATAAGGAAAAAGAATCTATTGGCTTTTTCCGAGCTATCCGCCTACCTACCAGCGTTAAAGAGGAGGTGAGTACTGCAAAAATAGAAAATGGTGTTCTGAGTATAACACTTCCGAAAATGAAGATGGAAGAGCCAGCAAAAAAATACAAATCGAATAATCTTCAAGAATCGATTGATACTTTTCGATGCAATAGGACATTTATTTAGGAGAGGAAATGAGAATATTATTTAACATATGAACAAGCGATTAGCTGAGTAACTGAACTCTACAAACCAGTACATTGCCAATGCCGAGATTGTGAAAATTGGAATTGCAAGCAACTGGAAGCAATGATCCAGAAGCGAGCCATCGCCGAGATGATACACGCAGAAAAACTGATCGCACGCATCCTCTTCCTCGAAGGGAACCAAATCGTCAGCAAACTGAATAAAATAATCATCGGCGCACAATTGCTAAATATACTCTAGCATGGATATCTAACTGAAGATTTAGTTATTCACAGTTACACTGCTAACATCAATGTAGCAGCTGAGGTGGTGGATAATTACACAAAAGTACTTCTCGAATCAATCCTGAAGGAAGAGGAGGAACAGATCGACTGGATCGAAGCTCAACTCGATCAGATCAAACAGATGTGTGTCGGAAACTATCTGGTGGAGCAGATTTACTGACGGAGTGACTGCATATCTATTCACTTTTGAGTATAGACCACTGGGAGTTCATCTCTGAAAACTCCTTAATAAAGAACAAAAAATGAATTTATCAAAAAATTCACAAACACACATGAAATTTATATACCAGGAATGTGCATCCTTTTAAGTGATTACCATGAATGTAAGAACTCAAAGAAGGGATCGATTTTTACATCGAATCCCTACAGAATAAAACGGTAACTGTTTTTGACACAACACTGCGCGACGGAGAACAAACTCCTGGAGTATCCCTTAATTCTGCTCAGAAGCTGGAAATTGCCCATCAACTTGACAAACTCGGGGTAGACATAATAGAAGCTGGATTTCCCGCCTCTTCAGAAAGCGACAAGGAATCCATAAAATCAATCTCTAATACCGGGCTGGATGCTGTAGTCTGTGGACTTGCTCGTGTATTGAAGAAAGATATAAATGCATGTTTTGAAAGCGACGTTGGCCTTGTACATACTTTCGTTCCCACCTCAGATGTTCAAAGGACATATACTATCAAAAAAAGCCAGGAAGAAGTTATCCAACTGGCTGTAGAAGCTGTCCAATATATCAAAGACCATGGTCTGAAGTGCATGTTTTCTGCGATGGACGCAACTAGGACTGATCCTGAGTACCTAATAGATGTTTTCAAGGCGGTCCAAGAAGTGGGATGCGATATAATCAACGTGCCAGATACTGTTGGCATTATGGTTCCATCCGCAATGTATAGGCAGATAAAAGACATTGCAGCTGAAATAACAATTCCTATAGATGTGCACTGCCATAATGATTTTGGGCTTGCGGTAGCAAACAGCCTCATGGCTATCGAAGCCGGAGCATCCCAGGTCCAGGTCACGATAAATGGCATTGGAGAGAGAGCAGGAAATGCCGACCTTCCACAGACAGTTATGAGTCTGAAGGCAATTTATGGGATAAAAACAAATATTAGGACCGAATACCTTGTAGAAACTTCAAAAATGGTTGAAAACTATACTGGAATCAGGCTTCCTCCCAACACTCCTGTGGTAGGCCAAAATGCTTTTTCCCACGAATCTGGGATACACAGCCAGGGAGTTCTTGAGAAATCCGATACTTTCGAACCTGGGATAATGACTCCGGAAATGGTAGGTCACAAAAGACGTATTGTTCTTGGAAAACATACAGGCAAACATGCAGTTAAACAGTCCCTTGAATCTGCAGGAATAATAACCAATGATAAGCAACTCGATGAAATAGTATCCCGGATCAAGGAGATTGCAAATAAGGGCAAACAGATCACAGATGTTGACCTTTATGCTGTTGCTTCTGCAGTACTCGGGAAAGCAAGCTCCGAAGAAGAACTTATCAAGCTAAAAGAGGTCTCTGTGATGACCGGAAATATCATTACGCCCACCGCCGTTGTCAAAGCAGACATCGAAGGCAAAGAGGTTATTGCTGCAAGAGTTGGGGTTGGCCCTGTAGATGCTGCCCTCAATGCAGTAAGAGATATCCTGGGAGAGAATAACCACTTCAAACTTCAGGAGTTCAGAATTGATGCCATCACTGGAGGAGCAGATGCTCTTGCAGACGTATATATAGGTCTTGAAAACGAAAAAGGAAGAATTGTAACTGCTAGATCTGCAAATCCAGACATAGTTATGGCTTCTGTAGAAGCCCTCGTGAATGCAATGAATTTGCTCTACAAAAATAAGGGCAAACGCTAAAACTTCCAAAATTAACTAAAAGCTAGAAAACTTTAGTTCAGAGTTTAGATCGAGGTATAATTCGAAGAACAGCCAAAAGGCAAAGAAATTGGATAAAGACTGTACCTATTCTTTTTCAGATTTGTATTCCAAAACTCGGTGTAAAAAGTGAAATAAAACGAGATTGACTAAAAAAGATCTGCCATTATCAAATATAGTGATTCTCGCTGTCATGTTGATTTTCTTAAATTCAACAGCAATCGAGAAGAAATTATTTTTGAGCTAGGGAGATGGAAATTGTAGAAAAGATCAATTCAGAAATTTGTCTGACGGACAAAAGCATGAACCTTTGACTTGCGAAAGATTAGGAACCAATTTATTTCACATTTAACCTAATTTTTTATATAGATATTAAAGGCTATTATGAAGAAACGAATCTGATTTTTGCCCAGATGAAGCTAACTCAGGAAATAAGGTAAGTATCGGAAAAGCAGGCCTATACTTTCAGGAATGCAAAAAATGCTGATCTTGGGAGGCAGACAAATTAGTTCACAAAATTGATAAACATTCGAAAATACATTGGAAATCTCTTCTAGACACACATGCAGTGGATGAAGCATAAATTCCGAAACTTTTTAGATATATATGTATAGTTATTTATCATTGCCACGTCTGCTCTATTGAACAATACAAGTAATAGTGGATATAAGATATCACATTTTTCCGACAAATCGTGTATATTTTTTAGAACATCATCAACTTCTTGCAGTAGAAGTATCACTTGAACCCCTGCCTCTTGAAACCAACAATCTCTATTTTTCTTCACGCAAAAGCAGAAACAACATGTATTTACAATTGATTCAATTCATAGTACCGCAAATTAAAGATATGGGAACTATAGAGATCACAAAATTAGAGACTGAAAATGCGCATAGGGTTTTAATGTAGAAATTTAGACTTACGCATTGAAAGTAAAAAAACTTAGAGGGAGTAGTGCAAAAAAAATTTAAGAAAAATGAGTAAAGATATGAAAAAGAATAGAGTAAAATAAAACTAAAGGAGGAAAAAAGATCGAAGTCCGGTACATTTGTCCCACAGCCTACGATTCCAGTGTCTACCTAGTAAACAGAAAAGTTCTGATAGATGCAGGCATTAATAGTGACCTGATCATTAAACAACTGGAAAAATATATCAAGCTTACAGATTTGGAACTCATTATCCTTACTCACTGCCATTATGATCATACAGCAGCAGCAGCAGCAATTGCAGAAAATAGCGGGGCAAAAGTCGGAGTGCACGAAGATGACCTGGAAGGTGCAAACGATAAATATTTGAGTGTATCTATACTTTTCGGAGACCGCGCACCTGTTGTCAAACCTACAATTACGTATAAAGAAGGAGACAAAATTGAAATAGGAAATGGAGAATATCTAGAAGTAATTCACACACCTGGTCATTCAAAGGGGAGCATTTGCCTCTACGAACCGGTTTCAAAAAGTCTCTTTTCTGGGGACACTGTATTTGCGAGTGGAGGTTTCGGAAGGATGGACTTTGAAGGTTCAGAACCTGACAAGATGCTTGGATCAATTGAAAAACTCATAAAACTAGATGTGAAAAACCTATATTCTGGGCATGGAGCTCCTACGGACAAAGACGGAAACAACCAGATTATGGCCTCATACACCATGCTAAAAATGATGATGAAAGCATAAAGAAGATCCAGAGAAACCTAGTGTCCAAACAATTTAACCATTAATTACCTAAATAAAATCTTGAATTTTAGTATGCTGATAAGAAGCTATCTAATTATCAGTTTATATAATTAAATTGCTATGACACTAAAAAAACTTAAGTATGGAAATAACTTTAGCATATGTGTACCTGGAAATCGAAGAAAATGAGTAGTTCGGAAACAGATTATGCCGACAAACAAACCATTTACTAAAGAAAATAAAAAATATATCATAGAAAAATCGGATAAAGTAAGATTATTAGGGAAAACGGATTTATTTGTCCCCATGGGAGTCAAAATAAGAGCAGACTTAAAATCGAGATCGAAGCCAAGACTTAAATCCGAAATGCTGAAAATCAAATTTTCAGAAAAAATAGAAAAAAAACCTGAGAAAGGATCCGAAAATAAAAAGAAAAAAATGACAAAAAAAGAAAATAAGTCTGAAAAATATATTTTTTCACGTATACCTACATCAAAATTTCTTCCGATGAGCTCTGAAGAGGTAAAAGCCTGTGGCTGGAAAGAACTTGACATTATCCTTGTCACTGGAGATGCTTATGTGGACCATTCTAGTTTTGGAACCGCAATTATTGGAAGGGTTCTTGAAGACGCTGGTTTCCGAGTAGGAATCATTGCCCAGCCAAGATGGGATAACTCAGAGGATTTCAAGAAACTTGGAATGCCAAAGCTTTTCTTTTCCATAAGCGCTGGAAACACAGATTCCATGATCAACAATCTAACCCCAGGTCTAAAACCGCGGAATAAGGATGCTTATTCCCCTGGAGGCAAAACAGGACTCCGCCCCAATCGTGCAGTGATTATTTACTCTAACAGGATAAAAGAAGCCTTTCCTAAGACACCAATTATAATTGGAGGCATTGAGGCTTCTCTACGACGTTTTGCACATTACGACTACCTTTCGAATAAAGTCAGACAATCAATTTTGGCTGATGCCCCTGCAGATTTAGTAATTTATGGTATGGGGGAGCTGCAGATTGTGGAGCTTGCAAGACGATTACAGGTAGGGGAAGATATCAAGGAGATAAGAAACATTCCAGGCACAGTCTGGAAGATGGAAATTAAAGCCTGGAAAGAGCTTAAAGAAAAAGGTGACAGGGCGGGGGAGAGACAACCTGTAGTATTTGGAGAAGAAGATGATGAGTTATATGAGAAAGTTGCAAAATTTTGCAAAGGTTATATAGAGATACCCTCCTTTTCCGAAGTTACTCAGGACAAAGTAGCCTTTGCAAAGGCTTTTCGTATGCAATTCCTGGAACAGAATCCTTTTATTGGAAAAGGTGTTACTCAGCCTCACCCAAAAACCATTATCATTCAAAATAGGCCTATGAGACCTCTGACAGGCACTGAAATGGACCATGTATATGAGCTACAATTTACTGGCGAAGCTCATCCCTTATATGATAAACCTATCCCAGCCCTTGAAATGATAAAATTTTCCCTGACAACGCACAGAGGTTGCTTTGGAGGCTGTGCATTCTGCGCTATTACTCAGCACCAGGGACGCATGATTTCAAGCCGCAACACCGAGTCCATCCTGCGTGAGGCGAAAAAACTTACAGAAAAACCAGACTTCAAAGGAATTATAACCGGAGTTGGAGGTCCAAGTGCTAATATGTATGGAATGGAGTGCAAAATCTGGATGAAAAAAGGTGCTTGCCTTGATAAATCATGCCTTTACCCACACATATGCCCTGCTCTGGATACTAGCCACAAAAAGTTACTAGAACTCATGCGCCACATACGCGAACTTCCAGGAGTCAAGAAGGTATTTACCGGCTATGGAGTGCGCTACGACTTGGCTCTTGAGGATGAAGAATATCTTGAAGAACTCTGTGCTCACCATATAAGCGGACAACTTCGTATTGCACCGGAACATTTCTCAAAGCGGGTCACGAGTTCGATGCGCAAACCCGGTAGAGAAACATACGAAAAATTTGCCGATAAATTTGCTACCCTCAACAAAAAATACAGCAAAGAACAGTATATAGTAAATTATCTGATGTCAGGACATCCTAGCTGCACCCTTGAAGATATGATCGAAATGGCAGAATATGTGCGAGACCATGGGGGCTATACAGAAAATGTACAGGATTTTACCCCAACGCCCATGACAGTAGCGACCTGCATGTATTACACAGGGCTTGACCCATTCACAGGCAAAAAAATGTACGTTGCAAGAACTAAAAAAGAAAAAGTGATGCAGCGGGCCCTTATGCACTACAAGAGTCCTGATAATTACGAACTTGTTTATGAAGCTCTTGAAAAAGCAGGAAGATTTGATCTTGTGGGAAATGCACACAACTGTTTGATAAAAAGGAAAAATAGATAAAGCACTTAAAATAGCTCAAATTCTTAGAAAAGCACGATTAAATTTTGAAATATTGTGCTATACAATATATATCTTCTTGATCCCTGAGTCGGATTTTCTTTCATAATCCCTGACATTCACGCACTAAAGACCTCAGTTTTCTGCTTACCTGCCCACAGTAAGTATTAAGAGAACGTTCTTTAATTTCAATCACAAAATTTGACTCACCATCCCAAATAAAGTGAGCAACTATTCCATCTCCTTTAAATACTCCGGAATTTCCAGATAAAACTACGAGCCCGTAGCTACTAAGTTTTTTCTTCACACAGGAAAACACTTCCAGAGTAACATTATTAAGCTTAATGCCCTGACAACCTTCACTATCCAGTTTCCTACCACTCATGCTCTCAATCCTAAATCTTTCTTCATGAACCCTGGCGTTCTATCACGAATTTTTTTATTTTATAAGCTGCGACATCACAACTGATGAAAAGGGGTTTTTTCGTGATTTTGATGGTAAGCTTAGAGACTCCCCATCCCATTCAAAATCTGCCACAATTCCAGCCCATGAAGGCTCTCCTTTATTTCCAGGTGGTATATGTATCTCTGTATCCGGAAGCTTTTTCTTCATGTACTTAAAAATGTCAAGCGAAACGTTACAAAAAGTAATAGGTTTACAACTCACAATTCGCTTCTCCTAACTTACATCTAAGATTTATACCCTACTTAGAGTTCAGTAAACAAAAGTAGTTTTTCGAAAATAAAAACATTATGTTGGCATCCACTTTCATAGATGCACACAAAAATACCATCTATTTTCTCAATATTACAGTAGCTTCAAAATTAATTCAACTTTCAATGAAAATAGTGGGCAAATAGGCAAACAAATTATACATCCGTGTACAGCTGCAGGATGTAGGTTGGTATTAGAGAGAATTACTATTGTGAGATCAGACAAAAGAAAAAATATTTTTCAGCCAGTATTTCCGAATCTCATCAACTCTAAACCATTTTTAAAAACAGCTATGAAATTTTTTGAATAAAAGGCTCAAATAAATGAAAGTTTTATCCACCTTACTTTTTTTGAACATTAACTCAATTGTTATTTTGAGCAAGAAGTTTGTTCTAATTTTGGTTTTCAAATCAGTCTAAATGTTAGAAAATAATAATAAATTTTTGGAGCAAGAGAAGAACGTACATGTATTATTTGCTCGTTAGCTCCAAGTGCTGAATTTTCAGTGTTTTTCAACTCGAAGAGAAAAATATATTCGTCTGGAGGAAGCACAATCTTTGGTAGCAGCTTTTGAGAACCTGCAGGGAAACTATGTTCAGGACCCCGCAGGCTTAGAGAAGAACCCAATTTGAAAAAGTCTTTTAACACTGCCTGTCCTATAATTTTTGCATTTTCAAAGGAGGGGAGATAACTAGTTTGCGAGTTTTAAGGATAGGAGCAACCTTTAGGCAGCTTTTGTGACAATTCCGAGAATACATTCAATCCCTATAATAAAATGCATCAGATAATAGCATGCAGCAGATTTCAGCATTATTGAGCCTGTGTAGATTATTGCCCCATCCGCAGGAACCATTTTCAGGTCGCTAACATAGTTTATAGCAGTACAGTATTTAGCACAGTGTATTCAACTTGCATTGTGAGCTATCATGCCCCAATAGTGCAAATGTAGGAACTTAAATGATCTGGAGAAAGAAAAATATGCAAGAGAGCTTTCAAATTTAAAACAAAATCACACTGAATGAACAAATTTCCAGAATTAGAAGATGATAAACCTTTACATCATAATAGACATAAGAGGACAAACATGACACAGTACTTTGAGATAGAAAAAAGAGATGGAGCAGCCAGAATCGGGAAACTTATGTTAGTACCAGAACTTCGTACTCCCTGCATTATAAATACTTCAGAGCTCGGGAACATTAAAAATCCTGGCTCCATTATAGATGTAGGTAGCTTTTGGGGTGTTGAATCCGATGTAAAGCTTGAAGAACGCGTAAAACAAATCCGGGAAAAAACAAAAAATGGAACTCTTATAATCCTACCACATCAGGTTTACCCCCTTTCCATCTCAACCGAATCAAGGGGAAAGATCAGAACATTAACCACTGACTGTGGGAAAAAAACTGAAGGCCCCATAGGTTCCCTTCTCAGGACAAAAGGAGATACTCTGAAAAGTGATCTTTATATAATGGAAGGTGCAGGTATCTTTGAAAACAATGCTCGAAAGTTTCTCGAAATCCTTTTTAAGCTGAAAGACCGCATTCCCCCAGATACGGCATTATATGCTCCAAACCTAGCACTTCCTGAAAATGTAGCAATGCTGATCTATTTTGGAATCGATATTCTAGACGATACCCGGACAGTAATTGCAGCCTATTCAGACATTTATCTCATAACTTCAGGCAGTTTTCATCTTGAAAACCTGACCGAATTTCCCTGTAGATGCAGGGTATGTGCTCACACAAGGCCAGCAGAGCTAAGAAATCTTCCGAAAAATGATAGAGCAAAATTCTTAATCGCGCACAATAGAACTGCCCTTGAGTCAGAGCTTTCCCTTATCCGTGAAAGAATACGAACAGGAACACTGCGGGAATATGTTGAAGGCCAGTGTAGGGTCAGGCCCTGGCTCACAGCCCTGCTACGCCTTGGAGATTTTGAATATTATTATCTTGAGGAAAAAGTTCCTGCTTTCCGGCAAAACCAGCTCCTTGCAAATACTTCGGAAGCGCTATCTCGAATAGAAGTGACAAGGTTCGCAAAGCGTGTACATGAAAGATATAACCCTCCAGATCTTGATATCCTCCTGATTCTCCCATGTGCAGCCAAAAAACCCTATTCAACCTCTCAATCCCATCAGAAATTCATTTTGGCCCTTGGAAATCATCGCAAGTTTATTCATGAAGTAATATTAACCTCACCCCTTGGAATAGTGCCCAGAGAACTAGAATTAACCTACCCTGCAGCCCATTACGATACTGCGGTTACGGGACATTGGGACGAAGGCGAAAAAAGTTGGGTTTCCGGCTGTCTTGAAACTTATCTCTCAAAATATAGTTATAAAAAAGTGATAGCACATGTAGAAGGGGCATACAAAGAAATTTGCGAGAGGGTAGCAAATAAACTTGAAATTAAAATCATCTACACAGCTAAAGAAAACCTTGTGTCGATAGAAGCTCTTTCAAATCTAAAAAATGTTGTTGAATCTTTTTGCACAGCTGGAGATTTTAGCAAGAAAAGCTTGAATGCAGAAGAGAAAAAGAAGAATATTATGAAGGCAATTGCAACTTATCAGTTCGGAGAAGCTAGCCGACTTCTCTTCGATGAAAAAGCAGAAAAGCTTGTTATCAAAGGCCATTTCCCAAAGTACCAGCTCTTTGTTGGGAAAAAACAATTTGCAACTTTAGTTCCACAGTATGGTATGCTTGCTCTTTCGCTTGATGGAGGGGAACTTATGTCAAAAAATGGGAAATACGTGGTAAATATAGATGATTTTGTCCCATGCAATTCCATTCTTGCTCCGGGAATACTGAAAGCAGATCCGCAAATAAGACCTAATGATGAAGTGATTGTTCTTGGAGATCGAGCCCTCTGCGTAGGCAGGTCACTTATGAACGGAAATGAAATGATACAGTCCAATAGAGGAGTTGCTGTGGATATTCGGCACGTTAAGAAGCTTTGAGCCTATTGTCTCAACAATTTAATTAATTGTCACACTAATCTATGAATCCCTTCACATCTTCATTTCATAAACAAAACTTGAAGATGATGAAATAAATTTTCTTATGGACTTTGTAAAAAAGCGACAAAAAACCAAAAGAACTCACAAGAATAAGTATCTTAAATACTGAAAAAGCAGCAAAAATGGAACAAAAAGATAAAGAAAACATCAGGTTTTTGTAGGAATTCTGTTTTGATAATCTAAAAGACACTTGGAAGAAGGAATCTAAAGTGCTTTTTGAACTAACAAATATCTAATAAACCTAGAAAATACACTGAGAAGCAGGTTACAGAAACAGTAGCTAAAAAATATATAAGTCCGTCCGATAGGATCAAGAAGTGATAGATTACACTATTTATTGAAAAACTGAGGAAAAAAGATTGAAGCAACAAACAATGATAACATCAAGCTTATTCTAAAAAACGCAAAATTAAGTCCTTTTTGAGAAGCTTGTGGTGCATTCAGACTATTGACTCCGAATAATAGACATATATGTACGACATTCTTAATCTGTACGAAGGGGATCTAGATCCGAAGAAGTCCTACATTTTTGAATGTACTTAATATGTGGAAATTCAGCAGTGTCGCAAATTTGCCTTAAATAGCATGTAAAATTTATACATAATAGATATAATTTGGTTTTCTTGATGTGAGATTTCCATCCCCCTAAATTATTAAGATTTATGATTTTACAGAAAAATCGGTACACTATCTTATATTATCATTACAATTACCTTGACTTTGTCACATTTACTTCTCACGTCTATAGCGGAGTATATTTTATTCATAGAAATTTTATGTAGTGAACAAAATAACAAAAAGAATTATCAAGTCAAAAATGTCTTGATAAGGAAAGTAGACGACGTCGGAAAGGAAAATTATTTAAAGCGCTCGACTCGCCTAAAAAGATTTTGAGAAGATCTGTCAACTTCATCACAGATAATTCTGTGAGGAACAGAAAAGGGCAAGATGGAGTATGCCTGATTATCGGTACCTCGTAGACCCCATGTATCATCTGTTATCAGGAAATAAGAATCTTCAAGACTTATACCCTTTGCTTTCAGGACAGAAATGACCATTGGATCAGATAGATTTCTCTTTATTTCCTCTCCAACTTTGACCTGAGCGCCTAAGCCCCCCTTTTTTACAATATAAAGTAGTTCATCTGATAGGATTTTATCCACTGTGCGGATTACTAGCCTGTAGCAGATCTTTTTTTTCGTAGACAATTCCTCATCTTTTTCTAGATAAAGAACACTACGTCTGTTTTTGGCAATATCTGATAGAATGTCTACGCGCCGTGAAAAAGATTCAACTTTAAAGGTAGGAACATTCAGGAAAAAGATAGGAAACTTTTTAGAAAGGCTATCAGCAATTACCTGATTTACTTTTTCTCTGGGTATGTATTCAAAGCTGACACTGAATCCCAAAAACTTCTTTTCAACTTCTTCCCTTTTAGCCTGAAAAAACTTTACAGCCTCTGTGGAATCGTTATAAATAATTATCTCCTTGTCATTTTCAGAAAAAATGTTAGCCAGGGTGACTGCGAAATCAAGGGCTTCAAGTTCGCAATTAAGATTGCTTCCAAGGCAATTCTTGGCTTTAGTGGTGGATTGATGGATCTGCCTCCCGTTTCGAAGCACCGTACAGCCAATATATGAGTCCTCATTTTCGTAATAAGAAGAATCGCAGTATACTTCAAGCATGCTTATTCCACCTGATAAATAGAGGGACTTTATCATACTTCAAACTCGTAAGTATAAACCAAGCATATGAACAATAATATTATAAGGCGAAGGATCAATGAGTATTGCTACTAATAAAGGACTATCTAGAAATATATTGCGCATTAGTAAAATAAAAAAAGTTCTTAGTTTTTGATCGCTTTCTATCATTTGGTTTATTTTATTTCCAAAATGTACTTGGTGTCATGTTCCAGTTCTTTTGTTTTCACTTCATTGAGACTATTTGGATAAGATATATCTCAGTGCATGAAAACCCAAACTTGGGTTACACTAGAGACTTAAGAGAATTTCTATAAAAAACCTTTGCATTTGATTATTGAATAGTTTAAATCCCGAACAATAATATTTACTCATGAAGACTTTTACTTGTTTTACTTTTATAGGAAAATAAATAAATCTCAAGTAAGTTGGTGACAAACTTGCTGAAATTGATTCCTTAATTTATTAGAAACCTTTTCACATCATTTTTGAGCCATATATTAAATAGGAAATTTTTTTGAGAAAGACACAGAGCTAAAGTAATCATTATTTTTAAAATGATTTTTTTAAAGCAAAGGCATGGTCTTTCAGATCTTGAACTTGAAAAACAATTTTATTGATTTTTTTCAGGTAATTTTTGGTTTAGAAAATTAAATATAGGGACAGTTTTTAAATTCAACTTTATTGCCTTGGTTTTAAAATAAAACCGAGAATGATTCAGAACGCTACTTTTATCCATTTAGATCCTGGACCTTCAAAAGCTGCTGAACCTCGAGAAAACGAAGCAAAAAGATAGAGAAGCAGAGACGGAACCTGAATAAAAAAGGGTGATCAGTCACACTTCGGATAAAAACTTCATAGAATAATTGCCAGAGATTATAAGCCAATCAGAAGGTTCAAAACAACAACTACGTCACTTCATGATTCGCAGGTAGATTTATCAGCAAAAATAAAGTGTTTTTAATAGACAAAGGATACTATGGAGCAAAATCAAGAAGTTATAATGGAACAATGAAATAACAGTAAAAGAACATTTCCTGGAAATGAGTGATATATTAAGAAACAAGAGGATAAGCTCAAAGTTTTATGAAAACCTTTTTTTATTGTAGAATATTTAATAAAGCTGCTTTTCCTGAATCGATGAAATATCCAATCCATTATGGTACTAATATTTTAGCTTCAGCAACCTATTCTGAAAACTATCAGTTTATCCCTCATGATAGATATTCTAAATTATTGTATCATCTTATGAAGATAAAAATCTGTTGAATAGGGCTGCATCCTTGCTGGCTCCCATCCCAGTCAGTAGTTTGAATCACACTCCAGCCCCTTTGGGAATTCTATTTCGATTCAATGTCCCGATATCTTGCTCTAGACATTAGCAGAAGCCCCGATTTTACGCCAGTGTTCTAAATCTTCTAATTCTTATGGTCTCATATTAAATCAGGAGGTCTCATACATTTAGGACGCAATTTGGGGTGCAAAAACCAGATTCAGGTTATCTCGATTTCATTGTTTTTTTCCATCAACACAGCGCTGATAGATAACCGATCCTGCTTCATTAGCATAGGCAGAAATAACTTGCAGTGCTGTCTCATGGCTGCCGGCCTGTTGCACCCCACGTATCTGTTTGCCGCAAATGGCAACAACTCCTTTAAAGGTTTCGTAAGTATCAACGTGTGCCCAATTCCGCTGTAACTCTAGCAAATATTGCATCGATGTCATCGGCCTTATGCCGCATTGGATCATACGTTCCATAGCCAGCTCATACGTTTTGTCGGTGATATCACCACAGGTATCGGTTACTACATACACTTCGAAACCTTGATCGATTGCCGAAAGCGCAGGATCCACAACGCAAACTGAGGTTCACGGTCCAACCATAACTATTTTGCCTTCCCCGTATTTATTGATGTGGGCTATGATGCTGCTATCCTCCCACGCGTTTACAGTCGTGCGATCAATGACCTAGGCATCGGGATAAACCTCTTTAATCTCATCTGCCTCTTCTTCGTCGCATTCGATAAGAATTGTGTCACGTATAGGAGCAATGATTTTGATATTATTCTCTACAAGAGGATACAGGCAACTCTGAGAATTTCTGCACCTGTTGCTTGACAAGGGAGATTTGTGATAGTTCTGTCTTCTTTCTTTTCCCCGCCAAAAATATGCATTTGCCAACGAAAACAGGTCGTGATGCGTTTAAACAACAGGGTTGTGTCTAATACGTGCTCGCATCAGTTCCAATATGTTTTATAAATCCGTTTATGGTACCTTAGTAGTTCTTTCGCGTATGGAGTAGATTTGCCTATACGCAAAGCCAAATTATCTGACAGCATACCATATCGAACGCCCAATACAAACGTTTTAAAAAGCTCTCTTGCAGCTTAATGAATTGATTTTGTCGCATTCAGTGGCCCTGCTCCCGCCTGTTTTGCAAACGCTAGATAAGGATCACCTGTGAAATATGCGGCTTTCATTTCTGGATCATTTGAAAAAGCAGCTCTATCATAAATTCTTATCGATAATAATCAATGAAGCCAGAACTTTTCGTTTTTCAGGTTTGATAAGGTTTCTAAGCCATATTGCAGGCCTAAACATAAACTTAGAAGTGCTTGGAGCGTTTCGTCCAGTTTTTGTCCCAAAAAGTGATAGTAAAAATCTATTCAGTCCGTCATATCCAATTAGAATATCTAAAAGTCTCAGTTGCCCTAAAATAATACTTAATTTTATTCACATAAATGAGCTAAGCAAAGAATATTCAACCCTTACAAAATAATTATTCGATAGGATTTAAATAATGGGAGAAAAATTGGGAACCTTATATAAATGGATAGAAAATTTTTCAACTTGGAAGTTATCTCAAAAATGTATGAGGAAGAGCTTAATTTGTAATTGCAGCTAAATCCAACCGAAAAATTGAGAAATTTGTGGGAAGTACATTGGTGAGAATGGATTAAGATTTATAGATGAAGTTTTTATTTGTTCATTTTAAAGGGAAAATTGCAAATGAATATAAATAGTTATCAGAGACTACATAATATCTGAAATGTGATCTTTATAGTCTAACTAAATTTGATTTTGTTAGACTACAAGGATTTTACATTCTTAAGGGGATTGCAAATATGTAGGAAAAAATCTTTTTTGAGAAAGTATTCAACTCGTTGAAAAAAATCAGATTAAGTCATAGAGAGTATGGTAAAATAAGCAGCATTTATTGGGCTATTCTCTTAGCCTTTATTGCTCAATTATTCATAGAAATAACGATATAAGGATTCAAGGAGATTAAACATCGATTTACAAGTTTCGTCAAAAAATCTGGTTCCGTTGCAAAAAATCTGGTTTTCTTGCAAAATCAGAAAAAACCTTCACAATTAGGAAAGTTAATCATTTTCATTAGAAAGAAAATGATACATAAAGGTGAAAATTATAGTGTCAAAATGCAGAAATATTATTTTTGCACCACAACCTGATTCAGTTTATTCATATCCACTGATATCCAGATATATAAACGTAAACGGCATAGTAAAACATATTAAAAATTTATTTATTATTGAAAATAAAAAGATTGAGAAATTTATTCGAAATTTATTAATTGAGACTATGATATTGAAAAAATGAGTTTTTAATTCAGTTTATTCATATTCTTAATTTTGGTTAGAGCACTATCTAATTATTTTTTTCATAATATTCTATTTACAATGGTTGTTTGGGTTAATTAGTTCCAAGTGTTCCAGGAGCTTCATATGCTCTAAGAGTCCCATAAACTCCATGAGTAATAGTAATAATGTTTTCTTATTTTGGGTGGAACTTTGAAAATTCAAAGCTTTTAGCACAAAAACTGTGCATAGAAAAATTTCACTTCAGCATAGTGACCGTATCCTTATCCAAGCGTTTTGGTTATTGACTGCATTGGATCTATGACTTTTTTAATTTTACAGAAAACTATGTACATTGCCGCATCAGGCAGAGTACTAATTTGTCTGTAAAATCAAAAATCTCAGAAAGGAATTAAGTAGAAAATTTCACACTTAAAGAATTGTATAGGCTAACAACTTTATAGGGTGAAGATTTGTTGTCATTCCTGATTCTTGAAGTACTGGAAAGTCTTGATCTTTGAGGTCTTCCAGTTCTCTGATTCTACACGCTCTAAAGATATCGATCTTTAAGGACCGCAGCTATGGTACTTCGAAAAGGGCAGGGTATTTTTCTTTTAGTGATCTAAGGAGCTCTTCGTCTAATTTTGTATAATAAAGTGTTTTAACCCTAGAGAGCTGGTCAAATGATAAATTGCGAACTCCTTCAAGGTTAGCTCCTTGAAGATCAGTTCCTTTAAGGTCAACCCCTTCAAAGTCTGAACCTTCAAGATGAGCCCTTCTAAGGTTAGCTCCTTTAAGATCAGCTCCTCGAAGGTAAGCTCCGATGAGGTTAGTTCCTTCAAGGTGAGCCTCTATAAGATTAGCTCCTTCAAGGTTAGCTCTTCCAAGATCAGCTTCTTTGAGGTTCGCTCCTTTGAGATCAGCTCCTGTAAGGTCAGCTTTTTTAAGATCAACCACTTCAAGGTCTGTACCTTCAAGGTTAGCTTTTTGAAGGTTAGCCTTTCCAAGATTAGCTTCTTTAAGGCTAGCTCCTATAAGATGAGTGCTTTCAAGGTGAGTCTCTTCAAGATTAGCTTTTTCAAGGTTGGCTCCCTCAAGGTTAGCCCACTCAAGGTTAGCCCTTTTAAGGTCAGCTCCTTTAAAGTTAACTCTTTTAAGGCCAGTTACTCTAAGGTTAGCCCACTCAAGGTTAGCACCCACAAGGTTAGCCCACTTAAGGTTAGCTCACTCAAGGTTAGCCCTTTCAAGGTTAGCCCCTTCAAGGTTGGCTCCTTCAAGGTTGGCCTCTTCAAGGTTAGCCCCTTCAAGGTTAGGTTTTTCAAGGTTAGGTTTTTCAAGGTTAGGTTTTTCAAGGTTAACCACTTTAAAATTATTTTCTTTGAGGTCAGACATGTCATAATCCCTTTCCTTTACCACGAATTTTATGCCCTTTATCAATTGGGTCATCCGCTATTATACTATTGATGTTTAAAATTCCTAAATATGAATGCACTGTAACTATTATGTCTACTGAGAATCAGTTTGTTGATGTCGATTTGATATATTATGAGATCGTCAAAACTTACCATTAATTCAGCTGGCAATCGACTGCAATTAATCAAAAACTCAGAAAATATAAACAAATCTTTACTTTTGCATATACTATCCATCAGCTTAAAAAGAAGGGGGTGATGACCTCGACGATACAGCGGTTCCTATTCACAATCCCAATGGCAAAATCAAGGTGAAGTAGGCATCATATCTTGTGGGTACATGCATGATTGGCGATTCATTTTTGGGCATGTTAATAGGAATAGTTTTCTGGGGACCTTGGCTGGAGATGACAATTGGTGTCATTACAGGGACAATTACAGGTAAATAGTCAGAAATGGACAGAAGACAAAGTACTAGATAGGACTAGAGATTAGTCTAGAGAGACTAAACAAGTGCAAAGCAATGATAATATCTGCATATCTTTCATATGAAGATGATGAAAAACTTAAAGCCAGTTTTGATGCTGGTGAATAATTAAAGGGTTGTAACCAAATTATAAATAAATTATTTAGGGAGTTGGAAATATGACTAATCCAATATTTTTATCAGTAAACACGCTCAAAGGACATGATGTTGTTAATGTGGCTAGAGAGGGGCTAGGAAAGATTGAAGACCTAATAATTGATTTGGAAAATGATAGAATATCATATGCAGTACTTCATATGCAGTACTTTCTTTTGGTGGGTTCCTAGGTATGGGCAATAAATTTTTTGCTATTCCTTGGCAAGTCATTGAATTGAAGCTCTACGAGCACATATTGATAATCACTTTTAATGTCGATAAGGAAGTCCTAAAAAAAGCTGAAGGCTTTGATAAGGATAAATTGCCTCTAACTCATGAGGAGCTATTTAAAGTATATAATCACTATGGCTATGAGCCTTACTAGACAAGTAGGGTGGAACAAACAGGATTTTCAAGAATCTGAAGTTTGAACTCATTGGTTCTAACCTGTCAAAGGAAGACGAAGATAAGAGGCGTGCAGCCTTTGCAGAAGAACACTCCACCGAAATGAAACCGGATTTTAACAGGGTGTAAACTCTCTGGAAACCACTTTTAGTTTTTTCAGAATTGAGAATCAGTCAATAAATTTTTTTCCAAAAGTGTCGACTAACGATTGGAGAAACTTTTTCTATGCTCTTTTGCGAAATTAAGACTTTTTTCAAAAATCTCAGTGTTTCGAAATAGATCGTGATTGTCTAGTTCAATTTCCATATCCATTATTTGCTATTGTATTAATAGATAATTTCGATAAACTTCCGATTTCAACAAATTACTTAGATATGCTTTATAATCAACAAGCCAAAAATTAGGGTTTATCGAAATACCCTCTATTAATTTGAGATTTTTTATTATTTTCTGGATTTTTTTATCATTTTAAACATTGTTGTTAAAGTAGAGATCATTTTAGGGATGGACTTGGTACTAAATTATAAAAATTACCAAAAACAATGAAAGATTATATAATTAATATCAAAATATTGTTTCTCTTTATAATTAGCTACGTGAACATAATTTGTGTTCATAAACATTTTTTCATATAAAAAATTAGAAATAAAGTAGATGGATATTCTATTTTGTAGGTTATATCTAATAAATTATGAGCTAGCGGATAAAAAGAAATGATTGCCCCGAGATGATGTTCAGGAAATATTGTTGTTCAGAGAATATACCTTTGGAATTGGGATAAGGAATATAATTTCCGGGCTTTCTTCCAATCGTTTTTCAGTTGTGTCTGAATAAGGTAATACTGTAAACGTTAAAATGACTACTGAAATTATCAATCCATCCGGATATAGATTTACAAAAATAGGTTTACAAAAAACGCAGCAAAAGTAACCCATTTTTTACAAATTGTATCTTGATCGTATAATGTGTGATGAATGTGTGAGTAGAACTTACCAGTGAATTATTAAACGGTATTCTAAATTTATTATAAAAAATCTAAGGCTAAAATGGGGAGTAAAATTACAATTATATAAGTGTGGAGGGATCGATTGGATAGGAAATTGCGAGTATTGTTTATAGGAACCTATGTTCCAAAGGAATGTGGGATTGCTACATTTACTTCTGATCTTTTAAATTCGATTTCTGTAGAAAATAACGACATTCATTGTGAAGTTATTGCTGTGAGCGATCCTTCTGAAAATTGTAATTATCCAGAAGAAGTTGTTTTTCAAATTGAAAGGAACAAGCTCGAAGATTACTACCGAGCTGCAGATTTTATAAATCATTCCGATGCAGACGTTATCTGTCTTCAACACGAATTCGGTCTTTTTGGGGGGGACGCAGGAGATTACATTTTCGCTCTCCTATCAGGAATAAGCAAGCCTGTAATAACAACAATGCACACTGTAACCCGGGAGCCTGAACTTGATGAGTATCGAGTATCCACTGAAAAGCTCGCAAGGTATTCCGACAAACTTGTTGTAATGAGCCAGATTGCAGTCGACATACTAAAAGATAGTTATGGAGTTTCTAAAGACAAAATCCAAGTTATCTTCCATGGGATGCCGGACTATCCGTTTAGCAATTGTGTTAGATATAAAAAGATGTTGAATCTCAAAGGGTCTCCACTTATCCTCACTTTCGGTTTGCTGAGCCAAAACAAAGGTATCGAAAGTTTGCTCAAAGCCCTTCCTGATGTTATAACTCAATATCCTGGCCTTGTTTACCTTATTCTGGGCGCCACGCATCCTATGATCAAAAAGAAAGAGGGAGAAGTATACAGGCAATATCTTAAGAGTATTGTTTCCGAACTTGAGATTGAGAATAATGTAGTATTCCATGATAAGTTTGTTGAAAAAGAAGAACTCTGCAATTATATTCTTGCAAGTGATATTTATGCATCTCCCTACCTTTCCAGAGAACAGATCGTAAGCGGGACTCTGACCTATGCCATAGGCATGGGAAAAGCGATCATCTCCACTCCTTATTGGTATGCTGAGGAAATGCTTTCCGATAATCGTGGGTTACTTGTAGATTTTGGAGACACTGAAGGCTTTAAAAAATCTCTCTTATACTTAATTGAAAATCCAGAAAAATGTAATATTATGCGTCAAAATGTATATGATTTTGGCAGAAAAATGATATGGAGAAATGTAGGTAACGAATATACTACTGTCTTCCATGAAGCTTTAAACAACTACACTACCTATCCCAAAATACGAAACATCGTTAATTTCCTTCCAAATAAGTTGCCTGAAGTAAAAGTTGACCACCTTAAGCTATTGAATGATAATGTGGCCATTATACAACGCACCTATCTGGATGTGTCGACTCTCCATCATGGGTACAGCACTGATGATGGGATCAGAGGGTTTTCCAGTGATCCGAAAAAAGGTGATTTTAATTTGAAATAAAATCAAAAATATAGGGATCCGAAAGGACTTGATCGATTGGACTGAGAAATCAATAAGCTTAAAGATCTCAAACTATCAAAATAGTAAATTTGACCACATTGTCTTATGCACTTTATTTTAATCATCAAGTACGTAAGTTCTATCATATATAGAGCTAAGTATCGGGAGTTAAAATTATGGTAACTGCAAATATTCCTTTATTTTTGACAGCAAGAACGATAAACGGAGACAAAGTCATCAATACGGCTAAAGAACATCTGGGAAAGATTGAAGACCTAATGATTGATCTAGAAAATGGTAGAATAGCATATGCAGTACTCTCTTTTGGCGGGTTCCTGGGTCTTGGAAATAAACTGTTTGCTGTACCCTGGGAAGCTCTTACAGTGAGACCTCATGAGCACGCTTTCGTCCTTAACGTTAGCAAGGAAACCCTGGAAAAAGCAGAAGGCTTTGATAAGGACGACTGGCCTGTAACTTGTGAGCAGCTCGCCACTTCAACTCGTGAGTGGCTCGCCAATATTTATACTTGCTACGGGTGCAAGCCTTACTGGCAGACAGGGGTTTTAGAGCAAACAGAAAAAGAGAGACCTGTAGAGATAGGATCAGAAAAGACGGCCCAGACAGAAAAGAAGGCAGAACCAAAAAAAGAAGATGTAGAAGAAGGTAAAGTTGAGCCCATACACCCCTCTGAAAATAGGGGAGGTAAAAAGAGAGGCCTTTTGGATACCTGCAAGTAGGTAGGCTTGGGTAGTGTAGGTGGGTCATTGATAAAAAGGACATTACCCTTTTTAGGATAATTTTGAGAAATTCTTATGCTTACTATTTTCAGTAACTTGCTCCCACGCCCCAATCTATATTCAAACAACGAAATTGTAAAAAACCGACATTACAGAGAACCAATCTAAATCAGCTTCATGAGGCTAAAAATAGGTAAGTAAATATTTATCAGACCGTTCAGCTCAAATTAATGGATATCCCTAATTTAAAAGGATTTAACATAGTCCATAAAACAAGATATAACTTTGAATATTACGAAGAAAACAGAAGCATGAAGATTTTTTACACATTGCAATATTAACGATTGCATCACATTCGAGATAATAGAATTCGAAGATATATACAGGATTATACGCGGTTGAACTGAGAAATAGATAAGCTTCAAACCTCAAACTGTCTTAAAAGTGAATTTGAAAACAAAATCTATTGATTTTGAATGCCAAATATGTTATTCATAGTAAAATCGATGATCATAACTGGAGTAACTGTCTGATATGACAAAGTCTAGTTACAATAAGGAGAGTAAAATATGGCGGATTTGATAGGACTTGCGGTTACATTTTTAGTATTAGCGCTGATTGCATTTATATTAGGCGCACGGGGAATTGCTGGTTTCTCTATGGAGATTGCGAAGTGGCTTGTCATAATTTTTATTGTACTTGCAATTATCACGTTTTTCTTCAAGTGACAGAAACTTCTATAAAGTATAGATCTAAATTTAGGACTTACGTAGTTGAAGAGAGAATTTTAATACTTGACCTTTGGATGAAGGATTTATATCCCAAATTTTATAAAACAATTTTCTCAAATTTCCCTTAATTTAAATTAGTAGTTGAGGTGTATGGGAATAGTTGAAGAAACACAAGCTTCGAAGAACATGGCTTTCATGCCGACAACTGAAATAAAGGGATATAGGGTTGTCAACGTCAAAGAGGAAAACCTCGGAAAGATTGAAGAAGTCATGATTGACTCTGAACAGGGAAGAATAGCATACGTTGTACTTTCTTTTGGCGGCTTGCTAGGTATGGGTAACAAATTGTTTGCTATCCCTTGGGAATCTCTTGAGTATAACCGCGGTGATTATATTCTGAGGTTGGACAAATCTATCCTAGAAAAAGCAGAAGGTTTCGACGAAGAAGCATGGAATCTGACTCGTGATGAATTAGTATCTGTTTATAAGCGCTGTGGGATTCAACCCTATTGGAAGTAAGCAAATCATTTTCAGGTGATTGCATAATAAATGTTGTTTCCGATCAGATTTTCTCACCAGAGGAATACAGGAAAAGACTTGTGGTTCTCGTAAACTTCACTATTTTTGAAAATATACCCTCTTAAATTAATGAATTGGTTCCGTTGCAAAAATCCTTTCTAATGATACAATAGAATAAAAAGAAAACCAAAGATAGTAATATGCTATCTAATTCCTTTAAATGGAAGCATTATGAAGGAGAAATTATCCTATTGAATGTAAGATGGTACTTAAAATATCCATTGAGCTGTAGAAATTTAAAGGAAATGATGATAGAAAGAGAAATTCAAGTTGATCCCAGTACTATAATGAGATGGGTACATCAATATTCTCCTGAACTAGAAAAGAAGATAAGAAGACATTTAAGACTAACAAACTATTCGTGGAAAGTTGATGAAACCTATATCAAAATAAAAGGTAAATGGAAATATTTTTACCGAGCAGTTGACTCAAATGGAGATACAATTGATTTCATGTTAAGTGCAAAACGAAATCTAAATGCAGCGAAGAGATTTTTTAAGAAAGCTTTGAGTTCTAATCATAATCAAATTCCAAGAGTAATAACAGTTGATAAGAATCCAGCTTATCCACCTGCTATAGGTAAACTGAAAAATGATAAAATACTACCTAAAAACGTAGGCATTCGACAAATCAAGTATTTGAATAACATTATAGAACAAGATCATAGATCCATAAAGCGAATCGTTAATCCAATGTTAGGATTTCAGTCTTTTCAATCTGCTAATAAGACTTTAAAAGGAATTGAAGCTATGAATATGATCAAAAAAACAAGTCAATAATTTAAATTACTCTGTTCTTAATGAAGTCAAATACATTAATCAATTGTTTGGTATAGTTTTATAATGTTAGTGCATTTTCTTTGAATATTCTGATTTTTATTAATTACCTATAGATTTACATATTTTTTTGAATTTTTTGCAACGGGACCTACAAAACAGCGATGAGCATATATCGATAATAGTCATTTAATATAGAGAATTTCGATAAACTTTTGATTTTCAAGGGTCATTGATATGCCATAAATGGGCATATGACAAATTTAGGGATTTATCAAAATCCCCTCTTATAAGCTTTAGCTCAATACCTGATGGAAATGATCATATGGCTGACATAATCATAAAAAATGCTTATGTTTTAACGATGGATCTAGATCTTGGTGATCTCAAAAATGGAACCATTGTTATTGAAGACGGTAGAATTACGGAAGTTGGGGAAAAGACAAATGAAAGGGCAGAGACAGTAATTGACGCAAAAAATTCTGTAGTAATGCCAGGCCTTATAAATACACATACTCATGCAGCAATGACTCTTTTACGAGGTTATGCTGACGACCTGCAACTTTCAGAATGGCTTGATGGACATATATGGCCTGCTGAAGCCAGGCTCACACCAGAAAATGTCTACCAAGGCAGCCTACTTGCATGCCTGGAAATGATAAAGTCAGGAACTACTTTTTTTGCAGATATGTACTTTTTTATGGACGAAACCTCAAAAGCTGTTGAGCTATCCGGACTTCGGGCCTCGCTTTCCCACGGCCTAATAGAGCTCTGGAACAAAGAAAAAGGAGAGATGGACCTTAAAGAAGGAAAACGCTTTGTCCGAAGATGGCAGGGAGCAGCAGACGGCAGGATAAAAACAATGTATGGGCCTCATGCCCCTAATACCTGCTCTGAGGAGTTTCTTGCAAAGGTTAGAGAAGAAGCCACTAAGGATGGAGCTGGAATTCATATCCATGTACTTGAAACAGAGGCAGAACTTGTATTAATGAAGGAAAAGTATGGGAAATGTTCTGTACACCTCCTGGATGATATCGGATTTTTTGGCCCTGACGTACTTGCAGCTCACTGTATATGGCTTTCGGACAAAGATATAGAGATTTTGAGAAAAAGAGGAGTCAATGTTTCCCACAATGTTGTGAGTAATATGAAAATGGCTTCTGGAATTGCACCTGTACATAAGATGCTCGAAAAAGGTGTAAATGTAAGCCTTGGCACTGATGGCTGCGCCTCAAACAATAACCTCGATCTCTTCGAGGAGATGAAAACCACTGCTCTTCTACATAAAGTAAATACTTTAAATCCGATTATCCTTCCTGCCAGGCAGGTAATTGAGATGGGGACAGTAAATGGAGCAAAGGCTCTTGATCCGGAAACAGGTATACTAACAGTTGGTAAAAAGGCGGACCTGATAATCCTTGACATGAAAAAGCCACACCTTACCCCCTGCTTCGATGTTCGATCCCATATTGTGTATTCAGCAAAAGGGAGCGATGTAAGGACAACAATTGTGAACGGAAAAGTACTAATGGATAATTACAAGGTGCTGGTTCTTGATGAGCAAAAAGTAATGGAAGATGCGCAAAAAGCTGCAGAAGAACTTGTAGAAAGATCAAAAACCTGAGAAAGTATCTCCACAAATGCAAAAATCATTGGAGTTTTTGCAAAAAATTGGTGAACAAATGTAAAATCATGGCTTCAATCCGTCAAGTTTGGCCGAAGAACTCGCAAGTTTAGGATTTAGTCTCCAAGATAATTGAGCCCAGAAAACGTCGAAGAACGTTATTTCAAAGGAGCTCGGATGGATATCACGTATATGAACATAGGCACTTTGTATGTGCAGTTACTAAATAATCAGATACAGATTATGTTTCCATAGATAACGACAGAAATCTGTGATATAACTTGCATAGGAACTCATAAATTCTGTTGCATCAGTTGCCGTAATAGAGACCACTTATCCATGTGAGTAAAACAGCTTTAGAATTTTTGACAAAATCTGTGTAAGTAAAGCGTAAATTAAAACCTATTATTACTCATTGGCAACACTTCACTTGGATACCTTTTTGATAAATTCAAGCCAGAGCTTAGCATCTTTGACTCTTTGTTCACCAAACTGCTCTTGAAAATGTTTTGTATTTTCCCTAAGGGTTCCGTCCTCTATTTCCTTTAGATCCATTATTGCACGCAGCAGGCCTGCAGTTTCGTGATATAAAGCCTTTGCTTCATCTTGTGTAAGGGATTGTCCTTCCAGCTTCTTCTCATCTTCCTTTTCCTTTGTCGAAATTATTTCAATACATTTATCTATACTCGCCTTCTCTGTCTGAGTAATCGTTTCTTTCTGGATCAATTCCCATACATAATCGTGCAGATGAAAATTTTTTCCCCCGATTTCTATATTATTTGGGACGTATTGTCCTACCCAGAAAAGGCGCGAATGTAAAGCTGTAAGCAACTGCCTTCGCTCCTCATCGGTGATATATTTCGTTGAACTTTCTTTCTCATTTACTTTAAGAATTTTTTCCATAATCTATTCCCGAAAAGATACTGTTTTGCCTAATCCTAAATCTTGTATGATAGTTATCTTATAATAAATTTGTATGTTAAAACACAAAATGAAAAGCATCAACATTAAAATCAACTATAGTCTTAATAGAAAGTAATACAGATAATGAAAAGCACACATCTAAAACAGATTAAGGCATCTTACCGAAGGATCTGTAAAATATAAGACGAAAAGTTAAATTTTATGCTTCCAAAACTTCTTTTTTCTGGTTTTAGATTATTATATATTTTTTAATATATTTTAGGATTTATAGCTACAATACACCTACATATTTTTTTAGTTTCAGCCAAAATTTGAAAGCATTTGTACACTTATTTAAAGGAAAAAGCACATATCATACTACAATAAATGCTATCAGTTGATAATAATGAAAACAAAATAAATATTTTAAGAATAACAGGAGCTATATTTGAAATCAAAGGATCATGAACGGGAAGAGAAAAACTAAGATCAAATACAAAAATTCGCAGGAAAAATTTGGGTAAGATTTCTGCAAAGAAAAAATCCAAGATAAATCGGAATTCTCTTGACTATGAGCCTATCCCAAAAAGAGTACTCCTAATTCTCGCCTCACATTCATAATTCAAATGACAATACTCGTCCAAGATTTAGTTACTGTTGAATATTTTCTTGAGCGATTACACACCCTGGCAGCGCTTGGTTTATATACAGTAGCTGTTGAGAAAGCGAACATGGCATTATATTCCGCCTTGTTCCATCCCCATGGCAAAACTTCTGTTATTTTAAATTTCCAGGCCATTGTTCTTTTCATCTGATTTGAATCTGGAATGCTGCAAGTCCAAAATTTCTCTCAAAACTGCAGGTATTCCCTCTACAATATCCTCGGCGATCAATTCAGGGCCGTGCAGTGTGGCAATCCGCCCGTGCATCTACGCAGAGGCAGCAATAGCGGCAAATTTGCGACAAAACTGGCATCTTTCATTGCCTTCCTAACAGATTCCACTACATACGGTTGCACGCCCGACTTGCTGGCAATAACATTATTTTCAAAACCGCTACAGATGCCGTAAAAGATGTCATCCAACTTTAGATAAGATAAACCGATGAATGCTTCGTTGGGTATGCCATCCCAAACAGGTCACCGGAAGATGGCTTGTTTGCGATGTGATCGGGTACCCCAATATATTTTGCCAGCTGCTTTATCTGTGTTTTGTATAGCTGCTTCAGGATGATAATGTCGTTGGCGCCGTCGCCGTAACGGTCGTACACGCCGATGCTGAACTCAGACCTGTCGCCGGTGCCCACCAACAGGTAACTCTTGAGGGGGGAGTGAAAGTACAACACCATCATCCGCGTGCGTGTTTTGGCTGTCCCAAAAGCAACTAACGGATCCATGATCGACAAGGATGACCCGGGGACAATCTTGGGCTCAGGTGCTCGGTGGAAGGCAACTCCTTCCCAGTAATTACTCGAGCGCGTTCCGCTCTATGGCCGTCCTGTCCGACGCCTCTTGGGACATGAGGTCATAAGCGCCCATATCTTTTATAATGTGCTAGATATCGATCTTCTGGTGGGGTATGTCGAGGCTCTTAGCCAAGTTCATGGCGTCATCGATTTTCTTCGGGTTGGATCCCGCTCGGGCAGCATCAGGCCCATAACCTTGTCCTTGCCTAGTGCCTCGAAGTACAGGTACGCAACCGTAGACGAGTCCAGCCCACCAGCACGCCGTCCTTACCAAAATTAATTCTCGTTCCGCACGAACTCCACGATGTCCTGCCTGGCTTTTTCCACGTTAAATGTAAGACAATCCGCGAAGCTTAACCGTCCTTTTTCTACTTCTATCATAAAAAACACTTCGACATATTATTATTATTATTATTATTATTATTATTATTATTTTGTAGATTATATAAGTCAAATACCCCAACTAAAGACTTCGGGTCTTGTTGTTACCGCAGCTCAGCAATTTGATTCGTAGTTTCCGAATAATCTATTGGAGGGTTGACACCGACGTTACTGATTATCCCCTATTCCGCCGTGTCTGCCATGTCTACCCCAGCCGCCGTAGCCACCCCCAGTATGGATATCCAAGACTGTATCCAAGATCATACGGGTAACCAATGCCAACACCGTATCCGTAGTAGGGATAGCCTCCTCCAAGGCCAAGAGCCCATAGCCATTAACAGGCCAGCTCCCCGCCTCCCCAACCCCAGCCGCCACCGTGGCCACCCCAGCGATGTGCACTAACTGACACTGCTGTCAAAGATGCTACGAAAAGGGCTGCTAACGAAATAGCAAGTACTTTTTTCATTCTACTAGATGTTTGTTTCAACATTTATTTCACTTTGTTTATATTGTTCAAATTAATAACACATTAAAATATAGAGAATTTCGATAAACACCCGAGTTCAACAAATTACATATATAAGCTTTATAAACAACCAGCCAAAAATTGGAGTTTCTCGAAATCCTCTTTGTTGCTAAGTTCTTTGGGATATCTATGGTGATATCCATTGTGATATTTAAAGAAGTATATTTTGTAAGTTATCGATGTGGATACTTGTCTAGTTTAATCAGTTCATTATCTTATCAGTTCTTTATCTTTTCGAATATCTGCTATAGACTCTTTCGCTATCGATACCCTCTTTTCCATGTCAATTATTTTTAGTTCGATAAATTCTATTGCCCTATCCAGCTTTCTTTCTGTAAATTTCCTTTTCTGTTCTTCAGTCATAAGTTCCAATGTCTCAGCCAGTGCAGTCTGCACAACTGGCCCTAGGTTTGCAAAACAAATATCATCATTCATGTTTAAATGTCTCCTTCCATCTATTTTATTTATTATATCCTAATAACAAATCCGGATAACAACAAATTTAGATAGTGTTCATCTGTCGAACTTATTTACCTAGTTTGATCATTTCCTTAAATTTTTGAATATTTTCAATAAGCCCTTTCGCTATCAAAATCCTCTGCTCCATATCACTTATTTTCAGTTCGATACCTTTTATTGCTGTATCCATCCTCATGTGTGTAACTTTCTTTTTCTGTTCTTCAGTCAGAAGTCCCCATGTCTCAGTCATTGCAGTTTGCATTGCTGGACCGAAGTCTGTGAAATGATTCATGTTCAAAAATCTCCTTTTATTGATCAGTTTTTATTATTTAAATTAATACATTGAATTTTTTTAGTACCAATTCACCCTGGGAAAAACAATATTAATAACCATCTTTACAAAAATCCACTGATGCACGAAGATTCACGGAGCAAAATTTCAGTGGGTTTATATTATGTAATAATCGGCTATCAATAAGTTTTTTATTTTTTAATCAGTTGGAAATCATAAGCATTTATTGTATCTAAATCGTTATTATTCAACTGATTTTGTGTAGGCTGAATAGTTATTTCTTTTATTCCAGATCCACTATAATTATAAGTTAGTGGTTACATACTATATGTTATTAGGTGTATATATAATTTTTGAGTTGATGTAGTACTTCACTTTTTATGTATGAAATACTTACTTTTTTTAGTAACGATCCAGCTTAGAGAAAACAATATATTTAGCCATCTTTATTAAGATTTAAGGAGAAAATTTTAGTGGGCTTACTTTATTCAATTATTAACTATCACCAAGTTTTTTATTTGTTAGAAGTCGGTAATCAGAAATATGAATTACATCGACATAGATGCTATGCAACTGTATATATAGGCCGAATGATTACCTCGTTCATATTTAGAGCTACTTAAATGAAAGTTAGTTGTTACATAATATATATAGTTTTTGAGCCTTTTTTGGACTTCACTAACTCGTAAGCGATAATTTCAAAACCAGATCGAATCTTTTTAGTTTTATTTAGCAATTAGATATAACATAGCTGCGTTTTTTCCAGCAACCAAAAAATAAAATATATGTTTCAGAGAGATTTAATTTGCCTTTATACCTATAATTCACAATATAATAGTAGTATCTAGGCAAACAAATTCTACATCTGTGTATATCTGTAAGATGTATGGTGTAAATGGATTCAAGCTTATTAACATGACAAATAACTAAATTGTTTAAATGCTCGTTTTACACATGCATTTATTTATACTCAAAGCCAAGTTGCGCAAAAACCTTAAATATATGTGAGTAACGACTTAATATTATGAAAAATACGGAACAAAAAATATTGGATGCAGCTGTAAAGGTATTCTCCAGCGATGGATACGCTGGCGCAACTACCCGCAAAATTGCACAGGAAGCAAATGTTACCGAAGTGACGCTGTTCCGAAAATTCCAATCAAAAGAGAACCTGTTGAAAGAGGTCCTTATCAAACATCGGAATGCTATTTCAACACTGAATCAGTTATTAAACGTAAATAAAAATGCAGACATTGAAAGAGATCTTTGTATCCTAGGCAAAGAAATTGCAAAAGATATGCAGGATGAAAAAAAGGATAGTATATCTTATATGTTTATGTTCATGCTGTTCGAAGAAGGACGACGAAGACCCGAACTCGCTGAAATTCTAGAATATGTTTTTAAAACAAATATAGAGCGGCTGAGCGAATATTTTGAGCTACAAATGAAAAATGGAAAAATACGTAATATCAATGCTCAATCAGCAGCATTAACTTTTGTCAGTTATTTCAGCTGCTCAGCTTTCTTAAGAGGAATATTTGTTGACTACGCTTTGAGCTATAACTACAAGGAAGTTGAAAATTTTATTGACATATTTACTAAAGGCATATTGAAAGTTAAAAAAACAGAGAAAGTTCTGGAAAAGGAAGAGAAATTACAGAAGCTGAAAGAAGATATTGCCAGAAAACATGAGGCGCTCAATAGTCTGGAAGAGCAAGTCCGAGAGCTGGAAAAAGAGTGATCTTTCGAGTTTGAGCTTGTTTCTCAACAACTACAAAATCAGTTGTTATTTTTTAACTTTAAAGTGTTACTATCCTCTCACTAAATTACTAAAAAAATTTCAGGCCTTGATTTCCCGGGAAATAGCAACATGTGTAAGAGGATTTCGAGAAACCCCTTAATTTCGCCATATGATTATGAATGATACACAAAAGATTCGTGAAAAGCAGATGTTTATCGAAAGTGTGAAAACATATTTATTTGCTGGATCTCTGCGTCTGCAAGACTTTTAAGGCCCTCCAAGACTGAATAATAAGGAACAACAAATATCTTTATGAATGAATATAGCTATTTTGGATGCCTTGATCGATTTTAGAAATTATGAAAAAAATACTTACTGTTCCATAATCAAACATACTTAAATTTAAAATAATGTAATTACTATAAATATATTAAACAAAAATTAAGAGAATCGATAGATGATAGATATCTTGAAGTTTGTCAAGATAGATCAGATGTTCAAAATAACTAGCGAATGCTTAATCGTCTCTGGATCTTTCTCTTCTGCATTGGAACATGTTATATCGATGAATGTAAATTCAACGTGTTGGTAGTATGGCGACGCTGATCTTTTAGGATTTATGCACGATTTTAATTTTCGAATTTTCAAAAGAGAAAGGAATGAACCAACAAGCCACTTAGTCTTCAGCTGATTGGTAGTTCACTATTGTATTTAGTAAATAATTTAAGTTTAGGACTTAAGCACTAGAAGTACAGAATCAACTACATTAAGAGAATACCTTTCTACAATTCAAATTTTAAATATTCTGTTTAATGTACTTGGTTTTGCATCAGAAATGCGTAAGTTCTAAGAGAGTAAAATAAGATATCGGTCTTTATGTATATTCGTTGTAAGCTACGATTTCTTCAAGAGCTTTCCTTGGCTTGGAAACGGGAGACTCGGCAGGGAATCCCACAGTCAGTAAAGCGACGACTTTTTTGTCCTGCGGTATCTTGAGTATTTTTTTGACTTCTTCTTCGTTGAAAGCGCCAATCCAACAGGTGCCCAGTCCTAGCTCGACAGCTTCCAGAGCAATGTGTTCTAGGGCAATGGCAAGGTCTACCTGGTGCCACTTTTGAGCGGAGTCACCTATACCTGCGATGACATGAGAGGCGGTACCTACGAAGGCTTGGTTATTGGAAGCAGTAACAAGCTGGTTTTTTATTTGCTCATTCTCGACAACAATGAACTTCCAGTTCTGCCGGTTCCCAGCAGATGGCGCGAATCTTGCAGCCTCCAGTAGTTTCTCGAGCTTGTCCTTCGGTATGCACTCGTCTTTATAAATCCTTATGCTTCTTCTGTCCTTTATCGTGTCAAATATAGCCATTTTAATCTCACCTGCAGTCAGAGGAGTAGTGAATTACTTCTATAATAATTGATATTATTTAAAATCCCTATGGTATATAATGCTGTAGATATCTATATAGCCCTGTAATTCAATAAGTACGAGATTGGATCGGTTCTTATACATCTTGAATCCGAGAACTATCTTTTGATCTTAGAACTTATGTAGTTGACTGATTTGCAGTCAACTGTTGGGTTTCGACAATTTTATACTAAGAAATACTTTGGCTTTTTTAGAAATTGATTAAAAGCATTTCTTTTAATGCTCAACTTTGCTTCAAATTATTTAATGACTGTTCTATTTTTTGAATCTCAAATCTTGAAACTTTTTATCATTTTTTGGTTTTTGATTGATTTTGGTCAATTGCCAGTGAAATTAATGGTAAGTTTTAGGGTTCCGTTGCAAAAATTATAGTATCAAACTGCAGAAATATTATTTTTGCACCACAACCATAAATTATGAGATTTTCATTTTTGCAGTGGAATTTCATGTCGTTGAAATATACTTATTTGGACCTACACACTTGAGATGTAAAATTAAGTACAATAAACGGTTCCGTTGCAAAAATCCTTTCTAATGATACAATAGAATAAAAAGAAAACCAAAGATAGTAATATGCTATCTAATTCCTTTAAATGGAAGCATTATGAAGGAGAAATTATCCTATTGAATGTAAGATGGTACTTAAAATATCCATTGAGCTGTAGAAATTTAAAGGAAATGATGATAGAAAGAGAAATTCAAGTTGATCCCAGTACTATAATGAGATGGGTACATCAATATTCTCCTGAACTAGAAAAAAAGATAAGAAGACATTTAAGACTAACAAACTATTCGTGGAAAGTTGATGAAACCTATATCAAAATTAAAGGTAAATGGAAATATCTTTACCGAGCAGTTGACTCAAATGGAGATACAATTGATTTCATGTTAAGTGCAAAACGAAATCTAAATGCAGCGAAGAGATTTTTTAAGAAAGCTTTGAGTTCTAATCATAATCAAATTCCAAGAGTAATAACAGTTGATAAGAATCCAGCTTATCCACCTGCTATAGGTAAACTGAAAAATGATAAAATACTACCTAAAAACGTAGGCATTCGACAAATCAAGTATTTGAATAACATTATAGAACAAGATCACAGATCTATAAAGCGAATCGTTAATCCAATGTTAGGATTTCAGTCTTTTCAATCTGCTAATAAGACTTTAAAAGGAATTGAAGCTATGAATATGATCAAAAAAGATAAGTAAATGATTTAAATTACTCTGTTCTTAATGAAGTCAAATACATTAATCAATTGTTTGGTATAGTTTTATAATGTTAGTGCATTTTCTTTGAATATTCTGATTTTTATTCATTACCTATAGATTTACATATTTTTTTGAATTTTTTGCAATGGAACCCTATTAGGCACCAGAATACCTTTAAATAATAATTAGACTTAATTTATTATATATATCTTATACATAGTCTAAATATTCCTAACTCAAACTAAATGTTATGAAACTTATTTGGTTCTGACTTCATGAATTACAAAAGATGTACGTCTTTTCCCATTAGTCAATAAATGACTTAATCTCAGCCCCGATAATTCTTTTAGATTCCCACTTCGTGATTATCTTATCCAACTCAAGAAAATGCCATAAAACGCCCTAAAATCATTCATTTTTTATTTAATTAATCTGGATCCAGCGTTCAGTGTAGTATAATTTCTGTAAAATCACAATCTAGTTTTCTGTATTATATTGGAGATATTTAATTAAATAAAACTAATGTAACAATTTCAAGACCTTATCTAGGAGATACTAGGTGAATAGATGATAGTGTGAATCTCATGCTGCTTTATGCCTTACAGCAGTATAGTAGCAACCTTTTACTAGCTTATATATGTAAATTTTATTTCTTCATGTTCGTGAAAATGAGCAAAAATCTTGAAAAGATTTATCAGACTAAAAAATAGTTATTATGCTGGGTACTATTTGACCCAAACCTCCCCAAGAGTACCAATAAAACTGATTTGATACTCAGAAGGATATTTATTACCCCCACAAGTAGTGCCAGTAGCAATATACAATGAATAATAGTAACTAAATCAATGATAGTTTTAAATATTTTATAATTATCTGTCATAAATATATTATACTTAACTTTCACTTAATTCCCTCATAAAATGGAACGATCTTCGAATTATTCTTATTAATAACATAGGTCAAAGAGTTAACATGCATGATCAATAAACAAAGGTTGCAATATATAGCCTTAGTTTCAGTAGCTATTATTTTAGGGCTGATAAGTATTGCAGGTGCAGCGCAATTTGCTTATATTACAAACCTGGGCAGCAACAATGTCTCTGTAATTGACACAGCCACAAAAACGGTTGCATCCACTGTGAATGTAGGGAACAGTCCTATAGCAGTAGGCCAGTTTATAGGAAAAACAGCCCCTACAATTACCTGGAGTAAACCCGCTAACATAGTCTATGGAACACCATTGAGCAGCACTCAGCTGAATGCAAGTGCTTCAGATCCAGTATCTAGAGCTTCAGTACATGGAACCTTTGTATATACCCCATCCCTAGGAACTGTACTGAGCGTAGGTGTGCAGATATTACAGGCATATTTCACACCTAAGGATATTAAAAATTACAGCAATGCATCAGCGAGTGTTTCGATCAATGTTATTCATGGCCGTCCAACCCATGGCAGGAATTTTAGACCTAATCATTGCGGACCCAACAGTGGCTGTTATGGCGGTGCTTTTGTACCTGTAGTATAAAAGTATACCTTTATTGGTATGGCAGTGAACCTTCTGGAACAACAGAAGTATCAAATTCAGACTCTCATAGCTGAAAGCTAAGGTTTCTTCGGCCAAAGGTTCCAAGGCTAAATTGAGTCGTTCTAAATCTAAAGCGTCGTTGAGTAAACATAAGCAAAAAAAGAACTCCAACTACCTCAGCAGGGGAAAAAATCACAAAGTGTAAAGTAAATGAAAAAAATGCTTCAGTGAAACTTTTTCAGAAGATTATCCGCTTACCACTTACAATATGGATTCTTGACAATTAATGAACTGAAAACAAATAATGATATCAATACAAATTAAAATGGGAAAAGATGGAGAAAAGCATGACAAAAATTACCCTTAATCAATTTGCATTGACAACTGTCATAATCTTTATTCTTACGCTAGGAAGTGCTGCTGCTACATCAGACAACCTGCAGGATTCAGTAGGTTGGTTCAATAAAGGACTTGCTCTAGATAATTTAAATAAATCCAGCGAAGCAATAAAAGCCTATGACAAAGCAATTGAAATTAACCCGCAGGATTCAGACGCTTGGACAGGCAAAGGACTTGCTCTGGATAACTTGAATAAATACGATGAAGCAATAAGAGCATTTGACAAAGCAATTGAAATTAACCCGCAGGATTCATATGCTTGGGATGGAAAAGGCATAGCTTTAGGGGGATTAGGCAAATACGATGAAGCAATAAAAGCATTTGACAAAGCAATTGAAATTAACCCGCAGGATTCATATGCTTGGGATGGAAAAGGCATAGCTTTAGGGGAATTAGGCAAATACGATGAAGCAATAAAAGCATTTGACAAAGCAATTGAAATTGACCCACATGGTCCATTAGGTTGGACATTCAAAGGCACGATTCTAAATAAATTAAATAAATCCGATGAAGCAATAACAGTATATGACAAAGCAATTGAAATTAACCCGCAGGATTCATTAGCTTGGGATGGGAAAGGGGATACTCTAAATAAATTAAATAAATCCGATGAAGCCATAAAAGCCTATGACAAAGCAATTGAAATTAACCCGCAGAATTCAATGGCTTGGGAAGATAAAGGAAATGCTTTATTTAAATTAAATAAATTCGATGAAGCAATAAAAGCATTTGACAAAGCAATTAAAATTGACTCATACAATTCAATGATTTGGACCAATAAAGGAGTTGCTCTATATAAATCAAATAAATATGATGAAGCAATGGCAGCATTTGAAGAAGCAATTAAAATTAACCCGCATAATTCATATGCTTGGAGCAATAAAGGAGCTGCTTTTGGTAATTTAAACAAATTCGATGAAGCAATAAAAGCATATGACAAAGCAATTGAAATTAACCCGCATAATTTATTGGCTTGGAACAATAAAGGAGTTGCTCTATATAAATCAAATAAATACGATGAAGCAATAAAAGCATATGACAACGCAATTGAAATTAATCCGCAATATTCAAATGCTTGGAACAATAAAGGAATTGCTCTATATAAATCAAATAAATATGATGAAGCAATAAAAGCGTATGATAAAGCGATTGAAATTAACCCGCAGGATTCAGATGCTTGGAGCAATAAAGGAGCTGTTTTAGCTCGATTAAACAAATTCGATGAAGCAATAAAAGCATATGATAAAGTAATTGAAATCAACCCGCATAATTCAGATGCTTGGAGCAATAAAGGAGCTGCTTTTGGTAATTTAAACAAGCTTGATGAAGCAATAATAGCATTTGACAAAGCAATTGAAATTAATCCACATAATTCAAATGGTTGGGACTGTAAAGGACTTGCTCTAACTAAATTAGATAAATCCGATGAAGCACTGAAAGCAAATGAAAAAGCAATTGAAATTGACCCGCAGAATTCAATAGCTTTGGACTATAAAGGACTTGCTCTAATTGGACTAAATAGATCCGATGAAGCAATAAAAGCATTTGACAAAGCAATCGAAATTAACCCGCAGAATTCAGATGCTTGGGATGGAAAAGGTGCATCTTTAGCGAAATTAGGCAAATACGATGATGCGATAAAAGCGTATGATAAAGCAATTGAAATTAACCCGCAGGATTCAAAAGCTTGGTACGGTAAAGGAGCTGTTTTAGGTCTATCAAGCAAATACGATGAAGCAATAAAAGCATTTGACAAAGCAATTGAAATTAACCCGCAGGATTCAATGTCATGGGATGGCAAAGGATTTGCTTTAAATAAATTAAGTAAGTCCAATGAAGCAATAAAAGCACATGAGAAAGCAATTGAAATTGACTCGCAACTCAGAAGCTTGGCACAATAAAAGTAATTTATCTAAATAGGTTAAACAAATCCGATTTGTAGATTGAATAGTTACTTAATTTTCATTTATTTTTATTCTTTGTGAGATAAACATAATCACTTTTTGCTTCCCACAATAACATATGTTTGACTGAAACTTATTTATCTCAGAACAATCAGTTAAAAATGTCCGAAAATTTCGGCTGAAAAATAAGAAAATACATAGGTTTATACACAAAAAAACTGTGCATTGTTATTTCTATAGAGTTATGTTCTACCTTAAAGTATCTTTTTTTGGGTCTTGTATCGAAATTAGGTTAATTTTTTATTCAGAATGGCTTTTTGATGATAATACAAAAAATTATATAAATTTAAAAACCAAATGGAATATAATATCAATTTTTATTAATCAAACAAATATAATTTTCGAATAGAAAGTTTTCTTCGTAAAATGAAGTAGTATCAATTTATGTTTTTGTAGTTATTTTCCATTATTAATATATAAATAAATATCCGGAGACTAAAAATGAAAAAAGCGACATCTGATAAAGCAAGTCGCAGGTATCCCACTATAAAGGTTTTAGAAATTATTGTGCTAATACTTCTAATTCTAGTGAATACCGCAGGTGCGTTGCTACCTTCAGAGATTCCAAACTCCGACAGCAACAATCGCGTCGATTTTAATAATGCTTTGTATATAAAAGGAAACTTCATTAAAGACTCGGGCAAGTACGAGGAAGTAATAACAGCTTATGACAAAGAAATTGAAATTAACCCACATAATTCAATGGCTTGGACAGGCAAAGGCGTGGCTCTAAGTTCTTTAAATAAATTTGATGAAGCAATAAAGGCATACGACAAAGCAATTGAAATTAACCCGCAGGATTCATATGCTTGGTTCAATAAAGGAAATGCTCTAACCAAATTAGGTAAGTTCAATGACGCAAAAAAAGCATATGACAAAGCAGTTGAAATTAATCCACATAATTCAAATGGTTGGGCTGATAAAAGACTTGTTCTAGCTAAATTAGGCACAACTCCTAATCCCAACATTCCTAGCCAAACTCCTAATCCCAACATTCCTGGTCAAACTCCTTATCCCAACATTCCTAGCCAAACTCCTTATCCCGACATTCTTAGTCAAACTCCTTATCCCAACATTCCTAGCCAAACTCCTTATCCCAACATTCCTAGTCAAACTTCTAATCCCAACATTCCTAGCCAAACTCCGAATCTCACTATTCCTAGTCAAACTCCTAATCTCAACATTCCTAGCCAAACTCCGAATCTCACTATTCCTAGTCAAACTCCTAATCCCAACATTCCTAGCCAAACTCCGAATCTCACTATCCCTAGTCAAACTCCTAATCCCAACATTCCTAGCCAAACTCCGAATCTCACTATCCCTAGTCAAACTCCTAATCCCAACATTCCTAGTAAGAATTCTAGCCCAATGTCAGACACAATGACTAAGTTAACTTCTTCAGCTAATGAATATACATTTGGCCAAATAATAACACTTACTGCTACAATTGGTACGACGTCACAAAGAGTGAAAAAGCCATCAGGTACAATTACTTTCATGGATGGGACCATGGCCATAGGAACTGGAACTATAAATTCGGGACAGGCAATTTTGACGACTTCAGCGCTTTCAGTTGGCTCACATTTGATCACAGCCCAATATAGCGGTGATAATAACTTCAAACCTAGCACATCATCTATTTTCACATTAATAGTTCTAGATAAGCCTGGTCCAGATCAACGACCTGGATCCCTAGATAATCCTATGGTAGATACAAAGACTGGGTTAACTTCTACTGCTACTGAGTATGTATCTGGCCAGCTAATAACATTTACTGCCAAAGTTGATACGACATCACAAGAAACAGAAGAACCTTCAGGTACAGTTACTTTCCTAGACGGAAAAACGCAAATCGGAGCTGAAGCTGTAAATTCGGGACAGACAATTTTGACTACTTCAGCGCTTTCAGTTGGCTCACATTCGATCACAGCTCAATATATAGGTAATAATCACTTCAAACCTAGCACATCACCTGCATTTACTCTAACAGTTAAAGAAGAGTCAATATTTCATCACCCATTATTTCCAGTCGCTTGTGCTATTATTGCTACAGTAGTTGGCGGTTTCATACGGACAAAATTAAGATTATAAAATCGTGGACTCGTATCTGAAGCAGCAAGCTTCTTACATTATACTCATAAAGATGACACAATATTTAGTATTAGCCTTGTGAGCAGAAAAGTAAATTGGACTATAAATTAACTAGTTTGTTCAACATCAATTGTGTATGCGTTTTTCTATGCTTTTAAGTTTGTGAGTAGGTAATAGTGATAAATATTAATGAAAATTTGAATTTGAGATAATACATATGTTTTATAGTAAAAAATATGCATAATCCATGGATTAAGATTCAACTATTAATTCAAGGAGCAGAAGGTTAAACAGTAAATCACTTCCTAAAAATTTTAGAATAAGAAAGCACTAGTGGAAGTTTTGATAATTAATCTTAAATTCTTCCATATTTTTAATGCACTTGTTCAGTGGTCAAAATATCAAAAATGTACACTTTCCTTTCTTCTTCATCAATTTGATAGAAAACCCGATAATCTCCAACTCCCAGACAGTATATAAAGATTTGAGTTCCATTGAGTTCTTTTTGCCTTCGTAATTATTTGGAAATGGATTTGTAAACTCTTTTATTGCAGATTTTATATGTCCTTTTCGTTCCATAGAAACCTTAGCTAAGAGAGGGGGTTGCACAAAAACTTTAAAGGCTATCGATACTCACAAACTCATCTTTATGTTTTCTTATAAATTTCTCTCCTACTCACTTAGTTCATTTAGATTTTGTTTGACTATCAGTTCATTAATAAGCTTATTATAATTGTCCCCCATTATTCCAATTTTCCGTAACTCTTCGTAGGTTTGCTTTGTTATCTGGATATTTGTTGTTTCAGGCATAATAGGCATAATATATAACATATATTATAGCTTTTATATCACATATAGCCGCTCAATTAAAAAAATATGCTGGAAGTTATGGTGACAAACTAACACATATTTGGTATAAATAAGCAATTTTCTGAATTTTTCCAATTACTTTCTTGCAGGGTAGAAGGTTTCAGATTTTCGGTGCAGTATCAGATATACATTAATCACACTGCCACTGAAATTTGGAAAAAATACATACGTTTTACTACCAAAGATCTATGCATAATAAAGCTGTCCATATTCAAAGCTTAATCCAGGAAAACAGTAATATTTACGATTCAGCCAAGATAAAAAGCATCTATAGACATCATTATCTAGACCCAATGACAAATTTTTGTGAGCTTATTTTTAAATTTAGTAGTGAAACTCTGCAAAGAAATTAAAAAATACATTGTTACTTATAGGTTGCAACATCTTTATATCTTATAGCAATTACTACAAATAAATCTGCATTACATATATCGAAATATGAGGAGATATATAGTATGATAAAGTCAGATTCAAAAGTATTACCTACAGCGGGTGACTTTAATGCAGAAAATACAGCTGAACCGGTTGTAAAAACAGAATCTTCAGTTAATTCTGCTAAGGCTGTTTAAATACAACATTCATTCTTTTTTCTTTTGATAACCCTTATTTTTTAAAGAATATTATCGCTCAAAGGAGATACTGAAACATGCACGATTTAGCAGGAAAAGGGTCAGTAATACAGACTGCGATGGTGAGATGTGGAACTTCTGACTGTAGAACAGAAAAAGAAAGTTGCAGTAATGAGAATGGATAAAGTAATAAAATAATAAAATTAAAACTAAGTGATATGAAAAAAAAGGATCGCGTTAAAAAAATAAGTTATAGCTGGTATGCGAAAAACTCAGGAAATGCTCAAACAATGAAAATGAGTTCGACAGAAAAACGATAATGAAATTCAGGCTCTGTAGGAATCATCTGAAATAGAAGATTTAGCAGCTATTCAAATAGCCTTTCAAATACTACAATTTTTTTCGGTAGATATTGCATATTGATTAAATCCATATATTGAAGGCTAACGCTTTTTATGCACAACCTCGTCTTCCAAAAAAGTAAAAATTAAGGAGTTAAGACTCTATGGCAAAACAAATTCAAAAGATGCTCACTGGTTTGTTGTTAGTGATTATAGCAACATTGACAGCTTCGGCAGCAGTGACAGCAGCAGCAGCTAGTAAGATGAAAGAATACTACGCTATTTATAAAAACAAAGACAAGGATAAAAGGATGTAAATTTTTCATACCATTCCTACTTTTAATTTTTGAAGCTTAAGCACTTGAAATCAAAAATCAAATGCAACATACATTTTTATTTTAAATTATTGTTTTACAAGTTAAGATCTTGTGTATTTCAGGTATAAAAATTCAGATTCTTCGTTCGGTCGCATGGGTTCTATTCAATATATAATTGCTAAATGCCTAGTTTTTGTCACAAAAACTATGCATCAATGAAAACAATAATGACATAATTTTTGTTGGTATAAATGTAGATTTATACCCTATTTTTTATAGTGAAAGAAAAAGGATACAGATTCAACCATATTTTACGAACTTTTGGTACACTGCTGAAGTGATAGCACAAATTAGAGAGATATAGTAACTGCTAAATATGAGTCAGTTACAGATTCTATCTACAAAAAGGCTGTTTACTAGGATGACCCTTGCAGTAAACAACCATGTATAAAATGAGGAAAAGAAAGCCACATAGGGGAGTTTTCTTTTAATTATTTACATGGTTTATGGAACTGTCTGTGTAAATTTATCATCTAGTGTATCCACGTTATTCTGCATTAATACTTAGCTATAGGAACACCTGATTCGCCGACGCATCCGCAGATGCAGCTTGCAAAATGTCCACCTAAGACGTGTCACCTGAGCTACCGAATGCGGCCTCTATGCCGCCTTTCGTTTCAAATATCATACTTTTTCCAGACATCGGATATATTACACAATATATTGTTTGTCAGGATTTTAGATACTGACATATGGTGTTAACTTCAAAAAGTATATTTCTAGACATCCTAAGGACTTGGAACTTCTCATCCATGTATTTTTGCATTGGCTTTGTAAAAATTTTCTTGATAAGACCTTAATACGGCTTATGGCTACGCTTTGAAGGTATTTCGACGGTCTGCTTTCAGCAGTTACAAAGCCACATAACAAAAATAAGCTGACCCGTTATTTTATTACTCATAAGTGATATCAAATAATAAGCTCTTCCTATTTGAGTAGGTTTTAAAGCGTCTTCTAACGTTGCAAATTATATTTTTTATATTATACTCAGTTCTCTGAGCCGGTTAGGTAGGTATACATCGGTTACAAAATCCAGACCTTTTCCGGCAAAGGCCTGTTGTTCAGCCTTTTTCCCTATATCAAGCTGTAGCTGGATTTGCTCCTTCCAATATTCGGATTCAAAACGTGGATCTGAAAGTTCACTGCGTAATGCGCCTATATCCTGTTCTGTGAGCTTGTCGGTAGAGAGTTCGTATTCAACTATATCCGAGGGTTGGAGACCCAGGAATTTGGCTGCAGGAGTGGCCATAAATTCCGATAGATGCGCACTTTTTATAGCGCCATAGGCTACAGAGGCATAAATTCTATAGGACCAGGGGTCTCCGTCAGTAAAAACAGCTACGGGTATGCCTAATTCCTCGTTCATCCGCTTGATGATTCTGCGGGTTGACCTTGCAGGTTGGCCTTTGAGATGAACAAGTATTGCTTTGTAGGCCTCATCAAAACCGTTTTCCATCAGCCGTGCATACATTCCTCCTGTCTCTATAGCAATAATCATATTGGCTTCATGGCCCTTAAACTCTATATTTTCCACGTTAAAAGGAATCTGGTATCCTCCTTCTCCTACATCTTTCTGGCAGTGGATATCCCGCTCTCCTCTCTTTGTCTTTTCTGATATCTCAATAGGTCCAAACATCGTAGCTCCATCTTCTTCAGGGCGCATGTGGAAATACTCTCTCTGAAGACTGGTTAGGAGTTCCAGATCTTCGATTAGACGGTCGCTTTCAGTTTGTTCCTTAAACTTGGCGGAGTCCCAGCCCTCCGATATATAGTACAGTTCTCGAAGTGTCGAACCACGATTCTGGGTCAGGTGCTCTTTTATGAGAAAATCTGTCGCATAAGTCGTCTTCAGGAGCTGAAATGCACCTTTTACTGTTTTTGCACTCCTTTCACTTTCTCTATCCCCATAGACCCATACCTCACTCTCGTCGGAATATTCTATATTTGCCTTTGTTCGGCTTGGGAGGCTGACGCTTGGGATAACCTCATTTTCAAATTGGTCATAAATTTTTCCTGCAAGCTCAAGAAGTCTATCTCTTGCTATGACATCTCCCGATGTTTTTTTGCTATTTATTTCTCTGGCCATTTTATATCTCCTTAAAGGCCTTTGCTCCTGTAACCAGCTCTTCTTCGATCCCTTCTACAATGAGATCAGGGAGTTTTCCTAGCTCTTTGTCTGTTGCATGTTCTATTATGTAGCTGAGCACCTTTGAAGACCCTACTGCTGCCGAAACTTCCCATATATAGTCATAATCGTTGCCTATAGTAACCATTTTTGGCTCAGGCTTTGCCCTGCTGATTGTCCAGGGCAGCATCTCATGTATCCTGAAGGAATGGGTTGAGCTCCCAAAGTTTTTGATTTTGATTACAATATGTGCAGTCCCTTCCTCATTCTTTTTCACTTTTCTGTACACAAGCAGATTCCCCATAATCATTGCAACAACAGGATTTATGTCAGGAACCTCTTTGCCCAGGATATTTGCAACCTTCAATGCCATTTTTGGGAGCACTTTTGTGATAATTATTTCTTTTTCTCGGCGTTTCTTGAGATTGTCTTGCTTGCTCAAATAGTGTTTAAGTTTTCTGGCAACATCTTTGATTGCAAGGTTCACTTCTTCTTTTATCACAGGAATGTCAGCAATAGCGTCCTTTGATTCTGATGTAAAAGGCACATTGATGGAAGCTACATGAATTAGAAGGAGGGCTGAACCTACAGGAATTCCTCCTCCGGGCTGGTTTAAGCCGTACTGCTTCCACTTAATATCTTCAACTGCGTGTGTGGTCACGCATCCTCCTTGCTGGTAAAGCAAAGGAACACGGTTAGCAAAACGCATTATGCTAATTTTTTCTTCTTTCGATAAATTTCCCCCGTAAGCAAGCCCCACTTCTACTACAAAGGGATTTCCTGAATATACAGCCGGTTTTCGTGTGCTTGTAGCAATAAAGTCCACTTTTGTTTCTTTTTCAAGCCCCCTGTAAATCAGCTCTTCGCCTATTGGGGAAAGACAGTCTGTGGGAGGCGCCATGATCTTTACTTTCTCAAATGACTCAATTAGTTTTCTTGCTTCATGATGGCTAAGAAAATGAGGGTCTATTTCAGGGTCAAGCCCTGCAGCCTTACATATTTCTTCGGCAGTGAGTAGGCCGATTTTACAAAAAGAGTATCTAAGAAAAGAGGCAAGTTTTTGGCGCTCTGTGTGATGCAGCATTTTCATAAGAGTACCTAGCTCGATACCTTCTGGATGGGGCAATATTTCTTCTGAAAGGTCCGGCATTTTATCTGTAGCCCTTTCAAAAACTTCCTCGTTGCCGTCAGGTTCGACCAGGGTAATCCTTGCATGAGGGTTTACAATTGCTGTGGCTTTGAGGTACTCATAAATAGATTGCCGTCTTCCTTTTACGTAAGCAGCCTTCATCTCCAGCTCTATCTGGGTTCCGTGGGCGCGAAACCAATCCTTTACTTCGTCTTTCAGGATATCGGGCTCATTCGTGCTGGTATTGATCATGAGCTCATAATAATGGGCCAGGGTATTAAGTCCTGTCTTGGAGAGGATTTTCGTATGCTTGCCTGTGGTCATCTGGCTATAGAGCACGGCTGCAGAGATTCCGATTCCCTGTTGTCCCCTGCTCTGTTTGAGGGAATGAAACCTCGAACCATACAGTAATTTTGCAAAAACTTTTGGTATTTGCTCTTTTATGATTCCTGGTCCATTATCTTCTATAATGACGGTTACATAGTCCTGTTCCACCCTTTCGATCTGGATAAGGATGTCAGGCAGGATTCCTGCTTCTTCACAGGCATCCAAAGCGTTGTCAACGGCTTCTTTTACTGTTGTGATAAGGCTTCGTGGTGCAGAGTCAAAACCTAGGATGTGCCTATTTTTTTCAAAAAATTCGGCGACACTTATAGACTTTTGTTTTTTGGCAAGTTCTTCTGCAATAGGGACTTCCATAGAATTTTACCTCAGGTTGAAAAATTAATCTAACATTTCCTTAGAATAAAACTAATGTTCTCTTATTATTTACCTTATAAATATTTGAGGCAGGAATTTAGATTATAGATGCTTTTATTAGTAGTATTTTCTCGCAACGATAAAATATTCTTTCTATCAATGTCTCTTCTTCGGCATAAATTTCAATATAGTTTTTTGTGGTGATTATTCAAACCGAATTATTTATGAGAATTTTGGAAGCAAGAGATTGATGTCGATAAAAGTTTAAAGTATAAAAATCCAGAATTTTTTTAAAAAATATATGTTTTTCATTTACATCAAACGGCCTAATCTTATTTTGAGACTTCCAGTTTAAAGATCTGCCCCAACAATTGTCTGGGTAGCGGTTACTGTTTCGCTTTCCCTTATCCTGTCCACTACTGAATTAAGTGTGCTAAGGTCTTTGACATTAATAATTACTACAAAATCATATTCTCCAAAGACATGGTAAACGTCTTTAATTCCTTCTATAGTCCTAAATTCCCTATATGCTGCCTTTTCATAGCTTGGCAGCACATTTATCATTGTTATACCGTATATGGTAACACAACCCTAAATTTTTTGGAAAACGAATATTTTAAAATGGATGAAATGATAGAGGTAATTACTTATGACTGTTGATATTAACTTTGTATTGTCTACCAAGGTAGACAATTGGATGTTAGCTATTGAAGCTTCATCTAATACCAGAAGAAATTATACGCATTCTATAAATGCTTACTGTGAGTTTCTGTCCAAAATCCCAGATCAACTTATAACTGAAGCTAAAGCTGAGATTAAAGCAGGAATGCTAATGGATGAAAGATCGATCTTCGTTGATATTCCTAGATTTAAACAGCATTTAAAAAACAAGAATCTTGCTCCAAACACTATTCGAGGTTATATAATGGCTATTCAGTCATTTTATACATATTATAATATTCAATTTCCTAAACAAAGGAATCTTGAGTCCACAGTATTAGAAAGTAACATTGAGATACTTCAAAAAATGATATTAAAATAATATTAAAAGTGGCTGATCCGCTAGAAATAGCTGTAGTTTTAGTAGGTTTAAGCAGTGGATTAGGTTCAAATGAGATCATAAATTTAAAAGTTGGAAACTTCAAGGATAGATATGATTCCACAACTGGAATAACAACTTTAAAACTACGTAGAGGTAAAACTAAGGTAGATTTTATCACATTTCTGACGCCAGAAACTAGTCAAGCAGTAATTGATTATTTAGATTTTAGAAATAGGAAATCTGACTCAACCGATATAAGGAAACAAAAACAATTACAGAAGCAACATGTTTACTCTGACAACGATTACCTTTTCATTGGTCGAAAAATACCTGCTGAATGGCTTGATAAAAAAGATGAGTCTCTAAGGAAGCTTGAAAGGAATTCGTTCCTCAAGATATACAGAATGCTTAATGAGAAAGCCAGTAAATCAACACCTAAAGGGAAATGGAATATCATGCGAAGTCACAATATAAGGAAATACTATGACTCTGCTCTGTTAAATGTTGGTTGTGACTCTTTCTTTGTTGAGTTTACAATGGGACATAAAATTGATAGAACTAAAGCCGCTTATTTTCGATCTGATCAAAACTCTTTAGCAAAGATATTGGAAAATATATGCCTTATCTTACAATTCAAAAAGAGATGGATATCTCAGAAAGTCCTGAGTACCTGCGGATCAAACAGGAAAATCAGATTTTACAAGCTGAAACAGCCAGGCATGTTGTGGAAAGATCGGAGCTGCAGGAACTCAAGGCAGAGATAGAAAAAATGAAGGCCACCGAATCTATCAAAGCTGACTATATGCAATATGCAGACCTTGAAAAAATATGGGAAATGAAGAACGAATTAAAAAGGGAGCTTGACGAAATTTCTAAATTGAAGGAGGCCATGCTTAAAAATGAAAAGTAATTTTAATGGTTGTCTAAAACGAAACCAATTCCTCAATTAGACAATAATATTGTAATACAAATTCTTTTAATATTTTTAGAAATTTAGGTAAAAGATCTTTAGAGAAAATTTATTTCAATGCAGAATTATATTCTTGTTTTGTGATGGCTTTTCTGACGGCTTCTGTGATGGGCTTAATATTTATTTCTTCTTCTTTCAAATAATTTTTTATTTCAATCCAGTAGTTCTTTGCCTCATCACTTAATTTTCCATATAACATATCTATACCAACACAAAATTTAAAATCATATGAATTCAGAAATAGATAATACCGTACTATATTACGAGGAGGGATAAGTTGAAATTTAGCTATATGTCCTAATTCTTCAATATCCCTTTCAAAATCACTCCATGAGTCCGTGTTGTAATCTTCATGAAGTAGATGAAATTTGAAGAATACAGGAGATAATTTTAACATTTCCTTAAATTTTCTTTTAGGCTTTTCAAGAAGTGAATATAATTCTTCCTGATCTCCTCTAATTATTTTCTTACTTATAAGAGAACTAGTAGCGTCTATATCCAGAATAACATCTTGAATAATTGAAACACGCATGTTCTCCGCAATAATTTCGAGAACAACATCTTTTTTTTGCAACACTGGTACTAAATTTGGATCTTTTCCTATATACCTAAAATTTTCTAGAGTTGGAACTATTGACCATGATGTAGCATAGTCATCTATATTTGGAGATTTTTCTTTTCCATCAACAATAAACCCATCTGTTTTTAGCTGATTTAATTGTTTAGAAATGTTACCATGTTGTTTATTACTATAACCCAGCTCTTGCAACAGTTGAGTGTTTGTTTTCGGATAATATACTAAGCTTTCTAAAATTTTGTCTTTTATTGTTTTCTTGATAGGTTTTTCTTCCATGTTATAAGACAAATTGTAACTTCTATTAAATAATAGTGATATTTTACCAACATGTTGGATGTATATTATTATCTCACAATATGTTGTTCTAATAAATCTATTTATCAATATATAAAACTATATATAAAATTATAACATTAGTCATATCGAAGTCAAATTGAGGTAACATAAATGCTCAATATCGGTAAAAGATCAATATTTAGACAAGGAGGCAGCTTTTTAATTAGTCTGCCGATACAGTGGATCAGGTCAGAGAATCCTGAAAACGTAAAGATCGAAATGGACAATGAACAAAGAATTATCATAACCCCAGTTCCTGTAGAATCTTACCGGGCCCGCAGAACCGAGATTAACACAACCATCTGGAAGAAGGTGAATGTAATGAACTCTATAACCAGAAAAGATAATTTTTTTCGTTTTCGGAATGGGCAAGACTTGTTAGTGAGCAAAATAACGAAGTTTTATTGCTCATGTTGAAAAGTGATAATCCGTTAAATAGGGTTATTGCGAAGGATATATTAAAAACAGCAGGAGTGGAGATTAATGCTTAAAAACAAGATTGTAGGAAGTATCAAACTTCCACAAATCCAATGGAAAGTTACTCCTGATAAGAAGAAGCTATCCCAGCTAAGGTATTTGATCGAACTTAACTTGGCTCTGAATACTGATTTTTTTTGTATCTTCCATAAGTTGCAAGCAGGGTGCTTTTATGACAGCTTTGCCTATGCTTTGGATGAAATCAGTAAATCCAGAGATAAAAACAACAACAGTAAAATTGAAAAATGAAAATATACTTAGAATTGTAACCGGCATACGGATCAAGATACTGCCGGCTATCAAAATATCGAGGGCATCATGATGAATAATAGATATTATAAAAATAAAACTTTAACGATAGATGTAAAACTTGATCAGCATCTTTCCAAAGTACATAAAACAATGATCAAAATCGAGAAAATGGCTAAGGTACGTCTCCTGCCAATAAGAGCATCCATCGATAAGAGGAGAAGCAACTCTGGAAACAGTAAAACGAGAGTAGAGGTTGCTTTGATACTCAAAACAGGATATGTATATGATAAAGTACAAGCCATCTTAATTAAAAACGTTGCAGTTAGTGATTCGCGAATGTCCACAGCGGCCAAGCAGTCGGAAATTTCGCAAAACACCACTGAAAGATGCTTACTTTCGCACGAGTGACCCACGAGAACAGATCAACCCATAAACAAAGAGTGATGCATTATGAATGATAGAGTTTTCATATCAAATATAGTTTCTTTTTTAGCTCTGCATCTAGCAGTTGCATGTATAGTCTAGCAACTTTTACTTCAAGTATGGAGGTTTTTTAGATGCCTTTTAACTTTGAGGCTCTCCGAGTTACCGAAGTTACCCCCATCCTTATAAAGCGCGTGGTGACTTCAATTCCTCTTAAAAAACCCAACACTGGTGTGGAATTTTTCAGGATCAGGCCAGGGCCAGAATGGAAATTCGACACTTCTCTCTTGGATTTAGGTGGCAACAGTGAAGGGGAAGGAAAAGACCTCCTCAATCCAGATCTGTATCCTAAGGTGATGGAGACAAAAAGGCTAAAGCTTGTCAGAATTCACGTTGGAATTACCTACGGGTCAGGTGAAATTTTTCTCTCAGAAATAGCCCAACCTGACGCGGAAGGTAAGGACAATGAGTTCAATCGTACCCGACGGATCGCATACACCACAGGGGAAACTCAATGGGTAAAGCTGCAAAGGAATTACTCAATCGGAGCTTACGATATCGTCTTAGCGATAAGTAAACTTCCTGAACCTGAATGGCCTGACGAACCGGAAAACATAGTCAAAGCTATCGAGATAGCTTTCAAGGACCGGTTTATAGATGACTATAACCACCCTATTTTAAAGAGACTCAGAGGCGAGCTTTAATGCTCCCCCTACAATTTTTTGATAACATTTACGTGATAGACTTTGAGTTTATCGCGAAACCGAGCGAACATCCAATACCTGTTTGTGTTGCTTCCCATGAGATAAATTCTGGAGAAACTAAAAAAATGTGGCTTTTTGAAGAAAGTAATCCACAGCCACCCTACTAGATAGGTGAGAATGACTTATTTGTTGCTCATATGAGTTCAGCGGAGTGGGGACGTCACCTGATCTTAAACTGGCCTTTACCATCCAATATCATTGATACTTTCGTGGAGTACAGGTGCTTTTCTAATCATTCTTATGAACGAAGAGGCGCAAATCTACTGGATGCGTGTGAAGCTTTTGGCATAGAGACCATTAGCAAAGTGGAGAAAGACGCTGCAAGAGATCGTATTTTAGCTGGCGGTCCTGACTCTGAAGAAGATCAAGAATACATTATGCGTTATTGTGAATCTGACGTGCTTGAAACAGCAGAGTTATTCAAACAAATGATTAAAGTCCCTGATTTTGATATACCAACTTCTCTATATCGGGGGGAGTATATGAAATATGTGGCAGAAATTGAGTATAATGGTATACCAATAGATACCGATCTACTTAACAAGTTACAAGAAAACTGGGAAAAAATAAAATTAAAGTTAATCAAAAATATTGACAAGTTTGGAATTTATGAAGGTACAAGTTTTAAGATAAATAATTTTGTGAGATTACTTCAAGTCCATAATTGGGTGTGGCCAAGAACTTATACGGATTTGCCAAAAATAGACACGGAAACTTTTAAGGAAATGGCAGAAATCCATATCGAAATCAGGCCTTTAAAGGAATTAAGAGCTCTTATCGGTGGGTTAAACTTTAAGTCTATTATGGCTGGTTCAGATGGCAGGAGTCGAACCTTAATCTCCCCATTCTGGACTAAGACAGGTAGAAATGCCCCTAAGGATGACGAAGAAAAAAAGAATAGAGGAGAATTAAGAGTTAGGTTTATGTTTGGACTTCCTGCTAGTCTGAGAAGTTTAATAAAACCTACTGAAGAAAAAGTGCTTGCATATATTGATTATGCGCAGCAAGAGTTCTTTATTGCGGCAGTTCTCTCTAATGACCCCAATATGATTGAGGCATATAGAAGTAGGGATCCATATCTGGCTTTTGCAAAACTGGCAGGTGCAGTTCCAGCAGACGCTACAAAAGAAACGCATGGTAGTATGAGGCAGCTTTTTAAATCCTGTGTACTAGGCGTTCAGTATGGCTTGGGTGCAGAATCACTTGGTCTTAAAATTGATAAGCCTACACCTTATGCAAAAGAACTGCTTAGTCATCACAAAAGAGTCTTCAAAAATTATTGGCGTTGGGTAGATATGACGTGGACTCAAGCCTGTTTAATGAAAAGGATCGAAACCTGCTACAAATGGAAAATGATTGTTTCAGGCTCCAGTAATAAGGAAATGTTGACCGTTCAAAATTTCCCAATCCAAGCTACTGGAGCTGAAATTCTTAGAGTGGCATGCATCCTTCTCTCAAAAAATAAAATTAAAATTGTTGCTCCAGTTCACGATGCGTTGACGATTGAGTGCGACGAAAAGGCGGTAGACAAAGAGATAGAGATAGCGAGAAAGTTGGTGTGTGATGCATCCGAGATCGTTTTGGGTGCAGGTAACAGATTGAAAACAGATGTCGATATTGTCCGCTATCCTGACAGGTATATAGATGAGAAAGGTGCCGAAACTTGGGAGCTTATTATGCGAATCCTCACAGAAGTAAAACAAGAGTAAAACCCACCATAAATGAGGCTCAAAGCCTCTGGACAAACTTTTCTATTTAGCTGTAGAGCCAAATTCCAATTTAACTGTGGAGTAATATTAATTAGCTGCCCAGCAAAATATATTTCGCTCTGCAGCTAAAATTAATTAGCTGTGCAGCTAAATTCTAACGTCTCATGATATCTGTTTTACTACTTATATTTCTTTAATATATCTTCTTTATTTCTTCTTAATATTTAATGATAATATTAACTGGGGTAAAGTATGCTAGTGAATTCTAAAGATAAAATAAAAGGCTCTTTCATATCGCAAATGCCTTCAGAATGGATTATAAAGTTACCTTCCAATTCGGTGGGGCATACATACAGGATGGCTATGTATATTTGGCATTTAAAAGGAGTTAAGAAATCTAAAGACTTAGTAGTCACCCTAAAGGGCATAAACTTATTTCTACCTATCCCAGGTTGGGCTTTTCCGAAAGCATTGGATGAGTTAGAAAAATGTGGGATGATAAAAACTGTAAGACAACGGGGTAAAAGCCCTACTGTAACTGTTTTATGTGACAATTGTTATGAAGAGTACCCCACTTTAAAAACACACGCCTTAATAACCAAATAATGATTTCAGATAATAAAATTAATGCAAATATATATCTCATTTTAGATAATATGTCGTATCAGATAAAGCTACATCGTTATAAACCGATATTATGAAAAACAACAACGTGTCCCATAAATTCATTTAAAATTTGACTCGCGAAAAAAGAATGTATTAGAAACCCGTGGACTGGTAAAAGTCCTAGAGTTGCGGTTATATGGGAAAATTTTGAGCGAGAGAATGGACCTTAAATTGGAAAAAAGCATAATACTTATTAATGGATCACCTAACCAATGGATTGCAACGCTGCCGATAACAACCTAGCGCATGGTCAATTTTTAGATTACCAGCTGATAAAACGACTTGTTTCGGCTCTTCTAAATCGTAGCAGTTCTCAGGTTGAAGATTACAAAAAGACGTGTAGCTTTGATCGGCATGCTACCCAAAAAACTGCGAAATAAATATGAACGCATGAAAGGAGATTGAGTAATGGCAACTTTAACAGTTTTGAAGTTTGACACTGCTGATGGTGCAGAAAATGAACTTGAAGTGATTGAGGACTTAAGTAAGCAACAAATGATAAAACTACATGATGCGGCTATAGTCACTTGGCCTGAAGGAAAAACTAAACCAAAAACAAAGCACTTGACTAATTTGACCGGTGAAGGTGCACTGAGCGGCGCTTTTTGGGGTCTACTATTTGGTATCCTCTTCTTCATTCCTTTGGTTGGCCTGGTTGCTGGTGCAGCAATAGGCGCATTTGCCGGTTCCATGACCCACGTGGGTATTAATGAAGATTTCATAAAGTCTGTTCGCAACAAAGTGACTGAAGGCACTTCAGCTCTCTTCCTGATGACTAGCGATGCTGTTGAGGATAGAGTAGTAGAAGTTATGAAAAAGTCCAAGTTTGAAATAATTGCTACCAACCTGTCAAAGGAAGAAGAAAGCCAACTGCGTGCAACTTTTGCCGAAGAATAAAGTCAGTCGGGAAAGCAGATTTTTACCAGGGAATAAACTCTCTGGAAACCACTTTATTTTTTTAATAATTGATCTTCAGGCAAGAAATTGTGAGTCATATCCTTGAGTCATTGATAAAATATGAAAAACAAGTGCTTTTCCCATTTTTAGAGAAATGTAGGACGAGCCTTATGGTTATAATTTTCAAAAACTCGTGGACATGCCAAATTACGAATTCTAACAAAAAGTGGTCAAAATAATAAAGTTTTTTCCCCTATTTAGCCTTCTCTTTCAGAGCTTTACAAAATGTCAATTAGCGATTGGAGGAAAAGATGTGTCAATGAAAGAATACAAACCAGGAACTACTTTTCCAGGTGTAATCGCCCGCACAGAAGATCAGTCAGAGCCAGCTTGGCCAGAACCACTGCGCTCTAAAGAGGGCGCTCCTAACGTACTGTTCATCATCCTGGACGACACAGGATTTGGACAACTTGGATGCTATGGTAGCCCTATCCATACACCCAACCTTGATAGTTTAGCTGTTGGGGGGCTTGCCTATTCCAATATGCATACTACTGCACTATGCTCACCTAGCCGCTCGTGCATGCTTACCGGCAGAAACCATCATTCTAACAACATGGCCTGCATCACCGAAGGCTCGACTGGTTATCCAGGCTATAATGGTTATATACCTTTTGAGAATGGCTTTTTGTCAGAGATGCTTCTGCAACATGGTTACAGCACCTATGCTATCGGTAAATGGCATCTGACCCCTGCAGAACAGATATCGGCAGCGGGGGCTTATGACAGATGGCCTTTGGGACGGGGTTTCGAGCGTTTCTACGGTTTCTTAGGAGGTGAGACAAACCAGTATTATCCTGAGCTTATATATGATAATCATTCCATAGACCCTCCCAAAACTCCAGAAGAGGGTTACACATTAAATGAGGATATAGTGAACAGGGCAATCCAGTTCATTGCTGACTCCAAACAAGTCGCACCTAGCAAGCCCTTTTTCATGTACTTCTGTCCAGGAGCCATGCATGCTCCTCACCATGTTCCGAAGGAATGGGCAGACAAATACAAAGGCAAATTCGATGACGGCTGGGATTTTTACCGGGAGATTACATTATCTCGGCAGAAGGAACTTAGTATAGTTCCAAAAGAAACAGAGCTATCTCGGCATGATCCGGATGTCAAGACCTGGGACAAATGCTCACCTGAAGAAAAGGAACTCTATGCCCGTATGATGGAGGTCTTTGCAGGGTTCTTAGAACACACCGATTACCATATTGGTCGGCTGTTGCAATTACTGAAAGATATTGGCGAGTTTGAGAACACGTTGATCATGGTAATTTCCGATAACGGAGCAAGTGCTGAAGGTGGTCCCACGGGATCAATTAACGAATCCAGATTTTTCAATAATGTGCTCGAATCTCTCGAGGAGAATCTCGCAGCTCTAGATAAACTAGGGAGTCCAGAGACTTACAACCATTATGCCTGGGGCTGGACATTTGCTGGAAATACACCCTTCCGCCGTTGGAAAAGAGAGACTTATCGCGGAGGTATAAGTGATCCATTTATAGTCCACTGGCCCAGAGGAATTGAGGCTAAAGGAGAGATTCGCACTCAGTATGCTCACGCTATTGATATGGTACCTACAGTTCTGGAATGCCTGGGAATTGAACCTCCTACTATTATCAAAGGTGTAAGTCAATCACCTATCGAAGGGGTAAGTTTTGCACATACATTTGCCGATGTCAATGCGCCAACCAAGCACCATACACAGTACTTCGAGATGATGGGACACCGCTCACTGTATCATGATGGCTGGCGTGCCGTATGTCCATGGCCTGGCCTTTCTTTCACTGAAGCAGGAAAACCATTCGGCGAACCTATTTCTGCAGATACATTAACTGAGCTAGACGCAAAAGGCTGGGAGCTTTATCATATTGAGAAGGATTGGGCAGAGAATTTTAACGTGGCTGCTGAGAATCGATCGAAATTAATTGAGATGATCTCCACATGGTATGCAGAAGCCGGAAAATATAATGTGCTACCTATTGATGGTCGCGGAGTTTTGCGTATTACTGATGAACGGCCAAGTATTACAATTAATCGAACGCACTACACCTATTATCCCGGAACTCAGGAGATCCCCGCAACTGTAGCAGTCAACGTTCTCAACCGCTCGCATAGTATTTTAGCCGATGTTGAGATCCCTGCAGGAGGAGCTGAAGGGATATTACTCTCTCATGGTGGTATCGATGGCGGATATTCATTCTATGTCAAATACGGAAAGCTTCACTGGGTATACAACTACGTATCTAGGGCTTTCTATCATGTAGAGTCCAATGAGAATGTTCCTGAAGGGAGACATCAACTCGGGTTTGAGTTCGAGGTAACAGGTAAGCCAGATTTTGCTAATGGTAAGGGTTCACCTGGAATTGCTAAGCTATTTATAGATGGAAAGTTAGTCGGTCAAGTTGATGTACCTGTGACTACTCCGTTTGCATTAGGACTAACTGGTGGAGTAACCTGTGGGTCAGCTCATAGATCACCAGTCACACCAGACTACCGTCCTCCCTTTGAGTTCACAGGCAAGATCCGTAGCGTGACTGTGGATGTAAGCGGCCAACTGATAGAAGATAAGGAAGCTGAGATGCGTATTGCCATGGTCCGGCAGTGAAATTGAAATAGGATCGAATGTGAACACACAGGCTATCTCCTACGAGACAGATTGTGAGACTAAAAGGGGGAGGAATGAATTTAATGAATTAGAAAGAAGGACGAAATTATGAGCAAGACAATTCTTATTACTGGTGCTGGACATGGTTTTGGTAAAGGGATAGCATTTGGTTTGGCAAAGGCAGGTCATAAAGTTATTGCTGCTGCACAAATCTGGTCCCAGGTCTGGGATTTAAGATGTGAAGCCAAAGAACAAGCTATCGAACTTGAAGTAGTTAAGCTCGATATTCGAGATTATATCGATCAGCAGCGTGCGCTGACCTATGACATTGATATTCTAGTTAATAATGCCGGAATTATGGAAAGTGGTGCAATGGTCGATATACCTCTGGAAAGGGTACGTGAATCCTTTGAGACAAATGTTTTCAGTCATCTAGAGCTGTCGCAGGGCTTTGCGCGTAAAATGATAAAACAAGGCGATGGTAAGGTTATTTGGATTTCATCGGTGGCTGGAATTTTTAAGGTACCGTTTGTAGGAACTTATTGCGCTACTAAGCATGCTATCGAAGCCATTGCTTGGGCAATGAAAGAAGAGCTAGAGCCCTATGGTGTGAAAGTCGCGACTATTAATCCAGGCGCATTCCTAACTGGTTTTAATGATACTGGAGCAGAAAGTGTATCTCAGTGGTACGATCCTGATAAAAATTTAATAAAATTCCCTTACTTCAAAGATATTTTTTCTCATCAGAACGATCCACAAGAAATGATCGATATTATGGTTGAAGTGATTCCATCTGACCATCATCTTTACCGTACTGTAAAGCCAGATGAGAATGCGAATATGATGAAGCAATTCCAGGCTAATGAGTGGAAGGCTGAGTTATAACGGAATATAAACGTTTTTGACGTCTCCGATGTTAGTCATAAATTGACGAATAAATCCTAAGATCAATTCAATTATTAAATAAAAGTGACAAAAACTACTGAAATGAATCAAATAATTCAAATAAAATTCCTTAAATTAGCGAAAATCATCAAATAAATATCAAATAAATTCGCTATTTACTATTTTTTAATTAATTCCAGATAAACATAGATCACAAAAACCACCGCAACCGAACAAACTGCCAAAGCTAAACAGTACACTGAAACAGTCGTAATCCTTTCAGGGGCTCTGTCAGGATCAAGATTATACTATAGTATCTCTGTTATATGCACCACGGTCGCTAAACTATATATCCAAAACTCAGCCCAAATCAGTTCTCCCATAAAGTCTACGCTTTATTTTTTAACCCAACTATATCTAAAAGTGCATTTCCTATCTAAAGACCAAATACGAATAAGTATAACATAAGTTCTATACTTTAAGAGTAATAAAACGTATATGAAATATATCTCGTGGTCACCCACCGTCGTCTGTCAACAAAATTGTGGGCATTTAATTTGGTCTAAACGCTCTAGAATAGCTCATTTTTGATTTTATGCACATAAACCCCGTCGTTGTGTCAAAGGGAACTAAGAAAATATAAATACAACATTAATTGATATTTATTTTAAATAGTAAAAAACGGTGTTATCAATGGCAAGACCTACTAAATTAACTCCTGAAATTCAACAGAAAATCGGTGATAGTGTATCGCTTGGATTGACGTATACTCTTGCTGCTAATTCAGCTGGCGTAACCTACCAGACTCCATATACATATTTATCATTGTAAATCCTATTACCATTAATATCATTATCCTTAAAGGCTACATGTTATTTATTTTTATTCGGAAATGCTGTTTGATCCAAAACCTATTTATAAGAAGTGCTGTATTATGCATCATTGTACTTAAATATACATCAGTGATTGTTAATGCACGCCACTATCCTCCACATCCTAACCACAACAAAAACACGCCTTCAGGCTTTAGGACCGCATAAATGCTCTGAATATATTGGAATACAATTTGAGAAAAGGAATTTCCTCTCTGCGGTTGAAAGTGCAAAGGCTGAAGGGTTAATACCAGTAATTGCGGAGATCAAACCTGCATCTCCGGGTAAAGTTTTCAGAGATATTTTGCCTGCAACAGCTGTAAGGCTTGCACGGGAGATGGAACAGGCTGGAGCTGTTGCAATTTCGGTTTTAACAGAGCCAGGAGTTTTTCGGGGCTCACTTGAAAATTTGAATGCAGTGAGAGAAAATATATTCTTGCCTGTCCTTAGGAAGGATTTTATTATTGACAGAAGGCAGCTTGAGGAAGTAGAGAGCGATCTGGTGCTCCTAATTGCAGGTATCCTTGGGAAAGAGCTACTGACCTTTGTCGAACTTACTCTTCAAAAGGGATTTGAACCGCTGGTTGAAGTTCATAACAGAGCCGAGCTTGAGCTTGCACTGAAAACCATCACAAGGATTATTGGGATTAACAACCGAAGTCTTGAGACACTTAAAATCGATTTAGCTACTACAGAAGAGCTTGCCCCCCTCATCCGAGAGTACGACGTTAACCATGGGACCAGACATCTCATTATAAGTGAGAGCGGGATGAATAACGCAGAAGATATTAGGAGAGTTATCCAGGTTGGAGCAGATGCTGTATTGATAGGGTCTGCGATTATGGAAAGCGACTCTGTTTTTGAAACAACTGAAGAATTAGTTCAGAGTCTTTGCTGGCGTGAATAACTGTTTTGTTAATTTTCTGAAATCTGCCTCTTGGTGGAATCAAGATTGAAAAATTCGCCTCCACTTTAAAATTGAATTCTGCTTCATAAATATCATACAATCACATTACAAGAAATTAAGATAACAGAAATTTTGATACCAGAAGTCAAGAGATCATAAATCAAGCTATATTTAATACACTTATAGACAAGAGGTAGTTGAATTGGCAGAAACTAACGTTTCAGAATCGCATACAAGGGGTTCTTACTCAAATGAACTTGCAAGTTCGAAAACCGGCAATACAACCCAGGTTAGAGGAAAATATGGCAAATACGGGGGACAGTACGTACCTGAAGTCCTCATGCCGGCACTAGAGGAACTTGAAAAGGGATACGAACGGTACAAAAATGACATCAAATTTATTGCAGAGCTTGATCATTATCTGCGAGACTTTGCAGGTAGGAAAACACCCCTTTATTTTGCCCGAAACCTGAGCAAAAAATACGGGTCAAAAATCTATCTAAAGCGCGAAGATTTGGTTCACGGAGGGGCTCATAAGTTAAACAATGCCATTGGACAGGCCTTGCTCGCAAAATATATGGGTAAGACCAGGCTGATCGCAGAAACCGGTGCAGGCCAGCATGGAACTGCAACTGCCATGGTAGGGGCAAACCTTGGGTTTGAAACTATTGTATACATGGGTGCTAAAGATGTCAAACGTCAACAGATGAATGCATATCGAATGAAACTCATGGGCACTGAGGTAAAAGCCATATATACAGGCTCAAAGACTCTCAAGGACGCGATCAATGAGGCATTCAGGGACTGGGTCACAAATATAGTCAATACTCATTACCTAATAGGTTCGGTTGTGGGGCCTTATCCCTATCCTATGATAGTAAGGGATTTTCAAAGCGTTATTGGACGCGAGGTGAAGGAACAAATACTGGAAAAGGAAGGACGTATGCCTGATTCAATTATTGCTTGCGCTGGTGGCGGAAGCAACGCAATGGGAATTTTCCATCCCTTTGTCGACGATAAAGAGGTTAAACTCATTGCCGTTGAAGCCGGAGGAAAAGGCTTGAAATGTACAGAAAAAGCAGCCTTTCACTCGGCCTGCCTCTGTGCTGGAGAAGAAGGAATCCTACATGGAGCTCTAACAAAGGTGCTACAAGATAAAAATGGACAGATCCTTGAATCAGAATCTGTTTCTGCCGGACTGGACTATTCAGGGGTTGGGCCTGAACTAGCCTACCTATCTGAAACCCATCGGGTTACAGCCCTTTACGCTACTGATGATGAAGCAGTTGAGGCTTTTCATGAACTGAGCCGGCTTGAAGGAATCATTCCTGCTCTGGAATCTTCTCACGCTCTTGCTTACCTGAAAAAGGCGACGGAAAACGGAGAATTAGGGGATATTGTGGTTGTAAATCTTTCCGGAAGAGGGGACAAAGATCTGGAAACCGTCCTGAACTTGAAGAGAGGAATCTAAAATGAGAAGGCAAACGATCTCAGAAAAATTCGGCGAGCTCAGGGAAAGAAAGGAAGGAGGTTTAATCTGCTATGTAATGGCAGGAGATCCTTCTGTGGAGGCAACCGGTGAGATTGTAAAAGCCCTGGTAAATGGAGGCGCAGATATCATAGAAATTGGTTTTCCTTTTTCGGATCCTGTAGCCGACGGCTTAACCATCCAGGCAGCAGGTCAAAGAGCGCTTGCAGCAGGCATGAGCATCCAGCGCTATTTTAATCTTATCAAAGATCTTGATGTTACGGTTCCTCTTGTGTGCATGACCTACTACAACCCTGTGTTCAGGTACGGGGTAGTAAAATTTATAGAACGAGCCGCAGACTCTGGGATTAGCGGCTTGATCATACCAGATATTCCGGTAGAAGAGACAGCTGATCTGAAGAATAGTTGTGAAAAGAATGGTCTTGACCTAATTTTTTTGATTGCTCCCACGACAACTGATGAAAGAGTTGGGAAGATTCTGGAAAGAGGCTCTGGTTTCCTGTACCTTGTCTCAAGGCTTGGAGTCACAGGAACCAGGGAAGATGTTTCATCTTCTACTAATGAATTACTTTCTAGAGTAGAAACAGAACTTCCAAAAGCGGTGGGATTCGGGATATCCACGGGAAGGCAGGCTAATGAAGTTATAAAAGCAGGAGCAGATGCTGTCATAGTCGGCTCGGCTTTTGTTAGGATTATCGAAGAAGGACAAAATGTGAATGAAAAGCTGGAATCTCTTGCAAGAGATCTCAAATATAGTATACTGAATGCCAGCTAAAGCTGAAAAAGGTGAAATACAGAAAAATAAGAAAATTCATAAAAGCGAATATATTTGGAAAAAACTAGAGAAGGTGAATATGGGTTTCTAAAGGTGGCGGGAAAATGGAAAGATACATAAAAAAATTGAACGAAGGACGTGATCTAAGTTCTGAAGAAGCTGAAAATGCAATAGGATTAATTCTAAGTACGGCTAAGGATGACGAGATTGGAGAATTTCTGCTTGCTTTGAAGGCAAAAGGTGAAAAATCCGAAGAAATCACAGGTTTTGTGAGGGGCATGAAGAAAGCAGCTCATACAATCAAACCCAGAGTAACTTTCAGGCTTGTGGATACTTGCGGGACTGGGGGAGATGGTCTTAATACTATCAATGTGTCAACAGCGGCAGCAATCGTGACCGCGGCAGCAGGTGTTCCGATAGCTAAACACGGAAACCGGGCTGTTTCATCAATGTCAGGAAGTTCGGACGTGCTTGAAGCCCTGGGTATCATGGTTTACCAGGCTCCGGAACATGTCAGAAGGGCAATAGAAGAAATAGGTATAGGGTTCATGTTTGCTCCAGTCTTCCACCCTACAATGAAGCGAGTTGCTGGAATCAGAAAAAAACTTGGGGTCCGTACGGTCTTCAATATCCTTGGGCCTTTGACAAATCCTGCAGGCGTTAAAGGCCAGGTAATAGGAGTTTTTGATAAAAGACTATGCGAACCGATAGCATATGCTCTTGCAGAACTTGGAATTGAGCAGGCGCTGGTAGTGCATGGAGATGGGATGGACGAGATCTCAAACATAGGTGAGACATTTGTTGCGGAATTAAAAAACGGTATTGTTTCAACTTATACTCTAACCCCAGAGTCTCTTGGTATTCTAAAAGCAAGTCCAGGAGATATTATCGGTGGGTCCCCTCAAGAAAATGCCAGGGATCTATTGGGCATCTTCAAGGGGCAGAAAGGTCCGAAAAGGGATCTGGTAGTCATTAATGCAGCTGCTGCTCTTTATGTGAGTGGAATAGTAGGTTCAATCAGGCAAGCAATTCCTATTGCTGAAGATGCTATTGACAGTGGGAAGGTTATGGTCAAGTTCAATCAATTCAGGACTTTTATACCCGGGCTTTACAGACAAAATTTTGAAGGTACTTCCCAGGGGGAAAAAAGTTTTGCATCTCCCATCATTTCCATATCAAGCCAGAATTCGGGGAAAAAAGTATGAAAACGAAACCAAAAACCAGGATAAAAATCTGTGGAATCCGTACCCCAGAGGAAATAGAGCTCGCAGCTCGTTATGGAGCTGATGCAGTTGGCTTTATAACGGAAGTTCCTGTTGAAAGCCCAAGAAATCTTGATTACAGCACTGCTAATTTCCTCGTTTCTGAAGTTCCAAGGTGCCTAGATTCAGTGCTTGTTATTATGCCAGAAAATTCAGCTAGGTGTCTGGAACTTATCGAAAAAGTAAGACCCGATATTGTGCAAATTCATTCCAAGCTTCCACTTTCCGAACTTGAATTAATAAAGGAAAATATCGACATTCCCATCATAAAGACTCTTTACGTAGCCGCACATGATGAGATTTCATTAGAAAAATTAGAGAATTCTACCTTTGTTTTTGATCTTCTAGAGCAAGTCAGCCTGCTGGAAGAAACAGCGGTTGTAGATTCCATCCTCCTCGATACAGAAAAGTCAGGAAAATCCGGTGGAACTGGTTGTGTGCACGACTGGACCCTGAGCAGGAGAATTGCTGACGAAACCAGGCTTCCTATTATCCTTGCAGGAGGGCTAAAGCCTGAAAATGTACAGGAAGCTATAAAGGCTGTTTCCCCTTATGCTGTAGACACGGCCTCAGGGGTAGAGGTCTTCGGGAAAAAAGATTCTCTGAAAATCAAAAGCTTTATTGAAGAAGTGAGGTGTGCTAATGCTTTCCTTTGATCTTGGAAAAGAAGAATTCGAAAATCTCGTTTCAGGGATAAAGCAACCCTGCCTTATCCAACTACTTGCAAGAGTTGATACAGGCTCTATGACCTGCTCTCCTCTAGATCTTTACAGCACCCTGCGAGCTTCAGGGACTTCAGGATACTCTTATCTGCTGGAATCCGTGGAAAAACAAGCAATCAAGGCAAGATACTCATTTGTTGGAAACGACCCTGACGCAGTGCTTAAAATAAGTGATCAAAAAATTTCAATTGAACTCTTAAACCCAAAAGCTTCCGCTTTTTTTGAAATCATCCGATCGAAAATAGAGAGTAGCTGCGGCCCTGAAACCATGAGAACAGAGAATCAGGGGAGAGATGCTGCAGAACTGAATAAAGAAAAGTTTATGGCTTCAATTCCCAAAGGGAAAGATGCATTCGATGCACTTCGCCTGGCTTTTCCTACTGCAAATGGAATTGAACTCTTAAATGCGAAACGTTTTGATAGGCATACTTTCCTGGGTGGAGCTATCGGTTATACAGCTTATGATGCAATTTACGAAAGCTGGCTTGGGGTTGAAAAAGGCTTTAAGTCCGAGATTCCTGAACTTCAGTACTTATTAGTCTCAAAAACTTTTGTGTTCGATCATCTGACTGATGAGATCTACATAGTAGTAACTCCTTTAGTAAATCCGGATTCAGATACCGGAGATATTTATAAACAGGCACTTATGGAGGCAGAAAGACTTAGCTTCACACTCAAGGAAGCTGCCCAGTATGGGGAGTCAATCGAAACAATAGTTCCGGTTGTATCAACAGCTTTAGGCTCACTTGCTCCTGTCTGTGATACTGATCGAAGAAAGTTCGAGATTTCTGTACTTCAGGCAAAAGAGCACATTTTTGTAGGGGATATCTTCCAGGTAGTTCTTTCCAGGAAATGTGAATTCAACCTTGAAAAGTCTCCTTTTGAACTCTATATTCAGCTTCGAAAAATAAATCCGAGTCCTTACATGTACATATTCGAGTTTGGAGAACTGGCAATTGTCGGTGCAAGTCCTGAAACTTTACTGACTGTACATAAAAGGATGGTAATCACAAATCCAATTGCAGGCACTTGTCCGCGTGGGAAATCCGATGCAGAGGATGGTACCTTGGCTTCTCATATGCTAAATGATGAAAAGGAAAGGGCTGAACATGTAATGCTTGTCGACCTAGGGAGAAATGATGTACGAATGGTTGCTGAAAGTGGGTCAGTGAGGGTTTCAGGATTCATGGAAGTCTTGAAGTATTCCCATGTCCAGCACATAGAAAGCACAGTTTCAGGAACCTTAAGGCCAGAATGTGATCAGTTCGACGCTTTCAGGGCAGTATTTCCGGCAGGAACTCTTTCTGGAGCTCCGAAAATTCGTGCCATGGAGATTATTTCCGAACTTGAACCCACTCCAAGGGGAATTTACGGTGGTGGAGTTGGATATTACAGTTGGAACGGAGATGCAGATTTTGCAATTGTGATCCGTACCGTGGTTTTACAAGGCAAAAAAGCTTCAGTGCAGGCAGGGGCAGGAATTGTAGCAGATTCAGATCCAGGATACGAATTTATGGAAACTGAACGAAAGATGGCAGCAATGTTGGCGGCTATTACCGGAGAACTTTGAGGTATTATAGTCAATAAACCTGGGATGTGATGTATTAATTAATTTTTAGATAGGAGCATTTTAGAGAAGATAAGTTCAGATAAAAGAATTCAAAAAAAAGACAAGACAAGAACAAAATCAGAGGAAATGATTCGTAACCCAAATTAGATTAATTCTGCCAACTGACACAGTATTATTATTACAAAAAACGTATTTATCAATAGAATGTATCAAGTAAAAAATGTTGAAGTCAAAGAACATAAGATCTAACTTTTAATTGTGTAGGAAAAACAGAAGCATAAAGCCCATCCATGCGTAATCAAGTTTATGATTCTACTTAATTTGGGTTTGTAAATAAATAAGATTAGGAGGCATTTTAAGTTGAAGGTTGTTTTCATAAATAACAAGGATTCCTTTGTATGGAACCTCGTAGACTACATTTCTTACTTTGAAAAAGATACACTGGTCCTTCCTAACACGGTTTCCTTAGATGAACTAAGGGAGATAAAACCTGATGCTTTGGTCATTTCTCCAGGACCTGGAAGTCCTTCTGACCCAAAGGATATAGGCAATTGCCTGGAAATAATCAGAGAAATGGGTCGAGAAATTCCTCTTCTTGGAGTCTGCCTAGGGCACCAGGCAATTAACGTGGCTTTCGGTGGGTTGGTAAGAAGGAGTAAAGTCGGACCGGTGCATGGTAAAAGTTCAAAGATTCTTCATACCGAATCTGCATTGTTTACAGCCCTCCGAGACCAATTTGAGGCAGGCCGTTATCACTCCCTTGAGATCGGCGAACCTGCACCTGGAATTAAGGTTACTGCGCGTGCGGAAGACGGGAGTATCATGGCAGTCGAACATGTGCAGTATCCTATCTATGGCTTGCAGTTCCATCCAGAATCCGTACTTACTCCAGAGGGATTGAAAATAATTGAAAATTTCCTGAAGATCTCCAGAAATTACAAAAAAACACAAACTGCTGTTTAACCCTACATTCGCAGATGTGCACAAAAATATCATTTATTTTCTCAATATAACAGTAGCTTAAATATTACTCTAACTTTCAATGAGGAATAATGGCCAAACAGGTAAATAAATTTTATATATGTGCACATCTGCAAAATGTCGTATCCAAAACCTCCGTCAATAATAGTTTAATAGACTGCAATAAGCCTCTTTTCAGATTCATTACCTGATAACTTCAATTGTGTCGGTGAGTTTTTCATGAATTTGAATTTTCTTTTATAAACTTCACTATGTATATTCTGAAAATATTTCTTCTTTCTCGAAACTCTCGTTTCTTGGGAGATCTAATATTTCGTAAGTTATTGTAATCTAAATAAACCTCTGATTTTTCTTCAAATATTTGAATTTCGGATATTCTTCCTTCAAATCTGTAAGGAATAGAATACTCTCCCCAAGAAACGAAATGTCATCGTTTTTGAAGGTTTTGTTGATGTCCTGTGTATATCCTCCAAAGTACTCAAATGAATTCTAGTGATATTTGATTAGAGTGAAGGTATCTATGCTCGGTGTAAATTCAAACTATTCCCCTGAATAATTATGAATAATGTTGAAGCAATAAATCTCTTTATCTTTTTGTCCATTTAAACTGCTGCCATCTTTATCCAGTCAATACATACCTTAATTTCCTGTTTTGGTTTCATAGCGAAGTACGGCAGAGACGTTTTGTATAGGTCTAACCCATTTTATGAAGTTTTCTGAAGTAGTTTTTCCTCTCCAAGACTAATTTATTTGATTTTCTATAAAGTCAAAAAGAAATATATATAATTTTATCAAATTTCTCAGAAAGGTGAGCTTGAAAGGATTATACTTGCTTTTTCTTCCGGAACTTTTCTGTGTTTCTGGCGAGGTTTTCAGCTGGAGGTATTTTCATGCAGTTTTTTTGTCAAAACCTGTTTGTTTGACGATTTCACTGATGTTCAAGTTTTGTTAACTTAAATCTTGTATCAAAAAGACTTACTTTTTTTCAGCAGTATTCCAAATTCTCAAATTTTTCCAATGATTGAAACGGAGAAATTTTAATCCACCGATAATGATGAGAGAATTTTCATTAAACTTCTATTCATTTGAGCAATGGAAAGTTTAAATCTCTTCGTAATAATTTTTACTCATAAGAAATTATACTGCTTTTGGTCTTAAGAAAAATATAACGGTCTTCAGTCATAGAGACAAACTGCTAAAATTAATTTTCTTAAATGATTGAAAATCTTTTCGTATCATTTTTAAGTTCATATATTTTAACAAAATAATTTTCTGAGACAGACCTGAATCTGAAGTAGTCATTATATTTAAGATACTTTTTTACAGCAATTGCATGGTCTTTCAGACTTTGAACTTGAGAACTAATTTATTGATTGAATTTTTTTCAACAATTTTATTGGTTTTCCTGAGTATATACAAGACATTACCATAGTTTGGTCATTAAGAGATAAGATTATTGATAACTGCAAGGAAATATAATATTGAGACAGTTGCAAAGCCAATTAATTGCCTTGGTTTGAAAATAAAAACGAGAATGATTTAGGACGCCGTTTTTATTTATTCAGATCCTGAACATGCAAAAGAGGATAGACCTCGGGAAAATGAGGCAAAAATAAAAAGGTAAAGAGCTAAAACCTACACAAAAAAGGGTGGTAAGTTACATTTTAGGTTTAAATTTTATAGCATAATAGACAGGGATCATGAGTTGATCAGAAGATTCAAAACAACGCTATCAGCACTTTATGATTCTCAGGTAAATTCATCAGACAAAAATGAAGTGGTTTACAGAGATAAAGGATACTTTGAAACAAAATCAAAAGTTATAATTCAACAATGAAAATAGCATTAAAAGTACATCCTAAGTGAATGGATGATATATTAAGAAACCAGAGGATCAGCTCAAAAAAAGCTAAAGTGGAACGAGTTTATGTAGTAACTAAAAAGATATTTAAAGTAGAGAAAATTCTTGTTACTACTGTTCAAAGAGTGAGTCTGAAGATTTTGTATAGCTTTTTTTCATAATGTCTATTATTTTACGAGGTTGGAAATAAAAAGAGTATCTTTAGGATAGCGGGAGCTGTATTCAAAATCAAAGAATGATAACCCAGAAAAGAAAAAATCGGGTCAAAAACATAAATTAGCGAGAAAGAGTTAGACAGGAATCCCACAAAGAGCAAAATTAAAGGTAAATCGGAATCCTCCTGAATTATTTCCAGTCATTGACAGTTACCAATTAATTTTCACAAAGCAGTAAGACTAATATCATAGCAAAACTATATAAGTAATTATTGTCTCATAATTCAAGCATCTTTGATATAATTTTACTGTAAAGGGGTTTTAATATGTTCTCACTGAATCAACAGAAAGCTATCGAACTTGGACAAACTGGAGAGAAAGCAATAAGACAACAAAATGATTACGATGCGCTTCAAGTTGTTGAATACCTTAGGGAATTCGGGGAAGAGTTACTCGGGGCAAATTTGGAGACTGACTTAAAGGGAGTCATAATTTCACTCCGGAATATAGGGAACAAAGCTATCCAGAAAAAATTTGAGAATGTTGCATCCGTTGATGTGAAAGCTCTTAAAACACTTGCTGAACTTACATTAGGGAAAAAATTTTCAACTGCACTCTTATCTTTTTCAAAAGCTTTACAGGAAATAGGAAAAGGGGCGGCACAATTTCAGATGCTCGATGCTGCAAAAAGTGCTGTTGACACTCTTGAGATCATAGGGTCAGGTGCTGTTACAAATAGGATGGAGGTTGTAACTCTCTGGACGGCTCTGGCACTTGAAGAAATAGGTTATATTGCAAGCAGGCAGCAGCTTGAAGACTTAAGCAAAGCAGCAAAAGATGCAAGAGAAAAGATCATAAAATCTTCAGAAGCAGAAGGTTTCATTCCAAGAGAACAGATCGAAAAATACCCTCAACTTATTGCCAATAGTGTAAGCCAATTTGCAGAAGTTCAGAATATTCAGCCAGTAGGTTATGCGGGTAGTCCTAATGAGGAATTCACAGAAGAAGAATTTCTTGAGAAGGAGGCAAGTGAGACTGAAAAAGGAAAACCTGAGTATGATACTTCTGAAAAAAATAAGCCATAAATGAAGAAAAAGTATTGCTTTCGAATCAATAATATGATATTTTAATTTTTATGTTGAAAGGAGATTTTCATATTTAGAGGAGAAGTAATATGATGGGAGATTTTGATAGATTCCTAAATTTCGTCATATGCTTATATAATAGTATAGAAATAATTCGTGAAAATCAGAGATTTATCGAAATTGCTTATAGTAAACCAGCGACTTAATCACGCTTATAAAATGGGTAGATTGTATTGCAAATTTGCTGTAAATTCAAAGTCAAAGTTTTATCTTTGTTTCTCTTTACTTGTTTGCTTTTTTCTTCCCACTGGGTTCATTTAAACATATTTTTTAGTCCAATATGTTGTTTTCACGCTACAACTCTGTGAGATATTTCTGTTGACAAATTCTTTCTATCTGAACACTTTTTACGAATATTTGTAGAAAGCTTTCTAAAATTTAGTCAAGAGTCTTACCTAAATAAATTTATGCTAGTAATTGAGATACTGTTTTTGTCAATAATATCTTTCAGCACATAACTTCGATTAAACATTTAAGGTGTGAGAATAGAGTGAGTTTCATTTTTGATATTTGCTTTTTTTGCACAAGTTTGTGTCGAAGCCGAACATTAGACAGGAACGGAATTCTCTATGATTTATTGGAAAAATCTGAATGAATAACTCATTTATCCCGTGCAAGTTGTGCAATGACTTCTGAATATATCTCATCTGCTTTTTTGTGTGTAAATGCCCCATACTTCTTACATTTCCAATTAGAACAGGTAAATGTCTCATCAATTGATCATAAATAGGAATCCAAAAGTCACTTGTTGATTCGCATGTAACAACGTTACATTTTTTGATATAATCCAATTTTCAAGGACTAAAATTTTATCATCATTTATCTCGAAACGTTGCCGATGTTTTTCACCTCATATACTGAGAGTAGTAACAATAAATAAAAATTTATGAATGTTTAAACCACGAGATTTAGTTACTATTTTTAACAATTTAGATCACAAAATCTATTTGTTCATTTGAATTGTCTTGATGGTAATTTGGCTCCAGTGATCAAAATCACATTTTAACCCTCGACGTCAATTAACTTATTAGTTCTTTAACGGTTTTGAAAACCAAAATTAGGACAAAAATTTCCTTCTCAGATAGCGGTAGGGTGAATAGCTAACAAAAGTAAAGGAGCGGGCACTTAAAATTTTTTTAAATTTATAGTTCAAAGAATTTAATGTTTGTTTAGGTGGATTATTATTAAATTTTCTTGATAGTAGCCATTCGAAATTATACCAAATCAGAAATACTGAAGTGTGATGATATAAATCATTTTAAATATTAAAGTTGTATATTTTTTTCTTTTTTAGCCCAACATTTCGGATAAGTTCCGATTTTCATCATCACTCTAGTAGGTGTAGCTGCAAGACCAAACGATGATTTGAGGATCTCCTCTGTGCTCATCTCAGCTTTTGCCAGAGCTACAAGCTCACCTTTTAGGGTAAATAAAGCGACAAGATCGCCTTTCACAATATTTAAATCTAGGCTTGTAATACCAGGCACAGCTAGAGAAGCTCCCGAACAAATTGCATCTCCTGAACTGTCCCTCAAGAGAATTTTGGGAAGATGAGATACCGCCGATTCCATTGGCCTTATGACCCTCCTGATTTCGGATTCATCCCCGTATTCTTTCCAGAAAACATATGCATCTTTCAGATCCTGAAGGGTAACAAGCGTTTTCTCAGTAAAAGGCCCGGCTTTTGTTCTTCTGAGTTCCTGCATGTGTCCACCACAACCTAAAGCAAGCCCTATATCGTGGCAGAGTTTCCTGATATAAGTCCCTGCCTCGCATCCTACACGAAAGAGCACAGATCTTCCCTCAATTTCAATTATTTCAATATAATATATCGTTCTTATCCTGAGTACGCGCTTTACAGCGGATTTAATAGGAGGGACCTGGTAAATGGGACCAGAGAACTCCTCACATACTTTTCGAACAAGTTTTGGAGGCATTTCTTTGTGAAGTTTTAGAAGACAAACATACTCTTTTCCAGAAAGGCGAAGAGCTGAGACAACTTTTGTAGCCTTTCCTAAAAGTGTAGGTAAAAGTCCGGTAACCTTGGGATCAAGAGAGCCAGCATGACCGGCTTTATTCACTTCAAGTATATCTTTTACCCAGGCTGCGACCTCGTGGCTTGTGGGCCCTCTGGGTTTATCAATGTTCACCACTCCTTTTTCTATATACTCAAGAATGGGGCGTTTTTCCGGACAACAGCCGTAACAGGGGTTTGTCCAGGCACCGGATTTTCTGACTAGAGTTCTTTCAGTTTCTGATGGCAATTTGCTGACTTGTAACATTGTTTATCGAAAACTCCTGAGCTGTATGTATATTCAATCTAGCTTAATAATAAACTGCTAAGTTGATAATATTTGAAAAAACGCATTTATAGACGTGTGAAATCAGAGATGTATTATTTAATCTCTAACATTGCTGCAGGTATATAGAAAATATTTTCCTGTACTTAGTATCGATTGAATAGCAATTTTGTTTATCATAAGTTTCTTAAAGATCTAACATAACAATTGAAACTAATATTTCATTTTTGAGCTTAGAAGCTTAGATAATTTATTCAAGTTGAATAAAATAAACTATGAGGCCATTACATAAATCTTCATGTCAGCGTATCCTTAATGTAGCAAAGATTACTAGATACATTGTGATTGCTACCCCTAACTGTGATATCGGTTGTGAAAAACTCAAATATCCAGTACAGCATATCTATATTCCATGCAGCTTAAACTATACGCTTATGAAAATCCAATATTTTGTAAAAATAGGGCTAAGAAATTACTGTGGCCCAACAAGGGAATCGATAGCAACTCTGAGAATATCCAAAATCTGATATTGGTTCCATTTTTCAGAATCAATAACAATGTCGTAAATAGAGAGATCTCCAATGTCAATATTGTAATAGTTTATGTAGCGAAGAGCTTCGGATTTTTCCCGTAATGTAGTTCTCTTGAACTCTTCATCAAAAGATACTGATTTTTCCCGTTTCTGAATACGTTTCACTCGGGTAGGTAATTGAGCCTTTATCCAGATTTTTAGCACATTCGGAACACCTGCAGCCATATGGCCAGCAAGCCGGCTTTCGAGAACTAGATTGTCCTGACTTCGGATAATAGCCCTCTGATTTTTATCGATGGCCAAGTCAATTGAAGGATCTTTCTCGGCCATAACTCCGAATTCTGCAAGGGTCATCCCTTTCTCCTTAGCCATTTTCCTGAAAATTTCTCCCGAGGATATTAATTCAAGTTCATAGTATTCGCTCAAAAGCTTTGAGGTAGTTGTTGTCCCACTCCCTGGGAGTCCGCTTAATGTTATCTGCATCAGACCCCACCAATATTCAGCGCCTTTCTTATCAACTGGCTGACTCCAAGTGAAGAGATAAAGTACCAGTAAATCCAGTGCTGAAAGGGGCCAAAGGCATTAGAAGTGAGCAGTTGTTTACCCCAGAAGGGAAAAACTATGGTGGCAGATCCGTGACCGCTTATGTAGTAGTAAATCCACATTAAAAGAGGAATGGAGATGATACTTATATAAGCCATAGGCTTGAATTGCTGTTTGGACATCTTCATCTGATCTTCCATCATATCCTTTCGTTGATCTTCGAGCTTTTTTAGCATGTAAGTGTTTTGGGAAAGCTGTGCCTCCCGGAATTCTTTTTGGAAAATTTTCATGCGTTCCTGGGTGTTCCTCATGAGATCCCAGTCGATTGTATACTTTTGGATTAGGGATGCATAAATAGCAGTAATACCTGCCATTACTAAAAGCACTAGATGAAAATTTTCTTGTCCGACCAGGGCAAGTAGAGGATTCATTAAAACCCCTACAGTTTCCCCAACAGTCTGCCTGAAATTCTGTCCAAGAATCATTATCCCGAACATAAGTGAAAAACCGAAAGCTAGCAGAAATCGATCGATCTGCTTTTTTAATGTTTCTGAAACCAAGTTGTCCTCACCATTAAAATTCAATAATAATTATTTTTTATTCTTTCAACTACGGAAGAATCATAGTAGGTATAAATTTGAAATGGATTAATTTTGAAAATGAATAAATCTAACAAGTTTAACTTATTAATTTAAACCTGCTCAAACTCCATGAACTGGTTTAGGATTTCACATGGAGTCTTTTACACGGGTTTTTTCTGATTAATGAGTTTCATATATATATAAGTTATACTACTGTAAATGTTTAAGGACTTCACCAGCTGCTCAGCTACCAGTAAAATTCTACCCATTTTTAACGAGTTTTGCAGAAAAATAATGTTTAACATCGATTTTTATTCTTTTATCAGTATTAGTCCCAAATTCGAGTTATTAGAGGAATCTAAAATCTCTATCTGAAATTGCCCTCAAGCAAATTTTATTAGCTTTTTTTGGATATGATAAGTATAGAATCATTACTGTGATACATTATATCCAAAATTCCACATATTCTATTAAATTATAATTTATTCTATTAGATATAAATTACCATATTGACAGAATATATTTGTAAAAAAATGTCGCAATCAACTAGTATAAAATATAACGAATTATTCAGCTATCCAAAATTAAGTTTTAGGTGCTGGTTTGGAGTTGTCAAAAAAATGTAATTATCAGTCTATGCAAAAAAGATAAAAAAGATCAATAGCTAACAATTAAGAAAATGGGCTCCAATAAAATTATTCACTAAACTTTTGATAAGATTGCTAGTGATTTTGTTTTACTCAGTTGACTAGCCCCAATATAACTTTGAATCTTATGAAGTAAACAGAAGCATAAAGTCTATTATATGCAGAATATAATTTGTGATTCTGTCAATTCATGATCTCTATTGATTAGATCACTTAAACTAATAATATTCTGATGTTTTCTCATATTCAATAGTACGTTTGTTGCTTAGAGTGATCACTTAATTTTGAATTCGAAATAGTTTCTCTAAGTAGTCCCATAAAATTAGTTTAAATTTATTAAAGTGAGAAACGTTATTTGCAATAATTCTTAAATTGTACAGTTTTTTTTACAATCTTATTTTGGTGGTAAAATTTCCATTTGGGGTGAAGCCTCATCTTTTTGCAAAAAATTGTTTAACAGCCTTAATAAATTGCATCAAAATTCTATGAATTTGTCACTTCCAAACCGCATAGATTAAAAAAGTTTGTAGATATCGAGTTTAGTTCCATTTTAGTTTTTTTGTGATCTAATTTTTTGTACCGTATTTTATATTTTTTCTCTTAGACTCATGATCTTTCAAATGAGAGATATTGATCAGGTAAAATGGAACAGGTTCAGAGGATATTAGTTTGAAATTTAATATTACAATTCCCTGTCAGATTTGGAGTAACCTTGCTGATGCCCAAAAAGCTTATTAAAGGCAGAGTTCTATAGCGTGAAATATATTTGCTCAGAAAGTTATGAAATATTTGATAAAAAAATTTTCTTACTTATAAATTTGGCTAATTTGATAGAAGAGTTTATAGGAGAGTTTAGAATTATGGTGATTCAGAAAGGCGATTTCATAACATTAAACTATACAGGTAGGTTCGAAGATAACAGAGTTTTCGACACAACTGACGAAGAGATTGCAAAAAAAGAAGGCATCTTTGACACCCGCGGCCTTTATGGTGGAGATATCATTGTTGTCGGTGCAGGGCATACTATTGTGGGCCTCGATGAGAATTTTGAAGGAAAGGAAGTCGGTTACACGGGGAAAATTGTAATTTCGCCGGAAAAGGCTTTTGGACCCAGCAACTCTAAACTCATAGAAACAATTTCTATTACGAAGCTCGAAGACAGAAAAGTCCATCCAGGTATGACTGTTAAGGTTGACGGCAGGGAAGGTGTTGTCAGCAGAGTTATAGGTCGTAGGGTCACTGTGGACTTTAACAGCCCTCTTGCAGGCAAGACAGTTATCTATGAATACACCATTGAAAAAGTTATTGAGACTGAAACCGAACGAATAAAGGGTTTGTTGGCTCTTTACACCGGAATGAGGGATATAAAAATATCCATTGATGATGATATTGCAAAGATCTACACACCCACAGGCCTGACCTTCAACCAACGCTGGCTCATGGCAAAGAATAGGATTGCATTCGAACTCTTCAAGTACGTTGGTTTAAAAGAGATTCAATTAATTGAAAAATTCACACCTGAATCTGTAACCCTGTCATCCCCCCAGACCAAGGATGAGGTTGAATCAAGAGATGAATCAGAAGAACCCTCAGAACTAGAAGTCTGATTTCATCTTGAGACTGAACCAAAAAAGCGAAGAGATTCTTCTCTTCGTAAATTATATATATAATAATCGGTGTCTCTGTATATCTTCCTGAAATATCAGGGTTATCTACATCATTTTCTTTCGATAAGCTACAAGAACATATATCTTCAACCTGCTGAGGTGGCCCAGCGGACTAAGGCGCCGGTCTTGAAAACCGGTAGTGCTCACGCGCTACGGGAGTTCGAATCTCCCCCTCAGCGTAGTTTTAAAGATGATCACGATTTATCGCTTATTTTTTTCTTTGTGGGAACTCTGGCCAAATTTATCTTACTAATTTCTGTATTTGACTCGATTTTTCTGGTTCATTATTCTTTGATTTTAAGGATAGCTTCCAATATACTTAAAATACTTTTATTATTTTCAATGTAATCAAATGTTGAAGATTATTACAAAAAACTGTACACAACATCTTCAGATTTAATTTATTTCATTTTATCCAAAGTATTTGCTGATGGAAATACATGCTTTTCTCTAAAAAGGCAATAATACTGAGTCTCCATATTTTTGTAGCTTTAAAATTATATTCCGTGACAGAAGTTAAGGAAATATGACAAATTCAAGGTGACAATGGATGAGATCTTCCAATATCCTATGATATCGTAGAAATTCATCATAAGTTCCCACATTCTACAGTTATAATATATGACAAAAACTGAGAAATATTACAAAATTTCTAAAAAAGACTTCAATTTTTGATCCCGCTTTCATTTGAGGCGGATCAGATTTTTTAATCAAAAGAAATACTTGAATTTTCACATTCTCCTTTTTGTAGTGAAAATGAATAGTTCTCTTAATAATATCATGTTTGATTGGCACATCGAAAGGTTATACTTATATTAATATTTTTATCTAACCTCTAATGATATTGTATTATTTTAGAGATGATTTATTGTAAGTAGGGTTTTGTTTTATCTAGCTTTATAGCTCATAATTTTCAAGACATGCTCTTTCTTCCACAGTTAAAAAACGATAGTCTTCAGTTTTGAAGGAATGTATTAGAGTTTTAAGGTTTTGGAGAGCTTTTTCTCCGGTGTTGAATCTGCAATCAAAGCGTATGGGTAATTTGGACATGTCCACAAATTCCCATGGGTGAACAAAGATTAAAGGATCTTTTGAGTGCTTGAGCAGCGGGAGAAATAAGGTTGGAGGAAGCCTTAAAAAAGAAGAGGTAATTGTAGCAGGAATCCTTATTATTTTAGCTTTTATTCTACTTCTGGGAAACGGTGGTTTGTAGGCCGCAAGTGAGGAATCATACAGAAAACCTTCTTCTTCCAGAAGCTTAAGATATTTTTCCGGGAATTGAAGGTTCGGAGCCCTAAAAGATATCAGCCTTTTTTCAAAATGTTTCAGGACTTTTACAGCCTGATTAAGGGCAATTCTTGCTTCTTTTGTATCCATTCGGTCAAAGCGTGCATGGCTGTATCCGTGACAACCCAGCTCATGTCCTTCTTCCAGAATTCTGTATATAAGATCCGGAAACTGCTCTGCCATCATTCCAGTTACAAAAAAAGTTGCCTTTATCCTTTCCTTTTTGAAGAGATCCAATAATTTCGGCAATCCTTCTTCTATACCTCTTGTACTCATAAGTTTAGGTGGACAATCTTCTTCCACATCAATTGTTATTGTAATTTCTTTCATAAATGACCTTTGTATACATCTGATCGGTCTGTTCACATATTCTGTCCCAATTGTAATTTGAAAGCTCCTTGCTTGCTTCCTGGGCAAAATAGTTTCTCAATGCCGGATTTTCTATCAATGTCTGAAGATGGGATGAAAACTCACTAATACTATTAGCAAGGTATCCACTCACTCCATTCTTGATGATATCCGAAACTCCACTATGATTCATTGCCACAACAGGGACTTTTTTTGAGATAGCTTCAAGGATTGCAATTCCGAAGGCTTCATCACTAGAGGGGAGGGCAAAGATATCTGCCTGCTCCAGATATCCCAATACTCTTCCTCTTGGAACCTCTCCTGTAAAGCAAAAGCTTCTAGATAATCCCTTTTTTTCCACCATTTTTTCCAGTTTTTTCCTAAGTGGACCGTCTCCTATCATTAAAAAAATTACATTTTCATATTTCTTCAGAATAGAAGGAGCAATGTTCACAATATTTAGGACCCCCTTTTTTTTAGTCATACGTGCGACAGTGGCGATTACAACTTTTCCTTTAGTATCAAAAAGAAAGGGAACCTTGAAAAGATTATCTTCAGAATCAATCCCATTAAAAATCCGGTAAATAGGTTTTGATGTCATTATCTTTGAGTCTTTTTCAACTGCCGAGCTAACAGCAATCACAGCATCAGCATTCCTTAAAAGCAACTTACCCATAAGATAATAAATTGGTTTATATAGAGTATGCCCTACTAGAGAATGATTGGTAATTACTACAGGAATTTTTAGTTTCCTGGATGCAAGAAGGGCAGATATTCCAATAGGAGAATCTAGTCCGTGGCAATTGACAATTTCATAATTTCCTTTTTTCAAGAGGTAGTACAGCTGTTTATATGCATTTGGCATGAGAAAAAGACGCTGTCCAGGAAAGGGTTTACTTTTTATTCTTATCACTGATACCCCATCTATGATACAATGTTCAGGGACATCTGGATAGCTCCTTGTAATAATGCTTACTTCGTGGCCATGGTCTGCAAGGGTCCTTGCGAGGGCATGCATGGAATACTCAATTCCTCCTACTTTTGGAAAGTACCAGTCACTGATCAGTGCAACTTTGAGCTTTTCCATACTTTAAACCCTCCGTAATTAAGTGGATGAAGGAATCTTTTATGCTGCTGAGCCCAAAGTAGCTCAAAACATTCGAGAAAAAAGAAGTTACTTGATGAGGCAAGTGTCAGCCCTAAATAGAGAAGGATAGAGATAATACCTCCTTCAAATATTCCAAGTTCACTTGGACTAATTGGAAGGCTTATAAGTAGCAAGTACAAAATTGAGATTGTTGAAACTAGATGTAAAGATAGATGAATTTTCAGGGCTAAAAAAACCCTTTTGAGATGTATTTTATCAAAAATCCAGCCTCCAAATGATAAAGTAAAAAAATTTTTAAGCTGCCTCAAATTTAGCTGTACAAAATTGAGACAGGAAATCAAAATTGCTCTGAGAAACCGTATTGTCATTCCTGTTATGAAAAAAACAAAAATCAATAGATAAGTTGAGGTCAGAGTTGGAACATTCCTTAAGGGTAATAATTTGATATCTAGCGGAGGTAAAGAGTATGAGTCATAAATTAATAGTATCAAAATAGAAATTGCTTTAATCGACCTTTTGGAAAGAATTAATCTGAAAGCATTAGTATAACTTATTCCGAATCTCTTGTTAGCCCAAAGTATCAGAAGCATTTCACATCCTGTCATGCTCGCTAAAGTTAAATTATTTACGACTATTTTTTCAAAACAAGTGGGAAAAAGGCATGTAGTCTCAAGATTGTAGCCAATGAAAGAAATGACTTGTTGCCAATGAATTGCAAATAAATATATACTCATTATGTGAACTAAGACTGCTAGACTAAAATAATGAATCTGGTTTTCATGAAGTATTCCCCAGCTTTCGCCCAGAATAGTTACAATCTCTGTCAAGTAGGTGCGGACCAAAAATACTCCTACCATGAGCAATAAGAGCATTAAAATTGCTTTTTTCAAGGTTCTAAGGTTCAAAAATACACCTTCATAAGGGTTCAGAGTGGAATTTTATTTTAAGTAAATTTTTCCATTACAATAAATAGATTTAACAGGATTTCGATAAATCTCTAATTTTTACGAGGTATTAATATACCATTCATAAGTATGTTACGAAATTTAGGGGTTTATCATAATCCTCTTAAATTTATGGATTTTTTCTATGAATTGAGACAACGTTTATTTTATAGATCTAAAACTATATATCTCGAAAAGGAAGGTTTCAAAATATGTTTCTACTTATTCGAAGCACTGGTAATCAAAGGACATCACTAGCTTCTACCCAAATGCCCATTCTAAGTTTATATTCTTTTTTGTAACTATTCAGGGTATAGTTAGCTTCTCCTTATTGAGTGCCACTTGAATCCTTTCTATAACCACAAATTGTACTTTCTGACTGTAGAAATGCAGGTTCTAATTCAGCATAAACATACTGTTTCTTATTTGGTTCTGAAATTTCTTGATATTTTTTGCTGTAATTTCATCGTTTTAATGTTTACTTCTTTCTGATTATTTACAAATGGAATTCGCAGATATACAAGGAACAGCAGGATTTTTTTATTGTATTATATAAACCTACCAGTAGTTCAAGTGTTTTTTTTGGATTTGTACTGTCTTTTCATGTTTTTAGGGTTTAGAAAAGGTTGATTTTCTTCAATTCCTTCTAGGACTATGAAATTGAAACTTTTTCCCAATGCTTTATCTGCTCAAGGTTCAACTATTAAATTTGCTCTTGAATTCATCAGTTTTTTTATTTATGTTAAAAGCTCATTCATATTTTTAGAAATTATTGTTTATAATTCTCTTAATTCCATTAAGTTCTTTTTGGAAATGAGCATTCAAAGAGCCCGAGATCATTTATAACTGTTGTAGAATTTACATCCGTCATGAAGAGTATTATTTTATTTGGCAGTAATATACTATCTAGGAGCACCTGTAATGCTGTTCGTGAGCTGAAAGATGATACTGTGATTATCGATTGGTTAGAAACTCTAAATCCAAAACCGGATACATAACACAATTACTTAGAGCCATGCAATTATTCACCGAATGGATCGATAAGACTCCTAATGAATTGCTATTAGAAGCAGAAGATGATATTAGAAAAGGCCTGCTAATGCAAAACCATAGAAATAAGAGGGCTGTCCTTAATTTATATTATAATAAAATCGGACATGAAGACAAAAAAAATGTTTGATGTATGGTAAAGTCCAAAGAAGTATATATTTCCCCACTTCGAATGCATCATACAAAATTGTTCTGATACTTTAAACTCCTCATACCATGGGATCTTAAGTGTTTTGAAAAAATTGGTCTTGAAAATTAAGTAACAGAAAAGGATGCAAAGAAAAGATAAAGAGCTACAGATTACTCTGGTTACTGGACAAATGTGATGTGAGGAGTGCGATTCGAACACATGAACTCCTACGAATATAGGCCCTCAACAATAGACTTTGGAAGGGCAAAACGAGGGGATCCCAAAAAGCTGAGATTTACTAGATATCATTATTGCCAGAATATTTTTTTATAATCCAGTTTTTCCTAAGGTTTTTGAGTTTGGAAGAATCACATTCCACTCCGCTATATCTATAAGCTTTTATCGAGACTACGTCGTAATGTATATTATGGAAGAGATTAATGTCCTCAAACCCTCAAAGAGATGCTTACCACTAGTGTAAAAGGGGTGATAAAACCCAGAGAAGGTGCTTGTGGCATATATCATGCGATTGCTGAGGAGATCCCCGTGCTGGAGGTCGGATCGTGGCCTACGAGCATCCTAAGGGTATATTAGCCCGGATCTTCGATGACCATGGAAGCGTAATAGGTGAAGGCTTCGGAGTTGTCTGGTTTCCAACATTCCTGGCTGCCAGCTAGATGCCGGTCTGGTTCCATACGAGGTTGCTGAAGACCTAATACGAGAAGGGATCAACACCCAAGAGGACATAGAGAGGGTTGCAGGCCTCTATGGCTAGGGAAATGTTATGGCCTCATCCCCCCTCCCGGCCTACTGTCCTACCTACGCCGTGACCATCGGCGCTTGCCCACACTCCCATTTGCCAATAGAATCAAAGAGGCTCTGAAGGATGTTACCAACACAGGTAAGAAGAAGTTCGACCTAGGGATTGAAAACCGCGATGAGGTGAAGGGCGGTCACGTCAGAGTGACTCTTGAAGATGACGACGCGATTCTGACAAAACGGATATTGGGATGCTACATGGCCTATGCCACAGCCAAGGCGGAGATAGTCGCAGACTTAGTGCCCAAAACCATCGCCCAACTTTTCAAGACCTACCGCAACCTATGCCCCTTCAAGCACTGTTGGATGGAAAAGTCAATGGGGGCTACTAAGAAACATCAACCTCCATCGTCTTGGAGAGATTGGCACAGAGATAGAGATCACAGCCGAAGGAGGAATTGTGGTATGCATCCAGGCCAGGTGGTCGAAGGACGAGGGATCCTCTGCTCCTTAAGCGCCCTTACCAACCTCCTCCCGAGGGGAGATGCCCAGTAGATCTTGAAACCCTCATCGGCCCGAAGATGGGAGATGAAGAATGAAAAACTTTCAAGGGAGGCACCAAGTATGATATGAGATTCCTTCCTCCCGAATTATCCATGTAACAGTTTTGTTTAATATGTGGGGTTGACTTCATGAGGTTTAGAACTTACTGGAAATTTTTATTACAATGTAAGCTATAAAGAACCTTACAATTTCAAGAAACATATAAAAGACATTACCTTATGCTTTACACTATTCAAAAAAAGTTTAGTGCGAGGGATTAGATTCGAAAGCAAGAGCTCCTCAGAGATCAGTCTCTGTATTTACCGCCTTAACCTCGCTGGCTAACGCTCTCAAATTGTATTTTAAAGTTTCTTCTTTAGATATAAAGTCATTGAAACGAGATGCAGCGTTTTTATATACCTAATCTATTATGTCGATTTTGTAAAGTTTGACTCATTTTCCTTTTTAAGCTCCCATGTGAGAGTCACGTTGATATTAGCTTCCAGGCCACCCTTAGTTATTAATGCATTTCCCTCGGCAGTGAGCTTTAGACCAAATGTTGCTTCTACTTTAGATGGTCGAGTATTCTCAGAGACAGAATTTATAGTGGCTACTATAGACGTTGTCATTTGATGTATTGTATTCATGGCGCTATTTAGAGCCTCAGCCGATTTTTGTTCTATATCTTTCGGTGTGATTGAAACATCCCGTGTACCAAGAGCAGGCGCGAATTCAACTAAAATAGGCATATCTTCGTTGATTACAACAGTAGTCATGTTCTTAAACCTCCTTTAGAAAAAGCTACATAGACTTGCGTTCAAAACAAGTTTTTATTATTGAGCCTATCCCAAAACTCGAAATTACATTTCAGATACAAATTCTGAATTATCGATCGAGTTTCCGCTTATAAAAATGGTCCTGAAACTTTTTTGATTTGAACATAAAGTTGGTTTTAGGATGAGTTCATTATGTAATATATGAAATAGGACTTAAGCGGTTGAACTGAGAAATCAATAGCATTAAATCTCCAACTGTATAGTCCTATATTTGCAAACATTTACTGAAATTTAATGTTTTGTGGTAAGGTTCATCACCCATATACGTTTTCCATTCCTCTGGTGTAAGATTCTAGGTTAAACGGATGCAGGCCTCTTTTATAAGATCTTCTGTACTGCTGAAAATCCACAACCTTGCAGTTTTATCCTTACTCGCCGTAGCAACATGTTTTCCATCAGGACTGAATACAACATTACTTACCGGACCATAATGGTCCAGAAAGACAACACGTTTATTTGTCATTGGAAGCTACATGAAGTTAATATCCTTCTTTCTCTATTTTTATCCCTGTCCCATAAAATGGATAACATGATAAGTTATTAACATCTCCTAGTTCCATTTTCAATATTCTCGAAATTCCAGAAAGAAAATTTCTTTTTTCCCTAATTTTGGGCAGAACAAATGCTAATTTTGTAATGCTTTTTTTGAAATCCCTATTTACATGTTCAAAGTCTCTGATTTCTCTCGATGCAAGTCTAGTAGCTAAATGAAGGATTCCAAATATAAGTGTTTTTTCTTTCTTGCAAATTCAGTGATCAATGCAATAATTATACAATGGTTGTTAATTTCTTGGGAAGAATTATGTAGCTCTTCATGAGAGAATAATCTCAAAGTGCTTTCTACATGAATCTTGCCGGAGTTTATATACCAAAAAATGAATGATAGGCCAGTCAAACCTTAGAGCTTGGGGGAACTACTTTCCGAATACTTGGAGATAAGTTTTTCAAATTTTAATACTCATCCTGATGTTAAACCAGATTTATCACAGTGAAAAGGGTAATATTGCCCAAAATATTTCTGAAATTGAAGATTGAAATAAGAATAGTGAAGAAAATGGAGAGAGACTCTCATAGTATAAATTCTCAGGAATGAAATAATAAAATGAACAAAAATCTGGATTCTCAAGAAAAAATGAAATTGAAAAAAAATCAAGGGACCTTTTTTGGAACTCTATGGCTTACAAAATCTGATTTAAGGGAGGAATTCGGAATGAAAGATGAAAGACAAATCGAAAAAATTATACAAAAGCCTCAAAAAGAATTTATAGATAAAAAAAGAACTTTTTACACTATGGAGAATCGCTTGACCAAGAGTAAGACTGACCGTAAAATTTTTGGAGTCTGTGGAGGACTAGGTGAATACTTTGGAATTGATCCTACTCTAATAAGACTTGCTTTTGTAGCTCTTACTCTATTTGAAGGAATAGGGCTAGTAATATATATTGCCATGGCTATAATTATACCTTAAGGAAAAAATATAGAAATATTTCTAAGAAATTACATCAGTAACTTTCTGGTGCAAACAATCAAAGAACAGTACATTGGGTAAAAAAAGTATATTGTGTCTGGGATATAACTCTTAGTATATTTTATAAAATTTCTAAGTTAAAGATATAATATATTCTCGTAGAAATTCGTGTGTTCAGATCGCATCTTTTGTACGGAATTTCTTACTTTTTATTTCAAGTTTTCACTCATCTTTACAGGTTTTGCTGTAAAAGTTTCTCTAAGTTCTTTAATTATAATTTCATTATTCAGGGTTACAAATCCTGTCAACGAAGCCACACTTAATACCTGGCTTCAAAGTAACTAATGTGTTCTTAATTTTTTGATGTTCAATTAGTATTCAGTCAATATTATATAAAATGTGAATAGCTTGATTTGATGGGGAATAAAAGGTCCAAAAAAATTTATATTTTTCATTTTCATGCACTTAATAGCACTATCTTTTCCAGTTTTTCCAGTGCCTCAGGAAAAAAACTCCTTTAAAATTAATCATACATAGTAAGACTTAATCCTACGGGAATATCTCAATTGTGAGCCACTGGACTCTTATTAGTTTCCTGAATTCTTTCTTCGAATTTATAATGAGTGATTTTATAGAGTAGTCTCTATTATTGATTGAACTTGAAAGCATATTTCTAATTTTTGGTGAAGATATAACTGTCAATACGCTTGTTTATGTTGAAAAACCTGTGGTTAGGATCCCTAATAAAAAGATAACTAGAGACACAACCTACTACTCGCAGAGTTTTGAATATACCTCCATAGGTAGATTCTCTTTCCACTTTACTTGAAGAATCGAAATTTATTTATGTTAAAAAAACTAAACTGGAGTCGAAAAATAAATTAATTTGATGATATATAGTTATGCGATATAGAATAATGTTGCATTGTCTTCAGAGTTGAATCTAGATGAAATTTAACCTAACTTTGTTTTTAATACTGGCGTTAGGTACACTCGCGATGTCAAATGCTTCTGCTTCTTACTGGATTGATGGGAATAATAACTTATGGATTTCAAAAACGATTCCATCTGGAAGTTCCATAACCTTCAATCTCACTAAAGCAGTGGGTTTTTCTCCAAATGGTAACGCTGTATTTCCCACTTTTTTTGAAGATTTTAAGTCGGCCTCAACAATACAATATGACGGCCTAGTCACACAAAAGGCAGATTTGTTGACAGGAGCTGCGGACGTACCTCTTGTCTTGTATAATAATAAAATTTATGCGACTGGCGGCTATGGATCATCATCTTCTATAATTCTCAACAATGAACAAATTTATGATTTGGCTAATAATTCTTGGACGCAGGGTGCGACAATGCCTATCGCTGCATGGGGGGTAACAACAGTACATTACGCAGATAGAATTTACTGTTATGGTGGCAGTAACGATAGATTTGGGCTAGATTCCATTCCTCATCTCCAGATTTATAACATTACAACAAACTCTTGGACCTTAGACCCTGTTCAAATGCCTACTTCTATTTCTCATCAGGGTTTGATGTCGGTTACATATGGCATGAATACCTATCTCATACTAGGCAATTATTTTTATAAATACAGAATAGATACCGACATTTACACACAACTGGCAAATTGTCCGGTTAACATTTCGTGGGGTGGTTTAGTATATTACCCAGCTACTAATAAAATATATTTATTTGGAGGAGCCCCACATCTCTCAGGAAAAATAGGAAGTAACGGAGTATATGCTTATGACCTGTCCTCAAATTCGTGGTCGAATCCTCTCGCTGCGGCTCCATATTCAGTATATAGGCATACACGTGAGAATACATTATATGGAGATAAAATTATTATGGGTTACGGTCAGGGGCCTTCAAGCATCTTTCATTCAGAAATTTATTATTATAATATAACAACTAATTCATGGTCACAGAGATTTGCTTTAGGTTTACATCCTAGGGATGGGGTGGGAACTGCTATTTCAGGTAGTAGTTTATACGTTATAGGAGGGAGGGACACAACTTCGGATACTCATGGAATTACATATAATGAAAAAATCGATCTGAAACAGTTAAAAGCAAATCCCCATATTATTCCGGATCCGAGCAAATGGAACTATAAACAAAATACAGGTCAAATGGATATCAAAAATGATATATTGACCATTACGGAAAATCCTACTAACTACAATTATGGTGAAGAGTGGATAATGGCTAATCGGGGGTGTATTGAAAATAACACTTTGACAATGAGAGCTATGGTGGGGGTAAAAACCCATTCACCGAGTTGCCAGATATGTAAAATTGGGTTAAGTACCGATTCACTGGCAACTCATTCAAATGACCTTACATCTATTGCTGGTGCCCATTATCTAGAATCAGGAGGGTCTACTTATGATCTCCATAACATAGGATCGTCTTGGTTCGGAGATTGGCACACTTACGATATTTCGAGAACAGGAAGCTCAACGATATTCATTATAGATGGTAGTAAAGCTTATATTTCGAATGAAGATGGTGTAGGAGTTGTGAGATATCCTCATATCTTCACGAGGCAATCGAAAGAAAAAATACAAGTTGATTATTTGTTCATTCATCAGTATTCTGCAATTCCTCTAAAAGTAACAATAACTCCAATACAAAATTATTTCCAAGTAATCGCTACAAATCCAGGTGCTTCGGATCTAACAAATTATCAACTCAAATTATCTGGTCTTGGTATCGCGTCACAAAATGAATCTTGGAACACAGAATATATTCCAGAGAATTTCGATAAACATCCGATTTCAACAAATTGCTTATATAGGCTCCATAAACAACCAACTTAAAATTGGGGTTTATTGAAATACTCTAACGTTTACCCATAACTTTTTTATACATTCTTGCCTGAAATCCGTGGTATTTTGCAAAACCTTCGGCATCCTTCTGGTCAATCGTCTGACTGTCAAAGGAGACAAGGTCTTCGGAGTAGAGAGAGTTTGGAGAGGAGCGAGCAAGGATGGTGAGTGCGCCTTTGTAGAGCTTCACTTTCACATTTCCAGTGACCCTTTCTTGGGACTTGTCGATAAAGGCGTTGAGGTCTGCAAAGAGGGGGTCATCTACCAGGCCGGAGTAGGCCATTTCTGACCACTGTTCTTCAACGATTTTCTTGAACTTGAGTTCTCCACGGGTGAGTACAAGTTTTTCAAGGTCTGCATGAGCAGTAATTAGAACGGTTGCAGCTGGATGCTCGTAGTTCTCTCGGGCTTTAAGACCAAGGACACGGTCTTCGATCATATCTGTCCTACCTATCCCGTTTTCGCCTGCAATTTCATTTAGCTCCTTAACTAAGTTGTAACCGCTGAGTTTTTCACCGTCAAGAGAGACCGGAAATCCTGCTTCGAAGTATATATCAAGAATTTTCGGCTTTTCAGGAGCTTTTTCCGGGGATTTAGTCCACTCGTAGATTTCTTCGGGCGGAACAAAAGATGGATCTTCAAGCGCGCCACCTTCTATACTGCGGCTCCATATATTTTCATCAACGCTCCAGGGTTTGGATTTGGTGGCTTCTACCGGTATTCCGTGCTCTTTTGCGTAGTTGATTTCCCACTCACGAGTCAGGTTCATCTCCCGCATCGGAGCGATAACTTTCATATCTGTCTGGCGGAAAATGGCTTCGAAACGAAGTTGATCATTTCCTTTTCCTGTACAACCGTGAGCAAGGGCTAATGCACCTTCTTTTTTGGCAATCTCTACCACCTTTTTGGCAATAAGAGGACGGGCAACGGATGTACCCATTACGTAACCTTCATAACTTCCGTTGGCTTTGATAAGGGGACCAATATAATCTTTTACAAATTCTTCCTTTGCATCAATCGTGTAGTGTTTATTGCTGATTTTCTGGGCTTTTGCGTCGGCTCTCTTGATTTCCTCTTCAGGCTGACCTACATCTACAGAAATTGTGATCACTTCATCGTATCCATATTTTTCCTTGAGGATGGGAATGCACACAGAGGTATCCAGCCCTCCAGAATATGCAAGTGCAACTTTTTTTGTCATGCTTCTACTACCCCTTTAAAGGATTAAAACAAATTGATGGATTAAAACAAATGAAATTAAATAAGATTGAAATCTAATATAATAGATATATATGGATGAGAAAAGCTATCCTTTTTGGTTCAAATTTTTGTACATAGTTTGTTTCAGAACTTTAGATTAGGACTTTTGCTTAGAACTTCGATTCTGAATTGTTGGTTAGAACTGTGCTGTAACTATTCAGCTTGGGGAAAACAAAATCAGTATATTCCTTAATTAATATTTAAAGAAAATATTTTTTGAGATCTATTTTTTTAATTGATTATATTGATTATGTTTTCCTGTTTTGTTTAGGTTTTTAGCTACATGTACTGGAAGATCTAAATTGGCATCGCTTAGATTATTTGTCGGTATCTGAATAGTTATCTGCTACTTAAGATTCAATTCAGAACGTCATGATTTTGGATCTATTTTGCCGGCTCGAACTTGCTTTCTTGCTTCATTTCTCTGTGGTACTCGTTGATGGATTTGATTGTGAGTTCCTGACCTTTCTTCATGGTCTCGATCGCATCGGCTGCAGCTAATGCTGCCTGGATGGTTGTGATATATGGGACCTTGAAATCAACTGCTGCCCGTCTGATCCTTGAACCATCCCTGCGGGACTCTTTGCTTGTTGGTGTGTTGATGATAAGGCCAACTTCGTCTCTGCGCAGCATATCTATGACGTTTGGGCTTCCTTCGTGAACCTTCTTTACTATGTCCATGAAAATCCCATGCTGTGCAAGGTAGCTAACAGTGCCACTTGTACCCATTAGCTCAAGGCCTGCTGCATTAAGTTTTCTGGCAACTTCCACGAGTTCGGTCTTGTCTGCATTACTGATGGATAGGAAAACCTTTCCATTAAGGGGAAGGAGGTTATCGGCTGCAAGTTCTGCCTTGTAGTATGCCCTACCAAAATTGTAGTCAATCCCCATCACCTCTCCAGTACTTTTCATCTCCGGGCCAAGGATAGGGTCTGCACCTGGAAGTTTGTCGAAGGGCAGGAGGACTTCTTTAATGGAAACGTGTTTGGGCTTTGGCTCATCCGTATATCCCAGACTCTTTAAGCTATACCCTGCAATCACTTTTGCTGCAATTTTTGCAAGTGGAATCCCTACTGCTTTTGAGACAAAGGGAATTGTCCTACTCGAACGCGGATTTGCTTCAAGAACATAAACATTTCCACCTTTTTCTGCCATCTGGATGTTGATCAATCCTTTTACCCTAAGTGCGAGTGCAATCTTCCGTGTGTAGTTTCTTACCCGGTCAAGCACATCAGGCGATAGGGACTGGGGAGGAATTACACAGGCTGAGTCTCCGGAATGTACTCCTGCTTCTTCAATGTGCTCCATGATTGCGCCTATCAGTACCTCTTTCTGGTCACAGACCGCATCAACATCAATTTCGCAGGCTGCTTCAAGGAAATCGTCAATCAGGATCGGGTGTTCTGGAGATACTCTTACAGCTTCTTTCATATAGCGTTCAAGGTCAATTTCGTCATAAACAATCTCCATTGCTCTTCCACCGAGAACATAGGAGGGCCTCACAAGGACAGGGAAGCCGATCCTTTTCGCAACCTCAATTGCTTCCTGATGAGAAGTTGCATATCCACCATCAGGCTGCGGAATCCCAAGTTCCTGCATCAAAATATAGAACTTTTCTCTGTCTTCGGCAAGATCCATATCATCAGGGTCGGTACCCATGATTACAGTATCTAGATCTGTCTTACGCTTTAATTCTCGCTTTAGGGGGAGCGCAAGGTTCACCGAAGTCTGTCCTCCAAACTGCACCAGTACACCATCAGGCCTCTCACATTCAATTACGTTCATCACATATTCCAGGGTTAGGGGCTCAAAAAAAAGCTTGTCAGAGGTGTCAAAGTCTGTGGAAACGGTTTCAGGGTTGTTATTGATTATATGGGTCTCGATACCTTCCTCCCTAAGCGCAGTGACCGCATGAACAGTACAGTAATCAAATTCAATCCCCTGACCTATTCTGATAGGACCTGCACCAAGGATGAGAATCTTTTTCCGGTCGGTTGGTTTTATTTCACAGGTCTCTTCGTAAGTGGAATAATAATAAGGAGTAGCTGCCTGAAACTCGGCTGCACATGTGTCCACCATCTTAAAGGTGGCCACAATGTTTGCTGCATGCCGGATGTCGCTGATTTCCTGTTCGGTCTTGCAAGTTAGTTCTGCAAGGCGCATGTCAGGAAATCCCATTTTTTTTGCCTCACGTAGGAGCTCAGTAGTGAGTTCTTCCCTCCTAATACGCTTTTCCATGTCCACGATCTTTTTCATCTTTGAGACAAAAAACGGGTTGATATTGGAAAGTTCGGCAATTTCCTTTATCGACATTCCTCTCTCAAGCGCATTAAAGATGACAAAAAAGCGTTCACTTGTTGGGGTTTTGAGAAGAGTCTTGATTTCTGGCTCTTCCCAGCACTTTACACCTAGCTGGTCGTCGATATCCAGAGACTTGAAAGCCTTCATCAGAGACTCTTCAATTGTCCTGCCTATTGCCATGACTTCTCCAGTGCTTTTCATGGCTGTTGTAAGGGTTTTGTCTGCAGTTGTGAATTTGTCAAAAGGCCACCTAGGAATTTTCATAATTAAGTAATCTAGAGCCGGCTCAAAGGAAGCAGGAGTACTCTGGGTAACATTGTTTGTGATCTCGTCAAGAGTCATTCCGATTGCGATCTTTGCGGTTACGCGGGCAATCGGATAACCTGTAGCTTTGGATGCAAGGGCTGATGACCTCGAAACTCTTGGATTGACCTCAACAACTCTGTAGTCGCCTTCTTTTAAAGCGTACTGGATATTGCATCCGCCTTCGATCTTAAGAGCACGGATTATTTTGATTGATGCGCTCCTGAGCATCTGGTGCTCTGCATCTGTCAGGGTCTGAGAAGGGGCAACAACTATGGATTCTCCGGTATGCACACCCATTGCATCGATGTTTTCCATGTTACAGATCATGATACAGGTATCATTTGCATCCCTCATTACCTCATACTCAATCTCTGCCCATCCGAGCACGCTTTCTTCGATAAGCACCTGGGAAATGCGGCTGCGTCTGAGTCCACGTTCCGCGATTTCAAGGAGTTCTTCCTTTGTATGGGCAATTCCGCCTCCAGCCCCACCCAAAGTATATGCCGGACGGACAATTAGGGGTAGGCCCAGTTCCTCTACAGCCTCTTCAGCTTCTTTTAGGGAGTTAACTGCACGACTCAAGGGAACCTTTTCTCCTATCCTGAGCATGGTCTCCTTGAAGAGTTCACGATTTTCTGTGTTTTTTATGGCTTCAACAGGAGTACCAAGTATACGGATTCCATATTTTTCAAATACTCCCATTTCCGCAAGTTCACTTGTGATATTTAAGCCAGTCTGTCCGCCTAGACCTGCGATTATCCCGTCTGGCAACTCTTTTTCGATGATTTTTTCTATAATTTTGGCATCAAGGGGTTCGATGTAAATAAAATCAGCCATCTCTGGATCGGTCATGATTGTCGCAGGGTTTGAGTTCACAAGAACAACCTGTACACCTTCTTCTTTTAAGGATCTACAGGCTTGACTACCTGAAAAGTCGAACTCTGCAGCTTGGCCGATAGTTATAGGGCCTGAACCTATAAGCAAAACTTTCTTAATATCCCCGCGTTTCGGCATTAAATCTCACCCCCTAGGACTTTTACAACCTTACTGAAGAACGTTTCCTCTGTATCCATAGGTCCTGCCTGGGCTTCAGGATGGAACTGCACACTGAAGATGTCCAAGTTTTTGTGGGAAACTCCTTCAACAGTTTTGTCATTTGCGTTGATATAGCTTTCATATAGCCCCGTCCCATCCAGAGAGTCAGCGTCAACTGCATACCCATGGTTCTGAGAGGTTATGAAAACTTTGTTTTCCACTAAATCTTTTACTGGTTGATTCCCCCCTCTGTGCCCGAATTTCAATTTATATGTCCTTGCTCCCATAGCTAGGGAGATGATCTGATGCCCGAAGCATATTCCACAGATAGGAATCGTGCCTGCAAAAGCTTTTACCACATTAATTGCTTCGATTGCCTTTTCCGGATCTCCCGGGCCGTTTGAAACGATAAGGAGATCTGGTTCGTAGCCTGCAATTTCTGTGATTTTTGTTGTCGCGGGAACAATTGTAAGGTCAATTCCCCTTTTATGCAGGTTGTTTATTATATTGCGTTTTATCCCAAGGTCAACTACAACTGCATGTTTGCGCTTACTGCTACCTTTCCAGGTACCATCTGATCCGGGAATAAAACGAGGTTCTTTGCAGGTTACAAGGGAAATCAGTTCTTCGTCCGTCATCTGCGGAAAATTCCTTGCCACAGAGACAGCTTCTTCACCATCATCATTGCCAGTGATAAGGGCTGCACGCATTGTTCCGCGTTCTCTTGTCCTTATGGTGAGCATACGGCTGTCTACGCCTTCAATTCCTGGTTTTCCTTCATCTTCTAAAAATTCATGAATACAACGTGTTGATTTATAATGATAAGGATTTTTACAGGCCTCTCGAACAACAAGGCCCTCGGCATGGATGTTATCTGATTGGAAACGCTCCCCGCTGACACCATAGTTCCCGATTAGTGGGTAAGTAAACATTAAAATCTGACCCTTATAAGATGGGTCTGTCAGAGCTTCCTCATATCCTGTGAATTGAGTGGTAAAAACAAGTTCACCACAAGCTGTTCCTTCGGCACCAAAACCAGTGCCACTGATAACTGTTCCGTCTTCTAAGCCTAGTACTGCTTTCATCATCTGAACCTGCGAGTAAATGTCATAAGACATGTATAAGTTTTACGATGACTTTCAAGATTCCCTAACTTAAAAATATTTCTTAAATTTTGTATGTACCCGACATCCTGTCGATGTTATCACATGTAGAATTTGTTTGCTTATTTGCTCACTTATTCATTGAAAGTTAGATTAATTTTTAAGCTACTGTATGTTGAGAAAATAGATGGTACTCTTTTATACATCCGTGGAAAGTGAAAAGAGATATGTTTTCAATAAAAATATATTCTCTTGAATGTTGTTTATCTGGCTCTTTAGCAGCTTTATGTTATTGAAGATTCCTCAAAAGTTAGAACTAACGGGGAAATTCATATCCTTGCATAGCAAAAATACTGTTATATTAAGAGCAACTGAAAGTATAATACTAGTATACTAGTAAAATCTGACAATATAACTGGAAGTCTTAAATAATACTATTATGGTTATCGAATGCATTCGGAGTATTGTCTGGAATTTGTAGTCTTAAAAAGTATGAAAAAATTGAAACCATTACATAATGAATTGAAACCATCACGTAATGATATGTAAAATAAAGGTGGAAGTATCGGTGAATTATACCTAGGAACCTAAAAGTCACTTGTTGCATCACACGCAATAACACCACATTTTCTGATGTAACTTAACCTTTAAGGATGAAAATTCCATTATCATTTTTCTCAAAAAGTTACTTCTTTTTTCACCGGATATACTGAAGATAGTAGCAATGAAAAAATATTTGTTAATATCTGAATCACAAGATCTGGTTACCATTTTTGCCAATTTTAATCACCAATTTATTTGGCATTGGAATTGCCTAACAGGTCAATTTGGCATCCTTGATAAAAGTCACATTTGAGCCTCAGATGACAATTCACTCATTATTTTTTAGACGGCTTTGAAAAACCAAAATTAGAACAAACTTCCTGCCCAAAATAACAATGGAGCCAATGTTCAAAGGGAATTAAGGTGGAGCAGATTTTTATCTATCTGAGCCTGTAATTTAGATGTTTTCATATTTGTTTTGAGTGAATCCATTAAAAGTTGATTCAAATTTATATCAAAAAATGGGAAAATTTGAATCGACAAAGATGGTGAAAATTAAACAGACGTTGACAATTTTTCAGATACTATAATAAAGAAAGCAAGAAAATCAAGTTTATGGAACGGATTATATGCCAATATTTGCATAATTAAGGTGGGAATGAATTTTAATAGGAATAGGACTTACGTAGTTTAAGGATGAAATAAAGTACATCTGGCCTCTCAATAATCATTTAGACTTAGACTATTAAGTGTTTAATGTTGCCATTTTGTTCCAATTCAATTGCGTAAGTCTTAATAAAATAGGCATCAAAATGAATATTGCATTTCGCCATCTAAATAATGGGAACTATATTTTCAAATATTCGGTTAATGTTGCATAATTTATAAAAGTAACTATGAATTTCAATTCCTCAGACAATTGATGTTAATGAATAAAGGCAAAATTATACGAAAAAAATTTAATTGGTGATTTTATGCTCCAAGAAGACTATGAACTAAATGAAGAAGAGAAACTTCTTTTAAAGAAAGTCCTTGATGGGGATATAGCTTTTCGCAAGATTGAAGAGTTTACAGATCCACTAACGTCGGTAAAACTTCGGAGGCTTGCAATACAGAAGTTTACAAAACTCGAATTCGAGCATATTCAGAATTTTTCCCTTGATGTGGAAACTGCAAAAATGAAGAATATTGAAAATATGATAGGTGCAGTTCAAGTTCCTCTTGGAGTTGCTGGGCTTTTAAAAATTAAGGGAGAATATGTAAACGCTGAATATTATATCCCTCTTGCTACAACTGAAGGGGGGCTTGTTGCCAGTGTAAATCGGGGATGTTCGGTCATCACAAAGTCAGGGGGAGCAAATGTAAGAATTTTTGAAGACGAGATGACTAGAGCGCCTGTTTTTAAGCTTGATAGCATAGAAAGGACGAAAAAATTCTATGAGTGGGTGAAGCGTCCAGAAATTTTCGACCAAATGAAAATAATTGCTGAAAAGACGACTCGTTTTGGAAAGCTAATTGCTGTAAAGCCCTTCGTGACAGGTACTTATGTGTACCTTAGATTCTCATATGATACAAAAGATGCCATGGGTATGAACATGGTGACTATAGCTACTGATGCAGTACTACATCTGATAGAAGACGAATTTGGAGCACAGGCTATTTCCCTTTCAGGAAACATGTGTACAGATAAAAAACCGGCCTCTATAAATACAATTCTTGGAAGAGGGAAGACTGTTGTAGCTGACGTTACTATTCCAAAAGAAATCATCAAAGAAACCTTAAAATGCACACCAGATGCCATGTTTGAGGTAAATTACAGCAAAAACCTTTTAGGCTCTGCAAGAGCAGGATCACTTGGCTTCAATGCCCATGCTGCGAATATTATAGCTGCCATTTACATAGCCTGTGGACAAGACGCAGCTCATGTTGTTGAAGGCAGCACTGCGATTACGAGTATGGAACTAACGAAGTATGACGAAATTCACTGCGCTGTTACCTTGCCTACATTGCCTGTGGGGACCGTAGGAGGAGGGACTGGCCTTGGAACTCAAAGAGATTGCCTTAATATCCTTGATGTTTCAGGGGCCGGAGAAATTCCTGGAGCTAATTCTCGAAAATTTGCAGAGATAGTAGCTTCTGCTGTGCTTGCAGGAGAAATTTCTCTCATAGGAGCCCAAGCTGCCGGACATTTGGCCCGAGCACATGTTCAACTGGGCCGTGGGAAGTTCTAAAACAGTTGATTGATACTTTGGATTACTAACTGATTAAAAAGAAATAAACATGGTTAATAGCGATGTTTAATTAAAATCAGCCAACCTAAATTTGCTCATTAAATCTTAGTGAAGGTGACTATAAATATTATTGGTTCCGTTGCAAAAAATTCAAAAAAATATGTAATCTATAGGTAATGAATAAAAATCAGAATATTCAAAGAAAATGCACTAACATTATAAAACTATATCAAACAATTGATTAATGTATTTGACTTCATTAAGAACAGAGTAATTTAGGTTCCGTTGCAAAAATAATATTTCTGCATTTTGACACTATAATTTTCACCTTTATGTATCATTTTCTTTCTAATGAAAATGATTAACTTTCCTAATTGTGAAGGTTTCTTTCTGATTTTGCAAGAAAGCCAGATTTTTTGCAACGGAACCAATAATGTTTATATTATAGATAAGGATAATCGCGCTAAAAAATAAGTTGTATATAGTTCCGTTGCAAAAATATTATTTCTGCAACTTGACACTATAATTTTCATCTTTATGTGTCATTTTCTTTCTAATGAAAATGATTAACTTTCCTAATTGTGAAGGTTTCTTTCTGATTTTGCAAGAAAGCCAGATTTTTTGCAACGGAATCTGTTTAATCACAGCGCTTCTTAAAAACACAATAATTTGTCTTTATTATCATCTATTTGTATAATGTTAAGTAATATATTTATATAAAGCATCGGAAATAAATTCTTTTGTTTCCCTAATTAATTCATCATCACTCCGTTACTTCAAAAATGGATGCCAATTTACTTTTTCGAACTTCATCCTCCAAGAAGTTAAAATTAAGGAGTGAGTAACTCTATGGCATTATTGGTTATAGCGACAGTAACAGCTGCAGCAGCAGTGGTGGCTGCAGCAGCTAGCAAGATAAAAAAATACTATGCTAATCGAAAAAATAAAGAAAAGAGTAAAAAGATGTAGTTTTTACATGCCTTTCCATACTTTTAATTTTGAAGCTTAATCACTTGAAATCAAAAATCAAGAGCAACAAAAACTTTTATTTCAAATAATTGTTATACAATTTATATTTCTATATATAATTTTAGATATGATGATGCTGATTCTCGGTTCAATCACATAATTCCTATCTGATCTATATGATAATCATAGTTTTTGCTATGAAATCTGTGCATGATTGAAAACAAAAAAAGCGGAAACTTTGCCAGCAAAACTATTGGCTTGGTATCCTATCTGTTTACAATGATTAAAAAATTTAATGCATATTAAATTGAAGTTGATTTTTAAAATGTTTCGTGCTGAAGTAAGCTTTATTCAGGAACTATTAATAAAATAGTATCAATATTTAATTATTGTCTCGCATTAAAAGATTTTATGGGGAACTAAATTTTATTCAGACAATATTTTTTTTATAATTAATTTAAAATAACCAACAAACTAAGTAAGTTTTGTAGTTCATTAAAATCTGTTGGTGTGCTAGAATCGATATCGATTAACGAATTTTTGGTAGTTTGAATAGTTATCAAAAACAAATTCCAAGATAATTTCTAATTTTAGTCATAAAGGAGTGAAATAATTGTTGAAACAATCATCTATTAGAATGAAAAAGGTACTGGCTATTTTGCTGTTGGTCCTTTTTGTAGTATCAATGACAGCTGCGATAGTAAGTGCAGCTGCTGAAATGCATAATGTGACAAAGACACCGAAAATAAAAGAATTTACACTTGAAGAACTTGCAAAGTACAATGGTAAAAATATGAAGGCGGCTTACGTTGCCGATCAAGGCATTGTCTATGACGTCTCTAATAGCTATCTTTGGAAAAATGGCGAACATAAGGGGCACCATGCAGGAAGGGACCTCACCGAAGAAATTAGCAAGGCAGCACATGGACCTGGAGCACTTATGGGTTTTCCTGTTGTCGGGACTTTAAAAAATGATTCAAATAGTAACTTTATAACACGGGTGATAACACGTATCACTCACATTGTGTAGTTCGTGTGGTTAACCGTCAAACTAACTTCAAAGCTCACTTAATAGCAATCTAAATTCTCGAAAACTACATAGAACTATATTGTTCTACAGTAAATGGTGGATCTATATGGAAGAAGGTTAATATATAGTGGCGAAAATTTTATCGAAAATGGGGTTCCGTTGCAAAAAATCTGGCTTTCTTGCAAAATCAGAAAGAAACCTTCACAATTAGGAAAGTTAATCATTTTCATTAGAAAGAAAATGACACATAAAGATGAAAATTATAGTGTCAAGTTGCAGAAATAATATTTTTGCAACGGAACCCAAAAAATTACTTGTTAATTCAGATGTAGAAACATCACATTTTTATGATATAACCAACTTTTAGGCCAAAAATCCATAATCTCTAGCTAAAAAATGATGCTGCTTTTCACTGCATATGCTGAGAATATTAGCAATGGAAGAACATTTATGAGTGTATAAACCACAAGACTGTTAACTCTTTTGATCATTCTAGATCAATCCATTTTTTGAGGCAGTGAAATTGCCGAAAAAACCAATTTAACAACCGTAATCAAAACGGATTTTGGCACTAATTGTCGATTCATTGAGAATTATGTAGACTATTTTGAGAACCAAAATTAGAACAAACTTCCTAGCCAAATAACGACGGATTCAATTTTCAAAAGAAATTAGGGGGGGATCGGTTCATTTATTTGAGACTGTTCCATGTTGGCCATCAAATTTAAATGAGGCTAAAGAATTAGATCTGTCATTTCACTAGTTCGTAATCTTTGATTTCAAAATCTGATTAGTTAAGATAAAAATAGTTGTATAACAGAGCGAAAGTAAAAAATACTCTCACCTTATCAGAAGGAGTATGTTGATTACCTCTTCTCGAAAACCTTCTGCAAAGACCCGGAAGCTTTGCAAGTTGCTTTCGAGGTTTATATCCTGTAGACGCATAACACGTGGAAAAATGGGCATGCTGGAACTTATGGAGTTCACGCAAAGTGGGCCCCTCATAGTCATAGGGGAGTACCATGGAAATCCTGGGGAACTCAGTTTTTATGATGGAAGCAGAAAGCTTCTTTTTTCTCTCAGATTTGTGGACTGGTATTCTCAAATAATCGATTCTTATCGGTTTTCAGATGTTAAGCCCATGCTCATAGGCCAGGGAGAGATTGCAGAAGCTTTTGAGTTTTTTTTCCAATTCAAAAGGATTGAAAGCGATAAAATGGATAAATTTACTTCTCGTTCCATTTTGATAGTTATAGAAGGGAAAGATATTTATTTCATGGGTAGCGGGAAGTGTCTATTTAGTCTTAGTATCAAAGGTTTTAAAAAATACTGACCTCGAACCCCTTATTTTTGAGCATAATTTTTAAAAATCGATTTAAAAAACAAAGTTGCAAGTTCTTTTTTTGGGTTCATTTTGAAAAACAAATTTTACAAGGAGGAATTCCCTGATACTTTTCGCAGAATTCACTTTTGAAACCGAAAATGCAGAATCTATTTATAGGGTTGTGCTGCCCGAGCTTAATGATTATTTTTCAGGAAGATCTAAAATATATTTGTTTCTTAAGGACGCAAAAAATATGGTACTGAGAATAAAAGCCGAAGATCCAGTCTCCCTTCGCTCAGCTATTAATACATGGTTTAGGCTCATCAAAATTGCTCAGGAAATTCTTGAAGTTACAGCTGAAATTCAATAGTGCTAATTAACCCACTAGGAAGTCAGCTTTGTTATATATTTTCAGCGTTGTGGTCCCTGAATTTCACTTCGGGAGTGAAAGATTTTTCTCATTTCGTTTGGGGGAATTAATTTATGGGATTAACTCTAGATAACTGTTTTATCACATTTATTCCAGTCGAATACTCCACAACTATATTTTTAATCATTTTTACATTATGAAATGGAACTGTATCATGAAAACCATTGCATCTAGAAATTAAGATATCTCAATATTTTTGGTATGAGGCATCAAAAATAATTTCTGATATACAATAACATCATCAACTATTTGAAATATATCTACTTTGAAATTGATATAAGGTACCATTTTGAGTTTGAGGTAATTGGTAGTGATGGTGATCATGTACATCTTTTTGTTGGAGCTGAACTAACATAAATAACTGTATTGTTTATCTAGGATAAATTCTATTAAGTTAGTATGAGTAATTCGAAGATCTTAAAAGATTACTTAAGGAAGTGCCAAGCAGATGGACTGACGGAAGAGACAATTGCAACTGCTGAATATACACTTATAAAGTTCATAGAATGGTGTGGAGATCGAGAATTAAAGGAGTTTACAACAGACGATGTTTACGATTATCTGGATTTTATAAATGCCTATACATACATCAAAGCTGGTAAGGCCGTTAAATACTCACCTGGTACACAGCAACGAATTAGAACAGTTTTGAAAAAATTCTTGACCTCTATAAATCATGAACTAGGAGCCGTAATAAAGTTACGAACGCTAAAAAATGGGAAAATCCCCGAAGATATTTTGACTCGCGAAGAAATTGAAAAATTAATTGATTCATGTCGAAGTAACAGAGATCGGGCTATAATTGCTACTTTTTATGAAAGCGGAGCTAGAAGGGGGGAATTACTAACAGTTCAACTTAAACATGTGACTTTTGACGAGAATGGGGCAATCCTCAATATCCAAAAAGGGAAAACAGGAAGTCGACGCGTTAGGCTTGTATTAGCTTCATCTTACCTTAAACAGTGGATTGACACGCATCCATTAAAGAATGATCTTGATGCTTACTTATTCTGTTCGACTAATTCTCCTTTTAGTGTCGTCACATTTGTAGGACTTGCAGATCAACTACACAAAATAGCAAGTAGAGCAGCTATCCAGCCAAAAAGAGTTTATCCACATGCTTTTAGGCATGCCAGAGCAACCCACTTAGCTGAACAATTACCTGAACAACTTTTGAAAGAATATTTAGGCTGGACAAAATCAAGTAATATGGCGAGTATATATGTGCATATGTCAGGCCGAGATGTGGATAATGCTATACTTAAGTTGCATGGAATCGAGACTGCAGAAGCTACCAAAAAATTCATTGTTAATAAATGCTCACGTTGTAAGGAAATAAATCCAGAAAATGCTTTATTTTGTTTTAAATGTGGGCTGCCACTTACGCAGGAAACTGCAACAACAGTAGAATCCGTAAAAACCGATTATATGCAACTCGCAGATCTAGACGAAATTAGAGAAATGAAAAATACATTAAAACAGGAGCTAGAAGAAATCTCTAAGCTGAAAGAGATGATGCTTAAAGCTGGAAAATGATTTATATATAATTTTTAATGGATTTTATTTTAAGGAATTCTTATTTTAGCCCATATTTTTCTGGCTTGAAGTTGTAGTCTAAATTTGTTTTATCAATGCAGGTTGCTCGGGCTTGTCATGGCTTAATCTGTGGGCTTAAAGAGACGATGATTAAAACTGAAAATAACTATTTTGCAATCATTATGGGCTAATAATTTTTTCCTGGCATTTTTCGAAATAATTACTATAAAGTTTATCTAATTCTTTAAGTCCAGTTGTTGGGTCCTTTTCTTTATGAATAGAAATTAATTCATTTATTTTATGAACGAACTCTCTTTCTTCGGGGGAGGAGGTACCATCCATGACGTCTCTCTGAAAGCAGTGGTTGAAAATGAGATCTGAAGTTACCGTATTTATTTCGTGGTAATATTTTATTCTAATTATTTTGTCGCTCAATATTTCAGGAAGTCTTTCCATTATTTTTTTGAATATCTCTTCAGAAGTCTTATTCAATATCTCTTGGGGCATTTTATGCAACTCTTCGTTGAGCATTTCTGGAGACTTTTCATGTATCTGTTTCATCATTTTTGGGATTATTTCATTTGATATTTTTATAGACAACTCTTTTATAATTCGATTAGTTTTTTCTTCATGTGATTTATTTCCATTGATGATGGTATTTCTTTTAACATTCGTTCGAATGTTTCTTTTGATATTTCCACACTCAAAAAATATTCTGAAAAGTTTTGAAACAAGTCTAATGTCAATGGATCTTTTGGGTATTCACTGTCAACAATTTGTTTAATATTATGAATTTTCCAAATCCTTCTAATACATTTAATGTAAACTTCATGAATCAATTCTTTGAAACTTTGTTCCACAGCAATCAAATTTTTGATATATTGCTCTTCATTAAAGAGTTCCCCTAACTTGTAAAGTTCAGAAGCCCGGGCATACAATGTTTCAACGTCCGTTTTTATGCACATATCAAAAAAGGAGGATGACAGGAACAGCTGAACAAAAGATTTTTTTACACGCATAGAATTTTTAAGAGGATGCTCGGTAAGAAGACGCTCAATAAGGAGTATATCTAATGATTTTCCACACGTATTTAACTTAATGTCTTCGAAATAAAATCTAATATTTTTCAAGTTTTTGCGAGTGTTGTTATCTTCCAATAATTACGCAGACCGATTTTAGGCGGAATTAGCTCAATTCATATAAGGTCTTGCAAATTATGGATGTATTATTAATAGT